>CAWCOX010000001.1:0-57144 GCA_963797235.1 uncultured delta proteobacterium
GCGTCGGGCCAGAAACAGGCGGCGCTCGGAAAACTCCCAGAAAGGATGCCGGCGGGGGTCCAACATCCGGCGAAGGTCCTTCTTAAGAGGGGGCACCCATAAAGGGTACTCAACATAGATCTCCCATGGCAGGTCAATGAAGTCTTTTAGTGCCGATCTTCCTTCCACAGCAATGAGTTCCAGGCCGGCCAAGGTGGTTCCTCTCGAGAAATTAGTATGCAAACCTTACATGAATCAGCAATTAAGTCAAGATACCCTTAATGAAACCCGCAACGGTATCGGACTTTATAAAATCTCAATACACCGCTCCAGAAATAATTAATAAATGGGTCATTAAAATTTTCTTGGCTGCAAAATCTTCGGTAGGAGGTCACGAGTTAAATTGTATAAACCCTCGGCCAACACTTTGCCAAAGCAGCGCAGAAAGTATCTACTATGGTTCCACAATAATTGATTGTTGACGATCAGTGATATGTTGAAGTTGCTTTTAAAGCCCAAGCCTCTCGACAGGTCGTAAAGTTCGTCCCTGCTTAGATATCGGGTGCGAATGTTACAATGGAAGCCGTCGTATTTACTATAATCATCCACGTTGACGACGAGGCCGGCCTCCAGGAGTTCTTGGCGCACTGGGGTTTTGGGGTAAGGGGTCAGGTACTGGGAATAGATTAAATCCGGTGTAAGGTCCTCAATCATGCGCCAGTTATGGATTACGGTTTCCTGGTTATCCTCCGGATACCCCGTAATTAATCCGGCGACGATGGCGATGCGGTGCTGCCGCAGCAGAGCTGCGGCCCGGCGGTTGATCGCCGGACTCGTGGGCTTCTTCATATCCTTCAGGGCGTCTGGATCCATGGACTCGAACCCCACAAAGGCGATGCGGAAATTGGCCCGATCCATGTCAGCCACCAGTTCGGGATGTTGGGCAATCCCGGCGGCGCTCACCTGAGTCAGATAGCACAAGTCAGTTAATTGGTGTTGGACAATGGCCTGACAGACCTGGCGAAAATGATCAATGTCATGCGTAATGTTGTCATCGACAAAAAACACCGCCTTGAGACCCTGGTCTCGAATAGCCTTAAGGTCGGCAATGATGCGCTCTACGGAAAACCGCCGGAAAGTATGGCCGTACATCTGGGTGATGGAACAGAATTTACAGTTATTAGGGCAGCCCCTGGAGGTTTCGGCCACGTCCATGGGCATATCTAAAAAATAGAAGCCGTTGGCCAGTCTGTCCTGACGCCGGGGCAAGGCCAGGGTATCCAAATCCAGCAGCGGGCGGTTGGGATTATGTATCCACTCCCGGCCCTGGCGATAACTTAGGCCCAGGATGGCGCCCAGATCGGGGGCCGGTTTCTCCAGTTCGGTAACCAATTCCCGAAAGGTGGTCTCCCCTTCAACCCGGACCAGGAAATCCAGGGGTAATTCTTCTGCAGCCGCGGTCAGTTCACGGGCCATCAGGCTGACATGGTAGCCACCGGCAACCAGTTTAATGGTTGGGTCAAAGGCGCGGATAAATCGGGCCAGGCGCAAGAGGGTATCGAATTGGAAGGTCATGGCGCTCAGGCCTACCACCTGAGGGCGTAAACTGGTTAGAGCTTGGCGCAGCGCGGCTTCGAAGTGCGGCTTAAACAGCACCAGGTCAAGGACCCGAACCTCATGTCCCGGCAGATTGCCGGCCAGGGAAATGATCGCGAGGTTGGGGAGACGGGCGAAAAAATCGACAAATTGTGCGGTGTCAGGCATGGACAGGAGCAAGATTCTCATTTAACTATATTTTAAGACCGTCTCGGCTTTATAAACGTTATGGAAAGAATAAAATAAGGCAGCCTGGCCTACATTGCAAGGCTCAATCTCTCCTCATCTATAACCAATGTTCTTTCTTATACCAGTCGAAGGTTAGTTTGGCTCCCAGGGCCAGAGAGATTCGGGGCTCGAAACCCAGCAGAGTTCTGGCCTTGGTGATGTCGCAGAGCCAGTTCGGCTGGATCATTTCCTCGGCCTTGTCTCGGCTGATGAGGACAGGCTTCCCGGAGACTTTAGAGAAATATTCCGCCACCGCGGCCAGGCCGCATAGCACCGCTGGGGGCAGGCGGAGGCGGAACGCGGTTACTTCCATCGCTTGGGCGAAGCTGTCGTTAATTTCCTCCATCCGGTAGTCTTGTCCATCCGACAGAAAAAATATTTCCCCACTCTTGGTCTGGGTCTCGGCCGTCAAGAGGAGCCCGCCGACCAGATCCTGGACCGAGCACAGGCTGAGGTGTCTAACCTCGCCGGAGAAAGAGGGCTTGATCCTTTTGGCGAGACACTGAAACAGAGCCAAGAAAGCTTTATCCCTGGGTCCGTAGACCGCAGCAGGCCGGAGGATCAGGAGAGGAAGTTCGTGGGCCTGGGACAGGGCCAATTCCTCCCCCCGCCGTTTGCTTCTCCCGTAGGTCGAGACCGGCTCGCAAGGGTCGGATTCCTTTTTCTTCCCACCGTTCCGCCGCCCCGGACCTGCGGCTGCCAGACTCGAAAGATAGATAAATTTCTGTAGTCGGGTATTATGTTCGAGGCAGGCCTGGACGAGATTCTCCGTGCCCAGGGCATTCACCTCGAAATAGGTCTTGGCTTCGAGGGCCCGGGTCACGCCCGCGAGATGAAAGACCAGGTCGACATCCTGCACACCCGGCCCTAAAGAATCCTTCTCCTGACAATCTCCGTAGATCATCTCGACGGGCAGACCCTGCAGCCACTTTAAGTGACTCGTAGGCCGGACCAGGCATCTGACGTGGACGCCCCGTTGCACGAGGGCTTCCACCAGATGGCTCCCGATAAATCCTGCCGCCCCGGTTACCAAGGCCTGCAATTAGCTTTGCCTCGCTGCCACGGTTAAGATCTTAGCCGTTTTCCGTGGAATAGTCAACGAGTACCCCGGTCTCCAAGGATAGGGGGCGTGACATCTTTGGAAAGATTGGTTGGGCTTTCGGATCGAAAAAATGGCTGGGAAGTCAATCTGAGATTCAAGGAGGCACCGGCTCATAGAAGCAACATCTACCCCACCCCTTGGAGAGACATTTTATGCCTCACTTCTCAAAAGGTCTCGCCTCCAAGTGGTGCAGCATAGATGGACTTATTATTGTTGATGCGGTGGTTATCTTGCTTAATCCTTGCCGGTAAAGGTCTTTTCGACCGCCTCGCCGGCCTTTTTAAGTCCTCTGCCGGTCGCTTCGCCGGCACGCTGCACTCCCCGCTCCGTGGCATTAACGCCTCGTTCAATTCCTTCGCGGGTTGCTTCGCCGGCACGCCTCACTCCCCGTTCAGTGGCATTCGCACCACGCTCGATTCCTTCGCGGGTCGCTTCTCCGGCACGATGCACTCCTCTTTTAGTGGCATCCGCGCCGCGCTCAATTCCTTCGTGGGTCGCTTCGCCGGCACGCTGCACTCCCCGTTTAGTAGCATCAGCGCCTCGCTCAATTCCCTCGCCCGTGGCCTGCCCGGCGCGTTCGATCTTTCCCGGCGGTGCCCCATGAGGGGTTGCCGCGGCCGGAGTTTCCGGAGCCGGCTGGTTCGTTGTTGCCTCCTCCGCTAAAGAGACGGAAGCAAAGACCCCCACTAGACAAAGCGCCACCAAGGGCAAGAAAACCTTTTCTCCAATAGATCGAATCATTTCTGTAATAGTCATGACTTCCCTCTCCCCCGTTTTCGTAGGCAACATTTTTTAAAATTAAGCACAATCCTTGAAAAGTCAAGAATTCATAGGCCTTCGAATCTAGTCCGATGGCTGGGAAGTCAATCGGCAATGCAAGGATGCCCGGCTCATTGCTGGTTCGGCACGCCTGAACTGCAATGGTTAAGACTTGACCAGTTCCTGTTCCACGGCCTGGGGTTAGGGGTTCCCGAGGCCGTCGGCCTGGAGGGCCTCATCGTGGTGACCGATCTGGTATTTTATGTCACGGTGATGCCCCTGGCCGCTCTCATCCTGTTGTTCGAGGCCGGCGCCCAATCTAATGTTCTGCACCTGGTGGCGGTGGTCATGCTCGTGGTGCTGGGAGCCGCGGCGGTCGTCTGGAGCCTCGGGCGCTACTATCGCCGGATCTGCATCCACATTGGCCGCCAGATGGGCAAGGTGTCCCGGCTGGCCAGGTACCGTTACCGCCTGGGCCGGGCCACGGTCCAATTTGTTCGGTCCTTGCGCCTCTTACAGAAAATGTCATGGCCCCAGTATCTGGCCCTCTATCTGATCACTTTGGGCCTTTGGCTGCCCCGCTACCTGTTATTGTTTTTAATCATCTATCTGGTGGGGCAGACGGTGTCTTTGCCTTACCTGTTTCTCGGGCAGGGCGCGCTGAATCTGGGATGCCAAATCTTCCTCATGCCCGGGGGCGGCGGCACGGTGGATGCGGGTTATGTGGCCTTTCTCGGCCCTTACCTGGACCGGGAGACCCTCGCCTTTACCCTGTTGGTCTGGCGAACTTTTACCATATATTGGTTTTTGATCGTCGGTGCTCCCATCTTCCTGCTCAAAACCGGGAAAGTGGCCCGCGACCTACTGACCAAGAAGGTTTAAAGAACGCTTTAGGAACTTGATAGCTGCCATAGCTTCCTCCAATAAACATGATTATGGCTATCATATCTGCAACTCAGACCATCAGGGCCTTTAAATTATAACCCTCACGGTCAGATTTAAGCTGATCTCGATTTGATGGTTGTAGCTTAAATCTTCGTCATTACGCCTGGACTCCTGGAAAATCTTGACTTTTACCAAAGTCATGTCTATGAAAAGATTGTCAATCATCGGGGCAGGTCTTTGGGGTCAAACTAAGAAAAATAGGTTTCAAGCAGCAATTCGGGACAGGTGGGGCCAGCCTGCCGCCTAATGCGGCAAATATCGTCCGGTCGCCGGGACGCACTGCGGGCGCACCTTATCTGGCCTGTGCCACCGCGGGAGAGGAAAAATATGGGTCAATTCGGGAATCACGGTTTAGGACGATCCGGGCCGCCAAGCTCAGGGATTGGCCGGTCGGAGAACGAGTGGTGACCAGCTCACCGGTTTGTTCCTACAACGAATGGGACCCGCTCGAGGAGGTTGTGGTCGGGCGCCTCGAGGGCGCCAGGATCCCGACCAGACACCTCACGGTCACCTTCAACATCCCCCAGAGGTTGATGAAGATCTATAAGGTGATCGCCGGGCTGCCCTATCCCAAGTTTGTCGTGCGCCCGGCCCAGCGCGAGCTGGACGAGTTCATTCACATCCTTGAGGCGGAAGGCGTCACCGTACGCCGGCCGGCGGTGACGGACTTCTCCGTCACCTACAAGACGCCGCACTGGCAGTCGAAGGGCTTCTGCTCGGCCTGCCCGAGAGACGGGCTGCTCGTCGTCGGCGAGGAGATCATCGAGACGCCGATGGCCTGGCGGTCTCGTTACTTCGAGGTGGACGCCTACCGCCCGCTGCTCAAGGACTATACCGCGAGAGGGGCAAGGTGGATCACCCCGCCGCGGCCGCAGTTGGTCGATGCGCTCTACAACCACGACTATCGCCTTCCCGAGCCAGGCGAGCCGATCCCCTTCGTGGTGAACGAGTATGAGCCCGTCTTCGACGCCGCCGACTTTGTCCGCTGCGGCCGGGACCTGTTCGGCATCCGCAGCAACGTGACCAACGAGTCCGGCATTAACTGGCTCCGGACTCACCTCGGCGACCGATTCCGCCTCACCCTGCTCGAGACCCGCTGTCGCCAGCCCATGCACATCGACTCGAGCCTGATGCCGCTCGCACCGGGGAAGCTGCTCGTCAACCCGGACTACATTGATCCGAGCCGGCTGCCGCCGATGTTCGCCTCGTGGGACATCCTCATCGCCCCCGAACCGAACCCCGTCCCGTGGCGCATCCCCTCGATGTGCAGCCGCTGGCTCAGCATCAATGTCTTGATGCTCGACGAGAAGCGAGTCATCGTGGAGCGGTTGCAGGAGAATCTCATCAAGAAGCTCAAGGACTGGGGCTTCGAGCCCATCCCCTGTTCGTTTGCCAACTATGCCCCCTTCGGCGGCTCCTTCCACTGCGCCACCCTCGACGTGCGGCGGAGAGGCGAGCTCCAGTCGTACTTCTGAGCGCCAACTTCTCAGGGAACAGAGTGGCAGGCAAGGTGGTGGAGGGCGTCTTCTGAAGAAAACTGGATAATGAAGGGCTGAACCGGACAGTTAATCTGGTTGATAAGGGGGCAATGAGGGTCTGTTTTTAAAATTTAGACCTACTACTCCACTTCATAGACTTGGGGTATATCCTCTAGGCGAGGATATACCCCGATATCTCGCGTCTATTTGTGTTCTGGTGCAGGTGCAGGTGCTCCAGGTGCTCCAGGCGCTCCCGGCGCTCCAGGTGCGCCAGGCGCTCCAGGTCGCTCTTCTGCGTGCTCCGGGCGCCCCAGTTGCTCCGGGCGCTCCAGCTGCTCCAGGTTCTCCCTTCTTCGGTGGCTCTTGTTTAGATTGATTGCAGCCAATCAACGAAAAAGTCGCAAGAAAGGCTAAAGCTACAAACAACACCACAAATTTCTTCATATATGTTCTCCTCCTTCCCTTCTTGATAAGACTTTACCTCTGGATGTCAAGGATAAAAATAGAGGAGAAGGCAAAGGTGGAGGCGCGTCCTAAACTGGCCCGTGGCAACCAGGCGCGGTCTTCACCGTGGGGCTTTACGGACGGGAGCAGCGGAGGGGGGCGGGGTAAACAGCCCCTCCTTCTTGACCTCGCCGGGGTTCACCAAGCGCCCTGCGAGCTTGCCAAAAAGGGGTACCCTGGTCCAGGCCAGGGTGGGGACCCGTTCCGGGCTGAGAAACATAAAATACTGAGCCTCGTCAACCGCGCCCGCCGAGCAAGTGTTCACCATCACCTTGAGGCCCTGGTCGGTTGCGCCGCCGATGCAAAAGACCAACTCCTTGGGTTTGGGGTCCGACAGGACCATGACCTGCAGGGTGGCGCCGCCAGGCGTCGGTCCCAGAGCGCCTAACCGGACGTTATAAAACAGGCTCAAGAGGTCGTAGACCGGGCCGGTCAAGGGAACTTCCCATTCCTTGGTTTTCTCGCCGGCGTCAATCTGGCGCCAAAGGGTCAGCCGGCTATGGTCATAGTCGAAACGGTACTCCTTCAAGACTTGGTGCCCTCCCTCCTGGAATTTCTCACGATACACCACGGGTTGCAGCCGCCCATCCCGGTAGCGCATCTCAGTCTGGTAAAGTTCGGGCAGCCATCGGCTCAACAACTTCCACATCCCCTGGGCCGCGCCGGAAAACTCGGCCAGGTAATGTCCCGGCTTCAACTCCTTGAGAACCAGGTGAACCCGGGCCACATCCGACCACGGGCCCAGGCTGACTTGATATTCCAGGTTTTCCCGGATGTCCGGCGCGGCGGTGAGCGTGGCCGGGCCGGCGGCGAAGGTGGCCGGCGCCAGGCGCAGTAGGAACAATATAATAATGAGCCA
Source organism: uncultured delta proteobacterium (assembly GCA_963797235.1). Lineage (GTDB taxonomy): Bacteria > Desulfobacterota > Desulfobaccia > Desulfobaccales > 0-14-0-80-60-11 > JAPLJC01. The sequence goes on from CAWCOX010000001.1 coordinate 7,451, forward strand.
AACTCTCCAGGCACGCATCAATTAGCCTCGCGATCTTGATCTTTCGGGGGCGGCGGCCCCCATCTCTCGGTTGCCGGTGTGAAAGGCTTTAGGTAGAATTTGAAGGCCCGCTAAAACCCTTGCTTTACGGACTTTTCCCGAGAATGGCGAATCACCCGGTGACCCATGGTTGAACTCAACCTACTCTCCCCCGTCCATGGTCCCCCCAGCCTCTCTACCGGCGAAATGGTTATGGTAAGCATCTATACCCGCCTATGCAAGACTCCTGCGCGTTAGGATTGAATACCGATTCTAACAGCAGGGTTTTTGCCATCAGGGGGATTTTGCCGGTGGGGCCTTAAGGCGGAAACTGAAAACCGAAAACTGATAAATAGCTTTAATCCTGCGTTCTCCGGCCCATGATAACCACCAGGGTTCTGCCTGCCTCCGTCCAATCATATAACTGCTTGATATAGGGCTGCTGCACGTGCACGCAGCCATGGGTGGCTAAGCCTATTTTCTCCCGCGGCGGCGGTACTTCTCCTCCGTGAATCGCGGCTCTCTCTCTATAATTGAAAAATATGGAGTAAGGCATGGGGGTCTGGTATTTTCGCGAATAATAATTTTCGTCTTTCACTCGCACCAGATAAATGCCCGGTTCGGTGGTAGTTTCATCGTCGCCGGTAATCACCGGAAACTCCAGAACCATTTTCCCCCCTTCATAAGCTGAGCCCACTTGCTTGAGTTGATCAATATAAATCACTTTTTCATACTCCTGGGAGATGTCTGCCGCGAGAGTTGGAGATAAAAGGAGGTTAGCTAATAATGCTACGGAAAATAACCAAATATATTTTTTCATCGGCGCTGTTTCCATTGATTAAGCATTATAAGATGTAGGTTTAGATAAGATAATCATTTTCCGAACGATTTCAAGACCGGAGTTCGCTTGGATGGAGGTACCTGACCCTTGACCTCGAATCGTCCACAGAATTTTCAGTTGAGCTTAACTTCTTCACTGGCATAAGAATATTCGACCTGCTGACCGGAAACGTCTAGTCAATTTTCTTTCGGTACAAAACTCTCGCCAGGGATAGAAAGAAAATCCAGATACTCTTGGTCGAGCGATTGGCCGGGAACAAGAACTTGATGCTTTTCGGTCAGACTCACGAAAAGCTCGGTAAATTAGTGGGATGGGTTTAATAATTTTTCTATAAAAGTTAATGGTGGTAACTATCCTCGGATGACCGTGTGCCAAAAAATTTCTTGACAAACTATATATAAGTTATTAACAAGATATAAAGTAACACTAATTTTCAATAAAGGGGGATATCTTAATGAATAAAAAAATTATTTTTCTGATGGGCCTGCTCATGGCAATGGTTTGGACTGCGGGTTGTACCTGTCCGGGAGTGCGGCCCGTGGCCGCGACACCCGCCCCGGTGGTGGCACCCGCCCCACCCCCGCCTGCCCCGCAGCCAGAGGTGGTCCAACCCAAGGCGGAGGAGCCCGCCCCTTCGAAGAAGCTGAAGCAACGCGTCATCAAGGGGACGAATGATTAGGGGATGCCCAAGCAATCAGATCCGCTAGCTGATATTTGGGGGAGGGAATCCCGGTAAAAAGCTAATGGCAGCAGGCATCTTCTCTGAAAGAAAAGTGGGGAAACTAACCAAATAACCGAGGGGGAAAGATCCATGATTAAAAAATTAGCATTGCTTATTTGTTGCATTTTGTTGGTACCGACCATCGCCGCCGCATCAGATGGAAGTACAAACTATGGAGATTTCTGGGTTGGTGGTCAAGTGATGGGAGTATTTACTGCTGACCGAAATCTGAACGTGACGGGTCCTTTTGGTTTTGAGTTCACCACCAGAAACAGCATCCAAACTGATGCCGCCTTTGGCGCCGGCGCCATTATCGGCTATAACTTCTGCATGCCCTACAGACCAAGCTGGCAAAGGTATTTCGGCGTGGCTCTGGACTTCCAATGGAACCAGTTCAACCAGTCAATCCAAGACTTTTCGGGGAGTCTTAATGGGAACCAGTTCGCTCTGGCCTTCCTGGGCAGGCTCCAATACCCACTCATGGGAGATGAAAGTTTCACCCGTGGCCGGTGGGTGCCGTTCCTCATGGCCGGCCCGGCCGTCGTCTGGTCAAGTTCTGACTTCAAGGATTTTGGCGGCAACAAGACCTCTACCAACGTTGGGGTCGTGGCTGAGATCGGCTTTGAATATTTCGTTACTCCGGAGCTGTCCATTGGGCCGTCCTTCCGTTACCGGCATGTCTTTGGGCCGAACTACGACTTCAATGTCCCCTTCGGGAATGGCATCGTCGTCCCTATCAAGCTTGACTCACAAATGGATCAGTTCATGATCCTGGGTCGGCTGGCCTACCACTTCTAACCGAAGGGTGGATGATGGTCTGGGTTCCTTTTCGCTGGGAACCCAGACCCGCTTCAGCCTCTGCCTGTCCGGTCTTGACTCGGCCTATTCCTGGGGGACCAGGCTCGGAAGACTAACCAGACAGGGGATACCATGATTCACCAGGTGGCCTATGACGCCGGAATACCCGGCTTCCTAGGCCACCGCCATATTATGGCCAGCATATCGGGCCAAGACACGGCAATGCTTTCCAGTGCCCTGGACTTCTATGGCGGCCCGGTTTCAAGTGCAAATGGGTCTTGCCGGCAACCGTGGGTGAAGAGAGGCAGGCAAAAGTTGAGCCTATGCTCCGTATATTTCATGAAATAAGAGCTGGTAATCCGGCAGAAAGGCAACATCATGCAAAAGACTTATAAATACGAAGACATCGAACAGATACTGGCTGAGGCCGATGATCTCCTTCAGCAAATTGATCCCGAGATCATCGCATACCTGAAAGAAGAGCAACGGGCTCAATTTGAACAACATGTTCAAAGCTTGAAAAGACTCAAGTCTGAGGTTCAGGACAAGATCGGAGAGGAAGGACCATCAAAGAGCAGTACTTATAGCGAGGGAATGCACGAGGCGATTGAGGATATTGAAATCGGAGACCTGGGATTTGGTGATCTCTGATTACATGATGCCGAAATTCAGCGGTCTGGACGTCTTAAAAGTCCTCAAGTGGCAAGGGGGCGATCTTCCTTTCATCCTGGTCTCTGGCAAGGTGGGCGAAGGAAGCGTGGTGGAAGCCATCAAAGCATCCCCCCCCATCTCAGGTTCCTAAAAATTAGCCTGGAGCGACATCAGCTTTCATCAAAAATCAGGGATTAAACCTCAAAAATCAGAGATACCCTGATGGCATTCAGAAAAGGCCGATGTCATTCTAAACATTAGCGGAAACATAACTGTTCAGTTGACCCCACACCGCATTGGTACCTGCTCCTTCTTCCCCGTTGATCAGTTCGCCGCCTGTATTAAGCATTAGATCAGAGATCTTGGTGGAAGGATGAAATGTATAAGACCATTTGTGAAAAATGCTCCGGTGCAGGTGGATATGAGCGGCCTTGTCAGTGTTTTGCAGATGATGATTGCTCATATTGCCATGGGAAGGGTTATTTCTGGAAAACATGTTGCAGATGTGGCGGTTCTGGGATGGTGGAAATTAAAGTGAATGAATTAAATGAATCTGATGGTGGAGGGGAAAATGTCGCTAACAAAAGATAAACTGATCACCCTTCATCAGACGCATGTTAAATTTAATTAAATCTTCAAATTTGGCATAATATTACAGCCGGGAGAAATTGCCAAATGGATAGGGCAAGAATTAAAAGGGAACTCTTGGTGGTATTGATGGAAAGCCCATGTTATTTCAATATACCGCTCCGAAGAAGGCTTGCATTTATAACATTTTTCTCACAGGAATCAGTATATAATCTCGTACGCGAACATAACGAGCAACTGAATATGGATAATTTTATTGATAATGACAAGTGAGATCCATTCAGTATCCCTTGATATCCACTGAATATTGCCCCCCCCATCAAAGCCATATTTCGATAACCAGATCATACCCATCATATTCTAAAATTTGAAGGAGGTTTCTGAAGTGGCAAGATACGCGGCGGTCCGGCTGAGCAAGGGAACCACAAATAGGAGACCGGGTTTTGGATTCTAAACGAACACCGGGGCGGCTTGCTAACTTGGCTTTGCATATAGGAGTAATCATCGATTTCCAAATCCAAAAAACGCCTCCTCAGCTTTTTCTTTGGTTCATTATTCAGGAGCGATGCTAATTGGGGGTGATTAGGCCGCAAAAGCAATGCTGTCTTGGTTACTTATGGTCTGGTATGCCGAAATCTATGAAAATATTGACTTTCATAAGATTCATGCTTAACAAAATAGCATCGACTCCGAGAATACCTCATCTTTGGTGGTTAAACTCGAGAGTCTAGATTACAAAACCATTTTTGGCTGCGGTGGCCAAGGCTGCCGCATAATTTGGGCTTAGGAGCGGTTTATGAAGAAGCTCATCTGCGCACTGGTTTGCGGGTTGATGCTGGTGCCGTTATCCGCTTGGGGACAAAGCAGCGCCAAAGAGTCGCAGTCGGGGACCTCACCCCCGGCAAACTCCCACCCCATGAAAGGGAACCCTTATTATTCCATTCCCGACTACAGGTATCCGCAGGAGTCGCAGTCGGTAACCCCACCCCCGGCCAACTCCAACCCCATGAAGGGGAACCCTTATTATTCCCTTCCGGACTACAGGTACCCGGAGGGGTCGAAGTCGGTGACCCCTGCCCCGTCAAACTCAAACCCCATGAAGGGGAACCCTTATTATTCCATTCCGGATTACAGGTATCCGGGGCGCTAGGGAGCTAAACCAGACCCTGAGTCAACCCGAGGTCCGGCCTCTTGCCGGCCTCTTCAACCATCCTCCCCACAAATGCCCTTGTAGGTTATGCAGATCATATCTGCAACCATTTGGATTTTTTGAGAAGATTCTGTTTTGGCAAGTGATCGCTTATTGGGCTCCCACCTAAATCCCTGATTCCTTACCTACAGGAGGAGTTTCGGCTTTCATTTATTCACAATAACTTGACGAATTTGATTTTGATGCTTAATTTTTTTAAACATTGAGTTAAAGGAGGTAAGTTATGAACTGGGATCAAGTGGCAGGAAACTGGAAGCAATTCAAAGGCCAGGTTAAGGAGAAATGGGGCAAACTCACCGATGATGATCTGGACGTCATTGCCGGAAAGCGTGATCAACTCCTCGGCAAAATCCAGGAGAGGTACGGCATCACCAAGGAAGAGGCGGAAAAGGATTTCAAGAGCCATTGGAAGTAAATGAACTACCTTGGCATCGCTCTGCCCGGGCCCAGGCGCCTCTTGGGGCTGGGCAGACTAACCAGCGCTAAGCACGCCGAGAGTGCGGCAAAGGGAGCTGAAAATGGGACTGATCATACTCATCATTATCATTATTTTACTCGTGGGAGCCTTCCCCACCTGGCCTCATAGCCAAGGTTGGGGCTATGGCCCGAGTGGTATCCTGGGGACGATCCTGGTAATCGTTCTCATCCTGTACCTCCTTGGGCGTCTTTAAGAGGAGCGGGCGAATCGAAAAGGAGCTGCGCAAATATCCTTAATGATAAGGAGAGAAATAAAATGAAACTGATCATGAAAAGGGATCAAAGGGACGAAAAAGGGGTTTTTGGCGGGGACAAAGGTGTAACATACATACTTACCTGTCGTGTTGAGTTGGACCCTGAGGAGCAAGAATTGCTGTCAAGATATAAAGCTTATGACCAAGCTTTAATACATAAAGGGTCTGAGAAAATTTCCGAATTAACCATTGCTAACCTGATAAATGGCATTACCGAAGAATTTAGCGATATGGGGACTATGCTAACTAACGAAGAGGCAATTAAAAGAGCCTGCCAAAGTTTCAAGAGTCGCTTATCGACAATGGCGAATTTTGAGGAGCAAGTTATCGAATATTGATTTTCATCTTTCGTTCTTCTTGGTATCCGGACCTGGTAGCGCACCCGCGCCGGAGGCTCGCGGATTTTTTCGAAGGAGGGGGACGAGATGAATGCAGTCAAGATCTTGGCAATCGTGCTGATTGTGGCCGGCATCTTGGGGCTATTTTACGGCAAGTTTAGCTACACCAAGGAGACTCACGACGTCAAGCTGGGCCCGCTCGAGATGTCGATTGCGGAAAAGGAGACGGTCAACGTCCCTCTCTGGGCCGGCGTAATTGCAATAGTGGGTGGTGGTGTGCTCCTGATTTATGCGAGCAAGAAAGGGTGACTATAATTAGATTCACACTTAAGGGCATTGAGACTATCGATGCAATTGCAATCAATGTGCGCTGAACAACTCCAGGTCCACTGTTCGAGTGGTTAGGTGCCACCCGATCTTATGCAGGTCGATCCCGACAAATAGATCCTTTCCGCCGGTAATCTGATTCTTGGGCCGTTTCATCGCAGCCTCCTATCTTGATGTGGTTAGACAGTCCAGTAATACCAGGTAATATCTTTGTTCTTAGGGATCACTCTACTGGCGCTTGGACCACACACAACTTCCATCGCTCCTTGCTCGAAAATTTATCCACTATGAAAGGTTACTGCTTCTATGCGGGTTCCTCTTGTCAAGCCTCTGAAAACTTCCCTTATCCAGACCATATCTGCAATTTCCCCCATTCCACAGATAAGTCCCATTCTTGGCAAGCTATCGACTATTTTCATGTTTGGATTGGCAACAAAAAAGGCAGGGCTGCGATTGACCCTGCCTTGATTGCACGCCAAGACGAGAAGCTCGTTAATTCTTCCTGAACTTCCTCCGCCCCGATAGGCCTACCAGTCCCAGAAGGCCGGAGGCGAAGAGGAGCAGAGAGGCGGGGACTGGGACAGCATTGGCCTTCACCACGAACACGAGGTCATTGTAGTCCATGTCGTTTAAAGGCTGGTTACTACCGCCGTCCTCAAAGCCAACCAGGTAGTAACCGGATCCCAGATCGAAGATATATCCATTGGACTGGCTTCCCGTGTTTTGGTTTTGGGTGGCGCCCAGGTAACTTGTGGACTCGTCGTTGTTATAAAAGCCGAAGGTGGCGGTCGGCTTAAACGTGATGCTTACCGCCGAATTATAGGGGTTGGTGTCCGGGTCAACCAGTGCCGTGCCCGAGATGGAGGACACGGTGGCGGTGTGTGACGGGACCGGGTTGATTCCGGTGTAGAAGCCTCCGTCATCGTCGTTGGCCGCATACCTGGCAAGATCAATAACCGTATAACTACCTGCGGGCAGGGTTGCCAGGGGAGTGGCGTTCTGCAATTGCGTTTGGCTAACCGTAAAGCCCCAACCCGTGGCAATGGTCCAAAGACTCTCCTCGCTCGCAGGCGCCGGGTTGATGGTGATGGCATTCGCCTGTGCAGACCACGCTAACCCTACCAGTAACACCCCCAGCAATATCGCTAATTTTTTCCTTTCCACGGCTCCCTCCTCAATTTTATCGTCCCCGGGCACAGGACTTGCCCTAAACCATTTTTCCGGTTTCTTCATGCGAAGAAGCCAATAAAAAAAACCGGATAACCTTACGCAGGTAACCCGGCTGTCTCCATGAGACCCGTGGCTTTCCGTCCCCACCTCACGGTGGGTTTGGCTTTATCCGTTGACCGAATAATAAGCATCCACTCCCAGATGTCAATACTTACATTATTTTATCCATATTACAAAAATCGAACCCTTAGGGTTGTACCTCGAAACGGGTAGACACGCAGGTCCTGCTCGATAATTTTTCAGCTTCTTTTCTGAAAATGAGACTTATTGGCTCTGGGTTCCTGATACCATTCCGCTCCCCCCAAGAAGTCAACATATCGTCTGTATAATACCTCTGCCTTTCTTTTACCGGATTCTTCGGAGTCGACCGGGATAGTCGTATTTAATCCAGGTAATTTGGAGGATATAAAAAATCCTCGTTCTGGATAACAGGCAATGACGAATAGTGTCACATGCCCAACTTTGCCGTTTAGCGACCCGGCGCTATTTCGACTCCACTGTATCTGCCGCATAACTCCCCTCGGCGTCAGTCCTGATAGGCAGCTTGATCTGTTCCATGATTAACTACTAAGGTATGATAGGCAAACCATACCTTTAATTTCCCAGTATTGCAACGCAAATAATAAGTAGCGCTTTGGGTAATTAACTCGTTATAAGCTTGAAATAAAAAAAAGATGCATACTGTAATCCGGGCCTGGACAAGCATGGCTTCGGTCACCCATATCAGAAGCGCTTTCCTCCAGGCTGAAATTGCTGGTCTGCTGGTTGTGATTAGGTTGCAAGGATAAATTTCCCCATGGTAAATTTACACGTCTAGAGAGGTTTTGGGTTTGTGCTACATAAAACCAAATAGACTAACATAAGACTTTTCCCAACCATCATCACTCAAAGAAGGGCATTCAATAAAAAAGCCGGGTCACCTTATTGTTAGGCAACCCGGCTGCCTCCATGAGACCCGTGGCTTTCCGTCCCCACCTCACGGTGGGTTTGGCTTTTCCTAAATAAAAAAATAAGAAGGCATCGGGCAAATAAAAAAGGCGGATTACCTAGGCAACCCAGCCTCATCCTTGAGACCGATACCCTCTCTTCCCCGCCTCATCACGGGTTTGGATTTTTGTAATCATTGATAATCGCATGTCAATACGACATAATTTTGTACAGATAAGTTTTTTTTAATTAGGTATAAATTTATGGTCGAAGATCATGGGTTACCCATCTTAACCCCTTGAGCATCTTGTATCTGCAACTTCAATTCTGGCGGTTAAATAGAGAGAGTATCTGGGAGGATATGCCTAGGAAAAAGTTTTAGGTACTGCTATAAGTAGAAACTTATCAACCTGCTGAAAAATCTAACTATCTGGATCATATCTTCAATTTTCTCTGGTTTGGGATAATGTTAGATTAGACGCCGGCCAAGGGAAAAAACCACCCCTTCTTGCAATCGGGTGAATCGATGATTATCTTATAATTGAAGCCTGAGGACCGGAAAATCTGCCGCCGGCCCCCCCTAAGCACTGCGAAAGGAAGGGGACGATGTGGGGGTTGCAGTTCCACCGGGCTGAGTTAAAGAGGGCCATGCGGGGCGTGGCCCTTTTTTAGTCCGTCACAGGCTGATGAAAAACCCACATTGGACATCTAGGCCTTGCATACCCAGGCTTTTTCTTTGTGGAAATAACGGGTGGTATGATATCTCCTATGGTCTGAAACTTATCGAGCAGGGTGGCAATCGCCTGCATATAGTCTCCCTGGCAGTAAGTGAACTCCTCCGGGAAATGATTCGGCCCAAGGCAAGTGTAAGGTAAGGGTCCGGCTTTAATCGAACGTGAGCACTTAAAACCGTTCCCCCTACAAAACCTTTTGTAGGATATCGAGTTCATTTATGCAGTTTTTGCTGACTTGGGGATAAGGGATGAGTTCGGCAAGTTAGTCACTTTCCGGTTGCGTTGCTGCTGGTATGTACTGTTCGCCTCAGCCTTTTCTCTGGCTCACCCTTTCCGGGTGGTGCTTGCCTGGGTCCCCACCTGTCACTTTTCGGACTATCTGTAGTAGCCTTACAAGCACTCCTGTTTGGCCAGCCGCAACTCACCATCTTTAATGTTCATGTCCGAAATAAGACGCTTGAATATCTCAAAAGACAATGCGACCTTGCCGAACCATTACCGGGATGCCTACTGATTGTGCCCGGAAAGGAGATGGATTTATCCACCTGATAAGATAGAAAATCATTGGAGCAGCCTGAGATTAATTGTTAAGAGATATATAGAGAACGTCAGGATTTTTTACACAGTGTCAATGATTGACCCAAAAAACGCTAAGGAGCGTAGCCTTTTCAGCTGGCTTGCCGGGAGCCGCAATCATCTTGGAATGGGCGGCCGTCACCCTTGATCTCGCCTGCATCGGCTTCGTAGGCGGTTTGACCGGCATGCTATTGTGGCTGGCTGTCATTCTGCACGTGATCCTGACGGCACTTTTGACTCGGGCATCAACCAGAAACAAGGAGACGAAAACCTGGAGGAATAAACCGCCCCTTTACAGCTCATCGAAAAGCCGCCGCTATCCCCTATAAACCGTCACGTTGGGCGGCACCGCCTCCGACTCCAGCTTGGCCTCCGGCGGCCCCAGGTCGGCGAAGTCCAGGCGGCGCAGGTCCGGGTAGCGCAGTAACACGAATCCGGCGGATAGAGCCGCCAGCAGGCCGCCGCCGGTGATGGCCGGGCCCGGGCCGGCATAGTGGGCCGCCACTCCATAGACCATGCTGCCCAAGGGGGCGAAGCCCATGACGATCAGGCCGAAGAGGCTCATGAGGCGGCCCCGCAGGTCGTCCGGCACGTTGAGCTGCAGCAGGCTGTTGCCGGTGGAGAGTTGGGTCACCATGCCGAAGCCCGAAATGAAGATAAAGAGCAGGGCGGCGTAGTAATTGCGGCAGAGGCCCAACCCCACCAGCCCCAGGAGAAACAGGCCCATGCCCATCAGGAAGGAGGGCATGGGCGGGCGGCTTTGCAGGCGGCGGGCCAGGGTGAGGCCGCCCAGAAAGGCTCCCAGGCCGCTGGCGGCCATGAGGATCCCGAAGCCCCGCGGTCCCACCCCCAGGGTGGCCCGGGCCAGCATGGGCAGCAGCACGTAATAAGGCATGGCGAAGACGGCCACCAGGGTCATGAGCAGCAAGACCAGCCGCAGTTCACGTCGGGTCCAGAGATAATCCAGCAGTTCCTTCCAGGCGTGCAGGAAGGGTTTCCAGGGGGCCCGGGGAGCCGGCGGCAGCTTCATGAGCACCAGGGCCAGGAGCACCGCCAGAAAGCTGGCGGCATTGAGGTAGAAACAGTTGGCCATGCCCACCGCGGCGATAATCACCCCGCCCACGGCCGGTCCCAGCACCCGGGTGAAGTTGAACAGGGTGGAGTTGAGGGCGATGGCGTTGGGCAGATCGGGCTTGCCCACCAAATCCACGATGAAGGCCTGGCGGGCCGGGATATCGAAGGCCATGGCCGTGCCGGAGAGAAAGACGATGACACACAGGTCCCAGATCTGGATGAGGTGCAGGTCCACCAACAATCCCAGGGCCAGGGCCAGGAACAAGAGGGCCGCCTGAGTCAGGAACATCAGGAGACGCTTGCTGGTGTGGTCCGCCACCACCCCCCCGAGGAAGGAGAAGAGCAGCACCGGCAGGGTTTGGAGGGCCCCCACCAGGCCCAGGTAAAAGGCGGAGTTGGTCAGCACCAGGACCAGCCAGCTGAAGGCCACGGACTGCATCCAGGAGCCGGTGAGGGAGATCATCTGGCCGGTGTAAAACAGCCGGAAATTCCGGTGGCGCAAGGCCTTGAAAGTGGAGTCGGATTTCATCTTAAAGTCATTTGGATAAACCAAGGCCGCGGCGCCGCTTAGTTGCTAATCTGCTATTTTACGGGAAGCTCCGGGCCGGCGCAATCCTCCCGCTTCCTTTAGCGCTTGACAATTTTCCCGCGCCGGCCATAATAAACTATCTTGCCTAAGTCATGGAGAACAGGGAATGTTTGCCCTGGCATACCTGCTGGAAGCCTGGCCGCAATTCTGAACATGGTGTTAAACCTCTACACGTGGATAATCATCGTCCGGGCCTTGCTGTCCTGGGTAAATCCGGACCCGTATAATCCCATTGTCCGCTTTTTGTACAACGTCACCGAACCGGTCCTGGGTTGGGTGCGGCGCCACGTGCCCGTAGTCTTCGGCGGCCTGGATCTTTCGCCTCTCCTGGTGCTGCTGGTCATCTATTTCCTGAGGCTCCTGGTCACCTCATGGACCGGCTTGTGTTATTACACCTGGCGCAGAGTTTCGGTTAACCGCCTCTCGGATAGAATCAACTGCCACAGAATGTCTGCGACTCATTAGTCCCCATGTCGTTTTATTCTGGCTACCTCCCAGGGATACCTGCTGCGCCTGACGGTGTCCCCGGGGGCCCGGCGCACCGAGGTGGTGGGCCGCCACGGTGACCGCCTCAAGGTGCGGGTGGCGGCGGCCCCGGAGAAAGGCGCCGCCAACCAGGAACTCATCGCCTTCCTGGCCCGCTCCCTCAACCTGCCTAAAACCGCCTTCCGCCTCCAGGGGGCCGCCAGCCGCAGCAAGACCGTGGCCATCCACGACTGCCCTCCGGACCTGGAGGCCCGCCTGGAAGCTCTGCTGGCCGCCACGCCGAAAAAATCGTCTTCCCTGGCAGACAGATAATTTAACTGAAACACCGACCAGATCCGCCAAACTAACTTCCCGGATAATTAAATATCTCAGCCCACTACCTGGGCGGCAATAATTGTCTGGACACCAGCATTATCCCGAATCTTCCGGTCCTGCCCTGTTCTTGACAAGGGAAGTCCTGATGATAACAATTATGGCAGTTAATGGGGTTGGGGAGCGCCTCTGCCGGAATGAAGGAATATTATGAAATTTTAGGCATCGCCAGGGAGGCCACCCTGGAGGAGATCAAGGGCACCTACCGGCGCCTGGCCCTCAAGTATCATCCCGATAAAAATCCCGGGGACCCGGCGGCGGAAGAGCAATTCAAGCTCATTTCCGAGGCCTATCAAGTCCTGTCGGACAGCGAAAAACGGCAGCTTTACGATCTCTACGGCCAGGCTGGGTTGGCCGGCATGGATACCAGCGGTTTCAGCGGTTTTGAAGATGTCTTTGGCTCCTTTGGCGAGATGTTCGAAGAATTCTTCAGCTTCGGGGGGCAGCGGACCCGGGCTGACCGGGCCCAACCCGGCGCCGATCTGCGTCACCGGGTGGTCCTGACCCTGGAGGAAGTGGCCCATGGTCTCGAAACCAGCCTGGAGGTGGAGCGCCGGGTAAGTTGCCGGCGTTGCGGCGGCAACGGCCTGGAGCCCGGCACCCAGCGTCAGACCTGCCCCCGCTGCGGCGGCAAGGGTCAGATCAGCCAGGCGCGGGGCCTCTTGAAGCTCTTCCATAACTGCCCGGATTGCCTCGGGGCCGGCAGCTTAATCACCTCTCCCTGCCTCAATTGCGGCGGTGGCGGCGCGGTCCAGGAAAAGAAGCAGATGCAGGTGCGCATTCCGCCTGGGGTGGACACCGGCACGCGCCTGCGCCTGCGGGGGGAGGGGGAAGCCGGGACCATGGGAGGCCCGCCCGGCGACCTCTATCTGGAAGTCCAGATCGCCCCCCATCCCCTCTTCACCCGCCAGGAGCGGGACCTCCATTACCGGGCCACGCTCTCCTTTGTGGAGGCCGCCCTGGGCGCCACCGTCACCATCCCCACCCTGAACTCCCAGGCGCGCCTGGCCGTGCCGCCCGGCACCCAGCCCGGGGCCGCCTTCCGCATCCCGGGGCAGGGACTCCCGGGCCTCAAGGGCAAATCCCGGGGCGACCTGGTGGTGGAAGTGGCCCTGGAAACCCCTAACCACCTGACCCCCCAACAAAAGAAGCTGCTGCAGGAATTCCTCAAATTGTCGGGCTAAGCCTGAAGGCAAAAAGAAGCAGAAGCAGCGGGCCGGGGTGGAATAAAGACAGTTAAAACCAGTAGGGGCGAATCTTGTATTCGCCCTGATGTCGGTGCCAGAACCAAAACTTTTCTACCTGCCGTAAGCCTTAGCCCATCTCGAAACTCGAAACTCAACCGTATTTGAGCTGGCCCGCCTCCAGGGTCCGGATCTGGTCCCGCAGGGCCGCGGCCCGCTCGAATTCCAGTTTCTTGGCCGCGGTCTGCATCTCCTTCTTGAGCTTTCTGATTTGGGCGGGGATATCCTCCACCTGGTAGCGGGCCTGTTCTTCCGCGGCCAGGGGCACGGTGACGTAATCCTGTTCATAGACCGAGGCCAGGACGTCCTTGATGCGGCTCTGGATGGTTTCAGGGGTGATGCCGTGTTCTTTATTGTAGTCTTCCTGCACAGCCCGGCGCCGCTCGGTCTCTTCCAGGGCCGCGGCCATGGACGGGGTCACCCGGTCGGCGTAGAACAGCACCTCGCCCCGGACGTTGCGGGCCGCCCGGCCGCAGGTCTGGATCAGGGAGCGGGCGGAGCGCAGGAAGCCCTCCTTGTCCGCGTCCAGGATGGCCACCAGCGAGACTTCCGGCAGATCCAGCCCTTCCCGCAGCAGGTTGATGCCGACCAGGATGTCGAAGACCCCCAGGCGCAGGTCCCGGAGGATCTCCATGCGCTCCAGGGTGGTGATGTCCGAATGGAGGTAGCGCACCTTGAGGCCCAGGTCCTGGTAGTACTCGGTGAGGTCTTCGGCCATGCGCTTGGTGAGCGTGGTGACCAGCACCCGCTCGCCCCGCTGCACCCGGAGCCGAATCTCCCCCAGGAGATCGTCCACCTGGTTGGCGGCGGGTTTCACGGTGATCTTGGGGTCCATCAGGCCGGTGGGGCGGACGATCTGCTCCACCACCCGGCCTTCAACCTTGGCCATCTCGTAAGGGCCGGGGGTGGCGGAGACGTAGAGCACCTGGTGCACCCGGGCCTCGAATTCCTCGAAGCTCAAAGGCCGGTTGTCCAGGGCCGAGGGCAGGCGGAAGCCGTAGTCCACCAGGGTGCGTTTCCGGGACTGGTCCCCCCGGTACATGCCCTGGACCTGGGGCACGGTGATGTGGGATTCGTCGATGACCACCAGGGATTGGCGCGGCAGGTAATCCAGCAGGGTAGGGGGGGCCTCGCCCGGAGCCCGGCCGGTGAGGTGGCGGGAGTAGTTCTCGATGCCGTGGCAGAAGCCCAACTCCTTCATCATCTCCAGGTCGAAGCGGGTGCGCTCATCCAGGCGCTGGGCCTCCAAAAGCTTGTTATTTTCCCGGAACCAGCGCACCCGTTCGTCCAACTCGGCCTCGATGGCGGCCATGGCCCGGCGCCGCGTCAGGTCGGTGGTGACGTAGTGGGAGGCGGGGTAGATGGTGATCTTTTTGAGCTGGCGCCGGGTCTTGCCGCGCAGCGGGTCGATCTCCCGGATGGTCTCCACCGTGTCGCCCCAGAAATCGATGCGGATGGCCCGGTCTTCTTCATAGGCCGGGAAGATCTCCACCCGGTCGCCCCGCACCCGAAAAGTGCCCCGGTGGAAATCGATGTCGTTGCGCTCGTATAAAATTTCCACCAGCTTGGCCAGGACCTCCCGGCGATCCTTCTCCATACCCTCTTCCAGGTAGAGGAGCATGCCGTGATAGGCCTCGGGCGACCCCAGGCCGTAAATGCAGGAGACCGAGGCCACGATGATCACGTCGTCGCGGTCGAAGAGCGAGCGGGTGGCGGAATGGCGCATCCGGTCGATGGTCTCGTTGATGGCGGAGTCCTTCTCGATGTAGAGGTCCGCCTGGGGGACGTAGGCTTCGGGCTGGTAGTAATCGTAATAACTGACAAAATATTCGACGGCGTTGTCCGGGAAAAACTCCTGGAATTCGCCGTAGAGCTGGGCCGCCAGGGTCTTGTTGGGGGCCAGGATCAGGGTGGGGAGATTCATCTGGACGATGACATTGGCCACCGTGAAGGTCTTGCCGGAGCCGGTGACCCCCAACAACACCTGATGGGGCTGGCCGCGCCGCACCCCCCGGACCAACTGCCGTGATGGCCTCGGGCTGATCCCCCTTGGGCTGATAAGGTGTAACTAACTGGAAGCGCTCGGGCATGAGATTAATATCGGCAAAATTAATTATAACATGTTTCTTGGGGGAGGGGGCAAAGGGTCGATGGCCCTTTCCCCCACTCCCCCAAACCCCCACCCCCAATCCCGTATATGTAAAAATATTGATGGCCGTGGGGGGCGGGGCCAATTGGCCCCGCCCCCACGGCCACTTACCCGGGTTGGGAGGGGGTGTGGGGGAGGGCAGGGGCCGTGGTCCCTGGCCCTCCCCCACAGCATCTACCCCTTCACCCGCCACACCGTCCCCTGGGGCGTATCTTCCAGCAGGATATCCAGGTCGGTCAGTTGCTTTCGGATGGCGTCGGCCCGGGCCCAGTCTTGTTCTTCCGGGCCTGCGACCCGTGCCGTCGATGAGGCCTTCGATCTCTTCCGGAGCGAGTTTCAGGTCCGCGGCCTTCTGCCGCAGGGTCTTGACCATCGCCTCGGGCTCGGCCTGGAGCAGGTTCAGCACCCGGCCCAGGCGCACCAGGGAATGGTAGGTCTCCCAAAGAATGGTGAGGTAGCCGGGATGCTCGGAGGGTTCCTCCAGCAGGCGGTTGATCAGCCGCACCGCGTCGAAGAGATAACCCAGGGCCTGGGCGGTGTTGAGGTCGTCGTCCATGGCGGCCTCAAAGCGGCCCTCCAGAGACCCCAGGCGGGCGCACTCCTCCAGGCTCAGGTTGACCTCGCAGTCGACGGAGGGCTGGGGCTGAAAATTCGGGTAGGGGCGCGAGCACTTCCCGGAGCCGGGCCAGGGTGGAGTAGAGCCGCAGCAGGGCCGCCTCGGACTCGGACAGTGCGGCGTCGGAGAAGTCCAGGGGGCTGCGGTAGTGGCCGTTGATCAGGAAGAACCGCACCACCTCGGCGGGAAAGCGGGCCAGGACTTCTTTGACGGTGAAGAAATTGCCCAGGGACTTGGACATCTTCTCCTGGTTGATGGTGAGCAGCCCGTGGTGCAGCCAGAAGCGGGCAAAAGGCCGGCCGGTGGCCGCCTCGGATTGGGCCAGTTCGTTTTCGTGGTGGGGGAAGACCAGGTCCTGGCCGCCGCCGTGCAGGTCCAGGGTCTCTCCCAGGTAGTGCATACTCATGGCGGAGCATTCGATGTGCCAGCCGGGGCGCCCGGGGCCCCAGGGGCTCGGCCAGGCGGGCTCGCCGGGTTTGCTGCCCTTCCAGAGGACGAAATCCAGGGGATCTTCCTTGTGGGGGTCCACCTCGATGCGGGCTCCCACCAGCATGTCATCCAGGGCCTGGCCGGAAAGCTTGCCGTAGCCGGGGAAACGCCGCACCCGGAAATAGACGTCCGCGACGCCCTGGTAGGCAAAGCCCCGGGCCACCAGACGTTGAATCAGCTCGATGATCTGGGGGATGTGCTCCGTGGCCTTGGGCTCTATCTGGGCCGGGGGCACCCCCAGGGCCGCCATGTCCTCCCCGAAGGAGGCGATGTAGCGGCTGGCCACTTCCTGCCAGGAGGCCCCGGTCTCGTGGGCCCGGCGGATAATCTTGTCGTCGATGTCGGTAAAATTCCTGACCCAGGTGACGTCCAGGCCGTGCCGGCGCAGGTGGCGCACCAGGACCTCGAAGACCACGCAGGAGCGGGCGTGCCCCAGGTGGCAGTCGTCATAAACCGTGACGCCGCAGGCATAAAGCCCCACTTTTCCCGGCTTCAGGGGCTTGAAGGCTTCCTTGCGTCTGCTTAAGGTATTATAGAGCTGCATCGAAAAAGGGGTTGACAAGGTCCATTAGATAAGCGAAGTCAATCCCCATCAGGCTTCCCGCAAGGAGGCCACAGGGGGGAACGATGTCCGAAGTCATCAGCCAAATTACCAAAAACGCCCGTGAGGTCGTATTCCTGTCGTTGTCCGAATTTAAGGGCCGCAAACTCATCGATATCCGGGTGCACGTGCCCGGGGACCAGGAAGGGGATTGGGTCCCCACCCGCAAAGGGGTGTCCCTGGCGGTGTCTCTTTACCCGGCTTTCAAGCAGGGGCTGGCCCAACTGGAACAGGCCTTGATCCAAAAAGGCCTCCTGGACCCGGAGGATCTGGAAGCCGCAGAGTGACGCACCCAATTTTTGCACTATATCCCATTGGCACGCCTGACGCAATGAAAAGGCGGGAGTGGCGCCGCGGTTCGGAATAGGTTGAAAGCTCGGGTGGGGCGGGCCTCGGGGCCCGTTGGAAATTTTTAAATCTGCCGTCTTGCTTAACGCCTTGGCGTGAGGCCCATCTTTTCAGGAAAGCAGCCCCGTCCACAACTCAAAACTCGGAACTATCTCTGCTTGCGCTGCCGTTTCTCCTGGTAGAGGCGGCGGTCGGCGGCGGCGGTCAAATCCCTGGGAGTCGCCGGGTGGCGGGGCTGGAACTCGGCATACCCCAGGGAGACCCCCACCGGCAGGTCCGGAAAGCCGGCGGCCAACTCCTGTTCCACTTCCTGGCGTAAGAACTGCAGCCGGCGCGGTGAGCGGCAGAACAGGCAGGCGAACTCGTCGCCCCCCAGGCGGGCCAGGATTTCTCCCTCCTGGAGTTTGCTGCGCCAGATTCGGGTCAAGTCCTGGAGAAAGGCGTCTCCCGTCTGATGGCCCCAGCCGTCGTTAATCTCCTTGAACCGGTCGATATCGGCCAGGGCCACGATAAAAGAGGTTTTCCCCTGACAGGCCTGTTCCAGGGCATTTTCCCAGTACCGCCGGTTGTAGGCCCCGGTAAGGCCGTCCCGCTGCGCCTGGTGAAACAGGTCCCGATGCGCCAGGCTCAGGCGCAACCCGGCCTTGACCTTGGCGCTAACCTCTATGGGGTCAATGGGCTTGGTGATGAAATCATCGGCCCCGTGGGAGATCCCCTGGCCGATATGACTCTTGTCCAGGGCCGTGAGGAAAATGAAAAAGGTGTCCTTGAGGTCCGGGTCCTCTTTAACGGCCTGACAGACCTGGGGGCCATCCATGCCGGGCATCATCCAGTCACAGATGATCAAGTCCGGCTTGGCGCCATGGGCCTGGGCCAGCGCCTGCCTGCCATCCTCGGCGGCCATGACCTGGTAGCCGTCCTTTTCCAGAAATCTTTTTAAGATTTTTAGGCAGGCGCGATCATCATCAACAATCAATACCCGGGATTGCTCCGGCATGTTACCTCCCGAAGGGCCGGGATAATCGGCCGGTCCCTTGTCTGGCCAGGAGTTCCCCCAGCTTTTCCACCAACTCCCGCGCCCTGAACGGCTTGGTCAGGGTCGGCGGCATTTCTTGCATCATTTGACCCATCGCCGTATCGTGGCCGGTGACCAAAATCATCGGGATGTCGGTGGTTTGTGGATCCTTCCGTAAGGCGGCGCACAGATCCAGGCCGTTGCGTAAGATGGCCTCAGACCGGGCCGGCAGGCCCATGTCAATGGTAATCAGGGCCGGGTTCAGGCGCCGGGCGCCTTCCAGGCCGTCATCGGCGGTCACCGCATAGGCGGTGCGATAGCCGTGCTTGTTGAGGATGCGGGTCATGACCTCAACCACCCTGGGTTCGTCCTCCACCACCAGGACCAGGGGGCCTTCCCCCGGGCCGTGGACCTCCAGGCCCCGTTCCCGGTCCTCCAGGCGGCGCCAGTGGAGGGGCGTCTCGGAGATCAGGGGCAGGGTGAAATAGACCGTGGTGCCTTGCCCGGGCCCGGGGCTGGAGAGCCAGATCCGGCCGCCCATGAACTCCACCAGGTTCTTGCAGATGGCCAGCCCCAGACCGCTGCCGCCGTATTGTCGAGAGGTGGAGCCGTCGCCCTGGACGAATTTCTGAAACAGGTCCCGCTGAATTTCCTGGGGTATGCCGATGCCGGTGTCGCTGATTTCAAAGCGGACGTGGCCCTTGGCCGGGAAGGGCCGGGCGGTAATCCGGACCTCGCCGGCCTGGGTAAACTTGAGGGCATTGGCCACCAGATTGAGCAGAACCTGGTGCAATTTGTCAGGGTCGGCGCGCACCTTTACCTGGCGGGCCTGGAAGATCAGGCGCAAGCCCTTCTGATCCGCCTGCACCTGACTCATCTTTTTCACTTTCGCCAGGACCTGGGAAACCTCGACCTTGCACCAGGTTGAGGTCCACCTCGCCGGCTTCAATCTTGGCCGTATCCAGCAGCTCATTAATCAGGGTCAGGAGCTTTTTGGCGCTGTCATAGGCGTTTTGGATAAATTCACGCTCTTCCGCCGGGTCATCGCACAACTTGTCTATGACGATGCGCAGAAAGCCCAGGATGGCGCTTAACGGCGTCCGCAGCTCATGGGAGGTGTTGGCCAGGAACTCGTCCTTGAGGCGATTGGCCCGGGCCAATTCGAGATTGGCCAACTCCAGATTGCGATTGAGGCGGATCAGGGCCATTTCCTGTTTCTGCATCTGGCTCACCAGATCCTCGGGGTGGCGTCGATCATCAATCACGGCCACACTGCCCATGAGGTGGTGAAAGGAGTCCTGGACCCGCACCAGGCTCACCTCCACCGGGATCAGCGAGCCGTCGCTATGCCGGGCCATGATGGGGAAATTATCCACCCTGCCGTAAGTCCGGGCCTGCGCCAGCATCTCCTTCAGGGTCTTGGGGTCGGCATAAAATTCGCTAAAATGGCGGCCGATGATCTCGGCTCTCTTCAAGCCGTAAATGTTTTGACAAACTTGATTGGTGTAGCGAATAACCCCGTCGCGGTCGGTAATGCCGATGCCGTGCAGGCTCAGTTCGTTCATGGCCTCCAGAAAAGGCAGGGGTTCAGGCGGCCAGAAGGGTGCGAGCGGGCGAGCCGCGGCGCCGGCCGACGGGAGCGAAGCCGGTTCCCTCGGCTGGAAACCTCCGGATGGCCGCTCCGGCCTGGTCGGATCGACCTTCCCTGGCCGGGGCGCACCTTGGCCTGTTTGACCGGTTGGCGGTAATGGCGTCTTCATCTTATCCATTCATGTTTTCGGCAAATCCGCCAAAAACTTAAAATTTGCTTGACGCCAAAGCGGCCTGGAAATTTTCCCGGCCAGCTTGCATCGCCTCTAGTCGTCACTATCTTTAAGAAAAATTTAGTCGCACCGGGTGCGGCCTGGAACAGAAAGGAGCTACCTATGGGTTATACCGCGAAGGATTTCTCTTTCCTTTTGGGCATGAAAGGCTTCAGCGATACCTTGCTGAAAAACCACTTCACCCTTTACCAGGGCTACGTGGCCAATACCAACAAGGTCATGGGTCTGCTGGCCGATCTGCTGAAAAGCGGCAAGGAAGGAACCCCGGAATTTGCCGAACTGAAACGGCGCCTGGGATGGGAATTCAACGGCATGCGCCTCCATGAACTCTATTTCGAGAACCTGGGAGGCGACGGCAATCCGGCCAAGGCCCCGGCCCTGAGCAAGCGGGTGGCGGCCCAATTCGGCTCGGTGGAGGCCTGCGCCAAAGACTTCATGGCCACCGCCTCCATGCGCGGCATCGGCTGGGTGGTCTGTTACGAAGAACTCGAAAGCGGCCTGTTCATCAATACCTGGGTCAACGAGCATGACGTCGGCCACCTGACGGGCTGCAACCCCGTCCTGATTTGTGATGTCTTCGAACACGCCTTTATGATCGATTACGGTCTCAAGCGGGCGGACTACCTCACGAGCTTCTTCAACAACGTCAAGTGGGACGTGGTGGAGCAGCGCCTGGAAACCGCTTAGTTAAGGCTTAAGGCCATTCAACGGCTTAAGAGGCGAGAGCGGTTATTGGCAGTGGAAGTTTGCCGCGCTCGCCTCTTATTTTTTGGCCTTAATTGAGTTATTAATGAGTGCAGCATTGGAGTTCCTGCTTATCCCCTCTCCCCCAATGGGGGAGAGGGTTAGGGTGAGGGGGAAGTAATCTCTTTTCCGCCCCCATTAATAACCGGTGCAGAGTTTTTGATATCTGCCTAAGGAACGGCCGAGATGAGAACCATGGAAGGGTATATCCGCGCCATCGCCGGCAGCTTTATCCTGCTGTCTCTGGCTTTGGGCTATCTATCCAGCCCCTACTGGCACCTGTTCACCGCCTTTGTGGGTCTCAATCTCTTGCAGTCCGCCTTCACCGGCTGGTGTTTGATGGAAAAAATTTTGGCGAAACTTGGGGTGCCGGAGTCCTGATTCAGGCTGACAATTTCTCAGTGTACATGTCAGGCTGCTTGATCCGGCCCCGCTGACGGCTGAGCCCCCGACGGTTTAATCAATGATCAGGAGAGAGAAATGCGCCGCACCGGCTACGTTTACGCCGTACGCTACCTGTTGCACGATCCCGGTTCCTGGCATCCGGAACGTCCCGACCGCCTGAAGGCCATCCACAATAGGCTCGTGGAAAGCGACGTCTATGAATTGTTGGTGCGTCTCAGGCCGGATTATGCGCCGTTGGCCTGGGTGGAGCGCCTGCACGATCCCGACTATATCCGGCGTTTCAAGGAGGCCTGCGAGCAGGGCCTGCAGATCTTGGATACCCAGGATTGCGGCATTTGCAAGGATTCGTATATGACCGCCCTGCTGGCCGTAGGCGGCGTCATGATGGCGGTGGACGCGGTCATGCAGGGCGAGTTGGATAACGTCTTCTGCGCCGTGCGGCCGCCCGGGCATCACGCCGAGCGGGACCGGGCCATGGGGTTCTGCTTTTTTAACAATATCGCCCTGGGCGCGGTTTATGCCCTGGAGCATTACGGCCTGGAGCGGGTGGCCATCTTCGACTGGGACGTGCACCACGGCAACGGCACTCAACATCTGTTCGAGTCCGACCCCCGGGTCTTTTACGTCTCAGTGCATGAAGATCCGCAATATTGCTATCCCGGCACCGGTTATGCCCGGGAAGAGGGCCAGGGGCCGGGCCGGGGCTACACCCTGAACCTGCCGTTCCCACCCCGTACCGGTGGAGAAGAGTATCTCGAGGCGATCAATGCGCAGGCCATGCCGCGGCTTAAGGAATTTGCCCCGCAATTAGTGATGATTTCGGCCGGCTTCGACGCCCATGCCAAGGATCCCCTGGCGCATATCAACCTCACCCGGAGCACCTACTGGGAGATGACGCGTCTGCTGCTGGACCTGGCCCGGGAAAGCGCCGGGGGCCGGCTGATTACCGTGCTGGAGGGGGGCTATAACCTGGAGGTCTTGGAGGAGTGTGTGGAGGACCACGTGCGGCTGCTGTTGGATATTCCGCTTGGATCATTTTTAATCGTTCCTTGTAGGGGCGGACCTGTGTGTCCGCCCCTCACGAGGGCGCCCACGTAGGGGCGGACCTATGTGTCCGCCCTTTTTTGGGGGCGCACACGTAGGGGCGGACCCGTGTGTCCGCCCGCTTCGGGAACCGCGCTCTGCTTTTAGGTCCGGGGGCGCTAAATGTAAAGAAATTTCTTGACAGTCAATTTGAAAGTGTGCTAAGGGATTTTTATCCTTATTTTTGTCCTTTAGTCAGGCGCTATGCGGTACTCGGGGCGACAAAGTTAAGATCATAACGGGATGGCGGGAGCCGGCCGTTTTTTTTTGGCCTGCGCCCTCGGCCGTTAGCCGGCAAAGGAACCTAGTGGAAGAGGATAAAAGGAGCGAAGGAGCCATGAACTATTCCGGCACGGTCAAGTGGTTCAACGAAGCCAAAGGCTATGGTTTCATCAAACGCGAAGACGGCCCCGACCTGTTCGTGCACTACACCAACATTGTCGGCAACGGCTTTCGCACCTTGAAGGAAGACGACCAGGTGGAATTCGAGGTGAGCGAAGGCCCCAAGGGACTGCAGGCGGTCAACGTTAACAAGCTCTAGAACCCGGCCGCTGCCGGCCTTGAGGGGAGCAGAGCCGCCGGGCAGGGCGGTCCCGCTCCCTTTCTGTTTTTCGAGGTCAGCCGTTAAAAAAAGGGGTGACCCAGGGGGAGGATATCTTTTATATGTGTAATACCGAGTTAAGACGTTAAGAGAACAGGGCGATCTGTAGTAGGAGGATAGCGTTTACTAGGTGTAAGACCGGAATTTGCTTCTTGGCATTTTAGAGCTTTGGCAGGGCAAAATAAAAGGTCGCTCCCTCATTCACTTTGCCCTCAGCCCAGACGCGGCCGCCGTGCCGCTGGATAATGCGCTGGACAATGGCCAGGCCGACCCCGGTGCCTTCGTATTCCGCGCAAAGGTGCAGGCGCCGGAAGGGGTCGAACAGTTTTTCGGCATAACGTTGGTCAAAGCCGATGCCGTTATCTTTGACGTAATAGATTTTTTCGTTGCCCTCGATCCGCCCGCCCACTTCAATGAACGCGGTCTCCCTTTCACTGGTATACTTGATGGCGTTGCTCAGTAAATTCATCATGACCTGGTAGAACAAGGAGTGGTCGACATAGGCGGTAGGCAGGTCATGGACCGTTAACTGCAAGTTCCGTCCGGGCTCCTGGGATTTCAAGCGCTCAAAGACCTGTCTGGCCATATCTCCCACCTGGACATCCGACTTGGTCAGCGGCTGCCGCGCCAGGCGGGAGAGGGACAGCAGGTCGTCGATGAGGTGCATCATCATCTTGGTATTGGTGCAGATGACCTTGAGCAGCCTGAGAGCTTCGGCATCGAGTTGGGCGCCATGCTCGCCCATCAGCATGCGGGAGAAGCCTTCAATGACCCGGATCGGGGTCTTGAGGTCATGGGCCACGGAATAGGAAAAGGCTTCCAACTCCTGGTTGCTGGCCTCCAACTCGGCGGTCCGCTCTTGCACCCGCTTCTCCAGCTCCCCCTGGTGGACGATAAGCTCGTCAGCTTGGACGACAAGCTCTTCCGCCTGCACCTGGAGTTCTTCATTAGCTATCCCCAGCTCTGCGGCGAGGACCTGTTGTTCCGCTTCCTGCCGCTTGCGCTCGGTGACATCTTCGATGGCCAGCAGGATGAGATCCTCGGCTTCGCTCCCCCTCTTCAGAAGCCGGGCGTTGAGGAGCATGGTGCGGCGGCCGATCTCGGGAAAATCATGTTCCACTTCGAAGTCCTCGAAGTGTTGGTTGGTGGGCAGGATGTTTTCCAGGAGGATCCGCAGGCCGGGGATATCCCATTGGCGGTTGCCTACCTCAAAGATGAGGCGGCCTTCCGTCTCCGGGGGCAGGACTTTGAAGGTCCGGTAAAAGGAGTCGTTGACGGAGATAACCCGGAGGTCCCCGTCCAGGACGACGAGGGGCTCTCGCACGGTGGCGATGATATGATGATCAAGCTCGTCCAACACCTGGGACTTTCCGGTTTTTGCCCCGGCCTTTCCCTTGTCAAGCACAGTCTTCAATGCCTCCCGCCGTCGAATATTCTTGGTTATTGCGGGTGAGTGAATCTTCACCCTTTTTCTCCATATTAGCAAACCTTTGGCTTAAAAGATATCTTATAAAAAAAATAACCCCCTAACCACTTCCCAAAGGAAGCAAGTCAGGAGGTTTGCTGTTTCTAAGCTTGCTTGCCCCTCAACAGGTTAAGCTGCTGGCTTGCCCAGCGGGGCGCCCCTGTTCTTTGGTGGCACCGGCTTCCAGCCGGTGCTGCACAGGCAGGATGCCTGTGCCACCAAATAATATAAGGGATTGGGGGTGGGGGTTTGGGGGAGTTTTTTGTAAAGGTAAGGGCCCTCGGCCCTTAGCCCCCTCCCCCAAGCTCATTTCACCCCGATCTCCGCATCCGTCAGATAACAGGCGGGGTCCGGGGCCCACAGGTCGCCGGTCAGGGCCTCGGCCCGGACCCGGAAGTTGCCGGCGCAGACGTCCAGCCAGCGGCACTCGTGGCAGCGGCCGGTAACATAGGGTTTTTTATCCTTGAGGCGGGCCATGAGTTGGTCGGTCATATCGCTCCAGATCTGGCTGAACGGCCGCCGCCGCACGTTGCCGAAAGAATGGTGGCGCCAGAACTGATCGGCGTGCACCTCGCCGTCCCAACTGACGCAGCCGATGCCCCGCCCGGAACTGTTGCCCTCATTCATCTGCAGGAGTGCCAGGACTTCGGCGGCCCTGGCCGGGTCTTCCTGCAGCAGCTTCAGGTAGATGTAGGGGCCGTCGGCGTGGTTGTCCACCGTCAGCACCTCTACGGCCTGCCCGGCCGCGAAGAGCCGGCGGGTGCGGGCGCAGATCAGGTCCACCAACTCCCGGGTCTGCTGATGCGTCAGGGCCTCTTCCACCAGCTTGGTGCCCCGGCCGGCATAGACCAGATGGTAGAAGCAGATGCGGGGAATGCGGTAGTCCTCCACCAGGTCGAAGATGGCCGGCACTTCCTGGTAATTGAGGCGGCTGACGGTGAAGCGCAGCCCCACCTTGAGGCCCGCCTCCTGGCAGTGGCGCACTCCGGCCATGGCCGCGGCAAAGGCCCCGGGCTGGCCCCGGAATTTGTCGTGGATTCGCCTCGGTGCCGTCCAGGCTGATCCCCACGTAGGAGAGGCCGAGTTTTTTCAAGCGCTGGGCCACCTCAAAGGTGATGAGGGTGCCGTTGGTCGAGATCACCGCCCGCATGCCGTGAGCCACGGTCCAGTCGATCAGCTCAAACAGATCGGGCCGCATCAGCGGTTCCCCGCCGGAGAACAGCACCACCGGGACCCCGAAATTCTTCAAGTCCTGGAGCAGGGCCAGGCCCTCGGCAAAGGTCAGCTCATTAGGGGCCGGGCCACGGGTGGCCTTGGCGTAGCAATGCACGCATTTGAGGTTGCACTGTTTGGTGGTATTCCACACCACCACCGGCTTTTTGTCCGCGGAGAATTGCAGTAAATGGGAGGGCAGGTCCTGGGCCCGGCGGTCCTGATAGCGGAGCACATCCCCGGGTTCCACGGCCCCGCAATATAACTTGGAAACCCCGATCATGTCGCCGGCCTATTCCCGAAACAGGGTCGCCTGGGTCTGGTAATGATCCTGGATCACCTGATTCAGATAGGTGTCCAGATCGCCCAGGGCTTCCCGGGTTAGGATGAAATGGTCCCGGGAAGTGCGGTCCCGGACCAGTTTTAGGGCGTATTCCAGATCGCTGGAAAGATTGTTGCAGACCACGTAGGCCGAAGTGCCGGTCTCCAGGGCCTGGCGCAAAATTTCATCCACCGCCCCTTCATCGAAATGGAGTTGGATGTCGTGTTCGGCGTGGAAGCGGTCCTCGAAGGCGCGCACCTGTTCATAAAGGCGGCCCATCTCCTCGAAGGAGGTCTTCAGGTCGCAGTCCCATTGGTAATAATGGTCCACCATCAGGTTCACGCGGGCGTCGGTGAGGGGCAGTTGGTAGCGCTGCTTCACCTCCCGGTCCCGGCGCCAGATGAATTCCTTGAGGATTTCCTGCTCCCGCGCTCCGCTCCCTGAAAACGCTCCTGGAGTTCGGGATCCTGGGGATTGGCCAGGAGCCGGACCAGCTCCTCCTCGGGGTGCTGCACCACTTCCGGGGTGACGACGAACTCCCTGATGTCGGTGGAGGGCAGCCGTTTTTCGAACTGGATCAGCACCCGCTCGATGGCGCTTACCAGCCCCCGGGCCCCGGTCTTTTCCTGGGCCGCCAGATCCGCCAGGAGGCGCAAAGCTCCGTCCTCGAAGGTGATGTTGATGCCGTAAGCCCAAAAATCCCGCTTCTTACTGGTGATGATGGGGTTATTGGGATTGTGCAGGATGTCGTAGAGGTCCCCGGCGCTGAGTTCCTCCAGCACCGCCACCACCGGCAGGCGGCCCACGAACTCGGAC
The DNA here is from genome assembly GCA_963797235.1 of uncultured delta proteobacterium. GTDB lineage: Bacteria > Desulfobacterota > Desulfobaccia > Desulfobaccales > 0-14-0-80-60-11 > JAPLJC01. Next base: position 34,595 of record CAWCOX010000001.1, read on the forward strand.
TCGAAGCCGTATTTGATCAAGTCCTCGGCGGTGACCTGTTTCAGAAAGGCGCGTTCCTCTTCCCGGGTGGTCATTTTGCCATGAAAGCCGATCTTCTTCTGGCTGAGGCGCTCCTTGACGATCTGGTCCAGGCCGTTGAAGGCGCCGCTCACGATGAAGAGGATATGGCGGGTATTGAGGGTGCGCTTCTCCTTCTTGCCGGTGCGGCGGTAGTGCTCGATGGCCTGGATTTGGGACACCGGATCGTGGGCCACCTTCAGGTCCACCTCGGTCTCTTCCATGGGTTTGAGCAAGGCCCGCTGCACCCCGGTCCGGGAGACGTCCGGCCCGCCCCAGGTGTGCGCCGAAGAGGCGATCTTGTCCACTTCGTCGATATAGATGATGCCGTATTGGGCCAGTTCCAAATCATCGCCCGCGGCATATACCAGGTCGCGCACCAGGTCCTCCACGTCGCCGCCCACGTAGCCGGTTTCGGAAAACTTGGTGGCGTCCCCTTTGATAAAGGGGACCCCGATCTTCTTGGCAATGAGCTTCACCAGATAGGTCTTGCCCACGCCGGTTGGGCCGATGAGGATAATGTTGTTCTTAATGGAGCCCACTCCGGGTTCCGGTTCCCGCCCCTGTTCCAGGGAGTGGCGGATGCGGTTGAAGTGGGTGCAGACCTTGGTGGCCAGGACACTCTTGGCCAGGTCCTGCTTGATGACGTATGCATCCAGATAGGCTTCCAGCTCTTCCGGCTTCTGGTCGAAATCGATCTTGCTGAGGTTGTCCCTTTTGGGCTTGCCTTCCTCGTCCTTGTCGGGTTTGGTGATGAGCTGAGGGGCCAGGACCTTGATGCGGCTGCCGTATTTCTTGGAGAGGTAGTCGCTCAGTTCCTTTTCCAGTTCTTTCGGGTCAGGGATTTTTTCCATAAATTTGCAATTTATTGAGGCTGGAGATGAAAATCAAAAATGAGGTTGCTTACCCATTTCTAATGAAATTATAACCAGCTATCCGGGAAGTTGCAAGGTGAACCGGCGGCCCGGGAGGGAGAATGCCTGAGCCCCGTTCCCGGGCCGTGGCTGGGGGCAAATGGTTGACTTGACGCGCCGCTGGACTTATCTTTTAGGCAATTATTGGTTCCACTTTCCCGGGCTCGCGGCTATGCCCCCCGTACCGCCGAAAATCCATTCAGGGAGGCGACATGGACTCATTTCTGCAGGAGCTGGCCCAGGCCCGGCCTGACCCCGGCGGCGGGGCGGCCGCGGCCTTCGGGGCCAGATTGGGGCTGGCTTTGCTCGAGAAGGTGGTGCAGCTCGAGGGCGGCCGCCGGCCTGAGCCCAAGGCTAAAGCCTCCTTTACCTGGGCAGAAGCCTTGACCCAACTGCGCCGGCTGCAGGAGACCTTGGCCCAGACCCAGGAAGATGACGTTCGGGCCTACGCCGGACTTGCCGCCGCCCGGGCCTCCGGGGGTAACGTGGCGGCCGCCGTCCGGGAAGCGCTGGACTGCCCCAGGCGGGTGGTCCTGCAAGCCGGCCAGGCCCTGGAGCTGCTGGCCTGGGCCGGGGGACACTGCCAACCCCACCTGGTTGCGGACCTCCTGGTGGCCTGCGAATTCCTGGGGGCCGCCCTCACGGGAGCCTATCACATCGCCTGCGCCAACCTGAACCTGGTCCCGCCGGCCGAGAACCCTAAGGATCTGAGGCGAGCCTTTTGTCAGACTTTTCAAAAGGGCGATGACCTGTATAATATGGTGAAGGCGGCGTTGGTGGCCCGGGAAGACGGCTTTGATCGTTGCCGCTGACAATCTGCACGCTCTGAACCCCGTGGTGGCCGCGGCCCTGAAAGACCTGGACCCCGGCCCCCTGCAGGAACTGGCCCGGCGCTGCGAGCAGGCCGGCGCCAAAATTCTGGACCTCAACCCCGGTTTCCTGGCGCCCCGGCACCAAGACCGCATGGCCTTCATGGTGGAGGCGGTGCAGCAGGTGAGCCGCCTGCGCCTGATGCTGGACAGCCCCAACCCGCAGGTATTGGCCCAAGGCCTGGCAGTCTGCGACCGGCCCCCGGTGCTCAACGCCCTGACCCTGGAGGCGGCCAAGCTCCGGGAGACCCTGCCCCTGGCCGCCACCCACGACACCGACCTGGTGCTGCTGCTCCTGGATGAACGCTCCTTTTCGCCGCCGTCTCTGGAAGCCAAAGTGGCGGTGGCCCTGCAGCTCCGGGACGCCGCCCTGGCCGCGGGCGTCCAGGACGAGCGCCTTATCTTCGACCCGGTCCTCCCCAACCTCACCTGGCCCGACGCCTACGCCCGGGTCAGTGAAATCATCCAACTGGTGCGCCTGCTCACCGACGGCGCCCTCTTCCAAACCAGCCACCGCACCCTGCTGGGCCTCTCCAACCTCCGGAGCGGCCTGCGCCACACCTACCCCGCCAAACTGGACGAAGCCTGCCTCTACATGCTGGCCGGCGCCGGCCTCACCTACGTCCTGGCCGATGTGCTGCAACCCGGCCTCATGGAAGCCGTCAGGTTGATCAACCAGGTGGTTTGAGGTTTAAGTCTATGCAATATTCGGGGTTTGCGGGAAAGCGAAGCGCATCCCGCTTCAGGAGTCAGCTAAGACATGAATTGGCCTGCGTCCAACCCAGTTAGGCTCTTTCATTTAGATGAAGAGATGGGTTGCTGTATTTCCAGGATGGATCGGACATCTAAATCCTTTGCGAAAGAATGAATAGGAGGCTGCCAAAGAGTTTAACCTGACTTGGCCTTGAATACGCCTCAAGATGTTGGTAGCTTATAAGTTTCACAACGACCCAATACTAGCCATTCTGAAGCTAGGAGGTCATCCCTTTATGGGTGGATGACTGAGTGACAGGCATCAACTAATGAGCACCCAATAACGAGTCGTGGATGCGCCCCTGGCGGTCCATTTGCTGCGTAAAGCCATGGTGTCCTGTGGGAAATGAGACGGTGAGGATATGAATAAAGGACTCACGTCGCATTTTGGCGGCATTGACGAAATCGACGGGGCTTGAATCACCTATCTTTATTACCTCGAAACCTAAACACCCATGAAATTAATGCCGCGTCATTGTAGGCCACCTCTATAATTTCGTCCTTGGTTAATAGTCCCTTGCCCATCTCGACTTAAGCGCCTCAGCCGAGACGCTCTCGAAAGTGGACCAATACCGCCCTACCAGTGGACGCGAAAAGTGTACCATCAACTAACCGAATCCTTAGTAAGAGTGATAAGAGGAAGCCTGCGCCCAGATAATTTCTAAATGGAATTAAGCCCCAAGCAACTGATTGGCATAGTTTAAATTCCGACGAGGTTGTCGTCTAGGCAACATGCAACGTATATCAGCTGATTGCGTATATCGGCCACAACTTCTTCCACCGGCCGCCAGCGGTCAACTGCGGCCGAAGAATTTCGTTACCGCGCAATAATTGCAGTCAAAAGGATCAGCCGCAGGTGGCCTGAAGGGTGCTAAAGACGGTGTACATGTGACGATTGAGCAGTTCGCGCCGGGGTATCGCCATATACCCTCATTTCAATCAACGGCATTCTGAAAAATAACCTTGCTGAATAGTTCGCGTTCTCCAACGTGCACCCAGAAGAATAATTGCTGGCCAGAGATCCCTCGGCCTCGCCCAAGACCACAACTGTCGAGCTGTGCTTTGAGCGACTTCATGCGGGCCCCGCAGTGGCATGATAACCTCCGATAAACCACTTTTGCCCCGCTTACGGAAACTTCGTCGGCCATCTCAGCGTATAGCGTGTGGAATCTCACAGGTCATGCTGGCAGTAAAGCCCACCAGATCCCAGTCCCCATAATAGTCAGGATCCCAGACGCGTCTATAACAACTCGTGTTGAGGCCGGAGCAGCTGGCGAGTCTTCGTCAAGGTCACCCTGGCAAAACCGGCTTTACCACTATCTTGGAAGCCGTCCCGGATAAATCCGGAAAGTTCGGATTAATATCAAGAAGTATTTATCAATTCTATCCTTATGGTAGTGCCTGGATGGACTAAAGCCCCCATTTGCCATTTGAAAAGCCTGCAGGAACCTTATTTCACTTAGGCCGGCATTGCGAAGGATTTGAATCGCTCCTTAAGAGATTCATGCATTATTTATCGTGAAGTCCAGATGTTAGACGCCTAATCACCCTTGGCGGCTATTAGAAAGACGAGAACGCATCTGGAAGCCTCCCAGGGATGTATCATTTCGCTCGTCAAAATTGGTATGGAAATCCATTGCGCCCTCATACCTTGCCACTTTAGGCAATTATCAGTGATGCGGACAAAATTGCCGATATGCTCTGGCGAGTGTATCTAAGCTTAATCGGGCCGGGGCGGCCTCCCGGCCCTCCTCTCAATTATTCCCTGACCGTAGGCCTGTGCCTCCTGCCTTTACTAACTACTGACCACTGGCAACTGGCTACTGATTTCTGGCCACTCTCCCCGTCAACCGTCTCTGCTGTTCTATCAATTTCTCTCCCCTGTGCCTTACCTTATCTGCATGTGCAACTGGACCGCTCTACCCCCGAACCGCCCGGCCGCCAAGCGGCACAGATGCGGTACATCAGCGGCGCTGCGCGCGGTGCCGGACCGCTAAGTCAGCGCCACCGCAGCGGACTAAAGATAGAATGATAAGGTACTTATGCGCAACCAAATGCGGAATTTTTTTAGCAACCGGCACAGGTTGGCCCCGATTGTGTCCTATGTTTACCGTACAAATCCGCGCCAACCAGGCCGACTCCCCTGGAAAATCTATGAATATTAGCTACTTGGCTGATGTACAATTTTATAATCCCTAAGTTCCACCTGGCATTGCCTTTTTCGCCGCCAGGCCCAACCCGGCCACCATTTTCGTTCCCCAGTTCAACCTGGGAACGCCCGGACCTTCAATCCAACCAGCCTCGACTGCGGCTTGAAGATGTTTTTGAAACTTTTTGAATTTAATGATAAAATTCAACTAATGGAAAATTTTGCAGAGGGGGCTGCCCCGATTCTTTTTTCAACTGCGAGCCATTTCAAAACCGGTTGTTTTGTCATCCTGAACGAAGTGAAGGATCTCAACGTGTCGAAAATACGAGATTCTTCGCTCCGCTCAGAATGACAATTCCTTCGGAGGAGGTTTTGAAATAGCTTAAAAACTAAAAACTCGAAACTCGAAACTAAGAGGTATTGTCTATCCATAAGCCCTTCGGCAATCTCACGGGATTAAAAGCCCAGCAATTGCGGCAATTGGAGCGGCTCTACCGCCGCAAGGTCACCCCCGGCCAACTGCTCACCCCGGAACTGGCCCGGCAACTGACGGAACTCTCGCAGGACCTGCACCGGCAGGTGGGGGTGCTCCTGGACCGCCAGGGGCTGGTCACCCACGTCCTGGTGGGCGACGCCAAGGGGCTGATCATTCCCCCGCTGCCCCGGGAGCGCGGCGCCCATGGCCGCCTCAAGGGCCTGAGGCTGCTGCACACCCACCTGGACTCCAGCACCCTGACCCAGGACGACCTGATGGACCTGGCCTTGCTGCGCCTGGACGCGGTGGCCGCCATCGTCGCCGGCCCCGACGGCCTGCCGGGAGCCGTCCAGGTGGCGCACCTGCTGCCCCGGCCGCTGGACGGCCGCAGCTGGGCCGTCCTGAACGCCGCCAATCCCGGCAGTTTGGACCTGGATTTCGCCGCCCTGGTGGCCTCGTTGGAAGAAGAACTGGCCCGGGTGGAGACCGCCGGCGAGGGCAGGGGCCGGGAACGGGCCATCCTGATCGGCATTACCGGCAAGAATCGCGCCGCGGCCGAAGACTCCATGGAGGAACTGGCCGAACTGGCCCGGTCCGCCGGCCTGGAAGTGGCGGCCACTCTCATCCAGCGCCGCCCCCGCTTCGATCCCCGCTTTCTCATGGGCAAGGGCAAACTGGCGGAGCTGGTCGTTCAGGCCCTGCAACTGGGGGCGGACCTGCTGGTCTTCGACGCCGAGCTCTCCCCCTCCCAGGTGCGCTCCATCACCGACTTCACCGAACTCAAGGTCATTGACCGCACCCAGCTCATCCTCGACCTCTTCGCCCAGCGGGCCGCGCAGCCGGGAAGGCAAACTCCAGGTGGAAATGGCCCAGGTAAAATACCTGCTGCCCCGGCTGGTGGGCAAAGGCGACGCCCTCTCCCGCCTCATGGGCGGCATCGGCGGCCGGGGGCCGGGGGAGTCCAAATTGGAGATGGATCGTCGGCGCCTGCGGGATCGCCTGCACCGCCTGAATCAGGACCTGGCCGGAGTTCGGGACGAACGCCGGGAGCGCCGCCAGCCGCGGAAACGTCTGCGCCTGCCGGTTCTCTCCATCATCGGCTACACCAACGCCGGCAAATCCACCCTGTTCAACGCCCTGACCCACGCCAGCGTGCTCTCGGAGGACCGGCTCTTCGCCACCCTGGACCCCACCAGCCGCCGCCTGCGCTTCCCCCGGGAGCGGGAGGTGATCATCACCGACACGGTGGGCTTCATCAAAAACCTGCCCAAGAACCTGCTGGAGGCCTTCAAGGCCACCCTGGAGGAGTTGGAGGAGGCCGACCTGCTGATTCACGTGGTCGACCTGAGCAACCCCCGGTTTCATGGAGCAGATGGCCACGGTGGACGACATCCTGGCCTCGCTCCATCTCCAGGATAAGCCGGTTCTGAAGGTCTTTAACAAGGCGGACCGGGTCAATCCCAACCTGGCCGCGGTGCAATGCCGGAATCAGCGCGGCGTGGCCCTCTCGGCCCTAGATCCTGCGACCCTGCCGCCGCTCATCAACCGTCTGGAGGAGAAGGTGGAGGAACTGGCCCGGCAGGCGGAGTGGCGCCAGCCGGAGCCGGCGCTGCCCGAGGCGGTGATGGAGTAGATCTCACGCCAAGACGCCAAGGCGCAAAGTCGCAAAGGAAAAAAATAGGGCGGCCTGTGGCCGCCGCATTTTTGGTTTGGTGACCTTAGAGTGAGATTCTTTACGCCTCCCAGACCTGCGGCTGCCATTTGAACGAGCCGGCCTCTGCGGCCAGGAGCGCCCAGCCGCAGCCGCTGGGTCCCAGGCCGGGGCCAAGGCGGGCCGGGGTCCCCTGGACGGCCTGGGGCTGAGGCCAGGCAGTGGCGGGCAAAGATAAGTGGAGCAAGTTTCCGGTTGGCGGTTTGCGGTTTTCAGCAAGCAAAGCCTCGCCCAAGTCCTGGCCTTTACTGACCACTGGCCACTGACCACTGGCCACTGCCTGATGCGTGTGGCCGTGGAGGCAGAGGACCTGGCGAAAGCGGCTCAACTGGGCGAGCACCTCCGGGCCGTCCAGGGTCCATTGCTGCCAGGGCCGGAAGACCGGGTCCAGCGGGGCGTGGGAAACGAGCAGGAGGGGAACTTCGGGGTCGAGGCCGTGCAGTTCACGGGCCAGCCGGCGGCGGCCGGGGTCGCCCACCCGAAAGAGCGGGCCGCCGGGGCCGGGGCGCCAGGCAGTATGCACCCCGATCACTTGCAGTCCCGACAGAGTCCGAGTAAACCAGGGTTCGCCAAAGAGGCGGCGCCAGGGGGCGTCGTCGTCGAGCTGGCCGTCGCCTTCACCCATAAGCAGGAGGCAGGAGGCAGGTAGATCGGCCAGGATTTCCCGGCCCAGGGCCAGGGCGGCGGGGTTGCCGTGATGGGCCAGGTCCCCGGCGAACAGGACCAGTTGCGGCGCGGGCTTAAGGCTCCGCAGCTCCGCCACCGCCCGGGCCAAAGATTGGGCCTCGGGCCGGCGCTCGTCGCCGTCTTTTAAATGGGCGTCGGCCAGAAAGGCCAGGCGTAGCGCCGGGGCCGCGTCCGCCTCCCGAGGCCGGTAAACCTGGCCGCCTGCCGCGGCGCCGGCCAGACCCAACCCCAGAAATCGCACAAAATCACGACGGTTCATAAAAATCCTGCTTCTGCACCACCAAAGTCCCGGCCATGATGTCGTGCAGGGCCTGCTTCCTGGCGGTCCAACCGGCCATCATGAAGCCGATCCACACGATGATGGCGGAGATGAATTTGGCAAAATATCTGCCCGTGGCCCGGGGGAAGGAGATGGGGTCGCCGTTAAGATCGGTGACCTTGAGCCCCAGGGCCATCTTGCCCAGGGTGGCCTGGTAAACCGAAGATTCCAGGCCGGCCCAATAGACCCAATGGGTAATGGTGCCGATGGCGAATTTTAAAGGCAAGGCGTGACCGAAAAGGAAGCGGCGAGACAGGCCGGCCCGCAGGCCCAAATTGATCCCTAAAATATAGCCCACCGCAGCATCGGCGCCCACCACCACAATGGATACGAGGATTTCATCGATCAGAAAGGCGATGAATCTCAACCAGAACCCGGCATAGAGAACCGCGGCCCGGCGTCTCATCCCGGTTGCCTCAGCGTCAGGTTCCGGGGCCGTCCGCTTCAGGGTTTGGCCGCAATATTGGCAGAAACTATCAGATTCGGCCGCTTCCTGGCCACAAGCCGGACAAAACATCTAATTTTCCTCAATCTCAATAAGTATATTGGTCAAAATCCAGTCTGGATTACCAGACCATGGCACCCATTATTACCATTATCGGGAAATCGGGGCAAAGGCTATTTTGGGAAGCAGAGGATATGAGATGCCCGCAAAAGTGCGACACTTGTGCACCCGGCGCCCCTCTTCATAGGCGGCAGTGCCGGCTGCCCCAGCTTCTACCCTGATTAGTCTATCCATCTTGAAGTGCAAGGAAGTTCGGGTTATGATTACCTAATGCATTCTGCTTTGGCAACGGGAATCGAATCCCAGAACCTCTTAACCGCTTTTGCCCAGGAACCCCGCCAGGTTTTTTTGCAAGGTCTTACTCCGGCCTCCGGAGCCTTCCTGCTCGCCCGCCTCTTTCGGGAACTGGCGCGGCCCTTTCTGCTGGTGACCCCCAACGGCGAGGGCCACGAAACCTTCCTGAAGGACCTGACTTTTTTTCTGGGGGGCGGCCCGGACCCGGACGTCGGGGCCCAGGCGCGCCTTTTCCTGTTTCCGGGGCACGAGGTCTTGCCCTTCCGGGAGTTGAGCTTCGACCCGGAGATCAGCTGCGCCCGGATGGCCGGGGCTTATCTGGCCCTCACCGCGGCAGCTCCCTTCTTTATGGTAGCCCCGGCCATGGCCCTGCGCCAGAAGCTGCCTCCGGCCGAGCGGGTCCGGGACGTGCTGGCGTATGTGCTGCCCGGCGAGAATCTGGAGCGCCAGGGATTTCTCCAACACTTGCTGGACGGCGGCTATGCCCGGCGGCCGGTAGTGGAGGACCGGGGCGATTTCAGTGTCCGGGGCGGTATCATCGACCTGTTTCCGCCGCTCTATGAGCAGCCGGTGCGCCTGGAGTTCTGGGGCGACGAAGTGGAGTCCATCCGCCGGTTCGATCCGGCAACCCAGCGGTCTCTGGGGAGCCTGGAAGAGCTGGTGGTGCTGCCGGCCAGCGAAGTGGTGCTGGAGGCCCGGGCCCGGGAACACGCCTTGAGCCGGCGCAAGCGCCGCCAGGACCCCCAGTTTTGGGAAAACGTCCAGGAAGGACGCCACTTTCCCCGCATCGAACGTCACCTCGAAGAATTTTACGACCAGCCCCAAACCTTGTGGGAGATGCTGCCGCCGGAGACGGTGGTGGTGGCCTGGGACCCGCTTAACCTGGAGCGGGAGCTGAAGAAGGTGGTGGAGGACACGGCCCACGAACCCCAGGGCTGGCTGGACCAGGTCCCCTGGAAAGAGCGCCTGAGCCGCTTCAGCTCCGTCTACTGCCCGCTGTTGCCATGGGGCCACGCCCATCCGGAAAAGGACCTGCAATTCCAGGTGGAGAAAAACGATGGTCTGGCCCTGGAATTGACCGAGGCCGGGGCCGAGGCCGGCCGGCTGGTGCCGGCTTTGGCCGACCGCCTGGAAGAGTGGCGTCGGGGCGGATTTCATGTGGTCCTGACCTGTCTTAATAGGCATCGGGCCGAACGCCTGACCCGGCTGCTGCAAGAAGAAAAATTGGCGGCAGAGGTCAATTATACCCCCACCTGGGAGCCCGGCCCTCGGGTGGAGATCACCGTGGGCGAGCTTTCCGGAGGCTTCCGGCTGTTGTCCCAGGGGCTCATCGTCCTCACCGAAGACGAGGCCCTGGGGTTCCGGCCCGAGGGGCGGCGGCGCAAGGAAACTCGGGCGCCCCAGGACCTGGCCTCCCTGGCCGATCTCGAGGAAGGCGATTTCATCGTCCACCTGGACCACGGCATCGGTATCTACCGGGGGCTGGTGAAGCTCAGCGTCGGCCCCCAGGCCAACGATTTTCTAGAATTGGAATACCAAAACGGCGACCGCCTCTACCTGCCGGTGGACCGCCTCAACCTGGTGCAGAAATATCTGGGGGTGGAAGGCGCCGAGCCCCGGGTGGAGCGCCTGGGGGGCAAGAATTGGGAGAAGGCTAAAAAGCGGGTCAAAAAGGCGGTGGAAAAAATCGCCCGGGAATTGGTGGAGCTTTATGCCCTGCGCCGGGTGCTGCCGGGCCACCACTTTTCGCCGCCCGACCCGGTCTACCGGGAGTTCGAAGCCACCTTCGAATTCGCCGAGACCCCGGACCAGGAGCAGGCCATCCAGGAGGTTTTGTCCGACATGGCCTCGGATAAGCCCATGGATCGGCTGATTTGCGGCGACGTGGGCTACGGCAAGACCGAAGTGGCGGTGCGGGCCGCGTTCAAGGCGGCCATGGACGGCAAGCAGGTGGCTATGCTGGTTCCCACCACAGTGCTGGCGGAGCAGCATTACGAGACCTTCAGCCGCCGGCTGGCCCACTACCCGGTGGAAGTCCGGGTCCTGAGCCGCTTCAAGTCGCCGGCGGAGCAGCGCAAGAGCCTGGCGGACCTGGCCGCGGGTCGGGCGGACATCGTCATCGGCACCCACCGATTGCTCTCCAAGGACGTGGCCTTTAAGGATTTGGGGCTGGTTATCATCGACGAAGAGCAGCGCTTCGGGGTGAAGCAGAAGGAGCGGCTGAAGGAATGGCGGCGCACCGTGGACGTCCTGACCCTCACCGCCACCCCCATCCCCCGGACCCTGCAGTTGTCCTTAACCGGCCTACGGGAGCTGAGCCTGATCAACACCCCGCCGGAGGACCGCCGCTCGGTGCGCACTTACCTGTGCCGGCCGGAGAGGGCGGTGATCCAGGCGGCCATCCGCCGGGAAATCGCCCGGGGCGGCCAGGTCTTTTTTGTGCACAACCGGGTGCGGAACCTGGGCACCTGGGCGCGGCACCTTCAGGAGATGGTGCCCGAGGCTCGGGTGGCCATGGCCCATGGACAAATGGCCGAACGGGAACTGGAGAAGGTGATGGTGCGCTTCTGGCGCAAGGAAGTGGATGTTTTGGTGTGCACCGCCATCATCGAAGCCGGTCTCGACATCCCGGCAGCCAATACCATCATCATCAACCGGGCGCACACCATGGGGCTGGCGCAGCTTTATCAGCTCCGGGGCCGGGTAGGCCGGAGTCAGGCCCAGGCCTATGCCTACCTGTTGGTGCCCGACGAGGCGGCCCTCTCCAGCGAGGCCCAAAAACGCCTGAAGGCCCTGATGGAGTTCACCGAGCTGGGCTCGGGGTTCAAGATCGCCATGCATGACCTACAGATCCGGGGCGCCGGCAATCTCCTGGGCCAGGCGCAGTCGGGCGTGGTGGCCGAGGTGGGCTATGAACTTTATCTGCAGCTGCTGGAGCAGGCCATCCGGGAGTTCAAGGGCGAGCCGGAGGACCTGGCTCCGGACCCGGAGATTCGCCTGCCCCTGGCGGCTTACCTGCCCGAAGACTACGTGCCGGACGTGCAACAGCGTCTGGCCCTATACCGGCGGCTCTCCGGCCGTCTGACCCCCGAGATGATCCGGGAGTTGGAGGAAGAATTCCAGGATCGGTTCGGGCCGCTGCCCCAGGAAGGGCGCAATCTCCTGGAAGTGGTGCGCCTCAAGCACCGGCTACGGCAGTTGGGGATCAAGCGCCTGGAAGTGCAGGACAGCTTCGCCCGGTTGCAGTTTGCCGAGACGGAGCGCCTGGACCTGCCGCGGCTCATTGGCCTGCTGAAGAGCAAGCCGGAGGCTTTTCGTCTCACCCAGGATCAAACTTTGCAGGTGCGCCTGCCTCTGAGCGGCCCACCATTACAGCGTTTGCAAAACTGCTTGAAAGAAGTGGAGACATTTGTTAAGGCAGAGGAAGAGGGAACGAAAGATGACTAGATTGACTAAAGGGCTGCTGGCGCTGGCACTGGCTGCTCTGCTGCAGCTGGGTTGGGCCCAAATCAGCTCCGCCGAGGTGGTGGACCGGATCGTGGCCGAAGTGAACGATGAGATCATCACCATGTCGGAGTTGGAGGGGGCCTCTAAATCCATCGAGGCTCAATCGGGCATCAAACCAACGGGCAAAGAAAACAAAGAAGTCGAACGCAGTATGTTGGAAAGCCTGATCGACCGGAAACTGGCCAAGGCTGAAGCCAAGCGCCGGGGGATTACCGTCGAAGACAAGGAAATGGCCGCGGCGCTGGCCAACTTTAGGAAGAAGAATAATCTGCAAGACGACGAGGCCTTTAACAAGGCCTTGAACCAGGCTGGCCTTTCTCTTAAGGAACTTAAACAAAACCTGGCCGATAAGATAATCCAGGATCGCTTGATCACTATAGCGGTGGGCACCAAGACCATGGTCAACGATGCCGAGGTGCACCGCGTTTACGAGGAGCACTTCAAAGCCAGCGGCGGCACCCAGTTGCACCTGCGGGTCATGCAATTGTCATTCCCTCCGGGCGCTACTGATGCTCAGAAGGAAGAGCTGAAAAAGAAGGCCGAAGCGATCATGGCAGAACTAAAAGGTGGGGCTTCCTTTCCTGACGTGGCGGCGAAATTCTCCGTGGAGGAGAAGGATGTGGGCGCGGTTTCCCTGAGTGACCTGGAACCCAGGCTGGCGGAATTCCTGGGACGCTTGAAGCCCAAGGAGGTGGCCCCGGCCCTGACGCCGCAAGGGATTCAGCTGATCCAGCTGGTGGAACGCCGGACCGGAGAACCCAAATCCTTTGAAGAGGTGGCCCCGCAGATTCGTCAAATGCTGTCCCAAAAGGAGTTGGAAAAGCAATTTCACGAATGGGTCAAGACCCTCAGGGAAAAGGCGCATATCAAGATAATGCTGTAAGGAGTGAGCGCTGAGCAGGCAGTGACCATGATCAGTGGTCAGTAGCCGGAAAAGCTAAAAACTTGAAACTCGAAACTCAAAACTCGCCCGTAGCTGATATCGCGGCCTTGTCCCGATACGTGGGCCAAATCGTCACCCTGCGAGGCTGGGTCTATCATCTGCGCTCCAGCGGCAAGGTGCGCTTTCTGGTGGTGCGGGACGGCACTGGTTTGGCCCAGGGGGTGCTGTTCAAAGGCAACCTGCCGGAGGAAGACTTTCAGGAGTTCGAGCGTCTCACCCTGGAGTCGTCTTTGATCCTGGAGGGCAAAGTGAAGGCCGAACCCCGGGCTCCCGGGGGCTATGAGTTGGAAGTCACCCGGCTGCGGCCGGTGCATCTCGCCCAGGAGTACCCCATCTCCCCGAAGGAGCACGGGGTGGGCTTCCTGATGGATTGGCGCCACCTGTGGCTGCGGTCGCCCCGGCAACAAGCCATCCTGCGGGTCCGGGACGAAGTCTGTCGGGCCTGCCGCGATTTTTTCCAGGAGCGGGGCTTCGTCCTGGTGGATACCCCCATCCTGACGCCTACCTGCTGCGAAGGCACCACCAGCCTGTTCGAGACCGATTACCTGGATAAGGGCAAGGCCTATCTCTCCCAGAGCGGCCAGCTCTATCTGGAGGCCGCGGCCATGGCCCTGGGCCGGGTCTATTGCTTCGGGCCCACCTTCCGGGCCGAGAAATCCAAGACCCGTCGCCACCTGACGGAGTTCTGGATGGTGGAGGCCGAGGCCGCGTTTTATGGACTGGAAGACGTTATGGGGCTGGCGGAAGGCCTGGTGCGCTACGTGGTCGGAAGGGTGCTGGAGCGGCAGGAGGGGCAGTTGCGCCTGTTGGAACGGGACACCGGGCCGCTGACCGAGGTGGTGGCCGGGCCCTTTCCCCGTCTCAGCTACACCGAGGCCCTGGAGCGTCTGCAAGCGGCGGGTAAAGAGGTTGCCTGGGGAGAGGATCTGGGCGGCGACGAGGAGACGGTGCTGTCCCAGATGTTCTCCCGGCCGGTGCTGGTGCACCGCTATCCCCGGGAGGCCAAGGCCTTTTACATGGAGCCGGACCCGGCGGACCCGCGGCTGGCCCTCTGCGTCGATATGCTGGCCCCGGAGGGCTACGGCGAGATCGTCGGCGGCTCGCAACGCATGGACGACCTGGAGACTTTGCTGGAGAGCCTGAAGGCGCACAACCTGCCCCAAGAACCCCTGGAGTGGTACCTGGACCTGCGCCGCTACGGCAGCGTCCCTCACGGCGGCTTCGGCATGGGCATCGAGCGGCTGGTGGGCTGGCTCTGCGGCCTGCACCACGTCCGGGAGACCATCCCCTTCCCGCGGCTCATTGATCGGATTTATCCCTGATATCATACCAATCATCCTTGGCGAGCCCGGCATTTTCAGCCCGGATGGTTCTCACGCCAAGCCGCCGGCAAGTCCCACCAATATTCATTTTCTACCGTAATTGCCGAAAGGTTATATAATTCACCGCGGGAATTTTCCTGAGCCCAAATAGGCTGGCCCCCGATGGCTAACGATCTTGCCCATATTTGGAGACGGTTATGCGATTACGCTCTCTCAGCCTCCGCACCTATCTGGTGCTTTCCTATCTGGTCCTGATTCTACTGCTACTCGCAGGAACGGCGGTCGTAGTGGACTATGCCACCGACGTCCTGCTGGCGCGCTCCATGGAGACTTCGCAGTCTGCCCTGAAGGAAGCTACGGCCGACAATGTCAAGGCCTCCGAAGAAATCCTCACCGCGGTGGGCGAATATATCATCAAAGATAAGGCGCAAGACGCGGCTCGGGAACTCCAATATGTCCTGCCCAAAAAAGGTCCATATAATTACGTCCAGCTGCGGCGCAACCAGAAGATCCGCCAGATTGCGGTGCAAAACATCCAGACCCCGCGGGGGACGGTGGGCTATACGGATCTATATGATACCAAGGGAGAAATCATCTTCCACCCGGGCCGAGGCGCCGAAAGGCGGAACCAGCTGGCTTTCAGGTCCGATAACCCGGATGCGGTGGCGTTGCTGAAACGCTCCTTCACCGAGGACGCTTCAGGCTACTATACTTCCCGGGATCAACAGGGTAATGAGCGGAAGAGATTCGCGGTGCGGCTCCACGTCCCCGGCACCCCTTTTATTGTGGGCGCGGTAGTGAACATTGACGAATTTTTCCTCCCCACCCAAAAAAAACTCCAGGCCTTCAGCAAGGAGATCGTGGCCAAGGCGCGCCAGGTTCTCAGGGAGCACGAAAAGGCAGTTGATCGCCAGGTTAGGAACGGCATTATCATTGCCGGGCTGGGGTTGGGGTTCATCGGCTGTCTGGGGGGCCTCTATTTTGCCGCGGCCATCTCCCGGCCCTTACGGCGTCTCGGCAAGGCGGTGCAGCAGGTGGGGGAAGGGGATTTCGCGGTGGAGGTGCCGGAAAAGGGCGTCCGGGAGGTGGTGGACCTGGCCCGGTCCTTCAATAATCTGGGGGAGCGACTCACGGACTATATCGAAAAACGGGACTTCATTCGGGATACCTTCGGGCGCTATGTCACCCAGGAGGTGGTGAAAAGGCTCCTGGAAGACAAGAGCGCCCTGGAGATGGGAGGCGAGACCCGGGAGGTCTCCATGCTCATGAGCGACCTGCGGGGCTTTACCGCCCTGACCACGGATATGGAACCGGATGACATTATCGCCTTTCTCAACCGCTACCTGGGGAAGATGATCGAGATCCTGCTGGATTACCACGCGGTCATCGACGAGATTCTGGGAGACGGCATCCTGGCCTTTTTCGGGGCACCGGAGCCCCTGGAGGATCACCCGGAGCGGGCGGTGGCCTGCGCCATGGCCATGCAGGCGGCCATGGATGAGATCAATTTCCTGAATGAGGCCGACGGCCTGCCCATCCTGGAGATGGGCATCGCGGTGAACACCGGAGCGGTGGTGGTGGGCAACATCGGCTCGGAACGCCGCACCAAATACAGCGTGGTGGGGGCGCACGTCAATCTCACCAGCCGCATCGAATCCTTCGCCCTGGGAGGGCAGGTGCTGATCAGCGCGGCCACCCATAAGCGGGTGCAGGACCTGGTGGAGGTGGGAGACCCCCTTCAGGTGGAAATGAAGGGGATGCCGGGAAAATCCACCCTGTACGAAGTGCGCTCCATCGGCGGGCCTTACAATATCCAGCTCAAGGCCCGGCAGGAGACCCTGGTGCAGCTGCCGAAACCCGTGAAGGTCCATCTGCACCGCATCCAGGAAAAGGTGGTGATTGGCGTCAACGAGGCGGTCTGGGTCACCCATCTCAGCGAGACCGCGGTTCAGGTGGCCTTTGAGGGGGAGTTACTGGAATGGGAGGACGTGCGCCTGCAGATGTTGGGTGACGGGGGCGCGCCGATCCCCGGCAAGGTTTACGGCAAGGTGACCCAGGTGAAACCCGCGGCCGGGAAATTCACCGCCACCATTCGCTTTACCTCGGTGGCGCCGGAGGTTTATCAGGTCATCCGGGGAGTGTTGAACCGGGCAACGGCGGTTTAGGTGCGCCCAGGGGAGCATCGGGCGATTCCGTGGCTCGCCCCAAGGGTAAGTAATTTAATCTAGATCGGGTTATTGACTGCCTGGAGAATCAGACCTATCTTGAAAATCATTTGAAAAAATGCATCCACCGGGAGATCTATATGAAAAAATTCACCTTGATTTTGCTTATGGCAGTCTTACTGGTTGGAGGTGCGGTCGCCGCCATACCGGCACCTGCTCAGGCTCAGGCCTATCAGTATCCACCCCCGCCCTCTGATCCCTATGCGTCACCCTGGGTGGGGGGCAATACTCCGTGGGTCTATTACAACGGTGATTGGTTCCTGAATGGTATCCTGTATTACTTCTTCGGCCCGCAATATGGCTGGGCCCCGTATTACTCTTATCCTCCCACCTATATCGAGAGACCCGGTACTTGGTATGCGCCGCGCTGGCTGACGTGGTACCGGGGACATCCTGATTACTATCAGCATTTTCAGCAAGAGTATCCTTATTGGCGCAGCCACCGGCAAGGTCAGCGTTATAATGAAAAATTCTATGAAGAACACCAACATGGGCAGGCTGGAGAGTGGCAGAAAGGATTCCATGGTCACCCCTCTGCTCCAACCCGTCCAGGGGGACAGCAACCAGGACCAGGCCCCGCTCAAATGGCTCCTCCCGCGGGCCAGAGACCCGCAGGTCCGACTCATGTGACCCCAGCCCCAGGACAGAGACCGGAGAGACCAACGGCCCCGGCTCACGTTGCCCCTTCCGAGGGAAGGGGCCCAGCCCCGACTCACGTAGCCCCGCCGGCGGGACCGCAACCAGGTCCGGCCCGGATGGCTCCGTCAGAACAGAGGCCCGGCCCCGCTCACGTTGCCCCTTCCGAGGGAAGAGGCCCGGCCCCGACTCATGTGGCTCCGGCGGCTGGACCACAACCAGGTCCGGCTCATGTAGCTCCGCCGGCGGCACCGAGACCCGCCCCGGCCCCGGCGCCTAAAGCAGCACCGCCTGCTCCACCTGCGAAAGCTGCCCCTGGCGCACAGCCTGAAAAAGGCGGCCAAGGACCTGAAAGAGGTGGCCAAGGAGAAGAAAAACATTAGCCGGCCCGCCGGAGTTTTTTGTAAAAGTTAAGTAAATTAAACAGGGGGTGTTATTCCGGGAGGAGTAACACCCCTTTAAGCACGGGGGATCGCGTCCCGGCAGGGATGGGGTAGGGCGGGTCCTCTTCCCCCGGGGCTCGGGGTCGGTTTTATCCTATTGAAACGCTAAGGAAAAGCCGATAAGATGTATTGACCCCATGCGTTGGTTTGCCCAGAAACATTTAGTTGTCCAAAAACCTTTCTGCCTGATCTTGCTCGGGTTTTTCCTGTACTCTCTTGCCGTCACCGCCGGCCTGGCTTACGCCGAGGCACTCGCCACCGTTTCTTTTATTCCCCAGTGGCAGCCGCAGGCCCAGTTCGCCGGATACTATGTGGCCTATGAAAAGGGCTTCTACCGGGAAAGGGGCCTGGACGTCAAGATCCTGCGGGGGGGGCCCCAGAAGCCGCCTTCGGAGATGCTGGTCCAGGGCCGGGCCGATTTCGGCACCATGCAACTCACGGCCGGTATCGTCCGGCGGGCCCGGGGGAGCAAGCTGGTGGATGTTTGTCAGTTGGCGCAACATTCGGCCCTCATGCTGATCGCCAGGAGGTCCAGCGGCATCATCGAGCCTGAGGACATCAACGGCAAAAGGGTCGGCATTTGGGGTGAGGATTTTAAGGGCCAGCTCGATGCCTTTTTCCGCAAGTACGGCTTGAAGGTGAAAGCCATACCCCAGGGGACCACCCTGAACCTCTTTCTGCGGGGCGGTGTGGACGTGGCTTCGGCCATGTGGTACAACGAATACCACCTGCTGCTCAACGCCGGCTTGAATCCCGCGGAACTGACCGCCTTTTTCCTGGCCGCCCACGGCCTCAATTTTCCCGAAGATGGCATCTATTGCCTGGAGCGGACCTATAAGGACAGGCCCCGGGTGTGCCGCGCCTTTGTCCAGGGGACCATCGCCGGCTGGCAGTACGCCTTTGCCCATCCTGAAGAGGCTTTGGACATCGTCATGAAGTACGTGGACGAGGCCCACGTGGCCACCAACCGGATCCATCAGAGGTGGATGCTGGAGCGCATGCAGACCATGATCCTGGCCGCCGGACCCCGGGGTTCCATCGGCGGCTTGGACCCGGACGACTATTACCGGGCGGCGGCAACCTTGAAAGCTGACGGGACCATCAAAGAGATTCCCGATTTCTCCAAGTTTTATTGCGATTGCGATATGTCCGATGAAAAATAGCAGCCTGGCCAGCCAACTCATTTTCTTTATTCTCACCAGCGCCGCTGCTTATCTTTCTGGCCGCATCCGGCTATAGTTATTATGCCTCCAAGGAAGGCATCATCCGGCGAGCCCGGGAGAGTGCCCAGCACCTGACCCGGGAGACGGTTTACCAGATAGAGGTTATCCTGCGGGGGGTGGAAAAGATTCCGCTGAACATGGCGGCCACCTTAGAACAGGTGCCGTGTGACCGGGAGAACCTGGTGGGCTTGCTCCATACCGCCATGGTCCACAATCAGGAGCTGTTCGGGTTGGGAGTCGCCTTCGAACCTTATGCCTATAATCCCAAGTCCCAATATTTCCTGCCCTATTTTTTCCGCAGCGGGGATCAACTCAAGTTTAAGATGCTGGGCGGGGAATCCTACCAGTACTTCTACCAGGATTGGTATCAGATTCCCCAGGAGTTGAAGCGGCCGCAATGGAGCGAACCTTACTATGACGAAGGCGCCGGCAATATCATCGAATCCACTTACTCGACGCCTTTTTTCCTAACCACGGGTGGCCGCCGGCATTTGGCCGGGGTGGTCGAGGCCGACATCTCCCTGATGTGGCTGCAAGACCTCGTCTCCAAGGTGAAGATTTATCAGAGCGGCTATGCCTTTCTCATCTCCCAAAACGGCGTGTTCGTTACCCATCCTGAGCAGCGTCTGATCATGCGGGAAAGCATTTTCAGCCTGGCGGAAGCCAGAGGCGACTCGAAGATGCGGGAAGTGGGGCGCGACATGGTCCGGGGCGGCGAAGGTTTTGTGCCTATTCCCGCCTCCCTCACCGGCAGAAAGTCGTGGCTTTACTATGCCCCGCTGCCGTCCACCGGTTGGTCCCTGGGAGTGGTTTTCCCGGATGAGGAATTATTCGCCGACGCCGCCCGCTTGATGCAGCGTACCGTAGCCATCGTTGGCCTGGGTCTGGTCTTTCTGGCGCTGGTGATCACCCTCACCTCCCGGAGAATTACCCGGTCTCTACGGGTCCTGGCCGTGAAGACCGCGGACATCGCCCACGGCGATTTCAGCGCCACAGTCCCGGAAACCGGGGCCAGGGAGATCGCCAATCTGGCCCGCTCTTTTAACCTCATGGGCCGGGAACTTACGGACTACATGGCCAAGCGGGACTTCATCCGGGACACTTTTGGGCGCTACGTCACTCAGGAAGTGGTGAAGCGTCTCCTGGAAGATAAGGATGCCTTGGAACTTGGCGGCGAAACCCGGGAGGTCTCCATCGTCATGAGCGATCTTCGGGGCTTTACGTCCATCACCGCGGACATGCATCCGGAGCAGGTGGTTACCTTCCTGAACCGCTATCTGGGGAAGATGATCGAGATCCTCACGGATAATCAGGCGGTGATTGACGAGATCGTGGGGGATGGCATTCTGGCCTTTTTCGGGGCGCCGACGCCCATGGTGGACCATCCGGCCCGGGCGGTGGCCTGCGCCCTGCAGATGCAGGCGGCCATGGACGAAATCAACGCCTTGAACGAAGCCGACGGCCTGCCATATCTGGAGATGGGCATCGCGGTGAACACCGGCGAGGTGGTGGTGGGCAACATCGGCTCCGAGCGCCGCACCAAGTACAGCGTGGTAGGGGCGCACGTCAACTTCACCAGCCGCATCGAGGCCTTCGCGGTGGGCGGCCAGGTGCTGATCAGCGCCGACACCTATGAACGGCTGCGGGAACTGGTCCAGGTGCGGGGTGAGGTGCAGGGCCGGATGAAGGGAATAAGCGGCAATTTCACTCTTTATGACGTCCAGGCCATCGGCGAGCCTTATAATGTCAAGTTGGCGGCCAGGGACCAGGAAATGCGCACCCTGGTCCGGCCTCTGGAGGTGCGCCTGGATTTGCTGACCGACAAGATCGTGGCCGGAACCATCGACGGGGCGCAGATCGTCGAGTTGGGTGAAGGGGCAGCCCGGGTGGTGTTGCGGGGTGGGGTGGAGCAGTGGCAGGATGTGCGCCTCCATTTGCTGGCTGAGGACGGGGTGGAGGTCAAGGGTAAGATTTATGGCAAGGTTACCGCGGCTGAGCCCCGAGAAGACGGCGGCTGGCAGGTAGACATCCGTTTCACTTCGGTGTCGCCGGAAATTCACCAGGTTCTGAGGCAGGCCGGGTGAAAACGGCTTTCCATTCTCCGTGAAACCCAGGACGCAGCCGGTACAAGCATTTCAAGAACGCAGTTATAGGGCGGCCTTTGGCCGCCATAATACGGCGGGCACAGCCCGCCCTTGGTCTCTTTGCATTAAAATGGGGCAGAGCGCAGGGTGAAGCCTGCGGCTACCTAATTTAACCATGAACGAAAGCAACCAACCGAAAAAGGCAGACGGCCAGCCGGAAACGGGTTTTTGGGGTTTGCAGGCCCTGGTTTTCAGCCTGGTGGCGGCGGCCGTCAGCAACATTTATATCACCCAGCCGGTGCTGCCGGTGATCCAGCGGGAGTTCGGGGTCAGCCCCTCGCAGGCCTCCTATACCGTGTCGGCGGTGATCCTGGGGATTGCCCTGGCCAACCTGCCCTTCGGGATGCTGGCGGATCGCTTCCCGGTGCGGCGCCTCATCCTGGTCGGGGGCACGGTGGTGGCGGCCGCGGGGCTCGGCTGCGCCCTCACCCACAGTCTGCGTCTGCTGGTGGCGGCCCGCTTTCTTCAGGGACTGTTCGTCCCGGCCCTGACTACCTGCCTGGCGGCCTATCTCTCGGCCAACCTGCCCCTGGAGCGGCTCAACGTGGTCATGGGCTCCTACGTCTCCGCCACGGTGGCCGGCGGTCTGGGCGGTCGGCTGTTGGGCGGCTGGCTCCATCCGCCCTTGCACTGGCGCTACGCCTTTGTCACCGCCGCGGTCTTAGTAGGCGGAGCTACTCTCCTGGCGTTCTGGCGGCTGCCGGCAGGCCGTGGGGTGGAAGAGGAGCCGGCGGAACGCGAGGGCTTTCTGGCACTGCTGGCCCAACCGGAACTGCGGCGTATCTTCCTGGTGGCCTTCGGGGGCTTTTTCGTCTTTTCCTCGTCTTCAACTATCTGCCGTTTTATCTGCACCAGCCGCCGTTCAACGCCTCCACCCAAATGATCACCCTGCTGTACCTCTCCTATCTCATCGGGGTGTTTATCGGCCCGGTGGCCGGGCAGCTGAGCAACCGCATCGGCAACGGCGGTACCATGGTCCTGGGCAGCCTGGTGTTCGGCGCGGGGCTGACCCTGAGCCTGATGACCCTGCCGGCCATCGCGGGGGCCCTGGCCCTGGTCTGTCTGGGTTCTTCGCCATTCATGCCTCCGCCGCCGGGTCCCTCAACCGCAAGGTCACCGCCAGCCCGGGGCCGGGCCAATTCCTTTTACGTGCTGGCTTATTACCTGGGGGCGCGGTGGGCATCACCCTCAGCGGCTACGCCTATAGCCTGGCCGGCTGGCCGGGGGTAACCGCCTTGGCGATCGCCATGCTGGCCCTGCCTTTTGCCACCGGTTGGTCGGAGAGGCGCACGGAGCAGGCCGGAATCGACACGCCATAATAAAGTTGAGCCAGCTAAACAGATAGGCGATAATAATTAATAGCTATCAGCTTTC
>CAWCOX010000002.1:0-53641 GCA_963797235.1 uncultured delta proteobacterium
TCGGGACGAGAGGATTTGAACCTCCGACCCCCTGAACCCCATTCAGGTGCGCTACCAGTCTGCGCCACGTCCCGACAACGTTCAAATATATCTGAAGTGGCCGCGGCTGTCAATTTCTCCCGGTCCATTTCCGGTCCTGATTGCAGAAATCTGCTGGAGGCGCCGGACGGCAGGGGCCTCTGCCCTCCCCGCTGAGGGGGCGGCAAAGACCGGAGGCCTTGACTTCAAGACCGAAAATAGGGTCAAATTCCTTTGACCCTTAGTCAAACTTAGCGCCTGCCAAAAGCTACAGAAAAGTTAGTTGTTTGTTAGGAACAAACCTGCTAATTATATGAAGTTACCCTGTGTTATCCGGCGGGGTGGCCAGCATGAGGGAAAGGGAGAGTTTTTGATGGGCAAAACCGCAAGTATCCGCAATTTGGTCCTTATCGGCCACAGCGGCTGTGGCAAAACCTCATTGGCAGAAGCCTTGTTGTTCACGGCAGGGGCCACCTCCCGGCTGGGGCGGGTGGATGACGGCAGTTCCGTGCTCGACTACGAACCCGAAGAAATTAAGCGCAAGATCACTATCTCCAGCGCCTTTCACCATTACCAGTGGAAGAAGCACACGGTCTACCTGGCTGACACTCCCGGTGACGACAACTTCATGGCCGACACCCGGGCCGCCCTCCACGTGGGCGACGCCGCGGTGGTGGTGGTCGACGCCGTGGACGGCGTCAAGGTGGGCACCGAGAAGGTCTGGCAAACTGCCGACCACTATAACCTGCCCCGCTTGCTCTTTATTAACAAGCTGGACCGGGAACGGGCCGATTTCGCCACGGCCTTGAAGAGCATCAAGGATATCCTGGAAGTGCAGGCCGTGCCCATCCAACTGCCCATCGGCAAAGAGGCCGGCTTCAAGGGCGTGGTGGACCTGATCAGCCAAAAGGCCTACACCGGCGACTGGCGGCAAAATGGAGGCCGGGCCCATCCCCGACGACTTGCAAGACGAGGTGGCGGAACTGCGGGGCGAACTGATGAACTTCGCCGCCGAAAGCGACGACGCCCTGATCGAGAAATTCCTGGAAGAAGGCGAACTCACCCCGGAGGAGATCTACCGCGGGCTGAAGATCGGCGTCCTTAAAGGCTCTTTCGTGCCGGTGCTGTGCGGGACCTCCGCCAACCATGCCGGTCCCATCGGCACCAGCCTGCTATTGGACGCGATCCTCGCCTACCTGCCGGCCCCGGAGGACAAGGGCGCGGTCGAGGGCGCCAAACCCGGCTCCGGCGAAGAGGTGGGCCTGGAGCCCGACCCGGACGGCCCCCTGGCGGCCCAGGTCTTCAAGACCGTGGCCGACCCCTTCGCCGGCCGCCTCTCCATCTTCCGGGTCTATTCCGGCACCATGACCGCCGATTCCGTCGTCTACAATGTCAATAAGGAAACCCCGGAAAGATATGGCCAGCTCTTCCTGCTGGAAGGCAAGGGCCAGAAAGCCGTGGCCAGCGTCGGTCCCGGCGCCTTCGCCGCGGTGGCCAAGCTCAAGGAGACGGTGACCGGCGACACCCTGGCCACCGAGGCCAAGCCCATCCTATTGCCGGCCTTGCTGCCTTCCCATACCATGGTGACCTTTGCCATCGAGCCCAAAAAGCAGGGCGAGGAAGACAAGGTCTTCTCCTCCTTCTCCAAGCTGATCGAAGAGGACCCGTCCCTGGCCATCACCCGCAACGCCGAAACCAAGGAAATCCTGGTCTCCGGCGTGGGGGCGGTGCACATCGAGGCCACCGCCGAAAAAATGAAACGCAAGTTCGGCGTGGAACTTAACCTGAAGCCGCCCAAGGTGCCCTACCGGGAGACCATCAAGGGTACCGTTAAGGTCCAAGGAAAATTCAAACGCCAGTCCGGCGGCCGCGGCCAATACGGCGACACCTGGCTGGAACTGGAACCCCTGCCCCGGGGCGCGGGCTTCGAGTTCGTGGACAAGATCGTCGGCGGCGCCATCCCCCGGAATTTCATCCCTTCGGTGGAGAAGGGCATCGTCGAGGCCAAGAACGCCGGCGTGCTGGCCGGGTTCCCGTGCGTGGACTTCCGGGTCACCCTCTATGACGGCTCCTTCCATGATGTCGATTCTTCCGATATGGCCTTCAAGATCGCCGGCTCCATGGGCTACAAAAAGGGCTGCGAACTGGCCAAACCCACCCTGCTGGAACCCATCATGAAGATGGTGGTGACCGTGCCGGAAGACAATATGGGTGACATCATCGGCGACCTCAACGGCCGCCGCGGCCGGGTCCTGGGGGTCGAAGCCGAGGGCAAACTGCAAGTCATCACCGCCCACGTGCCCATGATCGAAGTGCTGCTCTACGCCCCGGACTTGATCTCCAAGACCGGCGGCCGCGGCACCTACGCCATGGAGTTCGACCATTACGATGAAGTCCCGCCGCCGCAGGCCGAAAAGATCATCGCCGAGGCCAAGGCCGCGAAAGAAAAGGAATAAAGAAACTTGGGGGAAGAGGCCAGGGGCTTTTTTGTAAGTGGCCCCTTCCCCTTCCCCCAAACCCCCATCCCCAACCCCATATAATTTTAAAAAGTGGCACCGGCGTCCCGCCTGTGCTCAATTTTCCTGGCGCCTTGGCGTCTTGGCGCCTTTGCGTGAGATGAAAAAATGATTTTAAAATCCGCCCACGGCCGTATCCACGCGGTCTCGGTCAGCGACCGCAAGGGCGTGGTCAAGCACAACGTGGCTTCTGCCCGTCTCCTGGTGGAGCATGGCCTGGAGGGCGACGCCCACGCCGAAGGCGGCATCCGCCAGGTGAGCCTCCTATCCCTCCAGAGCATCGACAAGATGGTTAAAATGGGGGCCAAGGTCAAACCCGGCGATTTTGCCGAAAACCTCACGGTGGACGGCCTGGAAGTGATGACCCTGCCGGTGGGCACCCGCCTCAAGGTGGGCGACGACGTGCTCCTGGAAATCACCCAGATCGGCAAGACCTGCCATAAGGGCTGCGCCATCCGGGAGCTGGTGGGCGACTGCGTCATGCCCAAGGAAGGCGTCTTCGCCCGGGTGCTGACTGAAGGCGTGGTAAAAGTGGGCGACCCCGTCGAGGTGCTGGGTTTTCCGGGTTAGTCACAGTGGCCAGGGCATAAAAACAGCGGCCCCGAGGCCGCTGTAGTCAGCGCAATTTAGGCAATCTCAGGAAGCGCTTTACTTTCCGTGGGATGGGCACATTTTCTTGGCTTCCGCTTCGCTGAAGGCCCGCAGAGTCTCGGTCCGGCAGCCATATTTGGCGCTTAAGGCCATGACGATCTTGGCCACAGTTTCAGCGTCCGGGGCCTCCAAGATGCTCATCTCATCGTATTGGCCCATCAACATGTACCAGGCCTTGATTTCAGCCCCCGCGTCTTTTATAAATTTTTTGATTTCTTCGAACGCCGCGGGATTCATGGTCTCAAAACTTTTTTCGGTAAATTTCCCCAATACCACGAAAGTTGCCATTTTACCTGCCTCCCTTTTGCCAAAATTTTTTCCCTCAAGCACGATCAGGGGTACCTTTAGAATAATTTAAGAATAGATAGAATTTGTGCAATGATTCTCAGGTTAATTAATAATTATTTAACCATTATCAAATGCTCAAGCAGCGGGTGAGACTATGAAATTCCGGGTGGGCCGTGATTGCAGGAGATGGCAGGACTCGTACAGAGATATTTTTTCAGATTATTGACATCGGCATTTCCCACCTTAATTTTTTAGAAGCAAGGAATTGCGGCAGATTGAACCGGATGAACAGATTCTGGAGCAGGAGAAGATTTTATTGCAAAGGAGACAACTATGATAGGCTGGGCATTGATGTTTCTCGTCGTTGCCATAGTTGCAGCCCTCTTGGGATTTACCGGCATGGCGATCCTCTCGGTGGAAATTGCCCGAGTTCTTTTCATCCTCTTCCTCGTCCTCTTTCTCATTTCCCTGATCTTCGGGTTGCGGCGCCGCGGCCGCCCTTAGTAGGCGCCCAAAAATCAGGGCGTTAGGTTGATAAGATCTATCCAGCATGTTTAAAGCGGGCATTCTGACGGTCAGTGACAAGGGCCACGCCGGCGAGCGCCACGACGCCTCCGGGCCGGAGTTGGCCGGGCTGCTGCCGGCCGATAATTTTCAGGTGGTCGCCATGGCCGTGGTTCCCGACGAACGCCAGGCCATCGCCGCCCAACTGCGGCAGTGGTGTGACCGGGAGCACCTGGCCCTGATCCTCACCACCGGCGGCACGGGGCTCAGCCCCCGGGACGTCACCCCGGAGGCGACCTTAATGGTGGCCGAGCGCCTGGTGCCGGGCCTTCCCGAGGCCATGCGGGCCGCCGGCCTGGTTAAGACACCCCACGCCATGCTCTCCCGGGGAGTGGCGGTGATCCGCGGCTGCAGCCTGATCGTCAACCTGCCCGGCAGCCCCAGGGGCGCCCGGGAAAACCTCACGGCCATCCTCCCCGCCCTGCCCCACGCCCTGGAAAAACTGGCCGGCGACCCGGCGGAGTGCGGCGCCCCGTAAAGCGGTTTTTAGTTTCGAGTTCCGAGTTTCGAGTTTTTAGAAGAAAACAAGGCCAGGAGCACTGCCCCTGGCCTTGTTTATTGTCATTGTCCATGCCCCGATTCCAAAGTTTAACCCGTGAACCAGGGAATAGGCTATATTTTACTGATTACTGACTACTGATCACTGATCACTGCCTTTAAGGCACCGGCGGATTCTCCTCGATCCCGCCGGGCTCGTCCGGCGTGGGAATGACGCAGGAAGAGCCGATCTTCTCCCGGATGGCGGCGATGGTCTGGTAAGTCTTCTCTTTCTGTTCTTTGGCCTGCTTGACCTGTTGCACGGCCTCGTTCACTTCCGGGGACGTCAGGGGATTGGCCTCGCCCCGCTCCAGGGCCTGAAAGGATTTTTCTCCCAGGAGGCGTTCGGCTTTCTTGATATTGGCCTGCTGCCAGCAGGCCTGGCCGTATTTCCCCAGAATCTGGGTCCGCCGGGCGGTATTAACCGTAAAATTCCACAGTGGTGCACCAGGCTTTTTTAGCTGCGGTTTTATTTGCAATATCGTCCATGAGTTCCTCCTTGGGTTTTCGGACTTTTCAGGACCGGGGCAGCCGGCATGGACCGCGCCGCCTCCCCTGGTTGATCATCTTTTAATTTAATATAGGAACGCCTCCCGGCCTCTGCAATCTACTCGAGGCGGAAAAAGCTGAAAGCTGAAAGCTGACCGCTGAAAGCTATTTTTCCTTCAGGCTTTTCTGGAGGGTCTTGAGGATGGCGGGCAGGTGGCTGCCGGGCCAGAAGACCCGATGGCAGCCGGGACATTCCCAGAACTGGTCGTGGTAATGGAAGACGTGCTCCGGCACCCGGCCCTGGACCTGCTCCCGGGGAACGGGGAGGAGCCGGTCGTTGCAACGGCTGCACCGGCTCAGGGGCCGGATCTGCCGGGGGGAAATTTTAAGCTGCCCCAGCACTTCCTGGAGTTGGGCCTCGGGTTCGGCCGCCTTGACCAACACCAGGTCCATCCTGGCCGGACCCTTGAAGGTCTCCTGCCGGGTGAGGATGCAGGTGTCCGGCGCCAGCGGCGGCAATTCGGCCCCTAATCGCCGGTTCTCGGCATCAAAACCGCAGAACCGCAGCCATTTGGCCAGGCCACCCAGGGGCAGGTCCACCAGGAATTTCATCAGGAAGTTGCCAGTAGCCAGTAGTCAGTAGCCAGTAAAAACCGACCAAGACGAAATGTGGGGCGTCGTTCTATGCGTCAAAACTCTTACGGTAGTTGGACCACCGTCACCCCTGAAGGAGGCGTCAGCGTCAGGTCCGCCGGCGTCAGGGGCACATTGAGGCGCAGGTCACTGTAGGCCAGCCGCAGTTCCAGCTTGGGGACCTCGGTCTTGAGGGTGATCTTGCCCGGCAGATCCGCCGCGGCGGCGCCGTAGTCGGCCCACTCGGCAGTGAAGCGGGGCCGGTCGCCCCCGCCGAAGTATTCCTCTTTCACCGGATAGAGGCCCTGGGCCGCGACCCAAAGGCGCTCCTGGATCAGGTCATTTTTGCGCCACTCCAGCAGGTATTGGCCGGCCGCGGGGTCATATTCAAACCTGGAGGCGGGGCCGGGGCTCAGGGGCAGGGCGCCCGTTAGCAGGCGCAGGGTCTGGGGCAGGGTGACGGCAGGCGGAATGAAGGCCGCCAGATTCCCGGGACTGGCCGGGCCGTGGAAGAACTTGCCTTCGTGCGGGTACAAGACCTGGACCTGGCTGCCATCGCTGGCAAAGCTCAGAAGGGTGCGCCCAAAGAGGTCCAGGACGTCCACCCGCAGATTTGCCGGGCGGCGGGCCTTAATCAAGGCGGTGCCGGAGTAATTCCGTTCCGGGGAGAGAACGGTGATGCGGCCCCGGGCTTGAAAAGACTGGATGGTCCTTTCCCGGTTCTGCAGCCCGGCCAGGACTTCTGCGGCCGAGGCCAGGACGGTGGGCGGCGGGACCGGCGGCGTGGGCAAGGCCCGGCAGCCGCTCAGGACCACCAAGGTCAGGAGCGCGGTTAACGCTGGCCAGGCCGGCTTTGCCAGTTTCACAGGCTGCGTTCCCGTAACCGCAATTCCAGTTCGTTGATTTTCTTACGCAATTCCACTGGGTTGGCGTTTTCCATTTCCGTGGCCGCACGATAAAGCTTCAGGGCGTCACGGAAGCGCTTCAGGCGGGAGTAGGCGTCAGCCAGATGTTCCGTCACGGTCCCGTCATTGGGCATGAGGTGATGGGCCTTTTCCAACTCGAAAGCGGCCTTGTCGTATTGCCCCTTCTTGAAATAGACCCAGCCCAGGCTGTCGATGATATTGCCGCTGTTGGGCTTGGACTTCAAGGCGGCCCGGACCAGCCGTTCGGCCTCATCGAGGTTGGTTCCCTGTTCGGCGTAAGTGTACCCCAGAAAATTTTGGGCGTCGGCGTTGTCAGGGTCCAGTTCCAGGACCTTTTTGATATAGGCGATACTCTCGTCCCGCTCCTGCTTCTTATCGTAGATCACCGCCAGGCGAAAATAGATCTCCCCGGGGTTCTCCACCTTGCCCACGCCTTGCCTTGAGGATGCCGATGGCCCGGTCCCAAAGGTTGTCCTCTTCGAAAAAATAGGAACTGGTGAGATAGATCTCCTCACGGTCCGGGGCCAGCTGCCGCATCTCTTCCAGGACCTGGCGGGCCCGGTCCTTTTCTCCCTGCTGATACAGCAGGTAGGCCATCCGCAGACGGGCCGGGATGTACTGCTCCGATTTGCGGCTCACCAGCTGGTACTCCCGGGTGGCCGCCTTGAGGTCGCCCTTTTCCTCCAGGGCCAGGGCGATATAATAGCGGGCCCGCTCCTGGTAACGGGGATTGGTCAGCAGGGGGCGAAACTCTTTGATGGCGTCGTCCGGCAGTTTCTGTTCCAGGCTGATGATGCCGATATTGAAACTAGCGGAGGGGTCGTTCTTTTCCAGGACCTTGACCTTGGTGAAGGCCCGCTGGGCCTCCGCATAACGGTTCTGGATCAGGAGCACCCGGCCGATATTGGCCCAGGCCCGGGTGTTGTTGGGCTGCTGGCGCAAGACCCGCTGGTACATCACCAGGGCCCGGTTGTACTGCTTTTCCTTTTCCAGGGCCACGGCCAGGTCGAACATGGCCGGCACGAACCTGGGGTCCAGCGTCAGGGTCCGGTTAAGCTCCTTTTTCGCCTCGCCCATCTGGTCGGTTTCTATATAGAAACGCCCCAGGTAATAGTGGCCCACCACCGAGTCGGGCTCCAGGCGCAGGATTTCCTGAATGGTGCGAATGGCCTTGGGGAAACGGCGCTGCTGGGCATAGAGGGTGGCCAGGAAGAGGCGGGCTTCCCGGTTATCCGGGTCCAGGGCCAGGATATGTTCGTACTCCTGGATGGCCTCCTCCAACTGGTTGAGGCCTACGTGCAGCCCGGCCAGCAAAAAATAGGCCTCTTGCTGCTTGGGGTCCAATTTGATGGACTTCTCCACGTGGCCCAGGGCCTTTTTCATATCCCCCTGGCGCTGATAGAGCGAGGCCAGTTCCAACTCCATTCGGGCCGAGTCGGGGTCCGCCTTCAGGGCCTCTTCGTACTCCCGGATGGCGCCAGGGCCATCATCCGCCAGCAGGAATTGCTGGGCCTGCAGAAAATGATAATAGGCCAGCCCCTTGGCGCTTTCCTCGGCGCCGCTCGGAGCGGTTTCTCCCGAGCGCAGGCCCAGGCCGGCGCAGCCCGCCAGGCTCAAGGCCAACCCCAGGATGAGGATGGCGGCCGGCAGTCTCCGGCTATGAACAGGCATATTTGGCATATAGTCTCAGGTAATTCGGCTAACTCCGCCCAACCAATGGTCAATCTCCCAGGGGACTGCGGTAATCTTCCCAATCGGCAATTTCAGATTTGAGGTATTGCCGCATTCTCTTGATCAGCCGGTCTTCGATCTGGCGCACCCGCTCCCGGGAAATCTGGTGCCGGGCTCCGATCTCCTGCAGGGTCAGGGCCTTGTCCGCCAGGAGGCGCAGGTCCAGGATATCCAGCTCTTTTTCGTTGAGCTCCCGGCGGAATTCCGCCAGCTTCTGGCGAAAGATGCCCTTTAGCTCCGCCTGGGCCAGCACTTCCTCCACCTGAGGCTCCGTGGTAGGCAAAAAATTCTTGTGGTATTCGTCGGAGCCTTCCTTCAGGGGTGCGTCCAGGGAAAGCTCCCAGCCTCCCAGGCGCTGGTCCATTTCAATGACCTCCTCCTCCCGCACGTTGAGGGCGTCGGCCAGCAGCTTGGGGCCGGGCTCAAATCCCAAGGCCCGGAGTTTTTCCTTCTCACGTTTCAGGTTATAGAAAAGTTTCCGCTGGGACTGGGTGGTGCCGATCTTCACCAGCTTCCAGTTGTCCATGATGAACTTGAGGATGTAGGCCTTGATCCAGAAAGAGGCGTAGTACGACAGCTTGATGCCCCGGTAGGGGTCGAACTTCTTGATGGCGTGCATCAGGCCGATGTTGCCTTCCTGGATCAGGTCCAGGAGGTTCTTCATCCAATATTTTTGGAACTCCAGGGCGATCTTGATCACCAGGCGGAGATTGCTGGTGATCAGATGGGAACCGGACTCCTGGTCGCCGGTTTCATGATAGCGGCTGCTGAGGGACTTTTCTTCCTCCGGGGTCAGCAGGGCAAAGCGGTTCGCCTCCCGGATGTAGCGCTGCACCAGGTCCAGGTCGGCGGGAACGGGAAGGGAGGCCTCGGCTCCTCTTCCTTCTCCTCCACCTCCGGCTCCACCTCAGGTTCCAGGATTTCCGTCAGCTCTTCCGGATATTCTGAAGTTTCCCGCTCGTACTGCTCGCTCACGTCTGGCTTCCTGACTTGAGTCACAATGCTCCTTACCAGGCCAGCCTTACGGGGATTTCACGGTCGTGCAGGTACTCTTTGATCCCGTGGATAGTGTAAGTCCCGTAATGCACCATGGAGGCAATCAGGGCCGCATCGGCCCAGCCCTGGGTCAAAACTTCGTAGAGGTGTTCCGGCGTCCCGGCCCCACCCGAGGCGATCACCGGGATGGACACCGCGGTGGAAATCATCCGGGTCAGGGTCAGCTCATAGCCGGTCTGGGTGCCGTCGGCGTCAATGGAGTTGAGGCAAATCTCCCCGGCTCCCAGGCGCTCCCCCTCCCGGGCCCACCAGAGGGCGTCGATCCCCATATGAGTGCGGCCACCGTTGATGACGATCTCGTAGCCCGAGGGAGTGGCCGCCGCGGCCTCCACCCTTTTCACGTCCATCCCCAGGACGATGCATTGGCTGCCGAAGGCCTGCGCCCCCTGGCTGATGATCTCCGGGTTCTTCACCGCCGCGGAATTGACGCTCACCTTCTCGGCTCCGGCCAGGAGCACGGCCCGCATGTCGTCCAAGGTGCGGATGCCGCCCCCCACGGAAAAGGGGATCAGGATTTCGGCGGCCACCCGGCGCACCACCTCGATCATAATATTCCGGCGGTCGCTGGAGGCGGTGATGTCATAAAAGACCAGCTCGTCGGCCCCGGCCTCGTAATAGTGCCGGGCCATGGCCACCGGATCGCCGATATCCACGTTGTCCCGGAATTTGATGCCTTTGGTGGTGCGGCCGTCCCGCACATCCAGGCAGGGAATGATCCTTTTACTGAGCATCAGCGCCGTCCCAGGCCAGGAAGTTTTCCAGAATCTTCAATCCGGAGCGGCCGCTCTTTTCCGGGTGAAACTGGGTGGCCACCAGATTGCGCCATCCCAGGGCGCTGGGAAACTCGATGCCGTGCTCGGTCACGCCCAAGACCATGGCCTTCTCGGCCGGGTCCGGGTAATAGCTGTGCACAAAATAGTATTCG
Organism: uncultured delta proteobacterium; assembly: GCA_963797235.1. Taxonomy (GTDB): domain Bacteria; phylum Desulfobacterota; class Desulfobaccia; order Desulfobaccales; family 0-14-0-80-60-11; genus JAPLJC01. The sequence continues at coordinate 10,335 of CAWCOX010000002.1, forward strand.
GCTTCTTCCGGCAACCCTTGAAAAACCGGGTGCGGCCGCAGAAAGCGCACCTGGTTCCAACCCATGTGGGGAATCTTCAGCCCGGGACTGGGTTGCAGGGCCCGGGTCGTTCCCGGCAGCAGCCCCAGACAGGGGGTATTATCGTTTTCCTCGCTGGATTCCAGGACGATCTGGGCTCCCAGGCAGATGCCCAGGATGGGGATGCCCTTCCGGAAGCACTCCTTTAGAGCCCGGTCCAGGCCCAGTTCCCGGAGCGTCGCCATGGCCTTGCCCGCCGCCCCCACGCCGGGAAAGACCACCCGGGAGGCGGCCACCACCTGGGCCGGATCCTGCGTCACCCGGCCTTCCACCCCCAGGGCCTTGAAGGACCGGACCACGCTGGTGAGGTTGCCCGCCTGATAATCAATGATGACCAATTAGGATGATTTACCTTCGTTTCAATTTAACTATAAAAATGTAACAATCTTGAGGTCCTGAGTCAACCTCATTCCCCCCGGAATGGACCTTAGTGAAAAACTAATCCAGCGGACCGCCCGGCGGCGCCGGCTCGGATAAAGGCCGCGCCCGCACCGGCCCGCTGCCGCTACCCTTGCCGAATAATTCCGACAGCTCTAATCTTAACCCACAACCTTGGTTTTCCCTTGACAAATCCGAGCCGGCAAAACTAGAATAGCAAAAATATTTATGCTTTTTGAGGGGGAGGCCAATGAAGAGACTTGGGGGGGCGCTGTTGAGGCGCAGGGGCTGCCCGACCCTTATCATCACACTGTTAACTCTCTGCCTGGTAATTGGGCCCACCCAGGGCTTATGTGACGATACTGGGACGTTTTCCGCCAACTCCGGAGGGGATAAGGTTTTTTGGGCCGCTATGGGCGTCATGTCTTTGCTGGGCGCCGGCGCCATCGGCTACACTATTTATGAACTGAATCATCCGGATCAACCCCGGCTGCTGGATGGTGAATTCTATGGCGGGGCTTATCTGGGGGCTGCTTTTGCTCCCAGCCAAAATTTGAATTATAACAATGGCGCACTTTTCAACAATGGAGCAAACCTCGTCCTGGTCCCGGGATTTAAAGTCTCCAACAACCAATTTGATACCGGGGTGGCCGGGGGAATAAAATTAGGGTACTTTTTCAAGGGCTGCCCTTATCTGGGTCTGGAAGGCGACAGCGGCGTCTCTCCTAATAACGTCAGCCGACAAACCCGGCAGGTGAATCCAGTGATTTTAGGGAGCACCCAGGTGACCATGCCCGCAACCTCTTGGCTTAACTGGATTACGGCCTTGCACATTGTCGGCCGGGTAGGCTTTTTAAAGGACAGCGAGGTCCCCTTCGGCCGGTTGCAGCCCTATGTGGGCATCGGCCCCGCCGTGGATGTCATCTATGATCCCAATGATTCCGCCAAGAATTTCGCCCTCGATGTCATGGGCGGGATTCGTTATATGTTCATGAAAAACCTTTCGGCCTTTGTGGAATACAAATACAACCATCAAGTTTCCCCCGAATTGGAAAGCCATCAGGTGCAGGTCAATGGCTTTACCGGCTTAGGTACCGCCACCATTGAACCTTACGACCTGCATCGGGTCGTCTTCGGCTTGACTTATCACTGGTAATTCCTGCACCCGTCGGATACCGAGGCGGCCCCCGGGCCGCCTCTTTTTTGCCAGCCATCATAGCCTGGACGTCTCGCTGGGGTCCCCGGCCTGGAAATCCCCCTATATGTGTGTTATCTTAACGCGATAAAATTTATCATTGGGTTGAGGCATGAAACTAGTCACCGCCGCCGAAATGCGGGAATTGGACCGCCGGGCCATCACCGAGGTGGGTATCCCGTCCCTGGTGCTCATGGAGAATGCCGGACGCACTACTTACCAGGTGCTGCGCCGGGAATTCCCCGTTCTTTCCGGCGAGGTCGCGGTCCTGGCCGGCCGGGGCAACAACGGCGGCGACGGCTTCGTGGTGGCCCGCTACCTGGCCCAGGCCGGCCTCCCGGTGGCCGTTTTTCTGTTGGGGCGAAAGGACCAGGTCAAGGGCGACGCCAAGGTGAACCTGGACATCCTGGCCCAGCACGGCCTGGAAGTCAGGGAGATCACGGAGGAGGCCCACCTCAATCCGGTGGTGCACCAATTGGCCCGGGCCGACCTCATCGTGGACGCCCTCCTGGGCACCGGCCTGGATAAACCGGTGCAGGGTCTGATGGCCGCCCTGATCGACCGGGTGAATCACCTGCGGGCGCCGGTGCTGGCGGTGGATATCCCCACCGGCCTGTCCGCCGACACCGGCGAGGTCCTGGGGGTGGCCCTGCAGGCCGAAGTCACCGTAACCTACGGCTGGCCCAAAGTCGGCCAGGTTATGCCCCCCGGCCGGGACTACGTCGGGCGCCTCTGGCAGGTGGATATCAGCATCCCGCCGGACCTGGCCCGGGAAGTTCCCCTGGAGCTGGCCGAAGCCCGGGAGCTGCGGCAGCTCGTCCCGGCCCGGCCCTTTGGCAGCCACAAGGGCACCTTTGGCCACCTCCTGGTCCTGGCCGGCTCCGAAGGCAAGACCGGGGCCGCGGCCCTGGCCTCCCTGGGAGCCTTGCGGGCCGGCGCCGGCCTGGTCACCCTGGGGATCGCCCAGAGCCTCAACGACATCCTGGAGGTGAAGCTCACCGAGGCCATGACCCTGCCCCTGCCCCAGGCCGACGGCGCCCGGGCCCTGGGGATCAAGGCGCTGGAGCCCATCCTGGCCTTCGCGGCCGGCTGCACCGCCCTGGCCCTGGGGCCCGGACTGGGGACCCACCCCGAGACCCAGGAACTGGTGCGCCGTCTGGTGCGCCAGTTGGAGCGGCCCATGGTGGTGGACGCCGACGGGGTCAACGCCATCGCCGCCGACCCCGCCTGTCTCAAGGGCCTCACCGGCCCCCGGATTCTCACTCCCCACCCCGGCGAGATGGCCCGGCTGTTGGGGGTATCCACGCCGGCGGTCCAGGCCCGCCGCCTGGAGGTGGCCCGGGAGACCGCCGCCCGCTACGGGGCCTACGTGGTCCTGAAGGGCGCCCAGACGGTGGTGGCGGCCCCGGACGGCCGCCTCAGCCTCAACCCCACCGGCAACCCGGCCCTGGCTATAGCCGGCACCGGCGACGTCCTCACCGGCCTCATCGGCGGCTTCCTGGCCCAGCGGCTGCCTCAATGGGAGGCGGCCCGCCTGGGGGTCTTTCTCCATGGCCTGGCCGCCGACCAGTTCGCCGCCCAACACGGCCCCCGCAGCCTGGTGGCCGGAGATTTGCTTGACCTGTTTCCCGAGGTTCTGGGCCGATTCACCCAGGGCTCGATCCCCCTCTCCGAGGAAGAGATATGCTACAAGCGCGTGATATCATGACCAAGGAAGTAATTACCGTCTCCCCCGAGACCCTGGTGAGCGAGCTCACCAAGATCCTGGAGGGCAAGAACATCGGCGGCGTGCCGGTGATGGATGCCGACGGCCGCCTGGTGGGCATCGTCACCCAGAGCGACCTGGTGGAGCGGGCCCAGGACCTGAAATTAGGTCCGGTTATCAATATCCTCGATTTTCACCTCTATTTCGATTTGCCTTCGCACATGTTCAAACAGGTGCAAAAGATGCTCGGAGCCACGGTGGCCGACGTCATGAGCCCCGAGCCGCTGACTGTCGCACCGGACACGCCGCTGTCCCAGATTGCCGCCCTGATGGCCAAGCAGAAGGTGCACACCTTGCCGGTGATGGAGGGCGGCCAGCTCGTGGGGATCATCGGCAAGATGGACCTGGTCCGGGCCCTGGCCCGGGAGGGGGCGGGTGCAGGCTCTTGAGTATGTGACCGACTCTGCCGCCGAGACCCGGGCCCTGGCTTTGCGGCTGGCGGCCTGGCTGCTCCCGGGGGATATCATTGCCTTGAACGGCGAGTTGGGCAGCGGCAAGACCGAGTTCGTCCACGGCCTGGCCCAGGGCCTCGAGGTGCCGGCCGAGGTGCCGGTAGCCTCCCCCAGCTTCACCCTGGCCCACGAGTACCCCGGCCGGGTGCTCCTGGTGCATCTGGACCTCTACCGGCTGGAGGACCTGCCGGCCGAAATGCTGCCGGACCTGGAAGAGTACCTCTCCGGCCACGGCGGTGGTGGCGGTGGAATGGGCCCGGCGCCTGGCCCCCCTGCTGCCCGGCGACTATCTGGAAGTGCAGCTCGTCATTTTAAACGAGACCGAACGCCGCCTCAGCTTCGTGGGCCACGGCCCCCGGGGCCGGGAATTAGTGGGAAGGCTTAGGGTTGAATAATTTTTTTTATTATATCTATTCTCTTGCGTCTTGGCGCCTTGGCGTTTTGGCGTGAGATATTCTTTTTAGGAGATCCGACGAATGGCCAAGTTAACCGCCCGGCGCAAATCGGTGCTGGATAATCCGGAAGAGGTTTTAGGCATGGCCCAGCGCCTGCTGGAACAGGCTGAGCTTTATTGGAAATGGCTGGCCTTGGGCCTGGCGGTAGTGGTGATCGCCCTGGCGGCCTGGTTCATCAACGCCCAGATGCAGGCCCACCGGGAAGCCCGGGCCGCCGTCGCCCTGGCCCAGGTGCGTCCCCAACTGGCCGCGCCCGGTGCCAATCCTGAGGCCGCCAAGGCCCTGGAACAGGTAATCCGGGAGCACCCCGGCACCAAGAGCGCCCGCGAGGCCCAACTGCTGCGGGCCAACCTTCTGTATCAGATGAAGAATTACGCCGAAGCCGCCAAGGCTTACGAAACCCTCCTCCCCAGCGGCGACGCCGACTGGGACGCCTGGATCGAGGAAAGCCTCAGTTATTGCTACGAGGAACAGAAGGACTACAAGAAGGCGGCGGCGGCGCTTAAAGGAGTGGCAGAGCACATCTCAGGTCCTATAAAGGGCGAGGTCACCCAGCACCTGGCCCTGCTCCTGGAGCAGGCCGGCGACTTCAAAGAGGCCGCGGTCTACTGGCAGAAGCTGGCCAATGAGGGCGCCAATCCCGCCGTGCTCCCCTACCTGAAGGAGAGGCTGGCCGCGGCGGAGGCCAAGGCGAAGAAATAGCGGGGTCCGGTTTCGAATTTTTAGTTTCGAGATAAGATGGAGAGCAGGCGCCCTCGCCTGCAAACGCACCGGCGAGGATGTCTGTTCTCCATAAGAAAATAGCTGTCTTTACTTCCTCGTTGCCAGCCGGGCCTTGACCATCTCTAAATTCAACTGCACCAGGGGCGCCAGGTCTTGCTCGCCGTAGACTTCCTGCAGGGGGCGGAAGGCCAGGCAAATGCCCTCCACGTCGCAGACCCGGTTGATCCTCACCTTATAGCCCCGGGCCCGGGGCAGGGCCTGCTCCAGGTCCTTCAGGGCCTCGTCGTATCTCTTCTCCTTGACCGCAATGTACCCGAGGTTATTCAGGGCCAGGGGATTGCCGGGGTCCAGGCGAAGAATCTCCTGGAACCTGGCCTTGGCCTGCTCCAGGTTGCCCGCCTCCAGGAGATCGTAGCTCTCCACCAGCCGCTGGATAATCTGGCCGTCGCCTTGGGCCAGGACCTCGACGCTTAAGGCCAGCAACATGCTTAGAACCAGCGGTATCATGATCCGCCAGGGTCGCCTCATCTTTCTCCCTCACTTTTTCTCGGTATGCTCTCTCAAAAATAAGCGGGCCGTCTGCCCCTGTCAATCTCCGTCCAATATGGGACATCATCAGGCGCTTTGGCTTTTCACTGACAACTGACTACTGGCTAATGACAAAAAAAGGCCCCCGTGAGGGGGCCGAGGAATCCTGTGGGCGGCAGGGTTAAGGGATTATTAATTAGGCCTCAAGCCGCTGCCAGGCACGGGACCCGCTTCCATGTAACCTTTAACCATCTCGATATTCACCTTGATCAAAGGCTCGAGATCCTGGTTGCCCGTGGCGCCGGCGACGGGTTTGAAGGCGCTGCAGATGTTACCCACGGTGCAGACCCGGTTGACCTGAACCATGTAGCCCTTAGATTTGGGCAGGGCCTGATTCAGATAAGTGTCCGCCTTGTCGAATTTCTTCTCGGCCACCATGACGGCCGCCAGATTATTCAGGGCCAGGGGATTGCCGGGATCCTTCTCCAGGATCTTGCCCAACAGAGCCTCAGCCTTTTTGTATTGCTGCTTGTTGATCAATTCCCAGCTATCCAACAGTGCTTTGCCGACGTCCAGGTCTTTCCCCTTTTTCTCCGCGGCAAAGGCCAATCCCGCGCCACATAAAGTCAGGGCCAACGCTATACAAATTACTTTAACCCAGGTCCGTTTCATATCCTCTCTCCCTCGAAGTGATAATAATGCCGATTTAGTAAATTAGCCGCCCTTACGACACCTAATATAGTTATTCTGAGGCGATTGTCAAAGCAAAATTACGTTGATAGTTCAGCCACCGGTACATTTTTCCGCCGCTGCCCCTGGAGCCGGCGTCATTCCAAGGCCGCCCGGACCCATCTAGTCCCGCAGGCGGGGGTCGATGGCCTCCCGGATGCCTTCCCCCAGGAGGTTGTAGCTCATGACCGTCACCAGGATGGCCAGACCCGGAAAGACCGACAGCCACCAGGCGATCTCCAGGTTGTCCTTGCCCATGGTGAGGATATTGCCCCAACTGGGGGTGGGGGCCTGCACCCCCAGACCCAGAAAGCTCAGGGCGCTCTCCGTCAGGATGGCCCCAGCCACCCCCAGGGTGGCGGAGACCATCACCGGGGTCAGAGCATTGGGCAGCAGGTGCCGCCAGATGAGCCGGGCATCCGAGGCCCCCAGGGCCCGGGCCGCCACCACGAATTCCCGTTCCCTGAGCGACAGGAATTCGGCCCGCACCAGCCGCGCCACTCCCATCCAGCCGGTGACGCCGATCACCACCATGATGTTCCAGATGCTGGGCCCCAGCACCGCGATGACCGCCAGGATCAGAAATAAGGTGGGGAAACAGAGCATCAGGTCCACCAGGCGCATGAGCACGGCGTCCACCACCCCGCCGTAATATCCCGCCAGGGCCCCCACCAGCACCCCGATGAGGGTGGCCAGGCCCACCGCCACGAACCCCACCAGCAGCGAGATCCGGGCCCCGTAGATCACCCGGCTCAACACATCCCGGCCCAGCGTGTCGGTGCCCAGGAGATGGGCGGCGCTGGGGGGACTGAGGACCTCTTTCAGGTTGATCTGGAGGGGATCGTAAGGGGCCAGCCAGTGGGCGAAAACGGCCACGGCAAACAGGCCCAGGACCAGGGCCAGGCCGGCCATGGCCATGCGGTTGCGCCGCAGTCTATCCCAGAATTTACTCTGTTTCATAAGCTTACCGGCTTAAGATTAACCACCAAGGACCAGGGCACCAAGAAACCACCAAGGAAATATTTATGATGGGCTTGCCCATTATAAACCTTCTCTTGGTGAACCTTGGTGTTCTTGGTGCCTTGGTGGTTCAAATTAATTTCATCCGGTGCGGATACGCGGGTCCGCCAGGGCGTAACTCACATCCGCCAGCATGTTGCCCAGCAGCGTCAACAAGGCCCCGATCACCAGTTCTCCCATGACCAGGGGATAGTCCCGGGCCATCACGGCCGCCCAAAATAACTGGCCCATGCCGGGAATGGCGAAGATGGTCTCGAAGATCACGCTGCCGCCGATGAGGCCCGGCACGCTCAAGCCCAGGATGGTGATCAGCGGCAGCAGGGCATTTCTCAGGGCGTGTTTAAAAATCACCGTGCCCTCGGGCAGGCCCTTGGCCCGGGCGGTGGTGATATAGTCCTGGCGGATCACCTCCAGCATGCTGCCCCGCATGTAGCGGGACATGCCGGCCAGGCCCAGAAAGGCCGCGCCCAACACCGGCAGGGTGACGTGCGCCCCCAGATCCTGTAGCTTCCGCCAGAGGGGCAAATGGGTAAATCCCAGAGAGGTGAGGCCGGAGATGGGCAGCCAATCCAGGTAGACCCCGAAGAACAGAATGAGGAGCAAGGCCAGCCAGAAACTGGGCATGGCGAAGCCGAAAAAGACGATAAGCGTCGTAGCTTTATCAAACCAGGAGTGGGCCCGGCAGGCCGCCAGCACCCCCAGGGGCAGGGCCACCGCCAGAATGATGATGGTGCTGAGCAGGTTGAGGCCCAGGGTGATGGGGATGCGCTCCTTGATCTTATCCAGCACCGGCCGCCGGTCCGGCGAAAAGGAGCGCCCGAAGTCCAGGACCGCGATCCGTTTGAGCCAATTCCAGTACTGCACCGGCACCGGCTTGTCCAGGCCGTAGATCTCCCGCAGGCGCTTCTGGGCCTCCAGCGACGCCTTGGGGTTCATGGTGGTCTGCATCTCCACCGGCGTGCCCGGCGCCAGGTGGATCACCAGGAACGACACCAGGGTGATCCCGATGAGCATGGGAACCATGAAGAGCAGCCGTTTGGAGAGGTAGAGCCACATATTGAGTTTCGAGTTTCGAGTTTCGAGTTTTTAGTTAAGGAATTTAGCCTGATTGTGCCCCTTATGCAAGAAGTTGTAAGGCATGACCGAGAAAGGGAGGTTGCAAAAGATAAACAGGGCTGCTTATCGACTGCCCGTCACAGCCTGGCCCGGCGGGATCGAGGCCTCAGCGCCCATCTTCACTCCGGACAGGCCGAAATGGGCCTGCTCCGCCAGAATTTTCCGGGCAATGGCCCGGGCCAGCAACTGGTGCCCCGCGGGCTTGAGGTGGCCGCTGTCGGCGAAATAGGCGGCGAAGTCCGGCCGATTGAAAACCTCCTGCATGGCCAGGTGATAGACCCCGGGCCCGGTGAGAGCCGCACACATGGGAGCTATCCCGTGATCGGTGAGATAGGGGGGCCGCCCGTCCTCCTTCTCCAGCCGGCATTGGGAAATCAGCAGCAGCGGGATATGCTGTTGGCGCACCAGGGCCACGTTTTCCACCAGCTTCTCCCGGGCCAGGCGGATGCGGGCGGCAATCTCGGCCGGGTCTTTGCTGGCCGCCACCTGGGCGTCGGCGTCGCTCACCGCCGCCTTCAGGCGGACCTCATCCGGCACCAGAGGCCAAAAGAGCTTTTCCTGCTTGGCCTCGTAGAGCCGCCGGAAGATAAAGACCTTCATCAGCCAATGCTGCGGATGCCAGCCCTTGAACTCCTGGCTGCGGCGCCATTCCCGTTCATCCTCCCATTTGTTGGTGTCGTTGACGTGGATGATGATCAGGCTGGGCTCGAACTCCAGGGCCTTTTTCAGGACCACCTGGCAGCGCCGGGCGCCGTAGCCCGGCAGGGCCAGGTTGAGGCACTCCGCCTGCAGGTGGTGCTGCCGTAAATCCTGCCCCAACTGCCAGGGATAGGCCGCCTTGAAGCTGGGACCCCGGGGCACCGAGTCGCCGATGACCATGATCCGGTAGGTCCCCGGCGGCCGCTGCCGCTCGAAGGTTTGGGGATGAAACCGCCGGCCGCCGGCCCGGAAGAGCTGCACCGTGCCGTCCCGGCGCTCGTCAAAGCCCGCCTGGGGGTCGTACCCGTAGGCAAAGCGCCCCGAGATATCCTGCGCAAAAAAGATCCGGGCAATGACTTCGGCCAGGACCAAAATCACCACCACCATCAGGAAAGCCGGAGTAATGAGCTTCTTCATCAAATTGGTAGGGCGGGCGTCTCGCCTGCCTAAATTAAAATTGGAAATAGATAAATTCCCGGTCCTGTTCGCTGGACGACACCACCAGGAGCACGAGCAGCACGTAAACCAGGCCCTTCACCGGCCAGGACCGATGCCGGAGGCCGCTTTCATGGCGATATTTCAAGGTCAGGAGCTGCAGCAAAATCAAGGGCACGGTGTGGATCAACAGCCAGGCGCCGGAAGACCTCCAGGGCAGGGCCAGGGAGGTTTGCCAGTGGCCCAGGGCACTGAACCAGCTCCAGAGCTGCGCCAGGTCGGCACTGCGGAAAATCGCCCAACCCACCAGGATCAGGAGCCACATCAGGGGCATGGCGATCAAGGTGCGCCAGGAGAAGCGCTCCTCCTTCCCGGCCAGCAGATTCAGGGGCGGGAAGTGGTAGGCGATGAGCAGGGCCCCGTGGTAAGCCCCCCAGAGCACGAAGATCCACGAGGCCCCGTGCCAGAGGCCCGCCAGCAGCATGGTCACCCCCAGGTTGCGCAGGGTCTGCCACTTGGTGCCACGATTGCCTCCCAAGGGAATGTACAGATAATCCCGGAACCAGTTGGACAGCGAAATGTGCCACCTGGACCAAAAGTCCGAGGGATTCCGGGCCAGGTACGGGAAGCGGAAGTTCTCCACCAGATCGATGCCCAGGAGCCGGGCGGAGCCCCGGGCGATGTCGGTGTAGCCGGAGAAATCCCCGTAGATCTGAAAGGCGAAGGCGACCACGCCCAGGACGGCCCAGTAGCCGTTCAACTGGGCGCCGGGGGCGAAGGCATAGTTGGCCAGCACGGCGCAGTTGTCGGCCACGAAGACCTTTTTGAAGAAGCCTACCAGCATCAGGCTGAGGCCGTCTTGCAGGTAGGCGGGCTGAAAGCTGCGATCGGCCTCCAACTGGGGGATGAGCTGGTGGCCCCGCTCGATGGGACCCGAAACCAGCTGCGGGAAAAAGGCGTCGAAGACCGCAAAGGTGATGAAGTCGCGGCAGGCCGCAGCCGTTCCCCGGTAAATATCGAAGACATAGCCCAGGGACTGGAAGGTGTAAAAGGAGATGCCCACCGGCAGGATGATCTTCAGCAGCACCGGGCCGGGCTGGAGGCCCGCAGCCGTAAGCAGCGTCCGGGCCGACTCGACGAAGAAGCCGAAATATTTGAAAAATCCCAGGATGGTGAGACAGAAACCGACGCTGAGGATCAGAAAATACTGGCGTCGCCGCTCCCCGCCCCAGGTCCACAGCGCCTCATGCGCGCCCCAAAACAGCAGCCCCAGGCCCGCGGCCAGACCCAGGACCCCGGGAGCAATGTCGGCACCCGGCAGGAACAGGCGGCAGACACCGAGCCAGGCCGCCGGCGCCAGGGCCAGGAGCAGGCCCCGGAGGGGCGGGGTCCTTTTGCCGTCAATACTCAGGCCGCAGAGAAAATCGATGACCGTGGTGGCCAGCACCAGGGCCAGGAAACGCACGTCCCAGCAACCATAGAAGACATAGCTGGCCGCCAGCAGCAGGAGCAGCCGCTTGCGGCCGGACATGAGCCAATAAAGCAGGAAAATTAAGGGCAGAAACAGCAGATATTGCCAGGAAATGAAGGACATATGCTCCCGGAGGTCTTGGCACTTGGTGTAAAAAAGAATTATTTCATTATACACCAATCTATGGGTAAATGGCGCGCCGGCTGGGTGTGGCCCTAAACATTCTTGGCAGCTTTGAGATTCAAACCATTGAAAAGTCCTATTTATGTCATTCTGAGGAAGCGAAGCGACCGAAGAATCTCGCTTTTTAAGTAGCACAGCCTTTCCAGGCTGTGGTGAATATCCCGCACAGGCTGGAAAGCCTGTGCTACCAAGAACTGAGATTCGACGCGGTACTTAGGATGAGGGCGCAGCTTTCGGCTGCCGATAAGCCAGCACCGCCAGCCGGGGCTCGCCGCTGAGCGGCAGCCGGTAGGCTTTCAGTTCGGGCGAGGTCAGGCCCAAAAGCCGGCTTGCAGTGACGGCAGCCGCCAGTTCACCGGCGTCCAGGTGCGGTCCCTTGAGGGCCAGGGCCGGACCTCCGGCCACCAGCAAGGGGGCCGCCAGTTCGAAGAATTGCGGCAATTTAAAGGCCGCCCGGGAGACCACCGCCTCGAAGCGGGGACCCCACGTCTTGGCCTCGGTCACGGTCAGATGGGTGCGGGCCACGGTGACGTCCGGCAGCTTCAGGCAGGACGAGATATACTCCAGGAAGGCCGCCTTCTTTTGCCGGGCCTCCACCAGGGTGAGTTTAAGCGCGGGCCGGACCAGCTTCAGGGCCAGGCCGGGGAAGCCGGGGCCTGCCCCCAGGTCCGCCAGGGAGTGCGGCTCTCCCAGGAAGGGCAGGACCGCCAGAGAGTCGAGGCAATGCTTGATTACCAGGTCCCGGTCGGTCTTCAGGCCGGTGAGGTTGACCCGGGCGTTCCACAATTTCAGTTGGGTCAAATAGAAGTCAAACTGCGCCAACACAGCCACAGACAGCTCCAGACCCAGGGCCGCGGCCCCGGCTTGCAGCAGGTCCATGGGGTCAACGTTGGGCGGAGTCTGGACAGTCATGGTAGTCTTGGATGGGCGCAGGCGAAAAACCAAATCCCCCTAAATCCCCCTTTTTCAAAGGGGGACTTTGAACCCCCTCTTGGAAAAAGGGGGGAGGAGCAGTAGGGTCCAGTAAGTTGTGGCGTAAAGTTGTGTAATAGATTCCGGTACGAAAGCGAGTCTTAGGCCAATTTCCTTATCTCACGGAGACTTCAAGATTTTCTCCCTCTCCCCCTTGAGGGGAGAGGGCTGGGGTGAGGGGGTGAAAAGTCGTCGATGATGCCACCCCTCACCCTACCCTCTTCCCTCGCAGGGGAGAGGGAATTTCCCGGGCTTATAACGTCTCAATATCGCAGATAGGCCATTGTTAGTTAATCTGAAACATTTATGGTTCATGAACTGAAGGCCTGTACTACCGGGCTCATTTCCCCAGGCAGAACTCCCCGAAGATGCGCTCCAGGACCTCGTCGCCCACTTCCTGGCCGGTGATCTCCCCCAGTTCCCGGACGGCCTCCTGGAGTTCCAGGGCCACCAGTTCCCAGGCGGGGGCGGGGCGGGCCGCGGCCAGCAAGGCCCGGGCCCGGGACAAGGGAGCCCAGGCAGCTTTCGAGCAGCCGGTGATGCCGGGCCTGGGTGACCATCTCGCCGCTGAGCTTAAGGCCGCTCCCCAGGGCCAGGTTCACCATGGCCTGTTTCAGGGTCTCGATGCCCTCCCCGGTGCGGGCGGAAATCCGCACCACCGGAAAGGCGGTGACCTCGGTCAGCTCGGCGGCGTCGAAGGCCGGCGGCAAATCCACCTTGTTAATCACCGCCAGGCCACGGCGGCCGCGCAGTTCTTGCAGGGCCGCCTGGTCTTCGGGGCTGAGGGGTTTGCTGCCGTCTACCAGGTAGAGGACCAGATCGGCCTGGGCCAGGCGCTCCCGGGTGCGCCGAATGCTCAGCTCCTCCAGGCGGTCCTGGGCCGGGCGCAGCCCGGCGGTGTCGCTGAGGCGCACCAGGATGCCCCCCAGGGTGATGGTCTCCTCGATGAGGTCCCGGGTGGTGCCGGGAATCTCGGTGACGATGGCCCGGTCCAGGTCCAGCAGGCGGTTCAGCAGGCTCGATTTGCCGGCGTTGGGACGGCCGGCGATGACCGCCAGCAGGCCCTCCCGCAGCAAACGGCCGGCCTCGTAGGTCGCGGCCAGGCTCTCCAGGCCCGCCATCTGGGCGGCTAAACCTGCGTCCAGGGTCGCCGGCGCCAGTTCCTCGGCCTCTTCGGGAAAATCCAGGGCCGCCTCGACCCGGGCCAGACAGTCCAGGATGGCCTCGCGCCTCCCGGCCAGGCCCCGCCCCAGGCTGCCTTGCAGATGGACCTCGGCCACCTGGAGGGCGGCGTCGCTGCGGGCCTGGATCACCTCCAGGACCGCCTCCGCCTGGGTCAAGTCGATGCGGCCGGAGAGAAAGGCGCGCAGGGTGAACTCCCCCGGCTGGGCCAGCCGGGCCCCCTGCTCCAGAACCAGGGCCAGGATAGCCGACAGCACCCCATAGCCGGAGTGGCAATTGATCTCCACCACGTCTTGCCGGGTGTAGGTCCGGGGGGCTTGCATCCAGGTGAGGAGCACTTCGTCGAGGACTTTCCCCAGGGAATCGACTATGTGCCCCAGATAGAGGCGGTGGGAGCGCCAGGTGCGGCGGGGGTGGTGGGGGCGGAAGATTTTCCGGGCGATGGCGGCCGCCTCCGGGCCGCTGAGACGAACGATGCCCAGGCCCGCCTCGCCCGGGGGGGTGGAAATGGCGGCGATGGTCTCGGCCGGGTCAAACGGGGTCATGCCGGGCCTGCGGCATCCTCCTGGCCTTCCTTCCTTTTGGCCGGCGAAATGATCACCTTCTTGTAGAGGCCCTCTCCCCGACTGGTGGTCTTCAAATCCTGGTCTCCCTGGAGGGCCATGTGGACGATGCGGCGGTCATAGGGATTCATGGGATTCAAGGTGATGGATTTGCCGCTCTTTTTCACCTTCTCCCCGTATTTCTGGGCCAGGAGGGCCAGGGCCTCGTTGTGGCGGGCCCGGTAGGCCTCCACGTCGATGGCGATCCTCACCTTGCGCCGGGACCTTTTGGCCAGCATCTTGGTGACCAGATATTGCAAGGCGTCCAGGGTTTGGCCCTGTTTGCCGATGAGCAGGCCGGCGTCGTCGGTCTCAATGCGCAGGCTGATGCGGTCGTCTTCGAGCTGCGCACTGACCGTGGCCTTCTCCTGCATCTTGCCCAGCAGGTTCTCCAGGATCTCCTGGGCCGCGGTCAACAGATTTTCTTCCGACTCCTCCTCCCGGAGGGCGGCCCGAATTCTGGCCTTGCGCCCCCCCAGGCCAAAGAGGCCGGGGGAGCCCACCGACAAAATTTCGATCTCCAACTGCTCTGACGTAACCTGAAAATAGGCGCAAGCCTGCTCTATGGCGTCTTCGGTGCTCTTGCCGGCAAATTCCTGAAACTCCATCAATGCTTCCCCTGAGACCTACGTAAGGTACTTGTTGGTATAGTGTTGCTGGGCAATGGAAAGCACGTTGTTCACCAGCCAATAGATCACCAGCCCGGAGGCGAAATTCAAAAACATGAAGGTAAAGATCAAGGGCAGAAACATCATCATCTTGGCCTGGGTGGGGTCGCCGGCCGAAGGGGTCATCCTCTGCTGGAGGAACATGGTGGCCCCCATGATGATGGGAGTGATCAGCAGGGGGTCCTTATGGGACAGGTCCGCCAGCCAGACGATGTTGGTAAAGGGCAACGTCGAGATAAAGGAGGCGTGGCGCAGCTCGATGGCATGCCCCAGGACATTATACAGGGCAATGAAGACCGGCAGTTGGATCACCATGGGTAGGCAGCCGGCCAGGGGGTTGACCTTGAAGGTCTTATACAGGGCCATGAGCTCCTTATTCATGGTCTCCTTGTCGTCCTTGTATTTCTCCCGGAGCTTGGCCACCTTGGGCTGGAGCTTTTGCATGTCCTTCATGGACTTGTAGCTTTTGTGGTTGGGGTAGTAGAAGACAATGCGGATCAGGAAGGTGAGAATAATGATGGCCCAACCGTAATTCGGCGAGTAGCGGTCCAGGAAATTCAAAACATGCAGCAGCGGTTTGCCCAGGAAATTGAACCAGCCGAAATCGAGGGCCCGCTCCAAACCCATGGGCTTGAGGTCCTTCAAGTCCTTGGGGCCGAAAAAGAGACCGTAGGAAAACCGGGCCTCCTGGCCGGCCGGGAGGTTCTCCACCGGGGTCCGGAGGCTGGCTACCATAGGTCCTGCCGGCTTCTTGGTCTGGAGGTCCAGCGGCTCGCTCAGGTTGAGAACGGCCTTGGGGGCCGCGGTGGGCACCATGGCGGTGAGAAAATAACCCTCGTCCAATCCGGCCCAATCGATCTTGCCTTCAAAGGTCTGGGGCTGCTTCAAACCGGCGGTGCCGATCTCTTCCCAATGGTTATTGACTGAGCCGTTGTAGCCTAAGAAATGATAGCGGGAGGTCTCTTCGCCGACGAAACTCTGAGCCAGGTCCAGGCTCAGCTGCCCTTCCAGGGCCTTGCCGGTGCGGTTCACCACCTGCACCGCCAGGTCGAAGCCGTAGCTGTCGCCTTTAAAGGTGTAAGTCTTGACGAGGGTCAGGCCTTCGGGGCTGGTGCAGGTAAATTTCAGCGTCCCTTGGTCGCCGTCTTGGAGGCTGAGCCCCTTTGGCGAGGCCTCACATAACAGACTGCCGCCGGTAATGTTGATCCCCTGGCCTTGCCAGCCGAGACCCAGAGGATAATCCTGGGTGGGTCCCGGACGCACCAGCTCTTTGGGCTGGGCTTTGGAGTTCTCCGGGCTGTGGTAGCTCTCGATCTCGAAAGCCACCGGCCCCAATTTGAAATCGGAGATGGGGCTGAAAGGCAGGTTCTCCAGGTATTTCTTCAACTGGAAGCTTTTCAAGCGCCCGCCGGCTTCGGTGAATACCGCCCGAAACAGCGAGGTCTCCACCGCGACTTCCTTAGCCGGCCGGGTGGCCGCCGCGCCAGGCTGGGCCGCCGGCGGGCTCACCGCGGGCTTCGCCGGAACCTGGGCCGACGGGGAGACCGGCTGGGCCTGTTGGGCCTGCTGGGCGGGCGGGAGCTGGGGGGCTCGGGTCTTCTCTCCGATGTACATGAAGGCGATGAAGACCAAAAAACTTAAACCAAGGGCGATTAAGGCCCTTTTTTCCATGGGTGACTCCTAAGGCACCGGGTCCCAACCCCCGGGGTGAAAAGGATGGCAGCGCAGCAGGCGCCGCAGACTCAGATACAGACCCCGCCGCCAGCCGTGGCGCTTAAGTGCCTCGGCGGCATAATGGGAACAGCTGGGGGCGAACCGGCAACAACTGGGAAACAGGGGCGAAATCAACAACTGGTAGGCCCTGATGGCCCACAAGGCTACTCTAACCATGGTCGGCGACCTGGCGAGCCAGTAGCAGGCGGCCCAACTCCTCCGCCACCTGGTCGTAGTTCAAGGCCTCAGCCCCCTTTTTGGCCATGATCACCAGGTCCAGAGAGGGCAGCCGGCCCTTATGGCGCCGAAAAAATTCCCGCAGCAGGCGTTTCATGCGGTTGCGCCTGACCGACTTGCCGAAACGCCGGGTCACCACCAACCCCAGGCGGGGCCCCGGAGCCTCCGTGGGCGCCAGGGTGACCCCGAAATGGCGCGAGTATATCCTTCTCCCCTGGGCCTGGGCCCGGAGATATTCAGAGCGACGGCGGAGCCGATCCGCTTTGGTGAAACTGGCGGTCCCTTTGACGGTTGGGGTCGGGACAGGGTCGGAGCACCGGTCGACGGAATGCGAGGTAGGACTCAGGAACACTCCACCAATACTAAACCGTCAGGCGTTTGCGGCCCCGGGCCCGGCGGCGCTTGATAACGGCGCGGCCGCCCTTGGTGCTCATCCGCTCCAGGAAGCCGTGGGTCCTGGACCGGCGCAGATTATGTGGCTGATAAGTGCGCTTTGACATTTACTCATCCTTGTTTCCTGAACTTATTCCAAACGTTTTATAAACCATTTATCGAGGCTTTTGTCAAGGGACCGCCTAGATTTCCTTGCGGTGATCAAGACACAACCCGGCTGCTTTTTGCTGCATTGGCCCCGGCCATTGGAAAACGACCCTGCCTCAGCCCAATCTTCCGGGGCTCAGCGAACCTTGCCGGGCGACTGGACTCCCCAGGACCATTGTTTACCGATACCCAACAGTTTAAATGATTTCACCATGTAGTCAGTTTCATGAAATCGTCCCTGGGCGGTGATCAGAAATTCGGTTTTGTCGAAGATCAGACTATAGGTCTTGACCTCGCCGAGGCCGGGGGTGACGAACACCATCGTGGCATGGTCCTTTCCATCCACATGGATCACATCAAAATCAATTATCCGATGACCATGATTCATCGCCATGCGTTGCAGATTTTTCTGTTGCTCGGAGACATCCGGAACCGGATGAATCGGGCCGATGGCGAATTTCAATCTCGAATTGAAGGGGCCGATGAATTCTGGTTGCTCGCGCAGTTGCCGGCGCTTAAAAAGCCTCACTAACCAAAAAGGTTCTCTCCAGCCCTTGGCCAAAACGATGGCGAATCCCCAAAAGGCATTACGGTAGGTCTCCACAAATGATATCCTTCTGGTGCGGGCAAATTAAGAGCTTTTACCAGAATTCCTTGCATTTTTTCTTTATATAATAAATTGGTCAATAATCCAAATTCGCCGAAAGAGCAAGCAAATAACCAATTCCCGGTAGTGCTGAAATTAACCGGCCCTATCCTGCTTTACTTTCCTCTGCTCCTTGTGCCGATTATCCCGGCCCCCGGAGGGAAAACCTGGCACTGGAGACCTGTGGCCGGATATCTTGGACCGATGCCGGTCATGGCCCATTGGGGTCCAGCCCCGGTCGCCAATTTTTAGGTTGGATTTTGTGCACGAAATAAGGTAATATTACCAGGCTAGGGATATATTTTAAGCCCTTCCTCGACTTCAGGGACCGGGTGCCTCTTGCCCTCTCACCGGCAATACCCACCGGACCTCAGGCGGTGTTCCATCAAGATTAAGGAGTGGTACATATGTTTCTAGATCCCATCCTGGGTTGGTTCTCCAATGATTTGGCCATTGACCTGGGCACCGCCAATACTCTGGTTTATGTCAAAGGCAAGGGCATCGTCCTCAGCGAACCGTCGGTGGTGGCGGTGCGCAAGAACGACCGGGACCGCAACCGGGTTCTGGCCGTGGGCCGGGAGGCCAAGATGATGCTGGGCCGCACCCCGGGCAATATCGTCGCCATCCGCCCCATGAAGGACGGGGTCATCGCCGACTTCGAAATCACCGAGGCCATGCTGCGCCACTTCATCCGCAAGGTGCACAACCGCCGGTCCCTCATCCGGCCCCGCATCATCATCTGCGTCCCTTCGGGCATCACCCCGGTGGAAAAGCGGGCGGTGCGGGAGTCGGCGGAATCCGCCGGCGCCCGGGAGGTCTATCTGATTGAAGAACCCATGGCTGCGGCCATCGGCGCGGGGCTCCCCATCACCGAGCCCATCTGCAACATGGTGGTGGACATCGGCGGCGGCACCTCCGAGGTGGCGGTCATCTCCCTGGCCGGCATCGTCTATTCCAAATCCGTCCGCGTGGGCGGCGACAAGATGGACGAGGCCATTCTGCAATACATCAAGCGCACCTATAACCTGCTCATCGGCGAGCGCACCGCCGAAATCATCAAGACCACCATCGGCAACGCCTTTCCGCTGGAACCCGAATCCATGGACGTCAAGGGCCGGGACCTGGTCACCGGCATCCCCAAGATCATCAACGTCAATTCCGATGAAGTGCGCCAGGCCATCCAGGAGCAGATCGACCAGATCGTGGCCGCGGTGAAGACCGCCCTGGAGCAGACCCCGCCGGAACTGGCCGCGGACATCGTCGACCGGGGCATCTACCTCACCGGCGGCGGCGCCCTGCTGAAGGGGCTGGACGAACTGCTCAAACAGGAGACGGGGCTGCCCATCAAGATCGCCGACGATCCCCTCTCCACGGTAGTCCTGGGTTCCGGTCGAGCCCTGGACAACCTCAACATCCTGAAGGAAGTGATGGTTGATTAAGGCGGTTGGTTTTGCGCCCTAGACTGCGCTATCGCACCCCGCTGCTGATTGTCCTGGCCGTCTTGCTGGTTATCTCCGTCCTTTCCCTCAGCCTGAGGCAGTCGCCGGCCTTATCCAGGGTGTCAGGGCTGGTCATCACCGTGACCAGCCCCGGCCTGCAGGCCCTGGAATACCTGGTCCGCACCGGCAAGCGGCTCTGGCTGGGCTATTTCGACCTGGTGGGGGCCAGGCAGGAAAATATCCAGCTGCGCCAGAGCTTAGAGGAATACCGGCAAAAGGAAGTCCGCTACCGGGAGGCCCAGCAGGCCCTGACTCGCCTGGAAGGCCTGCTGGATATGAAGCGACAGGTGGCCGTGCCGGTGATCGGCGCCCGGATCATCGCCTACGATCCGTCCCTGTGGTCCCGCTGCGCCCTGATTGATCAGGGCAAGGCCCAGGGGGTGAAAAACGGCCTGCCGGTGCTGGCCCCGGAAGGCATCGTGGGCCGGGTGGTGGAGACTTTTCCCCAATACTCCAAGGTGATGCTGATCGTCGACCGCAAGAGCGGCGCCGAAGCCATGGTGCAGCGCAGCCGGGTGCGGGGCATTCTCAAAGGCAAGGGAGGCTGGAACTGCTCCCTGGATTTCGTGCCTAAAAGCGCCGACGTCCAGGTCGGGGACCTGGTTTTGGCCTCGGGCCTGGGCGGCATCTATCCCAAAGGGCTGGTCTTCGGCAAGGTGACCGCAGCCAACAAGAAAAACCCCGGCGTCTATCAGGAGATCGAGGTCGCCCCCACCGTGGACCTGGCGGCCCTGGATGAAGTCCTGGTGATCAAAGTGGCCAGCCTTGCACTATCCGAGCCATGATCGCCGCTTTTTTCGGTTACACTTTTCTGGCCCTCTGCCTCTTTTACGTGCAGAACCTGGTGTTCTTTCCTCACGTGCACCTGCGCCTCCTGTCCCTGCTCCTGTTCTATGTGGCCTTGCGGCCGTCCCTGGGGCTGGCCCTGGCCCTGGCCCTGGCCCTGGGGGCCTTGCAGGACAGTTTCGCCACCACCCCCTTCGGGTTGCATCTGGGCGCGGCCCTGCTGCTGGTGGGGGCGGCCCGGTTTTTCCGGCCACGGCTGCTCTGGCAACGCCTCAGCTCCCAGGTGCTGGCCACTTTGGCGGGCCTGAGTCTGCAGGAGTTCTTCATGCAGATAAGTATTGTGACTCTGGGATACGAAGGTTTTTTCGTCCATGACCTGTTGACCCGTCATCTCGCGGAAATCCTGGGCACTGCGGCCCTGGGACCCTTGATGTATCTCCTGGTTCGGGGGATGGAAAATTTTTTGCGCCGCTTCGGCTGGCGCCCCAGCGATCCTTCGCCCTATCAGCCGTTTTCTTAAGCTGGGGCCGGAGCCGCGTAGGGGTTTGATCACCAAGCAGCCGGTAATCCTTTAAGTTGACTCTGATGCCTGATCCGGAAAAAGAGAGCCTCTGGGGTTATAGATACCTGGGAAGTTCCAGCGGCGGCGCCATGTCCCCGGAGGAACAGGAACGGGTGCGGCGCAACTTTGCCGTCGTGACCCTGGTCGTCCTCTGCCTCTTTGCCCTCCTGTTCCTGCGCCTCTGGTTCCTGCAACTGGTGCAAGGGGAGGACCTGCAACAGCGTTCGGAGCAGAACCACCTCCGCCAGCAAGACCTGCCCCCCTGGCGCGGCAAAATCCTGGACCATAACGGCGGGGTCCTGGTGGCCAACCGCCCCAGCTACGACCTGGTGGCGGTCATGGAGGACGTGACCGACATCCCGGTCCTGGCCCGGCGCCTGGCGAGTCTGTTGAAATTGGATCAGAAGCAGGTCACCAGCCAGTTGGAAAACGCCAAGGCGGCCGGGCAATACCAGGTGCGGATCCGCGGGGACCTTACCTGGGAGGAAATGGCCCTGGTGGCCACTT
This sequence comes from uncultured delta proteobacterium, assembly GCA_963797235.1. Classification (GTDB taxonomy): domain Bacteria; phylum Desulfobacterota; class Desulfobaccia; order Desulfobaccales; family 0-14-0-80-60-11; genus JAPLJC01. Next base: position 31,476 of record CAWCOX010000002.1, read on the forward strand.
ATCAACCCGAGCTGCCCGGGACGCTGGTGCAGATTCAACCCAAGCGGGAGTACCGGCAAAACGGTCTGGCGGCTCACGTCCTGGGCTATTTAGGGGAAATCACCGAAGCCCAGCTCAAGAGCGGCAAGTTTGCCAATTACAAGGTGGGAGATTATGTCGGCCGCTGCGGCATCGAACTGGCCTGGGATAAGTTCATCCGGGGCGCCAGGGGCTACCGCCGCCTCGAAGTGGATGCTTACGGCCGGGAGTTCCGCCAGTTGGACTCGGTCTTCCCCACCTCCGGGGACGATATTTACCTGACCCTGGACAACCGCCTGCAAAAGGAGGCCGAGGCCTGCCTGGATGGCATGGTGGGGGCCATCGTCGCCCTGGACCCGCGCTCCGGCAGGGTCCTGGCCCTGGCCTCTTCTCCCAGCTTTTCCCAGGAGGCCTTTGAACGGGGGCTTACCACCCAGGAATGGCAAAGGCTCCTGAAGGATAAAGCCCATCCCCTGGAAAACCGGCCCCTGCAAGGCCAGTATCCCCCGGGTTCCACCTTTAAAATCGTCATGGCGGTGGCCGGCCTGGAGGAGAATGTCATCACTCCCGACACCATCATCGACTGCACCGGCTCCCTGCAGGTGGGCGACCACGTGTTCCACTGCTGGCAAAAGCACGGCCATGGCGCGGTGAACCTCCATAAGGCCCTGGTGGAATCCTGCGACGTCTACTTCTATAACCTGGGGAAGAAACTGGGGATCGACCGCATCGCCAAGTGGAGCCGGCGGTTCGGCCTGGGGCAGCCCAGCGGCCTGAACCTGGACAAGGAAGCCTCCGGACTGGTGGCCTCCACCGAATGGAAACGGGCCCGCTTTAAGCAGGCCTGGCACGAAGGGGAGACCCTGTCGGTGGCCATCGGCCAGGGCTACAACCTGGCCACCCCCATCCAGATGGCCCAGGTGGCCGCGGCCATAGCCAGCGGCGGCACCATCTACCAACCCCAGCTCATTGAGAAGGTGGAGAGTCCTTCGGGTGAGGTCCTGTTTCAATTCCAGCCGGTGGTCAAATATCGCCTGGGGGCCAGCCCGGCCACCATCGAAGCGGTGCAGAAGGCCCTGGAAGGAGTGGTGGGGGAAGAAAAGGGGACCGGCAAGGAGGCCTTCCTCCCCAATATCGAGATCGCCGGCAAGACCGGCACTGCCCAGGTGGTGACCGTGGAACGCCTGGAACAGGAGAAGGGGGGCGGCAAAGAGACCCTGGTGGGCAATAAATATGAGAACCACGCCTGGTTTGTGGGCTATGCCCCGGCGGACAACCCCCGGGTGGCCGTGGCGGTGCTGGTGGAGCACGGCGGCCACGGCGGCTCCTTCGCCGGTCCCCTGGCCCGGCGGGTCATCGCCGCAGCCTTGACGGAACACCCACCCCGCGTGGCCAAATCCGAATAATCTATCCTGGTGGGGCGGCCGTCTCGGCCGCCCAAATTCGCCCGAGCAGGGGCACAGCTTGCTTTGCCCTATCCCGCCCTCAATCCGCCCCCGCCTCCGCCTCCCTGCCGCCCTCCCAGCCGTATTTGCCGATGAGGCGCACAAAGCGGCAGCCGCCGTGGTACTCGAACTTCAGCCCTTCTTTGGTCTTGCGGACGCAGGTAAGGGTTTGGGACCAGGTGTCTCCCACCGGGATCACCAACCGTCCGCCCAGGGCCAGCTGTTCCGTCAGGGGCCGGGGGACTTTGGGCGCCCCGGCGGTGACGATGATGGCGTCAAAGGGCATCTCCTCGGGCCAGCCCAGGGTGCCGTCTCCCACCCGAATCCGCACGTTGGTATATCCCAGGGAGTCCAGCACCTGCCTGGCCTGATCCGCCAGGCCGCCCACCCGGTCGATGCTCAAGACTGCCGCGGCCAGCTCCGCCAGGATGGCCGCCTGATAACCGGAGCCGGTGCCGATCTCCAGGACCCGGCCCGTCTCCTTGATCTCCAGGAGTTCGGTCATCAGGGCCACGATGTAGGGCTGCGAAATGGTCTGGTCCTCGCCGATGGGCAGGGGATAGTCGTTGTAGGCCTGGTCCCAGAGGTGCGGAGGAATGAAGAGGTGCCGGGGCACTTTCCGCATGGCCGCCAGCACCCGGGGGTCAACCACCCCCCGGGCCCTGATCTGCTGGTCCACCATGCGTTCCCGGAGCGCCGCGTAGCTGTCTTCGGTCATGGATAATCCTTTATGCCGGGGCGACCCGCTGGGTCGCCCGACGCCGACAATCTCTATTTAAAATAGGAGAAGATTCCAGGTTTTAAAGGGCCGGGCGGGAGATTTTTGGCTGCCGGTCAAAATTAACCCAGGGATTTAGCCTGATGCCGGGAGAGGACCGGAGAAACCGATACGAAACCACGAAGATTTACCGTGAAGAAATCCCCCTAAATTCCCCCTTTGGCAAAGGGGGGCAGGGGGATTTTCATTCCCGGCGGCTGACCGATACTGGCCCTGAACGTTTAGCCGACGCCAATCGGCCCCCGCCCGCGGGATTTTTGCTATAATTAATTATGGAATTAAGGAACCGTTGCCGTTTTCACCCGGACCGGGGCGCCGATGTCGTGTGCCAGAAGCACGAAGTCGGCTACTGCCAGGAGTGCCTGGACGCCTGCCGGGCCTGCACCGACCCCTGCCTCTACTGCAAATTCCGCCCCGGCTGCGTCATCTGGGAACTCTGCCGCAAGGAAGCCAAGAAGCGCTGCCAGGAAGAGAGCGCCGAGAGCTGATCCCTGAGCTCACCGCCATAGAATCATCATATGGTCTGCAAACCCGCGGTTTTCGGCCCGGTAATAAGTTTGCGGCCAGAGCTAAGGAAATTTTATCCCCTGCCGTCACGCCCGAGGTTCGGGTCTCCCCTATCCCCAGCCCCGGATCATGGCTTGATTAGCTGATCGCTCGGCTCTTTCCTTAAATGATTAAACCACCTGCAGGCCAAGATGCCTCGGCCAAGGCCCCCCGCTCCACCCGGTCCGGGACCGCGGGGGATTAGCTTTATGTTTTTTGCCGAGATGCCGATTTATTTCTTATGGTTTGAGCAGTACATCCGAACATTCAAGGAACATTACCCGTGGAGAATCGAAAGCAAGGCAGCCTATTAACGCTAATAATCGTGATCTTGCTCGTGGCGTTCCCGGTGGTTCCGGGGTTCGGCGCCGACCTGCCGGACATCATGGCCAGGGGAGTTCTGCGGCACCTGGGGGTGCCCTACGCCAACTTCGTCACCCGCATCCAGGATGGCCTGGACGTGGAACTGGTGAAGCTTTTCGCCCAGGACCTGGGGGTTAAATACGAATACGTCGAAACCTCCTGGGAGAATATCCTGCCCGACTTGACGGGCAAAAAAGTGAAGGCCCAGGGGGATAACGTCCAGGTCCTGGGAGGGGCCCCGGTCAAGGGCGATCTCATCGCCTGCGGCTTTACCATCCTGCCCTGGCGGGAAAAGATCGTCGACTATTCCACCCCCACCTTTCCCACCCAGGTCTGGCTCATTGCCCAGGCCGAATCTCCGCAAAAACCCATCACTCCCGGCGGCGACATAGACCAGGATATCGCCACGGTCAGGACCATGCTCAAAGGGCACTCCCTGCTGGGCAAGACCAACACCTGCTTGGACCCCTCTTTATACAACCTGGATCAGACCGGGGCCCGGATAAAATTATTCCCCGGCGGGCTCAATGAACTGGCTCCGGCGGTTCTCAATGGCGAAGCCCAGATGACCCTGCTGGATGTCCCCGATGCCCTCATCGCCTTGGGAAAATGGCCCGGAAAGATCAAGGTTATCGGTCCACTTTCCCGAAGGCAGTTCATGGGGGTGGCGTTCACCAAGGATTCTCCCCAACTGCGGCAAGCCTTCAACCGGTTTCTGGAAAAATGTCAAAAGGACGGCACCTACCAGCGCCTGGTAAAAAAATATTATCCCGATGTACTCAGTTATTTCCCGGATTTCTTTGCCAAGAAATAAGTTGTGAGCCTTAGAACATGACTCCGCGGCAGGGGCTCTTAGCCAAACCCCATCTCTATCTCATCATCCCGGGTCTGGTCCTGGCGGGATTGGTTGCCCTCCTGATCAGCCGAAATTATCTGTCCCAGGTGGAGTTGCAGGAATTTGCCCTGAGGAATTTGCAGCACGGCTTGGAGAAGCATGCCGCGGCAGTCAGCTATTTCTATGCTGAACGGCAGAATGACCTAAAAAATCTCGCTGAGGACCGGGAGATTTCCATCTTTTTCGAGAATCAAGCCCTGGGCATGTCCATGGAGTACGGCCTGCGGGCCAGCCTCACGGGTATCCAGAAGGTTTTTGATCGGCTGGTGGCGGAGAGAAGACTGAACCAGGATAGAATCTATGACGGCTTCATTTTTCTCAATAAGAACGGGGAATGCCTGGCGGCCAGCCCCGCCCCCGACGTCAGCCGGATTCCCCCGGGGACCTGGAAACGCTTTCTGACCCCGGAAAGTTCGGGCCCGGTCATTCTGGTGGAACCCCTGAAAGAAACCGTGCAGGTGTTGATTTCCGCCCCGTATTTTTTCAAGGGGGCCTATGCCGGGCAGATCATCGCCCTGGTGAACCTGGAAGCGGTACAAAAGCACCTGATCTCCGGGGTGAAATCCAACTCCGTTTACACTCTCACCTATTTAGGCAATCTCCTGATGTCGTGCGGCTCCAGCGGCTCCAAGGCCCCCGCCTTTCTGCCCGATCCGGAAAGCGCCAAAATCGGTGGTTATCAACGCCTCCAAGCCTTTGACAAAAACGACTCGCTCACCGACATGGTCGCGGTCTGGACGCCCATACCGCAGACGCCCTTCTATCTCCTGGGCCTCTGGCCGTCCAGCCGGGTGTTGGGTCACATTTCTCCCAGTTATCTGCTCATTGCCCTGGGCTCCCTGTCTCTGCTTTCCCTGGGAGGGTTGGGAGTCGTCTGGCGGGGCGCTACCCGTAATCTGGTTCTCAATGCCCGCCTGGAGGAAGTCTCCCGCCGGGAACAGGAAATTGCCGAAAAAAATCTGCAGTTAAAAAGAGAAAAAGAAGCCGCGGAAGCAGCCAGTCGAGCCAAGTCCCAGTTTTTGGCCAACATGAGCCACGAAATCCGCACCCCCATGAACGGGGTGCTGGGGATGACGGAGCTCCTCCTGAACACGGAATTGACGGAAAAGCAGCGCCGGTTTGTCGGCACGGTCCGGTCTTCCGCCGAAACCTTGTTGAACATTCTCAAAGATATCCTCGATTTCTCCAAGATCGAAGCCGGGAAGCTGGAGTTGGAGAGCATCCCCTTTGACCTGCCCCTGACGCTGGAAGAGGTGGCGGAACTCTTGGCGGAGGGCGCCCAAAACAAGGGCCTGGAGTTCGTCTGCGCCGTGGCCCCGGAGGTGCCCCGCCTGGTCCAAGGAGACCCCAACCGCCTGCGGCAAATCCTCATGAATTTACTGAGCAACGCCATCAAGTTCACCGACGCCGGGGAGGTGGTGACCCGGGCCGAACTGGTGCAGGACCAGGGGGAGGCGGTAGTAGTGCGCGTTGAGGTCCAGGATTCCGGCATCGGCATTGACCCCGAGGCCCAGGACCAGATATTCGAGGACTTCCGTCAGGCTGACGGCTCCACTACCCGTAATTTTGGCGGCACCGGTCTGGGTCTGGCCATCGCCAAACGCCTGGTGGATATGATGGGAGGTGATGGCATCGGCCTCAGGAGCCAACCGGGACAAGGATCGACCTTCTGGTTCACCGTCCGCCTCCAGAAGCTTAGAGATCCCACCCCCGACGAGGCCGATCCCGGTTTTTGCCTCAGGGAGGTTCGGGTGCTGATCGTGGACGATAATGCCACCAACCGACTGATCCTGCATCACCAGATCACCGCCTGGTCCATGATCGACGACGCCGCTGCGGATGGCGTCCAGGCCCTGGAGATGCTGCAGGCCGCGGCCCGGAGAGGTGAGCCTTATCAATTGGCCATCCTGGACCTGAACATGCCCGGCATGAACGGCCTCGAGCTCGCCCGGGCCATCAAGGCCGATCCCGGCATCAGCGAGGTGCGCCTCATCATGCTGACCTCGATGGGGGCTTGCGGCAGCGCCCAGGAGGCCAGGGAGGCCGGCATCATCGCCTATCTTACCAAGCCGGTGCGCCAGTCCCACCTGCTCAATTGCCTGGTAGCCTTGATGCGGAACACCGCCCCCGGCCCCTGCCAGGTTGTGCCTGCGGCCTCGTGCATCAAGTTTCCCGGCAAGGTGCTGCTGGCGGAAGATAACCTGGTGAACCAGGAGGTGGCCCGGGCTATGCTGGAAGGCTGCAGCTGTCAGGTGGAATCGGCCTTCAACGGCACGGAAGTCCTGGCAGCCCTGAGCCGCACCCACTACGATCTCATCTTAATGGACTGCCAGATGCCCCAATTGGACGGCTATGAAACCACCCGGATTATCCGCAAGCAGGAAGCGGCGGGAGACCAGCCCCGCAATGTCATCATTGCCGTAACCGCCCATGCCATGGAAGGGGACCGGGAAACCTGCCTGGCTGCGGGCATGGACGATTACCTGGGCAAGCCGTTCACCCAGGAGGAATTGCAGAACACCCTGGCCCGCTGGCTCCCCCTGCGGGTGGACCCCAAGCCGGTGGCGCTGCAGGGGAAAAATGGCGCCCCCACGACGCTGGCCAGCCCTCTGGACCGCAAGGTGCTGGCGCAGATTATCAAGCTGCAAACGGAGGGCGCCCCGGACCTTTTGAGCCGGGTGATCCAGGCCTACCTGAAAGAGGCCCCGGGACTCCTGGCTAAACTTAAAGAAGCCATCCAGCAGCACGACCCCGAGGTGGTCCACCGGACGGCCCACAGCCTCAAATCCAGCAGCGCCAACGTCGGCGCCCTGAATCTATCCGCCTTGTTCCAGGAAATGGAAGTAATGGGCCGCTCCCGCTCGCTGGATCACGCCGGCAAGTTCCTGGACCATGCCGTCACCGAATATGACCGGGTCAAACAGGCCTTAAGGCAGGAATTCCAGAAGAGAGCCAGTTAATGGAATTGGATAATTCCAGCAGCCACCCGTTGGTGCTGATCGTGGATGACGATAGCACTATGCGCCTTTTGTGCCAGGCCATCCTGGCGAAGGCCGGCTTCGAGGTGGCCGCGGCAGACGATGGCCGGCAGTGTCTGGAGTTGTTCAAAAGTCTGCGGCCGGATCTGGTGCTCGTGGACGTCCTGATGCCCGGAATGGATGGTTTCAGCACCTGCGCCGCCCTGCGCCGGTTGCCCGGCGGGCAACATACCCCCATCCTCATGGTCACGGGGCTGGACGATCTGGATTCCATCAATCGGGCTTATGAAGTGGGCGCCACCGATTTCATCACCAAACCCATCAACTGGACTATTCTGAGCTCTCGGGTGCGTTATATGGTACGAGCCTCCCAGACCTATGCCGAACTGCGCCGGAGCCAGAGCCGCCTGGCTCACGCCCAGGATATCGCCCGGCTGGGATATTGGGAATGGCATCTGGAAACGGATGAAATTCTCTGGTCTGAGGAAATTCCTCGACTCTTGGGGGTCTCAAAGCAAGAATTCGCCGGAGGCCTGGCCGCGATTTTGGGCTCTCTCCAGCCGGATGATCAAGACCGGGTAACTCAGGCCCTCGGCAGGACCCGGCGTCAAGGCGGCTCCTTTAGCCTGGACTCCCGTATCATCCTGCCGGACCAGGCGGAGCGGATCGTGAACCTGCAGGCCCAAGCCTCTTTGGATAACGCCAGCCGGCCTTTTTTGATCACCGGCACGGTTCAGGATATCACCGAACGCAAAAAGATCGAAGAAGCGCTGCGGGAAAGCAATAATTTCCTGCAAGGGGTGTTCGACGCCATCCCCGATGGCATCTGTATCTTAGATCCCGAGCTGAACGTGATCCGCATCAACCAGGGCGGCAAAGATTTATACCTCTCGGAAGTCTCCCCGGCGGGGGGGAAATGCCACCAGCTTTTACACCGAAAGGCCGAGCCTTGTTTCAGGTGTCCGGCCCTCAGAACTTTTGAGACCGGTGAAGGCCAGATGGAGATCATCCCCTTTGACGGCGCCGCGCAGTCCCAAGGATGGCTCGAGGTCTCCACTTACCCATTGCAAGATGCCCGGGGGACCATTACCGGGGTGATCGCTTACCTGAAAGACATTACGATCCGGAAAAAGCTGGAGGAACAGCTGCTCCAGGCCCAAAAAATGGAGGCGGTGGGACGGCTGGCCGGTGGAGTGGCGCATGACTTCAATAATATGCTGACCGTCATCGCCGGCTGCAGCGAATTTTTGTGCCACAGCCTGGAAGGCCAGGATCAGCTTCGCCATGAAGTGGAAGAGATTCAAAAGGTCGCGGAGCGGGCCGCGGCACTGACCCGGCAGCTCTTATCCTTTAGCCGCAAGCAGGTGCTCAAGCCCCAGATCCTGGATCTGAACACCGTGGCGGCCAACATTGATAAGATGCTGCTCCGTATCATTGGCGAAGATATCCACCTGGTTACCCATCTGGAACCGCAGTTGGGACTCGTCAAGGCCGACCCGATGCAGATTGACCAGGTAATCCTGAACCTGGCGGTCAATTCCCGGGATGCCATGCCCGAGGGTGGCAGCCTCACCATTGAGACCGCCAACGTCCGGGTGGACGAGGCCGATTGGGGGGGACCGGCGGATATCCCGCCGGGCTCTTATTCCCTGCTGACCATCAGCGACACCGGCACCGGCATTGCTCCAGAGGCCCAGGCCCATATTTTCGAGCCCTTCTTCACCACCAAGGACAGCGACAAGGGCACCGGGCTGGGCCTCTCCACCGTTTATGGGATCATCACCCAGAGCGGCGGGCACATCCGCCTCTGCAGCGATCCCGGCCGGGGAGCCACCTTCCAGATCTATCTGCCCCAGGTGGCGGCGCCGCCAGCCCCGGAAGGCGCCTTGACCCAGCCGCGTCCCGTTTCCCTGCAGGGCTCGGAAACCATCCTGCTGGTGGAAGACGAAGAACTGGTGCGAGAGGTGACCAGCCGCATCCTGGAGCGTTACGGCTATACCGTGGTGCCGGCTCAAGACGGCCCTGAGGCCTTGCGGCTGGCGGAGGACTGCGGCGCCTCCCTTGACCTGCTCTTAACCGATGTCACCATGCCCGGGATGAGTGGCCGGGAGTTGGCTGAACATCTCACCGCCCGGCATCCCCGGCTCCCGGTGCTGTATATGTCGGGCTATACGGAAAACGCCCTCGGCGACCACGGAACCTTGAACCCGGAAATCAATTTTCTCCAGAAGCCCTTCAAACATCTGGAGCTGGCCCTCAAAATGCGGGAAGTTTTAGAGGCCCGGCCCGCATCGGCCGGCGCCCCCCCCGAGAGTGAGCGGCGGTGAGGCGGTTTTGCCTAAAATTCATTCGGTTTGTGGTCGTAGGGAAGCCAAAATCTCCAGCACCTCCTCCTCCTCCAGGTCATACCAGTTTTGGTAGGCGTCGGCCACGGCGAAGGACCAGCCGAAGCGGACGTTGAGGCAGAGGAGTTCGTCCACCAGGGGCAGGAGGTCCTGGACGGTGCGGAGGGCGCCGGTGGGCACGGCCGCGATGATTCGGCCAGCGTTCTTTCGCTTCAGGAATTGCACCGCGGCCCGCATGGTATAGCCCGAGGCCAGGCCGTCGTCGACGACGATGGCGGGCTCGCCGGCCAGTTCGGGATAGGGCCGGCCGCCCCGCAGCCTCTCCTCCCGCCGGCGGATGACGGCCAAGGTCTTTTCCGTCTGAACGGCGATGTCTTCCCCGGAAAGGTGAATGCGCTGGAGCAGCTCTTTATTGAAAATGGCCTCCCCCGCCGGGTTCAGGGCCCCGAAGCCGGCCTCGGTGGTGTAGGGGAGCTGGATTTTCCGGACAATGATCAGGTCCAGGGGGAGGGCCAGCTCCCGGGCGATCTCAGCGGCCACCGGCACCCCGCCGGCGGGAATGGCGAACAGATGCACCTTTTGGCCCCGGTACCCCAGGAGGCGCTCGGCCAGCAGGCGCCCGGCGTGAGAGCGGTCCAGGAAGACCTGGACCCGGTCCCTTAAAGCGGGTTCTTCGCTGAGTTTTCCCAGGCGCGGCAAAATTCCTCCGCCAGGGCCGCGACCCGGCGGCGCCATTCCGCCTGGCTGAGGCGGGCGCCACTGAGACCGCCCTGAAGATTTATTTCAGAAAGATAAGTTGCCCCGGCCGGACTGACCAGGAGGTCCAGGATGGCATAGGGAAATTTTCCCCGGGCCATGACCCGGCGGCAGAACTGGAGTTGCTCCGGCGTGACCGCCTCAGGCCGGGAGGAGCCGCCTTGATAGAGGTTCTTGCGGAAACTGTGCGGGTTGACCCGCTCATAGGCCTCCGTATAATCGGCCGCCACGACCACCCGAAAATCCCGGGCCCCTTCGACCAACGGCTGCACCACCAGGGGATAGGACAGGGGCTGGAGCGAGGCCAGGCTGTACAGGGCCTCCAGGGAAGGCCAGCGGCCCACGCCCAAACCCAGATGGGCCCGGTCCCGTTTGCTGACCACCGCGGCCGGATAGAGTTCGTGATACTCGGCGAGGTGGTCGGCCAGATCAGCCAGACTATAGGCCGCGAAGGTGCCGGGCACCACGAATTCTCCCAGGATCTCGGCCTGGGCGACCTTGGAGCTGTTCAAAACTTGCGCCAGGGCCGGAGGAAACAGGGACACCCCCCGATCGGCCAGGTCCAGTAATTTAAAACCCTCGCCGGGGCGCAGGGGCAGGGTTCCCACCACCGCGTCGCCGGCGCCCAACTCAGAATAGGATTGGCGGAATTCGGTGATCTGGCGGATTAGTCGAGGCTGACGGTTCATTAAATTTCAGTGAGAAGTGACTATGAGGTTCGGGGTGGCAGCCGTCGTCGCCTTGATGGGCGGGGCCGCTTCATGATGGCATCGCCTCAGGTCTGCGAGGGCTTTCGCCTGCGGCTACCAAAATCAACCGCATAAAAAAGCCTGCCCCATTATAGGACAGGCTTTTAGACATAATAAAGTATTATTTACAGGCCCGGTTACAAAAAGCTTACAGGCCGACAATCTGGCGATGCAGCTCCTTGGTCTTCTCCATCCGGGCCGTGTCCCGCTCCGCCACTATGGCCGCCAGGCGGTCCTGGATGCGTTTATAGAAGGTGCCGTTGATGTCTTCGCCCCGGGCGTGGGCGTCGATGAGCTGGCGATAGCAGCAGATCATCTTGGCGATCATGGAGACCGCGTACTCCCGGCCCTGCACCTTGACGGTGGCCAAGCCCAGATCGAGATAACCCTTCAGCTCATCCCCCAGGATGGCAAAGGCCACGTTGGGGTGCAACCGGATGCGGTCGTTCATGGCCTCGATTCTCTCCGGGGGCTGTCCCCGCCGGGAGAGGAGCTTACGCCGCTGTTCGTCGGTGAGCATGCAGATCCGGAAACAACTGCCGCTGCGATCGGGCCAGCCCTCATATTCGACGATTTCGTTGCCATCCTCGTCTTTATAGACCTTGCGGACGTAGGAGTCGGCAATCAGTTCGTGGAACATGCAGTTGCCCACGCCGCCGACACAGCGGTTGCCGTGGATCAGGATCTCGGTCCCCAGCCCCAGTTCGTCCGCCTCCCGCTTGAAGCGGGCCAGCTTCGCCACCGTGTCGATTTCGGTGGAGGCCACAATCTGGGTGCAGCCGTAGTCCTTGAACCGGGCCATCTCCGCCTGGGTCTCGATGTTGGCGCCGACGCTGGCGTGGATGACCAGCCCCGGAAACCGCTGGTGGACGGCCTGGATCACCGCCGGGGTCTTGACGATCACCCCTTCGATGCCGAAGTGGGCGTACTTCTCAACCTTTTGCAACACCAGGGGGATTTTTTCCGGCGGGATTTCGGCGTTCAGGGCCACCCGAATCTTGCCCTGGTATTTATCAGCGATGCGCACCGCCTCAGCGATGTCGCTGTCTTCCAGCTCCCATTGACACTTCCGGCGACTGAAGCCCTTGGACCCGACATACACGGCGTTGGCGCCGTTCTTGAGGACTCCCTCCACCATTTCCAGGCTGCCGCCTGGAGCCAGCAATTCGTTAATCATGAGTGTCCCACACCTCCCTGAGCCTCTGCCCATCAGGTTCCTAGGCTCTGCGAACTCCGAACGCCAGTGCCTGTGGTAACCCCCAGGTTTGGTGGGTTCCTGCCCCGCGCCTGCTGTCGAAACTCGAACTCTTCCGGGCTCCGGCAGGGAATCCAATTACTAGAAATATATTTTAAGCCTGTTAAGACATTATTTCAATGAATATTGCCAAAATATTTATGACAAATTGGGATATTTGTCACGACTGCACCACGACTCCAGGGCCGGGTAACCTCTCCAGACAAAATCGGCTAGGCTCCCCGCCGCGCCGCCTGACGATGCGACTCCCGGTTTCACCTAACCGCGTAGATAAGAGATGGCAAAGGCGAAGCAGAGCCCGATTTCCACCCCCCAGGTGAGCAGGCAGATCAACAACTCCATCCGCGAGCCGTATTCATCCATCTCGATGATGCGGTTCGGTTCCCGGACGATATCCCACGAGGTCATCTCTTTGTCGGCTACCATAAAGTTCTCCTTTTACAAAAATACATTAATGGCACAAATCTCAGTCCGTAGGGGCGAACCTGGTGTTCGCCCTCCATTCAAGGCGAATACATAGGGTGCGTCCTACGCACCATAATGGTCGTAGGGCGACCGTCCGCCCACCGGTTAAACCGGTATCCCAGGCGCTCCGTCTGTGTCTAAGGAAGTCTACGCAGCAATTTATCGGGCGGCCTGTGGCCGCCGCCATTCGCCTGTTAAAAAAACTCCGCTAAAAGCTCCCTGATCGGACGCTCACCTTGTTGTTTGACCAACGGGCCGGCCTGGAGGACCGCATGGGCCTCCGTCAGCATGGGGCGGGGGCGTTTAAAGATCACCCCGATGGGGATGCGCTCGCCCCATTCCTTGGCCTTTTGATAGGCCCAAAGCTCGTTTTCCGGGGCGTAGCCCGGTTCTTTTTCCACCTCGTAAACCCGGGCCTGGTACCACTGGTAGGTGTTGACCCGGTTAAAGGTGACGCAGGGCTGCAAGACCTCCAGCAGGGCGAAGCCCCGGTGGGTCAGGGCCTGCTTATAGAGGCCGGTCAGGTGCTCCGGCATCCCGGCGAAGCCCCGGCCCACCCAGGAGCACTCCTGGCTCACGGCCAGGGCCAGGGCGTGCAGCGGCGGATAGGCCACGCCCTCCGGCTGCAGCAGGGTCTTGGTGCCCTGGTCGGTGGTGGGGGAGGCCTGGCCCTTGGTCAGGGCGTAGACCTGGTTGTTGTGCACCACCAGGGTAAGGTCGGGGTTGCGCCGCAGAGCGGCCAGCAGGTGGTTGCCCCCCTCGCCGTAGCAGTCGCCGTCGCCGGCGTCGGCCACCACCTTCAGCTCGTGGTTGGCCAGGTGCGCCCCGGTGGCCAGCGGCAGGGTGCGCCCGTGGATGCCGTTGAAGGTGTTGCATTTTAAATAATGGGGAAATTTCCCCGACTGGCCGATGCCGGAGACCACCAGCAGGTTTTCCGGCCGGATTTCCAGCTCGGCCAGGGCCTGCTTGAAGGCCTGGAGGATGCCGAAATTGCCGCAGCCCGGGCACCAGGCCGACTCAATCCCTTGATAGAGCTCCAGCTCCAGCATCAGGCCTGGCCCTCCAGACCCCGGAGAATATATTCCGGGGTGAACGGCAGGCCGTCGTACCTCAGGACCAGGTGGTCCGCCTTCAGGCCGGTCTCCTGCCGCAGCAGGCGGTGGCACTGGCCGGTGGCGTTCATCTCCACCATGACCAATTTTTTCGAGCCCGCCAGGGCCGCGGCCACTTTCTCGGCCGGGAAGGGCCAGAGCTCGCTCAGGTGCACCATCCGGGCCGGGGTCCCGGCCGCGTTCAAGCGCTTCACCGCCTCCTGCACCGGCCCCAGGCTGGAGCCCCAGCAGGCCAGGGTCAGGGGGGCCGCGCGCCGGCCCGGAGGTGGTGATGCCGTTCAGCTCCTGCACCAGCGCCGTTAATTTGCGCAGGCGCTTGTCGTGCATCCGCACCCTGACCTTAAGATCCTCGGTGAGGTGGCCGTCGGGGGTGTGTTCGTCGGAGTCGGCCACCACCACCTGCGGCCCGAAGCCCGGCAGCCGCCGGGGCGAGACGCCGTCGGCGCTGAAGGCGTAGCGTTCGTACAGGCCGGTGGCCGGCCCCATCTCCAAGGCCCGGTCAATTTCGACCTGCTCCGGAAAATCCGTGACCTCGTGGGTAAAATTGGTGTCCGCCAGGTACTGGTCGGTGATCAGGAAGACCGGCAATTGATAGCGGTCCGCCAGGTTGAAGGCCCGGGCCGCCAGGGCGAAGGCCTGGGTCGGCGTGCCCGGGGCCAGCACCGCCCGGGGAAAGTCGTCCTGCCCGGCGGAGAGGACGAAGCTCAGGTCCCCCTGACTGGTGCGGGTGGGCAGGCCCGTGCTGGGGCCGGGGCGCTGGGCCTCGACGATGACCAGGGGCGTCTCGGAGCAACCCGCCAACCCCAGGGTCTCCACCATCAGAGCGAAGCCGCCGCCCGAGGAGCCGGTCAGGGCCCGGACCCCGGCATAGGAGGCCCCCAGGGCCAGGTTGATGGCGGCGATTTCGTCTTCCGCCTGCTCCACCACCACGCCCCACTTGGCGGCCCGCTGGCCCACAGCGTTGAGGACGCTGCTCCAGGGGGTCATGGGATAGCCGCTGATGAATTGCAGCCCCGCGGCCAGGGCCCCCAGGGCCAGGGCCTCGTGGCCGCTGATCAGCAGCCGGGGTTGGGCCGGCGGGGTGAGACCCGCCAGGGAATGGCCGTTGCCCAGGGCGGCTCCCAGCTTGTAGCCCGCGGCGGCGGCCTTATGGTTCCAGCCCACCACGTCGACGCCCTTGGCCAAAAAGGCCTCCAGCAAGAGCTGCATCAGGGGCTCCAGCGGCACCTGGAGCAGCCCCAGGAGCGCCCCGCTGGCCCCGGCGTTGACGGCGATCTCGGCGGCCTTCTTCTCCGGCAGCAGGGTTTCGGGGTCCAGGGCCAGCTTCACCCCCCGGGCCGGCGGTTCCTTGACCTTGGAGGCGTCGTAAATCACGACCCCGTCCGGGGCCAACTCGTCCTGATGCAGTTGGACGGTCTCCTGGTTCAGGGCCACCAGCAGGTCCACCCCTTCCCGGGAGGAAATCAGGGGCCGGTCCGAGACCCGGATCAGGTTGAACAGATGGCCGCCGCGGATGCGAGACTCATAAGACTGGACAAAGAGCACATGGCAGCCCTGGCGCACCAGGGTCCTGGCCAGGGGTGCGGTGATGGCGTGCACCCCCTGCCCCGCCGCCCCGCCGATCAAGATGTTGAAATCAATGGCCATTCGTCCACCTTGTCCGCACCGACCTCTCTACTTGTGAATAATTACTCAAGTGACTGCCCTTGTCAATATAAATAGTCTGCCCTTGGCGCCTATATACTGGAAAATAACCACTGGGGGGCGGCTCGGCAAGTGACTCAACGGGTTACCCAGGACGAAAAAAAGGGCGGTTCGAGAACCGCCCCTGCCAAGACTGCGCTAATCAGGCCTCACTTCGCATTGGGGTCGGTGAAGGTGTGCCAGAGTTTCTTGAGGAGGCCCTCCTCATGCTCCGCGCCCGAGTTCCCCTGCGCCTGGGCCTTGGCCTGGGCCTCCCCGCCCTCTTCCTTGGCCAGTTCCTCCAGCAGGTGCTGCTGCCGCGGGGTCAGGGTGCGGGGCACGACCACCCGCACGTCCACCAGGAGGTCGCCCTGGCGGGAACCCTTGGGATAGGGCACCCCCTCCCCTTTGATCCGGATAACTTCGCCGGGCTGGGTTCCGGGAGGGATCGTCAGTTCCCGCTTGTCCTTGAGGGTGGGGATGGTTAGGCGGAAACCCAGGGTCGCCTGGACAAAGGAGATGGGCACCTCCAGGTGCAGGTCGTAGCCCTCCCGGCGAAAAAGCTCATGGGGCCGGACCGCCAGAACGATATAGAGGTCGCCCGGCGGGCCGCCGTAGGCGCCGCCGTTGCCCTCGCCGGGCATGATCAGATGGGTGCCGCTGTCCATGCCCGGCGGCACCTTGACCTTGATCTTCTTCTTTTCCCGCAGCCGGCCTTCGCCGTTGCAGGTGGGGCAGGCCTCGGCGAAAAACTCCTTCATCCCCTGGCAACGGGGACAGGTGGTGGTGATCTGAAAGATGCCGTGGCTGCGGGACACCACCCCCCGGCCGGCGCATTGGGGGCAGGGGATGCGGCGGGTGCCGGGTTTGGCCCCGGAGCCGTTGCAGGTGCGGCAGCTAATCACCCGGGGAACCTCCACCGTCACTTCGGTGCCCAGGGCGGCATCCAGGAAATTGAGGGTCAAATCATAGCGCAGGTCGGTGCCCGCCTGAGGCCGGGGGCCGCCGCCCATGCCTCCCATGCCGCCGAAGCCCCCCCCGAAACCGAACATGTCTTCGAAGATGTCGCTGAAGGAGCGGAAGATGTCGCCGAAGTCCCGGAAGCCGGTGAAGCCGGTGGATGACACCCCTTCGTGGCCGTACATGTCGTAGAGACGGCGCTTCTCCGGGTCGTGCAGGACCTCATAGGCCTCGGCCGCCTCTTTGAACTGCTCTTCCGCCTCTTTGTTGCCGGGATTGCGGTCCGGATGGTACTTCAGGGCTATCTGGCGGTAGGATTTCTTGATTTCATCCACGGAGGCGCTGCGCTGCACCCCCAAAATGCCGTAGTAATCTCTCTTTGTTGCCATAACCTAGAATTATATCAGGATTCTCGGTCAAACTCCATCATTTGGAGATAATTATCTCACGGATAATTCTCAATCTCTTTAAACCAGTTGGATTATTTGAGTCGCGCCCAGACGGATTTCTGCTGGTGAGGAAGGTCTGCGCTTTCCGGGTACCTCACTACTGCCGCGCTCTAATCACCGACCCTGGTCTTTCCCAGGTCCAACGGCGCCACGCTCACGCTCTGCCTGCAAGCTCGCCGCCCCGCCGGTCAGGAAATCAGGCAACGACGCACCATGGCCTTGAGGCGGTCCAGGTCAGGGGATTTTACCACAAAAGCGTCCGCCCCCCAGGAAGCCAGGTCCTGGGGAGGCAGGGAGTGGGAATAGAGGATGATCCTGGTTTCCTTCCGGCTGCCCTTGATGATCCGGCCAGTCTCCAAACCGGACATATCCGGCAGTAAGACCTCCAGAATGACCACATCAGGCTTGAAGGAATCGGCCAGACACACCGCCTCCCGACCTTTGCCGGCCACGGCCACTTCATAGCCCTCATCCTGCAGTTCTTCCAGACAGAGCTGCCGGATATGGGGTTCACCGTCGGCGAAGACAATCCTTGTCATGGTAGCACCTCCCTTGGGCAAGAGTGTGCTCCCCCCTTACACTGGATTGACTATAACATAATTATTGCCGATCGGCTTGTCCAGTTCTGGACCCCACCCGGCAATTTTTTCCACCAAATAAAAGTTCAAAGCTCCGGAGTCAAAGTTTTTTTAGCCCTTTGCACCCGGACCGCCGGTCCTACCCGTCCCGGGTGATTGCCTCGATCAACTCCAGACGCACCCGTTCAGCCTGGTCGTTGTCCGCCTGGCAGGTGCCCACCGCCCGGTGGCCGCCGCCGCCGTATTTGAGCATCAGGCTGCCCACGTCGGTGCGACTGCTTCTATTGATGATGCTGCGTCCGACGGTAAAGACGGTATTTTGGTTCTGCTTGCCCATAATGATCTGCATGCTGATGTTGCACTGCGGGTGCAAAGCATAGATGACGAAGCGATTGCCGGTGAAGATCTCCGGCTGACGGCGCAGATCCAGCTCGACCAGGTTACGGTGGACGCTGGAGTTCTGGCGGACCATCTCCCGGAAGGCCTGGTCCTGCTCAAAATAGCGGTCGACCCGTTCCTCGACATCGGGCATCTCGAGGACCAGTTCCACCGGCTTGGTCCGGCACCACTCCACCAGTTCCATCATGAGCTGATAATTGCTGATGCGGTAGTCGTGATAGCGGCCCAGGCCGGTGCGCGGGTCCATGATGAAGCTCAACAGCACCCAGCCCCTGGGGTTGTCGATGTCCTCCAGGGATAAGCGGCCGCTGTCGCACTTGTCGACATAAAGCATCATCTCGTCAAATTTTTCGGAAAATCTCTCGTGACCGCCGTAATATTCCCAGATGATGCGGGCGCAACTGGGGGCCATCTTCACCAGGCCCTTGAACTCGAAATTGAAATGGTGCCGTTCCTCCTCGCTGGGGTGGTGGTCAAACCAGAGGCCCACGCCGGGGATATAAGGCACATTGGCCAGGATATCGTCCTCCGTGACCTCAATTAAGCCTTCCTGCACGTCCCTGGGATGGACAAACTTCCAACTGTCCAGGAGCCCGAGCTCTTTAAGCAAAACCGCGCAAATGAGGCCATCAAAGTCCGACCTGGTGAGAAGTCGCATGTGGTAAGAAATCCTCCCGACCCCAGCAGTAATTTGTCAACCTTAAAAGATTTTTTGGGTTTTGCCAAGACATCTGCCCCGGACCGGGAAATTTTTTCCGCCCGGGAGCAATCGGTTTCCGGTTAATGATTAATCGTCGGGAGAAATTGCTGGTTGAGGCACGGCAGGCGGCGCCTGCTGCAGTGTTCCAACGGGAGGTATCCGCCTGGATGACCTGCCGATAGGGCTGCTGTGGCTTATGCCGCCCCCGGTCCGCCCTCTCCACCCGGCTTGGCGCCGCGCTGCCGAAAAGTCCGCCAGCGGGCCACCAGGTCCGGCTCCGCCCCTTCGGGGCCCGGCTCATAGAAGCGCGACCCCGCCAACTCCTCCGGCAGGTAATCCTGGGCTACCCAGTGGCCGGGAAAGTCGTGGGGATAGAGGTAATCCTCGCCATGGCCCAAACCCTGCTGGTCCCGGTGGGCGTCTTGCAAGGGCGCGGGCACCTGGGTGGCGCCTCGGTCCTCCAGGGCTTTCTCAGCCCGGAAATAGGCCGCGGTGGAGTTGCTCTTGGGGGCCAGGGCCAGGTAAAGGCTGGCCTGGGCCAGGTGGTACCGGCCTTCGGGCAGGCCCACCCAGGTGAGGGCCTGAGAGGCCGCGGCCACCTGCACCAGGGCGTTGGGGTCGGCCAGGCCGATGTCCTCTGAGGCCAGGATTAAGAGGCGCCGCATGATGAAGCGGGGGTCTTCGCCGGCCTCCAGCATCCGGGCCAGCCAGTAGAGGGCGGCGTCCGGATCGGAGCCCCGGATACTCTTAATAAAGGCGCTGACGGTGTCGTAGTGGGCGTCGCCCTGCTTATCGTAGATCAGGTCCCGCCGGGGCATGCACTCCCGGGCCGCGGCCAGGTCCACCCGGATGACGCCCCGGGCGTCCGGCTCGGTGCTGAGGACCGCCAGTTCCAGGGCGGTCAGGGCCCGGCGGGCGTCGCCGCTGGCCATCCGGGCAAAGTGAGCCAGGGCCTCCTCCGCCACCTCGACCTGCATGGCTCCCAGGCCCTGGTCCTTGTCCGTCAGGGCCCGGCGCAGGAGGGTGAGCAGATTCGCCTCGGTGAGCGGTTCGAAGACGAAGATCCGGGCCCGGGACAGGAGCGGCCCGATGATCTCGAAATAGGGGTTTTCGGTGGTGGCGCCGATCAGGGTGAGCAGCCCCTCCTCCACGTGGGGGAGCAGGGCGTCCTGCTGGGCCTTGTTGAAGCGGTGGATTTCGTCGATGAGCAGGATGGTGCGGCGGCCCTGCTCCTGCCAGCGCCTGGCCTCCTCCACCACCTTGCGCAGGTCGGGCACCCCGGACATCACGGCGCTGAGGCTGGCGAACTGGGCGTCCATGACCCCGGCCAGGGCCCGGGCCAGGGTGGTCTTGCCGCTCCCCGGCGGACCCCAGAAAATCATGGAGGAGAACAGCCGCCTGGCCTTCAAGGCCCGCCACAACAGGCGCCCGGGCCCTACCAGGTGCTCCTGGCCCACGAATTCCTTCAGACTCCGGGGCCGCAACCGGGCCGCCAGGGGCTGAGAGGGAGTGAATAATGAAGGATTTTTGTCCATACCATCTGGTAGGGCGGACATCCCGCCGCCGCCCTCAGTAAAGGTAGGGTGCGTTCTACGCACCATCTTCTGTAGCCGCAGGCGGAAGCACACGCTGCCGGGACTCCACGCGGGTCGCCCTTTTTTTTTCGGCTCCCGGCATCTCCCCGTGGGGCGGGCGTCTCGCCCGCCGTCCTCAACAAATGTTCAGTAAAAAGTGCTCAGTCCTCAGTAATTTCGATTATAAACCATCGCGTCTTGGCCGGAAAGTCTAGTACCACCCCTTCAGCTCCACTCGCCTTTTCCTCTTTTATCCTGTTAGTCCTACTAAAACGTACCAGCGGGAGCCACCATATTTTTTCTCATCCAGGTATCCCGGAACTGATCAACCTCCAGGAGGTGTCGGGTGAGGCTAAACCTTACCAAATTCGACAGTTCCTACGCCTCGTAGAAAAGTATAATATTAGATTGGAGAATGATTGATGAGCGACTACCATATCAACATCTTTTATCGCGATGAAGATGGCGGTTATATCGCCGATATTCCCGACCTGGATTCCTGTTCGGCCTATGGGGAGACGCCAGAAAAGGCCCTGGCGGAAGTTGAGCAGGCCAAACAAGCCTGGCTCGAAGCTGCCCGGCAGGCCGGTAAAGCCGTACCACTGCCTCGCTATCGCCCCATAATCTATCAGGTTGCCCGTTAGAACCGTCGGCAATTTTCCTGGGGGTAATCCAGCCGGAGGCTCCGGTGAATATGCCACCTTCAGTGGTTTGTTCACAACTAAACCGATCTCAAACGTCACATCAGTGGCACAAATTCGTCCGATTTGAGGCTCTGCGACCCAGGGTTAATAGCCGATGGCTGACCGCTGATAGCTGAAGGCTATTTCACTTCAAGTCCTCTTGCAGACGGGTTATCTATCAATTATAATTAAAATAACGGTTGCTAAACCCTTTAGCCATGCGAGGCTCTAATGTTCGGCTACAATTTCACCACCCTGATCATCATCCTGGTCATTGCCCTGCTGCTCTTCGGCCCCCGGCGTTTACCGGAACTTGGCGACGCCATCGGCAAGGCCATTAAAAGCTTCAAACAGGCCCACGATGACCCGGGACCCGCCACGCCCAGGAGCGATCTTCCCGGCGGCACCGCGGCGCAAACCTCCAACTGTCCCCAGTGCCATAAGGACTTCGCCGGCGAGTTCGCCTTCTGCCCCCATTGCGGGCAGCGCGTGACCAAGGTCTAAAGCGGGGGCTGCGGCAGTGTTCGGCATCGATTTTGAGGCCCTGATTCTCCTCGCCTTACTGGCCTTTATCCTTTTCGGGCCCGAGAAGCTGCCGGAGTATGCCGGCAAGCTGGGATATTATCTCGCCAAGCTGAAGGCGGCCAGCGCCGAGCTGACCCAGCAGGCCCAGGCCTCGTTCAATAATCCTTTGGAGCCGCCGCCGCCTTCGCCGGCCATCGGCCAACCCGAGGCTGCGCCCCCCGCCCAGGCCGGGGTCTACGAACGCACCTGTCCCGTCTGCGCCCAACTGGTGAGCCACGATTTCCAGTTCTGCCCCAAATGCGGCGCCCATCTGAAAGCAGAGACGGAGACGCCGGCGACGCCCGAATCCCTGACCAGTTAAAACAAAAGAAACCAAAAAACCAGAAAAGCCGCGACTCATGACTTCTCCGCCCCCCGCCTCAGCCGCCCGCGTCCTGATCCGGCCCTTGACCAGAGCGGAAGTGGCGGCGGCCCTGGAGATCGTCAATGCCGCGGCCACCGCGGCCTATAAAGGGGTCATTCCCGACGATTGCTGGCAGGAGCCTTACATGCCCCGCGCCGAAATCCTGGCTGAAATCGCCGCGGGGGTCGATTTCTGGGCCTATGAGGCCGCAGGCGACCTCCTGGGGGTCATGGGCCGCCAACCCCTGGGGGAAGTGACCCTGATCCGCCATGCCTACGTGCGCCCGGCGGCACAGCAGCAGGGCGTCGGCGCCCGACTGCTAAAGCAGCTCCTCCAGGGGGTCGACGCCCCCATCCTGGTGGGCACCTGGGCCGCAGCCTGGTGGGCCGTCCGCTTTTATGAAAAACACGGCTTCAAACTGGTGACCCCGGCCGAGAAAGACCGGCTGCTGCGGCGCTATTGGACCATCTCGGACCGGCAGGTGGAGACCTCGGTGGTGCTGGGGGA
>CAWCOX010000003.1:0-598176 GCA_963797235.1 uncultured delta proteobacterium
GTCCTTACCATCGAGCAGATAGGGGCCCAGATCGAATCCCTGCTGCCATCCATCCAGGAACTGCAGCGTCTTTGCCGAGCGGACCGGCAGCGGTTATTTTCTCGATTTCGATTGGCGCCGGGAAGAATTGGCGCGCTATGGCTTGAGCATCGCAGAAGTGCGGCGTGATCCAGAATGCCATCGGTGGTGAAAATGTCACCACCACTGTGGAAGGGAGGGAGCGCTACGGGGTAAATGTCCGCTATCTGGGGGATTTCCGGTCCGACTTCAGCTCCCTGGAGCGTATCCTGGTGCCGGCCTCCGGCGGCAAGCGGCAAATTCCTTTGGTGCAGCTGGCGAATATCAAGAGGACAGTGGGCCGGCTATGATTGGGATGAAGACGCCTGCTGACGGGCTATGTCGATATCGATATCGCCGGGCGGGACCCCAACGGTTATGTTGAGGAAGCAGCCCGCCTCCTCAAGGACAAGCTGAAGCTACCGCCGGGGTACGCCCTTTCCTGGAGCGGCCGATACGAAGCGGCCCAGCGGGTGAAGCAACGCTTGCTGCTGGTGGTGCCTCTGACCCTGTTCCTGATCTTCCTGCTTCTCTATATGAATACCCGATCAATCACCAAGACCATGCTCATCATTCTGGCGGTGCCGTTCTCCGCCGTCGGGGCCATCTGGTTCCTGTATCTGCTGGGCTACAATCTGAGCATCGCAGTCTGGGTCGGGCTGATCGCCTTGCTGGGGGTAGATGCGGAAACCGGCATCTTCATGCTCCTTTACCTTGATCTGGCTTACGCCCAGGCAAAGGCCGCAGGGCGGCTCAGGAGCCTCTCCGAATTGCATAGCGCCATCCTGAAGGCGCCGTCAAGCGGAACCGGCCGAAGTTCATGACCACGGCAACCCGCTGTTGGGACTCATTTCCATCATGTGGGCCACGGGAACCGGGGCCAACGTCATGAAACGCATCGCCGCACCCATGATCGGCGGTATTTTTACCTCTTTTTTTGCTGGAGTTAATGGTCTATCCGGCTATCTACGAAATTTGGAAATGGAATTTTGAGGTCAAAAAGGAGCTTCTATCCCGGTAGCAATGATAACCGGGATTTACCCCGGTTATCTTCAAATTCAACATAAATTTTGGAGGCTGGTCATGAATAGCAAAAGGAAGCTGTTATCCGCAATGGTGGTGAGTCTACTGGCTGTGTGGCTGATGGTGGGCCCGGCATTCTCTCAGGCGCCCGGCAAAGGCGAGGGCGTCACCGGCGCCCGAACAGAGGCACCCAAGACCACCTTAACTGGAAAAATCGTTAATATGAAAAGTCTGGGGGGGTACGCAGTCATCACTGAGAAGCCTCACGAGGAATATAAGGTTATCAATGTGAATGAAGAAGTGCTGGGTCCTTTGGCCAAGTCAGGGAAACACGTGACCATCGCCGGGAGCTTGCCCCGAGGAGCATTTTTTCTCTTCATCGAAAAAATCGATGGCAAACCATATCAAGGACCAAAATAATTTTTGCCAGACCACTGGTTTGATATCGGGGTGGCCAGGGCCGAGGCCCGGAACTCGCATGGTGAATCAGCCACACACTCTTGGGTGAGACCCCATAACCAGAAATTGGCATAGGCTAACAAGAGCCGGCTTTCTAAAAGCTCCGTTCCTGGATGAGCCTTGTAAATATGGTTGGAATTACAAAGCAGGGTTAGCTCATTTGAGCTAACCCTTTGATTTTACTGGTGGGGGACGACGAGACTCGAACTCTATCGAGCGGGCAGACTGACTCATGAACGCGAGCAAGCAAACTAGGAACTACTGATATGACGGGTTAGGCTGAAACCCGCTTCCTGGGCATAACCCTCGAGGACATATAATGCGGCCTCTAAGTTTAGTGCAGCTTGGATAGGAAACAAGGATCACGGGATCTCACAGCTGCTTTCCCTACTTGCTGAGATCTTATCTGCAAGCACCAATTATTCAAATCTCTGCTATATTGTGCAGCAATAACCTCAAATCTTCGTCAATTACAAGTGATTTTCTTTTGAGCGGCCACTTTTCTTCACCCCGTAGCCCGTATCGGTATGATTTTGGCCCCGGACTTGATCCCTTCCAGGTAGTCGGCCCAGGCCTGCATCATCTTCTTCCGTTCCGGCATGAACTCGGCATAGTTGTACGCCGCACGCACGCTGTTTCTTTCGGCATGGGCAAGTTGGCGCTCGATGGCGTCCCGGTTCCACCCCTGTTCATTCAACAATGTGCTGGCCATGCTCCTGAAACCATGGCCGCTCATCTCGTCCTTGGCATACCCCATGCGCCGCAGGGCGGACAAAATAGCGTTGCTGCTCATCGGCCTTGAATCGGTCCTGGGGCTCGGAAAGACATACCTGCCATGACCGGTCAAGGGGTGGATCTCCCGCAGGATGTCTAAGGCTTGTCTTGATAACGGGACGATGTGCACGGCACCCGCCTTCATTTTCTCTGCCGGGATTCTCCATTCTGCCGCCTCAAGATTGAATTCAGACCACTCGGCCTGTCGCAACTCCCCCGGCCGGACAAAAACCAAGGGCGCCAATTGCAGGGCGCAACGGGTCACGATACCACCCCGGTAATCGTCAATGGAGCGGAGCAATCCGGCGATTTCTTTCGGGTCCGTGATGGTTGCCATGTGCTTACCAGAGGCCGGAGGGATAGCACCGCGCAGATCCCCGGACGGATCGCGCTCGGCCCGGCCGGTGGCTATGGCATAGCGGAAGACTTGGCCGCATACCTGTTTTACTCTGTGAGCCGTTTCAAGGGCTCCTTTCGCCTCGATGCGTCGGAGAGCCGCCAGCAGTTCCGGCGCTGTAATGGTCTATGATTGGTCTGGCCCCCAACCAGGGGAAGATGAAAAGCTCAAGCCGCCGGATGGTTGTCTTGGCGTGACTGGTCGCCCAGGAAGGTGAAAATTTGGCATGCCACTCACGAGCGATGATCTCGAAGGTCTCGGTCTCTCGGTTGCCCGCCGCCTTCTGCGCCTTCTTGGTCTCGCTGGGATCAATACCATTGGCCAGCAGAGCACTTGCCTGGTCCCGCCTCTGCCTGGCCTCGGCAAGTGAAGTTTCAGGGTATGTGCCGATACTAAGTAACTTCTCACTACCCCCAAAACGATACTTGAACCGCCAGAGCCTGCCGCCAGTCGGAGTTACCAAAAGAAAAAGACCCCTACCGTCGAAAAGTTTTTGGGGCTTTTCTGTCGGCTTGGTCGTTCTGACCTTGGTGTCAGTAAGCGGTGCAATCCTTTTAGGCATAAGGTTTCCCTCCTTTTTGGGGGTATCTCCGTTGGGGGCAGGGGCAAATACCCCCACACATACCCCCAAACCTTTCGGATTTCATTGTATCAATATGACTGTTACTGGGACAACGGAAAAAGAGAATGGCCTGATTTATCAGGCCATTGTGGACAGTATCAGATGATACTGGATTTGATCTTGGTGGAGGCGGGGGGAGTCGAACCCCCGTCCGCCAATAGTCCCTGCAAGCTTCTACATGCTTAGCCGGTGTTTTAGTTTCGCCCCGAAAGACTTCCCTCGGCAGAATTCTTTAAGGCTAGCCCGCTAAGTTTTCGTCCACCGACCCGAAGGCGTGATCGGCAGCTTCGCCGGAAAATCGTCGTCTTGGGCCCCCTCCCGGCAAGAGTCCCAAGCCGTTAGCGTTAAGCCGCTAAAGCGTAGCCGTAGTTGTCGGCACTTGTGCGTTTCCTACCCGTTTTACGAGCGGACAGGACCTCGGCATGCAACCTACAGTTCCCTATTTACGTCGAAGCCGTTACGCCCCCATAGATTAATTATAAGGATTCTTTGGATTTTTGCAAGGGGGGAAATTTATTTCTCTTTTGAAATTTCTTTTTTATTTAGGGAACTTATCCATCCCAAAAGTCTTATTCAGCACAGGCTGGAAAGCCTGTGCCACCAAAACCCTTATCGGATTACTCCCGGTTTTAATCTTTTTCTCGGAACTCGAAACTCGGAACTCGAAACTATTTTCGCAGCTTGAAGGCCAGGGCCATCAGCCGGTAGACCGAGGCCCCGGCCAGGGCGGCGATGTCCTCGGTGGACAGGTGCTGGGAGATGGTCTGGTCGAAGAGGATGTTGGCCTCGGGCGGAAACTCCTCATCCCCGCCCCACAGGACGTGGGTCACCGGCACCAGGGGAAAGGCCGGGAACCGGGCCGCGGCGTCCCCCAGGTCCTGGGGTTCGCCTCCGAGGCTCTGGGCCACCTTCAGGTATAATGCCAAATCCGGCCCGAAGGTTTCCAGGAGCGGCTTTTTGGCCCGGGAGACGAAGGCGGACCAGTAGAAGCCGCCGCCGTCCGGCACCTCCCGGAAATCGATGCTGTGGCCGCTCAAAGGCTCCCCGGTGCAGCGGTTCAGGTAGTGCAGGATGAGAATCTGCTCGGTCAGGGGGATCTGGGCCTCACCCGCCGCCGGCAGCACGCTGATCTCCGGCCAACTGACCCGGCGGTTCTGGCCGAAATAGGGCACCAGCAACCCTTCCCGGCCGTCTGCATAAAAATATTCGCACCTGGTGCGGTTCTCCAGCCGCTGGGGATTGATCTGCTGCAGTTCGGCTGCGGCCAGGGCGATAGCCATTTTATAATCGTCGATGCGAGGCATGAAAGCTCCCGTAGGGGCATTGGTGGGGCGGGCGTCCCCGCCCGCCATCCTCAGCCATCCTCATATTTTGATATTATGCTGGCACAGGCTGGAAAGCTTGTGCCAGCATTACCATCAAAAAAATTATATCCAAAAAGATTTTTTATTGACACGGGCCAGGGAATATTTTAGGCTGTTTTGAGGTCGAGGAAATCGAAAAATGCAAACTTGCCGGTCCCGGTACTTTTATTTTAGCTTTTATTATTATCCGGGCCCGGAGTGCGCCTCGACTTTTAAAAGAATGTAGGCCTTAACTCAGAAAACTTTTAAAAGCCGTGGCGCCCGGGCGACCACGGCTTTTTTGTTGGCTGCGGGTCGTATCCGAAATCGAGAGGCTGCCGCGGGAGGAGACCGAAAATGGTTGGCAAACAGATTCGCTTGGAACGCATCATGAACCGGGACACCGGCCGCACCGTCATCGTCCCCATGGACCATGGGGTGACGGTAGGTCCGGTCGACGGCCTCTTCGACATGAAGACCACGGTCAACGCCGTGGCCTCCGGCGGGGCCAACGCCATTGTCATTCATAAAGGCATCGTAACCAGCGGCCATCGCCGCCGGGGCAAAGACGTGGGCCTCGTCATTCACCTGTCGGGCTCCACCAGCCTGTCGCCCTATCCCAATGCCAAGACCCTGATTTGCACCGTGGAAGAGGCCCTCCAACTGGGAGCGGACGCCGTCTCCATCCACGTCAATGTCGGCGATGAAACCGAACGGGAGATGCTGGCCGACCTGGGCATGGTGGCCCGCCAGGCCCGCAAATGGGGCATCCCGCTGCTGGCCATGATGTACCCCCGGGGCGAGAAGATCAAAGACGAATACGATCCCCAGGTGATCATGCACGTGGCCCGGTTGGGCGCGGAGCTGGGCGCCGATATCGTCAAGGTCTCCTACACCGGCTCGATGGAGTCCTTCCGCAAGGTGGTGTCCGGCTGCCCGGTGCCGGTGGTCATCGCCGGCGGCCCCAAGATGGACTCCGACCGGGATATCCTGGAGATGGTCAAAGGCGCCATCGACGCCGGCGGCGCCGGGGTCTCCATCGGCCGCAATGTCTTCCAGCACCGGGACCCCAGCCGCATGGTGGGGGCCATCAGTCTGCTGGTGCACGAGAACGCCGGCGTCGAGGAAGCCCTGTCGTTCCTGCAAGGGTAGGAACCTCTCGTAGGGGCGCACCTAGGTGTGCGCCCTCAGGGCGGACACGCAGGTCCGCCCCTACAAAGGATTTTAAAATGAAACAAATCTGGGTAAAAGTGGACCCCTGGGATAAGCAGCTGGTGACCGCCGCCCTGGAATCCGGAGCCGACGCCGTCTGGGTGCCCGCCGGCCGGGTTCAGGACGTCAAGGCCCTGGGGCTGGTCCGGGTCATTGCCCCGGACGGCGACCTGGCGCCGGGCCAAGACCTGCACGAAGTCACCATTCTCAGCACCAATGATGAGGCCGAGGTCATCCGCCTGGCCAAGCAAGGGCCGGTGGTGGTGCGGACCCCGGACTGGACCATCATCCCCTTGGAAAACCTGGTGGCGCAAAGCGGCAATATCTTCGTGGAGGTGAGCGACCTGGATGCGGCCGCAGCCGCCCTGGGCGTCCTGGAAAAGGGCGTCGACGGCCTGGTGGTGGCCGCCACCGACGCCGGCCTGATCAAGCAAATCGCCCGGCTAGTGAAAGAGGCCTCACCGCCGGTGCCGCTGACCACGGCCCGCATCAGCCGCATCAAGGCCCTGGGGATGGGTGACCGCGTCTGCGTCGACACCTGCGCCAATATGAGCCTGGGCGAAGGCATGTTGGTGGGCAACTCCTCCGGTGGCCTCTTCCTGGTGCACGCCGAATCGCTGGAGAACCCCTACGTCGCCCCCCGCCCTTTCCGGGTCAACGCCGGCCCGGTGCACGCCTATATCCGGGTCACCGGCGACAAGACCCGGTATCTGGGCGAACTGGCTGCCGGGGATGAAGTGCTGGTGGTGGATTATCAGGGCCGCACCCGGCCGGCCGTAGTGGGCCGGGTCAAGGTGGAGCGCCGCCCCCTGATGTTGGTGGCCGCCGAAGCCGGCGGCCTGGTGATCGCCACCATCCTGCAGAATGCCGAAACCATCCGCCTCACCCGGCCCAATGGCGAGGCGGTCTCCATCGTCAGTCTCCAACCCGGAGACGAGGTCCTGGTGGCCCTGGAAGAGACCGGGCGTCACTTCGGCCACAAGATTCAGGAAACCATCGTTGAGAAGTGAGCCATGACCGAAAAAGAAGCCATCCGGCAAGAGATCGACGCCCTGGACCAGGAGTTACTGGCCCTGCTGAACCGCCGCCAGACCCTGGCCCAGACCATCGGCCGCATCAAGAATAAAGAGGGCCGCGGCACCCTGGACTTCCAGCGGGAAGAGGAGGTCCTGGCGCACCTCATGCACCTCAACCCCGGCCCCTTAAGCCAGGCCGCCCTGCGCCACATCTTCCGGGAGATCATCTCGGCCGCCCGGGAGGTCCAGATCCCCTTCGGCGTGGCCTTCCTGGGGCCGGAGGCCACCTTTTCCCACCTGGCGGCCCTGAAAAAATTCGGCCGGGCCACCCGCTACGGCCCCCTGACCACTATCCAGGAGGTCTTCAGCGAGGTCGAAAAGGGCAAGTTCCAGTACGGTGTGGTGCCCATCGAAAACTCCACCGAGGGCATCGTCAACGTCTCCCTGGACCTGTTCGCCGACACCTCCGTGAAGATTTGCGGCGAGCTCTATCTGGAGGTCTCCCACGACCTGGTGAACAAGTCCGGACAGCGGGCCGATATCGAGGTGATCTATACCCACCCCCAGCCTTATGCCCAGTGCCGCGGCTGGCTGAGCGCCCATCTGCCCGAGATCCCCATCATTGAGGTGGCCTCCACCGGGGTGGCGGCCCAAAAGGCGGCCAAGAACCCCAACGCCGCGGCCATCGCCAGTTCCTTTGCCGCGCCCCTTTATGATCTGCGGGTGGTGGAATCCCGCATCGAAGACCAACCGGGCAACGTCACCCACTTCTTCGTCATCGGCCCGGACGCCCCCGGCCCCACCGGCCGGGACAAGACCACCATCCTCTTTGCGGTGGACAACATTCCCGGGGCCTTGTACAAAACCCTGAAGCCCCTGGCGGACCGGGACCTCAATATGACTCGCATCGTCTCCCGGCCGGCCAAAAACGAGAACTGGCGCTACCTTTTCTTCGTGGACCTGGACGGCCACCAGACCGACCCCGCCGTGGCCGCGGCCCTGGAGGAAGTCAGAAACATCAGCGCCCACTTCAAGCTGCTGGGCTCTTTCCCCCGGGCGGCCGGGGTGGAAAATTTGAGTTGAAAACCTTTTTCGTTTCCTTTTTCGTTTTCCGTGAAAGGCTTTGGCAAGGCGTTTATTATGAGTTGTGGTTAATAAACTCTTCACGGAAAACCACTCGAATATGTTTCGTAATACATTTATGATTGCAGATAAAATATTTATGATTGCAGATATTGATTTCCTTCTTATCCCCTCTCCCCCAATGGGGGAGAGGGTTAGGGTGAGGGGGAAGTAATTTTTTTCGTTATCAAAATGTAGCCGCAGGCTTTAGCCTGCGCTTGAAGCGACCGCAAAACCACGCAGGCTAAAGCCTGCGGCTACGGCCCCAAAACTACCATGCCTGACCACGGAAAACCGAAAACCGCAAACCGAAAACTGAGAATCTGCGTCCCGGTGGTGGAGGCCAACACCAACCGCGCCCGGTCCAAATATCTCCGGGCCGCCCGCAAAGGTCTGTGGACCGAACTGCGCCTGGATTATCTGGAGCAGCCCGACCTGAAACGGCTCTTCCGCAGCCATCCCGGGCCGGTCATCGCCACCAACCGGCTGGCGGCCGAAGGCGGCCGCTGGTCCGGCAGCGAAGCCGAGCGCCGCGCCCTCCTGGAAGAGGCCCTGGCCCTGGGGGCCGACTTCCTGGACCTGGAGCTGGCCGCGGACCCCGCCTGGCGCCGCGAACTAACGCAGCGCCGGGGCGAGGCCAAGATTATTCTTTCCTGGCACGACTTTTCCGGCACCCCCGATAGCGAAAGCCTGGAGGCCACCTTCCAAGAAATGCTGGCGCAGGAGGCCGATGTCATTAAAATGGTGGCCCTGGCCCGGCAACCGGAAGACAATCTGCGGCTCCTCTCCCTGATCCCTCAGGCGCTGGCCGCTAATCGTGAGATCATCGCCTTCTGCATGGGCCCGGCGGGCAAGTGGTCCCGCATCACCGCGCCCCTGCTGGGGAGCTTTTTGACCTTCGCGCCCTTCACCAAAAAAGGGGCCTCGGCCCCGGGCCAGCTCACGGTGAATGAGGTGAAGCGGCTGTGGAACACGCTGAAAAGATAGCTGTCAGCGGTCAGCTATCAGCTAAAGCACAGACAATATAGCCGCAGGCTTTAGCCTGCGTAATTCCAGATGAAGATGCAAAGCATTGGTGGCGCAGGCGTCCCGCCTGTGCTGTCATTCTGAGGGAACGCCGCGACCGAAGAATCTCAACTTGAGCTTCTTCGCGGCGCTCAGAATGGACAATTCATAATGATACCCGCTATCTAAATCCGGTCTTTGGCTGAAAGCTGACCGCTGATAGCTGAAAGCTCAAAATGATCAACGGCCACACGAAAATCTACGGCATCCTGGGCCGCCCGGTGACCCACTCCCTGAGCCCGGCCATGCACAACGCCGCCTTCCGGGAACTGGGGCTCAACGCGGTCTACGTCGCCTTTCCGGTGACCGACCTGGCCCGGGCAGTGGCCGGTCTCCGGGGCCTGGACATCCAGGGGGTGAGCGTCACCATCCCCTTTAAAGAAGAGATTATTCCCTTAATCGACGCACTGGACCCCCAGGCGGCCCGCATCGGCGCGGTCAACACCGTGGTCAACCGGGACGGGCGGCTCGTGGGCTACAACACCGACTGGCTGGGGGCTATGACCGCTTTAAAGGCTAAAACCGGCCTTCAGGGCGAGCACGTCCTCATCCTGGGGGCCGGCGGCGCCAGCCGGGCCATTGCCTTCGGCGTCCTCGATGCAGGCGGCCGGGTCACCCTGACGGACCTGGACGCGCCCCGGGCCGCGGCCCTGGCCCGAGACCTCCAGGTGGAGGCCATCCCCCTGGACGCCGTAGACCAATGCCCCGCCACCATCCTGGTGAACGCCACCCCGGTGGGTATGGAGCCCAAGGTGGATGATATTCCCATCAACCCGGACCGGCTGGGCCGCTACCGACTGGTGATGGACATCGTTTATCAACCCTTGGAAACCCGGCTCCTCCGGGAGGCCAAAGCCCGAGGTGCGGCCACCCTCGACGGCCTGCAGATGCTCATCCACCAGGCCACGGCGCAGTTCGAGCTCTGGACCGGCCGGCCCGCCCCCCTGGCAGTCATGTCCCGGGCGGCTTATGAGGCTTTAAGGTGAAAACTTCAAATCCCCCTAAGTCCCCCTTTGCCAAAGGGGGACTTTAACCCCCCTTTGAAAAAGGGGGGCAGGGGGGATTTTTCATTCCATGTCCCACCCAACTTTTAAGGGAACCATGCGAAAAGAGATTAACCCCTGCCAACCGGTCCAGGCCAGCCTCACCCTGCCCGGCTCCAAGAGCTACACCCACCGGGCCCTGGTGGCCGCGGCTCTGGCCGCGGGGGAAAGCGTGCTGAGCAACGCCCTCAAGGCCGAAGACACCGAGCTCACCGCCCAGGCCCTGGCTAAGTTGGGGGCCGGAATTTCGACTGGCAGGGCACCAACATCCGGGTCCGGGGCGTCGGCGGCCACTGGCAGCCGGTGGCGGAGCCCATCCACCTGGGCAACTCCGGCACCTCCATGCGCTTTTTTACGGCGCTGACGGCTCTGGGGCAGGGCGCTTACCTCCTCACCGGCAGCGACCGCCTCTGCCAGCGGCCCCTGAACGATCTTTTGCAGGCCCTGGAACAACTGGGGGTGCAGGTCGCCTCGGAGCGCGGCGACGGCTGCCCGCCGGTCACCGTCCAGGGCGGCCTCCGGGGCGGCCGGGCCCGGCTCTCGGGCGCGGTCAGCAGCCAATACGTCTCGGCCCTGCTCTTCATCGGGCCTCTGGCCCCCGAGGGCGTGGCCATCGAGATCACCGACGAACTGGTCTCCCGCCCTTACGTGGACCTGACCCTGGCGGTGCTGGAGGACTTCGGCATCTCCTACTACCGGGAAGGCTACCGCTATTTCCAGGTGCCGGGGGGGCAAATCTATCAGCCCCGCGCTTACGCCATCGAGGCCGACGCCTCCAGCGCCTCCTATTTCTGGGCCGCGGCCGCCCTCACCGGCGGCCGGGTGACCATCACCAACCTGAGCCAGGATTCCTGCCAGGGCGACGCCGCCTTTCCCGGGGTTCTGGCGCGGCTGGGTTGTACCGTAGATAATAGCGAAGCCGGCCTGACGGTCCAGGGCGGACCGCTCACCGGCATCACGGTGGACATGTCAACCATGCCCGATCTGGTGCCCACCCTGGCGGTGGTGGCCGCCTTTGCTCAGGGCGAGACGGTGATTACCGGGGTGGCCCACCTGCGCCACAAGGAATCCGACCGCCTGCTGGCTGTAGCCACGGAGCTTCAGAAGCTGGGGATTGCCGCCCGGGAAACCGCCGACGGTCTGATCATCCAGGGAGGCTCGCCCCACGCGACAACCATCGAGACCTACCAGGACCACCGCCTCGCCATGAGCTTCGCGGTGGCCGGCCTGAGGGTGCCCGGAGTGGTGATCCACGACCCCGGCTGCGTGGCCAAGTCCTTCCCGGATTTCTGGACGTATTTCGATAAATTGTGCCAAGGCAGTCTGTAGCTGCAACTGCACAGGCGAGACGTCTGTGCTACCAGGATTATTTGAGGTAATCTCCCTTGTCCATCGCCACCCGGGCGCTCATCGTCCTTACCGCCCTCAACCTGCTGGATTATCTGGATCGTTATCTCGTGGCTTCCCTGGGGAGCCTGGTGAGAGGGGAGATGGGGCTGAGCGACCGGGCCTTCGGGTTTCTGGGCACCGCCTTCTTCCTGGTCTATCTCTGCGCCTCCCCGGTCTTCGGCTATCTGGGGGATCGCTGGGGCCGCATCCGCCTCATGGCCGCAGGCGCGGTGCTCTGGAGTCTCGCCACCAGCCTGACCTTCTGGGTCGCCTCCTACCCCGCCCTGCTCCTGGCCCGGGGAGCGGTGGGGGTGGGCGAGGCCTCCTTCGGCACCCTCTCACCGGCCTACCTGGCGGACATCCTGCCCCTGGGGCGCCGGGGCCGGGCCCTGGGCTGGTTCTACCTGGCCATCCCGGCGGGCTCGGCCCTGGCCTACCTGGTGGGCGGCCTCATGGGCAGCCATTGGGGCTGGCGCCCGGCCTTTCTCCTGGCCGGCGTCCCCGGCCTGGCCATGGCCGCCCTGGTCTGGCGCCTGCCCGGGGTCCGTTCTCCCGCCTTGCCGGCCTCTGCCGCGCCGTTGACGGCTTCCCTGGCCCTGATGAAGATCCCCACCTTTCGCTGGGTGAGCCTGGGCTACGGCATGGTGACCTTTGCCCTGGGCGGCCTGGCCTTTTGGATGCCCACGTATCTGCAGCAATTCAAAGGTTTGAGCCTGTCCCAGGCCAACCTGCTGCTGTTCGGCTCGGTGGCCGTGGCCGGCTCCCTGGGGACCTTGAGCGGCGGTTTTCTGGGCGACCGTTTCATGCCTCGGACCCTCAATGCCCCCCTCTGGGTCAGCGGCCTGGGGATCAGCCTGGGGCTGCCGATGGCGGCCCTGGCCATCTTCTCACCCACCCCCTACGTGTATGTGCCGGCCCTGAGCCTCGCCATCTTTCTGCTTTTTATGAACCAGGGGGTGCTCACTGCGGTGGTGGTGAGCGTCTCCGGGGCCCCGCGGCGGGCTCAGGCGGTGGCCCTGAATATTGTGGTTATTCACCTGGTGGGCGATGTGCCCTCCCCGGTTCTCATCGGTTGGATCTCGGATATTTCCAACCTCAAATGGGGCGTTTCCCTGACCCTGGCGGCCCTGGTTGCCGGCGCGGTCTTGATTTTCATGGCCCTGCCCCATCTGCCGAAAGATCTGGCCGCGGCCGGAGAGCTTTAGCACACTCAGCCTTGCAACCGCCATCATAGAGAATTTTTCCATTGACGGATTCGGAGAGAGTAGTTATATTTAATAGACAACGTCAATGACGCGGGGTGGAGCAGCCTGGAAGCTCGTCGGGCTCATAACCCGAAGGTCGTAGGTTCAAATCCTACCCCCGCTACCAAATTAAATCAAGGGCTTAGGGGAAACCTAAGCCCTTGAACTTTTTACTCCCCCAACACTATCCCCAACATACTTTCAGGAAAGACAGGTAGAATTCGGTAAGATAATTAGTTTCTTGGCAGGACTGCTACCGGCCCCCCAATCTAATCCGTGGGTCGGAAATCCTGCTATCTCCCGCCGCTGGCTGGTTAGGTTGGCCACAAGAAATCCAAGCTGACTTCCGGACCGAACGTCAGGAAGACTTCGAAACCTTTCCTCACGGCAGCTCGCATGCAGAAAGGTTCTTCGGTACCTGACAAAAAATAATACTGTTTCGGTGTGGGTACCTGGTCAATGTCGAAACGTTATCGCCAAACCCACCCATTCCTTCGCCCCCCTATACCACAATATCCAGATTCATCCTGGTGACTTTAGCT
Source organism: uncultured delta proteobacterium (assembly GCA_963797235.1). Classification (GTDB taxonomy): domain Bacteria; phylum Desulfobacterota; class Desulfobaccia; order Desulfobaccales; family 0-14-0-80-60-11; genus JAPLJC01. The sequence goes on from CAWCOX010000003.1 coordinate 13,309, forward strand.
TATGGCCTATGTTTTATGCACCATTCATGGGAGGATTGGGCGGCTTCAGGGCTTTAACGAAACTGGGACAAACTGAATTAAGGTGGGTGTTATCCCCATTGGGATCAAATGCTTAGAAAAAGATGGCCTTGATTTCTTATCAGGCTTAGGTGGGGTGTATCAGTTAGATGGAGCCGAAAGCTTCACTCATCTCAATCAGTGGCTATTAGTATATGAACAAGATATCAAAACCAATGAAGGCGGTGAGTAAATAGGTGATCTATAGCAGTTATCTTTAATTACCCTTCTTTGAAATAACTTGCGGAAAATATCAAGGGATTTTGCGCAAGGCACCTGCTTCAAAACCTTGTTCACATGGCCGATCCTGAACCCGGGTCCGTCTCGAGCTCTTTCAACAGGTCCCGTGCCTTTGCCTCTTCCATTTGAAGCGAGCAATGGGAGGCGAGAGAGGAAGCCTGCCGCAGCAGTTTTGCCGCGCCCTTCCAATCTTTCCGCCCGATGTGGACACGTCCCAGCGCCAGCGAAACGCGCGCCAGATCGAATTTGGCGCCAATGCTTTCCAGCAACGACAGACTTCTGGTCAGATGAGCTTCGGCGTTTTTATAATCTGGCGTGGGGCCGGCTGCGAGGGCATTCCCGATGGCACTTTCGGACAAAGCCTCCGCAATGATGCTGCCCGCCGCTTTGGCGATGGCCAGGGCTTCCTCTCCTTTTTTCAGGGCTGCAGAAATATCTCCTGCTCCAAGCAGGGTGTCGCTTTCGATGGCAGCCAGCCATTCACCGAGCAAAAGGCGGCCACCCAAAGACTGGGCGGCTTTATGAGCGGCAGACCAATGTTCAAGGGCGCGCTGATGCTCTCCCAATCCCGTCAGCGACCATGCCATGAACGAATTACTGGAGTAACGAAACATAGTGTCGCCGCTTTTCTCCGCGACCGCGAGCGCAGCCTGGGCGGCCCCCATGGCTTCAGGGTATTTGCCGGCGACGAGGTGGATCATGGCGAAGGCTGTGTGTACCATGGTTTCAGCGTTTTGATTGTGGCTTGCTTGGGCCACTTTCAGGACCTGGTCGAGTTCAGCGGATCCGGCGGGGTAATCGCCAAGACAGGATAGGGAAACCCCGCGGTACATGCAGGCGAACAACAGCTCGTGGTGGTTCTTGGCGGCCTCCAGAAGGGGTACGGACCGGTCCAATAATTGGTGGGCCTTCGCAAACTGGCCTTGCAGGATAAGAACGCGTCCGATGACGGCTCCCGGCAGGGCAATTAACTCGGGATCGCCAAATTTTGGAGCCACTGCGAGCACCTTTTGGAAATACGCAATTGCCTCCGGCAATCGTCCCGCCAGATAATGCACCCTCCCGATCCAAAGCTGGACGCGCGCCAGGCGCGCTTCATCCGCAAGCGCGGCGGCCAGGTTTTCGGCCTCCGTCAAAATTGCCAGGTTTTTTTCCGGCGATTCAGACTGGAGGGAGACATTCACCAGCCGGACACTGATGTCCACCTGCTTTTCGCGGTTTGAGGGGTTATCGGGCAGATGTTTGAGGCTGTCCAAGGCGCGCTGATAATGTTCACGAGCCTCGGCGTAGGCGTAGAGCTGTACCGCGGCGTCCGCTTCGCCGACCGAATACTCGAAGGCCCTTTCCCAATCTTCCCCCATGAAGAAGTGATAGGCCAGCAGAGCCCTGTACTGGTCCATTCGCTCGGAAAAAATGGCTTCCATCGCTTCCCCGACTTTCTGATGCAGAAGTCGGCGCGAGGGAGCCAGAAGCGTTTGATAGGCGACCTCCTGCGTCAGGGCGTGGTCAAAGACATATTCAATTTCAGGAATACGCTCCCGCTCCCGGACCAGGGCCGCGTCTTCGAGCAATGCCATTTGGGATTCCAACTCGGTTTCCTCGCGTGCCATGTGTTCGAGCACCCGGAAGAGAAAGACGCGCCCGATGACCGCCGCCTTCTGGATCACCCGTTTGGTTTCCTCGGGAAGACGATCCAGACGGGAAAGCAGCACTCCCTGGAGGGTATCAGGCACCTGGATGTTCTCGGCCAGATCGGTGACTTTCCAGACTCCATCTTCACTTGCCAGAACCCCGCGCTCAATCAGCGACCTGAGGACCTCCTCGACAAAGAAAGGATTACCCTCCGACTTGTTCTGAATTACCCCCGCTAGTTTTTTGGGGAGCCTGCTGCCATCGAGAAGTCCGCGCACCAGTTCGCCGCTCGCCTCGCCGGATAATGGCTTTAGCGGGATTTCCAGCAGATACGGTCGGTAAACCTCCAGGGTGGGACCAAGTTTTTCCCAGTTTCCGGATGATTCCTGTTTCGGACGGCTGAGCAAGACGAAGGCAATGGGGGCTTGCGTAATCAGTCGGCAGAGATGGTCCAGCAGTTCCAGCGAACTATGATCGGCCCAATGCAGGTCTTCCAACACCACGACCACGGGCTTTTGTTTCGCCAGCGCCAGCAGCAGCCGCTCCAATACGGCGAATAAACGATGGCGAAAGGCTTCACCGGTAACAGCGCCGACGGCAGCCGTCTCCTGGCTGTCGAGGTGCATGGAAAGCAGTTGCGCCAGTACGGCATAAATCTCCTGATCGCCCGGCAAAATGCCGTTCAGCCGCGCTTTCAGGCTGGCGGCGGCTTCGGCTTCCGTGTCTTCGTCGGCGATACCGGCATAACGGCGCAAGAGGTCCAAAAAAGCCCCGTAACCGAGGGACCTGCTGAAGGCAAAAGAACGACCTTCAAGCCAGGTCAGGTCCTTCCCTTCACGCCGGCGGATTTCGGCGAGCAGGCGGCTCTTGCCGATCCCGGCCTCGCCCAGAATCACGGCAATCTGCCCTCTGCCGGTTTGGAGTTTTTCCAGGTATTCAACCAGCGCTTGGCGCTCCGCAGCACGGCCGACGAGAGGGGAGGACAAGCCTTCGACCCCACGGGCCTTGTCCGGCTGCAGTTTCGCATGGAGGAGTTCATAGACCGTCAGCGGTTCCTGTTTGCCTTTGACCTTGATGGGGTCCAATTCCTGGAAGGCAAAGGCGCCGCGGGTCAGACGGTAGGTGTTGCGGCTCACAAAGACCTGGCCCCCTTTGGCGGCGTCCTCCAGCCGTGACGCGATATTGACGGTATCGCCCATCACGGTGTAGCTCATCCGCAGGTCGTTGCCGATGTTCCCAGCAATCACCATTCCCGTGTTGACCCCGATGTGCACGTCCAGGGGGTGGCCCAGTTTCTCGATCCAGCGACGGTTGAATCTCTGGAGATTTTCGCGCATGGCAATGGTGGCGCGCAGCGCGTTTTCCGCGTCATCTTCCAGGGCGATCGGAGCGCCGAAGACGGCCATGATGCAGTCCCCGATGAATTTGTCGACCATGCCTTCATATTGGTAAACCGCCTGGGCGAGTTCCTTGAGGCAGTCGTTGACGAGGCCAGCTATGTCCTCGGCGTCGAGCCGTTCGGATAGAGCGGTAAAGCCGGAAATGTCCGCAAAAACGACCGTGACCTGTCGGCGTTCGCCCTCGATTTGCCCTGCCGCACGCGTCTTGTCGGCCAATTGTTTCGGGACATAGCTCTGGAGCTGGGCGAGCAGGGCCTCTGGTGACGGCCCTGGTTTCGGCTCGGCTCCGTCCTTCTGCTCGGCGAGCAGGGAGTCAATCTGTGTGCGAAGAGCCTTGAGGGTGACCTCAATCACGCCATCGCCAAGGGTGGGCCGAAGCGTCTCCTGGGCGCTGATGGCTGAACGAATCTGGGCAATCTGTTCCTCGATGGAAGGCAAGGGCACCTCGTTTTTGGCGGACCATAAAAAATGTTCGGTTGCTGGGTCTTACCTTGAAGCAGTATTTTTCTGGAGCGGCACGATTCCAAGGAAATTCAGACTGGGGCCCAGGGCGCCAAACGCGGCCTCGGCGAGCACGCTGTGTCCTTTGATAGAAGGATGCCAGGCGTCGATTCGGTGAATCGATTCTACGCCCCCGAGATCAACGGTCGCCAGCGCGTCCGAGTACTCTATGCGCACCTGTGAATCGCCGCCCAATTTCCGGTTAAACTCGCCCACCATGGCGCGCAGCTCGTCGTTAATCATCAGGGCGAGCTTCATCATGTTTCCCCGATACTCCGGTTTCATGGACTCGTAGTGCTTATAGTCCACCTCAAAATAGGGATATAGCTTCGGATTCTCTTTCCGGAGTCGTTCCGCCGCGTCCCTGGCTTCGAAAAAACTCTTGAAATTTACGAGGCCGAATACGATGAAAGCCCGCCGCTGTTTTTGCTCCCGCGCCTGTTCCACCAGGCGGCCAAGCTGTCGCTCATAGTCCTGGCGAAAATTGGCGGCCATTTTTTGCAACCCGGTTTCGATCTCCTCCGGCCGGCGGGGATCCACAAACCACTCCCAGTGCAAGTTGTTGTGGCCGATCCAGAGCAACACCAAATCCGGAAACCGTTTCTCCTTTAAAATCAAATCCACCTGTTGGGAGAAATTGAGGGGAAACCAGGACCCGAGGAAGCGTTTCCCGCCTCCGCCTGAATCAACCCTGCCCCCCACGCTCGAATATTCACAGGCCGCCAAAGGCGTTTCCTGGGCAAGTCGCTCATAAACGCTGTATATGCTGTCGGCGGACGGGTCCGTGTCGAGAAACCAGTCGTGACCATGGTTCATCTTGGAACGCCATACGCAGCTGGGGAGGGAGGACACATAAAAATTCCTGCTCAGACTGTCGCCGATCAGCGCCATATGGGGCAGGCGGTCCAGCAGTTGAGCTTTCGTGAGGCGTCCTTGCTGATATTCCGTATAATCCGTGCTGTCCGGAGAAGCAGGATCGGAAATGGTCGACAGCGTATTCGCGCGGGCCGTGAGGAGCGAGCTGCACCCCGAGATCAATATCATCCCGATACAAAGCGCTAAGGCCCCAAAGCCCATCCCGATTCCTAACTCCATGGCTTGAACTGATAGGAAAAATGATCCTACGGACCGCATGAGTGAACCTCCGGTGAAAGCGGGCAGGAGTATGTTGATTCTTTGCTGAAAATCAACCCCTCGGAATTGCTGGCTCCTTTATCTATCGGAAGAGAACGGCATCCTCCTGGCTGCTAAAATAGTCCGGTGGGACAACCAAAGCAACCGGGCAATCCCTGATATTTCTTTGGAAAGTCCCTGATATCGAGTGAGATAGGAAGAAGTGCCCCGCGCAAAACTTAACAAATTCCTGGTACAATTCTCTGATGATTTATTTATCGGGTGGATGTTAAATTTGCATGAAGAACGGCTGGTTAATCGCTTTGTACGGTGCGGCTAACTTGCCAAAACCTTCCCTTATCCAAGAGTCCGCAAAAACTGCATATATGATCTGCAAACCCTCCAAGGGGATTTGTTGGGAGGATGGTTTCCGGTTCCTACGGGAGAAGGAAGCCAGACCATCATATGTGATGGGAATGAATTCTTTGGGCTAAAAATTGAAGTTATGATCCAGATAGGTTGAATTTTCAGTAGGTTGATAACTGTCGAATCATAGCAGTTATTTGCTATTCACCTACCGGGAAGAAGTGAAACGGTCCATTTACTGGCTGATCAAGCGCCTGATCAAAGCGGGGGCAAGATTTTCTTACCATGCCAAGCGGTGGTGCATATCGCCTCAGCCGTTCCCCTGGCGCACCGTTACCGAGCGGTACTGGCCCGGGGTAAATAGGCCTACGCTCCACCAAGAATCTCCGAACCACGGGGCTGGCATGTTCAAAATCTGCGAAAAATAGATTTTGATGGCAAGTTGTGCTAACCTAAACTCATCGTAGTTTGAAGCTCTATCCCTTCCAAAACAGCCTTCGGAGGCGATTCCATGGCCACAGAAGGTTTCAAGCGCAAACTCGCGGCCATCCTCAGCGCCGATGTGACCGGTTACAGCCGCCTCATGGGTGAGGATGAAGCGGCGACAGTGAGGACCCTGGAAACCTATAAAAGGGTCATCTCGGAATTGATCCAGCAGCATCGAGGCCGGGTGGTGGACTCTCCCGGGGACAACCTACTCGCCGAATTCGCCAGCGTGGTGGATGCGGTGCAATGTGCCGTTGCGGTGCAGAAGGAACTCCAGGCCCGTAACCAAGACTTACCCGAGACCCGGAGAATGCAATTCCGCATAGGGATTAACCTGGGGGATGTGATCGAGGAGGAAGATCGCCTTTACGGTGACGGAGTTAACATCGCGGCGAGGCTGGAGTCCCTGGCGGAGCCCGGTGGGATCTGTGTCTCCAAGACCGCCTTTGATCAAATCGAGACCAAGCTGCCCTTGGGCTACGAGTATCTGGGGGAGCAGACCGTCAAGAATATCGCTAAACCGGTATGCGCCTACAAGGTCCAGATGGAGCCGAGGGTAACCGTGAAGGCTAAGGCTGAAGTGAAGCCAAAAGAGGGCGCCAGGCGGAGGCCCATGACCATCGCCCTGGTAGTCGTTCTTCTCCTGGCGGCGGGTGCCGTAGCACTCTGGCGGTTCGCCTTTCCTCCTGCCGAACCTAAGGTGGAGAAAGCCTCCCAGCAGCAGATGGCCCTTCCCCTGCCTGACAAGCCATCCATCGCGGTACTGCCGTTTAACAACCTGAGTGGCGACCCTGCCCAGGAATATTTCAGCGACGGGATCACTGAGGAGATTATCACTGCCCTGAGCAAGGTTCCAAAGTTCTTTGTGATTGCTCGAAACTCGACATTCACTTACAAAGGCAAGCCCGTAAAGGTTCAGCAAGTTAGTCAGGAATTGGGTGTCAGGTATGTTCTGGAGGGGAGTGTTCAAAAGGCTGGAGACAAGGTACGAATAACCGCCCAGTTGATCGATGCTCTTACTGGGAATCATTTATGGGCGGAACGTTATGACCGGAATCTGCATGACCTGTTTGCTGTTCAAGACGAGATCACCAAAAAAATCATCACGGCCAGCAGATGAAGCTCGAGGGGACAGCAAATCCAGGCGGCAGCCAGAGAGAACGGCAACAACTTGAGGCCTACCTGAAGTACTTACAGGCCAGAGAGCTTCTTAACCGGGGTAATCCAGAGAAGTACTGCTTTGGCAAAGCAATTGGCAGAAGCAGCCATTGCCTTAGACCCAACGTATGCATTGGCATACCGTACTGTTCTGGCTCATACCGCTCTCCAGGACTATTGGTATGAAACCGGCAAATCCCCCAAGGGATTCTTTAGGGAAGGCAATGGAATTACTGCAAAAGGCTATTACCTTGGATGAGACTAATAGCGGAAGCCCACAGCCTTTTGGGCTTCACATTTTCAATGAACAGGGCAGTACGATAAGGCCATTGCCGAGGAGGAGAGAAGGCTGTGCGGCCTTAATCCCAATTCACTCTAGATTCACATATGTATCTTGGTAAGGTACTTACTTATTGCTGGCAGGTACAAGGAATCCATTCCAAGGTAATACCAGGCCACGATACGTCTTAATCCTATCCCGCCGAATAATGTACTTATTTAGTTTAGGAATGTCCTACGCTTTGACTGGACAGATACGACGAGGCCATAACCGTGGTGTGAGAAGAAAGCAGTTCGTCGAGAAGCCAAATTCTCTGATGGCCCGCTTATTTTTGGCTGACGGTTGTATAGCCGGGCAGGACGGGATGATAAAGCTCGGATTGAAGCCGGTGAAGTGCTTAGGATAAATCCCAAGTTTTCTCTCGAAAAATTTGCCAAGAGTGTGACCTATAAGAATCAAGAGAAGATCAAGAGACGGCTTATCAGATGCGCTGCGCAAGGCGGGGCTGAAGTGAGGATCAGAGTGATTTCTGGCATATGCGGATTCCTTCCGGTTCTCCGGGCGCGCAATCCTTCGGGCTGTGAAGGGTGGATGAACAAACGGCTTATTCTAAGAACAGCGAAAGGAGGAACAGAATGAACTGGTCTATTAAGAAAGTGGCAAGGATATTGCTGGTTGTTGCCGTTCTCTCTGGTGGGATGCTGTCCGGAGCTTCGGATGTCTGGGCCCAGGAGAAGGCCGGCACCTTGGCGCAGCAGATCCAGGGAAGCTGGATTCTCGTCTCAATCTACAACGAGCAGGACGGCAAGAAGATCGAGCCGTTCGGTCCCAAGCCGAGGGGCTTCTTGATCCTGACTCCGGACGGCCGCTTCTCGATCATCTTTATGCGGGCAAGCCTCCCGAAGTTTGCTGCCAACAACCGCATGAAGGGTAGCGCCGAGGAGAATCAGGCCGTTGTCCATGGGTCTCTTCGCCGAATACGGCACCTATGCGGTAGCCAGCGAAAAGGAGCAGCCTAGTGAATCTGCACATCGAGGGAAGTACCTTCCCCAACTGGGATGGCACAGATCAGAAGCGGGTCATGACCGTCAGCGGAGACGAGCTGAAGATCGCTGTCCCCACCGGGTCCACTGGCGGAAGGAACTACGTCGTCTTTAAACGGGCCAAGTAGTCGACGTCGCGAGGCAAGGGGATCGAGGAACATGCTTTACTCGTCCCCCTGAGGCGCACGGTTCCTCACCCATACGTGCCTACCTTCAACTTCTGCCGATGGGCCGTCAAAGTTGCGCGAGTACAAATTTCGGTGAGGGGCCGTTACAGAGCACAACATAATCTCCACTACCAATTTTATCCACTACCAATTTTAGAAGTTCAAGGCAGGGTCAGCAATAGCCTTGCACTTTCTTATGGGCAACCTATAAAGCAAGATAGAGGATAGCTTGCCAAACCCTTCACTTCTCACCAAACCAGCAAAAACCGCAGAGATGATCTGCATATCTTCCAGGGGCCTTTGTGGGGAGGAAGATTTCAGTCTGTTAAAGATTGAAGGAGGTCGGGAAGCCGAAGGAAACAGCAGGATTCCTTAAGGTGCCATCTTTCTCCACTTATAACCATATGCCACGTTCAGGGGCAACGTCCACCATAATTGAACAGATGATCGTGATAACCGTTTCGCTATACTTGAAAGAGAATAAAAACGTTCATTCGCATATCGAAAGCCAGCTAACAGTTCTGCCACGCTCATCTGCTTTGGTTGATAAACCACATCGTCTCGACTATTATATCTATGCCAATCTCGCGTCAATATACGTCCTTCGGCATCCATCTTCCTAAACATCGGCGTACCTGGAAATGGCGTTAGAATGTTTAAGGTTGCATTCTGGACCCCCGCTTTTTCCAAAAAATCAATGGTGTCCTTAAATATTTCCGGCGTATCATTATCAAATCCGAAAACAATCCCGACTTGCACGGCAATCCCATGCGATTGGATGCGTTTAATAATCCTGAAATACTCCTCCACCCGATTGAACCGCTTATTCACTTCAGCTACGCTTTTCTGGGAGATCGATTCCAACCCCAAAAATAGCTGCTTGCATCCACTATGAGCTGCAACCTCTAAGAAATTGTCATCCCGGCCAGCATGAATACTCGCCTGACCACTCCACCACTTCCTATATGGAGCGATGGAGCAAAACAATCCCTTTGCATACTCCATATCCCCAGCAATATTATCATCCCAAAAGATAATTACTTTCCCCTTGAAAGAGGCATATTCTGCCGCGACCTCAGCTATCGGCCGCTTGCGTAGTTTATGGCGATACATCACGGCAATCGTGCAGAAATCACATTGGTTAGGACAGCCCCGGGTTGCAAAAAGAACTCCATCGGTATAGTCGCGCCTGTGAAATAACTCTTTGCGAGCCATGGGCACATTTTTAAGGGACGGTACGCTGGTCTGCTGGTACACACAAAGATAAGATCCAGCTTCAAAGCTCTTCAAGAATTCTTCCCATAAACCTTCTGCTTCTCCGATAAAAATCACATCAGCGTATTGACTGGCCTCTTCTGGCAATAGCGTTACATGCGGACCGCCCATCACGACACACATTCCCCTTGACCTAAAACGTGTGGCAAGGCCATAGGCATGATAAGCACTTGGCGTATGAAAGGTAATTCCAACCAAATCGGCTTCAATGTTCCAGTCAATTTGTTCGGCCTCTTCATCAATGTGAATCACATCCCAGTCTGGAGGAACTCTGGCAGCCAGATAAGGCATAGTAATCTGCTGAAAGTTGAGAACCCGCGGCCTCCTCACTCCCCGAATTTCTGGTGAAGAGGCTGTTATCAACACAAGTTTTGGCATAATTATTTCCAAAAACACAATTCCAATTTATGCAGCAGCCTGGAGCATCCGGGTCAATAAATGGTTTTGAGGCATCCTATCCCGGGTTAAATCCAGAGGAGGCCATTCTTTTTGTAGCCAAATCATCTTGTGGGATGGAGGATAGCACAAATTTCTCCCAAATTTATCTTTTTCGCAGATTCTTAAATATGCCACCACCGTTGAGCAGATTCTTCATGTGAGGGGATCTAAGACCCCCAGGCCAACACGGCCCGATAATAGTGAAATAGAGGGAAAGCGCTGGCCACATGCACGCACAATCTGCTGGCATGTGAATGATCCAGTTGGCAAATAAGATTGGGGGGAAAAGAAATAGATGGATAACAGATCACTTGCGAGACTGTCGAAAAAGGGTTGAGGTTAGCTGATTTCGTGCTAGCGTGGGACCAGGTGTAAGTCAAAACTCTGCTAAAGAGACGGCCATGGCTAAATTCAAGGCATATGATTATCGGCAAAGGGTTTTCCTGCCAGTTTCCTTGGAAGATCAGTTGATGCCTGGGACCTTGGAGTTCGCCATCCACACGCTGGTGGAATCCCGGCTGGATACTTCTGGTTTTGAGCAGCAATACCGCAATGATGAGACGGGGCGCACCGCCTACGATCCCAAGATTCTCTTGAAGATCGTCTTGTTGGGCTACTCCAGAGGGCTCATCTCCTCCAGGAAGATCGAGCAAGCCTGTCGAGAGAACGTGGTCTTCATCGCCCTAGCCTGTGGGCAGCAGCCCGACCACAGCACCATCGCCACCTTTGTTTCTGCCATGAAGGATGAGATTTTACCCCTATTTCGGGATGTCCTGCTGGTCTGCCAGGAGATGGACCTACTCGGAGGGAGCTTCTTTGCCCTGGATGGCCTCAAGCTGCCCTCCAATGCCTCCAAAGAATGGAGTGGGACCCGGTCAGAGTTGCACCGGAAGAAGGAACGGCTCGAAGCCAAGGTGAAGGAACTGCTCAAGGAGCACGTACAGGAAGATAACGGAGACGATCCTCCTCCTGGTCCGGGAGGCAGAAGAGACCGAGATCACCAAGTGCAGCGTCTGCAGAAGCAAGCCGAGCGCCTGGAGAAATGGCTTAAAGATAATGACCCTAAGTATGGGACCACGGGTAAGGAGATCAGCAGCAACCTCACAGACAACGACTCGGCCTAGATGAAGACGTCCCATGGCGTCATCCAGGGCTACAACAGCCAGGCCCTCATCGATGGTAAGCACCAGGTCATCATCCACGCCGAAGCCTTCGGCCGGGGTCAGGATCACGCCCATGCGCCGCCCATGCTGGAGGGAGCTCTGGGGAATCTCCAGAGTCTGGGGGACGGTGAGGAGTACTTGGCTGGAAAAATCTTCACCGCCGACACCAACTACCACAGCGACACCAATCTGCGGAAATGCCAGGAACTGCACCTGGATGCTTATATCCGTGACATCTATTTCCGGCGGCGGGATCCCCGCTATGCGGCCCAACGGCGGTACTGGCCCCGGCGAAAAAGGTTTGCCTTAGAGGATTTTCATTATGAAGAGGCCACCGACCACTACCTATGCCCGCAGGGCAAAAGACTCAGGCGGATAGCGAAAAAAGCCTACGGCGATGGTTTGGTGCGAAGAATATATGTGGCCGAGGAGCAAGATTGTCAGTGTTGTCCCTTGCATCTACGGTGTCTGACCGCCAGGGGCGGTAAAAAAAGATATCTCCGGGTGCCCGTCGGGGTAGAACTCACCAATTTTTCCCAGAGGATGGCCGGCAAGGTTGAGAGCGAACTGGGGCGCCAGATTTATCCACAACGATTCGCGGTGGCCGAACCTGTCTTTGCCAACATCCGGACCCACAAGCGCCTGGACCGGTTTACCCTCAGAGGAAAAACCAAAGTCAATATTCAGTGGTTACTGTATTGCATGGTGCACAACATCGAAAAGATCACCCACTATGGCTCAACTTAAGCGAAAATATCGAGGAAGATGACTCTTAAAGAGGAAATAAACCTCAAGAAAAAGCTGATAAACGCTCTCATCCTCCCAAAAACATCATAGCTTGAAACCCCGCCCGATCAGAAAAGAAGCTCCTTTCCCGAAATAGCTTTTTCAACAGTCACTGCGGTATAGAACAAGACACGCTGATCGAGGTAGTTCAAAAGCAGAGCATGCACTTTCGCGACATCAGCGGAAGGCAACAGGCCGACTCGAAGGTATTCTGTGCCAATTGCGTTGGCCTCTGCCTCCTCGTAGTTCTCGCGCTGACTGTAGCGTTCTAAGGCCATAGAAAAGGTAAATGCAACGATGAGCCCGAAGGAGTTTCAGCGTAGCGGTTTCGATAATGCCAAGGTCATCACGCTCTTCACTTGCCAGGGTTTGCTGCCTCTTGCTGATAGACGCCCCAATCCACGCCGAGAGCGTCAGAACCAAGAAAGAGAGCGCGAAAAGAAGCAGTGGGTAATCCCTTATATAAGTCATACTCGACACTCGATTACCTACCCGGGTTGATCTTAGTGATTTTGGATCCCTGTATACCGATCCCGCCCATCAGGCCTTTCTGGTTGAAGATAAAAGCGTAAACCCCCTTTTGCATTGTGGTCGTTGAAAGATTCTTGCCGAACCCCTTGTCTAACACTACGAGACTCGGCCCAGTTCCCAGTTCCCAACCATTACTTTTGTTAAGATATTGCAGCGATGCCTCGTCCATGAAAAACAACACGTAGCCAAACGACTGGGCCCCTGCCTGGAAACCATATGAGGCTGATAGCGATCGATAGTAGCCAACCGTCCTGCCTCGTTTGCGTAGCGCCCCATCGCCAAATTGCCCCGCGACGATGAAGCCACCCTTGACTATACTCGGAAAAATAAGTATCGCCTTTGACTTATCGGCCAAAGCCTTTGCGCCAGGGGTGGTGGCATAGAGCGTAGACAATGCCTGAGTGGCGTTACGATCGATCTCGCTCGCGCTGGCTGCTAAGGCAAATCTCGCGTTCAAGGTACTTATCGTAGCTGTGGCCATCGCCAGCATCGCCAATACCAACAGCCCTTTCGTACGCATTACCTTCTTCGGCCGCATTCAATTCTCCTTTCGTCATGAAAATCAACATCTTTACATATAGGTCAACCGCAGTTTCAGCACACACCTATCGAGAGGCTGAGGGCAGGGAGAAATAAAGGTTAAGCTTTGTCTGCGCACCCCGCCCGGTAATTTTGCGGCAAGGCCGATCTGCTATTGCGCCTCGGGATTCGGCACCTGCTGATAGACCACCTCACTACCTTGATAGACCGGGCGATAATAAACCCCACTGGCCACATAGTAGGTGGCCCCGGCAATAGCCACGGCCCTGGCACCCACTGGCACGGTGCGGACAACTGCAGTACCGCCGTAGGGGCCTCGAACGGCTGCCCCCCGTGGGCCCACATAAGCCGCTCCACCCTGGGGGCCTGTTGCGTAGGCTCTTCGGGGGCCCGCGGTTACTGAGGCGCTCCCGGTATGCACATAACTCCGCGGGGTGGCAGCCACGGCATTACCCCGGGGACCTACTGCGGCCGCGCCCCTGGGACCGGCCACCGCCGCCCCTCCCCGGGGGCCACTGACGGCAGCCCGAGCCTCTGCATCTTTTATCAGCATGGTTCCCAGGGGACTGAATGGCAGCAGTCCTGCCAACATCGCCAGGGACAAGAACATTGGCAATGCCTTCTGCAAAATCGCCTTAGGCTTAGTAATCTGCATGGTTACCTCCTCCTTACTTATCTCTCTGACCTTTTCTTAGACGAAGATGGCGCCGCCGCCGGAAGGATGTCGATTTTTTCGGCTTTTTCGGGGGCTACAAAAGTGAACAGGCTATCTTCCAACTGAGGCGAGGTATTCCACTTGGTAAATACCGCGGTGAACTGCAGCCCCTGGGCTGTCTTATCAGTGATGAGGAACTTTCGGGGCACCGGGGTTGGGCTGTTCTCAATCCAAATCTGCCAGTCGATGTCCTTTTGTCTGAAAGCCAGGTGATGGCAAGAGACACCCTGAACCTTGCTTACTCCCACGTAAAAGCCGGAAAGAGCGCCCTCGGTGAGATATTCATAAGACTTGGTATAGATCAGATCAGCCAAAGGGGCCCGGAGATTAAAGGCCTGGATAGCGTGCTCCAGGGCGGCATCGAGCTGCGGGGGGGCGGGGATGGTGGTGTAAAAGTTCTTGCTCCTGTCCATGAGGGTAATGGTCTTGCCATCGTAGACCAGCTGCCGGTTATCCGTATCTCCCACGGATTCAGCGCGGAGCCGGTCGGGACGCCGCACCGAAGCCTCCACACTCCTGGCGTACTGGATTCTCTGGCCGGAGGTCAACAGCACGTCCTCCGTGATCTCCGCCTGGACGGAAAACTGCTGGAGGTTTTTGAGATAGTCGCACATCTGCTTGAGCACTTCCACGGCCTTGGGCTCGATGTCCGGAGCTTTGGCTGTTTTCGGTGCTTCGGCGCTCCAGGCCGGGGCCATTATGCAGAAGGACAAGACCAGCGCTGCACCTAAAGGAACCCATTGCCTATAAAGTGTTCGCCCTTTCTCGATCATCTCTTGGTTCTCCTCGAAAATGAATGGGTTGTGATTATTTGTTCATCTTCTATCTCTATTGCTGGTTGCTCCATCTTCCAGTCGGGAGTTTCCCAGCGGCCTCGCTTTTCACCTGAGCCTCTTTTACGATAAGCATGATAATACCAAAATCAATTTATCCCCTGATTTCAAGGTATCTTGCTACAACCAAAACCCAGCAAGAAATTCCAGTAGTTAGATATGATCCACAGAATAATCGGGGTTGCACGGAGACCTTTAAGCCACATGACTTCTAAACGAGGTCAGCCGAATCCAGAACCCACTTCCGTTTACTGCAAACCCACGGGTGATTGTTTGGCAGATTTTTTTGAAGTTTATGCTATCATCGCTGCCGATAGGCAATTCGGGAACAAAAGAGAATCATGGTAGGTTATCCCACAGTGGGTCAAATTCATTGTTGACTGCTGAGGCCATGTCTTCCGCATAATTTCGGATTTTTTGGCTACTTAAACGAAGCAAAGAGAGGGTGTTATGTTATCCACACTTTCAGACACAGGGGAGTTGCTGGGAACTATTCTGGACGCCATTCCTGCCTCTATCTTTATGGTGGATAAAAATGTTGAGGTTCTCGGGGTCAACCGGAAGGCTTTACTGATGCTATCTCAAGACCCGGAATCAATCATCCGACGTCCCGCCGGGGAGGTACTCCATTGCATTCACTCCACTGAGACACCCGGAGGTTGCGGCACGTCCGAATCCTGCCGGGAATGTCGGGTGCGGGCTGGAGTGAGCAAATCTTTCAGCGCGAACCAAGTGGTGCGGCAGAAGGTGGAAATGGAACTGGTCACAGAGGGGGGCGTCAGCAAAGGCTCCCTGTTAATCACCACAACCCCTTTTGAATTCCAACAGAAAAATGTTTGTTCTGCTCATTTTGGAAGATATCAGCGAATTGATGGAATTGATGGACCTGTTGCCAGTCTGTGCCCGTTGCAAGGAAGTAATGGATGACAGCCAGGTTCGGCAGACCGTGAAGCAGCAATTTAAGGAGCGTTTCAAGCTGGTTTGCACTGATCGCCTTTGCTCCAAATGCATGGTAAAGCTTATCATGGAGTGAAAAAAGTTTTAGCTAACCATCTTGGCCGGTGGGAATTATTACCTGACCCGTATGCCAGCTCCCTAATGCCTTGCTTGAACCTACCAGGCTAATTAACGAGTTTCACTTTCTTGCCAGGAGCGACAATTATCGACAACGAGTAGAAGTTCCAGATATGGTCCGGATATGGAAAGTCTTTGGAGCAGTGATAAGTTTTGGGTTATAGCAGGGATCTATAATTTAAACAGCCATCATCCCCATGAAGTCAAGTCCCATAAATTAATTGAGTTCAGAGGTTTTGCGGTGTTTAAAAGTACCGGCCCGGCCCGCTGGTGATGGAGCGGGCCGGAGGATCTCAAACAACTTTCTTAGTCGAATTTGGCTTGCATGTTATGAGCCTGGCGTTGGGCTTCCTCTGCCGCGGCCTTGTCCGTTTTGGGAACTGGCTTTAGCTCCATCGTCACCTTCTCTAATTTTCCGGTGAAGGGCATCTTGTTGGCGTAATCTTGTTCTAGGGGGAGGCCCTACAGGCGTTGAACCCAAGCCTCGCCGTTCTGAAGCATAATTTACGAACCAGTCGGAATGGCACTGAGCGTGGAAGCAACACCCGTGAACATGGCGCTGAGGTCCTGCCCCAGCATGGTGATCGCGCCGATGATAACCACGGCAATCAAAGCCAACAACAGGCCGTACTCCACGGCGCTGGCCCCAGACTCGTCCTTGAAGAAATTTCTGATCATACTCAACTTGTAATCTCCTATTGCCTGGGGGAAAGAAGTCCTCTTCCCCTGCCTCGATGCTCTGCATGCTCGGTTGATTTCCCAAGCGTCACCGGTTTTATGGGGAGGCCCAGCAGGAGTTAACTTGGGCCTCGCCCCCTGAACCAAAATTTATGAAGAGACCGGAATGCCACTAAGCGTGCTAGCCACGCCCGTGAACATGGTGCTGATGCTACGCCCCAACAAGGTGACCGCGCCAATGATGACCACGGAAATCAAAGCAACCAACAGACCATACTCCACGGCGCTGGCGCCGGATTCATCTTGCACGAGATTTCTGAGAGCGTTCATTATTCCCTCCAAGTATTTTTATGGCGAGCTCTGAGTTAATTAAATCTTTAGGCTCTTTTGGGGGTGATTAACCTTACTTCAGCCCTTGCCATGGCTTTTCGTTGCCTAAAGTTTGACCTTATCCTCCTTGTCGGGTTCTTTGGTTCCAGGCTGCTGCCCTTTTAAATTTGTGCGGTTAATATGGTTTATTTATAAGGGGAGGTAAATCAGGCTTGTCCTGATTTTTGCCTTCGAGAACCCTGAATTTATTGATAGGTAAAGGCCCTAACCAAGGGAAAACCTCGATCCAAGAAACGGCCCAGTGGCAGGTCAGTTCCAGATAGTACCGGTCAGGCTGAAAACATTATGCAGTTCGTTCCATGGGGCCGGACCCCGGTCACCCGTTCTTTTCCGCGACCTTCAATGCGCTCCCATATATCTACTATGTACAAAGTCAAGAGCAATTTTGCGCCAGATGCTTGTGTCGCTCACTTGCCATTATCAACAGGTGTGAAAAATGGAAGGTATGATAGTTATATCAGAAAGCTAATTATGAGCCACCGCCTCTAGTGATGCTCCTATAAGACCGAATCCGAAATAAAATTTGCAGGGTCGAAAATACCAAAATCTATTCCCAGTACCTCACCGAAACAACCCTGATCCACTGAAAACCAAGACACTCTGCTTAGGCCTCAGGTATGAGAGTGGGTCCAATCCATTTGGGTCCCTTTTGTTACGAGCCCCCGGGTCGTTTATGGGGACAATCAAGTCGGCAAGACCTCCAGGAACTGTAGGCCCTGGACGTGAGCCGCCCAAGTCCGTGAGGTTAATCGGTCGCTACTGCCTGCTGGCGGAACCCCTGTGCAAGCAAGGGAAGATCCAACCCCCAGCGGGCAGTTTCTATCTCGTACTGGAATATCTGCTGTGCAGCAGGTTGATTGTAATTTGACGGCCGCCGTTCTGATGACGGACCCTATCTGTCGTAGGGCTGTAGCGGCTTAATTCCATGAAAGAGGGAGGTGATACAGTTGTTGAAGAAGATCGTGTCTGGAATCTCTTGGTTGACCTCCAAGGTGAAGGCCGCCTATGCGTGGGCTACTTCCGAGGAGACTCAAGCTAAAGCCAAAACTATCTGCACCCAGATTCGTGAGACCGTGATGACCATCAGCCGTAAAGCGGTGGTGACGTTGCAGCGGATCTCCCTGGTGAAGGAGCTCGTGCTGGAAGGTCTCGGTGGTAAAGAGAACTTCCAGCAGGTGTTGGCTAAGGTGCGCGCCGAGGTGAAGGCCCTGTCCGATGGACAGGTAGCCTATGCCGTCGCAGCGTAATTTCAACCTACTGGCTGTTGATGGAGGAAGGCCGTTGGCCCTGACAGAGGCCAACGGCCTTTACTATGTGACCTGGACGGCAATGCAGTTGAACTGGTGATTGGATGGCCGGGTAGCGCCGGTCTACTCTCCCTGTGGGAGAGCCCATGCATAAATCCTTAGGAGGATCCGATGAGTTTGAAAGAGCGGATTGTTGGCGCCTATGCCTATACCAAAGAGCAGGTCGTGAAGGCCTGGTCTTATGGCAAGGAGCAGGCAGTGAAGGCTTGGAATTGGCTGACTCAGCAGGCGAAAACTGTCGAGCAGTCCATCTCGAACCTGGTTACTGAGGCGTTGAAGCTGACCAAATATACCATTTACATGCAGGACTATGGTGGGCCGGTCGGCTTTCGGATGGCGCTCGCTTACCCGGACCGCGTCGAAGCCCTGATCGTTCAAGATGCCGTCGCCCACAACGAAGGACTCGGTGCGAACTGGCAGACAAGGCGGGCGTTCTGGGCGGACCGCGCCTCACACGAAGCCGCACTGCGGACCAACTTGCTCTCTCTGGACACCACGCGCACGCGGCACGTCGGCAACGACCCGAACCCCGAGAAGTACGATCCCGATCCATGCCTGCCACTTCGGGTAGGCATCCTCTGGAGCGACGAATACGCGTTCCTAAACAAGCCAGGCGAGGCAGACATCCAGAGCGATCTGTTCTACGACTACCGCACCAACGTGGATGCAAAAGACTCAGCCGCGCCTGCTGGTGCTCTGGGGAAAGTACGACTTATCGTTTGAGCTAACGGAGCCCGAGGCGTACCGCCGTGATGTTCCGAAGGCTCAGGTTCACGTCCTTGATGCCGGGCACTTCGCCCTGGATACCGCCGCCGATGAAATCGCCGATCTCGTTCGCCGTTTCATGTCGAACAAACAGTAGGACGGTCAATTCGATAAGCTCATGTGGGTCTAAATCCACACGCGGTTAGGCCGCCTGTGCGCCACCACCATAGGGACAGCGTTCAGGTGTGGCATAATTAAATAAGGATGGTTTGAACATGATGGAAAAGGGTTCGACCCTGATACAGCGGGTGGCAATCTGCTTCGCGGCGGGGGTTATAGGCGGACTGGCCGTGCTCCTTTTCGACCGCGTACTGTTTGAGTTGGGGCTTAGCGCGACATTCGGGGTAAAGGCCCCGATCCCCTTGAAATCGCCGGATATATACAGACCGCTCTTCTGGGCGGGGCTGTGGGGTATCCCGTTCGGGCTCTTTATAAAGATCGCCTGGAATTGGCTGTACCTCTTCGGTCTTCTATACTTCCTCGCGCCGGTGCTGGCGCTGTATACAATCTTCTTGCCGATGAGCGGCTCGGGGTATTTCGGGCTTCGGCATGGCGGGCCGATGTTCGCAGTCTACCTGCTGCTGGTAAATCTGCCCTACGGGATAATCACCGCTTTGACCGCAAGGGCGATAATAGGAAGGTAAGCCGGCTATTCTGCCATGTTGATGCCCCGTCCACAAACCCGGGGCTACGGACTGTCGGATTCGCCTGCCGGCCTAGGAGATCTAGTATTGGAGTTTCCACATATCCCACTGCGTCCGGCTTCTTGACACGACAATCTTCATACCTATCCTGTAGGCATTCCCTTTGAGGCTCCAAAAAACAGAAATAAAGGAGGATGATATGGCACGAATAGGAACAGCGTATTTAGATACCGACAATATGTTTCCCAAAATGGAGTTTCAATTGGTTTCCGGGGAAAAGCTGAAGATTCCTGAAGGAATGGGCCAGGGATACACTGTAGTCCTGATCTATCGTGGTGAGTGGTGAGCTTTCTGCAATCAGCAGTTGGCTGACTTCCAAAGATCATATCAGGAACTCAAATCTGAGCAGATTAAGCTCGCTGCAGCATCGGTTGACCCCATTGATAAGGCGATAGAGATGATTGATAGACATGGGATCACCTATCCAATCGGTTACGGCCTGGTCGCAGAGGAAATATCGAGAATCACCGGGGCTTATTACGATAAAGAAGAAATGTATCTTCATGCCACGGGCTTTCTTTTGCGTCCGGACAAGACCATTCTTATCGCCTGTTATAGTTCGGGGGCAATAGGACGTCTCGTACCAAAAGATGTGTTGCAGCTTACAAGGTATTTTAAAGGTGGTGGACGTGGCGGGCCAAAGGGGTAGCAGCTTGCCCTTTGGAGCTAGATGAAAGGATTTTCACCCATCTCACAGTCACCGCGAGGGGCGCTGAAGGAATTCTTGGCAAGAGTGCCGTTGAAGGTGCCCCGTGAGTTCTATTGACATGGGGATCTTAGCACCTACCGTATAGGCAATACCGAAAGCCACGTTTCTCATAGCCTCCACTAGGCCCCACGATTCCTCGCACTCCATTATCTGAACCGGGCCAACAAGCTTGAGAGCCACAGGTGACAACCACCGAACTTCCCAAAGGCTGAGAGAGACAGGCAAGTAACTTAATTTCATCAAACAGAGTTCCCGCGAAAGGAGCATACCATGACCACCATCACGACCAAAGACGGCACGCAGATCTACTACAAGGACTGGGGCACCGGGCAGCCCGTGGTCTTCAGCCACGGCTGGCCGCTCAGTGCGGATGCCTTTGAAGACCAGATGTTCTTCCTGGCCTCGCAGGGCTACCGTTGCATCGCCCACGACCGTCGGGGACACGGGCGCTCGAGCCAGCCCTGGCACGGCAACGACATGGACACCTACGCCGATGATCTGGCGGCGCTTGTCACAGCTCTCGACCTGACCAACGCTATCCATGTCGGCCACTCCACGGGCGGTGGCGAAGTCGCCCGTTATATCAGCCGCCATGGCACTAAACGCGTGGCCAAAGCGGTATTGATCGGCGCGGTGCCGCCGCTGATGCTGAAGACCGTCGCCAATCCCGGGGGCCTGCCGATGGAGGTCTTCGACAAGATCCGTGCCGGCGTCCTGGCCGACCGTTCTCAGTTCTGGAAGGATCTCACCATGCCCTTCTATGGCTATAACCGGCCGGGGGCCAAGGTCTCTGAAGGCGTGCGCGAGTCATTCTGGCTCCAGGGAATGATGGCCGGCTTTCCTGCCGCATACTTCTGCATCAAGGCCTTCTCCGAAACGGATCAAACAGAGGATCTCAAGAAATTCGATGTGCCGACGCTCATCATGCATGGCGACGACGACCAGATCGTCCCTATTGCGGATTCTGCCCTGCTGTCGGCGAAGATTGTCAAAGGCGCGACGCTGAAGGTTTACAAGGGCGCACCGCACGGCATGTGCACCACCATCAAGGACCAGGTCAACGAGGATCTGCTCGCGTTCATCAAGGCGTGAACGTCAAGCGCCGGGCGTCTAATGCGAGGGCGCCGCAACTCGAAGGCGGTTTCGAGCGTTTCTCCAAGGAGTTCAAAGTGGGCCAACCGAAAGAAACAAAAAACAAAGCGCTGGTCCTCGAGGCCTTCGACACACTGTTCAATAAGCGGGACTACTTAGCAGCGGAGCGCTTCTGGTCACCCGACTATATCTAGCACAGCGCCCATATCGGTCCCGGTCGGGAAGGTCTGTTTGACCTCATCAAAGGTCTCCCACCAACGCTGAAGTATGAGCCGGGAGTGATTGTGGCCGATGGGGATTATGTCATCGTGCACGGGCGATTCTCAGGATTCGGTCTGCCTGTGAACTGGATCGCGGCGGACATTGTTAGAATTGAGAATGGAATGCTTATCGAGCACTGGGACGTGATCCAGGACGAGGCCACGCAGGAGCAATCCAAGAGTGGAAATCCCATGTTCGGTGACCAATTCCCAACCTATCCATGAATAAGCTTGAAGGAAAAATTGCACTCATTACCGGTGGCCTAGCGGCATTGGCTTGCGACGGCCAAGCAGTTTTTGAACGAAGGCGCCTACGTCTTTATAACGGGGCGTATATAGAGCAAAGGAGGAGATGATTATGTCGCACCATTTCTCCGGTCCCGACTTTGGGTTCCCGCATGGGGACGCCCGCCTGGACCTCACCGATCTCTATGCCTTCCCCAAGCCGGGGGACGCTGGCAAGTCAATCCTGATCATGAACGTGCACCCGTCCGTCGGCGTGAACCCGCCGGGGTCCACCACCGCTGACCCCTTCGCGCCCCAGGCGCTGTACGAACTCAAGATTGACACGGACGGTGATGCCGTCGCCGATATCGCGTACCGGGTGCGCTTCTCATCCTCAGAAGGCGGGGCGCAGACCGCGACGCTGCGCCGCGTTGAGGGCGTGCAGGCTGCCGTGACGGGCGACAGCGGACAGGCTATCCTCGAGGGGGCACAGGTCTCGACAGGGCGGGAGGCGCAGGTGACAGAGGCCGGCGAGTACCGCTTCTTCGCGGGCTGGCGCAGCGACCCCTTCTTCTTCGACGCGATGGGCGCCCAGAACAACCTGCAGTTCACCGGCGACGATTTTTTCGCCGACAAGAACGTGTGCAGCATAGTGCTGGAAGTGCCCAACTCTGCCCTGGGGCCCAAAGAGGTTGGCCTGTGGGCCCTAACGCTGTTTCCGGACGTTGCAAGCGGGGGCTGGGTCCAAGCGGACCGCGGCGGGCGGCCCGCTCAAGCTGTCTTCCTTACCGGCACGGAAAGAGATGTCTACCTCGCCGGGGAGCCGTCGGATGATGCCCGTTTCGTCCCCGTCTTCGCGCACGCGCTGGAGCACACGGGTGGGTATACGCCGGAGGAAGCAAGGCGAGTGGCAGAGACACTGCTTCCTGAGATCCTGCCCTATGACCCCAGGCGCACAGCGTCCTTCCCGGACAATGGCCGAACACTCACCGACGACGCCGTCGATGCATTTCTGGCTATCCTCACAAATGGGAAGGTGACGGAAGATAAGGTGGGGCCTCACGGCGATCTGCTCGCCGAGTTCCCCTACCTTGGGCCGCCGCACAGCGCAGAAAAAGGAGAAATCTAGATGGCTATTACACCCGACCGTGTTCGCGAAATCTTCAAGGGACTTGAGAACGGCGAT
The DNA here is from genome assembly GCA_963797235.1 of uncultured delta proteobacterium. Lineage (GTDB taxonomy): Bacteria > Desulfobacterota > Desulfobaccia > Desulfobaccales > 0-14-0-80-60-11 > JAPLJC01. The sequence goes on from CAWCOX010000003.1 coordinate 36,423, forward strand.
GGCGCTGCCTTCTTCGAACAGGTAGCTGACGACGTCGACTGGACAGTGATGGGCACCCACCCCCTCGCCGGTCATTACCTTAGCAAGAAGGCCTTCATAGAAGGTACCTTCGCCAAGCTGGGTCAGGTTCTTCCGCAAGGCGCGGCAGCTCCATTTGGAGCATCTGATCGTCAAAGACGATCAGGCGGTGGTGGAGCTTCATTCTCTAGCGACTGCCAAGAACCGCATGCGCTTCGACAATCGCTACTGCTGGATCGTCTATTTCCGGGATGCATTGATAGTACGTGTTCGTGCCTACCTCGACTCGGCCATGGTCGCCCGATTGTTCGAGGAGAATCCGATTACATGATCGGCTGAGACAGTTGGAGGCACCGTCGATAGCGGGTATCTGCTATATCTGTGTGGTCTCAACCAAAATGATTGATATTCAATATGCTTATCATAGCTGCACTCCGTAATTGTGCCATCTTTTAAATTTTGCCCCTTATCGAATCTGATCTCGGTTTGATGATCGTCAGCGTAAATCTCGGTCAGTATATTTTTGCGTTTCTGCTTTAGACTTCGTCTGCTTTATCCTGGCAGGCCCTGCCATTAGCGATTTTCTGTATGAGATCACCGGCAAGGTCAGAAGCCTTTCGCAGCGACTCGTCCCGCAAGTGGGCATAGCGCTGGGTCATTTGTGGGCTTTTGTGGGTGAGCAATTTCTGCAAGGTGTATAAATCCACCTGACCGGATGAGGCCAGCATGGAAGCGTAAACGTGGCGCAGGCCGTGGAGCGCCCTAAAATCATTTGGTAGCCCTGCCCTTTTTTTGATACGGGTCACTTGCTTATTGATATCCACCCGGCGGTTGCCGCCCCTGCCAGGGAAAACATAAAGGCTATCTGTTCTGGGGTGATTCATCAACAAATCCCTGACCGCAGGGTTGAGAGGGATCTTCTGGTCCTGGCCGCCCTTGGTATTCCGAATATGGATAAAGGCCCGGTCAAGGTCGATATCCTGCCCCCCCGCTACCAAATAAGATCAAGGGGTTACGGCAAAATCGTAACCCCTTTTTCTTTGCATGGAAAACCATTTCCAACCGCATTTCCAACCTTCATTTCTACACCTCTCCAACCAAGAGTTCGACCTCGGCCTTCCAATCGACCTCTTCCCGATGGATTTCAGATGATTTCAGATGAAATACTCGCTGGAAGTGGAAGTGGAAGTAAAAAAGACTCTTGTCCACCAAAAACGGTGGACGCCCCCATCTGGGTCTGTCCTTGAATCTGCCCTCACGGGGGGCACCAGCTTCGTTCCTCTACAAAGTTCTCCTCCCTGGTAGTGATTTTCACACCGGACAAACGGGCCTGAAATCGGATCACCACAAAAACAGGCCTCATGATCGCAGGGCGAAAGGGGAAAAGAGCCATCGTCAACCTATTGTTATCCTTGAGTCTATAGGTGATGATACCTTGGTTTCCGTCAGAATCCAGCACCGTATATGTTAAGATTTGTGCCAGGTTCAAATTCCGTTTGGCGCATCGCCCCTCAGACGACCATCCGGGCAAGAAATTTCAGTGATCAGTATTACGGAGCGCAATCTTCACAGGCTCCGTCCAGCACAACTCTCCAGGCAACCCTAAACGGGTCTGGATCGCGGCAATCACGGGCCTACCTTCCGGTAGATAACCCAAGTTACTCACCCACAAATTACTCAAAGTTTTAATGGAGGAAGCAAATGTTGGCATCAACTGCTGCCGTAGGGACAACTGTGTCCAAATCCCAGCGTTATTTCAACGAACGAGAAGCCGCCGACAAGTGCGGCTGGTCTGTGAGTTCGCTCCGGAACTGGCGTTCTCTGGGCCGTGGGCCAGCTTATTGCAAGATCGGGAAGTCTGTGCGTTCCACCCACACCTGAGGCCGTACAGGCTTTTTAAGTGCATAAGAGCGGCCATTGTTACCTACATCTCCCCTCTATGGCGTTTTGAACGGGTGGCTTCCTAGACTTTTACGCTTTATCCTTGTCGGTGCCGATTAAGTGACGCCTTATGCTTTTCGCCGCTGCATAGCCTCGACGAGCCGCAGGACCGAAGAGCTTTTTGGCCGCTGGTTTCCGGCGATAGACGGCAAAGGGTTCGCCCTGCTGATTAAGCCTCTCTTTGGCAATGGGGATCAGTTCTCGGTTCGCGTCGGTATCCATGCTGGCGGCTGCAAAGAAGGCACAATGACCACAGGCATCGCAATCCCCCGTGCAGTGCTCGGGGTCGTCGAAAAATGGCTTGAGAAAGCCGTCCAGAGCCTTGTTGTCGATGTAGGGGTAGTAGGGGATATTTTCAGACATATTGGGATAGAATAGCCAGAGCAGGTCGTACAGGTTGCCGCTATGACTGGCCTCCATGTAGGTTTCGACCGCCCTGACCACGTCGCCACGGTAGGCGAAAGTCCGGCCCTGCAGCTTGAACCGGTTTATCCCCGCGCTCTCATATAAGGCGAGATCCTCGGGTCTGACCCAATTAACCCGCATGTTGTGCACGGGGTCCACCAGCGAATTATAGGCGCCCATACAGTAGTAGCTGTAGTATCCCCTGACGTCCAGGGCAAGGGAAGAATGCGCAATCTCGTTGTAGTGAAACATCCTGTTGGGACAGTCCTTGATGCAGAGACTGTTGATGAGCATCTCGACCCCATCGCCGAAGGCTGCGCATACCTGCCGGATACGCCGGAAGTCGCGCGTGATGTCTTCATCTATTACCATCCGGTCCAGGCCGCGGTTGCGATAATGCTCCGCCCTTAAGGCCGAGTTGATCTGGCAGACGGCAGAGGCCTTGACCGAGAAGGGATGCCCCGAATCCTTGATAATGGTCATCAGCGTAGGCAGGCTCACGGTGAGATGACGGATGCCCATACCCCATAGTCGCGCAAGGAACCCCTCTATGCGGCGAAGTCCACCTCCAGTCAATTCGAGGTTGCCCGCGCAGGAGGGGTTAAGGGTGTAGTTGAAGTCGATTCCCCTGGAAGCAGCGTAGCCGACGTACTTCTCGAGTTGCCTGAGGTCAAGATCTGGTAACTCAATAGAGGGACGGCCCGCGCCGAAGACCCCGCCCCGCGTGATAGAACCATAGATTTCGCTGACCGCCGCATCTTCGTGGCGTGCGTTCAACTCGGCTAACCGGTCGATCGTGCTTATTCGAAAGTCTGCTGGAATGGTGAAGAGCTTCATGCTGTCTCCTTCGGCCCGATTTAACTTACCATTGCAAGTGAAGCAAATGCTTTGCTAATTGATTTTGCATTGACCAGAATATAATCCTTAGCTAATTTTTATTTTTCTTAAAACGCCAACAACGCCTTAATTTAAAATCTTCCCCCAGTCGATTATCATTCCTGTGTTCCCAATCGTAAACAAAATCATTCCAAACATTCAAATCAGCGGTGAAATAGCGGCTGACATCATAATTATGTTCATTAGCAATTCTCTCGATATAGAAGGGAGAAGGTCGACTTCCGATTCCCTCCAAAGCATCGTAGTTAAGATTTTTATCTTCTTCGCAATAAAAGATTTTATAAGGGTCGGTAGAATCGCAAACAACTGTTTCTAAAAAAATATCATCCGAAACTTTAAAGCAACAATTTAAATGCTCATCAAGGTTTTTCAGGTGATAAAGAAGTCCGAAATTTATAATTAAATCGAATTTGCCAAAATCTGTAAATTCATTTTCCAAATTAAATTGTAGACATTTAAAATTATCCAGCTTGTAGTGTTTCAAATTGGCAAAAATTACGTTCTGTTCTCTGCCATCCAAACAAAGAACATTGGCTCCAAGATCGGCAAAAAATGCACCTATATCCCCATAACCACTACCTAATTCAAGAACATTCTTATTTTTGAAATAATCAATTCCATACACTTCAAGAATTTTATTAATACGCTTAATCCGCCATTCATCATAAATAGGATTAAAGAGTCCATGTTGATTAGATATAGAACCTACATAAACGTGTCTCTCAATTGGTGACAAACGAATATTACGTAATTGTGCATCAATTCTTGCTACGTTATCATCAATTCTTGTTATATTATTGGGTAACCCTTTCAAAAATTTATATAATTTTACAATTTTTGATGCCATACCAGTTCCCTCCAGATTATTATTAATCGGTTTTATTTTTGTCCGCATCTTTATGGCGTGAGTTCAACTCGGCGAACCGGTCAACCGTGCTCGTTCGAAAGTCTGCTGGAAGGCTGAAGAGCTTCATGCTTCCCCCTCGGGTCGATTAAATTAGCATGGCAGGAGGTTCAAATGCTTCTGGTATTCGATAAGGTATTCCCTTTTGATTGCCGGGTCAAGTTTATCACCTGGAGAAAAGTTGGCATTATTTATGGATAAACCCTTGGTTCTGGGGACGTTCTCGACGCGCAAGGTTAGGCGTTCCCCTTCCGCTTCATCCGCCCTTTTTTCAAGGCATCCGCCACCAGAAACGCCAGTTCCAGCGCCTGGGTCGCATTCAGCCGCGGGTCGCAGTGAGTCTGGTAACACCGGGCCAGATCGGCCTCCGTCACCGCCGACATGCCGCCGGTGCACTCCGTCACGTCCTGCCCGGTCATCTCGAGGTGAATGCCGCCCGGCCACTCGCCCTCGGCGTCGCAAATCGCCAGGAAGGCGCTCACTTCCGCCATCACGCGCTGGAACTCGCGCGTCTTGTAGCCGCTTCCGGCCTTTTGGGTGTTGCCGTGCATGGGATCGGAACACCACACGACGTGGCGTCCCTCGTGCTTAACGGTGCGCAGCAGCGGCGGCAGGTATTTCTCGATCTTATCGTCGCCCATGCGCGCCACGAGCGTCAAACGCCCCGGCTCATTGCCCGGATTGAGCACATCGATGAGGCGCAGCAATTCATCCTTGTCCAGCGTCGGCCCGCACTTGAGCCCGAGCGGATTCTTCACGCCACGCAAAAACTCGACATGGGCGCCGTCGAGCTGCCGTGTGCGGTCGCCAAGCCAGAGCAGATGCGCCGACACGTCGTACCAATCGCCGGTCGTGCTATCGATGCGTGTGAGCCCCTGCTCGTAAGGCAACAGCAAAGCCTCGTGCGAGGTAAAGAAATCCGTCTCGCGAATGGCCCTCGTCGTTTCGCCATTGATACCGCACGCCGCCATGAACTCCAAAGACTCGCTGATCCGCCGCGCCAGGTCTTTAAACCGCTCGGCCTGCAAGCTGCGCTCGACGAACTCGAGGTTCCACTGATGCACCCTGTTCAGATCGGCATAACCGCCTTGCGCGAAGGCACGCAGCAGATTGAGCGTTGCAGCCGCTTGATTATAGACCCGGATCATCCGCTCGGGATCGGGCAGGCGGGATTCCGGCGTGAAATCGAGCCCGTTGATGATATCCCCGCGGTAGCTGGGCAACGACACGCCATCGCAGGTCTCCAGATCGTCAGAGCGCGGTTTGGCGAATTGCCCGGCGATGCGGCCCACTTTAATGATCGGCGTCGCGCCACCGTACGTCAACACCACCGCGATCTGCAACATGATGCGGAAGGTGTAGCGAATGTTTTTAGCGCTGAACTCGGCGAAGCTCTCGGCGCAATCGCCGCCCTGAAACAGGAAGGCGTCACCTGCCTCGACCTTCGCCAAAGCCTTCTTCAGGTTGCGCGCCTCGCCTGCGAAGACGAGTGGCGGCAGTTTGGCAAGTCTCGCCTCGGCGTCGTGCAATTTGCCCTGATCGGGATACGTAGGCTGCTGCCAGGCCTTTTTCGATCTCCAGCTGTCGGGCGTCCAAATTTGTTCTGCCATGATGTTTTGCTTTTATCCGAGATTATGCCGCAGCCTTGGCTCCCCCGGCCAGAAAATGGTTTGGGGACACCATGCTCTCCCTGAAACCACCGGCACACGATCAGCTCTCTCCGGCCGGACAGCAAAGGCTTCCCTCAAGTTACTGCTGGCGTCACATGATTTGTCCAAGCTTTCAACGAAGGAAACGGAGGGGGCACGGTCCCTCTGCTTATTTTGATTTCGGCCCTCATGTATGTCTCCCAGAGCCATACCAGAACCAAGACATGACTTAGGCACCGGTAGCGAGATTGAGATGTCGCCGTTAACTTTGTGTTTGGGCATTAAATTTGGCTTTTTTTTATAAAATATAAGAATTGATGAGAACATTAAAGCCCTGATTCAAAGCGTACACCATCGCCGCGTTGCTTATGTCGAGTCCAAGCATCAGCAAGCATATGATATATTCTAGGCAAACATGCATGCAATGTTAGAATCAGAGCCTTAACAGGAGAGTGTGAGGCCAAACGCCTCAGCAATCCTTTGCTTATCTGCCGTGCTTCGTCGATTCTTCCATCATTAATCAGTTGGTGGCATCTTAGGTATTGCATTCTATCCAAACCAATTTGTACATCACGAGCATCCTGGCCATTTACAATGTCCAAAAGGGCTAAACAAACAGCTATGTTACAGTCGTAGTGAAGATAAGGGTCGCCCCCCGCACATATCCCGCCCGGATGTTGCCGGTAAACTGATACCACCTCCGGAAGACACCTTAGATCGCCTTGAAGGGCCCCTAAGGATTGGAGATAACCATCTAGGTACTTAAGGGACCAAACATGATCGAAAAATCTAAATAATGACTTGCGCAGCATGAACGTGGAGGTATGGCAAAGGTAGGTAGTCATGACATCTCTTAAAGAGTATTTGATGCCATTCCTTTTTGGTCCCATTATCACCTCTGTAGAAATTTTGCCGGGTATCTCATTAACCACGCGAGTCCTGGCCCCACAAAGCGAGGTGCCTGGAAATTTTTCCATAAGCGCTACTTGCTTGGTCAATTTGTCCGGATCAATCCAGTAATCGTCACCCTCGCAGGAAGCTACGTACTTGCCTCGAGCCCGGCCCCAAATCCGGAGAATATTAGCGCTGCAACCAACATTCTCCTCCCAGGTGACCACTCGAACTACATTAGGATGTTTCTGCTGATACCTGATACAGATCTCAAGGGTTCGATCCTGCGACTTGTCCTCGCCAATGATCAGCTCGATGGGAAAATCGCACTGTTGGGCCAGAATTCCCTCTATTGCCTGCTCAACATACGCTTCATGGTTGTAGGTAATGACGAGCACGCTGACTAAAGGCTCGGGTGCAATCTGACTCAGGTCACTGATCTCGTAGGCCGGAATCGCCAGCATCTCTTCGCGGGTAATAATCTTGCCACTCATATCCGATACTTCCCTCTGTAGGTCTCATGGTGCCATATCCGAGATAGGTGAAGACTTAGTGAGCGGAACTTAAAAGGGTCGGTTCAATCAGGCTGCAAAACCTATGCCCCCGTGCTCTTGGATTTCAGGAAAAGAATAGCTACCACGGCCATCACCGCCGCGGCCCGGATGACGGGGCCAGCTCCAAGGCCTGTTCGGCCCAGCGGCAGCCCGGGAGCTTGCGGGTATAATAGCCATTGATGGCCAGTCAAGTTACGGAAAAAACCAGCCTTCCTCCAACGATGGCAGCTACTCCAAATCGGAAAGTGCTTACCAACGTCAGGGCGGTCAATGCTTTTTTTATCGAACACCGTGTTTAATAGCCTGAACGTCAGCAACCTGGAAGAAAAGGGCCACATCTCCCGGAAGGAGGCGCGCCGGAAACTGCCGACCAATCGCCATTTTCCTAATTTCCAAATCAGCAGACTGCGAAACAACGCCGCGGATACCGATTGCCCCACCGGGCTCCACCCCCCCCTGGCCGCCCAGGCGATACTTATCCCCAGTAAACCGGAAGAGAGCACGGATAAGGTAGTAACGATGGCCGGAGGCCGGAAATCCATGGCCCGCCCCAGCAAGACAAACTGGACGATTCCGAAAGAGGATATGAGGACCTGCAACGACAGGACGCAGAGCAGCGCATCAGAACTGGTTGATTATAGAACCTTGCCGCCAGAGGCGATATGGCACAAATAAACAGGGTCAGGACCTCAGCGCCGCCGCTATTCAAATAAAAAATTGTGGCCTCATCCATCCGCGGAAATGGCCGGCCGTCAACATGCCGATAAGGCCGTATTCCCAGGGGGACAGCAGACGCGCCAGAACCATGGCCAACAAAACCCCGACCCCTGGGCGCCAAAGCGTTCCATGGCCGACCAGAAGAAGGCCTTCCTGAATGTCCCCACGCCTCAGACCCTCAACCGCGTTTTTTTGAAGCCGTACCCAGCAGGCCAGCACCTTGCTGAAGCAATCCGAGCCCGTCGGGAGTGGGCGTAACATTCGATTCCTTGAGTGACAATGCCGCCCTCACGGCCGCCGCCTGAGCCAGGGCCGTACGAATAATGTCACAGACATCCGAGATTTCCTCGGGACCGACGGCCGTTCCGGTTGGTAGGACAATCACCCGGCGGGCCACTTCTTCCGTATGGGGAAGCAACAAGCCTGCATGGGGGAAGAGGGACCGGTACGGCTCCATCCGGTGGCAACCCGGCCAAAAGTAGCGGCGAGCCAGTACCCGCTCCTCATGCAGAACTTTCAGTAACTCGTCTCGGGATAGCCCTGCCTCGGCCTCGTTCACCTCGATCACCACGTGCTGAAAATTGCCCTGTTCTGATTTTTCAAAAGAAAGCAGGCTGATGCCCGGAAGCCCGATTAGCCCTTGCCTATACAGTTCATGATTTCGCCGGTTTATGGTGATAAAAAAATCTATGCTTTCCAGGTTCGTCAGACCCATGGCGGCCGAGATCTCGGACATCTTGCCGTTGGTGCCGAGGTAAATCACGTTGTCGTAACCGGCGAAACCGAAGTTCTTCATGAGACGAATCTTCCAGGAGAGCTCATCATTATTGGTTACGACCGCCCCACCTTCGAAGGTATTCATGAACTTGGTGGCATGGAAGCTAAAGATCTCGCAATCACCGTATTGTCCGATCATCCGCCCCTTATGGGTCACCCCCAGGGCATGGGAGGCGTCAAACAGCAACCGCAGGTTACGTCGAGAGGCCAGATCCTCCAGCCTCTCCGGGTCGCAAGGCCTCCCCCAAAGGTGAACCCCCATGATCCCCGTCGTCTTAGGCGTGATCATCTCCTCGACTCGCTCGGGGTCCAGGTTGTGCGTGCGAGGATCAATATCGCTAAATACGGGGGTAATCTCTTGCCATTGAAGCGAGTGAGCCGTTGCGATAAAGGTGAACGAAGGAATGATGACCTCACCCTTCAGATTCAGGGCCCGGATGGCAATCTCCAAGGCCACCGTCCCGTTGGACATTGCTATGCAATGCCGGACCCCGAGAAAGTCCGCCACCCGCTGCTCGAATTCCTGGACAAACGGACCGTTATTGCTCAGCCAACGATTTTCGAACATCAGCCGCACCCGCTCTATGAACCGATCGTGGACGCCAATGTTCGGACGCCCCACGTGCAAGGGCTCAGGGAAGTGCGGTGTGCCTCCCAACACGGCCAAAGTGCTGTCTGCACTCAACTGGGTCATCTTACGGAAATCCCCTAATCACGAGATTTTACACGATGAATGATATCAGCAATCATTAAAATTATCTACCGGTTTTCCGAAGGGCTGTTAAACTCTTCCTTCAATATGGACATACAATTCACATCCATGTATTGACCATTCTTAAACACAGCCTTACGAAGTTTCCCTTCTTCAATAAAACCAACTTTTTTTAAATGCGTTATCGCCCTTCCATTATCAGACAATGTTTGTAAGTATAATCTATGGAGGTTTAAATCATGGAATGCATGTTCAACTATTTTTACCAATGCCCGGGTACCGAGACCGACCCCTTGAGAGGCGGCCTCGCCAATCTGCATCCCTAATTCCCCGGACCGATTAACCCAATCTATGTTGAGCAGATAAACAACACCTAAGAGTTTGTCACTGACTGACTCGCAAATGGCAAGACGAATATTGTTTAAACGATTAGACATATAAGCATCAAACCATTTTTCATCAACTTCTAAATTGATAAACCGGAACGGAGAGAGGAGAAACTTAACTAGGTTCTCATCACTTCTCCATCGATTAATGGTTGGCAAATCAGCCCGTTGAAGTTCTCTTAAATAAATACTCATATACATGCCCCCTCTTTTACATTATGTTTATTAGTACTAAATGCAAATTAGCACAAAATCGGTTTAAAACTCCTTGTATTCGATGGCGTTGGATTATATTTTATTAATTATACCGCATTTTCTGCTGAGAATTCTTACGAATATAGCTTAACTTCGCCAAACAGAATTATGTTTTTGTATTAAATATACACCATTTAGTAATTATTTTATTTATGATTTAATATAGATAATTTTATATTTATTGCCGTAACTGATTATGGCTGCATATAGATTATATAATATATCGTAATACTCGAAGCCGACCCCAAGTTTTTCTAGTAGTTCCACGAGGCAATCACAGTTATAGTATGATATATAAAGCTTTCTATATTTGCGAGCTTTTAAGATTTATTCTAAAGCCTTGGAGCCGCTATTAACCTTGATGGCATCGGGATGATACTGTCCGCCCCAATGTAGTTCAAGCTCAAAAAAGCCACCAATCTCTTGCTTCATACTAACTCATACTCCTGTAGTATTAATCGCACTTTTTCAATTGGATTGAACATGAGGATATCTATGATGGAAAGCCATGGAACAAACTCATTATCAAATTGTTTATAGGTGATGGGCTTGGGTTGAATAAACTTTAATTCTATTCTTTTCTCAGCAAACCACTCTTTTGAGTAAAGTTTAACTCCGCCTATGGGATTAATGTATGTTTTTGCATCATATGCCCGGCATACAGCAACAATTCTATTGTACGATTTTAATGAACGATCTATGTCAATCTTAATAGATCGCACAATCCTGGTTGTAATCCCAAGATGCGTGCATATTTCTACCATAGAATAATATATATAATCCGCAAGATTTCTTTCCTCACAATTAACTATTTTCGTAAATAATTCCATAGTTTCGTAAAAGTATGGCGCTTTCCGATAAGCATTATTTAATTTATTGATGAGTTTCACTCTGTTAAAATTATCAGCAATATAGCGTTCATTTATACTAAAACTATATGAACCTTTTTTTAAGGGAATAATGAGAAATAAATCCCTCCCCTCAAACAAGTATCGATTTCTATTAACCCAACCTTGTTCAATATATTGAAGCTGTTCGTCAAACACAAAAATATCCACTGCCTCTATAAGTTGGAAATAACCAATATACGGTAAGAAGTAAGGCTGCATGATCGCCAGTTTCATAATTTATCTCTAATCCTCCATACTCAATATCACTGCCGTCCGGCACTTTGATTGAATAGCAATGGTGTCGGTTATCGGGTGGCCGCAGATCCAGGCGCTTCAGAGCATGATTTGAGCCAGGCGAGTAAGTTACAGGAGTCCCCGGCTCTTGCTGCCCTGGGCGCCTGGTTGGGTTCTTTACAAACCCTCGACCGTATATTTAAAATGAGCCTCTTTGGAGTGCTCATTATGATCGGTTTTCTCTGGTGGAGAGGCTCGCTCTGGGGTAAAGTTCGCCGATTTCATGTAATCTTGATAAATTTTATCCTGTTAAACGCTTAATCCCCAGCCCCACAGTCCGAACCCACCCCAAAGCCCGAAGGTGAACGTATTCCTTACCCCCCGTCCATAGCTCTTGGCATGGCATGTCTTTGCTGGCAAAGGCTTACAAATTAGCACCCAGGGGCGACTAAAACCTCACCTTCGGAAGCAAGCCATCACATTGAGCCTTTTAACGGCCTGCTAAGGCAGGATTTAGGGCCTTGGCTTACCCTGTCGTAATCCGTGTGACCACGGCTCTTGATGAAGTAGTCCGACAGGCTAATTCCTTTCGGTGCTGTTTTCATCTCCTTACTAAAATTAACATAGCCGCGTTGCCCTTTGGTTTTTCCAGATAATCCGGCTATCACCTTATTCTACCCGTGGCTTTCCGTCAACGCCATCAGGGCTTGGCTTTAACCGGCAATGAAAATCATAGCAATAATTATGCCATTGGCTCAGCTTGACAGTTTTATTAATAAATTATATTAGTTAGGCAAATAATGATTCAGTATAATCCACACACTCCAACCTTTATTAATCGTTTACTAATCTGGACGCTCTGTTTAATTCCTTTATCATAGTCTCTATGGCTTGTTCCAATCGGCCTACCCTACCCAGCGGATCGATCTATGTCAGGGAGAAGAGAATATTGCTTCATTCGAAACACCCGAGATACGTGATAAACCTGGAGTAAGACGTATAAATAAATTGAGACCGTTGCAAAAAGGATGATTCCCGGCATTTTTTATGAGGCATAAACGCCGGTTATGAGTTCAAGGTGATGATTTTCTGAGCGCTGATAAGTACTTCCCCTCGATTTTTATTGGTTTGCTGGTTCGTTTTCCCATGTTTGGAGTTTAGGTTCCAAGTTAAGCAACATTAGCCCAAGAGCAGGCCGGACTTCGCAGCTTTAAGAGGGTGACCCAGCGTTTGAGGTTTACCACCAGAGCCATCCCCGGATTATACCTGCAGCTTTTGAGGCTTTGGTGATAACACTCTGATTTGTTAAACTATTCGCTGATTCTGCAGGCTGCCGATTGGGGCCAGGCCCGGTTTCCGGTTAAATTTTTCTTGACTCTAACCCAGGTAATGATTATTTAACAGGAACATTAAAGATTATGGTCGAGTATACCGACATTAGCAATTAGCCAGAGAGATTCATCGCCTCAAGGGCTACAAGGACGTGCCTGGACTTCTGCTGTTTTGGAGAAATCTCATGCCACGCGCCGTGACTTGGGCAGCCTGCTGGTTAGTTCTTTTGTTCTGCGGCGATTTGGCCTGGGCTGCAGAAAGTCAGAGCGTTCTCCACATGCAGGCCCAGATCCAACCCCGGGCTTCCCTCAGCCTGAGCCGCACCCAAATCTCCTTCAATGGCGGGGAAGATCAACCGCTAATTCCTTCCCAAGAAGCGCCGCTGCAAGTTACGGTCAAGGTCAGGGCCGGCGCCTCCAGGTCCATCACCTTGAATTTGCGAGCCGAATCTGATCTGGAGGGCCTCTCGGGCGCCATCCCGATCGACCGGGTGCAATGGACCGCCCAGGGATCGAGGACTAGCACAGGCGTCTTAAGCAAGACCGGCGAGCAAATGGTGGACCGCTGGACCAACAGCGGCATATTTCAGACTCTGCTGCAATTTGCCCTAAAAAATGACGGCGCTGTTCTTCCGGAGATTTTTTCCACCTTTGTGGACTTAACCCTCGCCTCTCCCTGAAGCCAATCTCTTTACTTAAAAATAATCACCCGTTCCCGGCGGTGCACCAGCAGGACCAGGTTTTTAACCTGCTCACCCGGCTTCAGGGTTATCTGCACAGGCAAGCGCGGAGAAGTGACCTGCGATAATTCCGGCAAGGTTTCGGGCGAAATACTCAGCTCAAATGCCTTTGGCAAGACCCCCTCAAAGGAGAAATAGCCTTCGCTGTCGGTATAAGTGTTCAGGTCCCCGGGAGCCAGCAGCACCAGCACATCCGGGACGCCTTTGGCCTCGGGAGTGGGTTTGCCGGTACCCTTGGGATCTTCCAGAATCCGCCCCTTAATAGAGATCCCCTTCACAAAGGGAAAATCCACTCGAGCCGAACTGCGGCGCTTGACCTCCACGGCTATGGTTTCCGAACCTTCAAAGGTATAAGCGGCAGGAATGCGGCGGGACTCCAGAGTAACCACATGCTTGCCCGCGGCGACGGCGGCAAATTTATAATACCCCCGAGCATCGGTGGCCACTTCGCTGCCATCCTCCAGCCTGACCTTGACCCCTTCTACCCCCTCTTCCCCCGAGTCCAGGGCGGCGTTCAGGTTGGCATCGTTGAATACCCAACCCTCAATACTGCCAGCCCCCAGCCAATCCTGTCCGGGTTTGAGCCCGGCCACCCCGGTTTTTTTACCCCAGGAAAAGGTCTTGACCAGGCGCACCATGATCGAGTTAGTGGAATAACTGTTGATAAAGTCTCCGACGCCGGTGTTGCCTTTCTCCAGACGACCGGAAGCCTGTAGCGAGAAGCCGCGGGGCAGTTGCCAGTTAACGCTGAATTGGCCGCCATAGCGCTGGCTCTGAGTCCGGTAGCTCACTTCGCCGGAAAGAAACAGGTTCTGGGTCACGGAATAATCTCCGCCAATTTTCAAATAAGGGCCCTCAAACCCCGCCCCGGCGGTCACCGGGCTGAAGCGGTCGTATTCCCCTTCCACGTACCAGGAAAATTTCCCGTGATAACCACGAATGCCCAAAAGGGGGGCGTCCTTCCGGTAACTGTTGGCCGGGTCGAGCTGGTCATTAAATTCAAAGTGCTCATAGCGGGTATAAAGATCCAGGAACGTGATGCGTTTGCTCAGTTCCCCATATAGACCCTGGGTCTGCCCGCGCACCGCTACGGGAAAATCACTGCGGGTGGACACGTTGCTTTCGTAATAGCGCCAGTAGAAGTTAGGCCAGGGCTGGCGGTAAAAACGGAAGCCCGCGGACCGCAGTTCCGTCTCGTTGATACTGCGCTCGGGCACGGAGGTTATCAGATTGTTCTGGGCCGAATCGTAGCTGCCGAAGAGAGAAATAAAGGGCCAGGGCTTGGCGTCCCCACTGACATAGTAACCCTTCACGGCCTGATCCGGCTGATAGATCTGGTTGATCAGGTGAAACCGGGGGCCAATATCCCGATAATTGGCCTCCAATAGGAGCTTGTCCCCCTTCCAGAGGCCCCCCGCCCGGTAGGCCACGTCCTGCTGCTTCTGGTCGGCCGGGTTTTCGGAGAAGCTTTGCATGAATTCCCCTGCCGTATAAAGTTGGGACCAAATCCGGAATTGGCTGGCCAGGCGGTATACCACATTCTGGCGGGTTATCAACGTCCCGGTATAATCCTTTTCATTGTCGGTCAGAAAAAATCCGCTTTCCAGGTTCCACCGTTCCCAGGGTTGCAGCCGCAGCAACATGCCGTAAAGCCCCTCGCCCAGTCCCTGAAAAGTCTCGCCCATCAGGCCGCGGGACAGGGTAACCTCTCCTCCCAGCGTCATCACCTGGATGAATGGATGGGCATATTGCAGACTGAATCCCCGGAAATATTGTTCAGGATAGAAGAAGTTGGTGAACCGCACCGGCAAAAGGGATAGCTGAAAAGACTGATCGCCGGCCGAGGCGGCCAGAATCCCGCGGCCCCAATGGTAATCCTTCAGGCTCAGACGACCATAAGCTTGCTGCCAGCCGCTGGGCTCATCAAACCCTCCCGGGGGCTGCCGCAGGTAGGAGTAGGCCAGTTTGCCCTCCAGCACCCCATAATTGGTCAGGGGCTGCTTGAAATCCATAAAACCATAATATTCGCTCATGCTGAACTGTTGACCAAAGGTTAGAAACCGCAACGAATAATAGGATGTGCCCAGATGTCCTTCCCCCGATTCCAGGGCCTGGGCGGAATTGAGGAAAGCCAGGGGAGAGAGAATTACCAGGAGACCCCAAAGGGTCAGGAGAGAAGTGCGGGCTCGCAGTTTGGCAGGGCTCAAGGCTTCGTCAGTTTCCACATAGTAATTAACTTAGAAGCCATCCCTGGCTATCAGTTGATCTATATACCTAATTTCGGCAAAAAGAAAATTCTTAATGCAGAGATTTCTAAAAAAATAGCCGAGGCTGACCGCAGGACTGCGGTCGCCTCGGCCTGAGAATTTCTTATAGAATGGGGTTAACGACCGATGGTAAAATTCTTTTTGCTGCCCAGGAGTGCGGAACGGCCCACATCCAAGACCGCCTCGGCCCCGTACTCCCCGGGAGGTAGCGTCAGTTCCTTAGAAAACTCCAGGTTCCGGCTGCCGCCCGGCAGCACCGGGATATCGGGGACCTCGATGCGGGAGACTTCCTGTCCCTGGGAATTCTTCAGGATCACCCAGCTCTTCTTGATCCGGTAGAAGGCCGTCCCCGTATTGGTTAGAGCCAGCTTGAAGGTCAACTTCCCTTTAGCCGGGGAAACCTGGAAGTCGTTGAACGCGGCCTTGATTTCGGGTTTGCCCACCGTCTCATAAATCACCACGCCGATGCGCCCATGGACCCCCATCTGGCGGCCCGGGGTTTTGCCGCCCTCCGTCGGCGGCAGGCTCTCGAGCACAATGGCCGTCCAGTATGTGCCGGGCTTAACCCCGGGGGGCACCGTCAGGGTATAGCGGACCTCACGGGTCCCGGGGTCCAGTTTAAAATCCGTGGGATTGACTTGCAGCCAGGCGGAGCAGGAATGAGGATTCGTTCCGGCCCGGGAATAAGTGACATCCCCCTTGGCATCCAACTGCCAATCCTCGATGGCAGCCTTGATGCGCTCCGAGTCTTTGCCTTGATTTTTGATCAGAATGATGTCAGTCTCGCTGGTCCCGGCCGCCACCTGGTGTTCGGCGCGAATCGGGCTCACCACCAGATCCAGCGCCACGGCCGGCGCCGCCCCCAACCCCAGCACCCCCACCACCACGGCCAGAGCAACCCAGAAGCCAAATTTCATTTTCATGGCGAACTCAACGTAAAATGTAGTCTCAGGGAATAGTTGCCTTCGGCAAACCCCCAGTGATTCTTCAGGAAAAACCGCAGCACCCCCACCTTGGACCCCTGCCCCCGGCCCACCATTTGCGGCTGGCCGGAGCTCAGGGTGCCGTTGACAAAGGCCGGAGAGGGGCCGGCTTGCCAGCTAACCTGCTGGTTGGGGATCTCCGCCCCCTCGCCGGATTGCAGGGGCCCCACCGCCGTCACCATCAGGCGCCAGGGGCGCTGCCCCGGCGCCACCACCTGAACGGTCAACGGCGGAGCATCCACTACCCGCATGTTCCCCGTAATCTTGGGAAAGGTGATGGTGGTGGGCGTGACGATGAGCTGGACTCCCGGCAACTGGGCCGCCGCCCGGGGCGCCCACCCCAACACCACCATCAGCATGATATATGCGGCTGTTTTCAAACGCAACAGATTTATCTCCCATCCCCTCCCCGGGTCAAGGCGCGGTCAGGGTATAAGTGGCGGTTTGCGTGAAAGCGCCCACCGGGAGAGCCCAGCTATTCGCCAGGAAATAACTATAGGTGCCCTGATATTTGCCGCTACCGGTCCAGGAGCCGCAGGTTTGCGCCGTGGTTTTATTCATGCTGCCGGGTGAAAACCCCGTACCGGTGGCGGTCCAGGTAACGGCGCCGATGGGAATGGTCTCGGCGGTGGGAACGGTCGAGGTCAAATCCCCATTGGCCAACACCTTTAAGGTGACAATACTGGCGCTGCCGGTCTTGGCCGTGGCCACCACGGCCAGAGACGCAGGGGTTGAGGCAATGGAGGGCATGGTGTCCGGGTTGCTATCCGCAAAACTTATGCTGGGAGTTGTACCCCCACCAATGGTCAGGGTGGCCTGGTTGGAGACCGTGGCAGCGATGGTCAGGGTATTGGTGCTGGTGATGGCCCAGGCGGCCCCCGCGAACATCAGGCTCAAGGCTAGAACTGCGGTCAAGATTTTTATCACTTTGATTTTCTCCCCCAAGTAGGTTGGTTTTCAAGGTTAAAATTTGCGAACTCGCTTTCGGCTAACTACCAGGTCCGCTGATTCCGTGATTAAATTTTTCTTACTCACCTCCTCTTGGTCCACTTCCATGTGTTCCGGAATTCTACTTCCTTATATGGCTTCTCCCCTTAGGGAGGGCCAGCCGTCATTCAAGGCGCGGTCAGGGTAAACGTCACCCTCTGGGTATAATTGCCCGTGGCATAGGACCAGCTATTCCTCAGAGAAAATGACAGGATTCCCTGGTAACCCGAGGGGGGGCTTGATCCCTGCCACTGCGCGACCGACTGGGGCGCGCTTTTGCTCATGGTGCCGCCGCTGAAACCGCTGCCGCTGGCCGTCCAGGTGACGTTGCTGATGGCGATGCTGTTGCTGCCGGAAATCAGGTCTCCCTGGGCCAAAGCCGTCAGGGTGGCGGTATTGTAAGACTTGGTGGTGACGTAAGCCGTCACCGCCACCGGACTGTTGGCCGGAATGGACGGGACCGCATCAGGATTGGCATTGGCAAAGCTGATCGCCGTGGGATTGAGCACCAGCTGAGGCCGAAGAAGCCAGGGGGGCGGCGAGAGTCACCACGGCATTGACGGTGCCGGCCCCCCAGGAAGACCCCGGCAAAGCCGTGAGCAGCAGGGCCATCAGGGCCCCAAGCCAGACTTTGGCCCCCGGGCGGCCCGACCGCCATGCTCCTGACGCCAACGGTTTAGTGCGTGAATCGATCATTGATCCCTTTCCAGCACCCTTCATCCCACCAGCCAGGTTAATTTTGCGATGATTTGCATTGAATTTGGCTTAGAAGGAATTTGGTTAAATGAATTATTCGGTGGAATATGACTTAGGTGAGGTAAGAAAAAAATCAGGGATGGCAGGGAACTGCGCTTCGGTTTCCCTGAATCTATCTCAGGGAAAGCCCTATATACGAGTGGGGGAAAGGTGCTTCCGGAGGGAAAGGGGCCGACTCGATTAGCTCAAAGGAGCGTTAATGGTCCGGGGCCGGGCAATTGTTGAAGATTCTGCCGGCTCTGTCCAAGGTCGAAGCCGAAAGCTGCGCCCCCGGCCAGGACGAGGAAGGAACTCCGGCAAAGCAGAGCTCTTAGACCTGTCGAGAGCAGGGCTGCGAAGATGTTGGTTTTAACCATCCGGCCTGGGAGAATAGCCCTGGCATAGTTGCGGCGCTAGCGGCGTCGCATCTGCCTCCGCGGTTTTACAAGCAATTTAATCGAGCCTCAGGCTATCTTGGCTTTTCCACCTTGCTCCCCAGATGCTTGCCCAAAAACTCTTCCATGGCTCGATAAAAGTCGAAGCGGTTCTCTTCGTTGTGGAAGCCGTGGCCTTCGTTATCTTTGACCATGTATAGGACATCGATGCCGCGTTTTTTGAGGGCCGCGACGATCTGATCGGACTCCGCTCTTCTTCACCCGGGGGTCATGGGCTCCCTGGGCCACGAACAACGGTGCCTTGATCCGGTCGGCATGAAACAGTGGGGAGACCGCCGTCAACAACTCTTTGTCTTTCACCGGGTCGCCCACCATCTCGTAAAACTTCTGGAGTTCCAGGCCCCAGTAAGGTGGGAAGGAGGCGAGCAGGGTGAAGAGATTGGAGGGACCCACGTAATCCACCCCGCAGGCATAAAGATCCGGGGTGAAGGTCACGCCTGCCAGGGTGGCGTAGCCCCCGTAAGAGCCGCCGTAAATTCCTACCCGTTTGGGATCGGCGAGGCCCTGTTGGGTCAACCATTGCACCCCGTCGGTGATGTCGTCCTGCATCTTGCGGCCCCACTGCTTTGAAGCCCGCCTGCCAGAAGGCTTTGCCATAGCCGGTGGACCCCCGGAAATTCATTTGCAGCACCGCCATCCCGCGGTTAGCCAGGAACTGGACTTCAGGATTAAAGCCCCAATGGTCCCGGGCCCAGGGGCCGCCGTGGGGATTGACGACTACCGGCAAGTTTTTCGGCTCCACCCCTCTGGGCAGGGTCAGATAACCATGCAGAGTCAGGCCGTCCCGGGACTGGTATTGAATCGGTTGCATGTCGGCCAATTCGCTTTCTTTGATCCAGGGGCTGACCTCGGCCAGCTTTTTCAGTTCGTGGGTCAGCTGATTGTAAAGGTAATACGCCCCCAGGGATTTATCGCTGTAAGTGCGGACGATTACCCTGGTTTCATCCTTGCTTCTCAGGTTTCTGCCCCCGTCGCCCGCCACTACCTCGTAGCCGGGCAGCTGCTCCTGGAGGATATCCTGCATCTGCCGCCGGGCCTTATCGAAGAAATAGTAATGGCGTTTATCGGTAAAAAATGCCACCCCGGTAATGACCCGGCGGGCCTTCGACCGCAAGAGCACTTCCACATCCACCTCCGGATGGGCGTAGATCAGGTCCGACAATTGGCCCTTTTCCAGATCGTAACGGTAAATCGCCTGCTTATCCCGGCCCAGGTTGGAGGATACATAAAGATATTGATTATCGAAGGTAAAAAACAGCGGCGCTAAAGTATCCTTGAAATTGGTGGTGACCACGGCTCTGAAGGGGTCGGCTTCGGTTTTCCGGTAGAGCAGGGTATCATTGAGCCCATCGGTGGCCACTGCCACCCGGAGCTGGCCGGCGTTATCGGCCAGCCATCCCGAGACGTTGCCCGGGTTCTCCCCCACCATCTTCAGTTCGCCGGTATAGATGTTGAGCCGGTAGGCGTCGAAGATTTTCGGGTTCCGCCGGTTCATGCCGATCAAGATTTCGTCTTTAATATCTTCCCGCTCCTCCAGGATACCGACCCGGACATTTTCAAAGGGCGTCAGTTCCTTATAGCCGGAGCCGTCGCGATTGACGCCATAGGCCCGATAATTCTCATCACCATTTTTGTCCATCAGGTACAGGAGCCGCTGGTCATTAGCCCAGAGATAGTCGGTGATATCCCGTTGGGTCGCCCCCGTAATCCGGATAGCCTGATCCTGGCCAATTTTCTGCACATAGATATTGAGCCGATGCTGCCAGGGCATCAGGAAGGAGAGGTACTCGCCGTTGGGGGAAATCTTGAATCCGGTTTTCTCCGGGTTCCGGAAGAAATCCTGCATCGGGATCAGCGGCACTTCTTTCCGCGGAGGCGGGGTCTTTTCACCACACCCGGCCATAACGATAAGCAGGCCGGCTATCCACCAGCAGAGCAAATTCTTGATGGTCATGAAAATTAGGTCCTCGCCGGCCAGGCGTGAACCTGGCGGCCGTTTAAGCTACAGGCCTTTGCGCATGGCTGCGACGATCTTGGTGACATTGTTCTTAAACATGTCGATGTAGGTTGGGGCCGCTTCATCCGGCTTCGACAAGGCGTCCGAATAGAGTTCCCCACCCAGGGTCACGCCGCTTTCCTTGGCGACCTGCTGCATCAGACGCGGGTCAGTGACGTTCTCGATGAAGACTGCGGAGATCTTTTCCCTACGAATCTGCTGGATGAGTTTGGCAATATCGCCGGCGGCGGCTTCACTTTCAGTGCTAAAACCCATGGGGGAGATAATGGTGATGCCATAGGCGGCGCCGAAATAACCAAAGGCATCATGGGAGGTGATCATGCGCCGTTTGGCTTTAGGGATGGCGGCGAACTCCGTCTTGACCCACTTGTCCAGGTCGGCGAGCCTGGCCTCATAAGCGTCGGCATTGGCCTTATAGGCGGCAGCCCCGGCGGGATCCACCGCGCTGAGCCCCTGGGCGATGTTCTCCACATAGATCCGGCCGTTGTGCAAATCCTGGAAGCCGTGCGGATCGATCTTTTGCTCGTCCCTGGCGGCGCCATGCTCGTGTTCCCCTTTTTCTTCCGAGGTCATCTCCCGGGTTTTAATCCCCTGGCTGGCCACCACGACCGGTCCCTTATAGCCGGAAGCCTTGACCAGGCGGTCCATCCAGCCCTCGAAGCCGAGGCCGTTGACCACTACCAGGTTGGCGCCCCCTACGGCCTTGGCATCCGCCGGCGTCGGCTGGTAGACATGGGCATCGCCATTGGGCCCCACCAGCGCGACAACTGCGACCCGGTCGCCGCCGACATTCTTCACCATGTCGTCCAGGATGCTGAAACTGGCGACTACCTTGATCCGGTCCCCGGCCCTGGCCTCAATGGCGCGGCCCGCGAGGCAGAGAGCCAAGCAGACCCCGAGAATCCTGGCGACGAAAAGCATAATCTTTCCTCCGGTTGAAGTTTTAATTAACCCTCCAGATGCTCGCCTTTGCGGTGGCGGGCATAGATGCTGCCATGCATTCCAAAGACCACGGAAAAGACGTAGCACAGTCCCGCGGTCAGGATGATGGAAGGTCCGGACGGGAGGTTGGCATGGAAGGAAAGCAACAGGCCGCTATAGCCGGCCAGCATGGCGATGATCACGGCTATCAGGGCGGTGGACCAGACCTGCCTGGCCCAGAAGCGAGCCGAGACCGCCGGTACCATCATCATACCCACTGCCATCAAGGTTCCCAAGGCCTGGAAGCCTGCCACCAGATTGAGGACCACCAGAACCAGGAAGATGAAATGCACCGTTGCCCCCCATCCTCCCACGGACCTCAGGAAGCCGGGGTCGAAGCATTCGACGATGAGCGGCCGATAGATCAGCGCCAGGATCAGCAGGGTGGCGGTGGTGATGGAGGCAACCAGGATCAAGGCGGCGTCATCCACCGCCAGAATGGTGCCGAACAGCACGTGGATGAGATCGATGCTGCTGCCGCGCAAGGAGACGATGAGCACTCCCGAGGCCAGGGAAATCAAGTATAACGCCGCGAAGCTGGCATCCTCCCGAAGCGTGGTGAGGCGGGTGACCGCTCCCGCCAGCAGGGCGACGGCGAGACCCGCGGCGAACCCTCCCAGGGTCATGGCATAGAGCGATAAGCCGGAAACCAGAAAGCCCAGGGCGGCCCCGGGCAGCACCGCATGCGACAGGGCGTCGCCCACCAGGCTCATGCGCCGGAGGACCAGGAGGACGCCCAGGGGGCCGCAGCCCAGGGCCAGGGCCAGGCAGGCGACCAGGGCGTGACGCATAAAGAGGAATTCCTGGAAGGGAGACAGAAAGAGATCGAGGAGATGGTTCATGCCTCACTCCGTCGGCAAGCCGCCGCCGACTCATCCCAGGCCTCGGACATCTGGCGGGCGAGCTGCAAATTCTCGGGAGTCAGGACCTCAGTCGTGTCGCCCCAGCCGATGGGCTCCCGGGCGATCATCAAGGTCTTGGGAAAGTAGGACCGCACCTGCTCGAAGTTATGCAGCACCGCAATGATGGTCCGGTTTTCGTCGCGCCAGCGCTGGACCACGCCGAGGAGATCGGCGGTGGTCCGGGCATCGATGGCAGTAAAAGGTTCATCGAGCAGAATGACCGGGCAGTCCTGCAGCAACAGGCGGGCGAACAGCACCCGCTGGAACTGTCCTGCTGAAAGATCACCGATGGGTCGGTGTTCAAAACCAGCCAACCCCACCGACGCCAGGGCCTGCCCGGCTTGCACCCACAACTCCTTCTTCATCCCGCCGAACATGCCGATCCGATGCCAGAGCCCGAGCGCCACCAGATCCAGAACCGTGATCGGAAAACTCCGGTCGATCTCCGCTTGCTGCGGCAGGTAGGCGATCTGAGATATTTTTAAGGCCCCCCGCTCGATACGACCACCCAAGGGGCGCAGGATTCCGGTAATTCCCTTCAATAAGGTGCTTTTGCCCGAGCCGTTCGGCCCCACCACCGCGGTCATCGAGCCGGGCTCGAAAACTCCGGACAGATGGTGGACGGCCGGATGGCCGTCATAGCCCAGGGTCAGATCGTGCAGAGCAATGGCATTCATCATATGGTGCTATCGCAGCCAGCCGAGGGCCCAGACCACCGCCAGCCAAAGGAGGGCTGCGGCCGCGGCGGCACCAAGCAGCCGGCCCTTGATGCTCCAGCCCAGCGGAGAGGCCGAGACCTTCCCCGGCTCCGGGCATTCCGGCAGGGTCCGCTCTAAATGAGCGTGCATATCTAGGTGGTCATGATTATCATGCATTCGTCGTTCCAAGGTTCAGTGCAACCGAGTTGCCTCTAAATTTTAAGTCATTTCGGCAGTATTCATTGCACCCCGGCCTTTTCAGGGCGCAATTTTCTGCTGGTTATGCTTTGGTTTTGATTGGCGCAATTTGAGGCGGATTTGAGCCAACCGGCCGGCTACATGGTTTAAGATGGCCTTGCCTTTCGCCATTGCCAGGGCAAAGACACCGCCCACCACCCCGGCACTGACTCCTCCCACCGGACATCCAACCCGGCCGCAAAAGGGACAGACCGACGAACTGGCGTAAATTCCGGTAAAAATGAGCCACCAGGTGAGGAATTTTAATAAGCGCCCAATTATTGGATACTTATCAAATCTATTGCCCAGCGGCAATTCTGGCTGCTTGTTGTCTTCATTGACCATTGAGCTACTCACTGACCTTCCCGGCACTTGTGGCAAAGGCCCTCCACCCGAATGTCGATATGGTCGGCCCGGTTCCCCAATGGCCCTTGAAGTTCGCTCCACATGCGGGCCAGGGGCATCGGGTCCAGGCACTGAACTTCCCGGCAGGTGTGGCATTGAAAATGGGGGTGGGGCGGGTGGTGCTCACAAGCCAGTTCATAGTGGTTTACTCTGCCTTCCAGGGAGAGGCGGCGCACCAAACCTCGCTGAGTAAAGTCCTCAAGGATGCGATACACCGTCACCTTGTTGACCCGGCGCCGGGCCCGGATGGCCTCCAGGATCTCCTTGGCTCGCAGGGCCCGAGGAGAGTCGCCCAGAATCTCCAGTATGATCAACCGGATCGCCGTGGGCCTGATCCCTTCCCGAGTCAGCCATTGGAAAAAATCGCAATGATCACCCATGCCCTTAGAATAATCGAAAATCAACTGAGTTGCAAACAAAAGCGTAACTGCAGGAACACCATTTGAACAGGAGCATGCCAGGGGGATATTAAGGAACAAGCTGAAACTGTTACCCGATCTCTTGGCGGGAGTCCGGGGCGCTTTGGCCCAGATACTCCATGATCTCCAGAATTATCCGCCGGGCCACTTCCGGGATGGCCCGCCCCATTTCTGCAGAGGGTGGGCGCCCCAGACCGAAGTCTTTGCCCTCGATGCCGTAAACCACCAGATAAGGGGGCAGCGCCTGAAGAACGCCGGCCAAAGCCACGGCCTGAGCTACTCCCCCAAGATGAGTGGAAGGAGCCGGGCACAGTTCCACCGGCAGAGGCCCCTCATGCAGCGGGAACCGGTAAATTTCTCCGGTACGGCCGCTGCTCCGGACCGCGTCGGCCAGGATCACCACTTCAGTCTCCTGCCAGGCGTCCAGTAGGTCGCAGATAGAACCGGAACTCTCCAATACCTGCACCTGACTCCAAACTGACGCCGGGGCGCTCGGCTTCGCCAGCATTTCCCTGAGGCGGCGGGCCACCAGCAGCCCCGCCGTGTCGTCCCCCCGAAACTCCTGGCCGATGCCGATAATCCGCACTCGAATATTAGCGGGAGCAGACCTGGGGCCGAGTCTCACCGGCGCTCCAGACGAATCGGCAAGAAATGGGTGGCGCAGGAGATGCAAGGGTCGTAGTTGCGCACCATCTGTTCGCACTGCCAGGTGAGTTTTTCGTCAGGCAGCTCCAGATGACCTGCCACGAACCGCCCCAGGTCCTGCTCGATGATCTTCTGGTTTTGGGAGGTGGGGGGCACGATCTTGGCGTCCAGGATGGCGCCGGATTCGTCCAGGCGGTAGCGGTGATAGAGCAGGCCCCGGGGCGCCTCGGTGGCTGCCGCGCCTACCCCGGCTCGGGGCTCCACTTTAACTGAGGGTTGCTCCGGCCGTTCATAGGCTGCGATGATCCTCAGGGCCTCGTCCACGGCGTAGAGGGTCTCCACCGCCCTGACGATGATGCTCTGGAAGGGGTTGCGGCACTCCGGGCCCAAACCGGCCTCGATCGCGGCCTCCCGGGCCAGGGGCGAGAGGCGGTCGAAATTCAGGTTATAGCGCGCCAAAGGACCTGCAAAATAGGGACCGCGGTCTTTAAGCTTGGAATGCAGGGCATTGGAATAAGGGACGTGCTCCTCGGCAAAATGGCCCTCATAGTCCTGAACCGGGATATCCAGCCCCTGATTGGAGACCAGCCGTCCTTCGTTGAAGGGGTACTCCGCGGCCTGGCGCAGGGAGACAAATTCGTAATCCTGCTCAAACTCCGGCATGGGAAGAGTCCCCACCCAGCGCACCGTCTTCAGGGCCGCCTCCCGGGCCCATTTGAGTTCCTCCGCCAGGGGCGCCAGTTCCGGTTTGGTGGGCACGCGGTAGAAGCCGCCCACCCGGACGTTGATGGGATGGATCTCCCGACCGCCCACCAGGGTGACCACCGCGTTGCCGATCTTCTTGAGGCGGAGGCCCATCTTGACCACGTCCGGGTGGTCCTGAGCCATCTGGATGACATCCTGGTAACCCAAGAAATCCGGGGCGTGGAGCATAAAAATATGGAGGCCGTGGGATTCGATCCATTCGCCGCAATAGAGGAGGCGGCGCAGGTCCCGCAGCGGGCCGGTGACCTTGACCCCCAGGGCATCCTCCATGGCGTGCACCGCGCTCATTTGGTAAGCCACCGGGCAGATGCCGCAGATGCGGGCGGTGATATCCGGGGCCTCAACGAACTGGCGGCCCTTTAAGAAGGCCTCGAAGAACCGGGGCGGCTCGAAGATCTTCAGCCGGACGTCGGCCACCCGGCCGTCTTTAATGCGGATAAAGAGGCCGCCTTCGCCCTCCACCCGGGCCAGAAAATCGACCTTGATGGTTCTACTTTTCATGGGCTTCGCTCTCCTGGCGGAATTCCGGGGCGTTGGCGTAGAACTTACGGAAGGCCTGCACCAAACCAGCTTCGGAGATCCCCAGACGCTGACTGAACCAGGCCGCCAGGGAGGCGGTGTTGGCCGTCTCCTTGGGGCCGTAGCAGCCGTAGCAGCCCCGGTGGTAAGTGGGGCAGAGGGCCCCGCAGCCGCCGTGAGTCACCGGCCCCAGGCAGGGAGTGCCCATGACCATGACGCAGATGTTGCCCCGAGCCTTGCATTGCAGGCAGACACTGTGGGGCGCCACCAGCGGGGTGCGGCCGGCGAGATAGGCGCTGATCACCTCCAGGAGCTGGTGCTTGTTGATGGGGCAGCCGTTGAGCTGGTAATCCACCTTGACGTGGGCCGACAGCGGGGTGGATTGCTCCAGGGTCTGGATGTATTCCGGATGGGCGTAGACTGCCTTAATGAAATCGTTAACGTCCGTGAAGTTGCGCAGGGCCTGGATGCCGCCGGAGCAGGCGCAGGTCCCGATGGCTACCAGGTATTTGGAGTCCCGGCGCACCTTTTTAATGAGTTCGGCGTCGTGGGCGGTGGTGATGGAGCCATCCACCAGGGTCAGGTCATAGGGGCCCTTGCCCATGGCCCGGGAGGCCTCGACGAAAAAGGCCAGTTCCAACTCATTGGTGACGGCCAGGAGTTCGTCTTCGCAGTCCAGGAGCGACAACTGGCAGCCGTCGCAGGAGGCGAATTTCCAGACGGAGAGCCGGGGCTTCTTTTTCAGGGCCATTTATACCTCCCGTCGCTCGAACCAGTCTTTGACCGCATCGTAGCGAAAGACCGGGCCGTCCTTGCAGACGAAGAAGGGCCCCCACTGGCAGTGGCCGCACAGGCCCAGACCGCATTTCATGTGGCGTTCCATGGAGACGAAGATTTGCGAGGGCGTCAGGCCCCGGCTCAACAGTTCCATTACGGTGTAGCGCATCATTAACTGGGGGCCGCATACCAGGGCGGTGGTGTGGGCCGGGTCGAAGCGGGCCCGGGGGATGACGGTGGTCACCACCCCGACGCTGCCCTGCCAGTCAGCCGCGGCGGTGTCCACCGAGACGTGCACCCTGAGGTCAAAGCGGCCCCGCCAGCGCTCCAGTTCCCGGCGGTAGAGCAGGTCTGCCGGGGTGCGGGCCCCATAAATCAGCTCGAAGTTGCCGTAGTCCGGACGATGGCTAAGAAAGTGATAAATGGCAGGCCTCAGGGGGGCCAGGCCCAGGCCGCCGGCCACGATGACCACGTCCTGGCCGGCCATCTCGGCCACCGGCCAGGCGGCGCCGAAAGGACCCCGTACTCCCAATTGCACGCCGGGGCGAGCCTGACAAATAGCCCGGGTGACGTTACCGACGTTGCGGACCGTGTGGATCAGGGTTTCGGGGCGGGTCGGGTCGCCGCTGATGGAGATGGGCGCCTCGCCCATCCCGAAGGCGTAGAGCATATTGAACTGGCCGGGCGCAAAGGCAAAGCCTGCCGCCCTCCCTGGCCGGGCCAGGTCCAGGGTGAAGGTGTCGGCGGTTTCGCGTCGCAGCCGCTGAACCTGGAAGATTTCGGGAAGCATGGGGGACGGGGTGGGTGAGTTCATTGGAAATCCATCGGTGGTACTGGCTCTCCGATTGTGCAGCGCAGGCTAAAGCCTGCGACTACGGGCGGGCGGGGACGCCCGCCCCACCATGCCGTTTAGGCCTGAAACATATCCGTGAGCTGCAGGCTGCTCACCCGGAAACGCACTGCCAGGGAATGGGCGTAGCGCTTCATGACCTCAAAGCCCAGATCGTGGTCAGCCTCGCACCTTTCCCGGAGGCAGCCCACCTCGAAACTCAGGGCCCGGGTGAGGCCTACGGCTCGGGCGTCTGAATGCCAGTGGTAGGGCTTGCCATTAAACCAGAGCCAGCCCAGCACGTCCCCTTCCCCCATGGTCTGCAAGGTCATGGGCCCGCGCCGGGCGCTGTAGATCTCCACCGAGACCCGGCCCTGAAGGATTAGGAAAAAGCGGCTGGCCTCCTCATCGGCCCGGAAGAGGAACTGCCCGGCAGTGAAATTTACCTTGGAGGCGCAGGCGGCCAGTTCCTGGATATGCCGCTGGTGCAGACCCTGGAAGAACGGCTGGGCCGCCAGGATGGGCTCAATGGTCTCCATGCTCGGTCTCCTTGAGAGGTGCTTCATTGGCGCGAATGGCCCGGACTTCTTCGGTGATATCGATGCCTACCGGACACCAGGTGAGGCAGCGGCCGCAGCCGACGCAGCCGGAGCAGCCGAACTGGTCGATCCAGGTGGCCAGCTTGTGGGTCAGCCACTGGCGGTAGCGGGACCGGGGCGAGGAGCGGATGCTGCCGCCGTGAATGTAGGAATAGTCCACGGTGAAACAGACGTCCTGGCGCCGCCACCTTTCGGCCACGGCGCCGGTCAAATCAGTGACATCCTCGACGGTATGACAGAAGCAGGTGGGGCAGACCCAGGTGCAGTTGCCGCAGTTGAGGCAGCGGGCCGTGACTTCGTCCCAGCGGGGATGCTCGTAATTGCGATAGAGGAGTTCCTTGAGGCCTTGGGTGTCCAGTTCCCGGCCCATCGAGGCGGCCATGGCGGCCACCACGCTATCGGCAGCCTCGATTTCCGCGGCTGCGGCCGGTCGATGGGGAACTGACTGGAGAACCCCGGCGCCCCGCGCGGTCCCCACTTCCACCAAAAAATAATGTTTCCCTTCTTGTAAAATCTCGGTGAGGGCCAGATCGAAGCCGGAAGTGGCCCGGGGGCCGCTGCCCATGGAGACGCAGAAACAGGTGCCGCACCCCCGGCCGCCGCAGTTGACCGCCAGGATGAAGGCCTGCTCCCGGCGGGCCTGATAAACCGGGTCGTTGTTCCGGCCCTGAAGAAAGACCCGGTCCTGGACCGCCATAGCGTGGAGGTCGCAGGCATGGACCCCGATGAAGGCGTAGCGGGGGACGTTTTCTGCCGGTGGGATAAGCTGAAAACCGTCGCCGTGACGCTCGGCGCGCCACAGCAGGTGGTGGGACGGAAACAGGAACTGCTTCCAGGATTGCTGGCCCACCCCATAGCCGAAGAGGGCCTGGTCGTCCCTCTGTTTCAGGCGGAAGGCGCCGGCCTCCTGCTCGTCGGTCCAACCCACGGGCAGTTGGGCCATGCTGGTCAGGTCGCCATAAATTAAGCGCCCATCTATCAGGGTCGGTCCCACCGGCTGATAGCCGAGGTGGATCAGGACTTCCAGGAGAGGCTGAAAATCTCCGGAGGCGATGGTTAGTTTGGCGCCCGCCGGCTCGGGGGAAGTGGTCATCTCTGGAATTTCCCTGGGGTTGGGGGCCGTCTCAGCCGTGGCCTCGGCCGGTATTCTTTGTTATAAGAATATAGGGCACGACCTATACGGGGTCAAGGAGAGGCTGTTGAGAGCCGGAGGGGATCGCTTTAATATAATGGTGTCTTGATAATGGAACTGGGACAGGGCACATGCAAGGCAGGAAGAAACAATTGCAAAACTTAGGACTAATCGAAAGAGATTGTTAACTTCCCCCCAAAAAAGATACTGGCCGAGTGGGGGAGACCCGGCCAGTGTGTGAAAGGAGAAATGGATACGAACTTTAGCTTAAGGGGGGGATGGGGGGATCCTTAACTTGGTTCGTATTTGCTTAATATTACATGCATTAGGCATGCCAAAAGACGCAATTGCTATTTTGCTATTATTTTCAACAAGTTACCCTTACCCATCCTCACGCTCTGGCGGCGGGTCCGGTGCAAATTTTTATACGGCTGGCGACCTTGGCGATTAACTATCTATAATAACTTAACAATACCGGTTTAAAAAATTTCTGCTCACCATCAGGTCGCCTGGAGAAGAATTTATTTGACAGGCGGATAAATTGATCTTATATTGCGAAAAAATTCACAAGTGAACTATTCCCCACCTCGGGTGCCAGGTCGCCCCCCGGATTGGCGCATCATGGGCAAAACAGTGCTATTTGAGCGGAGAACACCATGTTATCGCTAAAAAAGATTTTTCTGGTCTTCCTCAAAATCGGCTCCTTCTCGTTCGGCGGCGTCTATTCTATGGTGGCCTTCTTCGAAAGGGAGTTGGTCGTTAAGCGCCAATGGATTACCCAAGATGAATTCGTGGAGAGCTTTGCCATCGGCCAGATGACTCCCGGACCACCCATAGTCAATACCGGCATCTGTATCGGCTACAAGCTGCATAAATTGTGGGGGGCGCTGGCCGCCACCGTGGGCCAGGCGTTTACCGGCACGGTGCTGGCTATTCTGTTGGCGGCCTTTTATCTCTATATGAAAGACAACGCCCTCCTGCAATCGGTGATGAAAGGGGTGGCCGCGGCGGTGGTGGGTTTGCTGGCCTCCATCGTTTATAAGATGTTTGTCAGGCTGGTGACGGATTACCGCAGTGCGGCGCTGGCGGTGGCCGCTTTCCTGGCCCTGGATATCTTTAAACTTAACCCTATCGGCATCCTGCTGGGTGCCGGGGCCTTGGGGCTGGTTCTATACCGGAGGGCTTAAATGGTCCTGCTGCAACTGGCCGCCATCCTGTTCATTGCCAACGCCCTGACCATCGGCGGCGGCTATGCCATGATCCCCATGCTGCAACAGGAATTCGTCGATCATTATCATTGGCTCAGCAATAAGGAATTCCTCGACGCCATTGCCATCGGCCAGGTGACCCCCGGGCCGCTGACCGTGATGAATGCCTTTCTGGGGTTCAAGGTGGGCGGCCTGTTCGGGGCGCTGGTGGCCATGTTCGCCAGTTATCTGCCCTGTGTCATTATTGTCACCCTGGTTACCAAGTACTACCTCCGTTATAAAGAGCTCTGGGCGGTAAAGGCCGGTTTCGCAGGGATCAAGCCGGCGGTGGTGGGACTGCTCATTGCGGTGCTCATCTTTCTGGGCCAGGGTTCTTTGATCAACCAGACCACCAAAGGCATCGCGGTGATCAGCTTCGCACTGCTGACCTTTACCAAAATCGATCCATCTTTAATCATCATTGGCTCAGGGATTTTGGGAGCATTGGTGTTCTAACCATTCTTGAGTCCGCCGAGGGAGAGGTTGTGGCGGGCGGAGGTTGATCCCTCGCCCGGTCGACCTGCTGCCCCTTCACATCTAGGGGCCATTAGCCCAGCTAATGGCCCCATCCTTTGAGCAGAATCCGCCCACCCGGCCGAAAGCAGGCCAACCGGCTTAATTTTCCTTGACATCTGCTCCCAAGCCTTCTAAGTCTTTTCTCATCACTACTTATTAAGGGCTAAGCTTGATGTATTTCTTGGGCGTCGATGGCTGCAAGGGAGGCTGGCTGGCAGTAAAGCTATCCCTGTTCGGCGATTGGGAGGTAAATTTATTCAGAAGCTTCGCTGAACTATGGGAGAAGCACGCCGCCGCGGCTTTGATTCTGGTGGACATCCCCATCGGCTTGAGGCAAGGCAGCAGCAACACGGGTTCCAGGGAGCGCCAGGAAAGGCGCTGCGACAAGGAGGCCCGAAAATTGCTGGGGCCCCGCCGGTCTTGCGTCTTCCGGGTGCCTTGCCGGCCCGCGGTTTATGCTGAGTCCTATGACCAGGCCCTCGCCAAAAATGAGCAATTGACCGGCACCCGGATATTTAAGGCGACCTGGAATATCGTCGGTAAAATTCGGGAAGTGGATGAATTCCTGTCAAGCCACCCGGAGGCCAGGGAAGTTGTCCGCGAAACTCATCCCGAGCTCTGCTTCTGGGGCTTGAATAACTGCCGTCCCCTCCAATATCCAAAAAGGACAGAAACCGGATTTGGGGATCGGGTTAAGATCTTGCAAAAGATTTATCCCCCCTCGGAAGAAATTGTCAAAGCGAAATATTCACGTCAGGAAGCTAAACGAGACGATATCGTGGATGCTCTGGCCGCGGCCGTCACCGCCAAAACCGGCTTCGATAATCTCTCCTGCCTGCCGCCGCAACCCGAAATAGATGCGCACGAGTTGCCCATGGAGATGGTCTATTTCTTATCCGCTTTTTATAAAACCGAAGGCTTGATCTGTTGATACCTGATTAATCATCCGGCCTCACCATAATCTGATTATGATCCTGGAATTTTCCGAAAAGGGCATCGTTTTTTTTCCTGATCCCGACCTGGTCGGCACCCCGGGTGATTATGGCCTGGAGTTTGAGGAGGTTTGGTTCACGGCTGCAGACGGGGTGCGCCTGCACGGCTGGTGGGTGCCCAGGCCCGGAACCCCGGTCTTGCTGTGGTTTCACGGCAATGCCGGCAACATCAGCCATCGCCTGGAAAACCTCAAGCTGCTGCACGACCTGGCCGAGGTGCAGGTCTTCATCTTCGATTACCGGGAGTACGGCAAATCCGAGGGCCGGATCAGCCGCGAAGGGACCTTCAAGGATGCCGCCGCGGCTTACCGTTACGTGGCGGCAGACCGTAAGGTGCCCGCCGGCGAGATCGTCCTCTTCGGCCGCTCCCTGGGCACCGCTCTGGCCACGGACCTGGCCGTCCGGGCGCCCTGCCGCTCCCTGATCCTCGAGTCGGCCTTCACCAATTCCTCGGAGATGGCCAGACTCTTCGCACCCTTCATGTTCGACTGGCGCCCCAAGGTCCCCTATGACAACCTGGGGAGAATTGATAAACTGAGGGTGCCGCTGCTCATCATCCACGGCGACGCAGACGAGATCATCCCGGTGGAGATGGGCCGGCGCCTGTTCGCCGCGGCCCGGGACCCCAAGGAACTTTATATTATTCCGGGGGCGCACCACAACGACACTTATCTGGTGGGCGGCCAGGGTTATTTTGAGAGATTAAAATCGTTTATTTACCGACGGGAGACGGAGGACCGGAGACGGGAGTAAGAGGCGACGTCCCTGGTCTTGCCCCGGTCCCCCGTCTCCGGTCTCCTGTCGTTAATTGCTGAAAGTTGATTGGGCGGTTCGAGAGCGACCCCTACAAAAAATGACTAAAATTCTCAAACGTAAAGCCCTGCTCCTGTCCTATTTCACCGTGGGCTATAACGTGGTGGAGTGCCTGCTGGCGCTGCTGGCCGGGTATCTCTCCGGCAGCATCGCCCTGGTGGGCTTCGGCCTGGACAGCCTGTTGGAGTGCCTCTCCGGCGGGGTGATGATCTGGCGGTTCTATCCGCACCGGGACCTGTCCGCGGCCGCAGAAGCCCGGCTGGAACGCCGGGCCGTCAAGATCATCGGTTACACCTTCTTCTTCCTGGCCGCCTATATCTTTTATGAGTCGGTTGAAAAATTGCTCTATGCCGAAATCCCCGAGCCCAGTCTGCTGGGCCTCGGCGTGGCCCTGGCTTCCAGCCTGGTCATGCCGGCGTTATATGTCGTCAAATTACGCACCGGCGAGTTTTTGGGGAGCGCCAGCCTGAAGGCCGACTCCAAGCAGACCCTGGCCTGCGGCCTGTTATCGGTGGCCCTGCTCATCGGCCTGGGACTCAACTACTTTGGCGGCCTCTGGCAGGCGGACCCGGTTATCGGCCTGCTCATCGCCGTCTTCCTGGTCAAAGAAGGACGCCGGGCCGTCAAGGAAGGGAAACTCTGCACCTGCGCCGCCTGCGGCCTGCCGCCCGGCCCCCCGAAAGCGCTGGACCCGACTAAACTGACTCTGCTGGATTAACCCCGCTTTTCAACTTTCCCCAGCCAAAAACGAGGGATCACGCCGATAAAATTCAGGAATATCCTGATTTACAGCTGGTGATCATTTGCCTTATCAATTAAGTTGTAAAAAATAAGTTGTAAAAAAGTAATTACTATCCGGCTGACCGGGAAATCGGCTGGGAAATTTGGCGCAACTTAGTTAACACAGGCAATCTCGAGATGAATAAGAAAAACGGAAAATCACCACCGGATGCCTTTCGGGCCAAAATAACGAAATATGCCCTGTGGACCGTCCTGACCTGGCTCGCCCTCTTGGTCGGCATGGCCTTCCTGAGATTCGGAACCGGCTGAGATTTTTTTAGGCTGGTTCTAGATCACCGGCTGTTTCTCCAGGCGTTGGCTGACGCCTTTGAGGAGGAGCGGCCAGGCGATGGTGGCGTCACACAAGACCTCGGCGAAGCGCCCGCCATCCTCCGGCGCCAGGAATTTCCCCCAGGAAACGCCTTCCCGATAAGTGCAGCCGCTCAAGCCGCCCCAATGGGCCGGCTCCGGGCAGATCCGCACGCCGTACCGAAAGCGCACTTCCGGCAACTCGACCCCCAAACGCGTGCTGAGCAATTCCAGATACGGCGCCACTTGCTGGGCCCAGTTGCGGGGCACGCCGCCGCCGATGGTGAAGATGCCCAGCTTTTTGGCGGCCAGGGCCTGCTGGGCATAGGCCCCCAGGTCCACAAAAGGGTTGAACTTCAGGGACAGCGCCCCCAGGGCCGCCGGGAACTGCTGCCCGGCCGCCAGGGCCCGGCGCACCATGTAGCCCGCCAGGTCCAGGCCCAGTTCCGAGTCGGTGAAGGCCGGGATGTAGACCGGCACCCCCTTGAGATAGGCGTTGCGCAAGATGCCCGGGGCGTCGGTGTGCTCCGCCAGGTATCTCCCCAATTCCCGGCAGAGGCCGGCGGAGGACCAGACCTGGTCCTGGTCCAGCTTCTCCAGCACCGACCGGAAGACGTCTTCGGCATAATCCAGGTTGCTTTCCATCTCCAGGGTGTCATAGATACGGTTATAGCCCTGCTGAAACAACACCCGGTCGGAAACGTTTTCCGGATACTTGTAATGCGCCCGGCCCAGGGTCTCGATGAAGCCGTGGGCCACCAGCGCCCCGGTGGTGACCACCGCCTGGAGCCAGCCCCGGTCGATCATCTCGCAGATGAGCAGGCCCATCTTGGCGACGCTCATGGCCCCGGAAAAGGTGCCGATCACGGCGCAGTCGGGGTCGCGCAGCATGGCCTCCAGGACGTCGGCGGCCTCGCCCAGATTGCGGCCGCCGAAGGCGGTCTGCCCCATGGCCCGCAGGAGTTGGTCGAAATCCTCGATCTGATTGAGGTCCAGGGGCGCCAGGGGCGTCAGGCCGTCCTGGGCGCCGTCGTGAAAGTCTTGGTGTTTGCGTTTCATTTTAGAAACCTGCTCCATCAGTTAGCCCAAGCGCCGCTTGGGCCATAATTGCGTTCCCAAGTGCAATTTGGGAACGAGAAAGACAAAGCAAATACCGTCATTTCAGCCGCGAGTGATAGATATAGCCTAACGCCTTATATAACAGCCGCGCCGCGGTGAATTCGCTGGTGTGCTGGCCCGGGATGGGGGCCAGTTCCACCAGGTCCAGGCCGATGATGGGGCCGCGTTGGGTCAGGGTCTCGATGAGGGTGAGGGCCTGGTAGTAAGTGAGGCCGCCGGGTTCCGGGGTGCCCACGCCGGGCATGAGGCTCGGGTCCAGGGCGTCCAGGTCGATGGAGAGGTAGACCGGCCCCGGGATGGCCTTGAGGTGGTCCAGGGCCGCCTGCCAGCCTGCCGGGGTGTGGAGTTCGGTGGCCTTGAACATCTTGAAGCGCGGCGCCACCCGCATCAGATTGTACTCGTCCTGGGAATAGGCGCGGGTGCCCAGCAGGGTCAGGGGCCGGCCCAGTTCATAGAGGCGGCGCAGGACGCAGGCGTGGGAGAGTTTGCTGCCGTCGTAGCTGTCCCTGCAGGTCGGCGTGGGCGTCCAGGGCCACTATCGACATATCCGGGTAGCGGGTCTGGGCCGCCTGGACCAGGGCCGTGGTGATGGTGTGTTCGCCTCCCAGGGCGGCGATGAATTTGCCCTGGGAAATCCAGGGCTGCACCAGACGGCGGATCTTGTCCAGCATGGCCTGGGGACCGGAAACCTCCGGGAAGACCGGCAGGGCGGTGGCCAGCTTAATGGCCTGGCTGGGGTCCCAATCGTACTGCTCGTCCCAGAGCTCGACCTGCCGGGAAGCCGCTAAAATGGCCTCCGGCCCTTCCTTGGCGCCGCCGCCGTAGGACACGGTGGCTTCGTAAGGGATGGGCAGGATCACGGCTTCGGCTTCCTTCACCGGAAACGGCTTCAAATCCAGAAACGAGGCACTCATGTTCCCTCCGGACACCCAAAACCGTAAAAATTCCTAGGGCTATTAGAGCTACCGCACAGGCGAGACGCCTGTGCCACCAAGGCTTAAGTTATGAAAAGCCTTACGCCCCCTCACCCCGACCCTCTCCCCCGTTGAGGGAGAGGGAACAAGCTCTTTAACTTGCGAGCTTTTTACTGGCCACTGACCACTGGCCACTGGCCCCTAATCGGTCTCCGCCGCCGCGGGCCCGGGCTCTTTCACTTCCATCTCCTTGAGGCGGCGGTAGAGGGTGGCCAGGCCGATGCCCAGGAGGCGGGCCGCCAGTTCCTTGTCGCCGTGGGTCTTTTTCAGGGTTTGCAGGATGGCCAGGCGCTCGATCTCCTCCATGGTGGCTCCTACCGGCAGGACGATCTTGTCATCCTCCGGGTGGTACCGGCGGATCTCGTCCGGCAGGTCCTCCAGGTGCACCATATTGCCGGTGGTCAGGGCTACCGCCCGCTCCACCACGTTCTGCAGTTCCCGGATATTGCCGGGCCAGTGATAATTTTTTAGAGCCAGCATGGCATTGGGGGTAAACCCCATGGCCGGGCGGTTGTTTTCCAGACAGAACTTGTCCAGGAAATACAGGGCCAGCAAAGGGATATCCTCCACCCGCTCCCGGAGCGGCGGGATGACGAGGTGGATGACATTGAGGCGGTAGAACAGGTCCTTGCGGAAGCGTCCCTCAGCCACCGCGGCCTCCAGATCGACGTTGGTGGCGGCGATGATCCGGACGTCGCCCTTCAGGGTCTGGGCCCCCCCTACCCTTTCGAACTCCCCTTCCTGGAGCACCCGCAGCAGCTTCACCTGGGTGGCCAGGGGCATTTCGCTGA
This sequence comes from uncultured delta proteobacterium, assembly GCA_963797235.1. GTDB lineage: Bacteria > Desulfobacterota > Desulfobaccia > Desulfobaccales > 0-14-0-80-60-11 > JAPLJC01. The sequence continues at coordinate 73,617 of CAWCOX010000003.1, forward strand.
TTTCGTCCAGGAAGAGGCTGCCGCCGTCGGCCAGTTCGAAGCGGCCCTTGCGCTGCTGGATGGCCCCGGTGAAGGCCCCTTTTTCGTGGCCGAAGAGCTCCGATTCGATGAGGCCTTCCGGCAGGGCGCCGCAGTTGAGCTTCACCAGGGGCCTGTTCCTTCTGGGACTCTGGTGATGGATGGCGTCGGCGATGAGTTCCTTGCCCACGCCGCTCTCGCCCGAGAGCAGCGCCGTACTTTTCATCGGGGCGATCTGGCCGACCGTTTGCATAATCTTGAGGAACGCCGCGGACCGGCCCATCATGCGGCCACTGGCGCTCCGCTCCTGCAGGGCCTGGCGCAGCCGCTGATTTTCCACGATGAGCTTCTGGGTCTCCAGGGCCTTGGTTACCACCTTGCGCAGCTCGCCCATGCGGAAATCTTTGGTGATGAAGTCGTAGATGCCCCGCTTGATGGCGGACACGGCTTCATCCACGGTGGCGTGGCCGGAGATCATGATGGCGATGGCCTCGGGACGCAGGATGCGCAGCGCTCCGAAAAGCTCGGTGCCCACCATGTCCGGCAGCTTCAGGTCAATGATGGCCAGGTCCACTTCGTGCCGCCGCACCGCCTCCAGGGCCGCGGCCCCGGTGCCCGCCACATGGATCTCGTGGCCCAGCTTCTTCAGGCCCGTGGCCAGCGCCTCCCGGGTGGGGGCATCATCGTCGACTACCAAGATGACACTCATAGTTCAGTTGCCAGTGGCCAGTGGTCAGTGGCCAGTTAAAGACTTCCTCTGCAGGTAAAAATATTGAGCATAATAAGTGCGGGCAAGGCCCGCCGACATTCCTTCAAAAAGCAGCCAATGGCCAGCCTCAAGTTCCCAGTTTCCAGTTCCCAGAAAAAAAACTGACCACTGGCCACTGGCCACTGACCACTGCTTCACAAACTGTCCAGCCAGCCCAGGATCACCCGGCAGATTTCGTCCAGCAATTCCGGGGCCACGCTGCCGTGATGCGACTCAAAGGAGTGGCCCGCGCCCGGAATCAGGTGGAGGTCGGTGCGCACCGGCATTTTTCCCAGGACCGGCCCCAAGAGGTCCAGGCGGCAGAAAGGGTCCCGGGCCCCTTCGATGAACAGGCTGGGGCAGGGCAGCAGGTAGAGCGGCTGATCCCGCAACTGCTCCGGCCGCCCGGGCGGGTGCAGGGGGTAACCCAAAAAGACCAGGCCGCTGGCCCCCACCTCCCGGGCCACCAGTTGGGCCGCCAGGCGGGCCCCCATGGACTTGCCCCCCAGGTAGAGCGCCAGCCCCTTGAATTCGTCCAGTTCGGCCACGTACTCCAGGACCAAACGATAGACGCCCTCCAGGGTGGCGTCCGGGTCGGGCCGTTTGCGCCCCTCTTCGGAGTAGGGAAAATTGAAGCGCACCGTGACCAGCCCCTGGCGGGCCAATTTTTCGTGCAGCCCGGCGATCAGGGGATAATCCATATCATTGTTGGCCCCGTGGGCCAGCACCAGGATGGCGGCCATCGTGGTGGTGCGGGGCACGCCCAAGACGGCCCGGATGGTCCGGTCGCCGCCGATGGGCAGTTTTACAGGTCTTAGCTCCATGATATCCTTCCAGGAAATAGTAACGTTTCAACATAGCACGAATTTTTCCCGGTGTCTAATGTTGAGCTGTCGGCTGGAGCGGGAGACCGGAAGAAGATGATGAATTTGGGGATCGGAAAAAATAATCTTACTCCCGTCCTCCGTCTCCCGTCTCCGGTCTATTATCGGCCTCGTCCAGAAGCAGCCGCAGGGGTTGAAGATCCGCTAATCCGGCCCAGAGGCCGTCGCGCGTCGCGCCAGGGAGCCAGGTGCTCCCAGCCCCCCAGATGGGCCAGGCGGGCATAACGGGTCAGATAATGCCGGAGCCGCCGGACCTGGAGCCGCTCCCGGCGCCGGGTTTCGGGATCGAGGCCCGGCAGCCGCCAGGCGGGCCGCCGGCAGGATAGACGGGCCCGGCGGTACTCCCGGGCCACAAAGTCTTCCAGGGGCTCATCCGCAGTGGTCAGCAGGGCCTTGAGGTTTTCCGGGGTCAAGAGGTCCCGGGCGTAGCGGGGCAGATGCTTTCGTGCGGGGCCGCCCAGGTCCAGGGGCCGCCAGGGGATACCGTACTGCCGGGAGTAGTCCCGAGCCGCCCGCACCTCAAAAGGCAGGGCCACCTGGGCCGCCAGCCGCCGGAGGGCCAGATGTCCGGCCGCCGCCCCGGGCAAGGCCGCCAGGGCCTGCTGCCAGAGACGCTGCCAGTTCGCCTCCTGGCGCTGCCGGTAGCGCAGGGAGAAGCGACTCACCTCCACCGTGATCAACTTTGGCTGAAAAAGCTCCAGTAACTTGAAGGCGCGCTCATAGCCCCGGGGGTCGCCGTGCACCGTGCCGAGAAGGAGGAGGGAGGGGGAGGCGAGTTCACTTGGGAGAGGGTATTCTTGAGGCGAATTCAGATCAACCATTTTTATGTAGCCGCAGGCTTTAGCCTGCGATTCACCGGCCAGAGGCCTGTGCCACTAGAATACGGAATGGTGGGCCGGGCCTACCCGACACGGTGCGGGGAACGCACCCGACATTTTCAGGTCTCCACGCCCTGCTTTAGCTGAAAGCTGACCGCTGACTACTGAGAGCTATCTACTCCTGCACAAACTCCCGGCCTTCCTTTAAGGCGGTCTCGGCCCGGGCCAGTTGGCGGCCCAGGTAGATGGCGTGGTTGATATCCGATAGGGCCACGTCCCGGGCGATTTCGTGCTGCAGGCGCTCGGCCTTTTTGGCGCGATATTCTTTCAGGGTGACGTCCTCGAAACGGTGCTCCACCAGGATGTCCTTGCCGTCCAGGGTGATGCGGAAATAGCCCATGGGGTCCAGGCGTACCTTGAAGGGCCGCTTCCCGATGATCAGCATGGCCCGGTCCAGCTCTTTGGGGTCCAGACCCAGGGAATGGCTGATGACCACCAGGGCGCCGGGGGTCAGTTTGGCCTCTTTCGCCACCCTACCCTGGATGGCCATGAGGCCGTAAAGGTTCATGGGATAGGCGTCCATGGCGTTGTGGGTGCGGAAGGTGGCGCTCAGGGTCAACTTCCCCTCGAATTTCCGAAAATAGAGGGAAACCAGGCAAGGGCGGCCCTCCACCCGGCCCAGGTCGCGGGTGTTGTCCCAGAGGGTGACGTAGGCTTTGCGGTCCTCAGGGTCGCGTTTCAGCCGCTCGGCGCAGGCCGCCAGGGTATCAATCCCGAAATGATTTTCGCAGGCGATATCCATAATTATAAGTTTCATCTTTCCTGAGCATCAGCCTGGAGGATTTCCTCCTGATAGCGCCTCATTAGCTCCGGGTCAAGATTCAGTGCAGTTAACTCTTTTAGGGTTCCGATTCGGGTTTTTCCACCACCACCTTGACGTGTTGTAATTCTAGGCGATCCCCTTTCTTCAAAGTTACCCTGCGCCCGAAGTGGGTCAATAGGTATAAGACTTCCTTCCAGGCCTCGATGATATTATCCCGCACCACCACATGGCCTCGGGGGTTACTGGGAAAATATTGCACTTCCACTTCAGGAAGTGCGATAGGTGCCTTCAAGACATTTTGTGGCAAAAGGTCGGGCTCAAATTGGTTAAGGAATTCTCTAATCTGTATTAATTCTTCTTTCTTGTGCGGATCGCCAAATATTTATCAGCCTGAAAGGTCGGCCTTCAAAATGTTCCGGACGAACCATATTATCTATTATTCGTTTTGGTTTCTCGGATTCTTACTGGAGATAACTTAGGCCCTTTAATCTGCCTAATAGCAGGGATCTTATAGTGCACATGAGAAAGGGCAACCGGCTCTATTCCCAGTTTAAAAAAATTATTCATTTCCTAATAAGAGCCAGACCGATCATTCCCGCAAATCAGAAGCACCTGAATTTGCGGATTATACAGCAGATTCCGCAGCATCTCCCTCAGGCCGTTGCCGTAGAGGTTGCCGAAGACGGCGATGGGGCTGGTGGTCGGGTTCAGGTCCACGCCGGCCTGGCGGAAGCGTTCGATGACGTAATCCACCTTGGACCACAGGGTGACCACGCCGATGCTGCCGCGGGGATTGATGATCGGTTAATTTGTCGGCGAAATAGAGGGGCTGGAATTCCATAAGAACACTATACCAAAAACCGGGGCCAGGATTACAGAGGAATTTTGGTAAGCCGGGGAATAACGCGGGCGGTTCGAGAACCGCCCCTACAAATCAGCTTTTTCAAGATAAATATTGCTCCCGGGCGCAAGAAGACTTATTTTAGCTGGAAAGAGGAAACTTCTAAAGAAACTGTGCCTCGGCCGGCGTCTCTGCTAAGATGGCAGCACCACGGTAACCGGTCGCAGAGTCAGATTCCCAGCCGTTAAAGCTCGCAAAGGAGGGGCGGTCATGGCGTCATCGAAAGAGAGGATGTATCTGCATAGTTTCCAGGAGATCGCTAAGGCCCTGAGTTCTCACCTGGCGGTGAACGACGTACTGGAGACTATTGTGCGGGAAATCACCCAGACCATGAATCTCAAAGGGGCGACGATCCGCCTGGTCAACCCGAAAACCAACAGCCTGGAATTGGCCGCCGCGGTGGGCCTGAGTGACAAGTACCTCCAGAAAGGCGCGGTGGGCTTGGATAAGAGCGTCACCGAGGCCCTGACCGGCCGGCCGGTGGCCATTTTCGATGCCACCAACGATCCCCGCATGCAGTATCCCAAAGAGGCGCAGGCAGAAGGGATCGCCAGTCTGGCGGCCATCCCCATGATGTTCCGGGGCAAGGTCATCGGGGTCTTGCGCCTGGTTACCGCCGAACCGCGGGAATTCACCATGGACGAGGTGGATTTCGCCAGCGGCGTGGCCGAGCTCGGCGCCCAACTGATCAGCAATGCCCGCGTCTTCGAGGCCCGGGTCCGGGAACTCAATTTTCTCAAGGGCCTGCTGGAAGTCGCCAAGGCGGTGAATTCGACCCTGGACGTCAAGAAGGTCCTGCATCTGCTGGTTAAGACCGCGGTCAACGCCCTGGAGATCAAGGCCGCGGGGGTGCGCCTGCTGGATGAAAAGCGCCAGAAGATGGAGCTGGTGGCGTCCTACGGCCTCAGCGACCGTTACATCAACAAAGGCACGGTGGTCACCGACAAATCCGTTGCCGAGGCCATGATGGGCACGGCGGTCTCCATCTATGATGTCGCCAGCGATCCCCGGGCCACCTTCCCCAAGGAATCGGCCGAGGAAGGCATCAAGTCCATTCTGTCGGTGCCCATCACCCTGAAGGGCAACGTCATCGGCGTCATGCGCATCTACACCGCCGAACTGCGGGATTTTACCGACGATGAGATCACCTTTATCTCCTCCCTGGCCGAACAGGCGGCCCTGGCCATGGAAAACGCCCGCATGTACCAGAAGCTCAAGGGCGAGTATGAGGAGATGATGGGCGACATTTACACCTTCGCCGGGTTCACCCGGTTTTAGAGGCGCGAATCATCCCGAAAAATTCAGGGGGCGGGCTAAAACCCGCCCTTTTTTTAACTGCCTTTTAACCTTTTTTTAACCGCCTTTTGATAAACTAGTCAGGTGGAGGGGCCATGTCGCATTATTACGAGGAAGATGACCTGGAGAGGTTTAGCGAGATCGGCAAGCACCGGCCCGAACTCTTTGACTTTTTCATGAATTATTACCAGGGGGTTATGGCCGCCGGGGCCCTGACGGTGCGGGAGAAGGCCCTGATCGCCCTGGCGGTGGCCCACGCCGTGCAGTGCCCTTACTGCATCGACGCCTATACCCGGGCCTCCCTGGAGTCCGGCTCCAATATGGAGGAGATGACCGAAGCCATCCACGTGGCCGCGGCCATCCGGGGCGGCGCCACCTTGATCCACGGCATCCAGGTGCATAACGTGGTGAACAAGATCACTATTTAAGGACGTTTCATGCTGCCTTTTGCACGAAAATTGGAGGAATCGGGCTTTCCGGACCTCCGGGCCGAAGGGGTCGGCATCCTGCAGGTCAACCTGGGTTGGCGCTGCAATCAGGCCTGCCGCCACTGCCATCTGGCCGCGGGACCCGAGCGTCCCGAACAGATGGGGCTGGAGGCGGTCGAGGCGGTCATCAATGCGGTGGACCGCTGGTCCCTGCCCATGGTGGACCTGACCGGCGGTTCGCCGGAAATCAATCCCCATTTTGCCTACCTGGTGCAAGGTCTGTCCCGGTTGGACACGCATATCCTGGTGCGCTGCAACCTCACCATTTTGTTGGAGCCGGGCTTTGAGCACCTGCCGGAATTTTTCCGGGAACACCGGGTGGAACTGGTCTGCTCCCTGCCCTATTTTCAGGAAGACCCGGTGGATCGCCTGCGGGGACCGGGGGTCTTCCGCAAAAGTCTGGAGGCCTTGCGCCGCCTGAACCGCGTGGGCTACGGCGTCCGGGACTCGGATCTTAAACTGCACCTGATGTTCAATCCCGCCGGGGCCTATCTGCCGCCGGAGCAGGCCGCCCTGGAAGACCGCTTCCAGCGCGAATTGAAAGAGCGCTACGACATCGATTTCAATAATTTGTATACCCTGCTCAACATGCCCATCGGCCGCTTCAAGGAGTTCCTGGAGAAATCCAGGAATTACGAGCGTTACATGGGCAAACTGGCCGCGGGCTTCAATCCGAACACCGTCACCGGCCTGATGTGCCGGAACCTGATCAGCGTCTCCTGGGAAGGCCGCCTGTTTGACTGCGACTTCAACCAGGCCCTGGAGCTGCCTTTGGCCGAGGGCCTGCCCCAGACCATCTGGGAGTTCGACCTCCCCGAACTGGCGCACCGGCCCATCCGCCTGGGGGACCACTGTTATGGCTGCACGACTGGGGGCGGGTCTTCCTGCGGCGGGTGTCTGACCGCGAATTGAATGAGGGGTAAAAGGGGAAAAGGAAAAGCCGAGGAAAGGCCGGGCACTTAATCTTTTGCCATTCCCTCTTACCCTTTACCCCTCTCCCAGAATTTTTAATATCGCCCCGCGCCGGCCAGCGCTTCGTGAAGGCGCGTTCGGCCAGGTGTTGGGCCAGGGTCAGCCAGTGGCGGCGGGTGGTGGCCAGGTAGCCCTGGGCCAGCCAGCGGCGGCCGGAGCTGGCCACCGGCGGGCTGAGCAGGCGCAACCGGGTATAGCGCCGGAGGCGAAGCGCCAGGTCCAGGTCCTCGGGCCGGCGGTGGGCGAAGCCGCCCAGGGCGTAGAACAGGTCGCGGCGCAGGGTGAGCACCTGGTCGCCGTAGGGCAAACCGCAGAGGCGGCTGCGCCAGTTGGCGCCCCAGGCGATGAACCGCAGGGCCGGCCGCGGCGGCAGCAGCGACAGTTCGAAGGCGCCGGCGGCAAAGGTCGGATCGGCCGCGGCCCGGCGCAGGGCCGCCAGATGAGCCGGCTCCAAGCGGGTATCGGCGTGCAGGAAGGCCAGCAGTTGGCCCCGGGCGATCCGGGCCCCGGCATTCATCTGGCAGCCCCGGCCCCGGGGGGCCCGGAGGCAGCGGACGTGAGGCCAACGGCCCGTTAGATCCCAGGTGCCGTCGACGCTGCCGCCGTCCACCAGGATGATCTCGAGGTCGGGTGCGGCCGGCAAGCCTGCCAGGGTCTCGGCCAGGAGCCCGGCCTCGTTGAGAACAGGCAGGATGATGGAGATAACCGGATTCATTAGTGACCGCCGCGTCCTACTCTGAGATTCAGACTTAATGGCCAACCTGACCATCATTTTTGCCAAGGAACCGCTCCCGGGGCAAGTAAAAACCCGCCTCACCCCGCCCTTTTCTCCCGAAATGGCCTGCCGCTTGTATCATTGCTTCTTAGAAGATATCATAGAGGAGACGGTTCGGCTTCGAGGGATGGAGATAGCCCTCGCCTATACCCCCGCCGGCGCCCGCGGGTTTTTCCAAGGTCTGGCCCCTCCACAGGTGCGACTGGTGGCTCAGGAAGGCCGGGGCCTCGGGGAACGCCAGGCCCGGGCTTTTGCCTGGGGATTCGAGGCGGGCTACGACGTTGTCCTGTTGCGGGGCAGCGACACCCCGGATCTGCCGGGGGAGATCATGCTGGAGGCCGAGGAGAAATTAGCCGCCGGCACGGCCCAGGTAGTCCTGGGCCCAGCCCGGGACGGCGGCTATTATCTGATCGGGCTTAAGGGCCGGCACCCGCGCCTGTTTGAGGGGCTGGCCTGGTCCACCGGATCGGTGTTGGCCGACACCTTGAGCCGGGCCCGGGAACTTGACCTGAAGGTCCACCTGTTGCCGTACTGGCAGGATATCGACACCTATGCCGATTTGGTGGATTTTTTGAAGCGGTCACACCCGTCTCTTAGGGCCGGCCGGCGCAGTGTCCGAGCCGCCAGGGAGTTGGTGGCCGCCGCCGGCGCAAGTGAATAAAAAAACTTAATGAGAGTGTAAATGCCGGAAATGCCCGAGATCGTAGTGGCTGCACCCCCGAAAAAGGCCTCCTTTACCCGACCCCTGATCTTCCTCCTGGCGCTGGTCGTCCTGTTTATCACGGCCCGGGCCTTGCATCTGCAAGACTACCTGCAGGAAGACCGGCTGCGGCAGTTCATTGCCTACTATGGAATGTGGGGCCCCGTGATCTACCTGCTGATTTGGGCCATCGCCCCGATTCTGCTGTTCCCGGGCTTAGTCCTTACCCTGGCCGGCGGCGTCCTGTTCGGACCCGTCCTGGGGGTGGTCTATACCACCATCGGGTCCACGATCGGGGCCTCTCTGGCCTTCCTGGTGGCCCGCTACCTGGCCCGGGACTGGGTGGCGTCCAAGATCTGGGGTACCAGGCTGGCCCATCTGGATGAGAAAGTGGCCCAGCACGGCTGGAAGGTCGTGGCCTTGACCAGGCTCCTCGGAGTGCCGTATGTTTTGCTCAACTACGCCTTGGGCATTACCCGGATTCCTTTGCTGCCTTATGCCCTGGCCACCTGCGTCTGCATGCTGCCCTGGACCATCGCGCTGATCCTCGTCTCCAGTAACCTGCTGGCGCTCCTCCGGGGCCAGGTTTCCATCTGGCTGATCATCGGCGTCATTCTGGTGGCCCTGGTCGCCCTGCTACCGCTGGCCATCAAGAAAATCAAGGCCCGGCGGGGCGAACCGGTGGATATTTGAAGCCGGTCAGTCCGAAGACGGGAGGAGATTGGATGTCCCTTAGCTGGCAGAGAAGGTGGTTGCCCCTGCTCATCCCCTTGGCCTTGCTTCTGGCCTGGCTGGCCCTGGCTTTGCTCCCGCATCTGGCTGAGGGCGTACCCCTGGGGGATTACGTTCACTCCGGGCTCTTGATCCAGGCGGAGGAGTTGAAGGACCTCCTCGATAAAGCTGACCCCAACTTGCGGATCATCGATTTCCGTCACCCGGCCAAATATTACCTGGGGCACATCCCCGGCGCCGTGCAGATGTGGCGGCCCGAGACCGAGAACCGCCGCCAGCCGATCCCCGGCTTGCCGGCCCCGGCCCCCCAGCTGGAAAAACTTTTGGGCCGGCTGGGCGTGGGCAGCCACGATAATGTCATCATCTATTCGGACTATTGCGACCACACCCGCCTGTGGTGGATTTTGGCCCATTACGGCTTTCCCATCAGCCAGATGCGGTTGCTGGACGGCGGCCTCGAGGCCTGGAAAGCCAAGGGCTATCCCACCCAACTCACTGCGCCCCACGTCAAGTCCGCCACCTTCCGATTCCCGGAGGCCTCGAAAAATTCCCTGCTTGCCAACCTGGAGGAAGTCAAGGCTGCCCAGGCCGCTCCTGACCAGGTCATCTTAGACGTCCGGACCCCGCGACTCTACCTGGGGGAAGGCAGCAAAGAAGGCGCCGCCCGGCCTGGACGCATCCCCGGGGCGGTGGGAATTTTTTGGGAGGAAAACCGGGTGGCGGCGGGGCCTCAGAAAGGCTGCTGGAAGGGCGCCGCCGAACTCAAGGAGATTTATGCCGCCCGGGGCATCACCCCGGATAAGGACATTTATATTTACGGCCACACGGACCTGAGCGCCAGCTACACCCTGGTGAGCCTCTACCTGGCGGGCTATCCCCTGGAGAAGCTGCACGTTTACGCGGGAGGCTGGATCGACTGGAGCCGCAGCAAGGAGCCGGTGGAGACGGGGCCGGCCAGGTAGATACAGTTACCAGTAGTCAGTTGTCAGTAAGAACCATTTCTTCCGGTAGCCCCCCAACACTTCGACCCAGGTCTTAACCCCTGCCCCCTAATTCCTAACCCCTGATAATCTTATCCACCTGGATTTGGTGGGCCTTGAGGAGTTTCCAGAGGGTCACCCGGCTGATGCCCAGGAGGCGGGCGGCCTCCGCCTTCTTGCCGCCGGCCTGGGTGACGGCCTCGATGAGGCGCGCTCTCTCGTCCGCCCCCCGGGCCGCAGACTCCGCGGGCCGGGCCTTGGCCTGGACCTCACCGGCCCGGCTCAAGTCGGCCGGCAGATGCTCCGGCTGGATGACCCCCTCCGGACAGAGGACAAAGGCATATTCGATGACGTTGATGAGTTCCCGGACGTTGCCGGGCCAATCGTGGGACCCTAAGAGCTCCAGGGCGGCATCGGTAATGCCGGTAATGGGTTTGCGGGTCCGGCGGCGGCCCTGGTCGATGAAGGCCTTGACCAACAGGGGGATATCCTCTCGCCGCTCTTTTAACGGGGGCAGATGGACGGGGATGACGCCGATGCGGTAAAAGAGGTCCTCCCGGAAGCGCCCCTGGGCCATGAGGCGGTGCAGGTCCTTGTTGGTGGCGGTGATCACCCTGACGTCCACGGCGATGGGGGCCTGGTCGCCCACCTTCTCGATGACCTTCTCCTGGAGCACCCGCAGGAGCTTGGCCTGGGTGGCCAGGGGCAGGTCGCCGATCTCGTCCAGGAAGATGTCGCCGCCGCCCGCGGCCTCGAAGCGCCCCACCCGGGTGCGGTCGGCCCCGGTGAAGGCCCCTTTGACGTGACCGAAGAGTTCGCTTTCCAATAAGGATTCATTTAAGGCGGCGCTGTTCACCTTGATGAAGGGCCCCCGGCGCCGGGGGCTGAGGCGGTGGATGGCCGCAGCCACCAGCTCCTTGCCGGTGCCGGACTCGCCATAGATAATCACCGGCGCCTGGGATTGAGCCGCGGCGGAAATCAGGGTAAAAAGCTGCACCATCACCGGGGACCTGCCGATGATGCCGTGAAAGCCGTCCTCCCGGCTGACCTCCCGGCGCAGATGGGAGATGAAGAGCTGCATCATGTCCGGGGACTTCTCCGACAGACCGTGGGCCAGGTCTTCCCGGCTCAGTTCCCGGCGCAGGTGCGAGATGACCCGCTCCTTGGCCACCACCTCGCTCAGGTCGGTGAGGTTCTCCACGCCGGCCATCACCCGGCCGGCAGAGTCCTTCAGGACCGCGGCGTTCTTCAGGACCTGCAGAGAGGTGCCGTCCTTCTTTTCCAGGGTGCATTGCCGCCGCCGGACCGAGCCCCGCTGGAACAGCTCACACTGTTTGCAGCGCCCTGAGCTCAGGGTATCCAGGCAGGCGTTACATCTCAGGATGGTGCAGGGCTGGCCGACGAGTTCCTCCCGGCGGTAACCGCTGAGCTCTTCCATGGCGCGATTGGCGGCCAGGATCGAAGCCCTCCGGGTCCACGATCAGCAGGCCGTCCATCATGGTGTCGATGACGGTCTTCCAGAATTGTTCCGGCTCACCGCCGAACAGCTCAGCCTTCAGGGGCTCTGGGTGGTTTTTTCTGTTTGGGTCCGAGGTTGGGCTCCTGCTCCCTCCCGCCGAGAGCCGGCCATGCGGTCTCGGGTTAAGGGTTAACAAGTTAATTATTTAACCTATGTTAACCATAACCGCTTAACATTGTCAACCCCCCACCGATTCGGCAACTAATTTATTACTATAATATTAGCAGTTTATAAATTTTTGACTATTCCTTAACCTTGGCAGGTTTCTTGCTTAACCCCAAGGTTGGAACGCGGGACGATCCTGGTCAAGTAGTCGAGGTCTCGGCCCCTAAACTTAATTCATCATCTGCCATTTTCATAATTCGGAGGTTGTGGAATGACGAGAAAGACGCAGTTCATCATCGCGGGACTGGCCGTGCTGATGGTTACGGCCACCCTGGCCCTGGCCGAGCCGGCCCTGGCGGGCAAATTGGAGGAGGCCATCGCCAAAACCCCGGTGGGCACAGGCCCGGGAATGATCCACCCCGGAGCGGTCCAAGGTTTCATGGGGATTCCCGGGGCGCCGCATCATTTCTTCCTGTTTTACATCCTTTGGGGCATCTGGGTCGGCTGGATCTTCTCCTCGGTGGGCGCCTTCGGCGGCATCATGGCGGGGGTCGGTCATATCAGTGTCTACGGGTTGTCGGATTACGCCGGCACCTTCAAGAAAACCAGCCCTGGTTTGAACAAGATGCTGACCGATTCCATCCGCACCAGCAACCAGTATCTGGTGGGTTTGTCGGCGTTGATCTCTTCCTTCACCTATTACCGCATGGGACGGCTGGTGCTCCCCCTGGGCTTATGTCTGGCGGTCGGCGGCATCCTCGCCGGCTACCTGGTGCCCCTGCTGACCGTCGGCAAGATGAATGTCAGCACCTACGTGGGTTTTTTCGGGATCATCGTCTTTGCCGTAGCCTTTGTGCTCTTCTATGAAACCACCCCTGCGGGGCAGGCCAAGAAGAAGGCGGCCAAGGCCGCGGCCAAGGCCTTTGAAGAGGCCCATATCCGGAAATCCGCCGAGGTCTCTGCCGAACATGCCAAAGGGGTGCAGGTCACGCATTGGGGTCTCAGCAGAATCGCTTTTACTTTTTATGGCCAGGAATTCTCTTTCAACCCACTCTGGCCCTTACTGGGCGGCTTTGCCATCAACGGCATTTCGGCCCTGATCGGGGTGGGCGGCGGCTTCCTCTACGTGCCCTTTCTCACGTCGGTGGCCGGCCTGCCCATGTTCATCGTGGCCGGCACTTCGGCCCTGGCGGTGCTGGTGGGCATGGTCGTCAACATCTTCAACATGATGGTGATGCGGCAGGTGCCCGTCGATTTTGTCCTGATCAGCACCGAACTCATCGGCATCGCCATCGGCTCCGTCCTCGGTCCGCTCACTTCCAAGAAGATCCCCGAGATCTGGCTGAAGCGCATCTTCGTGGTCCTGGCGGTTTACGTGGGCATCGGTTATCTGACCAAGGGCTTCATGGGTCATTCCATCTTCCCGGGAATGTAATATGGCAAAGTCGCGGCCAGGGGTCGGCATTATCGAATTCAGGCTCATCTGCTGGGGCGGCCTATCGGGTCCGGCGCGCCGCCGCCGGAGGAAGCAGCCCTTTGAACCCCTGATCTGCCACCCCGGGCCGCGCCTTAATGGTCCGGTCGGGCGGAGGGGATTCTTCGCCTCCGGCCGCGGTTCAGCTTGAGCAGCAGAGGGTTCCTAATGGAGATGCCGCCGTTTTTTCAATGGCTCGACCCTTACCTGATCTGGGGTTACCGGATCACGGGGCACGCCCGGGCCGACTTTCTCCTGGGCACCTTGGCGGCGGCCGTGCTCGCCTTGCTGGTGGGGGAGTTCACCTCCTGCCTGGCGTCTTTCCTGGTGCGGCGCCGCTACCAGGAGGTCGCCGGCGAAGCCAAGAGATACCAGGATTTGTCCATGGAGGCCTTGAGGTCAGGGGATAGACCGGCCTATGAGGCGGCCAACCAGGTGGCCAACGAGGCCTTCAACAAGTCTTTCTTCATGCAGGTAGCTCTTTCGGCGACGTTTTTCTGGCCCGCCTTCTTGATCCTGGGCTGGATGCAATACCGTTTTCTGGAAGTGGAGTTCCCCTTGCCCTTCGTCGGCTTCTCTCTGGGCTATATCGGCGTCTTCATCCTGCTGTATATCCCGGTCTATATCCTGTACAAGCAAACCAAACGACGGCTGCCCCATTGCCGCCGCGGCCAGGCCGGGTTGGATAGCCGCGCCCCTTAGAGGAGTGTCGCCGCAGACCTGCGGCGAGCTGAGGCCCCGGGCGATTAAGACGGCGGCCCCCGGAGATAGAGTTCTGAATAAGAAATAAATGGTTTCCCCGGACGTTTTTACTTGTACGAAATAATGTTAAAATAAAAATTCTAAGCGCGAAATTTAGCTCAAGATACAGGAAGGCTGCCATGGCAAAGGAAGTTTTCAGCATCTGCTTCATGTGCACGGTGCGCTGCCCCATCCGGGTGCTGGTGGAAAATGACGACGTGAAGTGGATTGAAGGCAACCCGCACGTGGCCGGCATTGAAGGGGCCTTGTGCGCCAAGGGCTCCGCCGGGCTGGCGCTGCTGCACGACTTGGAGCGGCCGCAGTATCCCATGATCCGGAGCGGCCCCCGGGGCGCCGGCCAATGGCAACGGGCCACCTGGGACGAGGCCTACAAATTTATCGCCGACAGACTCCAGGAGATTATCAAGGAGCACGGTCCCCAGAGCGTCGTCTTCGGGGAGCGCACCAACCTCAACACCCACATCAGCAAGACCTTCATGAAGGCCCTGGGCTCGCCCAACCATTTTACCCACGACGCCCTGTGCAAGGGCTCGGTGAACACCGCCTTCCGCAGCCTGACGGGCTACACCGACGCCCAGGTGGGGGTGGACTACGCCAATACCCGCTATATCGTGCTCTACGGCCGCAACCTCTTCGAGTCGTTGGAAATCAAGGCCATCAACAATTTGCTGGGGGCCATGGAAAAGGGGGCCAAGCTCACCTATATCGACCCCCGGGTCAGCATCACCGCCACCAAGGCCGACCGCTACTGGATGATCCGGCCCGGCACTGATCTGGCCCTGAATTACGCCCTGATCCACACCATTCTGAAAGAGCGGCTCTATGACCTGGTTTACGTGCGCCTGTGGGTCAAGGGGCTAAAAGACTTGCAGGCCTTTGTGGAGCCTTATACGCCGGAATGGGCCGAACAGGAGACGGGCATCCCAGCCGAAGAGATCGTCACCCTGGCCCGGGAGGCCGCGGCGGCCAAACCGGCGGTGGTCTTCCATTACGGTTATCGGGGAGCCCACCACCCCAACGAGATCTATTTTCGTCGCTCCCTGATCATCCTGAACGCCCTGATGGGCTCCATCGAAGCCAAGGGCGGCCTCTTTATCAAGAAAGGCCCCAAGGCCGCCGGCCGGGGGGATATCCGCAAGTACGTGGAGCAGGAATTGCCCAAGAGCAAGGTGCCTCGTTTCGACGGCTCCGGGGGCGCCAAGTTCCCGGTGGCCGACGCCTCTCACGGCAACCCCCAGATGCTGGCCCACGCCATCCTGAATGAGGACCCCTATCCCATCAAGGCCGCCATCTTCAATCGCTTTGAGCCGCTGCAGTCCATTCCGGACACCACTGCCATCCGGAAGGCCCTGGATAAGCTGGACCTCATCGTCGACATTGACGTCAACTTCAGCGAAATCGCCTGGTACGCCGACGTCCTGCTGCCGGAGTCCATCTACCTGGAGCGGGCCGACTCGATCCAGGCGGTCTCCGCCTTGAAACCGCAGCTCTATATGCGGCGGCAGGCGGTGTCGCCGCGCTACGACACGCGTCCCGGCTGGCTGATTCTCAAGCAACTGGCCGAGCGCCTGGGGCTGGGCAAGTACTTTCCCTATGAGACCATCGAGGATATCTGGAATTTCCAGCTTCAGGATATGGGGGTGCAAATCGAAGATTTCGACGCCAAGGGCTTTGTGGTCCTCACCGATAAGACTCTGTTATGGGATCGGGATAAGGGTCTGAAGTTTAAGACCCCCTCCGGCAAGATCGAGTTGGTTAGCCCCCTGCTGGAAAGCGCCGGGTTTCCTGCTTTTCCCCCTTATGAGCCGGTGCCCCGGTCGCAAAACGGCGACTTCAAGCTGCTGGTGGGGCGCACCGCGGCCCATACCCACGTCTCCACCCAGAACAATCTCTATTTGAGCGAACTGGTGCCGGAGAACCTCCTGTGGATCAACGATAAGGCGGCCGGCCGCCTGGGGATCAAAGACGGGGATTACGTGGAGGTGGCCTCGCCTTTAAAGACCACCGGCAAGATCAAGGCCAAGGTGACCGACATGATACACCCAGAGGCAGTCTTCATGCTGCACGGCTTCGGCAAAACGGTGCCGGCCCAAACCCGCTGTTACCAGAAAGGCGCCAGCGACGCCCTGCTCCAGGAAAACATCTACGACCGAGTGGGCGGCAGTCCGGCTTATGACAGCACCTTGGTGCAGGTGCGGAAGGTCAAGGGTCAGTGATCAGTGGACAGTGGACTACTGCTGGCTGCTGTGTAATCGGAGATAAGGTATGAGTCAATATTATTTGCTGCAAGATCAGAAGAAGTGCATCGGCTGTCTGAGCTGTGAAGTCCATTGCAAGAGCAACAAGGGCCTGCCCCCGGGCCCGCGTCTGGGCCAAATCATCCCGGTGGGGCCCAAGATGATGGGAGACCTGCCGCGCATGGGCTTTGTCTTCATGCCCTGCTTCCATTGCTCCGACCCCTGGTGCGTACCGGTGTGCCCCACCGGGGCCATGCGCAAGCGGCCCAAAGACGGCATCGTTTACGTGGAGCAGTCCCTGTGCGTGGGATGCAAAAGCTGCATAACCGCCTGCCCCTGGGGGGCGCCCCAGTGGCACCCGCAACTGGGCAAGGTGGTAAAGTGCGACTATTGCATGGACCGTATCGACCAGGGGCTGAAGCCGGCCTGTGTCAGCAAATGCGTCACCCATTGCCTCAGCTTCGGCCACGCCGAGCAGCTGGATTCGACCCGGCGGCAACGTCTAGCCAGGGCGGTGGCCTTCGAGCTGGATACCGTGGTCAGCGCCCGTTGATCCGACCCAAGACTTTCAGTTGCGGGGAGACGACCCCGGCAACTTCTTCGGCAGGAAGTTGTCCAGGCGGGATCCCCCTCAGACGCCTTCCCGCAACTGGAAGGAGGTTTGATAGTTAATGGCCTTTGAGGACCCCCAACTCCAGATCAACATCTTCACCTTCCCCGGCCGGGCTTTGGCAGAAGCCGAAGCGGTGCGGGCGGCCTTTATTGCCGCCTTGCGGGAAAGGTCTTTGGACGAATTGGGCCCTCTGGACGTCAACCTGATGGGTTGGCGGGGCATCGAGGGCCGGGACGTCATGGTAGAGGTACGCCACAATGGCGACTCCAGCCTGTATGAGCTGGTGACCCCGGATATGGCTCCCCGCATTGTCCAGAGCCATATAGAGGAACACCGGCCGGTGCGGCGCTGGGCGGTGGGCAAAGATTTCGAGGCCTATTACGAGGCCCAGACTCTGCGGATCTCGGAACTGCTGGGACGCATCGAGCCCCTCTCCCTGGAGGATTACCAGGATTACGACGGTTACAAGGGGCTGTTGTCCTTTTACAGCCAGGGTTTCGACTCCTTCCTGCAAAAGGTGGTGGCTGCCGGTTTCTGCGAGTTTTCCCGGACCAGAAGCGCCCTTTGCGGCACCAGTTGGTGCACCTTGCGGGCGGAGAACCGACGCCCCACCCTGCTGGTGAACGCGGCGCCGCCCTTTGCCGAGGCCACCGCGGAGCTGCTGCTGCTGGAAGGCTGTCCGCACCAGGTCTTGGAAGGCATTCTCCTGGCGGCCAAGACCCTCCACGCCGAGAGCCGCGGTGGTCTATCTGCCGGACGACGCCCCCCTGGCAGCCGAGCGGCTGCGGGCCGCCTGGGCCAGGTTGATGGAGAGCCATATCCTGCCGGAACCGCCAGCCTTACACCTAAGCGTGGTTTCCGGCAAGGCGAGATTTCTGGTGGAGGATGATGACCTTTTCATCCAGTCCATCCAGGCGCTGCTGCCGCGGGACTTTCTCCAGCACGATCCCAACCCCGACTGGCTCGTGCATAGCCTGGGAACCGTGGCGTCTTTGCCCTTCATTGCCCAGACGCCGGTGTCCACCTTTCGGAAGCTGGGGATTGCCTGCTCTTCCGGCACCCTGATCTTCCGTCTCATGGGGGCGGTGGAGAACCCCGGTTTTGTGGAGGTGAATATCTCCTCCACCCTGGAGGAAGTGATCAACGGCCCGGGAGGCGGCTTCCGCCATGGCCGCAAAGCCAAGGCCGTCATGGTGGGCGGCCCCCTGGGAGGCATCTACCCGCTCCATCTTCTGAAGCTCACCCTGAACCACGAAACCCTCCTGGAGATGGGCGGCTCGCTGGCCCTGGGGACCATCCAGGTGCTGGATGAACGGGACTGCATCGTTGACCTGGTGCGGCAGCAGGTGGAGTTTCTCCTGCAGCAGCCGGGGGCTCAGTGCAATACCTGCCGGCCCGGCCTCTTGCAGATCAAGGGCTTGCTGGACATGATCGCCGCCGGCGAAGCCGGCCCGGAAACCCTGGGAGAACTGGAGGTCGCCTGCGAGAGCCTGCGCTCCAAGGCCGCCTGTCACCTGGGACGCCTGGCGGTGAATCCCATCCTCACCTCCCTGCACTATTTCCCGGATGAGTACCGGATGCACACGGACAACCGGCATTGCCCGGCCCGGGTCTGCCCCAAACTGCTGCTGGCCCCCTGCCACGCCGCCTGCCCGGCGGGGATCGATATCCCCAGCTACATGGCCCTGGTGGCCCAGGGCCGGTTTGTGGAAGCCCTGCAGGTGATCCGCCAGGACAACCCCTTTCCCTGGGTCTGCGGCCTCATCTGTCCGCATCCGTGCGAGCGGGCCTGCGTCCGGCGGCACCTGGACGAACCCCTCAACATCAAGTACCTCAAGGCCTTTGTGGCCGATTATGCCACCCGGCACGGGGAATACGCTCCCCTGAAGCCGGAGATGCCCAACGGCCATCGGGTGGCCATCATCGGCTCCGGACCCGCCGGGCTGTCCTGCGCCCACTACCTGGCCCTCCGGGGCTACGGGGTGACCGTCTTCGAGGCCCTGCCGGAGGCCGGCGGCCTCTTCATGGCCGGCATTCCCGAATACCGCCTGCCCCGGGAGGTGGTGAGGAATGAAGTGGAATTGATCCGCTCCCTGGGGGTGGAGATCAAGACCGGCGTCACGGTGGGCCGGGACGTCACGCTGGATGAGTTGCGCCAGCAGGGCTATGAGGCCTTCTTCCTGGGGATCGGGGCGCACCTGGGCTACAAGTTGAAGATCGAAGGGGAAAATGATTTTCCCCAGGTTTACGACGTCATCTCCTTTTTGCGCCAGGTGAACCTGGCCGACAAAGCCAGGCCCGCGGATCAGGTGGTGATCATCGGCGGCGGCAATGCCGCCATGGATGCGGCCCGCACCTGCGTGCGCCTGGGCTGCCGCGAGGTCCACGTCTCCTACCGCCGCACCCGCAAGGAGATGCCGGCCCACCCCGAAGAGATTGCACAGGCCCTGGAGGAAGGGGTGCTGATTCATTTCCTGACGGTGCCCATCAGGATCGGGGGCGAGCCTGGCCGGGTGCAGTACCTGGAATGCCTCCAGGCGGAGTTGGGCCGTCCGGACGCCTCCGGCCGGCGCCGGCCTTTGCCGGTGCCGGACAGCAACTTCAAGATCGAAGTGGGGGCGGTAATCACCGCCATCGGCCAGCAGCCGGACCTCTGTCCCTTCCCGGAGCCGCCGGTGGAGACCAGCCCCTGGTGCACCATCATCACGGCGCCCGGCCGGACCGGCACCAGTGTACCGGACATCTTCGCCGGGGGCGACGCGGTCACCGGGCCCGCCACTGCGGTGGAAGCCATCGCCGCGGGGAAGCAGGCCGCCCTGGATATTCACCAGTTGCTGGCGGGTAAAGCCGGACCGGCGCCGTTGGCCCGGCCCCAGAAGCGCGGCAAGGTGCCGTTCCTGCCCACTCCGGCGGGGGAGAAAATTGCCAGTCACCGGGTGCCCACGCCTTTGCTGGACCAGGAAGAGCGGCGCCATAACTTCGAACGGGTGGAACTCGATTACACCCCGGAAGAGGCCCAACGGGAGGCCCGGCGCTGCCTGCGCTGCGATATCTGTATCCGCTGCGGCGCCTGCGAGCGGGTCTGCCGGGACACCATGCAGGTCTATGCCCTGAAGTTCACCCAGATCAGCGCTACGGAGCGGCTGCTCAGCGACTACCACCGCGCCGGCGAGCGCTGCATCGCTTGCGGCGCCTGCGCCCTGGCCTGCCCCACCGGCGCCATCGACTATCTGGAAGGCCCGACAGGCCGGGAGGTGCGCCTGTGCGGCACCGTGCTGAACCGGCTGGAGTTGCCCAAATGCCAGGGCTGCGGCGGTCCCCTGCCGCCGGAGCGCTACCTGGATTACGTCACCTCCCACAGCGATGCCGTCATCCAAAAGCAGGTGCTGCGCCGCTTCTGCCCCACTTGCGCCCGGGAAAAGCGGGCCGTGGAGTTCATCAAGCTCGCCTAGCTCAGACGTTGGCGGGCGCTCAGTGAAGTGCCGGGGCGGTTCCTGAACCTTCCTTCCTATTTCAGCTTAAATAAACGAATGGAGAGCAGGCGCCCTCGCCTGCAAAAGAACCCGCCCAAATAGCTTTATTGTGGGGGCTGATGGAGCTATAATTAAAATTATCAGCTTGCTATGGAGGGCAAGGCATGTCGGTCACCACGAAATGGGCCCTGGGGCTGGCAGTGTTGCTGGCTGCCTTGCTCCAGGCGCCCTGGGCCTGGGGACAGCTTAGAACCCATTCCGGGGCGGCCAGGAGCAGCCTGGAGCACCCCAAGGACTTGGAGCAGCGCGTCTTTCAATTCACCAACGAGGCCCGCCGCAAAAACGGCCTGCCCGCTTTGGAGCCTGATCAGACGCTGATGACCCTGGCCCGGGCCAAAAGCGACGACATGATCAAACGCCACTATTTCAGCCACCCCGATCCTGAAGGCAAGACCATTAAAGAGCACTATGCCGAGGTAAAACCGTCGGTTGGGGGGATGGTAGGGCTCGGCGAAAACATCTGTGTAGGCGGAAAAAAAGCTTACGACGACACTACGACTGCCGCCCGGGGCATCGTGGACGGCTTTATGGTCTCCCCGGGCCATCGGCAAAATATCCTGCAACCCGCCTATACCCATTTGGGCATAGGGATATCGATCAAGGATAAAGACTATTTTGTCACCCAATGTTTCGGAGTAAGCTCTAATCAGAAACCGTGAGGCGCCGAGGCCGCGTCGGGGCGGTTCTCGAACCGCCCTCGCTATTTTTGGCCCCTGGCCCTCCGGTAAAATCTTTATTGTCGCCGCCGCCGGAGCTATAATTATACCTGGGACGGAGGACACGGGATGAAGTCTGCCACGAGCTGGGCCATGGGCCTGGCGGTAGTACTGGCGGTTTTATTGCAGCAGCCTGGGGCCTGGGGACAATTAAGAACCAAATCCGGGGCCGCGAAGAGCGGCATTGAGCACCCCAAGGCTTTGGAGCAGCGGGTCTTGCGCTTAACCAATGAGGCCCGCGGCAAAAATGGTCTTCCCCCTTTGGGTCAGGATAAGGAGCTGGCCACCCAAGCTCGGCAAAAAGGCGACGACCTGATCAAAAACCGTCACCTCAGCCAGAACGACCGGGATTCACTCGCCAAAAGGTCGCTAAAAGATTACGGCAAAGAAGAAGCGGCTACGATTGGACGGGGGGGAAAGCCCGGCGAGAATATCCATATGGGTTCAAACGATGATTACTCGGATGTGGAGACATCGGCCCGGCTCATCGTGAACGGCTTTATGGGGAACGCCGGCCTGCGCAGCAATATCCTTAACCCCGCTTTTACCTCCCTGGGTGTAGGCGCCTCGATTCAGGGTAAAGAGAGCTATGTCATCCAGGAATTTGGCGGCCAGGAACGCTAACCTGATGAACCGGAACGCCGTGAGGCGCCGTAAATGGGTTATACCTGGTGTCGCCCACCCTTGATCATTGCCGACTGCACCCCTGGTTAACATTTAATATCCCGACCAGTTAGACCGAGCCAAATGACTCAAAAAGAAAATCTGTCCATGCATAGGCGCGACAAGATCCTGGCGGAGTGCATCGGGGAGGAGCCGCCTCCCTGCCAGGCCGCCTGTCCCCTGGATATCCGGGTGCGGGACCAGATGCGCTTCCTGAAGGAAGGCAGGACGGCCGAGGCCCTGGCGGTGGTGCTGGAGCGCTGCCCCTTTCCCGGCATTCTCGGACGCATCTGCGCCCGGCCTTGCGAGGCCGCCTGTACCCGCGGCTCTCTGGGCGGGGCCATCGCCATTGCCGGACTGAAGAGATATTTGTCCGACCTGGACCAGGAAGCCGGGCCGCAAGTTACTCCAGGCCCGGAGAAGCCGGAAGCCGTCGCCGTGGTGGGCGGCGGTCCGGCCGGGCTCATGGCCGCCTATGAGCTCAGGCTCAAAGGCTACCGGGTGACCCTGTTCGAGGCCGAAGCGCATTTAGGCGGCGCCCTGCGCCTCTATGTGCCGGCTTACCGCCTGCCCCGGGAGGTTCTGGACCGGGAGACCGGCCTCCTGCAAAAACTGGGAGTCGAGGTGCGCCTCCGGACCCGGCTGGGACGGGACGTCCAACTGGAGGAGCTGCGTCGGGACTTCGGCGCGGTCTTCCTGGCGGTGGGCTGCCACAAGAGCCTGCTCCTGGAGGCGGCCGGCGAACATCTTTCCGGAGTCTGGTACGGCCTGGATTTTCTGAAAACCGCCAACTCCGGCACCTCTCCCGAGGTTGGCCCGCGGGTGGCGGTCATCGGCGGGGGTGATACCGCCCTGGACGCGGCCCGCACCGCCCGAAGGCTGGGCGCCCGGGAAGTCCATCTCCTCTACCGGCGCACCGCGGCCCTCATGCCGGCCATGGCATCGGAGGTGGCCGCGGCCCAACGGGAGGGGGTGCAATTCCATTTCCTCACCCTGCCGTTCCGCATTTTGGGCGATGGCCGGGTCCGGGGGGTGTTGTCCCGCCAAACCGAACTGGGGGAACCGGATGCCCAAGGGCGGCCCCGCGCCCTGCCGGTGGCAGGATCAGAGCATACCCTGGAGGTGGATACGGTCATTATCGCGGTGGGTCAGACCGCGGATTTCCGGTTTTTCGGCCCCGGGCTGGGGTTCGATACCTCGTCCAAGGCGAAGCTGGACGCAGACCCGGTCTGCCTGGCCACCCCCATCCCCGGCGTCTTTGCCGGCGGCGACCTGGCCACCGGCCCTGATACCGCAGTAGCCGCCTTTGCCGCCGGCCGCCGGGCCGCCCTGGCCATCGAGGCTTACCTGCAAGGCTGGGAATTGCCGGAGATTCTGCCGCCCTTGACCAGCCGCACCACCGGCCTGGTGGTGAACACCACGGGAATCTCTCCGGTCCCCCGGCAGGAAATGCCCGAACTTGACCCACAAGAGCGTCTGGCAGTGCCTTCGGCGGAGGTGGAGCAGGGCTTCAGCCCGGCCGCGGCCCGACAGGAAGCGGAACGGTGCCTCGCCTGCAGCTGCTCGCAATGCGTCGACAACTGCACCTTTCTAAAGCACTTTGTGCACACCGACGCCCCCACGGGAAAGGCGCTGGTGCAACTTCTGGGGGAGCGCGGGGAGGCCGAACCGGTCATTCCCTATTCCTGCCATATCTGCGGCCTCTGCCAGGCGGTTTGTCCCCAGGGATTGGACCTCGGCCAGGCCTGCCTGGAGGTCCGGGAGCGCCTGGTGGCCCAAGGCAAGGGGCCGCTGGCGCCGCACCAAGGCGTGCAAAACTACGTGCGCCGGGGGACTCACCCCACCTTTACCCTGAGCCGGCCGGACCCGGCCACCGGCAAGGCCCGCCGGGTCTTCTTCCCGGGCTGTTCCCTGCCGGGCCACAGCCCCCACCTGGTCAAGGCAGCCTATGCCTACCTGCGGGAGCGGCTCCCGGACACCGGCATCCTGCTCAACTGTTGCGGCGCGCCCAGCCAGTTGCTGGGGGAACGGCAGGTGCTGGAACAGGTGGCCGGCGGGGTGGCTCGTGAGCTGGAAAAACTGGGGGCTACGGAGCTCATCGCCGCCTGCACCCACTGCCTCCACACCATCCAGGATCTACTGCCGGGCATCAAGACGCGCTCCATCTATGAGGTAATGGCGGAAACCGGCCTGCCGAAGGGGCCGGACGGGAGCCGGGCGGAAATCTTTAATATCCACGATGCCTGCGGCGCCCGGCAGGCTCCCCAGATCCACGAATCGGTGCGCTATTTGTTGAAGCAGGCGGGACACGATTTCTCAGGAGATGGCCCATTCCCGGGAGCGCAGTCTCTGCTGCGGCTCCGGCGGTATGGCGCCCGCGGTGGCTCCGGCCCTGGCCCGGGAGATGACCGAGGTCTGCCTGGCGGAAGCCGGGCATGACCTGATCACCTACTGCGCCGCCTGCCGGGCGCGCTTTGCCTCGGCGGGCCGGCCGGCGCTCCATCTGCTGGAGCTGATCTTCAACCCCAACTGGCGCCAGACCAGGACCGCCGCCCCCGCCGGCTCCCTGAAGCGTTGGATCAGGCGTTGGCGGCTGAAGCGGTATTTTGAGAAGACTTTGAAGCAATGGTGCGTGGAACGCACCCTACGGCGTTGCGGCCACGTAGGCTCGCCCCGCCATCAAGGAGTGATAGCAAATGAGAGCTAAAACGCAGAAAAACAAGTCTCAGGAATGGACCGTTTGTTTGGAAGGCACCCCCGTGGGGGCGCTGCTATTAACTTTTACGGCAAAGGTCTGGCGGCCCTGGATTTTGGCGATCACGGCTGCCAGGCTGCGCCGACGGCCCCTCCCCCAGCAGCGCTGCGGCCCATGATTGAGGCCACGAAGCAGGCCCTGAACCGGTATTTCGACGCCGGGGCCACGGACTTCGCCGACCTGCCCCTGGACCTCCAGGGCACGCCTTTTCAACTCCGGGTCTGGCAGGAACTCCTGCAGATTCCCCGGGGCCGGGCCATCTCTTATAAAGAATTGGCCCGACGCGCCGGTTCGCCCCAGGCCTCCCGGGCGGTGGGCCAGGCCAACGGCCGCAACCCCGTGCCCATCATCGTGCCCTGCCACCGGGTGATTGCCGCGGACGGCTCCCTGGGGGGGTATAGCTCCGGATTGGACCGGAAGCGCTGGCTGCTGGAGCATGAAGGGGCGATGTAAAAGACGGTTTTCGGTTAAGTATTTCGTAGGGGCGCACCTGCGTGTGCGCCCTCCTGGGGCGGACACATAGGTCCGCCCCTACGGTTAGGAGCGCAACCTGGAATTATTCAGCCCTCCTGCAACCAAGACGCCGGCGCCACTATTCTTTTCTTTTTACTGGCTACTGGCCACTGACTACTGGCCACTGCCTCTAAGGTTTGCAGCTGCGGCAGGGGCTGTAGCCCTGGGAGTAGGCTTCTTTGAGGGAGTTGAAGCGCACCCGGTTGGCCGGCTTCATACGGGCGGCCAGGGGGCAGTTGGGGCGGTGCAGGCGCAGGGAATTCTTGTTTCCCAGGTAATAGGTCTCATTTTGCTGTTGGGCCAGGGGTTTCTGCCAGAGGCCGCGGCCGGCGGCCATGGCCTCCTGCTGAGCGGCGTTCAGGGTTTCCTGGTGGAGCAGGTTGGGGGCCTGGGAATAGACCCGGGCCAGGCCCTGGCGCACCACCAGCAGGTTGACCATGGCGCCGTCGGGCAAGTACAGATAGGCCAGCAGGCGGCCGTAGCGGTCGTAGCGTTCCCGGTCGTATTCCAGGCGCACCGTCTTGCCCTGGATCAGCTCGAGCACGTAGTCCTTGGATTGATGGGCCAGAAAATCCGCCGGGTGCCCGTCCCGCTCCATTTCCGGGGCATCGATCCCCAGAAACCGCACCCGGGCGCCGCCTGCCAGACTCGGCGGTGTCGCCATCGATCACCCGGGTCACCTTGGCCTCCCGGGGCGGACCGGGCGCTTGGCCGCACGCCGGCAACAGGGCCACAAGCAAGGCCAGGAGCAGCGGGGGGAGGCGGAATTTAATCGACCGGCGCAGGTTCATATCTCACGCAAAGCCGCCAAGGCGCAAAGAAAGGCGCGTTAATGGTGCGTAGGACGCACCCTACACTTTGATCTGGCCCACCACCTGGTAACCCTCTGCCCTGAGCTTGGCGGCAAAATAGGGAATGGTCTGCTGCAGTCCCTGCTCCAGCGTGAAATGGGAAATAGTTAAGAATGAGTATTTGGGTGTTTAGTTTTTATTTTAATTTAATGAAACTAAGTGATGGGTAAAGAGCAAAGGTGATATTTTTGGCTAGTAGAAATTTAAACAGAAATACGGTTGTTTATTGTGCTTTGAGAAAACTAGTTACTTTTTGCATGTTTATTAATGGTTGATAGGATTATAAAAAAATCTAAATGGTTGGCGCTAGTAAATTTGAGCTATTTAAGGAAGGGATAATATTGTTTGGATAATTTTTGGTGAGTATTTTATAAGCCAGTTCATTTATAGAGGGCCTCAAAAGAAATATGAATTTGCTAGTATCGCTGATCAATAGTCATAGGTAGTATAATAGTTTTACATTTATCAAAAAATCCTCCACGCATTTTACTGTATTGAGCTAAGCCGCCTTCGACTCTCGATATATCAGCTTCGATAATCGATACTGACTGTTACCTGTATTAGAAAGAATACATCAATAAGTATCGAATAATGCTGGACTATGCAAACTAGTGCTATGTTCTATTATACTGGCGTGGTCGCTCATAGAACGCTGTACACGGAGTATAAGTTCTTCTGTTTGTGCGGCATGAAAAGCAAACCAAGAAAAAGTGAGCGCCCCAGAGAGATAATTACACTGGCTATTGACGCGAAGGTGCTAATACGAGTCATTCTGAGTGATTTACGCTTAATTTCCAATTCAACATTGCGTCGTTCTTTTTCTTGTCGTGCATTCTCTCGATCATCAGTGGCCAGTCTATTGCGTAGCCACTCATCCACCAAAGGACGCCTTTTAGAGCCATAAGTACTTTGGGCGAGTCGTCTTCGTACTTCAGGCTCACCGATTTCATCAAGAGACGCCTAGAATTGCTTGGGGTCTATCTGACTCATCTTTTTATTGTCCTAAAGGTTATAAATAATTTATTTGATAATCCGGCCAACCACCTGGTAACCTTCTGCCTTGAGCTTGGCGGCAAAATAGGGGATGGTTTGCCGCAGTCCTTGCTCCAGGGGCACGGTGGGCTGCCAGTCCAATAAGGCCCGGGCCCGGGTAATGTCCGGGCGCCGCCGCCCCGGGTCGTCGGGCGGCAAGGGGCGGTGGCTGAGGGTCGAGGGGGTGTCGATCAAGGCCAGGACCTTATGGGCCAGCTCCATGATGGTGAATTCGTCCGGGTTGCCCAGATTCACGGGCTCGAAGACCTCCGGCCGGTTCATCAGGCGCATCAGGGCCTCCACCAGGTCGGAGACATAGCAGAAGGACCGGGTCTGCTGGCCTTCGCCGTAGATGGTGATTTCGCCGCCGGTGAGGGCCTGGACGATGAAGTTGCTCACCACCCGGCCGTCGTTGATGGCCATCCGGGGACCGAAGGTGTTGAAGATGCGGGGCGAGGCGGATGTCCACGCGGTTCTGGCGGTGGTAATCCATCATCAGGGTCTCGGCCACGCGCTTGCCTTCGTCGTAGCAACTGCGGAGGCCGATGGAATTGACGTTGCCCCAGTATTCTTCTTTTTGGGGATGGACCTGGGGATCGCCGTAGATCTCGGAGGTCGAGGCCAGAAGGATGCGGGCCTTGACCCTTTTGGCCAGCCCCAACATGTTGAGGGTCCCCAGGACATTGGTCTTGATGGTCTTGACCGGGTTATATTGATAGTGCACCGGCGAGGCGGGACAGGCCAGGTGATAGACCTGGTCCACCTCCAACATGACGGGGTTGACCACGTCGTGGCGGATCAGCTCCAGCCGGGGGTTGTCCCGTAGGTGCCCCAGGTTTGCCTTGGAGCCGGTGAAGTAATTATCCAGGCAGATGACTTCATGGTCCTGGCCGAGGAGCCGTTCCACCAGATGGGAGCCGATGAACCCCGCCCCGCCGGTTACCAGTATGCGGGCCATATGTGCTGTTCTCCTTCCTGCGATTCTTCGCACCCCATTGTAACTCTCCCGGGCCGCCAGGTAAATTCCTGATTGACAGCCTGTGACATTTACCTGTATGAAAAAGCTAGCAGCGGTCAATCAAAACCAAATAATTGAGACCCGAGAAGACTATGGATAAACGCCACGGGTTGGGAACTCCAGGCGCCGGCCTTGGGGTCAGGTTCGTCACTCTCCTGATTATCCTGCTATTATTCCCCTCCTGCTCTCCTCCAGGCAACAAAGCCGACGAGGAGTTGCGCGGGGAGATCAAGGACCTCCAAAAAGAAGTCAAGGCCCTGGGAGAGAAGCTCGACAAATTGGCGGTCAATCAGCAGGCCCTGCTGATGGTCTTGAAAGCAGAGGCGCGCCCGCCGGAAGCCGCCGCCTCGCCGCCGCCGCCGCACGCACGCCGCCGCAGTTCCAGGCGCCCGCCGTGCCGGCGCCTCTGACGGTCAGCCAGCTTCTGGCCGGCAAGGACCAGTACCTGGGCGCCCGGGTGACGGTCAAGGGCGAGGTGGGGCCGGTGCTGGTGCACCACAAGTCCTTGCTGCTCAAATCCCCGCAGGGCATGGTGGAGGTGCTCTTCGGTAAGCTCCCCGACCAGAAGCAGGTGGCGCGCCTCGCCTCCACCCCCATTGACCAAATGCTGACCGTCACCGGGGTGGTGAGCCTGCCGCCCGGGCCGGCCGGGCTCGCCAAGCTGCAAATTAGCGCCGAATCTATCGATTGATTTTTGAGAAGAAGTCAACTTCGGTGTCATTCTGGCGATCTTTCAGCCGGCGCCTGTTGGCGAAGCAAGCGACCGTTGGTGACGCCCCGGAGGGTGAGGCCCCGGTTTTGCGGCGCAGCCTCACCCGGCTGGACCTGTTGGTCATCGGGGTGGCCCAGATCATCGGGGCCGGCATCTTCGTCATCTCCGGGGTGGGCGTCAGGATCGCCGGCCCGGGACTTCTGCTCTCCTTGCTGCTGGCGGGCGCCGCCTGCACTTTGGCGGCCCTGTGCTATGCCGAGCTGGCGGCCATGATGCCCCGGGCCGGCAGCGCCTACACTTACGCCTACGGCATCTTCGGCGAGCTGGCCGCCTGGATCATCGGCTGGGACCTGATCCTGGAATACGGCATGGGCGCGGCCACGGTGGCCGCGGGTTGGTCTTTCTACCTGCAGGACCTGCTGGCCGGCTACGGCTGGCGCCTGCCCCCGTGGGCCAGCGGCCCGCCCTGGAGTG
Source organism: uncultured delta proteobacterium (assembly GCA_963797235.1). GTDB lineage: Bacteria > Desulfobacterota > Desulfobaccia > Desulfobaccales > 0-14-0-80-60-11 > JAPLJC01. Next base: position 102,729 of record CAWCOX010000003.1, read on the forward strand.
CGCCGGGCCGGGTGTTCAACCTGCCCGCCGCCCTGATCGTGGCCGTTTTCGCGGTCCTGCTCACCTTCCGCACCCGCCTCAACGCCCTCATCGCCCGGTCCATCGTGCTGGTGAAGCTGGCGGTAATTGCCTTCATCCTGGCCCTGGGAGCGGGCTACGTCCGGCCCCATAACTGGCTGCCCCTGGCGCCCTTTGGGGCCGGCAGCATCATCCAGGCCGCCTCCCTGGTCTTCTTCGCCTACCTGGGCTTCGACGTGGTGGCCATCACCGCCGAAGAGTCCCGATGTCCGGACCGGGACGTGCCCTTCGGCATCATCGGCTCCCTGGTCTTTTGCAGCCTCATTTATCTGGCCGCCGCCCTGGTGCTGCTGGGCATGGCGCCCTACACCCAGGTGGACCCGGGCTCGCCCTTTTCCACGGTCTTCCGCCAGGTCGGCCTGTCCTGGGCCGCCAACGTGGTGGCCGTGGGGGCCATGATCGGCATTACCAGCGTCCTTTACATGCTCCTGCTGGCCCAACCCCGGGTGCTCTTCGCCATGGCCCGCGACGGCCTGCTGCCGCCGGCGGTGGCGGCCCTGCATCCCCGGCATCACACCCCGCACCGCCTGACCCTGCTGTGCGGCGCCGCGGTGGCCCTGGTGGCCGCCCTCACCCCCATCGAGAAACTGGCCTATCTGTGCAACATCGGCACCCTGTTCGCCTTCTTCCTGGTGTGCCTGGGAGTCCTGGTTTTAAGGATCAGCCGCCCTACCCTGCCCCGGCCCTTCCGTTGCCCCTGGGGCAAAACCATCGCCGCCCTGGGAACCCTGGTCTGCCTGGGCCTGATGCTCTCCATGCCGGCGACCTCCTGGTGGCGCCTGGGGCTGTGGCTGCTGGTCGGCCTGGCGGTCTATGGCTTTTATGGTTGGCGAGCCGGACGCTTCAAAGAGGTCGGTTGAATGAAACGAGGGGATTTTAAGGCAGAGGTCAATCGAGGGCACCGCAAGCTGCGCCCCTACTCCAGACACGACTACGCCGGCTTGTTCACCAGCATCCAGTATAGTCCCAGATCCGCCACGGTCTTGGCGAAGGCGTCAAATTCCACCGGCTTGACCACGTAGCTGTTCACCCCGAGCTTATAGCACTCCTGGATGTCCTGGTCTTCCTGGGACGAGGTCAGCACCACCACCGGCACGGTTTTGCACCGCGCATCGCCCTTCAATTTTTTCAGCACCTCTAAGCCGCTCACCTTGGGAAGCTTCAGGTCCAGGAGGATCACCTTCAGACGATTGCATTTGTTTTCGGCCAAGGGGCCGGCGCCGAACATGAAGTCCAGGGCCTCTTGCCCGTCCCGGGCCACGTGCACCTGGTTGGCCAGGTTGTGTTTCTTCAAGGCCCTTAAGGTGAGTTCCACGTCATTGGGGTTGTCTTCCACCAGCAAAATATCCACATCCTTATATTCCATGAGGTTTCTCCGAATTTTCAAAGAATTTTTATCCCGCTTTTATAACTTTGAACCTTGAACTTTCACTGGATGATAGGGGAATTAATGATAAAACTCAAGCCTCTTCTCTCCGGGGTAGGGCAAAACAAATGGTGGCGCCTTCGCCAAGCGTGCTTTCAGCCCACACCCGACCCCCATGGCGGTCGATGACCCGCTTGACGATGGCCAGACCCACCCCGGTCCCGCCAAATTCCTCTTCCGGGTGCAGCCGTTGAAAGACCTCAAACAACTTGCTGACATACCGCATGTCGAACCCGACGCCGTTGTCTTTGACACAATAAATGTTTTCTTTGCCTTCACTCCAGCCGCTTACTTGAATCAAGGCCGGGTTCCGATCCCGGGTGAATTTGATGGCATTATCCAGCAGGTTCACCAGGAGCTGGCGAAACATCACCCGATCACCCAGAACTGCGGGCAGGGGCTGGACCTCGATTTGCAGGTTTCTTGCCGGATAGGCAGCCTTTAACTCGTCAAAAACCGCCTGGGCCAGATCAGCCAGATCGATCCGGGCCAGACTCAGTTCCTTGCGCCCCAGGCGGGCCAGGGCGAGGAGGTCGTCGATGAGCTGTCCCATCTTGATGGCTTCCCGCTGAATGATATTCAGGTATCTCCGGCCATCCGCATCGAGCTGATCGGGATAGTCCTCCAACAATATCCGGGCGAAGCCGCCCATGGCCCGGAGGGGCGCCCGGAGGTCGTGGGCCACGGAATAGGTAAAGTTCTCCAATTCCTGATTGGCGGCGGTCAGCTCCTGGGCCCGCTGCCGCAGTTCCGCCGCGGTCTTCAGGAGATCAGCATCCCGCTCCTGCAGCGTCGCGGCCATGCGGTCGAAGTCCTGCGCCAGGAGCCCCAGTTCCCCCACCGGGTAGGCGGGACCGGCGCGCTTGCTCAAATCTCCCGAGGCCAGCCGGTCGGTGAGATGGCGCAATTTCCTCACCGGCCGCACCACGACCAGGCCCGCCCCGAACCAGGCCACCGCCAGGGCCAAGATCGCCACCAGTCCCAACCAGGTGAGGTTGCGCCACAGCTCGCGATTAACCTTGTCCACAGCCCAACCCTTGGGAAGGGCGACCGCTATGCGCAAATTCTGCCAGGGCGGCGGCAGCCGGGTGAAACCGACGAGACGCAAATCTCCCGGCAAACCCACGATTTCCAACGTGCCCTCGTCCTGGCGGTTTATCGCCTTGGTCAAGAGATCGGGCATCATTCTGCCGGTATATTTCAGGGGTTCGGGATAACGGAAGAGAGTCGTCCCGTTGGCGCTGATTAAAGCTAAAGCAGTGGCTGGCGGAAAATCACTCCTGGCCAAGAGGCTTCCCAGCCAATGCAGGTCTAAGGAGGCGGTGAGCACCCCGTGAAGCCGGCCCCCGTCGCCCAGAATGGGGTATGACATATTAAAGCTGTATTTGCCGCTGACACGTCCAAAAAGAGGTTCACCGGCGAAAAAGCCCCGGGTCTGGAAGGCCTTTTGAAACCAGAGGCGGTCGGCAACGTTGACCGGTGCAGCAACCGGTGGGGCAGAAGCGAACGTCCAGCCTTCAGGGTCCACCCCCCCGATGACGGCGTAATGCGGATTTTGCTTCAACAGCTCGTCAAACAGGGCGTTGCAGCCGTTCCGGTCGAGCCGCTGCACCTGAGGCAGTCGGGACACGGTCGCCAGCAGCTGCCGGGTACTATTGATCAGGGTCTCCTGGAGAGTGGCCAGGTTTCGGGCCGCAACCAGCTCATCCCTTTGCACCTCACGAATGGCCTGCTGCCGTTGGTTGAAATAGGAGCGGAGCGTTAAAGCCAACAACGGCAAGACCGTCAAAAGGACCAGGAAGATGGCGCGACTGCGCAAACTGGCAAAGGACTTGAGCATTGTCTTATAAGTTAGTAATGCGCCACCCCTCCTTCAAGCCTGAAACCCGCTTACCTAAAGATTTTTCAAGGCTTCCAGGGTAAAGACCACCTCCACCCGGGGGCTGACCGCGGTCACCGCCTCTCGGCCTCCTTCCTGCCGGTCCACCAGGATCAGAACCCGGTCCACCTCCAGGCCGAAATCCCGGGCCGCGGCAATGGCCTTCAGGGTGGAGGCCCCGGTGGTGACGACGTCTTCCAGGATCGCCACCTTATCGCCTGCTTTGACGTCCCCCACCACCAGACCGCCGGCGCCGTGCTGCTTGGTCATTTTGCGCACCGAAAAGGCGTTGATGGGCCGGCCCTTCAGGTAGCTGGTCAGGGCAATGGCATGGGCGATGGGGTCCGCCCCCATGGTGAGGCCGCCCACGGCAGCCACCTGGAGGTCCCGCAGCATCTCCCAAAAAATCTCGCCGATCAGGTAAAGGCCCAAGGCGTTGTGAGTCACCGGCCGGCAGTCGATGTAATAGGGGCTCACCCGGCCCGACACCAGCGTGAAGGGTTTATCGGGGCTGTAGCGGAAGGATTTCTCCCGCAGCAGCCGCAGCAGTCTTTCCCGGTAATCATCCATGGTCGTATCCTAATAAAAATAAGATAGATGGGCGGATAGAACCGCCCCGCCATAATCCCTTGATTTTTGGCGAGTTAACCTCGCCGGCTTAACGAACCGGCCCGAGCCGCGTCTAATTAAACAAATCGGCGCACCGCGTTAACCATGGCAGGGGGCGACAGCACCTCCGGCCCTGAAGGAGAGAACCGATGGCCTTGGGAATCATGCTTTATTGGGCTTACGTCTGCGGCACTTACCTTAGCCTGCTGCGCCTGTGGTTCAGAGGTGAATAATTGACCGAGAAAAATCACCGCCGGAAGTCGGGCGTTCAGTGGTTAATAGAGTAAGGACACAGTTAACCCCAGCTTATTGCCAACGGAGGGAAAGATGAGCTCCCTAACCATAAGAATCGGGATGTTGATGTTCGTCATTTACGGCCTCACCTGCCTGGTGAGCCTGATGCACAAGAATTTCTATTGGTAAACTCTTAAGCACGGAGCTTCAGGTAATCGTTCAGGGCCGCCTTGGTGGAGCGGAAGGGAATCTCATCCCAGGGGATCTCCGCCGGGGTGAAGACCCGGGCCTCCAGGGCTTCATCTCCGGCGGCCAACTCGCCTCCCAGATATTGGGTGAGGTAGGCCACCACCACGGTGGTGCTGTCCCGGTAAGAATAGACGTTGAGGAGGCGCTCCACCCGCACCGCCAGCCGGGCCTCCTCCAGGGTCTCCCGCACCACCGCCTCCTCCACCGGTTCCCCCACGTCCACGAACCCGCCCGGCACCACCCAGAGGCCGTAGCCCGGATCGATGGACCGGCGCACCATGACCACGCCGCCCTCCAGGGGCACCACGGCGATGGTCGCCAGCTTGGGGTCGAGATAAAAGACGAAGCCGCAGCGGCGACACACCAGGCGCTCGGGCTCTCCGGCCTTGAGGAGGCGCTTCTCCAAAGGTCCGCCGCATTGCGGGCAGAATTTATAGGTGTCGGCTAAAATCAGGCTCACGGTAATATCTCACGCCAAGACGCAAACAGCGGTCAGCTTTCAGCCTTCAGCCTTCAGCAAAAGCTGTATTGCCGGCAGTTTATCCAGTACACTGCGTTGCCCCAGCACCTCTAGGGCGGCCTGTGGCCGCCAAAATTCGGCGGGCAAAGCCCACTCTATAAGCTTCCTGGTAAATTAAATGACTCCTTTCACGCCACACCCGTGCCTGGTTTTCTTGCTGACCGCTGAAAGCTGAAAGCTGACAGCTATACTCATCCCAGGCTGAAAGGCGCCGGACTGAAGGTCAGGATGAACACCAGGATGGTGATGACCCCCAGGATCTGGCGGGGCCGGTCCAGCGGCACCCAATGATAATAAGGCGGCGGATGGCGCCAGCCCAGAAAACTGATCAGGGCGGCCCAAAACAGCCAGCCGTACCAGAAGAATATCCCGCAAATCAGCAGCAACCCCAGGCAGCCCAAGGAGACCTTGCGATGATAATCCGGGAACAGGGCGTAAGAGACATGGCCCCCGTCCAGCTGCCCCACCGGCAGGAGGTTAAGGGCGGTGACGAACATGCCGATCCAGCCGGCGAAGGCCACCGGATGCAGAATGACGTTGGTCGTCGAGGACAGCGAGCCGAAAACCAGCCAGCTTAGGAATTGAAAGAGCAAGGGCTCTCCCAGAACCAGGCTTTCGTGGCCGGTTCCCATCACCGTGGTCTGGGAAAGCCATAGCCCCACCAGGGTCACCGGGATGGAGACCATCACCCCGGTCAAGGGCCCGGCGCAGCCTACGTCCAGCAGGGCCCGCTTGTCCTGGATGGGGGAGCGGATCTTGATGAAGGCCCCAAAGGTGCCGATGATGAAGGGAATGGGCGGGGCCGGGATGAAGAAGGGCAAGGTGACGTCGAGCTGATGCCGCCGGGACACCAGGTAATGGCCCATTTCGTGAGTCCCCAGGATCAGGAGCAGGGTGAAAGAAAACGGGATGCCCCGGTAAAGGTCTACGGGATGAGTGAAAGGGTCCACCCCTTGTTGGAGAGCGCCGGCGACGATGGTGGTGGCCACCGTGGCCAGCAGCAGCGCCAGATGCAGCCAGAGCCGCTGGCTTCTTACCGGCGGGCGGCCGAACTGGCTCCAGAGTTCGGGCCCTTCCATGGGAGGCGAAGGCTCCGGGGGCTGCCAGGAAGTCTCATCGGGGTTCATTTCAGACCCACTTCGGCCTTTAAAGCCGCCAGTTCCGCGGTGGTCAGCGGCCGGTACATCCCCCGGGCCAAATGTCCCAGGCGCAAAGAGCCCAGGGCGATCCGCTTCAGCTTCGAGACCGGATGCCCGACGTTTTCCATGAGGCGTTTCACCAGGTGATAGCGCCCCTCCCACACCGTGAGTTCTAAAACCGTTTTGTCTTCCTCCCGTTTGACCACCGCGACCTCAGCGGCGACCTCCCGGCCGTCGATTTCCAGGCCGGCCCGCAGCCGCCGCAGGGTATCCGGGCTCACCTCACCCGTCACCGTCACCCGGTAAGTGCGCGGCACCTGGCGGCTGGGATGCATCAAGCCATGAGCCAGTTCCCCGTCGCTGGTCAGGAGCAAAAGCCCGGTAACGTCATAATCGAGGCGGCCCACCGGGTAAAACCGGCCCCGGAGCCTTTCCGGCAGCAGCTCCATCACCACCCGCCGCCCCTGCGGATCGTGCCTGGAGGAGATATACCCGGAGGGCTTGTGCAGCATGAGCGTCAGCGGCGCCGCTTCGACCTTCACCGGGCGGCCGTCCACCTGCACCGTATCCCGGGCGGGGTCCACCTTGGACCCCATCTCTGTGACCACCTGGCCATTGACGCTCACCCGGCCGGCTTTGATCCATTCCTCCGCGGCGCGACGCGAGGCCACCCCGGCCCGGGATAAAAATTTTTGTAGGCGCTCTGTGGTCATAATAATTTGGGGGTAAAAGGCAAAAAGGGAAAGGGGGAAAAGGAAATACCCAACCACAGCCGATTTTTTATCCTTTTACCCTTTTTCCCCCAATTTTTTAGGCCCAAAATTGGGACTCCAAGTTAAAGCCGATGGCGTCCCGGACTTCGGCCATGGTCTGTTTGGCCTGTTCCCGGGCCCGTTTATTGCCCTGATGCAGGATATCCCGGACTTCGTCCGGGTGCGCCTCGTAGTAGCGGCGGCGTTCCTGGATGGGCGCGAAGCTTTCCAGCAGGGCCTCGGCCAGCAGCTTCTTGCAGTCTACACAGCCCAGATTGGCGGCCCGGCACTCGGCGGTGATTTCGGCGAGGCGCTCTTTGGGCAGGTTGAGCCGGTGGAAGGGGAAGGCCAGGCAGCGGTCCGGCTCCCCGGGGTCCCGCCGGAAGGGGCGCTGGGTATCGGTGGTCATCTGGCGCACCTTCTGGGCCATGACCTCGGGCGAGTCGCTCAGGTAGATGCAGTTGTCGTAGCTCTTGGACATCTTGCGGCCGTCGGTGCCGGTGAGCTTGGGGATTTCGGTGAGCATCGCCTCCGGCTCCGGAAAGATGGGCTTATAAAGATGATTGAAGCGCCGGGCGATCTCCCGGGTCATCTCCACGTGGGGCACCTGGTCCACGCCCACCGGCACGCCGTCGGCCTTGTACATCAGGATGTCGGCGGCCTGGAGCACCGGATAGCCCAGGAAGCCGTAAGTGGCCAGGTCTTTGTGGGCCAATTGCTCCATCTGGTCTTTATAGGTGGGATTGCGCTCCAGCCAGGGCACCGGCGTGAACATGCCGAAGATCAGGTAGAGTTCGCAGTGCTCCGGGATGGCGGACTGCACGAAGAGGGTGGACTTCTCCGGGTCCAGGCCCACGCTCAGCCAGTCGATGAGCATCTCCGGGATGTAGCGGCTGATGTTTTGAGGGGTTTCGTATTCCGTGGTGATGGCGTGCCAGTCGGCCACGAAATAGTGGCAGCGGAAGTGCTCCTGGAGCTTGAGCCAGTTGTATAGGGCGCCGTAATAGTTCCCCAGGTGCAGCTTGCCGGTGGGGCGCATGCCGCTCAGGATGCGCCGCGCTTTCGGGTCAGGTGATTTTGGTTTGGGCGTAATTAAATCATCAAATGCCATTCTCATTCCTAATCCATGAATTTACAGGTGGCAACAGCGCAGGCTAAAGCCGGCGGCTACCAAAAATTTAGCTGAATGCTGATAGCTGACAGCTTAGATTATACCAGTCCTTCGACGTTCTCGCCGAAATCCTGGGCGCCCCAGCGGGCCAGGTCCTTGGGGACCGCCATTTCCGCCGCCAATCCGGCGGCTTCAATCACCAGGTTGCGGCAAAACAGGGCATGGTCCCGGCAGAGCCAGGTCTTTTTCCACTGCGAGGTCAACAGGCGGCATTGGGTGCTGCCGTAGCGCTGCTTGAATTCGTTGGGCAACCGGTTGAAGACGCGGTAAAGGCCGGGTTTGCCATAGAGTTCTTCCTTGGCGGTCTTGAAATCCGTGGGGATGTCCCGGCGGCCGTAAACCGCGCCCAGGGCTGCCATGGCCCCCACCAGGGCGCCGCAGGTGTCGCCGAAGAGGCCGCCGCCGGCGCCGAAGCCGGTCATGGTGCACATAGTCTCATGAGGCAAACCGGTGTCGATTTGCGACAGGACCGCCTCCAAAACGCACTCGGCGCAATTAAGACCGGTCTTGAAATTGGCTTTGGCCTGGTCTTGCACCTTAACGATCACTTCTTCAGGTTGCATGCAAATCTCCCTCTTAAAAAATGTAGCCGCAGGCTTTAGCCTGCGCCCGTCTGAAAATAGGCCGGGCTGTGCCCGCCGAATTGCGGGGGCCACAGGCCGCCCTATAAATAATTTTGCACGAAATTTTGTAGTTCTTCCAGCACCACCGCCACTTCTCGATTGGTAGCCAGGCGCAGCAAGGGCCGGTCCCCCGGCCCCAGGGGGTCGAAATCCTGGACCTGGGCCTCGAACAGCTCGAGGCGGCCATCGGAGAAGGCCTGGGGGTCCGCGAGTCTGAGCCCCAGCCGCCGGCGGGCCTCGGCCGGGGGGCACTCGCAGTAAACGAAAAGCGTTGCGGCCGCGTGCTCCCGGGCCAGCTGCCGCACCAGTTGCCGTTCCTCGGCCCGCTTATAGGAGCCGTCCAGGATGACGCTCTCCCCCGCAGCCAGGTGCGCCGTGGCCTGGCGGCGCATCTCGGCATAGGTGCGGCGTCGAGAAATCCGCGGCGTAAATTCCCTGACCAAAGGCCTCGTTGGCCCGGGTGGTGGGCGCCAGCCCCGCCAGGGTCTTGCGCACCCGGTCGGTTTCGATGACCGGCAGCCCCAGGGCCTGGCCCAGGGCCCGGGCCACGGTGGTCTTGCCGGTGGCCATCAGGCCGAAGATCAGCACCACTATGCGGGTATTTGCGGAAATAAGATAACTTTCCTTGAAGCCGACATTCAGGCCAGTATTTACCCCCCCTTCTTCAAGGGGGGCAGGGGGGATTATGAAGATCTGCCATAATTCCCCTAAATCCACCTTTAGAAAAGGGGGACTTGACCTAAGCGGCCCACCGCGCCCCGGCCTCGGCGTATTCGCCGGCCAGGGAAAAGTAGGCCTTGGAAGATTGCTCGGCCCGGAACCTGGCCTCCGGCGCCAGTTCCGGGTCCCGGGCGCTGAAGGCATCGACCTTGCCCCGGACGTAAGCCCGGTAGCACTTGTAAAAATCGAGCATCACCAGCAGCTCCGGGTCCCCGGCGGCCCGGGCCAGCCGCTCCACCAAATAGCGGCTCAATTCCCGGAAGCCGTGATAGTCCAGGTCCATGGCCAGGAAATCGATATCCGCCGCCACATCACCATATCTGAATCGGGGATTAAATTCAATGCAGTCATAGATATATACCTGGTCGGCCAGGCAAATGTTCTGCAAGTGCAGGTCGCCATGGCAATCCCGGATGCGGCCCTCATGGATACGCTGGAAGAACAGGGCCCGGTGCCGGGCCAGAAAGGAGGTGGCAAAGGTCCGGATGTGGTCAAAAAGCTCCCGGGAGAGCAAATGGCCCACCAGGTGCTCGGTTTGCGAGAAATTCTCGGCGTGGTTATAGGCGATGATGGCCGGCTCCCCGAATTTGTTGATCCGGGGGCCGGTGGCCGCCTGGGCGTAAAAAGGCACCAGGCGCTCGATAATGCGGTCCAGGTGTTCCGGCCGCAGCTCACCCCGCGCCGCCACTTCGTCCATCATGCGCTCCTGGGGCAGGCGCACCATCTTCAAGGCATATTCCAGGGGATGACCCGAGCCGCCCAGGCTTACCTGGCCGTGATGAGCCGTGATGGGGAGGACCTCCAGGTAGATATCGGGGCAGAGGCGGCGGTTTAAGACGAGCTCTTCGTGGAGATAGTGGTGGCGCCGGCGCAGGGTGGTGAAATTGAGGAAGCCGAAATCCACGGGCTTCTTAACCTTGTAAGCGCAGCGGTCAGTGATGAAGACCCAGGAGATATGGGTCTGGATCAGCTTAACTGCGCCAGTCGGCTCGTCATAGGCCGCCGGCTCCATTAAGGCCGCCACGAGGTTCATGGGTCTATGATAAGCACCGCGGCAGGAAAAAACAGAGAAATTCCCTGGCCCAGGCCTATGATTTTTGAGGGAGAGGCAGAGCAGGCCCAAGGGATTCCAGCGGATGGATGACGGAGGACCGGGGACCGGAGCAAGAGGCTTCCGCCGGTCTTCGGTCTCCCGTCTCCCGTCAGGTAATCTCCTCCAGGGTGCGGCCGCTGAGGGCTGACTCGGGCCGGGTTTTTAGGAGATCAGCGGCCGGATCGGCCGCCTCGTCGTCCGCCTTCACCAGCAGCCAGGCCTCGTCCTTGCCGGTCTTAAAACGGGTCAGGGCATAGCCGCCCTTGAGCTTGCGGCCCTCCAGCCAGACCTTGACGTGGCCGTGGGCCACCGCCTCCGCCAGGGGGATGGCCACCCCCTTCTTTTCGGTGAGATTCTGGAAGGGGCCGGTATCCCAGACCATGACGGTGCCGGCGCCGTACCCCTCCGGAATCACCCCTTCAAAGCCGGCGTATTCCAGGGGGTGGTCCTCGGTGGGCACGGCCAGGCGCTTCTCTTTGGGGTCGGTGGACGGCCCCTTGGGGACGGCCCAGGATTTGAGGACGCCGTCCACCTCCAGACGAAAGTCGTAATGGAGGCGGCTGGCGTCATGCTTCTGGACCACGAAGATGGGCGCCGCCGACGGCCCCCGGCCGCCCCCCGCGGGCTCCGGGGTGCGGAGAAAGTCGCGTTTTGCCTGGTAATCTTCCAGGGTCTTCTTGGCCATGTTATCCTCAGTTCGAGCTTTCCTTTAAAGTAAACATCACCTCCGACCTGTCAATGTTACCGGAAAGGCTCGGAACCGGGAAAGCCGGCCCTTTCTCACGCCACCGGGAAAGAACGGTAACCAGATAGCTCAAAGAAATTCAACAATAAAACGGCTCGCGGCGTTTTATTTCTGGAAATGCTTGACAAGCCTTTTAAATATAGTATATAAATATAAGATTTACTATGAATTGAAGGGGGGCTACGGCCATGCACTGTGAAAGCGTGAAACTCGGAGTAGATTGCACCTTTATGACTAAGAAAGGCTGTTCGTTCAACGGCGGCAAATGCAAGACCGTTGTGGAAGCCTGCACCGGCTGCGACCGGACTTTGTGCTATGAGGAATCAAACTTCTGTTCGTCTTTTCCGGATCCCGAGGCCAAATGGCGCCGGGGTTCCTGTAATCTGGCCACGCACGTGAAGAACGGCAAGAAAGAGACGGCCCAGAAGGTCAATCCCTTGAAGGCCTCCAAGCGCCAGGCGGCCGGCCGCTAACCCATCACCGTTGAACGGACGGCGCGGCTCGACTCCTGGAGCCGGCCGCGCTTTCCGGTCTTAAATTCCTGCCTGCTTCATTATTTCCCCAACTTCTGCAAGGCTTCCTTGATGCGGCTCAACCCGGTGGCGATGCGTTCCCGGGAAGTGGCATAGGAAAATCTGAGGCAATTGTCTTCCCCGAACTCATTGCCCGGCACCGCGGCCAGACGGGCTTCCGTCAGGAGATAGTCCGCCAGGGCCTGGGAATGGGATTGGCCCGGCCGCGGGTTTGAGCCGGCCGTAATAGGCCGAAAAATTCGGAAACAGGTAAAAGGCCCCGCCCGGCTTGGTGCAGGTGACCCCGGGGATATCGAGGGTCCGCTGCAGGATGTCGTCCCGGCGCCAGGCGAATTCGGCCACCATGGCGGCCACCGTGTCCTGGGGGCCCCGCAGGGCCTCCACCGCGGCCTTCTGGGAAATGGAGGTGGCGTTGGAAGTGGACTGGCTTTGCAGGTTGGTGGCCGCGGCGATGCCCGCCGCCGGGCCGGCCAGATAGCCGATGCGCCAGCCGGTCATGGCATAGGTCTTGGAGACGCCGTTCAGGATGAAGGTGCGGGCCTTGAGCTCCGGGGCCAGCATGGCGATATTGACGAACTTGGCGCCGTCGAAGAGGATCTTGTCATAGATGTCGTCGGAGATGACGAACAGGCCGTGTTCCAGGACCACCTGGCCCAGCGCCTCTAATTCCTTTTTGGTATAGACCCCGCCGGTGGGGTTGGAGGGACTGTTCAGCACCAGGGCCTTGGTCTTGGGGGTGAGACGGGCTTTCAGTTCCGCGGCGGTGAGCTTGAAGCCGTTGGCCTCCTGGGTGGGGACGACCACCGGCACCGCCTCGGCCAGCATGGCCATGGGCACGTACGATACCCAGAACGGGGCCGGGATGATCACTTCGTCCCCCGGCTCGAACATGATCTGGAAGAGGTTGTAGAGGCCGTGTTTGCCGCCGCAGGAGACCAGGATCTCGCCCGGCTTATAGGTCAGGCCGTAGTCCCCCTGGAATTTATCGATGATGGCCTCTTTCAGGTCCGGGATGCCCCCCACCGGGGTGTAGCGGGTAAAGCCCTCGTTGATGGCCCGGATGGCCGCTTCCCGGATGTTGGCCGGGGTGTCGAAGTCCGGCTCCCCCACCCCGAAGTTGACTATGTCGACCCCCTGGGCCTTGAGCTGATTGGCCTTGGCGTTCAAGGCCAACGTGGCGGAGGGCGGAATCTGGCGAATACGGCTGGCGACTTGCATAACGACTCCTTCTCAAAAAAAAATAGGGTGTGAAATCCTTAACCACAGAGGCACAGAGAACACAGAGGATCACAGGGCATTTAATAAAAATTCTCTCTGTGCCTCTCTGTGACCTCTGTGTCTCCGTGGTGATCATTTCTTTGAATTTTGATCTAACCTTTGAAATTTATCAAGATTATGATATTTGTCAACCGTAGGGGAGCGCCTTGAAATCTATCGCCATTATCACCAAGAAGCATAAAGCCGATGCCTATCGGGCCGGCCAGGCCTTGCTGGCCTGGTGCCAATCCCGGGGTCTGACGGCCCGGCACCTGGAAAACGAACCGGAGCCCACCATCCTGCCCCTGCCGCCGGCCGCGGACTTCATCGTGGTCATGGGGGGCGACGGCACCATCCTGAGCGTCGCCCGCCACTACGGCCGCCTGGGCCTACCCATCCTGGGGGTCAACCTGGGCGGCCTGGGGTTCATCACCGAGGTCTCCCTGGACGAACTCTACGCCACTCTGGAAGAGTATGTCCTGCCCGGCAAATTCGAGGTGGACGAGCGCCTGGTCCTCACGGTCAGCCTCATCCGGGACGGCGCCACTATTTGGCGGGAAAACGTCCTGAACGACGCGGTGATCAACAAGGGGGCCCTGGCCCGCATCGCCGAGCTGGCCACCTGGATCGACGCCGAACACCTCACCACCTACCGGGCCGACGGCCTGATCGTCTCCACCCCCACCGGTTCCACCGCCTACACTTTGTCCGCCGGCGGACCCATCGCCTACCCCACCCTGCGCCATATCATCCTGTTGCCCATCTGCCCCCACACCTTGAGCAACCGGCCGATCATCCTGCCTGAAACCGTTACGGTGGCCGTGACCCTGGACGAGAAGGTCCAGGACGTCTACCTCACCCTGGACGGCCAGGTGGGCCGGGAACTCAAGCCCCGGGACCGCATCGAGGTGCGCTCCGCCCCGTATAACATCAAGCTGGTGAAGTCGCCGCGCCGCAGCCACTTCGAGGTCCTGCGCACCAAGCTGGGCTGGGGGGAATTGGGAAGTCCGTGCAGATGATAGTGTCGGCCACCAGCTGAGGCCGACATTTAAAGGAAGTTGCCTGAAGCCCTTTCAAAACCTATTTTTGGCTTCGTCTTGCACCGACACCAAAGGCTATAGTCGCCTTATAATAACCCCCCTTTGAAAAAGGGGGGCAGGGGGATTTATATAAGCCCCTAAAATCCCCCTAAATCCCCCTTTTTCAAAGGGGGACTTCAATCCATTGTTTTCCCATCTTCTATTGGTGGAGATTTATTTCATAGCCTGAGACAGGTTTTGAAATAGCTTCTAAGAAGGTCCAGTTATACTTATCCATAATTATAATCTCTTAAAAATCACCTCTAGTGGAAGATGCTTGCTATTCCGTGTCGATGGTCTATTCTTTTCTGGAAATTTCCTTCATTTGGCATTACGTTATCTTAATGAAAAAATGTAAAACTTTGCCGCTCCAGGCCCCTATGGGCTGGCCTCTAAGCGGCACCCAAGCGGTACAGCAGCGGTGATTTAGCGAGGTCGAAGCGCTCCGGCGGCGAGCCCTCAGCGGCTTAAGTTGGGGAATATAAGCTAGTTATGCGGACCAAAATGCGGAATTTTTTTCAGTGCCGGCACAATTTGGCCCCATTTACTCCAATTTTGGGATCGAAACCTCCCAAAAATGGGCCGCCTCATCCTAATTTCCAAGCAATATGCAGAACTTAGGTTGTGCTCATTTTTTCTTTGGCTAAGTTATACTTATAATTGCCTTTTTACCCGTTAGTGCTAGGACATACTTCAATTTTGAACTTATAATTCTATGAACGAGCCGACCAAACCATTCCCCATCCGGCGCTATCTGCAAGGGCCGGGTGGAAGATACCGACGATCTGGTGGTGGTGGAGGAGCCTTTGGAGATTCGTCTCCAGGGCGAGCCTTTCCAGGTGTTGATGCGGCTGCCGGGGCTGGAAAAGGAACTGGCCCTGGGTTTCCTGTTCACCGAAGGCATCGTGCAGAGCCTCTCCGAGGTCATCACCATGCACTTCTGCGGCACCGCCACCGACCCGCTGCTGCCTCCCAACGTGGTGGAAGTGAGCCTCACCGAGGCGGCCCTGGCCCGCCGGGGCCGGCGGCACCTGGAGGTCTCCTATTCCAGCTGCGGCCTGTGCGCCAAGGAGGCGGTGAGCGAACTAGTCCGGAAGGTTCCCGCGGTGCAGAGCCGCCTGACCGTCGCCCCGGAGGCGCTGTGCGCCTGGATGGAGCGCCTGCAGGAGGCGCAAACCCTCTACCGGGAAACCGGCGGCACCCACGGCGTGGCCCTGGCCGCGCCGGGCGGCGATTTCTTCTTTCATGCCGAAGACGTGGGGCGCCACAACGCCATGGATAAGGTCATCGGCCGCTGCTTGATGAGGAATCGGGACATGACCCGGATGGTGGCCCTGCTCAGCGGCCGCATCAGCTTCGAGATGGCCCTGAAGGCCGTCCGGGCCGGCATTCCCATCCTGGCCGCGGTCTCGGCCCCCACCTCCATGGCCCTGGAACTGGCCCAGGAGCTGAACCTGACCCTGGCGGGCTTCGTCCGGGGCCAGCGGCTGAATGTCTATACCCATCCGGAGAGGATAAAGTTTTTGTAGCCGCAGGCTTTAGCCTGCGCCGCACAGGCGAGACGCCTGTGCCACCAAGAAGAAAGGGCGACCTTACGGTCGCCCTCTTGTTTTTGCTTTTACTGACTACTGACTACTGGCAACTGACAACTTTCTTTTACGCCGGGGCCTGTTGAATGGCCGACAGTTGCCAGGGGTTATTGCCCACCGGACGGGTGAAGGTCCAGTATTCCTCGAACTTCACCGGGTCGGTCTTGCTGCCTTCGATCACCTGGCCGCTGGTTTCGTCCACGCTGTAATCCAGCAGGTTGGCGTAGATGCGGGCGGTGATGAAATCCGCCCCGGACTCCTGCCAGGCCTCGGTCAGGTCCACCGACCGCACCGCCACGTTTTCCAGGCGGTTGATCTTCTTCTCGGCCTTCATCTTATCCACGTCGCCCTGGAGAATGCCGAACATCTCGGCGGTTAAGAGATTCCGCACGGTGGACATATCCCGGTTGGCCCAGGCGCCCTGGGTCTTGAAAAAGAGATCCATGGCCATATCCTGGAACTTGGCCTCGTCGAAATAGGGGTCGAACTGCCGGATATTGGCCAGGCCCTGTTCCAGGTCCCCGCGCCCCGGCTGCATCTGGGGCTGGTCATAGACCGGCGGATACTGGGCCTGGTAGGCCGCGGGGCCGGTTGTGCTGCTCTGATAAGCACCCTCCACACCCTGGGCCGCCAGGCGTTTCTTTTTGAAATACCAGTAGATCAGATAGCCGATGCCGCAGAGCAAGAGGATGTCAAACAGGCCGATACCGCCGCCGCCCATGCCGCCTCCCATGCCCCCGAACAGGCTCCGGAACAGCATCCCGCCGGCCAGGCCGCCCAACATGCCGCCGCCGAAGCTGCGCCAAAAGCTGCCGGGCTGGGAGGTCGGCGGGGTTCCCATTCCGGGCGAAGGCTGAGACGGCTGCGTCGGTCTGGGCGCGGTGTAGGGCGTGGGCGCGATGCCAGTCCGGGAGCCGCGGCTGCCGATGGAGCCTCCGCCCCGCTGCGGCTGCCCCCGCCCCCGGCCCGGGCCCAGGCATCCCCCGGCAAGGCCCAGGTGCAGAGAAATAACAGGGCAAAGAGGATCACGAAACCCTTTGTCCATTTATTTACCAACATATTTTCCTCCGGTAAATTTCGAGTTTCAGAGTTGCATTGCTTTGCGGATATTACCTTTTAATAACATATTTGCAGCCTAAGATAGGTTTTGAAATAGGTTCTATTAACCAAAGGATTGAAAACTAAAAACTCGCAACTCGAAACTACTTCACCCCCATCTTCTGCAACTCCTGGCAGGACAGTGGGTGTCCCAGGGCGCAGGCTTTTTTATAGTCGGCGATGGCTTTGTCCGGCTGGTCCAGATGGAAGCGGTACATATTGCCCCGGAAGAAATAGGCGTGCGGCGAAGCCGGGGCCAGCCGGATGGCGGTGGAAAAATCGGCCACCGCTTTCTGATATTCCCCCTGGCAGAACCAGACCATGCCCCGCTTGTTGTAAACCCAGGGGTCTTTCGGAGCCAGTTGGGCGGCCCGGTTGAGGTCCGCCATGGCTTCGGGGAAGCAGCCCTCCTGGGCCTGGCATTCGCCCCGCTCTTTCAGGACCTCGGCGTTCTTGGGGTCGCAGGTTAAGGCCTGGCTTAAGACCGCGATGGCTTCGGACCGGCGTTCCAGGCTGGTCAGCAGGTTCGCCTTGGTCAGGAGCAACTGGATGTCCCCCGGTTGGCCGGCCAACCCCTGGTCCAGTTCTTTCAGGGCCTCGGCCTGGCGCCCCAAACCGGCCAGGGCCAGGGCCAGGTAGCGCCGGGCCTCGGGGATCTGCGGATATTGCTTTAGGTAGCGGCTGAGCAGCGTCACCGCCTGCTCGTTTCTGCCGGCCTTTTGCGCCTCGATGCCTTTGATGAGGAGATTTTGATCGGCCCAGGCCACTGTGGCCAGCATGATCAGAGCAATCAAAACCACTGTTATTTTGCGCCAACCCATCATCATGCTCCCAGGTCGATAAAAGGGTTCAAAGTTCAAGACTAAAAACTCGAAACTCAAAGGGCCACCCGCGGGGCGGCTGACCCTTTATACCATGATTCCCGCTGGGGCTGCCAGCCTTAATAGCTGCGCATGGCCCTGAGGCGGGCGATCCGCTCCTGGAGGGGCGGGTGGGTGCTGAAGAGGTTCATCAGGCTGCCGCCGGTCAGGGGATTGACGATGAACATGTGGGCCGTGGCCGGGCTGGCGTCCATGGGGACTTGCTGGGCTCCCAGGGTAAGTTTCTCCAGGGCCCGGGCCAGAGATTCCGGATTGTGGGCCAGATGGGCCCCGGTTTCATCCGCCAGGTACTCCCGGGAGCGGGAGATGGCCATCTGGATGAGCATGGCGGCGATGGGGGCGATGATGGAGATGATGATGATCCCCAGGAAGCCCGGACCCTCGTCGTCGTCCCGGCCGAAACCCAGGATGGCCCCCCACTTGGCCATACTGGCCAGGATCATGATGGCCCCGGCCAGGGTAGCGGCGATGGTGGAGATCAGGATGTCGCGGTTGAGCACGTGGCCCAGTTCGTGGGCCAGGACTCCCTTAAGCTCCGCCGGGGTCAAGAGGCGCAGGATGCCTTCGGTGGCCGCCACCGCGGCGTGCTGGGGGTTGCGGCCCGTGGCAAAGGCATTGGGAGACTCATCCGGGATAATATAGATGCGCGGTTTGGGGATGCCGGCTTCCCGGGCCAGTTCCTCCACTATCTGGTGCATCTGGGGCGCGTCCGCCGGGCTCACCTCCTGGGCGTGGTACAGGTTGAGGACGATCTTGTCGGAGAACCAGTAACTGAAGAAATTCATGCCCACCGCCAGGATAAAGGCGATATACATGCCCTGGCGACCGCCGAGGATTTTCCCCATGAAGATGAGGAATACCGTCATTCCGGCCAACAACAGCACGGTCTTGATTCTGTTTTCCATGTTTACACTCCCGATCCTGATCGGCGCTTGCCGGGGCTCACCGGCCTGGAATCCATGACTTTAGGCCCCGATTGGCTTAAATTGATCAGGACTATTGCTCTCGTCCAAGCTCCATGATGATGACCAAATTTTAAAATTCATCCGGGTGCTTGTCAATAAGCCCAGCAGTTCCCGCGGGCTTCCCGTGATCGACCAGATAAAGAAAATATTCCTGATTCCCCTTGGGGCCTTTGAGGGGGGAAGGAAAGGCCGGGCTCACCTGAAACCCCAGGGCTGCCGCCGCGGCCGCCACCTTGGCCACCGCCTCCTGCTGCAGTTTTGGCTCCCGCACCACGCCGCCCTTGCCGACCTTGCCTTTGCCCACCTCGAATTGGGGCTTCACCATGGCCAAAACCTCGCCGCCGGGCCGGAGAAACTCCCGCAGCCGGGGAAGCACCAGGGTGAGCGAAATGAAGGAGAGGTCCAGGGTGATGAGGTCGATGGGCTCCGGGACGGCCTCCCGGGGCAGGAAACGCAGGTTCTGGCGCTCCAGCGAAATCACCCGGGGGTCGCGGCGCAGGGACTGGTCCAACTGGCCATAGCCCACGTCCACGGCGTAGATCTTGGCGGCGCCGCCCAGCAGCAGGACCTGGGTGAAGCCGCCGGTGGAGGCCCCGGCGTCCAGGGCCGTCTTGCCAGCCGGGGAGACTCCGAAATGGTCCAGCGCCGCGGCCAGTTTCTCGCCGCCGCGACTGACGAAACGAGGCGCCTCTTTCAGGGCGATGGCCGCGTCCTCGGCCACCAGGGTCCCGGCCTTGGCCGCGGACCCGCCCGCCACCACCACCCGGCCCGCCAGGATCAAGGCCTGGGCCTGGGTTCGGCTCCGGGCCAGGCCCCGGATCACCAGCAGTTGGTCCAGGCGGGTTTTCATAAGGAATTAATGGTTTCTACCCTTGTGAGGAATCATGGGGTACAAGCTTGCCGATAAGGCTGTGAACCTTGCCGGGAGCGCTGCTCCGCTTCAGTTCTTCCCGGCCCCTTGAATCGCCTCGGCAATCTCCTGGCTGAGCTGGGCCAGCGCCCGGCTCTGGGCCGCAACCAGGGCGGCATAATCCGCACCCCTCACCGGCTCGCGAATACTGGACCGATCAACCTTGACCAGCTTTTTTTCCGGCCCCTTGAAGATGCTCCAGCGCGCCTCCAGCCAGGCGGCGTCGCCCAACCGGCCATCGCAACGCACGATATCCAGAATCACCTGGTAGTCGATGGGCACGCCCATGCGCCAGGGATAGAGATAAATCCGTTCGGTCGACAGGAGAGAACCAATATCGTCGGCCAACACATTAATTAAGTTGTCCTTGAAGGAGCCGACCCAGCGATCATAATCGGCTTTGACCGCCTGATTGTCGCTGGTGCGGGTGATCAGCATGGACTGGTCGAGGTAATCGGCCAGCTTGACGGGACCGATGCCGATAACTGCGTTCTTTACCGGGCTTTTCCTCTTGGAGATCACCTGGTCTTCCTGGATCGGGCTCAAGGTGTAAAAACGCGGCGATTGACTCCGGCAGCCGCCTAAAAAGATGGCCGCGATCGCCAGGATGACCGGTAAGCCGCGAGAAAACGGCGTCGCTCTCATGTTACTTACCTCCAGATTTACTTCCAGGATTCCCTTTGCCGCGAATCAGGGCCTCGGGATGCTGATCAAGATAATTGGCCAACTGCCGGAATGACCTGCTCATGGCGGAAATCTCATGCAGCGTGTTCTCCAATTCTACCATCAGCGGTGAGTCTTGGGACAGGACACCTTTGGCCGCGGACATGGTGGTATCCAAACCGGTCGCCACGCCTCCCACCCGGGCGTCAACATTATCCGCCAGCTTGCCGATACCTTTGACGGTTTTTTTCACGTTGTCCGCCAGCGGATCCACCTGGCGATCCACTTTGGTAACGAGCTTGCGAGCGTCCTGAAGAGTATCTTTCAGGCCTCGAATGCTGGCTGGCAGGTCCGGATTGTTGGCGAGATTAGCAATGCCGTCCATGGCCGACTCCAAATGCGTTTCCAGCGCGGCGAGGTCCAGCTTGGCCAGGGCATCGGCCAGCTTTGCAGCGGTGGACGGGCAGGTTGGAATCACGACATACTCCTTATAGTCTGGGTCGATTTGGGCTGGAGCATAACAGAGCTTTGATTTGGACTGAAAATCAAGCTGAACCGCCAACTGACCGGTAATAAAACTCTGCGTAATTAGCTGGGCCCGAAGACCCATTTCGATGAGCTTCGCCGCAACTTCCCGGTAATTTCTTTCTCCGGCTCGCACCTTCCAGCGGTCCGGCATGACTTCGATGATGACGGGGATTTGTGTCTTCAACTTAACCAGGTCGGCTTCGAGAATAATATTGGTCACAGACCCGACCGGAACGCCCTTAAACAGCACTGGTGCGCCCACATTCAAGCCGGTGACGGACTCATCGAAGTACAAAATGTATTTGTTGGTTTTTTGGAAGAATTTGCCCGAACCGAATACAACCAGGCTGGCGGCCATAATGATTACTGCCAGAACCACGAAACCGCCAATCATCATTCTGCTTGCTTGCTTAGCCATCTGGGCCCATCCTATCGGTTAAGATTTCTCGCCGCGGGTTAAAAATTGGCGCAAATTGGGATCCCGGGTTTCGGCCAAAAGCTGATTAGGGTTGCCCGTGGCCGTCATGGTTCGTTTGGAGACATCCAGAAAGGCGGAATTGTTACCAATGGCAAATATGCTGGCCAGCTCATGGGTCACCACCACCATGGTGGTGCCCAGACTCTCACGCAGTTCCAGGATCAGGTCATCCAGGCGGCGGGCGCTCACCGGGTCCAACCCGGCTGAAGGCTCATCAAAAAACAGGATTTCCGGATCGAGGGCCATGGCCCGGGCTATACCGGCCCGTTTCTGCATCCCGCCGCTGATCTCAGAGGGATAAAACTCTTCGAAGCCGGCCATCCCCACCAGCGCCAGTTTCAGTTTGACTACCTCACGAATCTGGCCTCGGCTTAAATCCGTATAGGTTTCCAGAGGCAGGGAGATATTCTCGGCCAGAGTCATGGAGCTCCAGAGCGCCCCGCTCTGGTACATCACCCCGGCCCGGCGGATGATCCGGTCGCGGGTCTGTTGATCGGCCCCCCAGAAATCGACTTCTCCATAAAAGACCTTTCCCTTGGCCGGGACCTTCAAGCCGATTAAAATGGTCATCAGGGTGCTCTTGCCGCAGCCGCTGCCACCCATGATGATGAAGATGTCCCCCCGGTTTATGGTAAAGGTCAGGTCCCGCATAAGGACAAAGTCGCCATAAGCCATGGTGAGATCGTTCACCGTGATGTGGGCTTCTTTTTCCGTCATTTTCACTTTATCCGGAGGCGCCATTGGCCTTCCCTCATATCCCCAGTATGTTGCACAAAACGGTGATCACCGCAGTGGAGAGAATGATCCCGACAATGGCGGTGACCACCGCGGATGTGGCCGCGTCACCCACCGCCGAGGCGCTGCGGCCGCACTGCATGCCCCGCATGCAGCCGGCCAGAGCGACTATTACGCCGAATACGCAGCCCGAAAAAAGGCCGATGCCCAAATTCCAGAGATTAACCGCCTTCGCCGTCTCGTTATAATATTCTATAAAGCCGATATTGAGCAGCCCCACCCCCACCACCATGCCCCCCAGTATGCCCATGATATTGGCGTAAAGGCACAGCAGGGGCATCATCAGCCCGAGGGCCAGCATACGCGGCAGAACCAGAAACTCCATGGGGGAAATGCCCAGCGTTTTCAGGGCATCGATCTCCTGGTTCACCTGCATGGTCCCCAGCTGCGCGGCAAAGGCTCCCCCCGTGCGGCCGGCCATGACGATGCCGGTCATAATCGCCGCCATCAGGCGAACCATGGCAATGCCCACCAAATCGGCCACATAAATTTGGGCCCCGAAGAGCTGCAGCTGGATGGCGCCGATAAACGCCAGGATCAACCCCACCAAAAAACAGATGAGGGAGACGATCGGCAACGCCTGGGCGCTACAGGCCTGCATGATTAAGCCCAGATCGGTGCGGCGGTACTGGGCCTTGCCACGCAGCAGCCTCTGTATGGCAATGACCGTATCGCCGAGGAACTCCAGCATTTCACCGGCAGATCGGAACAATTCGACGGTTTGGTTGCCCAAATGGGCAAGAAACGACACCCGCCCCTCCGCCTGGCGGGCATCTTTCTTTTCCGGTACCGCCAGGGCCAGGTCCAACAGTCTCTTCGCCCCTGGAGGAAGTCCGTCGCGGTTCAGATTGATTTTTTGCCGGGAGCAGATAGTGCCCAGGTTTATCAGGAAGGTCAACAGCCCGGAGTCCCAATGGGCCAGCTCACGGGTGTCGAAGACCAGGTTACGAACCCTCGGCTGGCCTGCGAGCGTCTGCTCAACCTGATCGGCCCCAGGCAGCTCATCACCCAGGTTCCAGTGCCCGGAAAGAATCAGCTTCAGCGTGTCTTCTGATGGCTGCTCCACGATCATTTCACCACGGGCCGTCATGTGCATTGTCTCCATTACTGGGGTGACCTGACCCGACGCGACCCTGACCTTAAAGAATTGCCGCCCCGGGGCACAAATCGCGCCTGAGCACCGCCATCTGAACCGGCTCGGGTTCTGACCGGCGGATTTGCCGCTGGTGCTTCTCTAACCGTATTGCGGTCCCATCCTTGCCAAACTGGTTGTGCGGTCATTAGAAATACACCTCATTTGGCACCCTGCGGCCAGCACTGGGTGATCTCTGCGGTTACGGTTTGCTCCTGAAGCTTTCCCATCCCTAAAAACTGAAAACCGACCCCAACTCGGAGCCATGCAACCAACCATGGGCCGCGATAACCCCCGTAGATACGAAGGTTTCTGTGCACGGTCGCCCGAAAATTGCAGACGAACAGGAATGATCACCGGCAGCCTTTTAAGATGTGATTATAGCAGATGGTCGCATCTTGCTGAGAAAAATATGTCTATTGACATCAGCGCAGTTCAGTCTTCATAACGTTGGCTAAAATTGGTAGGTTATTCTCTTTATCGGGCAGTTTTCTTAAGTTGGGATGAAGAAGGATATCTTGGTGCCGATTCCTATTTGACTCCACATTTCCAAGGAACCTCCCATCATTCGCACCCGTTCCTCCAAGGCCGCCAACCCCATGCCCCGCTTTCTGGAATCGCTGGCCAATACCTTCTGGACATCGAACCCAGCGCCATTATCCTCCATTCGAAAGGAGACACCTGCGGGCTCCCTTTTCATGGCGACGGAAACCTTGGTAGCTTGAGCATGCTTGGTGATGTTGTTGAGGCTCTCCTGGAAGATTCGGTAAATAATCAGTTGGTTCTCCAGCGAAAATAAGGCCTGAATGTCATCCAGGTCAGTCAATACCTGTATCCCGGTGTACCTGGAAAATTCGTCCAGGAGATGCTCCAAGGCCGCTTGCAGCCCCAAATCCTCCAGGACTGAAGGCATCAAGTCATGAGAAAGGCGTCGGATATTCTCGACAAGCTCACTGAAATATTTCATCAAGTCCAGACATTCTTTTTTGGAATCGCCCTCCGGCAAACTGCGCTCGATACCCCTCAGCCGCATTTTGGCAACCATCAGAGCCTGCCCCAGGCCATCATGCAGTTCCACCGCAATACGCTTACGTTCGGTTTCTTGACTCGTCAAGAGCCGGGAACTGAGGTTGCGCAGGTCCTTCTCGGACTTTTTGAGGGCCTCCTTCGCACGCTTACGTTCTGTAACATCCTGAGCCACATAAATTATCCCTCGAAGTGAATGAAGGTCGTCACGCATGACCGAAGCTGAAAGCAAAATTGGAACTTCACGGCCATCTTTTGTCTGATAAAACTCCTCGATATTAGAGACGTGATCATTTAACAACAAGTTTTTCATCCAATAATCTCTACCCAACTTTTTTTCAGCGAAAACTATTTCTAGCGGTCTGCTGATAAGCTCTTCCTCTTCGTACCCCAATAACTTACAAGCAGCAGCATTGGCATTCATAATTTTATCGTCTGGTGAAACAACTATCAAAGTATTAATCATGCTTCTGAAGATATTGTCCACATAATCCTTTGAAACCGTCACCTCTTCCAGATTTCTGACCATCTCGTTAAAGCTGTCTATCAATGTTTTTACCTCTCCAGTCGTCCTAATATCAACCCTGGCAGAGAGGTCTCCCTTGGCGAGGCGCGAAGAGGCCTGGGCAAGCTCGGTAATAGGATCAAAGATTATATTTTTCGATATAATAAACAACACTGCACTAAGTAATAAGACAAACATAATATTGATTATAATGACAAATAATACAGTCTTGGCGATTTCGTGACGCATATTGTATTCAGACATTCCAATGGTTACCGTACCGATCTTTTTTATACCTATCATTGATGGTCCGGCTGTTATTGGCACAGAAATCTCAATAATGGGCTCTTTCATCTTAATATTATCGACAATATACTGTAAATTATGGTCCCTTGATAATTCTAAAATAATAGCATTAAGCCAGGGTAAACGATAGTTAATACTGGCAAATTCACTAGTGAGGGGTGTCCCTCTCTCATCACTAATTATAGTGTAGGCAATATCTGCATCCTTATTGGCCTCATTTACAATCGCATCCAATTGAAGGTTATTTTTCAGGATCAGAGGGTCTCTGCTGAGCTGGGCTATGTAGGAGGCAAAACTATGGCCCTTGGTTATTAGAGTATTCTTGTGCCCAATTCCTTCATTGATGGTAATGGCCAAACTTGTCACCAGGGTACCCAGAAAGAGGATACCGAACATGATGCTCCAGAACCTGAACCGGATGCTGTCTTTAAATTTCTTTTTGAACATCTCGATATTCCATCCTTGGAATAACGACGAATTTCACTTCAGTTATTGTATCCGCTTGGTTATTGTCTTTATAAAATCCGGTGGAATATGAAAATTCCCGGCTTTGGCCGTTTTTAGATTTATCATCACCTCGACTTGCTTCGGTGTTTCTATGGGAATGGACGACGGCTTCGCACCCTTGAAAATCTCCACCGCCTTGCTTCCCGCCAGGCGGCCTCCCAGATACGAATTTGGGCCTACGCCCAGCAGTACCCCTTTTTCTATTAAATCTTCCAAGTGGCTTATAGTGACCATTTTTGCTTTAGTCGCCATATCTACGATTACTGAAATCTGACTATCAACGAAATTGCTGCCGGTAATATACAAAGCATCGGTTGTATGTAAGACTATTGGTAGAAGCTGTTTCACTTCTTCAGGTTTGGTTAAAGGCACCGGAACGACTTTTATCCCATACTTTGCTTGAATTTCCTGTAAGTCTCTAAGTTGCTCCTCGGAATTTTTTTCACCGGGCGTATAGAGAACTGCCAGGTCCTTTATCGGTGGAAACAGCTTCAGAGTATCCATTAGTTTTGACATGGGTATCTTAGTGGTGGCGCCAGTGGTGTTGTTTCCCGAACTGTGCCAATCCTTAGCTATTCCCGCCTCCACCGGATCATAGACTTGAGCAAAGACTATCGGCACGTCCTTAATCTGTTGTAAGATTGCTAAAGTCGCGTGCGTACCCACTGTAAAGATCAGATCCATCTTGGCGGCAGCAAATTTTTTTACTAACTCTGCCGCCAATGCCTTGTTAGCCTCGGCATTCTCAATGCTAAACTCCGTTTGAGGCTCTCCCAGACCCGCTTCTTTGAGCCTGTCCATAAAGCCTTTTATGGCCTCCAGATAGCGAGGTTGCTCACTAAACGCCAGAATGCCGATTTTTTTCCCGGCTCCTGCGGCTGGAGATCCCTGACCGACTAATAACAGAATTACCACACTGATCCATATTTTTCTAATTATCTTCATTTTTTAATCTTTACCCCTTATTAGAGACGCGTCTTAGGGTCCATTGGGTGCTTAATGTACCACACCATTTGTGACCGGTCTTCCTCCGTTCGTTTAGCGAATATGTAGTGAAGATCTTCGCCCGGCAAGAGTTTACTCCTGAATTTGAAGTTAACCATCTCCAGGGTAGGGTCAAGGATGCATAAGTTTTCGCACAGAGTTGGCGCGGGTTTAAGGTGGTTAGATAAATTTCATTTAAGCTTAGGTTTCAGAACAATTTTCTCTCTTTGAGCCGGACGATCGTTCGAGTTAGAGTCTGCAGGTCGTGCCATTATCCGCCCAATAAATTTGCGGCGATCTTATGACGATATCTTGGGATTGTTGGGGAGGCAGTAAGCGAGGAAAGAAAAAGGGCAGGGATTAAAACCCCTGCCCTCTGACATGAAAACTGCAAACCGAGAACCTGCTTTAATTGAACGTGCCCCAGACCACCTTTTTGGGCTGGGCCGGTTGTTCCAGGGCGGCGAGGGCACCCTGGAGGATGCCGTCGGCGTCCAGGCCGTATTTCTGCCGCAGGATCGCCGGGGCGCCGTGCTCCACGAAGATATCCGGGATGCCCAGGCGCTTCACCGCCACGGCCAGTCCCCGGTCGGCCAGCAATTCCAGAACGGCGCTGCCGAAGCCGCCGGCCAGGACGTTTTCTTCCACGGTCAGCATCCGGCCGTGCTTGGCCGCCAGGGTCAGGATGAGGTTCTCATCCAGGGGCTTGACAAACCGGGCGTTGACCACGGTGGCGCTGAAACCGTGCGTTTCCAGCTTCTCGGCCGCGGCCAGGGCCGGATAGACCGAGGCTCCCAGGGCCAGAATGAGCAGGTCCTCACCTTCCCGCAGCACCTCGGCCTGGCCGATGGGCACCTTCTGCAGGGTGGAGGAAAAGGCCACGCCCACGCCTTTGCCCCGCGGGTAACGCAGGGCGATGGGCCCGGGGTGTTCCACCGCGGTGTAGAGCATGTCCCGCAATTCGTTTTCGTCCTTGGGGGCCATCAACGTCAGGTTGGGCAGGTGGCGCAGGAACGAGAGGTCAAAGAGCCCCTGGTGGGTTTCACCGTCTTCGCCGACCATGCCGCCCCGGTCCAGGGCCAGGACTACCGGCAGGTTTTGCAGGCAGACGTCGTGCAGCACCTGATCGTAGGCCCGCTGCATGAAGGTGGAGTAGATGGCCGCCACCGGCCGCATGCCTCCCAGGGCCAGCCCCGCGGCAAAGGTGATGGCGTGCTGTTCGCAGATACCCACATCATAGAAGCGGTTCGGAAAGTCCTTATGGAAATCCACCAGGCCGGTGCCGTCAGGCATGGCCGCGGTGATGGCCACAATCTTGGGGTCATCCTGGGCCAGGCGCACCAGGGTATCGCCGAAGACCTGGGTGTAGGACGGCACCTCGCCGACGTTCTTCTTGGCCTCGCCGGTATCGGGATCGAAGCGCCCCAGGCCGTGGAACCCGGTGGGGTCCGATTCCGCCGGCTCGTAGCCCTTGCCCTTGGTGGTCAGAACGTGCACCAGGATGGGTCCCTTCAGGTTCTTGACGTTCTGCAGGGTTTCGATAAGGTGGTCCAGGCGGTGGCCCTTCACCGGCCCCAGGTAGGTGAATTTGAGGGCTTCAAAGAGCATCCCCGGGGTAAAAAAGGCTTTGAGGGAATCCTGGCTCCGCTTGGCGAAGGTCAAGAGGTCATCGCCGATGGCCGGCAGGGAGCCCAGCAGGTTTTCCACCTGCTTCTTCAAAAAGACCATGGTGGGACGGGTGAACTGGCGGCTGAAGAAGGACGACATGGCCCCGACGTTGGGGGCGATGGACATGCCGTTATCGTTCAGAATGACGATCAGGTCTTTGTTCAGGTCCCCGGCGTTGTTCAGGCCCTCGAAGGCCAGGCCCGCGGTCAGGGCGCCGTCGCCGATCACCGCGATGACCTTGCTCGATTCCTTCTTCTGGCAGCGGGCCGCGGCCAGGCCCAGGGCGGCGGAGATGGAGGTGGAACTGTGGCCGGTGTCGAAGGCGTCGTAAGGACTTTCATTGCGCTTGGGGAAGCCGCTGAGGCCGCCGAATTGCCTCAGGGTGTCAAAGCGATCCCGGCGCCCGGTGAGGAGTTTGTGGGCATAGGCCTGATGGCCCACGTCCCAGACGATCTTGTCCCTGGGGCAGTCAAAGACGTAGTGCAGGGCAATGGTGAGTTCGACCGTCCCCAGGCTGGGGGCCAGATGCCCGCCGGTCTTGGACACGGTGGCAATGATCTTCTCCCGGATCTCCTGCGCCAACTGCGGCAGCAGTTCCGGCGACAATTTTTTCAACTCCTGCGGACTATTGATACTATCCAACAACCGGCGGTGTTCCGGGCGTTTATCCATGTGTTACATCCCCTTGACCCCTATTTATATCAAAAAACCGCAGGCAAATCATTATTTCTCTTTGATTAAAAATAGTCACGACCGCCGCACCAACAGATATTGCGCCAGTTCCCGCAGGGGCGCGGCCCGGTCCTGAAAGGGCTCCAATGCGGCCACGGCCTCCTCGACCAGGCGCCGGGCCCACTGCCGGGAGGCTTCCAGACCCACCAGGGCCGGATAAGTGGCCTTGTGGCGCTTTTCGTCCTGGCCGGCGGCCTTGCCCATTTCCGCGGTGATCCCCCTCCACGTCCAGGAGATCGTCCGTAACCTGAAAAGCCAGGCCGAACTTTTCCCCGTAACCGGTGAGGGCGGTCACCTCCTGACGGTTGCCGCCGCCCACCAGGGCCCCGGAGCGGGTGGCTGCGGTGAGCAGCGCCCCGGTCTTGAAGCGGTGAATCAGCTCCAACTCTTTAAAGCTGATTTTGCGCCCCTCGGCCATCAGGTCCAGCATCTGGCCGCCCACCATGCCCCGGTAGCCCGCGGCCTTGGCCAGCAATTCCGTAACGTCCAGCAGGACTGCCTCCCGGCCTTCGAAGCGGGGCGCGGCCGCGGCCAGGATGTGGAAGGCCTCGGTGAGCAGGCCGTCGCCCGCCAGGATGGCGGTGGCTTCGTCGAACTTTTTGTGGCAGGTGGGTTGGCCCCGGCGCAGGTCGTCGTCGTCCATGGCCGGCAGGTCGTCGTGGATGAGGGAGTAGGTGTGGACCATCTCCAGGGCGCAGGCCACCGGCAGGGCCTCGCCGGCGTCGCCGCCCACCGCCTCGGCCGCGGCCAGGCAGAGGATGGGCCGGAGCCTTTTGCCGCCCACGAACAGGCTGTAGTGCATGGCCTGGACCACCCGAAAGGCCGGCCCCCGCACCGCCGGCAGATAGGCCTCCAGGGCCCGGTTGACTAATTGGCGGCGTTCCTCCAGATAAACTTTCAGATCGAATTTTTCGCTCATATTGGGTAACTAATGGCTGAATTAAGCTGCTTTTTAATTAATCTAACCCACTTATTTTGGTGAATCTGGGACAGTTGGCCACTCCGGGTGTTTCACAGCCGCTGAAAGTTGCGGGAATTGTGCCGCAATTGTACCGCTTGGGAACCGGCGGGGTTTGACCGGCAACTCGCTTGATTTGCAGGAAAATCCGCCTTAAAACCGCGGCCGTAGCGGAACAAAAACCATTCCCCGGCGCTTTTTGGAGTAAACATAGGGCACTGTTTCACCTGCTTCCTAGTGACACAGGTGGAGAGAAAATTCCAGAAAAGAAAGCAGGGTTGACTTCAAAAAGTTCAAGGTTCAAGTTAGAAAGCTGTACGCGCCAGTGTACTTCTCAGTCGCCATACGTCAAAAATGGTGCGTAAAACGCACCCTACTGAACCGCCGAGGGCGGCGGTGCTACATCGAAGCGCCTGGTGTTATAGGCTTTCAAGCGCAGGCTAAAGCCTGCGGCTACCAAAAGTGACCACTAAGCGCTCCTCAGTTTCCCTCCCCTTCCTCTTCGGGGAACGGCCGGGTGAAGAAGCGGCCGGCGTCGTCCTTCATGAGCAGTTCGACCCGGCGCTCCACTTCATCCAGTTTCTGGTGGCAGGCCCGCACCAGGCCCACCCCCTCTTCGAAGGCGGCCATGGCCTGCTCCAGGGGCAAGTCGCCATGCTCCAGGGAATCCAAGACCGCTTCCAGGCGCTGGAGCAGCGCCTCGAAATTCTGGTCAGCCGGTTTTTTCGTTTTAGCCATTTAAAAGCCTGTTTTTCGTATTAGGTTTTGTTTTGTTTTTTTGATATTAGGCATGTTTACCGTAAATTGCATAATTTGTTATTCCTGGTGATGTATCTAAATATTTTGTCCATCGAAGACCAGAAACCTCAGGCAATAATTTATTATAATTTTCCCAGTTTATGATATGGAGATTTTTTAATTTTAATGAATAATCATCATTTAGCCATTTTATCCCACTGCCATTTAATATAGGATTATGACTATAGATCAATAGTTTTTCTGCCATCTCTATTTCATCATTCCATTCAATATCACCCGGAGTATTGCTTCCAGCCAATCTCCCTATATAAAAATTAACATTGTCTAAATCTGGACAATGTAATCTCAGTGTCTCTTCGTGATCCCCTTTTAATATTCTTTCCGCAAATGATGTTTTGGTCGATCCAATATACAATAAAATATTTTCACCATAAATCGAGTGTGTCCCATAGATTTGATAAAGTCCTTTATCATATGGTTGTGTAAGTTTTTGCAAATCTCGCCAACGCAATGGACCCTTCCATTCGATATTTATTGAGATCTTAAGGTTCATATTTAAATTCCTCCAGCCTCACTTTTTCCACTTCGCAGTCCAGCCGGCCCCGGGCCACCCGGACGCGGACGCCGGCGCCCACGGGCACCTGGGCGGCGTCGCGGATCACCGTCTCTTCGGGCAGGAGCGTGGCTACGGCATAACCCCGCTCCAGGATGGCCAGGGGATTGAGCTTGTCCAGGTGGCTCCGGCAATAGTCCAGATGCCGACGCCGGTCTTCCTGGCCCCGGCGGAAGCTCTGCCCCAAACGTTGCCCGGCCTGCTCCAGACGCTGGCGCCAGGGCATCAAGGCCCGCCGGGGGCTGAGCAGCACCAGACGGGAATCGGCCAGGCGCAGGTGCTGCCGCTTACCGGTCAGAACCCGCCGGGTGCGGCGCACCAGGCTGTCGCTCTGGTCGTCTACCTGGAGGCGCAGGTCCACCAGGCGCCGGCTCAGATCCGGCAGCCGCCGGGCCATGAGCTCCAGATGCCGCCGGGCGGTCTCCCGGCGCTTCTTAAAAGCGCCCGCCAGGGTGGCCCCCAGGCGGTCCAGGTGGCGATTTAATCCCGCTTTATCCGGGACTACCAATTCCACCGCGGCGCTGGGGGTGGCGGCCCGGGCGTCGGCCACGAAATCGGCGATGGTGAAGTCCACTTCATGGCCCACCGCCGAGACCACCGGGACGGGACAGCGGTGGATGGCCCAGGCCACCCGCTCTTCGTTGAAGGGCCAGAGGTCTTCAAGCGAGCCGCCGCCCCGGGCCAGGACGATGACCTCCACCCCGGGATAGGCGGGCAAATCCTCCAGGGCCCGGACGATCTCCCCGGCGGCCTCCAGCCCCTGGACCTTGGCCGGATAGATCAGCACCTCCAGGTTGGCAAAACGCTGCCGCAGGAGGCGCAAAAAATCCCGCACCGCGGCGCCGGTGGGCGAGGTGACCAGGGCGATGCGCCTGGGCAGGAAGGGCAAGGGCTTTTTGAGCTCCGGGGCGAAGAGGCCCTCGGCCTGGAGACGGGTCTTCAGGGCCTCGAAGGCCTGGGCCAGGGCCCCCAATCCCAGGGGTTCCAGATAGTCCACCACCAACTGGTATTCGCCCCGGGGTTCGTAGACCGTCAGGCGCCCCCGGCAGAGGAACTGGCTGCCCTCCTCGGGCTTGAAGCGCATGTGTTGGTGGTTACCCTTGAAGAGCACGGCCTTTAGTTGGGCCCCGGCGTCTTTGAGGGTAAAATAGTAGTGGCCGGAGAGGGGCTGGCGCAGGTTGGAGATCTCGCCGCTCACCCAGACCAGGGCGAAATGGGTCTCCAGGCGCGCCCGGATCTCCCGGGTGAGGCTGGTTACCGTATAAATGTAGGGAAGTTCCTGATCCATTTGACAATTATGTGAATATAGCACATTTTCGGGGGCGCGGCGAAGAAAAAGCTGTCAGCTATCAGCAGTCAGCTTTCAGCCAATTCTTAGCGCTGTCCTTGAGGGTACATTAAAAAAAAGATTATCTCACGCCAAGACGCCAAGGCGCCAAGACGCAAGAAATAAATTAGGTTAGGTTTTAACCAATATCTGGTGCGTAGGACGCACCCTACATCTCGTGGGCAACAGGGTTTACTGGCTACTGACTACTGGCTACTTTTTTCAAGGCTTCACCCAGCCGGCATACAGGGCCAGGCCCAGCCAGGCCCAGTTGTTGGCGTAGTAGTTGTCCGGCGAGACGAAGTAGGCCTGGCCGTTTTGTTCATGGTAGAAGGTGAGGATTTTTTCGGCCATCAGCCGGGCGAAGTCGCGATCGCCAACAGCCTGGGCCGCGGCCAGGACCCCGGCGTAGAGCACCGGGCTCTCAAAGTCCGCGGCCGGGGCGCCGTCGAAATCATAAACTGCCGCCAACTTCCCCCTGGATTGCCACTCTTTCTGGAAAAAGGGCAAAAATTTTTGTCCCAGAATTTGGGCCGCCCGGGGCTCGCTGAACCATAAATGATCCAGGGCCAGGCGCCAGGGCAGCCGCACTGCCTCCCAGCCGAATTGCGTCTCCCGGCCCGGGGCGGGGCTCAACCGCCCCTCGGCGTCCACCCGGCACCAATCGGGGAAGAGGCCCGCTCCCGGGGTATCCAGCCCCCGGGCTAACTGCGCCAACAATTGATAGGTGTCCTGATGCAGGCGGTCCCAGGCGGGCGGTTCGAGAACCGCGCCGGCAGGGCCGGCGCTAATTTGTGCAAATAGCCGATACGCCGCCGGCGAAAAATAGGATGCGTTAAGCAAATAGGGCGGCCCGGTTTCATGCCAGTTGCCCGGAGTGAGAAGTTGCAGGCCACCGGGCAAGGCCACCACCTCTTTCTCCCAGATGGCGGCCAGCACCTCCCGGGCCTCGGCCGGATAATCCGGCAGCCCCGGTGGCGGCCGCCAGCCCCGGCGAGCCGCCAGCGCCAGGGCCAGGGCGTAGTCCAGGTCGCCGTCGCTGGCGGTGTTGGCGTCCAGGACGCCCCAGGAGCCGTCGGGAAGCCTGCCCCAGTGCCAGGCCAACAGGTGGTCCGGCCGCATCATATGGGTGTGGGTCCAGGCATAGACCCGGGCAAAGGTCGCCTCATCACCGGCCCACACGGCCCGCAGCAGGGCATAGGCCTGGGCCTCGGAAATGGTGCCGCCGTCCCGTTCGGGGATCTGCACCCGGCCTACCGGCGAGATGAATTGATGGCGGTAACTCTGCCAGGAGGTCCTCAGGACTCGATCCACTTCCTGAAGCGACGGGCGCGGTCCACCACAGGCCCCCAGGGTCAGCAACATCAGCCCGAGCAGCCAGAGAGAAATAATTTTGGATATTTTGTCTATTTTGTATAGGTTCATGCCCCTCTCAGCAGAACAACCGGCGGCAAATGCTGATATGCATAGCGCCTAACCGTAATTAATGCGATAATTTCCACAGTTTGTCCAGCTTCTCCCGCTGTTCTGGGCAACTTTTTTTACCTCGGTTAGTCATTTGGGGCGGCGAGTCTGGATAGCCCGAATTAAATGATTAACATAAGCCTGCTCGACGAGGGGTTTTTCCATAGCCTAGGTCGAAAGCCATTGCAACCTCTGATGAAACGAAGTTCGGCGTCCCGCTGGCGGAGCTGATGGAGGGCGAAGGCTAATCCCGGGGCGACCACGAATATTTCTTGACAACTACAGGTATTTATGCGAAATACACAACGTTAATAGTCGAAATTTAAGCGCCAAAAGCGTTGGGAGAGGCAGGAGTCGCACGGCGACCGTCGTGAATTTCGAATTTATGTAACTATTTGAAACCTAACGGCATCCGGGAAAGCGCCTCTTTGAGCGCCCAGATGCCTTTTTTTTATTGAGGCCTGCATGATCAAGGTACAACTGGACCAGGGCCCCGCCGTCGAGATGGACGCCGGCGTCACCGTGTTCCAAGCCTTAAAAAACCTGAAAAAAACCGACCAGCGGCTGGCGGCCGCCCGGGTGGACGGCGAGTTGGCGGACCTCTCCCGGCCCCTGGACCGGGACTGCAGCATCGCTCCCATCCCATTGGACTCTCCGGAAGGGCTGGAAATTCTGCGCCATTCCGCGGCCCACATCATGGCCGAAGCGGTGCGGGAACTCTTTCCGGCAGTTAAGGTGGCCATCGGCCCGGCCATCGAAAGCGGCTTTTACTACGATTTCGACGTGCCGGAGCCCTTCACCCCGGAGGACCTGGAGAAGATCGAAGAGAAAATGCGCCAACTGGTGAAGCAGAATCTACCTTTCAGCCGGGAAGAGACCACCAGGGACGAGGCGTTGCAGCTTTTTTCCAGCCAACACGAAGATTACAAGGTGGAGATCATCGAGGCGCTGCCCGAGGGCGGGATAAGTCTTTACCGCCAGGGGAATTTCCTGGATCTTTGCCGCGGCCCGCACCTCCCCTCCACCGGTTTGCTCAGGGCCTTCAAGCTCACCACCTCCTCGGGGGCCTACTGGCGGGGCGACGAGCACCGGCAGATGCTGCAGCGCATCTACGGCACCGCCTTTGCGACCCCCAAGGAACTCAAACAGTACCTGGAGTTCCTGGAGGAGGCCAAGCGCCGGGACCACCGCCGCCTGGGCCGCGAGCTGCAGCTCTTCAGCATCGAAGAGGAAGCCGGGGCCGGGATGGTCATCTACCATCCCAAAGGGGCCGTCCTGAGGAGCCTGATCGAAGATTTCGAGCGCCGGGAGCATTTCAAGCGGGGCTACCAGATGGTCATGGGGCCCCAGATGCTCCGGGCCGACCTGTGGGAACGCTCCGGGCACATGGCCAACTACAAGGAAAATATGTATTTCTCCGAAGTGGAAGGCCAGAAGTACGGCATCAAGCCCATGAACTGCGTGGCCCACATGCTCATCTACCGCTCCCGCATCCGCAGCTATCGGGAGTTGCCGATACGCTACTTCGAACTGGGCACGGTGCTGCGCCACGAGCGTTCCGGGGTGCTGCACGGCCTCACCCGGGTGCGCCAGTTTACCCAGGATGACGCCCATATCATCTGCACGCCGGAGCAGGTGGAGGGCGAGATCGTCGGGGTCCTGGACTTCGTCTTTCAGGTCATGGCCGTCTTCGGGTTCGAGTACGAGGTGGAACTCTCCACCCGGCCGGAGAAATCCATCGGCAGCGACGCCGAATGGGAACTGGCCACCAACGCCCTGATCAAGGCCATGGAGGCGAAGGGCCTGCCTTATTACGTCTGTGCCGGCGAAGGCGCCTTTTATGGGCCCAAGATCGACATCAAGCTCAAGGACGCCATCAACCGGCGCTGGCAGTGCGCCACCATCCAGTGTGATTTCACCCTGCCGGAGCGCTTCGATCTCAATTACATCGGGGTCGATGGCGGTAAACACCGGCCGGTGATGCTGCACCGGGTGATCCTGGGCTCCCTGGAGCGTTTCATCGGGGTCCTCATCGAGCACTATGCCGGGGCCTTCCCGGTGTGGCTGGCGCCGATCCAGGCGGTGCTGCTGCCCATCACCGAACGGGTCCATGAGTATGCCGAGGAGATCACCGCGGCCATGCGGGCCCAGGGCCTGCGGGTGGAGGTGGATGCCCGGCCGGAAACTCTGCGCTATAAGATCAGGGAGGCGCAGCTCCAGAAGATTCCTTATATGATTGTCATCGGGGACCGGGAGGCGGCCGATCGCACCCTCTCGCCCCGCTTACGGGACGGCACCGAGTTGAAGGACATCCCCGAAGCGGAGTTCATCAACCGCCTCAAGGAGGAGTCCCAGCTGCCGTCCACTACCCAATAAAAGAAAAGAGTTAGGAGGAGGTTACGGTCATTCAGCCGAAGCAGCAACGTGTGCGGATCAACGAGCAGATCAGGGTTCCGGAGGTACGCCTCATCGGTCCCGACGGGGAGCAGGTCGGAGTCATGGCCACCCGGGATGCCCTGGCCCAGGCGACCGAAGCGCACCTGGACCTGGTGGAAGTTGCCCCCCAGGCCAGCCCGCCGGTTTGCCGCATCATGGATTACGGCAAATTCAAGTACCAGCAGAGCAAAAAACAACAGGAAGCCCGGCGCAAAGCCACCACGATCCAGGTCAAAGAGATCAAGGTGCGGCCCAAGATCGAAGAACACGACATGGGCTTCAAGCTGAAAAACACCCGGCGATTCCTGAGCGAGGGCGACAAGGTCAAGATTTCCGTGATTTTCCGGGGCCGGGAGATCGCCCACACCGACCGGGGGTTTAAGATCCTGACCCAGATGGCCGAGGCCCTGGCGGAGGTGGGCACCGTGGAACAGCCTCCCAAACTGGAAGGCCGGAACATGTCCATGATCGTCACCCCCAAGTAGGGTCGATCCCACCCGAGGCTGTACCGGCGCCGCTTTTGTGCGGTGCAGGGAAATTTTTTCGTTTTTTGACATTGTTAAATTGTGATTAGCCTTGTCGTCTGATATATATTAAAGGTTACGCCGCGGCCGCCTCCGAGGAGTATGGTCGACCGACCGGCAGCAATATCACAGGTGAGGATGCGATCATGCCCAAAATGAAGAGCCATAGAGGAGCGGCCAAACGCTTCAAGGCCACGGCCGGCGGCAAGATGAAGCATAAAAAGCCGTACCGCAGCCACATTTTGACCAGCAAAACGACCAAACGTAAACGGCAGTTGCGCGAGACGGCCTATGCGGCCGGCCCTGAGATGAAGAGACTCAAGCGCCTGTTGCCGTATCTTTAAGATAGGAGCACGTCATGCCACGCGTCAGAAAAGGCGTCTATTCCAGGGCGCGCCGCAATAAATGGATGGGATTGGCCAAGGGCTTCCGCGGCGGCCGCCGGCGGCTGTACCGCTCGGCCCGGGAAGGGGTGGAGAAGGCTTTGGCCTTCGCCTACCGGGACCGCAAGGTGCGCAAACGGGAGTTCCGGGCCCTGTGGATCGTGCGGATCAACGCCGCTCTGCGTCCTTTGGGGTTGTCCTACAGCAAGTTCATCGGCGGCCTCAAAAAGGCCCAGATCAACCTGGATCGCAAGGTCCTGGCCGACCTGGCCATCTTCGACCCCCAGGGGTTCGCCAAGGTGGCCGAGGCCTCCCGGGGTTAAAAGACGGTTTTCGGTTGGTGGCGCAGGCGTCTCGCCTGTGCTGCGGTTGGACCGGATTGAATTGTAGGGGCGGTGCTTGAACCGCCCCTACCATGATTTTTGGACCAAGGAAGCGCTGCGATGAGCGTTGAGGCCGTCAAACAGCTCGAAGACGCCGCCCTGGCGGAAATCCGCGCGGCCCGGAGCCCTGAGGCCCTGGAACTGCTGCGGGTCAAATACCTGGGCCGCAAAGGGGACCTCACCCTGATCCTCCGGGGCCTGAAGGACCTGGACCCGGACCTCAGGCGCCAGGTGGGGCAGGAGTCCAACCGGGCCAAAATGGCCCTGGAAGAGGCCCTGGCCCAGGCCCTGGCCGCCTTGAAGGCCGCCGGCCGCAGGCAAGCGGCCGCCGCCATCGACGTCACCCTGCCGGGCCGCCGCCCGCCCCTGGGCCGGCTGCACCCCATCACCCGCGCCATGCAGGAGATCTGCGACATCTTCCTGCACCTGGGCTTCGAGGCGGTGGAAGGCCCCGAAGTGGAGCTGGACTGGTACAACTTCGAGGCCCTCAATCTGCCCCCGGACCACCCGGCCCGGGACATGCAGGACACCTTCTATTTCAGCGACCAGGTGCTGCTGCGCACCCACACCTCGCCCATGCAGATCCGCACCATGGAGCAGCGCCAGCCGCCGGTGCGCATCATCGCCCCGGGGCGGGTTTTCCGGCGGGACTCGGACCTGACCCACACCCCCATGTTCCACCAGGTGGAGGGCCTGCTGGTGGATAAGGGCGTCACCTTTGCCGATCTCAAGGGCACCCTCACCACCTTTGTGCACCAGATGTTCGGCCCCGAAGTGGGGGTGCGCTTCCGGCCCAGCTACTTCCCCTTCACCGAACCCAGCGCCGAAGTGGACATCGAATGCGTCATCTGCCGGGGCGAGGGCTGCCGGGTCTGCAAGACCACCGGCTGGCTGGAGATCCTGGGCTCGGGCATGGTGCACCCGGCGGTCTTCGAGGCCGTGGGCTACGACCCGGAGGAATATACCGGCTTTGCCTTCGGCCTGGGGGTGGAGCGCGTCGCCATGCTGAAATACGGCATCGACGACCTGAGGCTCTTCTTCGAAAACGACCTGCGGTTTTTAAGGCAGTTTTAAGAGGCAGTGGTCAGTTGTCAGTGGCCAGTTGTCAGTCTAAAAAATAAGGCCGGGAGCATGAGCTTCCGGCCTTTTCTTTTTTCCAGTTGATATTATATAATAATATTAAAAAATATTATGGAATACGCCAATGATTAGAAAATCTCTCTTGTTGGACGAGGAGATGGTGGGGCAAATCGCCATCCTGTCCCAAAAAGAAGACCGGGACTTCTCCAGCAGCCTCAGACATGCCCTGCGCATCGGCTTGCTGGCGCTGCAAAATCCGGAATTGAGCGCGGGGAAATCCAGGACATCCTGGAGGCCAGGGCCGAAAAAGCGGCCGGGCTGGTGAAGGAATTGGACCTTGAAGATTTATGAGACCGCGAAGTTCAAGCGGCTCAGAAAGAAGCTGCGGAGCAAGCTGGAAAGGGAGGCTCTGAAACAAGCCGTCGCCGCGGTGGCGGTCAACCCCAAAGCGGGAAAACCGCTAAAAGGCGAATTTAAGGATTTATGGCGCTACTCTCACGCGGTGACCGGCCAGGAGAGACGCCTGATTTACCAACCTGAAACCGACGGTCTATATCTGCTCTCCTTCGGCCCCCGGGAAGGGATTTATAAATAAAAATGAGGCCGGAAGCATAGCTTCCGGCCCTGTGGCTTAATGGCCTAATATCACAGAATAAAACTCTTTATTCCGTCCCCTTTTCCCCCTTCGATCATTGAGGTGGCAGGCTCAGGTGCTCCATGATGCGCCGGTGGAAGTAGGCCGAGGCATCCTGGTTCCCCATCAGGCCGAAACGCACCTTGACGGTGGTAATCTGGTTGGGCCGGGCCAACAGTTGAATCTTCACATTGGTATCCGGGGGCGCCACCGCCTCCAGGGTGGATTCCGTGGGGTTGTACTGCTGGCTCTGAATATTCAGTTGCATGTCTTTAGCCGCCGCCAGGGTGGCATTCCAGGTATCCTGCATGGACCGGGGGTAGTCCTTCTCCATGGTGCCTTCCATCCATTTATAACTACCGATGGCCGCAGCACCGCCGAGACCCATGAGCACCATGGGCACGCAGCCCGCAGCGAGCAGCAAACCAACCAGCAGTATCCCTAGTTTGATGCGCCAGTTCTTCTGCCTCATTTACGACCTCCTTTTCGTGGCTCTTCCCTTTCCTTATGCCATCGTTCCTTGGGCATGTCAATTGATTTTGGAGCGCCAGGCTATAAGGGGTTTTTCTCATTAAGAAAAAAGAATAAAAGGGGCACAGAAAGGGCTACCCGGCCCCCGGCGCCGTAAAGCCTGCGGCTACAGTTTGCCAGCCATCGCCTTCTGGCCGTAATCGCAGTAGGGTAACAGGGGACAACCGGGGCATTTGGGGTTTTTGGCGGTGCAGATGGCCCGGCCGTGCCAGATGAGTTGCAGGGAGAATCTGGTCCAGCGCTCCTGAGGCACCAGGGGCATCAGCTCGGACTCGATCTTCACCGGGTCCTTGGCGGCAGTGAGACCCAGGCGCTGGGAGACCCGGCCGCAATGGGTATCCACCGCGATACCGGGAATGCCGAAGGCGTTGCCCAGGACGACGTTGGCGGTCTTGCGGCCGATGCCGGGAAGCTTGACCAACTCTTCCAGGGAGGCCGGCACCCGGCCGCCGTATTTTTCCACCAGGGCCTGGCCCAGGCCCTTGAGGCTTTTGGCCTTGTTGTGATAGAAGCCGGTCTGGTAGACGGCCTGCTCCAATTCTTCTAACGGAGCCTGGGCGTAGGCCGCAGCATCGGGGTATTTCTGAAAGAGCGCCGGGGTCACCTTGTTCACCCGTTCGTCGGTGCATTGGGCCGAGAGGATCGTGGCCACCAGCAACTGTAGCGGGTTGGTGAAATCCAGAGTGACGCGGACGTCGGGGTAATGCGCCTCGAGCAGCTGGAGAATCGGGCCGATTTTCGCCGCCGGCTCCATAGGGACCTCGGTTTCGAGTTTCGAGTTTGAAAACCTGATGTCTTCAGTTAATCATGGTACCGTTGCTTGTCACCCGTATGCGGCAAATCTTTGCAGTGGGAAGGGCGGTTCGAGAACCGCCACTACGACCCCTCCGTCAAATCGCTAAAGAAATGAAGCCGCGGGCTTTGGCGTGAAAACCAAATCCCCCTAAATCCCCCTTTTTCAAAGGGGGACTTCCTCCCCCGATATATCCGTAAGGGAGGGAGGATTTTTATCCCCGACAAAATTATCTCCCCAGCCGGGTCCGCAGTTTTAGGGTCAATTCCTGGAATTCCGGGATCCGGAGTCGCGAGATCAGCAGGAAATAGAGGCCCCCGCCCAGCAGGATATCGCCCAATACACTCACGAGGCGGCCCACGATGCCGCTCCCCAGCCGGCCGGCCAGGAGCGGCTCCAGCGCGACGATCACCAGGCCCATCACCAGGCCGGCAGCAACCACCTTGGCCAGGGTGACCAGGAGCGGCCGCACCCGAAAGCCCCCCAACCGCCGGTAGAGCATCACCCCCAGAAAGAGGAAATTGAGGATCATGCTGAGCGAGGTGGACAGGGCGATGGCGCGGTGCTGGAGGGACGACACGGTGAGGTTGATGAACAAGATATTGGCCGCCACCGTCAGGAAGGAGCCCAGGACCGGGGTGCGGGTGTTGTTCAGGGCGTAGAAGGCCGGCACCATGATCTTCACCCCGGCAAAGGCGACCGCGCCCAGGGCATAAAGGGCCAGGGCCGCGGCGGTCTGTTGGGTGTCCCAGGCGCTGAAGCGGCCGTGCTGGTAGATCAGGGCGATGATGGGCCGGGCCAGGAAGATGAGGCCGCAGGCCGCAGGCACGGTAACCAGCAGGGCCAGGGCCAGGGACGATTCCACCGCGCCCTTCATGGCGCCGAGATCGTTCAGGGCGGCGTGCCGGGAGACCACCGGCATGGTGGCCACCATCAGGGCCACTCCGAAGAGGCCCATGGGCAGATGAAAGAGGCGGTAGGCGTAGTTGAGCCAGGAGACGCTGCCTTCGGCGCAGGCCGAGGCGTAAAAGGTGTTGATAAAGATATTGATCTGGGTGGCCGAGAGCCCCACCACCGCAGGCAGCATCAGCCAGGCGATGCGCCGCACCCCCGGTTCCCGCCAATCCAGGACCCATTGCAGCCGGAAGCCCTGCCGCCAGAGCAGCGGCAATTGCACCACCAGTTGCAGCAGGCCGCCGACCAGGGCGCCCCAGGCCATGCCCACGATGGGATGGAGCCCCAGGCTGGGCATGGCCCAGCTGATAGTCACCCCGGCCACTACCGAGCCCAGGTTGAAAAAACTGGAGGCCAGAGCCGGGATAAAAAATTTCCCCCGGGCGTTGAGAATGCCCATGGCCAGGGCCGCCAGCGAGACCAGCAACAGAAAGGGGAACATGATGCGGGTCATCAGGCTGGTGAGGCCGAGTTTCCCGGCGACCAGGCCGAAGTCCGGGGCCATGAGGTTCACCAGCCCGGGGGAGAAGAGCATGCCCAGCAGCACCAGGCCGCCCACCAGCAGCGAGGCGCACATGATGACGTTGTTGGCCAGGCGCCAGGTGCGCTCCAGCCCCGCTTTCTGGTCGTAGTCGGTGAACACGGTAACGAAGGCGGAACTCAAGGCGCCTTCGGCAAAGAGGTCTCGCAGCAGGTTGGGGATGCGGAAGGCTACCACGTAGGCATCGATGGCGTAGCCGGCGCCGAACAGGCCGGCGAACACCTGCTCCCGCACCAGTCCCAGGATGCGGCTGGCCAGAACCGCCAAGCTGACGGTGCCCGCGGCCTTGGCGATCTTCCCGGTTTGGCTGGCTGGGGCCTCGGTCAAGGGTGGGAGACCTGGAACGGTAATGACGTTTTCATGCTCATGATTGTAAGGGAAATTTTTTTATAGGGGCAGGGGAAAAGGAGAAAAAGGTCCGAGGCCACCAGAATTTTCCGGAGGGCGGTCGAAGCAACCGCCGGCTAACCTGAGGTCTCGGGGCTTTTCTTGCCGGCCGTCGGCGCCGGCTTCTTCTTGGTGGTGGCCTTGGGCTTGCCTTTGGCGGCCCCTTTGTCCTTTTTAGCCACCTGGACCGCGGGTTTGGCGCCTTTGGCCTGGGGCGCCGGAGCCTTGTGCAGCTTGGGCTTCTTGATGGGCCGAGGCTTGGGCGCGGTCTTTTCCTGGGCCAGGTCCGCCGGTGAAGTCCCGGGATGCAGCAGGGCGTACACCGGTTGATCCCCGGCGGCCGTACCCTTGATGGGGGGGTATTCCACCCGCTGGTCCACCTTGTCCGGCCAGCCTTCGGCCCACACCGTGCCCAGGAAACCCGCCAACTTCAGGTTGTGATCCTTCTCAGCGAAGGACTGGGCCAGGACCACCGTCAGCCCCAACCCGACTAAGCCTCCCACCCCCAGAGCGAGCCAACCATAACGCCGTCCGGGGCCGCGAGCCCGAAATCTGGACCCCCTGCGCCCGATTAGAGTAGAAATGAGGGCATACATGCCGTAGGCCCAAAGAATGAAAACCAGGGTAGGAAGCACCAACTCTCCTTGTCGGGTGATGTTAAAGGATAACAGTTCTAATTTTTTTAAGTCAACCCCTTTTCGCGACCCTTATGCAATAAGGCTTTGCCGGCTGTCACAATATTGACAGGAGAGCCTTTTTGGTATAGTAATCTTCTGAGGAGATATTCTTGAAACATAATAAGGCAAATATCCTCGTAATCGACGATGACTTGGGCATTCTGCAGGCCCTACAAGAGATCCTGGCGGCCGAAGGTTACACCGTCGTGACCGCGGCGAATGGCGAAATCGGCCTCAAGCATTTGCAGGAACAGGCCTTCGACCTGACCCTGACCGACCTGTCTATGCCCGGCCTGGGGGGCATGGAGGTCCTCCAGTATCTGACCCAGCACCAGCCCGAGTGCCCCTGCATCATCATCACCGGTTACGGCACCATCAGCAGCGCCGTGGCCGCCATGCGCCAGGGGGCTTACAGTTACCTGGCCAAGCCGGTGGATGCCTCTGAACTCCGGCTGGTGGTGGCCCGGGCCCTGGAGCATCATCACCTGAAACGGGAGAATATTCAACTAAAAAAGCAACTGCACCAACGATACGGCTTCGCCAACATGGTGGGCCAGAGTGCGGCCATCACCCGGGTCTTCGATCTCATCCGGAAGGTGGCCGATACCGACAGCACCGTGCTGGTTCAGGGGGAATCGGGCACCGGCAAGGAGCTCATCGCCCACGCCATCCACTACAACAGCTCCCGCCGGGATGGCCCCCTGATCCCGGTAAATTGCGCCGCCATTCCGGAGGAATTGCTGGAAAGCGAACTCTTTGGGCACGAGCGCGGCGCCTTCACTCACGCGCTGCGCACCCGCCTGGGCCGCTTCGAACAGGCCGACGGCGGCACCATCTTCCTGGACGAGATCTCGGAGATGAGCCCCGGCCTCCAGGTGAAGATCCTCCGGGTCCTGCAGGACCATGCCTTCGAGCGCATCGGCGGGGTTAAAACCATCCGGGTAAATATCCGGGTGATCGCCGCCACCAACAAGGATCTGGAGGCTCTGGTGGCGGAAAACCGTTTCCGGGAAGACCTCTACTACCGCCTCAACGTCATCCCCATCATGGTGCCGCCCTTGCGGGAGCGGGCCAGTGACATCCCGCTGCTGGTGCAGCATTTCCTGGCGGA
Source organism: uncultured delta proteobacterium (assembly GCA_963797235.1). Taxonomy (GTDB): domain Bacteria; phylum Desulfobacterota; class Desulfobaccia; order Desulfobaccales; family 0-14-0-80-60-11; genus JAPLJC01. The sequence goes on from CAWCOX010000003.1 coordinate 147,158, forward strand.
ATGCAGCCGCAAGCGCCAGAGACCCCGCAAGCGCTTCAGCCCCGGGGTCATGGACTTATTGCTTCGACACTCGTGGCCCGGCAACGTCCGGGAGTTGGAAAATCTGGTGGAGCGCCTGGTCATCCTGACTGAGGGGGAGGTGATTGAGGTGACGGACCTGCCGGAGAAATTTCAGGCCGGGTCCAAGACGGTCCCGGCGGTCCTCGAAGTGCTGCCGGCCGAGGGCGCCGACCTCAATGCCGCGGTCCAGGCCCTGGAGCGCCATCTCATCCTCCAGGCCCTGGAGCAGAGCCACTGGGTGAAGAGCCGGGCGGCCCGGCTGCTGCATCTCAATCGCACTACGCTCCTGGAGAAGATGAAAAAACAGAATATTGCCGCGGTCCCCACCCTGGCGCTCCTGCCGGATAAGCCCTTCAGCTAAGAGGTAATGACATGAACTTGGCTGACAGCCATCAAAAATCCGACAGAACCGAGCGTAGTCGCCGGTCAATATCGTTGAAGCCGCACAGAATATAGCAGAAATCTGCCATTTCAATTTTGCGGGATTTGGCGCAGAAATTTCAAATGATGGGCTCGTCATCGAAAAAGATGATTCGGTGACTCGGATAACCCACTCTTACATCATCTTGCCCCCATAATCTGCTCCATGGTATACCACGATCATTGAGGCAGATAATTCAAGGGGCAAGGCGCGGGCTGAAAAATTGTGCGGTTTAAGTCCTCGAAGGACCAGCTTTTTAGCCCGGGCCAGCTAAATTTTTACCGGCTGCTGGTTACCTCACTGCCCCGGCAACTCCCTGGCCCGCATCCTCCACCTCCCCGCCCGTCTCATTGGCTTCCTCTACGATGGTCTGCAGGAAATCCTTCATGCTTTCACTGGCCTGCAGGATGCCGTTTTTCAATTTCAGGTTTTGAGCAAACATCTTGGAATTTTCAGCTCGCAGCACTTCGCAGGTTCGCTGGAGGTCCCTGACTTCATTCTTCAGACCCTCGGATTCCTTCACCAGCTGTTGAAAAATCACCGTCATCCTTTCCTCAAACTCCCTTACCAGTTGTTGCAGGGCTTCTGTCATGATTTCCTCCCGACTGACATTTTTGATGCGCCAGACACTTGTCCAGTTCACTTTCTTCAAACTTCTGGCGATATCCCAGGGGATGCGTTGCACCCGCGGCCCCAAGCCGTGGTTTTCCGGCTTGGAACTTGGGCGGCCCCCTTTACGTCTATGTAAAAACGGAACTCTCATGAGTTGTCCCGTTAAATCCGTTTAGATGAGTGAGGACATTTCGGGTGAGGTTTAATCTCTTTCAGTCGCCTGGGCCTGATGGCAGACACGGGTTATGAGTTCGATTACGGGATCAGAATGAGACGATCCGGAAACACAAGCTTTGTCCCCGCTCTAGGACCGCCATGGAAGTGTGGATGCGAAAATTAGCCTCGGGGAGCGGGACCCCCTCCTGGGTGATTATTAAATTATGTCCTTTAGAATAATAAAATCAAGTACTAAATTGTTAAAAAAATTTTCAGACATAGATTATGCCTACGTTTATCTGGCCAAACTCGGTAGTTGGGGACCCTTTTCAGGTTTTTTGAACAGAAAGGCACCTTTTTCCAAAGCGACCATGATAGTCAATTTTTTCAGAAGTTGGGTATACCGCTCCATCGGTAAACCGACCTTCCATGGATCTCCGGGACGAAGGAAACTTTCAGTCTAATAATTGAAGTTATGATCCGGACAGGTAGAATTTTCGGCAGGTTGGCAAGTTCGAATCCTAGCTGAACTCGCGGGAGTCGGCGCAGAATTTTCAAATGATGGGCTCGCCATCGCCAAAAGGTCATTCGGTGACTCAGATGACATTTCTTGCCGCCATAATTTGCGATGACATACCACGATCATTAAGGCGGATAATTCAAGGGGCAGGACGCAGCTGACGAGTGGTGCGGTTTAGGTCCTCGCAGGACCGGCTTCCCGCATCCTTCACCTCCCCGGCCGTCTCATTGGCGTCCGCCAGGACAGCCTGCAGGAAATCCTGCATGCTTTCGCCGGCGTGCAGGATGTCGTTTTTCAATTTCAGGTTTTCAGCCCGGAGCATTTCGCAGGTGCGCTCGAGTTCTCCGACTTTCTTCTTCAGATCCCAGGATTCCATAACCAGTTGTTGAAAATTGACCGTCATTTTTCTCTCAAACTCCCTTATCAATAGTTGCAGGGCTTGGTTGAATTTTAGTTCAAGAGAGAAAATTATCAATCAGGGAATCCCTGAATTTGTTATAGTTAAAATTGCCTATAAGAGTGAAATAAATTACTGAAAGAATGATTCATTCTTATCACTCGCCAATGTAAAGCAATCCGCCAAAAATAACCGTAGCCGCCTCCGGGGCGACTCAGTATTACTTGCATGAGCTGGACACTATGGGCGGAAGAACTTAGCGAGTTTTAGAATCTCAACGCCTGCGGCCAACTCGCGAGAGTGATAGGCTGTTTCAGGGTGCGGCCCGTTGCCGGGCGGCCGGGAAGTTGTGGCCCCCCGGCGTTTATGTTAAAGTGGTCCAAATCCTAAGGAGAGTGCCCCATGGCTGAAACCTTCCCCTCCACCCGGCAAGCCGTCCTGGTCTTCCATTTCGCCGACCGCATCAAGGCGGAAATCCTCCTGGCCTCACGCCTCCTGGGCACGGTGTCCCACCTGGAAGGTCTCGAGCAGGAAGGCGCCAACCGTCTGTTCCTCGATTTTCTCCAAGGGCTGGAGCAGGAAATCAACATCGCCCAGGTCCAGATTGCCGACCCGGAGATGGTGCGGGTGAAAACCGTGATGGCAGGTCTTTTGGGCATGGCCGACTCTCGCATGTTCCAGGACATGCAGTCCCACTTCACCTGGATGATCAGCGTTATGGCCACCTACGCCCAGCGCTCTATGGAGTACCTGGTCAAAGAGAAGGTATTATAAGGTCATAAAGGCAGGTCGACATTTTCCCCGCAGTTCAGCTTTTGCCCTAGTCAGCCATACCCGAGATATCCAGAACCGTCTTGATCAAGCGGCAGCCAACTGTTTAATTGTCATGGAATAGGGCAGTCCAGGCCGATGCGGCAGCCGGCAGGCCGATCCTGACCGGCAAACCGTGAGGCGGCCCTAAGCTCCGGGGGGATTGACTTTGGTTCGCTCTGCCGTTGCCTGCTTGAGTGCGGTGATGTCCTGAATCAGGGCCATCTTGGACTTGGAGCCGTCGGCATGACGGATGAGGGTGTTCACCACCCGATACCAGTGGTGGTCTTTGGGGCTCAAGACGTCCCAGGAGACCTTCTCTCCCCGGAAGACCCGGTCATTGACACACCAGGGGCAGACGTCGTCGCGGCCGTGCAGGGCCTGGTAGCATTTTTGCCCTAAGGGATAATGGCCGGTCCGTTCAATGAAGCACTGGTTCATAAACTCCACTTCATAGTTCTCGGAGCAGATGTAGATCAGCCCGTCGAAGGCCTCGACCATGGCCTCATATTGGGCCCACAAGTCTCGCCAGGCCTCGATTACCCGCCGATTCTTAATATTATCCGCTTCTAACTCGGCAATTTTGCGGCGCAGGCCCTTCATTTCCTCTTCAAGCTGCTCATTTCCTTTTTTTACAGCCTGCATAGTGCCTCCGGCTGATTCTCTCTAACCGGCTTACAAATTTTTTAAATCATCGGCCCTTCAGGATGTCGAGACGCCAGGCCAGAGGTCGAGCAATAGCCGCTACTCTCGCGGCACCAGGCGGTAGATCTCCAGGAGCGGCAGGCCCGCGGCCGCCGCCAGTTTCCGGCAGGCCTCGTACTCCGGCATTAGCCGGCGGCGGCCGCCGTATTCCATGACCTTGACCTCGAGGGGGCCGTAGGGGGTGTCGATGGTCTCCTGCCAGCGCCGGGCCACCACCCGTTCCACCTCGCTGACCCGCACCCCCAGGGTGGTGGATTCGGTGAAGAGCTGCTCCAACAGGCCCTCCCGGGCCGCCGGCGGGGCGATCACCGTCAGGGCCACCCCGGGGCGGCCCTTCTTCATTTGGATATGGCCCAGGGCCACATCCAGGGCCCCGGCGGCAAAGAGCCCGGCCATCAGGGGCTCATAGAGTTCCGGGTTCATGTCATCGATGTGGGTCTCGAGGACCAGGACGCGCTCGCGGCGGCCCGGAGCCGCGGTCAGGGGCTCCCCCAGATAGATCCGCAGCAGATTGGGATGCCCCGGCAACTCCCGGCTGCCGGCGCCGTAGCCCACCCGTGAAAGAAGTAGCGGCGGGCAGGGCTCGAAGCTCGGCGCCCAGGCCTTTCAAGATCACCGCGCCGGTGGGGGTGACCAGTTCCCCGGGCAGGTCGGTGCCGTAGACCGGCAGGCCCTTGAGCAGTTCCAGGGTGGCGGGCGCCGGGTTGGGCAGGCGGCCGTGGCCCGCGGTGATCATGCCGTATCCCATGGGCAGGGAGCTGCAAAAGACCCGGGTGATCCCCAATTTTTCCACCCCGTAGGCCACCCCCACCAGGTCCAGGATGGTATCCAGGGCCCCCAATTCGTGGAAGTGCACCTCTTCCAGGGGTTGGCCGTGAATCCGGGCCTCCACCTCTCCCAGGAAACGGAACATCGCCAGGCTGCGCTCCTGTACTCCCTGGCTCAGGGGGGAACTGGCGATCAGGTCGTGGATCTCCCGGTAGCTCCGGGTGGGTTGGGGGCTGCGGAAGCGGAAATCGACCTCGAGCTGCACCCCGGTGAGATGGTCCTTGGTGCGCCGCGGCGCCGCGAGCCGCACCTCGGCCAGACCCAGGAGGTTCATCAGCTCTTCCAGGTCCGAAAGCGGCAGGCCCAGGTCGATGAGGGCCCCCAGGGTCATGTCACCACTGAGGCCGGCGAAGCAGTCAAAAAAGGCCCAGCATTCACTTCTCGGTCCGTTCGACAATGAGTTCCACCTCCTTGACGGCCCGGGCCTCGGTAGTGCGCACGACAAATTTCAGGTTGCGGTACTGCACCTTTTCGCCGCCCCGGGGCAGGTCGCCCAATTGGGTGATGAGAAAGCCCGCCAGGGTTTCGTAATCCCCGGGGGGCAGGTCGAGCTTCAGAAATTCATTGAGCGCCTTGATTTCGGTGCGGGCGCTGATGAGGTAATGGCCTTCGCCGATCTTGCGGTAGGGAGTGACCTCCTGGTCGAATTCGTCGGCGATCTCCCCGACGATCTCTTCCAGCAGGTCTTCGATGGCGACGATACCCACGGCGCCGCCGTATTCGTCCACCACCACCGCCAGATGGCTGCCCTCCCGCTGCATCTCGGCCAGCAGCCGGTCGATCTTCTTCAGCTCGGGTTCATACTTCACCGGCCGGATGAACGGCTTGATGGGGCGCTCCCGGTGTTCCTCACCCAAAAGATCGAAGCTGTGCAGCACGCCGATGAGGTTGTCGATGCGCCGGTGATAAACCGGCAGGCGGGAGAACTGGGTATTGCGGAACTCCTCCTGGGCCTGGGCGATGGTCAGGGTGTCCGGAATGGCGGTCACCCGGACGAGGGGGACCATCACCTCCTTGACGGTGCGCAGACTGAACTGGAGGATGCGGTGGATGAAGAGGCGCTCCTTGCCCTGGAGGTCCACCTCCGGGCCGCTCTTGGCCACCACCAGACGCAGGTCCTCCCGGGTGATGAAGGGCAGCTGGCCGGTCTTCCTGACCCCGGCCACCAGCAGGATCAAGCGGCTGAGGCCGGCGAAGATCCAGGTGACGGGATACATGACCCAGGAAGCGACCCAGAGGATTGGAGCCAGGCGTTCGGCCAGCAGTGTGGCCTGTTGCCGGCCGATGGATTTGGGAATGATCTCTCCCAGGATCAGGATCAGGGGCGGCAGGGCGAACATGACGGGGACTTCGGCCGCCTGGCCGAATAATCCCAGGAAGAAGGCGGTCACCAGGACGGTGTTGGCCGCCGCGGCCATGGCGGCTCCCAGCAAGGTGGTGGCCAGAAAATACTCCGGCCGGGCCAGGAGCTGTAAGGCCAGGCGGGCGTCCCGATGCCCCTCCTCGGCCCGGTGGTGCAGGCGGCGGCGGTTGGCTGAGACCAGGGCGATCTCGGAGGCCGCGAAGAAGGCTTCCAGGAGCAGGAGCGGGATGAAGATGAGGAGGATGCCGTAGGTCATGGCTGCTCCCGGCGCACCCTGAGTTCCAGGATGCGGGTGCCCTTCATCCGGATCACCTGAAAGCTGAGATGCTCATAGGTCACGGACCGGCCTTCCCGGGGCAGAGCCCCGCAAAGGTTCAGGACCAGGCCGCCGATGGTGTCGAACTCCTCCGTGGGCAACTCCAGCCCCAGGGCCTCGTTGAAATCCGCCAGCGACATGGTGGCCTTGACCCGCCAGAGTCCCGGGCCGATCTCCTCCAGGGGCTGCTCTTCCACCTGAAACTCCTGGGAAATCTCGCCGCAGAGTTCCTCCAGCAGGTCCTCGACGCTCACCAAGCCCACCAGGGAGCCGTATTCGTCCACCACCAGGGCCAGGCGCAGATGCTGGGCCTGCAGCTCGGTCAACAGGTCAAAGGCCTTCTTGTTTTCCGGCACATAATAGGCGGGCCGCAGGATATTCTCCAGCACCCCGTCCTCATCCAGGTTCTTTAAATCCAATCCCAGGATATCCTTGGCGTGCAGGAGACCCAGGACATTATCGGGATCGTCCCGATAAATGGGGACCCGGGAAAAGCGGGAATTTTTGATCGCCTGCAGCAGGTCGCGGCACTCCAGATCGACGGGCAGGGTGAAGATGTCGGGGCGGGGCACCATGATCTGGCCCACCCGCAGTTCTCCGAAGCTCAGGAGGTTCTGGATAAAATCCCGCTCCATCTCGGCGATCAGGCCCCGGAGGTGGCTCTCTTCCACCATGCGGACGAAATCCTCCTGGTGCATCGCCGGCACCTGGAGGTCCGGGCGAAAGCCCATGGCGGCCAACAGCCCGCGGCTGATCTGCATCAATACCAGCCGCAGCGGCGTAAAGACCACCAAAGCCGGCCGCACCAGCCGGGCCAGCCAGGGAGCCAGGCGGGGGGCATAGATCAGGGCCAGGGACTTGGGGATGAGTTCTCCCACCAGGAGGAAGGCCGGGGCGATGAGACCCAGGGCCAGCCATTTTCCCCTGGCCCCCCAGAGGCTCAGGGCCAGGGAGGTGGCCAGCACGGAGGCCAGGATGTTGATCGTCTCCACCCCCATGAGCACCGTCACCAGCAGCCGCCGGGGCCGGTTCAGGAGGGTCTCCACCCGCTCGCCCCTGAGCCGGTTTTTCTCTTTAAGGCGCAGCCGGTCCAACGGAGTCAGGACGAAGAGGGAGGTCTCGGTGGCGGCGAAAAAAGCGCAGAGCAGCGCCAGGACACCCAGAGCGAGATAGCGGGAGAGATTAGGGTCTGACCAAAAGGAGTACATAGCTTTCAGCTATCAGCATTCAGCCTTCAGCAAAAACAAAATAGGGCCGCCGGCGAAAAAAATCAAGCGTCTTCCGGCCCGAAAGGCGCAGCCGTGCCTTCCGGCAAAGGGACATCAAAGGCGAAGATCACCCCGGCAATCATCTGATAGAAGCCCACCAGCACCACCAGTTCGATCACCCCCGGCAGGCCGATCTCGGCCGCCAGACCATTCTGGACCGCGGCGGGAATGGAGTGGCGTTCCAGAACGCAGCGGGCTACGGTCAGGGCCGCGGCTTGGGTGGCATCGAGGTTCGGTTCCTGCCGGAGGCGCAGCGCCTCGATGACCGCGTCAGGAACCCCGGCTTGCCGGGCCGGGGCCACGTGCTTGACCCATTCATAGGCCGCTCCCAGACGCCGGGCCAGCCAGAGGATGGTCAATTCCCGCAAGGCCTCCGGCAAGACCCCGGCCCCAAAACGCAAAAAGGTCCCCAAATCGCTGACCCGCCGGGTGAGCTGGGGATGGTTGAGCAGGCTGCGGTACATGCCGTCAATGCGGCCCCGCCGGCCCACCAATTGGTCATAGATGGCCTGGGCTTCAGGAGAAAGTGTCGCCGTCGGATCAGGCAATCGGGCCATAAAACTCCAGTAGTCAGTAGCCAGAATCTCGGCGGCCACAGGCCGCCATATATAGTTAATTTCATTGATTTGTTTAGTTATTTTGGTACGTGGGACGCACCCTATATCTCTGCTTTGTTGGTTTTACTGGCAACTGACTACTGGTACTGCCCCCTAATCCTCGTCCATCCACGCTTGCTTGGCCTGGCCGTAGGGGCTGACCGGGGTGGCAAAAGCCCGGTCGCAGCGCACGTCCACCAGGTATGGGGCACCGGCGTCCAGGGCGGTCTGGAAGGCCGGTGCGAGTTCCGCCGGCGTGGTGACAGTGGCCGCCTGCAGGCCCAGGGACCTGGCAAACCCGGCCCAATCGTGCAGCGGCAGTTCCGTCAGGGCCGCCGGACCGGGGCCTTCCTTGACGGCCCGTAGCCAGACGTTGCCCAGGGCGCCGTTGTTGATGACCACAAAGATGACCGGGAGGCCGTAACGGGCGGCGGTCTGAATTTCCATGCCGTGCATCAGCATGCAACCGTCGCCGGTAACCACCGCCAGAGGCAGCTCCGGGCGGGCCGCCTTGGCCCCGATTCCGGCGGGAATGGCCCAGCCCATGGGGCCCAGGTTGGTGGCCGAGATGTAGCTGCGGGGCGCATAGGCCTCCCAGTAGTGGCCGCAAAAGGCCCGGTGGGCCCCGGAGTCCACCACCAGGACCGCGTCCCGGGGCAGTACCCGGCGCAATTCGCGGATTACCCGGGCCGGATGCAGCGGCACGGCGTCGCTGGCGGTGTTCTCGCCGTCATAGTGGCGCGGCCCTGAGGCCCTGATTTTTTCCAACCAGGTGCGGCGTAGCGTCTTGGTACTGGCGAGGTCCTGCACGAGTTGGTAGTCATAAGACATCAGGATTTGCAGCACCCGGCCACAGTCGCCCACAATGGGCACCTGGGCGGGCCAGGTGCGCCCGATGACCCGGGGGTCGATATCCACCTGGACCAGGGCCCGGCTGGGGAGCATCTTATGATCCCAGAACAGGGTGTCCCGCTGGCTCAAGCCGGATCCCAACACCAGCAGCACTTCCACCTCATCGGACAAGATGGTTTCAATGGCGGGGCGATGGCCGGCATAACCGAAGATGCCCAGAGACAACCGATGGTCCTCGGGGAATACTCCCTTGGCGCGCAGGGTCGTGGCCACGGGAATTTCAAAGCGCTCGGCGAAGGCGATCAGATCCTCGGAGGCGCCTGATTTCTCCACCCCGGCTCCGGCCAGGACCAGGATGCGGACCGGGGCGGCGCCTGAATCCTGGGGAATCAGGAGGCGCCAAAGGCGTTCGATACTATGCCGGTCCACGAAGCGGGGGGCATAGAGTGATTCGTCCAGGCACTGCCAGGGCGTCCGGACTTCACCCTGCTGGATATCCACCGGCAGGCTCAGATGCACCGGTCCCTGCGGCCCGGCCAACATCTTGGTGAGCGCCGCCCGCAGGTGATGATGGACGAGGTGGAGATTTTCCACTGCCAGGGAAGAAACGGTGAGGGGTTGCAAAACCGCCACGTCATTTAAGGCCGCGGGGCTGGAATCCTGGAAGCCGCCCCGTCCCGCCCAATCAGTGGGCACCTGGCCGGAGATCACGACTACCGGGGAAAAATCGGTGCGGGCCGCGGCCACCGCGGTGACCATGTTGGTGATGCCGGGCCCGCCGATGGCGAAGCAGACTCCAAAGCGGCCGCTGGCCCGGGCATAACCGTCGGCCATGCTGGCCGCGCCGCCTTCATGGGCCGCCACGATGGGGGTGATGCCCGCCGTGCCCGCCAGGGCCGGCAGGAAGGGGTCGATGAGACCTCCGGGCACCAAAAAGACGCGGGAAACTCCTTCGCACCGAAAGGCCTCAAGCAGGTAGCTGGTGGTCAGCATGATCGGGAGATTAGGCCCTTACCGTCAAAGGATCAAGAAGAAAATGACCAAAAGGGGCGGGGGTTAAACCCGCCCCGACCCCGGGCGCCGGCGAGACGGCGGCGCCACCATCTATGGGGCGTAAGACGCACCCTGCCTCAAACCACGGGGACCCGGCGGGCCGCCGGTCTGACTCTGCCCTTGCCGGACCGGGGTTTCTTTCCCGGTTGAAAGGGCGAACGGGTCAGGGCCTCTTCCAGCACCTGGTCCACGTCGCTCACCGGCACGAACTTGAGACGCCGCTTGACGTTCTTGGGAATCTCCACCAGGTCCTTCCGGTTGGCCTCGGGAATGATGACCTTTTTGACCCGGGCCCGGAGCGCGGCAATGGCCTTTTCCTTCAGGCCGCCGATGGGCAGGACCTTGCCCCGCAGGGTGATCTCGCCGGTCATGGCCACGTCCCGGCGGACCGGGATCTTGGTGAGGGCGGAAATCAGGGCGGTGGCCATGGTGACCCCGGCGGAGGGGCCGTCCTTGGGGGTGGCCCCGGCGGGCACGTGGATATGGATGTCCAGCTTTTCATAAAAATCCTCGGGCAGATTGAGAATATCCGCCCGGGAGCGGGCATAGCTCAAGGCGGCCTGGCCCGATTCCTTCATGACGTCGCCCAACTGGCCGGTGAGGAGCAGATGGCCCTTGCCTTTCATCAAGGTGGCCTCGATGGCCAGGGTCTCGCCGCCCACCTGCGTCCAGGCCAGGCCGGTGGCCACCCCTATTTCGTCTTTCTCCACCTCGCCTTCGGGCAGGTGCTGGGGCGGCCCCAGGTAGCGGTGCAGGTTGCCCCGGGTGACGGCGAAGGGCCCTTTCTCGCCTTCGGCCAGGCGCCGGGCCACCTTGCGGCAGAGGGAGCCGATCTCCCGTTCCAGGTTCCGCAGGCCCGCCTCCATGGTGTAATAGAGGATGACCCGTTTCAGGACCTCCGGGCCGATATGCAGGTCTTCAGGGCGGAGACCGTTTTCCAAGAGCTGCCGGGGAAGCAGGTGGCGCTTGATGATCTCCAGCTTTTCGTCCTCGGTATAGCCCGGCAGGCGGATGGTCTCCATGCGGTCCCGCAGGGCCGAGGGAATGGGGTCGATCAGGTTGGCGGTGGTGATGAACATCACCTTGGACAGATCGAAGGGCACATTAAGATAGTGATCGCTGAAGGAGTGGTTCTGCTCCGGGTCCAGGGCCTCCAGCAGAGCGGCCGAGGGGTCGCCCCGGAAGTCCATACCGATCTTGTCCACTTCGTCCAGCAGGAAAACCGGGTTGTTGGAGCCCGCAGTCTTGACTCCCTGGATGATCCGCCCCGGCAGGGCGCCGATATAGGTGCGGCGATGTCCCCGGAGTTCGGCCTCATCCCGCATGCCCCCCAGGGAAACGCGGGTGAATTTGCGCCCCAGGGCCCGGGCGATGGACTGACCGAGCGAGGTCTTGCCCACCCCCGGGGGTCCCACGAAGCAGAGGATGGGGCCCTTCATCTTCTTATTGAGCTTGCGCACCGCCAGGTATTCCAGGATGCGGTCCTTGACCTTCTCCAGGTCGTAGTGGTCTTCATCCAGGATGGCCTTGGCCTCTTTGACGTCGAGCTTGTCCCGGGTGCTCTTGCTCCAGGGCAGTTCCACCAGCCAGTCCAGGTAGGTGCGGACGATGGAGGCCTCGGCCGCATCCGGATGCATCTGCTCCAGGCGGGAGAGCTGCTTCAGGGCCTCCTCTTCGGCCTGCTTTGGTCATCCGGGCCCGGGCGATCTTGAGGCGGTACTCCTCCATCTCCTTGCTGGTTTCGTCGATATCGCCCAGTTCCTTCTTGATGGCCCGCAGTTGCTCGCGCAGGAAGTATTCCCGCTGGCTGCGATCCATTTCCTCCCGGGCCTGGGACTGGATCTTGGCCTGGATGGCGGAGACCTCCAGTTCCTTGCGCAGGAAGTCGTTGACCTTGATGAGGCTGCGGATGGGGTCGGTCTCCTCCAAAACCATCTGGGCCTCGTCGATCTTGAGCCTGAGGTTGGCGGCCACCAGGTCGGCCAGATGGCCGGGGTCCTCGATGGACTCCAGGATGGCCAGCAGGTCCGGGGACATGATGCCTTTCAGGGTGAGGATCTTCTCCGACATCTCCCGGGCGTTGCGCATCAGGGCCTCGGCCTCGGGAGAAATCTCGGCGACGGCGGTCTCGGGGAGGACCTCCAACCCCACCTGGAAAAAGGGACGCTCCTGGGTATAGTCCTTGATCAGCGCCTTGGATTTGCCCTGGACCAGAATCTTCAGGCGGCCGTCCGGGAGCTTCAGCATGCGCAGAATCAGGCTCACCGTGCCCACGGAGTAGATGTCATCCGGTTCGGGGTTCTCCACGGCCTGATCTTTTTGGGTGGCCAGAAACAGGAGGCGGTCCTGGGCCAGGGCCGCTTCGATGGCTAAAACCGAGGTCTCCCGCCCCACGAACAGGGGGAGCACCATGTTGGGAAACACCACCACGTCCCGCACCGCCAACAGGGGCAGAACGTCGGGGATGCTGATTTGCTGTTGATCGTCTTCTTCTTCTCTGGTGGCCATATTATCTCCTGGGAGATTTCGGAATTGGGCTGGAAGGCCGCTGGCATACCGGCGGTGGCTGGGCAAGGGCGAAATGACCGGATATCCAATCTGGGTTCCAGCGATTAAGTTCCGAAGATAAATTACCTTATCGTCTTCCCTATCATAATTATTTAAATACCATTTGGCAATTCCCGTGAGAGGAATGGCCGGAAGTTTCGAGCCCTGTTTGCCCGTGGGGTCTACTACCACCAGGAATGCCAGTCCCATACAGGGTTAAGGCCCGGCGGCGGTATTCCCGGCAAATTCTGCCTCCGGGGCGTAAACCGGAATGCCCCAGAATGCGGCTATTGCACCAGCTGGGCCGATTTTCTGATCCTGCCAGACAGACACTTGACGCAGGCGTCACCTGGATCAGCGCTGGCAGCCTCTTGAAAACCCACTTGCAAGGCCTTATTGATATGGGATAGCAAAAACGTAAAATTATTTGGTCTTCTCTGCAGCTATGGTATAGTATGCGGATTAAGAAGACAATGCGGGGGTGCGAGGTTTGGGGGGAAAATCTAGAACGGCCCGCAGTGAAGCGCCGGACGCGCTGCCTGAGATTTTTTTAAGCAGGATTGAGCGCGCCGTGCGCCGGGCTCAAGCCGCCATGCTGGGGATGCAGCAACCCGAGGGCTATTGGTGGTCTGAGCTGGAATCCAACGTCACCATCACCGCGGAATACGTCATGCTCCACCGCTTCCTGGGGCTGGATGAGAGCAAGGTGCCGCAGCTGGCGGCCGACATCCTGCATCGGCAACTGCCCAACGGCGGCTGGTCCATCTGGTTCGGGGACGGCGGCGAACTCAGCACCTCAGTTGAAGCCTATTTTGCCTTAAAAATCGCCGGGGTCTCTCCGGAGGACTCCCGGATGGTCAAGGCCCGGGAGTTTATCCTGGCCCGGGGAGGGGCCCTGAAGACCCGGGTCTTCACCCGCATCTTTCTGGCCCTCTTCGGCCAGCTCAGCTGGGACGGCATCCCGCTGCTGCCGGTGGAGTTCGTCCTCTTGCCCCCCTGGTCCGGCTTCAGCATCTACGAATTCTCCAGTTGGAGCCGGGAAACCATTGTACCGCTGATGATCATCATGGCCAAGCGACCGGTGCGACCCCTGCCCCAGGACCAATGGGTGACCGAGCTGTTCCTGAACCCCAGTGAGCCTTTCCTGGAACACCGGGTGAACTGGAAGCCCAGGGCCAACCTGGAAAACTTCTTCGTCCTGGTCGATCGCCTCCTGAAGCTCTATTACCGGCTGCCCATCCCCTGGCTCAGGAACCTGGCCGTCAAGCAGGCGGCGAACTGGGTGCTGGAACACCAGGAAGAGAGCGGCGACTGGGGCGGCATCCAACCCCCCATGGTCAATTCCCTGCTGGCGCTTGTCCATCCTGGGATATCCCAAGGACCACGAGGTGATGCGCCGGGGTCTCAAGGCTTTGGAATTTTTTGAGCTGCACGAGGGCGAGCGCACCTGGCTCCAGTCCTGCATCTCGCCGGTTTGGGACACGGCCCTGGCGATGCGGGCCCTGGCCGCGGCCGGCTTGACGCCGCAGGACCCCGCCATGATCAAGGCCAGCCAGTGGCTGCTGGCCAAACAGATCCTCCAGCCGGGAGACTGGTGCATCAAATGCCCCGATCTGCCGCCGGGAGGCTGGGCCTTCGAGTTTGTCAACAACTGGTATCCGGACGTGGACGACAGCTCCATGGTCCTGGTGGCTTTGAAAGAAGGCCTGGCCGACCCCGCCAAACATCAGGCCGCCCTGCAGCAGGGCATCAACTGGTGCCTGGGCATGCAATGCCAAAACGGCGGTTTCGCCTCCTTCGATAAGGACAACACCAAGGAATGGCTCAATGCCATCCCCTTTGCCGACTTGAAGGCCCTGGTGGACCCGCCCACCGAGGATATCACCGGCCGCGTCCTCGAGATGATGGGGGCCTTCGGCTACGGTCTCGACCATCCCGTGGCGGCCCGGGCCCTGGACTTCGTGAAGCGCACCCAGCACCCCGACGGTCCCTGGTGGGGCCGCTGGGGGGTGAATTACATCTACGGCACCTGGTCGGTGCTGGCGGGCCTGGCCGGCATCGGTGAAGATATGCGCCAGCCCTACGTGCGCCGGGCAGCGGCCTGGCTCAAAGCACATCAGCTTCCCAACGGCGGCTGGGGCGAGTGTTGCGAGTCCTACCCCAACGCCGAGATGATGGGCCAGGGGGTGTGCAGCGCCTCCCAGACCGCCTGGGCCGTGTTGGGGCTGCTCGCCGCCGGCGAGGCCCAGTCCCCGGAAGTCAGGGACGGCGTGGAGTATCTTCTGCGCACCCAGACCTCCCAGGGCCGCTGGGACGAGGAGCACTATACCGGCACCGGCTTCCCCGGCCACTTCATGATTCGCTACCACCTCTACCGGGACTGCTTCCCCTTGCAGGCCCTGGGCCAATACCTGAAAGAGATCAAGGTGTCGGCTTAGAAGCAATCCGGCGCCGGTCTGCGCCAAGATTTAGAACGAGGATTTGTGTTAAAGGCCGTAGGGGTGGTTTTCGAACCGCCCCTGATTCATTTTTAGGGTGGCCTGAAACTATTTTCCAGTTTTCGGTTTTAGGAATCCAGATTATCAAGTTTGCGGCTTCTCATCCGAAAAAATTATCTTACTGCCGGATTTGAATAAGGAAAGTGGAGAGCAGGCGCCCTCGCCTGCCAGAGCACAG
Organism: uncultured delta proteobacterium; assembly: GCA_963797235.1. Classification (GTDB taxonomy): domain Bacteria; phylum Desulfobacterota; class Desulfobaccia; order Desulfobaccales; family 0-14-0-80-60-11; genus JAPLJC01. Next base: position 162,338 of record CAWCOX010000003.1, read on the forward strand.
CCGAGGGCGGCTGTTCTCCATAAAGACGGAAAGCGTTTTTTGGGAAAATTCCTTTTTTAGAATATTATAAGAGGCATTTTCGCGCCAATCGAAGGTTATTGATCATTGCCATCAGCCGAAGAAATGACCGAAAACCGCCAACTGCAAACCGCAAACCAACCCCCAACCCTGGTCACCGGCGGCACCGGTTTCGTGGGCCGGGCGGTGGTGGTGGCCTTGCTGGCCCAGGGGCGGCCCGTCCGGGTCCTGGCCCGCAACCCCCAACATCCCGCTTTGGCAGGCCTGCCGGTGGAGGTGGCCCCGGGGGACTTGCGGGACCGGGTCTCGCTCGAGCTGGCCCTGGCGGGCTGTTCCCAGCTTTTTCATGTGGCCGCGGATTACCGCCTCTGGGTCCCCGACCCGGAGGCGATGTATGCGGTCAACGTGGAGGGCACCCGCAATCTCCTGGCCGCGGCCCAGGCCCAGGGAGTGAGCCGGGTAGTCTATACCAGCACCGTGGGCGCCCTGGGCAACCCCGGGGACGGCACCCCGGGGCACGAAGACACCCCGGTGCGCCTGCAGGACATGGTGGGCCATTATAAACGCTCCAAGTTCCTGGCCGAGGCCGTGGCCCTGGAGTTTGCCGCCGCGGGCCTGCCCCTCGTGGTGGTCAACCCCAGCACCCCGATGGGCCCCTGGGACTGGCGCCCTACCCCCACCGGCCAGATAATCGTCGATTTTTTGCAAGGCCGCATGCCCGCCTACCTGGAGACCGGCCTCAACGTGATCCACGTCGACGACGTGGCCCGGGGGCATCTCCTGGCCGAGGCCCGGGGGCAGGTGGGCGAAAAATATATCTTGGGAAATGAAAACCTGAGCCTGTCCCAGATCTTGCAGATGCTGGCGGAGATCAGCGGCCGGCCGGCCCCCCGGGTCAAGCTGCCCTACTGGCCGGTGCTGGCCCTGGCCTATGTCGAGGAGTTCTTCACCGGCCGTCATTCGGGGCAAGCCTCCCCGCATGCCGGTCAGCCGCCATCCGCATGGCCCGAAAATATATGTACTTTGACAACACCAAAGCGGTAAAATACCTAGGATTGACCCTGACCCCGGTGCGCCAGGCCCTGACGGACGCGGTGGAGTGGTTTCGGGAGCACGGCTACGTTTGACGACGGTTTTTGGTTTTTGGTTTTTCATAAAAACATGGCTTATAGCCGTCTGAGAAAATATTCTTGAATGATGGCTGAGCCCACCTATGGGCTAAAGGGCATTTTTATGCTATACTTGCGCTCGAAACGTAAAGTCAAAAACGAGAAAGCAAAAACGAGGTAAATTTGCGCTTTCCAATGAGTCTCAGCCTCGATCTGGGTCGCTACCTGCTAAAGAAACGGCTGCAAAGGGAGGAGAAGTTCCCCCTGGTCCTGATGCTGGAGCCCACCCATCAATGCAACCTGTCCTGCGAGGGCTGCGGCCGCATCCAGGAATATCGGGAGACCGTGGGCCAGGCCCTCACCCTGGAGGAGTGCCTGGGGGCTGTGGATGAGTGCGGCGTTCCGGTGGTTACCATCACCGGCGGCGAACCCCTGCTCTACCCCCCGGTCTTTGAGCTCCTCGAGGAACTGGTGCGCCGCGGCAAGCACATCTATCTGTGCAGCAACGCCGTCTTACTGGAACGCTCGCTTCCCAAGATCCCCGTTTCCGATCGCATTACCCTGAGCGTCCACCTGGACGGCCTGGCCCCGACCCACGATCGCCTGCTGGGCCGGCCGGGACTGTTCAATACCGCTATCAAGGCCATCAAGGCTGCCAAGGCCCAGGGGTTCAGGGTGTGCACCAACACCTCCATCTACAAGGCCACCGACCCCCGGGAGATCGAAATTCTCTTGTCCTACCTGGGACACATCGGCGTAGACGGCCTGCTGGTGTCGCCGGCCTTTAGCTTTGCCGGGGTCGAGGATGGGCTGTTTATGAGCCGGGAGGAGATCAAAGACAAGTTTACCCGCTTAACGGGCAACGGCAACCGTTTCAAGTTCTTCAGCACCCCGCTGTACCTGAGCTTCCTGCGGGGTGAACGGGAATACGAGTGCACCCCCTGGGCCAACCCCACCCGCAACCCCCATGGCTGGCGCTCGCCGTGCTATCAGATCGCGGACGCCCATTACCCTACCTTCAAGGAGATGATGGCGCGCACCAATTGGGAGAGCTACGGGGTGGGTAAGGACCCCCGCTGCGCCCAGTGCATGATGCACTCCGGCTTCGAGCCCACTGCGGTCCGGAAGATGAGCGGCTTATCGGACTTCTGGACCATGTTCCGCTGGAATCTGACTTGATAGAAGCTGTCAGCCGTCAGCTTGCCGCGGTCAGCCAAGGCTGAGTTGGCCTGGCCATGGACCTGAAGCGCTCCGGCTCGGCTCCCTGGGCCAACGGCTATACCCTGCTGCTGGCCTGTCTGGCGGTCTATCTGCCGTTTTTCTGGCAGGTGCCCCTGATCCGGGCCGAGGCCATGTATGCCCTGATCCCCGAGGAGATGCTGGCCTCGGGCTCCTGGCTCACCCCTACTCTCAACGGCGTCCACTACCTGGACAAGCCCCACCTGATCTACTGGCTCACCCTGCTGGCCTATAAAATTTTCGGCGTCTCCGACCGGGTGGCCCGCCTGCCCCTCCTGGCCACCACCCTGGGCGAGGTCTGGTTCACCTACCTCATCGGGCGGCGCCTCCTGGGGCGGGCCTCGGCCTGGCTGGGGGGCTTCGTCCTGTTCACCAGCATCGGTTTTTTTGCCCTGCACCTGCAGATTCTGACCGACCATCTCGTCACCCTTAGTCTGGTGGCGTCCCTCTACTTTCTGCTGCGCTGGCAGGAAGAGCCCGCCTTCAAGTGGGCCGGCCCCTTCTTCCTGGCCCTGGGGCTGGGCTTTCTGAGTAAAGGCTTTATCGGCCTGGTCTTCCCGCTGCTCATCGGCGGCCTCTATGCCTGGCAACTGCGCCAGACCAGGTTGCTCTCCCTGTTCTGGTCCCCTGGCGGTCTCGCCCTGCTCGCCCTGCTCCTGGTCCCCTGGATGGTGGGCTCGGAACTGGCCAACCCCGGCTTCCTCAAGTTCCAGTTGGTCAATGAACAGATTATGCGCTTCCTGGGACAACGCCAGCCGCCGGACATCAACTCCTTTTCCCTCCCCGGCTTCTGGCTCTTCCTGGGTATCTGGCTGATGCCTTACACCCCCCTGCTTCCCGGCGCCCTCTGGCGGTATTGGCGGGAGACGGGAGACGCCGAGCGCCGCGCCGGCCGCCTCCTCATCATCTGGGCCGCGGTCATCCTGGTATTTTTCTCTCTGTCCTCCAGCCGCATCGAATACTACTCTTTGCCGGCCCTGCCGCCCCTGGCCCTGATCATCGGCTGGCGTTTTAAGAGGTATCTGGAGGCCACGGAGGATCGCGCCCTGTCCTGGGCCCTGGCAATCATCGCCCTGCTGGGGCTGGCCACCCTGTTTCTCCTGCCTTACCTGGAGCAGATCTGCTCCGGCAACCGCCGGGAGTTCTACGGCATGTTCTGTCTCATTGCTCCCATCGCCCGGCCGGTGACCTTTATGATCCCGTCTATGGCCCTGGCTGGTTTCCTGGCCGGCCTGGCCCGGCAACACCGGGTAGCCGTGGGCTGTTACGCTTTCCTGGCCCTCGCCCTGGTCTTTTTCACCTTCCGCACTTATCTGGCCCTCTCGCCCCTCATGAGTGACAAGGCGCCGGCGGAATTGCTCGGGAAAATAGCTACTTCCCGGGACCGGGTGGTAATGGAGCAGATCGAGGAGTTCGAATACGGCGCCTCCCTGGAATTTTACTCCGGCCACCACCTCCTCATGGTCAAGCGCCACGGCCTGCCCCAGTTCCCCTACCCGGTGCCGCCCGAGCAGGACTACCTCATCACCCCGGAGCAACTGCGGGCCTGGTGGCAGGGGCCGGAGAGGGTCTTCCTGCTGGTGGATGACGCCACCCCGCTGGAGCCGTTTCTCCGAAAGGCCCGGGTAGTCCTGACCATGCCCAGCAAGCGCCTGCTGGCCAATCGACCCTAAAGACAGTTTGGTGGGTCAGGACTAAAAAAGCTTTATATTTTCCTAATTCTTATCTAATATAATTTACGAGATGAGATCCCCAGAAAAATTAAACGCCGCGGCATCACGGGAGCCCTATGTAAATTATTGTCTCATCGCCGTAAATCTCATGGTTTTCGCCTGGGAATTGGCTTTAGGTTCTAACCTGTCCAAGGCCACGGAGGTCTTGGGATTTACTCCATCCCGCTTCCTTGACGGCCTCCATCACGCCCAGCCCCAAGCCCTCTTGCCTCTGTTTATCTCCCTGTTTTTGCACGGCAATGTGCTGCATCTGGCGCCCAATATCCTTTTCCTATTCATTTTCGGGAAAGGCGTGGAAGCCAGCCTGGGACCCGGCCGCTATTTGTCGTTTTACCTGGCCGTGGGGGTGGGAGCCAACCTCATCTATTTGCTGTTCTCGCCGTTCTCGACGGTGCCCCTCATCGGGGCCAGCGGCGCCATTGCCGGGGTGATGGCGGCGCATTTCAGTCTGGTCCCCGGGGTCAGATTAGCCAATCTGTTCATTATTGTCTGGGTGCTGCTGCAGTTTGTTTATGCGATCTTTGCCTCCATCTTCTCTGTGGTGGGCCAGACCGGCATTGCCTGGTGGGCCCACGTGGGCGGCTTCCTGATCGGTCTGGTGCTGATCCGGCTTGCTGGCCCCCCGCGGGGTACGGCTCATAGCCGTTCGCAGCCCGGAGGAAAAGCCGGCGCAGGATTAAGTTGTTTTTGGCTGACTGGGCCTCCTCTGCCCGCCAAGTGGCCCCCGCCCCTCCCCTTCCGCCCCGATTTTTAATATACTTAGGTAAAATCCATTTCCACGGAAGCCATCATGATGCTCAAAATTGTGGCAGGCAAGGCCGCCATCGCCGCCTTGCTGCTGTTGACCATCCTGGCCGGGCCGCTGGCGGCCCAGCAGGACCGCTATGAAGAAACGGTCGGGGTCTCGGCCAAGGCCAAAGATCTCTTCACTAAAGCCCAGGGGCTGGAGCAGGCCGGAAAAGGCGAGGAGGCCATCAAGGCCTACCGGGAGGCCATCCGCCTGGAGCCGAACTATACCGAGGCCTACACCCAAATGGGCCTGGCTTATGCCAATCTGAACGAATTTGCCGAAGCGGTCAAGGCCTTCCAGGAGGTCGTGCGCCTGCAACCCCAATCAGGCCCGGCCCTCGGCAACCTGGGCGCGGCCTATATGAAGATGGGCCGTTTTTCGGAGGCCCGAGACGCCTTTAGAGAAGGAGTGCGCCGCCACCCCGAGGACGGCGAGGCTCACTACAATCTGGGTCTGGCCCTGGGCAGACTGAAGCGGGACCAGGAGGCCCTGGCCGAATTCGCCCAGGCCGCCAAGTTGCAGCCGGACATGGGCCGGGCCCACCTCAATCTGGGGCTGGCCTACTTTAATCTGAATCGCCTGGAGGAGGCCCGCAAGGCGCTGCAGGAAGCCGCAGCCCTGGAACCCAAAAATCCCCAGGCCCACTATGCCCTGTGCGTTTACTACGCCAGAGCCGGGGACGCCCCGGCCGCCAACCGGGAATTCAAGATTCTCCAGGGCCTGGATAAAGATTTGGCCCAGAAGCTGGCAGAACAGGTGCGGAAATAATTTGAGGTCAGCACCGAAAATTCCGCCAGGCGCGACCCGGCGGGTCGCCCCTGCGGCGCTCCCCCAAGCCTTCCTTGATCAGGTAGCCGCCAATTGTCAGGTGGCCGCGGGCGGTCAGGCCGGCCAGTTCTCCCTGTGCGGCACCCTGCTGCGGCTGCGCCAACTCTACAAGTGGGAGCACGGACTCCCGCCCTGGCGGGAGCCGGAACCTGCCGCGGTGATTGACTGGATTGAAGGCCGGGAGCGCGCCTGGGAGACCCTGGAGGGAGCGGACTGGCAGCAGCTCGTCTGGAATGGGCAGACCTTCGACCCCCTGGCAGTGGCGGAGCTCAATGAGGTCCTGATCCCCGAGGGCTTTGCCTACGGCGCCGGTCTGAGCCGGGGCCACGCCCCGACCTGCTTCTTGGGAGAGCTGCAAGAACTTCGGCGCCGGGACGGTTTGACCATCCTCATCCTGGGCAAGGAGTTGGCCCGGGATCTGGACGCGGCCCCGGCCCTGCGCCAGGGCTCCCTGATTTATGCCCGCCGGCAGGCCTGGGGCTTTTACCTCTGGGACCGCCTCTCCGACCCCACCATGCAGAAAAACGGCTTCATGCAGGCCGCGCTGGAGGATTACGGTTTCGACCTGCCCGGCCTGCTCCGGACTCCGGAAGCTCTGCAGGAAAAATTTGAGGCCTTCCTGACCGTGGAATTGGAGGCCGTTATTCACCACGAAGTGGGGGAGGCCCTGGAGCCCGGCCTGGGACCGGCCTTTGCCCACCTGCTGGACCTGTTCCCCCAGACCCGGGTGGAGCTGTGGCTCCGGGCCTTGAAGGACGCCCTGGCCGAGGTCAACGACTGGGGCCGGCTGGCCTACCTCATCGAGGGCCGCCGCCTGGCTTCCCTGGCGGTGATGCTGGCCTTGCGCCCGCCGCTCTACGCCATGCTGATGCCGGAATTGGAGCCGGCCTATTGCCGCCTGCAAGCTAACGGCGACTGGGGGCCGCTGGACGAAGCCCGGCTCCAGGTCCTGGGCCGCCTGCGCCGCGTCGCCGGAGAAGTGCAAGACCTCCTGGCCCGCCCGGAAAGCGCTGCCTCCGATTGGCTCCAGGCCGAAATCCAGCAACGCTATCTCGGTCCATTAGGACTGTAGAGATGGCAATCGCCCTGTAGAGGCGGCTCGCGAGCCGCCCCTACCCTTTTTTCCCCATCATAGTTAACCCCACAGAAGCTTTGCTTTTTGCCCGGCAAGCGGCTATAATTTATTTAAAAAATCATTTTAAGGGGTTGGGTGTCAAACTGCTCGCCGCCCGATCCGAAGGCCGGGCGACCCAGCGGGTCGCCCCGACGATTTCTTTTTACTCGAAAATCATATGACCGATCCTCATAAACAAAAAATTCTGATCCTGGATTTCGGCTCCCAGTACACCCAGCTCATTGCCCGGCGGGTGCGGGAGCTTAAGGTCTATTGCGAAATCCACCCTTGTACTATGACCCTGGAGGAAATCCGCCAGTTCGCGCCCCGGGGCCTCATCCTCTCCGGCGGCCCCCGGAGCGTCTACGAGGCTGACGCCCCCAGCATCGACCCGGCGGTCTTTGCGCTGGGGGTGCCGGTTCTGGGCATCTGCTACGGCATCCAGCTGATGAATCACCTGCTGGGAGGCAAGGTGGTCCCGGCCACCTCCCGGGAATACGGCTACAAGCCCTTCAGCATCAAAGACACCGCAGACCTGTTTTTCGGCCTCAACCCGGAGGAAAAGGTCTGGATGAGCCACGGCGACAAGGTGGAAAAGGTCGCCCCGGGCTTCGAGATCATCGGCGCCAGCGACACCTGTCCGGCCGGGGCGGTGGCCGACCGGGCCCGGCAGCTCTACGGGGTGCAGTTTCATCCCGAGGTGCACCACACCCCCCGGGGCAAGGTGATCCTCAGCAACTTTCTCTTCCGCATCTGTAAGCTGTCAGCCCCTGTGGACCATGCAGTCCTTCATCGAGTCCACCACTGAGAATATCCGGCGGCAGGTGGGCGACGGGCGGGTCATCTGCGCCCTCTCCGGCGGGGTGGACTCTTCAATCACCGCCATCCTGGTGCACCGGGCCATCGGCGACCGCCTCACCTGCGTCTTCGTGGACAACGGCCTGCTGCGCAAAAATGAGGCCGAAGAAGTCCTGCACCTGTTCCGGGACCATCACCACCTGAACCTGCTGCACGTGGACGCCACCGACGACTTTTTGCGACTTTTGGACGGGCGTCACCGACCCGGAGGTGAAACGGAAGCGCATCGGCCACGAATTCATTCGCATCTTTGCCGAGGAAGCGAAAAAGCTGGGCGGGGTGCAATACCTGGCCCAGGGCACCTTATATCCGGACGTCATCGAAAGCGTCTCCTTCAAGGGGCCGTCGGCCACCATCAAGACCCACCACAACGTGGGCGGTCTGCCGGAGGTCATGCCCTTGAAGCTGCTGGAGCCGTTGCGGGAGCTCTTCAAGGACGAGGTCCGGGAAGTGGGCGCCGAACTGGGTCTCCCCGACCGCCTGGTCTGGCGCCACCCCTTCCCCGGCCCGGGCCTGGCCATCCGCATCCTGGGGGAAGTCAACCGGGAGCGCCTGGAGATCCTGCGGGAGGCCGACGCCATCGTCATCGAGGAGATGCTGGCCGCGGGCTATTACCGCCAGGTGTGGCAGGCCTTTGCGGTGCTGCTGCCCATCCGCACCGTGGGGGTCATGGGCGACGAGCGTACCTATGAGAACGTCATCGCGCTGCGCATCGTCGATTCCGCCGACGCCATGACCGCGGATTGGAGCCGCCTGCCCCACGACTTCCTGGCCCGGCTGGCCAACCGCATCATCAACGAAGTCAAGCGGGTGAACCGGGTGGTTTACGACATTTCCGTCGAAGCCGCCGAGTACGATTGAATGGGAGTAGGGAGTTGTCAGTTCCAAGTTCCCGGTTCCCAGTGGTCCCGGCGAGCGAGGTGTTACTGAGACAGACCACTGGCAACTATTTAAATAACATGGCGACCCCTAAAAAGCAGAAGACCACTACCCCAGCGCCGGCCGCGGAGCCCGGCCCGATGTTTTTCCGGCAGATTCTGGGCCAGGAGCGGGTCATCTCGCACTTGCGGACCGCCCGGGAGAAGGGCCGCCTGTCCCACGCCTACCTGTTTCTGGGGCCGGAAGGGGTGGGCCGGGCATCCACGGCCCGGGCCCTGGCCGCGGCCCTCAATTGCCTGACGCCCCGGGAAGACGGGGACGCCTGCGGGGTCTGCGCCTCCTGCCGCCGCCTGGCGGCCGGCACCCATCCCGATTTCCTGGTGATCGAGCCCACCCTCGAGGCCCTCCAAAAACAACGGCCCCAGATCAAGATCGAGCAGATCCGGGAGTTAAGCCGCGTCACCAACTACCCGCCCCTCGGCGACGGCTGGCGGGTGATCCTGATCAAACCGGCGAACGCCATGACCGAAGAGGCGTCCAACGCCCTGTTGAAGACCCTGGAAGAGCCGCCGGAGCGGCACCTGCTGGTGCTCACCGCCCAGGCGGAGGCGGACCTGCTGCCCACCATCGTCTCCCGCTGCCACAAGCTGGCCTTCGCGCCCCTGCCCGCGGCCCTGGTGGCCCGGGAATTGGCGGAGCGCCGCGGCCTGGCAGCGCCCCAGGCCCAACTCCTGGCCGCCCTGAGCGGCGGCTCCCTGGGCCGGGCCCTGACCCTGGACCCGGAGGCCATCCTGGCCCAGCGCCGCCGGGTGCTGGACGACCTGCAGGCCCTCGCCGGCGGCGCAGCCAGCGTTGCCCTGGATTGGGCCCAGCGCCTGGCCAAGAACCGCCCGGACCTGGATAATTTCCTGTCCCTGGCCCAATTGTGGTATCGGGACCTGTTGCTCTGTCATTTTCAGGCCCCCGCGGCCTTGCTGGCCCACCAGGACCTGCAGTCCGACCTGAGCCGGGCCGCGGCCTTGGCTCAGCCTGAGACCTGGTTTCAAAAATTCACTGCCCTGGGCACGGCCCAGCGTCACCTCCAGGCCAATCTCAACCCGGAGCTGACCCTGGACATCCTGGGGCTGCGCTTACAGCGTCGAGGTCAGTCGCATGGCTCTCGCTAAGGTTTGTTTAGGACCCGGCAATAAATGCTGCCTGATGGATTCCGGCTCGGTGGAGATCAAAACCCACGACCGGGTGATGGTGGAAGGCGACCACGGCTTAAAGCTGGGGCGGGTGAAGCTGCTTTTCGGCGACGCCGACCCGCAGCTTTTCCCCGGCCAGATCAGGTCCCTGGTGCGCCTGGCCACTCCGGAGGACCTGGTCCAGGAAGAAAAGAACCGGGCCATGGAAAAGAAGGCCATGGAATTTTGCCTGGACCGCATCCAGTCGCACCGCCTGCCCATCTACCTGGTGCAGGTGGAATGCCTCTTCGACGCCTCCAAGATCATCTTTTACTTCACCGCCCCGGGCCGGGTGGATTTTCGGGAACTGGTCAAGGACCTGGTGCAGGAGTTTCGCATCCGCATCGAGCTGCGCCAGATCGGGGTGCGCCACCGGGCCAAGATGGTGGGCGGCCTGGGGATCTGCGGCCGGGGCCTGTGCTGCGCCTCCCACCTCAGGGACTTTGAGCCGGTGAGCGTCCGCATGGCCAAGGAGCAGCAGCTCAGCCTCAACCCCAACAAGATCTCCGGCATCTGCGGCCGCCTGATGTGCTGCCTCACTTACGAATACTCCTCCTACCAGGAACTCCGCAAGCACCTGCCCCGGGTAGGCAAACGCATCCCGACCCCCGAAGGGGAAGGCAAGATCATCCGTTACAACCTGATCCGGGAGACGGTGACCCTGGAGTTGGATGACAAGCGGGAACTGGAAGTGGCCCTGAAAGACCTCACCGGCGGCGACACCCCGGCGGAGACCAACGAGGGAGGTTGAGGCCATGGACGATAGCGCCGATCGACTGGTCGAAGGCCTGAAGGTTCAGATCAAAAAAGAGATCGTCGACAACTACTTCGCCGACCGGGTCTACCTGGAAGAAGAGACGGAATTGCTGGGCCAGGAGGCCGAGGCCTACCGCAAGCAATACGAACAGCTGGGTAGCCGCTTCATGGCCTTCTACCACGCCCTGGGCTCCGAGGCCGGCTGCTCCCTGGTCATGGAGGCCCTGAACCTCAAGGATTGGCCTTTTTACGAACAATACTGCACCCTGGCGGACGGGGAGCGGGAGGAACTGGCCAAGACCTGTCCCGTCCGGGGCTTCACCGCTTACCGCCGTTTCCGGAACAAGATCCTGGACCTTTATGAGCTGCTGCACCGGGACAGCGTCCTGCTCCAGGAAAGCTACGACAAGATCAGCAACCACCTGAAACTTCTGAACGAAGACATCGACAAGTACAACCTGTCCTACGACTTCGGCCTCATCGCCGCCCAGATGGAGGCCCTGGAAGGCCGCAGCGAGGTCCTGTCCGGGGGCCTGCTGTCCCCGGAACGGGAAGAGCTCTCCAGCCGCATGCGCTTCAAGCGCCGGAAGCTCGACGAGAAGGAGCTGCCCCCGCCGCCGAATTTGCCGCCGCTGGAGCAGATCAAGGACCGGCTGGTCAGCATTATCGACCGGATTTGTCCGTGAAACCGGCAGAAGCGCCAACCGGCGCGCCGGCAGGCGGCCAGGGACGGCCGCCCCACCTCTCTGCCACCACCCTTAGGCCTCAGACTGGGGGAAAGCCATGAAAAAGACCCTGATCGCCCTGGTCATCATGGTGGCGGGCCTTGGCCTCTCCGGCTGCGGCCCCACTCTTTATCGCGTCAACGTCAACGGCTACACCGACCCCGCGGCCCCGACACAGCTCGCCCCGGGCGGCAGCTTTTTCGTCATCGAAAATCAAAAGGCCCAAAACCCTCTGCTGGAAAAGGAGATCGCCGGGAAGATCAAACAGCTCCTGACCGGCAAGGGCTATGCGCTGGTCCCCTACGACCAGGCCCAGTATTACCTGCTCTTCTCTTACGGCATCGGTGATGAACGCGCCGCCAACGTGGTCATGCCGGATAATTACACCTCTTACGGCTTCGGGATTGGGGGCGGCACCGGTTGGCGCGGCAGCCCCTTTGTGTTTGGCGCGCCTTTCTTCTCCTTCTACCCCGGTCCGGAGAGACATTACGACCGCTGGCTGCTGATCAACGTGGTGGACGGCAAATACTATCGGGAAACCAAGGGCCAGTTCAAGACCGTTTGGGTGGGCGAGGCCCGCAGCACCGGCACTTCGCAAGATATCCGGCTGGCCATCAACTACTTGCTGCTGGCCGACTTCCAGCAGTTCGGCCAGAACACCGGCAAGGCGGTGGGCGTGGAGATCAACGAAGACGCTCCGCAGGTGCAGGGGTTGACCAAGTGAGTTCCGAGTTTCGAGTTTTTAGTTTTTAGTTGCTGGGGTTGCGCAATCAAGGGGGAGGTTCAGGCAATTGGCCCGACTGCTGACCGGCATGCATGACTTCTGGCGCCACCGCCTCTGGCAGGATGAAGGCCGGGGGCCGGTGGCCCTCTACGCGGTGAAGGGTCTGCGCCTCCTGGTGCTGGCCGGCCGCGGCCTGATCAGGAACCAGTCCCTGGTGCGCTCTTCGGCCCTGGCCTATGCCACCATTCTGGGCTTCATTCCCCTGTTCGCCTTGCTCTTCGCCATCCTCCAGGCCATCGGCCTGCCTCGCCTTTTGGCCACCTATTTTCTGGAAAACCTCGCCCCCGGCTCCAAGGATTTCGTCACCCAGATATTGTTTTACATCGAAAACACCAGGGTGACCTCGCTGGGGGTCTTCGGGGTGGTGGTCCTGCTGTGCGATCTGGTCATCGTCATGACCAACGTGGAGAAGGCCTTCAATAAGACCTGGCACATCTCCCGGACCCGTTCCTGGAACCGCAAGGTCAGCGACTACCTCAGCATCTTCCTCATCTTTCCCATCCTCATGGCCGTGGCCATTTCCATCTCCACCTCCTTCCTGGGGATTCACGAGTTGCGCCAGGTTCTGGAGGCGGTGATGCCCGAGGTTTTTTTCACCGCCACCCGCTGGCTGGTGACCCTGGGAGTGCTGTGGCTGGCCTTCATTTTCATCTACCTGGTAATGCCCAATACCAGAGTCAAATTCTGGTCCGCGGTCCTGGGCGGGGTGGTGGGAGGGAGCATCTGGCAGCTGGCCCAATGGATCTTCATCTGGATTCAGGGGGCTTCGGCCTACTATAACGCTATTTACGGCGCCCTGTACAATCTCCTCTTCATCTTCATCTGGATGTTCTGGTGCTGGCTCATTCTGCTGTTCGGCACCGAGGTGGCCTTTGCCCACCAGAACCTGACCCGCCTCAGCCGCTGGGCGCGGCTGCCGGACCCGGTCCCGGAACCGGTGGACGAATACCTGGGCCTGGCGGCCCTGCTCAGCATTGGGGCTCGTTATTACCAGCGGCAGCCGCCTCTGTCCCTGGAGGATTTGGCAGAGCTGCTGCCCAGCGGCGACAACCTGGCCAACCGGACCATCCGGATGCTCCAGGACTGCAACCTGGTGGTGGAGGTGGTGGTGCCGGGCAAGCTGCCAAAGTCGCCGCAGTTTCTCCCCAACCAGCCCCTGGACCAGTTGACCGTGGCGGAGGTCCTGGCCTGCCTGCGGCATTCCCGGGAAGCGGCCATCAGCCAGGCATTGGTGGCGGAGCCCGACCTGGCTGCAGCGCTTAACCGCATACTGGAGGGTCGGTTTGGCCCCGACCAACAGTCCCGCACCGTCAAGGAAGTGGTGGAGTCTTTGGGGCGGGAAGGGCTCCCCAAAGAAGTCGTTTAGAGGTGGAGCGAACTCCGGGCCAAAACGTAGGGGGCGGGTTCTAAACCCGCGTTTGGCCTTTTTGATTATATAGTAAATTTAAATAGTTAATTAGTTATGGCAACGTGGGTATTTGCCATTGTGCCCAACCTTGTGCCAATCCAGGTTGCCTTTTCAATTTTGTGATCAGCGTCCGCCAGCAGGTGACCTACCCCCATAAAATCTTTGACCCCAGCCTGGCACGTTGGTCCCATAGAATGGTTGTGAAGGCGAATTCGGAGTGTCATTATATTGATTTCGCACCCCATTATATAGGGGGTTGCCTATACTCATATGGAAACTCTCGGATTCCTGCGACTGCTGCCGTGGGTTATTTGGGTTTTGGTACTGCTGCAAAAGACTATTCAACGGGTTAGAAGATTGGGGAATTGTGGTCATTTGAGCCGAAGCCGGGGTAGCCAAACCTAAAATCAGTAAACAGATAACCACTGTTTTCATGGCCCACCTCCACATATATCTTTTACCATCGGCGGAATGATTGTCAATTTGTATTGTTGATTGGATGCTGGATCAGAAATTGTAAATTGCCATTGGGTCTTGGTAGCCTCGGTATTCTCCACCAAAATCTATCCATTTGAACGCCTCCTGATTTTCGCCTAGACTAAACCAACGTCCACCACCCCCGAGACCAATCCGCAAACCTTCAATTTCCGCAATCTCGATCCCTAAATTCTCATAAGGTATGAAGATTCTTAGGTGAGGGCTTATCCTTTCCTTTTGACAGGCAGGCAGGAGGGATGGTGCAGCCGGAGATGATCTTGGAGACTGTGGAAAATTGTGAAGACTGCGATTGAAAAAGGTGAGCCGGCAAATTTGATCATCAATAATCGTGCGGGTGGGAATGCGCCTTTGATTGCGGATGCTATTGCTGGAAAATTTATGGGGAAGAAGGAGTCCAAAATGAGGAAGCAATTGAACCTGTGGGATATTTAGCCATGGTTTTGAAAGGGGAATTACAAATTTAATTCTTGTTTAACTGTTTCCGCATATTCTCGATAAATACGTGAATAATTATCATTTCCATTAACTTTCTCCTCTTGTGCCCGCCCAAGCAGCCATTTGTAAAATTCGTGCAGCTCCTGCTCATTTCTTACCAATCTTGCACTAACCATTGATGCTCCTATTTTTAATCTATTTTTCTAAGCCCAATTGATCGTCAATTCTAAGACTATTTTTAAAAATGTTCTGTAGGCACTTTTGCCTATTTAGCAGTAGGCACTTTTGCCTACACCTTTTTATTCGATTAATGCTTTCCAATTAATAATTCATAAGATTTCAAATAAATACGATCACACCTGTTGAAAAGCCGATTAATTCTGAGGTTTTCTAAAATTGGCCAAAACGAGTGGCAGGTTTTTCAATGCCGGGAAACGAAGGCGTGATCCGCCTCATGACGGCCTCTCCCTTTGATCAGTTTGCGGAAGACCAAAATTTGCGTCATTTATAGGTAGTTTTACCTACCATCAAATAGGCATCATTGCCGATTGAGCAAAATTTCATTTCAAGCTTATACTTCGTTAATACCCCGACGCTGAAAATCCATCTGCTGATCCACTCTCAACCAGGAGGCAAGCTCGTGGCTAAAAATGAAATTCTTTTATTGGGCGACGGTTCTCATTCTTTTCGAACCATGGGTTGGGTATTGGAATATAAAGGGTCTTCAATCAAGGCCGTAAGGGGTGCAGAAGCCGCCTTGGAGGCTATGGTTAAAAAGAATTACGATTTGGTCATCGCGAAAATTTCCCAGGAGGAAAAGGATAACTTGGCCGCATTGAGGCAAGCCAAGAAAATTAATCCCTTGACCAAAATCATTCTGATTACCGACCACCTGGACTTGGCCTTTCCGCTCGAGGCTTATAATATCGACATCGACGATTACATCATCATGCCGATTAGCGCCGGCGAATTTTGGCGTCGGGTGGAAAGCTGTTTGGAGAGCTTGGTGGTTGACCTGGCTCCCGTGCAATCTTTCTCTCGACCCGTTTCTAAAAGCAAAAGGCGGCCTTATAACCGGTTGGTTCACAAGCCCATGGTTTCTGTGGCTCAGCCCTGAAATAATCATGACATCTTAAGTAAAAACGGTAATGCCGAATCAGGGTCAGGCCTTCGTGCTTGGAACCGATGGTAACCTTTGGCTTGAGACAGGACCATGGGGAAATATTCCTCAAATGATCCTATAAGGTTCTGAGATCCTGCCATCTAGCTGGTACAAATTCAAACCGTTTTTCTCCTTCCCGGTATAATTTTCTTAACCGAACCCCCCGATTGACCGGAAAGAAGATTATGATTTTGCCAGAATATTCAACATGATACAAAATTAAGATATTTGGCAGGGTTAATGCATATAGATAAGCCAAGAACTAAAATTAAGGTTTCCCCCAATTCCCCCTTAATCAAAAGTTCGAATAAAAATTTCTCCTTTTCTGACTGGCTGAGACTCCCCCTCTCAGCCAGTTATATTTTTGCCCAAATTCAATATTACCTGCCATTTCATCCGTCTCAGTGGTTCGGTTCCCATTTACCAGTGGCAGCATTATAAATCATCACCTGGCCGTTCATATCACACATCCACTGACTGCCGACTTTTCGTATATTCCTGGCTTCCGGTGGCGCAAGTGGAGACAATTCGTCTGGCGTTCCCACGGCGCTCTTCATATGGCTTGTTTCTGCGGGCTGTACCAAACTCGATGAAGAAGAGGCGCATCCACTCGCCAAGATGATTAACAAAGAGGCTACTACAGCCATCCCGGAAAAATGAACCTTTATCTGCATCTCGTTACCCTCCTTGATCTGATTAACATTCACAAATTTCTTGACAAAATGATCCTAATGATCACAAATAACTTAAATACTTATATCTACTATGTCAAATAGAGAGGAAAATTACCATGGCAAACGAAGTACTCAAATTAACCGCAGAGATTGTAATGTCCCATGCCTCTATGTCTGAATTATCCACCCAGGAATTAGTGGATGAAATTAAGGAGGTCTACAACACCTTGGCCGCTCTGGGAGGCGGTGAAGTAATTGCTGAGAATTTGGGATCGGAAAAAGCTGAAGTAGCGGGAGCGGTTAAGAAACCATCAATCCCTCTGAGAGAAATTGTTAAAGACAAGTATGTGGTCTGTCTGGAATGCGGGAAGAAAATGAAAACTTTAAAAGCTCACATTAAAAAGGCTCACGGTCTTTCCGCCAAAGAATATTTCAAGAGATTCGACCTGGACCCGAAAAAGTATCCTTTGGTGTGCAAGGATTATTCGGCAAAACGGAGTCAAATGGCGAAAGATAGAGGATTTGGAAAATTGGGAGGCAGGAAACCTACGGCGACGGTTTAGGTCCTGCCTGCCAGATTTTTCGATGTATGCCTCCGAGGGAGTCATTTGAGCTTGGTGAGAGGATATGCCGTTACTGAGCATTAAAATAAATATTTGGTAACTTGGAAACAAGGTGAATTGGGGGAATTCCCCATGGACTTGGAAAAATAGGTGATTATTATAACTTTAATTCAACAAACGGGAGGTGGTTGAAAACATACTATAAAGCAGAAGGAAACAAATTCGGTAAAGCGGGCCATGGGGATGGCCTGGGAAGAAAAGAGTCGAAGTGTAAAGATAGGGGAGGGTCTTTACAGCCATGAAAACAAAAAAGAGTGGACAGGAGTGTACTTTTCACCATTTTTCTGGTGAAAACGGTAAGCCATTTACCACTGGCGAGCATTATACGATTATCCTGGCCGATGACCACGCCATGGTCCGCCAAGGGATTAGGAGAATCGTCGAGAACGTACCCACACTGAAAGTCGTGAGAGAAGCTGGAGATGGCTTTGAGGTTTTGGACCTCTTAAAAGAATATGTGCCTGATCTGGTTATCCTCGATATCTCCATGCCAAGATGCGGGGGAATACAGGCAAGTAGGGAGATCAAGCGGCTCTATCCCAGCCTTAAAGTACTAATCCTCACCATGCACCGGGACGAAGAATATCTCCGGCATGCCATCGGCTTAGGCGTCAATGGGTACTTGCTTAAAGAAGCCGTCTGTGACGAACTGATTGAAGCAATATTCACCCTCAAGGCAGGCAATTCTTACTTCTCGGGTATTCTCTCAAAGTACCAGCCCTCTGAACTAAAGGCACGACCAACCCTGGCCTGCGGAACCGCCTGATAAAACAATCTTACCATTTTCTTCCCTAATGTTGGGTTAGATTAAAACTCCGGCTATTGTCGGAGTTTGGCTTATTAATATTTAGTATGAGCCGAATATTATCACCACGAGCTTAAACATTCTATCTCCATACTGGTAGATCTCTCCTTTCGCCACAACCTCGCTTTATACCCCTCCGAATGCCCCTCATGTTGTTCCCAATTTTTCCAAATATTCATGCCAGCTACTTAAGCCGGATAATCGATAAGTTTCCCCCTGCGCTAATGTTCAGAATTATGAACTATTAGTTAATTTTTCAAGAATTAAATCGGGTAAAATTTGAGATCAATTCATGAATATCCTTTAAATATTAAATAGATAAATAATTGGCACTTGGATTGCAGAACTACCAATAAACTTTCTCATCAAGCAACGCTCCTCTATTTGGGGTTGAGCAGTGTATTAGATTAGGAGAATCTCATGGGAAGCCCTGCCGATATACTCATTAATATCTGTGACGAATTGGATAAGTTGTCCATATCCTTGAATGAGGCAAGCTCAGGACTGAGATGGATATTGGAAGAGATCAAGATCGATCATCCAATATTTTCATCGGTCCAAATGATCCGCAACCAAATTGACCAAACCTTAGCTTACATAGGAGATATATACCACATTATTTGGTTAGTACAATCATGCAATCAACTGAAACGGGGCCTAATGAGGTAAATGTCTGCTTAGAATGGAAGTATAAAACTATATTGTCTTCGAGTTAGTGATTTAAGCAATTTATCAAATTAAAGGAGAAATTTATTATGGATATTATTACGTTATACGCGGCCCTGACAATCATAATTGTGTTAGTCGTAATTTATGTGGGCCTCTTCTTCGTTATTGGTGAAATAAAATCAGACTATTCACTATCACATGAGGAAAGCCAATCTGAATAATTGGATATAGCCTCATTTGAGTTGACCGCACCTCGGAATTCGGCCTGTTGGTAGCTTTGATTGCCGCGACGTGAAACTGTATTTTCCGGATTTAGGTCTCGTAGATCCGGGGAAGACCTGTGGCCGAAACATCGGCTGCATATTCGCCAGACATTCCTGAACATTCCAGATGGTTAAAATGCCCATCTGAAATTGGTTAAATTAGCCATAGACAATCCTCTGTCCAGGTTCCATTCTAAGTGCAATTCTTCCGAAGTTTATTCGTTCTTATATGACATCAGCTGACTATGACCATAACTGGGGGTGGAGAGATGGCCGATTTTCTGGACCAAGGATGGTTAACCCTGCATTTTGCGTGGAACCTGCTAACATCTAGGGTGGATAACTATATCGCTCTGCCGGTGATACTGGGGACGATTATTATTCTTTTTCTTACGGTTATAGGGATCTTCCTGACGCCTTCAGTCACGAAACAGGGGTAACTGTCCTGTGGCTGCGAGGATGCCAAGGTATTTCCCATTTTGTAAAACCCCTCTTCAAATCTCAAGGTGGCGATAGTCTGCCTTTCCGGAAGTACCTTTTTAGATATCTTTTTGATTTTTTCGGCATATATCTCCCTCCATCCATTAAACGGTATAATCTTTTCAAGCCGCACCCTAACTTGGCAACCATCCTCTTGAACTTTCCCGGCTGCTTTAAGTCTCCCCTCAAAAGTAAGCACTCAATCTCCAATATCCGGAAAACGTCGGATTTCCTCCAAGCATGAACGAGACAATTCAGCTATAAAATTGACACGAATCTTCGGCTAACTTTTGCTCCGGTCAATGGTCAAATCCATTAACAGATAACGTGTCAAAGCCCAAAAAGAAAAATCCAGACTATATTTCCTGGTAAGTCACTTGGAGGATCGGGCAATGAAAAAATGGCAAGGAATCATGGTAGCTATGGTCGTGGCAGCCTTAACCGTCTTCGGAAACTTTTCGGCTTGGGCTGGGCCTCATAACAGTTATGTTGATCAGCGGCTAATGAGTCAAGAGCAATGGATTCAACAGGCATGGCAGGCTGGTCAAGTATCTCCAAGAGAATATCAGCGTCTGGAACACCAGCAACAATATATCCGCACGGTTGAATCTCAGATGCGGGAACATGGTCGGCTCAACCCGGCACAAAAAACCCAGCTCGACCAGATGCTCAACGAAAGCGAGTGGGATATTGGTCGGGCCACACATAGGCATTGGAGATAAGGTCATTAACCGGATGGCTGGAGATAAGGGTGATAAATGATCTGATTAATAAACCGGGAATTTATGGGTTGGAGGATATGGGAATGGATCAAGGTCACTGAGAGGCAGATATGGGTATTTCTAAGACTGAATTCCTGATGGGCATAACTGGTGTGGTTACTGGTTTGGCTATCGGTTTTTTAGCCGGCCAAGAATATCAGCGTTATCGGTTTGAAAGAAATATTACAGAATTTTCCAAACAGGTTGGACAAGTCGTTTCTAATGCCCGCTCTACCCCTTCCACTCCTCAGAAAATTCCGAATAACCAAGTTGAGCAGGATTTAAAGCGGGAGGTTGAACAGATTTCGGAAAAAATCCGGGCTGCTCATCTCAAAAAGGACATCAACAAATGGCTCGCTTGTTACTCTTCCTCTTATCCTAATCTGGGACACTTGGAAGGCCGTATGCTTGAGTTGTGGAGGAATTATGATATCAAAGAAGTCAATTATCGAATTTCCAATGTCCAACCCTTAAGCGATAACCAAATAGTGGCTGATATCGTTTGGAATATTCAGGTTTATGATCAGCGCACCCACGATTACACCCTGGTCAGAACCGCCTATAAAACGATCTTGGAAAAAGGCATGTACTCTTGGCAGATTCGAGATAGCAAAGAAGAAGGTAAATAGATTTCCCAATTATTAAGAGAGTGCCTCATTTACAAAATAAGCTGAAGAAGCAGGTCATCTTAGCGCGTGTGACCTGGAATTCAGTTATGAACATCATATCGAATGTCGTTTATTGCGCTTGAAACCGCGCAGATATAGCAGATTACTTGCCATCTCCTTCACTTATCATCGGGCCAGAGAAAATTGCAGAAATGACCCCCATATCCTCCGAGGGCATTTGTGGGGGGGTGATTTCAACAGGTTCCAACATCTGAAGGATGCCACGAGACTGAAATGATTCGGCCATATCTTCTATTGCCATTTTGCCGTGCAGAATTGACACCACTCAGGCCAATTCCTATCCTCTATTGAAGTTTGGGAAGGTGGGAGCATGGATAGGCCTTATTTTATTGTTCTGGCGGATGATCATGCCATGGTTCGGCGTGGCCTCAAGAAAATTATTGAAGAAGATCCCGAATTAAAGGTAATTGCTGAAGTAGGGGATGGCCTTGAACTCCTTGACTACTTGAAGAAGAATATCCCCTCCCCGGATATGGTAATCATGGATATCGCCATGCCAAACCTGGGAGGACTAGAAGCGACCAGGAGAGTCAGGGAGAAATATCCTGAGATCAAGGTGCTGATTCTGACCATGTATAACGAAACGGAATACATGAAGCAGGCCCTGACCGTGGGGGCCAATGGCTACCTACTCAAGCTTGAAGCGGACACGGAGCTCTTTTCTGCCATATCCACCATCAGGCATGGAGACATTTACATCTGTCCCCTCATGCGCTTATTTGGGTATTAAGGACCCGCTCCTGTGGTTCAGAGAAGAATCACCTCCCCCTCGCTTGCTGCCTCAAAGCTTCCCAAACCCAAAATTATCGCCGGCTAAAGCTTCAGGCCGGCAGCGCTAAGACTGAAAGAGGATCGATCAGGGTAATCGCCGGGTCGCGGCCCAGATTTTGCCAATCGAGCCGGTCCGGGTCAAGCGCCGCCGGAATCCAGGCCAGGGTAAGGTGCAAGTGGGGCGGAACCCTGGTCTTTTGGCCCCGGGGGGCGGCCAGCGTCGCAATGATCTCCCCCGCGGCCACCGGTTGGCCGACCTTAAGTTCGGCCAACGGCCTGGTGTGGCCATAGGCGGTGCACAGCCGCCGGCCGTCTGCCGCCAGGATCTCATGGCCTAGATAAATGGATTCGCCCAAAAAATCGCCGGCGAGCCGGAGGATTTTGCCGGCCAGGGTCGAGGGGATCTGCAGGTCCGGCCCCACTTGCCTGAACTGCCCGCGGCTATCCTCAAAACAGCAGAGGTCAAGGCCTTCATGCGGGCGGGACCTGGGCTGCTGTTCCCCCCACCAGGTCCGCCGGGAATTAAACTCCATGCCCGGCTGGAAGAGCCAGCTCTTGAAGCCTGCCAAGGCCGGTCCATTACTGGCCAGCAGGTAGTCAAAAAACTTACTCTTTTCCATCCCTTACGCTCTAACCTCGGTCATGACCCCCCGGTGCATCAGCCAAAAATACCAGCCGGCAAAGGCCGGCGCCAGCCACATGAACCAGAAATCTTGGCGAATTATCCCCTGGAGATTCGCCACCAAGACCGCCCCGTCGATGGCCGCGTACAGGATGATGGCGAGCACCGTGGTCGCATCCGGGCCTCGTTGCGCCAGCCTTACGGCCACCGCGACGATAACCGGAATCAACACCACATAATCATATGTCCAGCCGTAGGAGGCCGTCAAAACTGAAACCGTCAGCAGGAGCGGCATCTGCTCAAGCCAATCCCAGGACTGACGGTGCTTCAGCCAATAAAACCCAAACCAAATCACCCCGAGGGCCGCGGGCAGGAACTGCAGCCACATCTTCTCGGGGCCCGAGTAATACCGGAGCACCCCTCCGATAGTGGGGGTGATGCCATCCGGAGGATTATGGCCGATAAAATCGAGATACTGTCTGAGAACCTGGGGGTTAAAGAGCAGGGCGATACCCATGGCCAGGATGAGGCCGGTGGCGGAGCCGGCCAGGAGCCCCCAACTGCCGCGGTTGAGGGTCCAGAGGAGAAAAGCGAGCGGCACGAGGTACAGGACGTGCGGCTTATTCGCCATAAAGAGCATGGCGAGAGCGGCCAGCCACCAGGACCGGCGCTGAGTAAACATCAGAAACAGCACGATGCCGAAGAGCATAAAGGTGCCGATTTGCCCCACCTTCAGCATGAAGAGAGTGGGTAAAAACGACAAGGCGATCAGCCATGGCACCCAGGAGAGGCGGGATCGAGCCCCCATAAAGACGCCAGACATAGGAAGCACTGAAGCAAATCAGGGCTACCTGGCTCAAGAACCATAAAACCCGACTGAACGGATAATCCAGGGCCCCGAAGGGCATGATCAGGGGCAAGATCGACGGTAGATTCCACATCCGGACCGGCACTTGAAAGGTCCGGCCGGCCTGTAATTCCAAGGCCCCCAATTGCTGCGGGCTGTAGGGGTTGTCCCCTCTGAGATTCAGCCGGCCGGCGGCCCAATATTCCACGAAATCATCGTTATCGATTGGCTTCCCGATTCACCAGCAGCGGGGAAAGGCGAAAGAGCAGCACCAGGGTGGCGCCCAATAAGTCAAACGGCCAGGATTTGCCGCAACCGCGGGTTCATAGCGGGGGTTGGTCCATGTGGTTATCTAAACTTAAAGTCTCCCCGGCCCAAAAGATCATGCAGGTGGACGATCCCCAAAACCTTCAGGGCCTCGTCCACCACGGGGAGCACCGTGATGCCCTGGTGTTCCATAAGTTCCAGGGCCTGGGAGGCCAGGGCCCCGGGGCCGATATTCCTGGGCTTCGGGGTCATCACCTCTTTCACCTGTTTGTCCTGAAGGCCGCCCCACTTCTTCAGGGCCCGGCGCAGGTCGCCGTCGGTGATGATGCCTTTGAGAGTGCCGCGGCCGTCCACCACCAGGGTGACCCCCAGGCGTTTGGCGTCCATCTCCTCGATGGCCTGGCTCAGGGGGTGCGAGAGCGTCGTCAGGGGAACCCGGGCGCCGGTGAGCATCACCTCGGAGATGGCCAGCGTCAGGCGCTCCCCCAGGCTGCCGCCGGGATGGAAACGCTGGAAGTCCGCGGCCTGGAAACCCCGTTTGGTGAGCAGGACCACTGCCAGGGCGTCGCCCATGGCCAGCATGGCGGTAGTGCTGGCGGTGGGGGCCAATCCCAGGGGGCAGGCCTCCCGGGGGACGCCGGTGTCGATGGTCACCTGAGCCCGGCAGCCCAGGGTGGAGGCGGGACGGCCGGTCATGGCGACGAGCGGCGCACCCAGGCGCTCCAGGCTGGGGATGAGGATGGTAAGCTCCCGGGTTTCGCCGCTGTTGGACAGGGCCAGGACCACGTCGGCTCCGGACACCATGCCCAGGTCGCCGTGCATGGCCTCCACCGGGTGCAGGAAGAGGGCCGGGGTGCCGGTGGAGTTGAAGGTGGCCACGATCTTGCGGGCCACAATGCCGGATTTGCCCACCCCGGTGACGATGACCCGGCCCTGGGCCCGGTAAATCAGGTCCACCGCCTGGACGAAGCTGGCGTCAAGTTTGGCGATCAGATTGGTGAGGCCCTCGGCTTCGATGGTCAAGACTTCCCGGGCCAGGTCCAGAATCTTGCTGGGCATTAATTCGTGTTCCGTTTTTTCATTGGTGGCGCAGGCGTCTCGCCTGTGCCACTGATATTTGGTGCGTAGGACGCAAACTACACTTCTTCCGCCGGCGTCAGGTCCCGACCCAGCATGATGCGGTCCTTGCCCCGGCCCTTGCTGGAAAACAGGGCCTTATCGGCCACATTGAGCAGACCTTCCCGGTCCTGGGCGTCCGCCGGCAAGGTGGCGATGCCGTAGCTGGCGGTGAGCCGCAGGTTCAAGCCCTCAGTGGTCAAGAAGCTGGTCTGGTTGAGCCGCTCCCGCAAACGCCGGGTCAATTCCAGGGTCTGGGCTTGGGCCCGGTGCGGCAGGACGATGATGAACTCGTCACCGCCGTAGCGCACCAGGCTGTCGTCGGGACCCAGCAGGGAGTGGAAGACCCGGGCTACCTCCCCCAGGACCTTGCTGCCCCTGAGGTGCCCATAGCCGTCCACCACCGCCTTGAAATTATCCAGGTCCAGGAAGACCACGGAAAACTCCCCGCCTTGCTGGTGAATCTGGGGGATCAGGCGGTCCAGACTGTAGATGAGGTAGCGAGTGTTATAAAAGCCGGTGACTTCATCGATATAGGTACGGGCCTGGAGCTTCTGGAGATTGCGGACGTTGTCCACCGCTATGGCCACGTAGTCCCCCAGGATGCTCAGGTGGGGCAGATACTTCTCCCGGAAGAATTTCTCGTCCTCCACGTTGACCACTTCGAAGACCCCGATGACCTCGCCCCGCACCACCAGGGGCAGGGCAATGATGGAACGGGTATCGTAGCCGGTGAGCGTATCCACCCGGGCCGAAAAACGCCGGTCCAGGTTCACGTCGGGGATGAAGATGGGCCGACCCGTTTGGGCCACCGTACCGGCAATGCCTTCCCCCGGCCGCAGGCGGATGGACTTGACCGACTCCGGGTCCACCCCCACGCTCACGGCAAAATAGAGCTCCCGGGTCTGGGGGTCCAGCAATAACAACGACCAGTTGGCCGCCGGGATCAGGAGCTTGATGCGCTCCAGGACCGCGGAGAGCAGGGTCTCCATGTCATAGGCGCTCACCAGGGCCTTGGAGAATTCGATGTCGGCCAGCAGGCGGTCCACCTGCCCGGTGTCGGAGGGCTCGAAGCCTATATCCTCTTTCTTTTCCATGGCATGCGCTCCCAAGAGATTCTATGGTGAACCGGCCACTATTGCAAGGGGTTTGTCCAGCGGCGTTGACTCCCAGGAAGGGGATGATTAACTTAGCCCTGATTTCGGCGGAAAAGGGAGGCAGTCATGGCTAAACTATTGATCGCGCTGGATAGTTCGGAAGGAGCCTGGCGCGCCGTGGAATACGTGGCCCAAACCTTCGGCAAAACCGCGGGGGTACAGGTCACTCTGTTGCACATCCTGGCGGGCCTGCCCCCGGCCTTTTGGGACGACGGCCACGTCCTCCAGGACAAGGAACGGGAAGCCCGCAAAGGCCTGGTCGCCAGTTGGCAGCAGGAACAGGAGAAGAACTGGCAAGACCTGGTCGGCAAGGCGCACCAACACCTGACCAAGGCCGGGCTGGCCAAAGGGGCGGTGGCCAATAAGTTCAAACCCAAATATTTCGACGTGGCCGATGATATCATCGACGAGGCTCAGGCGGGCGGTTACGACACCGTGGTCATGGGTCGGCGGGGGCTGGGGATGGCCAAATCCCTGCTCCTGGGGAGCGTCACCCGCAAGGTGGTGGACGGCGCCAAGGGCCGCGCCGTGACCATTGTGGGCTAGGGGGCGCCGGGCGCACCCTCCACGCCGGGCGGGACGCCGCAACCTGGAAAAAAGGAGAAGAAAACCATGGCAATAGAGATTTGCTGGCTGGACGATCTGCTCAAGGCCCAGGAAACCGCCCGAAAAGTGAATAAACCTATCTTCCTCGATTTTTACAACCCCCAGTGACTGGGCTGCCAACAGATGGGTGCGGTTACGTATCCTGACGAGCGCGTGGCCAAATTTATTTCCTTGAACTTTGTCCCGGTGCAGGTCCAGACCAGCAACCAGATGCTGATGCAGAGATTTGCGGTGAGCTGGACCCCTACCTTGCTGGTGCTGGACGCCGACGGCCGGGAACATTACCGGGCGGTGGGCTTTTTCTCCCCGGAGGACCTGCTCGCCACCTTCCTGACCGCCAAAGGCAAGTGGGCCCTGGGTACGGACCAGTTGCCCGAGGCCCGGGCCTTATTCGAGGAGGTCATCTCCTGCTACCCGGATAAGGACGCGGCGGCCGAGGCCCTGTTCTTCCTGGGGGTGGCGAAATACAAGCTGAGCCACGACCCCAAACCCTTGCGGGAAACCTACGATCAACTTACGGCCAGATTTCCCCAAAGCACCTGGGCCAAGCAGGCGGACCACTACCGCCTGATCGATAAATAGCCTGATAAAGGCGGGCGCGGAGGCCCGCCCCACCTAAACCCGGTGGGGTGGCCGTCTCGGCCGCCTCGAGCCGGCTTAAATGGGCCGAAACTATGCACGTCAAGGTTGGTGAGGCTGAGCTGCACCTGGTGGAAGGTGATATCACCCGGCAAGACGTGGACGCCATCGTCAATGCCGCCAACTCCGCACTACAGGGCGGTGGCGGGGTGGACGGGGCCATTCATCGGGCCGGCGGCCCCAAGATCCTGGCAGAGTGCCGGCAAATCGGCGGCTGCCCCACCGGCGAGGCCCGCCTCACCACCGGCGGCAACCTCAAGGCCCGTTACGTCATCCACACCGTGGGGCCGGTTTATCAGGGCGGGGGCCGTCGGGAACCCGAGCTGCTGGCCTCCTGCTATCGGGAGAGCCTGAAGCTGGCCTCCGGCAAGGGGTTAACCTCCGTGGCCTTCCCTTCCATCTCCACCGGCGCTTATGGCTATCCCCTGGCCGAGGCCGCCCGGGTGGCCTTGAAGACGGTCCTGGATTACCTGTCCCAGCATCCGGAGATTAAACTGGCTCGCTTCGTGTTGTTCGGTCATCCGGCTTACGAAACTTACGCAAAAACCCTGCGGGATTTGCTGCGGGTTTACCCGGGTGCCCGGGAGCTCTAACCGAAACAAAAAAGGCCCCACCCGGATCGGGTGGGGCCTGGAAATTGGCAGTTACTTCGTGGCTTCGATGCGGCCTTCCAGCTCGGCGACATAGTTTTCCAACCATTCCTCGATCAGATAAACCCGGCCCAGCTTATGGTCCATGCGCGGCAGGACCTCCACCGGCGCCCGGTCACCTTTCTTGGGGTAGACGCAGAGGGCCGGAATGGTCTTGCCGAAGTATTCTTTATAATCCGAACCACGCACCTCGCCGAAAATGGGGCGATACTCGGAGGCGGGGCCGCTGGAGGCCTTGTGGTACATCCGGAAGGGATCGGGATTGTCGCCCAGGTCAATGGCTGCGGTCTCTATCCCGTGGGAGCCCACGCTCTTCAGCAGGTTGAGCACATTGGCATTGTCGCATTTATATTTATCGACCGGCGTGTGTTTGGTGCTGTAATAAAATTCGATGTAGCCATATCTTGCCATCTTTTTGCCTCCTCCCAGTTTTGGCGGAATAATTTGTGCACTCTTTCACTTTCCTTCGACCTAAATACCATCCATCTGCCAAATCTGTCAAGATTTTTTCCAGGTATAAAGCCGGTCAGGAAAAAAAATGGACCAATCCTGAGTGGTTATGTTAGAAAAATTCACGGGATCGTTTTTTTTCCGGAGGAGGACGTCTTGACTCAGAAATGGCTGCACCTGCCGAACTGGCTGCCGCTGGCCGAAGGCCGGAGAGTGACCGCGGTCATCCAGGAGGCCGCCACCGCGGCGGTCCTGATGGTGGTGGAATTGGACCGGGAGGCCCTGGCACGTCTCGCCGCCACGGGCCGGGTCCATTATTACGATCCCCGGAAACGCAAGGTGGTGGCCAAAGGCGAGGCCTCGGGGCACTTCCAGGAGATCGTGGAGATTCGCCTCAACTGCAATGGTGACCAACTACTCCTCAAGGTGCGCCCGGCCGGCGGCGCCTGCGAACTGGGCTACCAGTCCTGCTTCTTTCGCCGCCTGGGCGAAGGCGGCTGGGAGATCGCCGACCCCAAGGTCTTCGACCCGGAGGAGGTCTACCCGGAGATCGCGTTTTCGCATTGAAGAGTTATTTTCCATAAAAAATTGATAAAAACCGCAGATTAAGTCGGATTGACGTCGATATAAGTATCTAGTTTGATTTATTGTTATTTTTACCAAATTTCGGCTCAATCAGCCACTTGTGCCCTTGTGTTCCTGTGCCGCCGGCCAAAAAATTACCGCATTTTGTGCCGCTTTGGTGCCGCTGCTGATCGTTGCCGTTCCAGAGGCAACCGGTCAGATTCCTTAATAATTCCGCGGTCGGACCGTGCAAGTTGCGGTACAACGCCGCAAATTAGACGGTCGATGATCGGCTCTGCCGCTCAGTCGCAGGCGTGTTGCATTAATGGTCCAGATTATCAAGGGAGGTCGGAGGGAGCCAGCACAGGTGAAAGGGTTGGCAAGGAAATAACCGGGGTTATACCCTGGCACCGAAGCACAGGCGGGACGCCTGTGCTACCAAAGAAGGGGCGACCCGGCGGGTCGCCCCTACGATTCGGTGCCAGGGCGCACCCTACATTACATCTTGATCAGGCCGGCGGCCATTTTGGCGGCCATGACGGTGTTTTTCATGAGCATGGTGATGGTCATGGGGCCGACGCCGCCGGGGACCGGGGTGATGTAGGAGGCCTTGGCGGCGCAGGACTCGAAGTGGACGTCGCCCTTCAGGATGGCCTTGCCGGTCTTCTCGCTGATGCCGACGCGGTTGACGCCGACGTCGATGACACAGCAGCCTTCTTTGATCCAGTCACCCTGCACGTATTCGGGCACGCCCGCGGCCACCACGAGGATGTCGGCCCGGCGGCAGTGCTCGATGAGCTTATCCTTGGGGGTGCCGGTGTGGACGCAGGTCACGGTGGCGTTGGCGCCCTTGAGCTTCTGGATCATGATGGCCACCATGGGTTTGCCCACGATGTTGGACCGGCCCACCACCACGACTTCTTTGCCCTTGGGGTCGCCGTAGGAGCGATTGATGAGCTCCTGGCAGCCCGCCGGGGTGCAGGGTAGAAAGACGTAGTTGCCGATGAGGATGCGGCCCACGTTGACCGGATGGAAGGCGTCCACGTCCTTGTCGGGATTGATGGCCAGCAGCACCTTGTTGGAGTCGATGTGCTTGGGCACCGGCAACTGGATCAGGATGCCGTGGATCTTGGGGTCCTTGTTGTATTTGTCGATCAGGGCCAGCAGGGCCGCTTCGCTGATGTCGGCGGGCTGGCTGTCCTGGATGGAATAGAATCCCAGCTCGTGGGAGGTCTTCTGTTTGGCGGTGACGTAGCTGACGGAGGCGGGGTTTTCGCCCACCAGGATGGTGACCAGGCCGGGAGTAACATTATGTTTGGCCTTCAGTTCGTCGACTTCCTTTTTCAACTCCTCGCGGATCTGGGCGGCGACTTCCGCCCCTTTGATCAATTTGGCAGCCATTTTACCTGGCCTCCTTGACTTGTGATTTTTTTCATTAATAACATCAATTTTTCACCATCGTCAATCGAAAAATGCACTTAACAAATATCCAAAAAAACCGGTTTAATCAGGAAAATCAGGCCGGTGCTGGCGGCTGACGCTTTTCTTTTTTCGGGACTTCTATATAATTAAGATTTTAAACCTGAATGGAGCGTCAATCGTGGCTTTGATCGTACAAAAATATGGCGGCACTTCGGTGGCCAATGCGGATCGCATCGCCAACGTGGCCAACCGGGTAGTCAAGGGCTGGCGGGACGGCAACCGGATGGTGGTGGTGCTCTCGGCCATGGCCGGGGAGACCGATCGCCTCATCCGCCTGGCCAAAGAGATGTCGGAAGACCCGGATGCCCGGGAATTGGACGTGCTGCTGGCCACCGGGGAACAGACCACCGTCTCCTTATTCAGCATCTTTCTGCGCGCCCAGGGAGTCCCGGCCACCTCGCTGCTTTCCCATCAGGCCCGCATCTACACCGACCGGGCCTATGGCCGGGCCCGCATCCTGGGCATCGATACCGCCCGCATTAAAGAAGAATTGAAGAAAAACCGCATCGTCACCGTGGCCGGCTTCCAGGGAGTGGACGAAGTTGGCAACATCACCACCCTGGGCCGGGGAGGCTCCGACACCTCGGCGGTGGCCATTGCCGCCTCCTTGAAGGCCGACCTTTGCGAAATTTATACCGACGTGGACGGGGTCTACACCACCGATCCGCGCATCTATCCCAAGGCCCGGAAGCTGGACCGCATCTCGTATGACGAAATGCTGGAACTGGCTTCCATGGGGGCCAAGGTCCTGGAGATCCGCTCCGTGGGATTTGCCAGGCGCTATAGCGTTCCCCTGGTGGTGCGCAGTACCTTTTCCGAGGATCCGGGCACCCTGGTGACCGTGGAGGATAAAGACATGGAAATTGTGCCGGTATCCGGCGTGGCACTGAGTAGAAATGACGCCCGGGTCACCATCACCCGGGTGCCCGACCGCCCCGGAGTGGCGAGTCACCTGTTCCAGCCGGTGGCCAGCGCCAACATCGTGGTGGATATGATCATCCAGAACACCAGCAGCGCAGGCCACACGGATCTCACTTTTACCGTGCCCAAGGGCGACCTGAAAAGGACCCTGGCGATTATCAAGCCGGTGGCCGCCGATATCGGGGCCGCGGAGGTCTTGAGCGAGGAGAACATCGCCAAGGTCTCCATCGTCGGCGTCGGCATGAAGAACAACGCCGGGGTGGCGGCCAAGATGTTTGAGGCCATGGCCGCGGAAAATATTAACATCCTGATGATCAGCACTTCGGAGATTAAGATTTCCTGTGTCGTCGCCGACAAATACGGCGAGTTGGCGGTGCGGGTCCTGCACGACGCCTTCGGGCTGGACCAGCCGCCGCCGAAGAAGAAATAATTTAGTAGGGGCGAACCTGGTGTTCGCCCACCGTTACAGGGCGAAGGCAAGATTCGCCCCTACAGAGGTACCCATGCGCCAGGTAAAAATCTACGACACCACCCTGAGAGACGGCACCCAAGCGGAATACTTCAACCTGTCCCTGGCTGACAAGATCCGCATTGCCAAGAAGCTGGCGCAATTCGGGGTCCACTACATCGAAGGCGGCTGGCCCGGGTCCAACCCCAAGGATCGGGATTTCTTCGAAGAAATCCGCCAGTACGGTGACGTCAACGGCAGCCGCATCGCCGCCTTCGGCAGCACGCATCACAAGGACCGGCCGCCGGAGTCGGACCCGGCCTTTCAGGAGCTGCTCCTCAGCCGGGCCCAGGTGGTCACCATCTTCGGCAAGTCCTCGCTCTTCCAGGTGAAGGAGATCTTGCAGACCACGCCGGAGCGCAACCTGGAGCTCATCAGCCACTCTCTGGGCTATGTCAAGCCCCGGGTGCATGAGCTGTTCTATGACGCCGAGCACTTTTTCGACGGCTTCAAGGATAGCCCGGAATACGCCTTGAAGTGCCTGGAGGCCGCGGTGGCCGGCGGGGCCCAGGTCCTGGTGCTGTGCGACACCAACGGCGGCACCCTCACCTCCGAACTGGTTGAGATCGTCAAGGCGGTGCAACAGCATCTGCCGCAAGCTCCCCTGGGCATCCACGCCCACAACGACTCCGAGCTGGCCGTGGCCAACAGCCTGGCCGCGGTGGAGCTGGGCTGCGTCCAGGTGCAGGGCACCATCAACGGTTTCGGCGAACGCTGCGGCAACGCCAATCTCTGCTCCATCATCCCGGCCCTGCATCTAAAGATGGGGATCGCCTGCATCAGCGACGAGAAGCTGAAAAAGTTGACGGAAATTTCCCGTTTCGTTTGCGAGCTGGCCAACGTCGCCCCCGACCGCTACCAGCCTTACGTGGGCGTGAGCGCCTTCGCCCACAAGGGCGGCATCCACGCTGCCGCGGTGAAGCGCAACCCCAAGGCCTACGAGCACCTCAACCCCGAGCTGGTGGGCAACGTCCGGCACATCCCGGTGTCGGACCTCTCGGGCAAGAGCAGCATCTTCCTCAAGGCCAAGGAGTTGGGGTTGGACCCGGCGGCCCACGACCGGGAGGTGCAGTTCGCCCTGGACAAGATCCGGGAGCTGGACCTGAAGATCCCGCCCAAGAGTACCGAGGCTCTGCAAACCATCCTGGAGAAGGTCAAAGACCTGGAGGCCGAAGGCCATCAATTCGAGACCGCTGAGGCCTCTCTGGAACTATTGCTCCGGGCTGCCTTGGGCCAATTCAAAGAATACTTCCGCCTCCTGAACTACCGGGTGGTGGACCAGAAGGTGGGGGAAGACGAAGATCCGGCGCCCGAAGCCACCATCCGGGTGCGGGTGGGGCCGCATGAAGTCCATACCGCCGCCCTGGGCAACGGCCCGGTGAACGCCCTGTTCAAGGCGCTGCTCAAGGCGCTGATCCGGTTTTACCCGCGCCTGGCCGAGATGCGCCTGGAGGACTACAAGGTGCGGGTGCTCCCCGGCAGCGGCTCCACCGACGCCAAGGTGCGGGTGCTCATCGAGTCCCGGGACGCGCACGACCGCTGGGGCACCGTGGGCGTCTCCTTCGACATCATCGAGGCCTCCTGGGCCGCCCTGGTGGACGGTATCAATTATAAACTCTTCAAGGACGAACACCAGGCCCGCTAGCCTGTCCCTGAATCGGTTTGGTAGGGCGGGCCTCCGTGCCCGCCTTTTTAGTTTCGAGTTTCGAGTTGGAAGAATGAACGACGGCTCCATTAAACCCAAGGCCCAGAGCGTCATTCGCCGATGCCGGATCATTGCCGGGTTGCTGCTCTTTGGTTCGCTGGCCGGGATCCTGGGCGGCGCCGCCGCGGTCAACTGGCAAGGCGCGGCGGATTTTTTCGCCAGGTTCAGCTCCCCCAGGGCCATCCCGGCGCTTGGCCTGTTCTATCTGATCTATGTCCCGGCAAGCCTGCGGATTTATTATATTTTATTGCTGAACGCCAAAGGAGTTTTTACGGCCTCAGAGCGGCATTATTACCAGGAAGGCAAGCGCAAATGGGAAAAGTATCTCTTCAAAGCTGCCCTTCTGGCCGGCATTTTGGTAGTATTGCTCGCAGTTATGTTTAGGATTGTGGCCGGCCATCCGGGCCGCTAACATGAAGGGTAGCACAGGCTTTCCAGCCTGTGCGGCACATAAGGGGCGGCCGCGCTGCCCTGAACGTCAACCTCGCAGGCTGGCCAGGCAAGTTAGCTGGCGAGGCCTCGGCTACCTATGAAAAGCCCGCCTTATTTTAAACGGACGCAACAGGGCGTCATTCTGCTCCTCGGGGCGGCGCTGTTGTTGTTATGGGCCTGGCGGGCCAACTTTTGGCTGGCCCCCTCCCCTCCTCCGGCCGCCGGGCCTAATTTCGTCTTTGTGGAAGTGAGCGGCGTTGGGGCCCACCCCGGGGTCTACGCCTTCGACCACCTCCCGACCCTGGCGGAAATCTGGCCCAAGAGCGGCGCTCCGGGTAAGGCGCCGGCGACTCCCGATAAAGTGGCCTCGGGCAGCCGGGTGGAGATCGCGGCAGACGGCCATTACCTTTTGTCCCGCCTGCACGGCGCCGAACTCCTGACCCTGGGCCTGCCCATTGATTTGAACGGCGCCGGCGCCACGGACCTGGACGGCCTGCCCGGCATCGGCCCGGCCCTGGCTCAGCGCATCGTGCAATATCGCCAGCAGCACGGGCCGTTTAAAAAAATCGACGACTTGCTGCAGGTTTCCGGAATCGGTCCGAAATTGCTGGAGAAAATTAAACCTCACCTGATTATTGCTGGGGGCAATGAAACCGCCGATAAATGCCGATAAATGCCGATATTTTTTATATCTGCGTGCCTCGGCGTTCATCGGCGGTTGATAAATTATGCTGATCTTAGGCATCGAAACCTCCTGTGACGAGACCGCGGCCGCGGTGGTGACCGACGGGCGGCGGGTCCTGTCTTCCGTGGTGGCGACCCAGTTCGAGGCGCATGCCGCTTATGGGGGGGTGGTGCCGGAGATTGCGGCCCGCCGGCATCTGGAAAATATCCTGCCAGTGATGCAGGGGGCCCTGGATCAGGCGGGGGTGAGCCTGAAAGACCTGGACGGCCTGGCCGTGACCCAGGGGCCCGGCCTCGTCGGCGCCCTGGTCATCGGCATGGCCGCGGCCAAGACCCTGGCCTTCACCCGTAAGCTCCCCCTGGCCGGGGTGCACCATCTCCAGGCCCACATCCTGGCGGCCTTTCTGACGGACCGGCCGCCGGCCTTTCCCTTCGTGGCCCTGGTGGTTTCCGGCGGGCACACCAATCTCTATCGGGTGGCCGGCTTTCTGGAAATGGAGCTTCTGGGCCGCAGCCGGGACGACGCCGCGGGCGAGGCCTTCGACAAGGTGGCCAAGCTCATGCAACTGGGCTATCCCGGCGGGGTGAGGATCGAGGCCCTGGCCGCGCGTGGGAACCCCAAGGCCATAGCCCTGCCCCGGCCCCGCATCCAGGCGGAGCCGCTCACCTTCAGCTTCAGCGGCCTCAAGACCGCCGCCGCCCTCCATATCAAGCGACATCCCGAGGTGCTCACCGATCTCACATCCCAGGCCGACCTGGCCGCCAGCTTCCAGGAAGCGGTGGTGGATTCCCTGGTGAGCCGGGCCGGGCTGGCCCTGGAGCAAACCGGCTGCGAGCGCCTGGTAGTCTGCGGTGGGGTGGCGGCCAACGGCCATCTGCGCCGGGTCCTGGCCAGCCGGGCCGCAGCCGCCGGCACCGGGCTGTTCCTGCCGCCGCTCTCCCTCTGCGGCGACAACGCCGCCATGGTGGCGGCCATGGGCTACCACCTGCTCCAGGCCGGGAAGCGCCTGGACCTGGACGCGGACGTGTTTTCTAGAGGGTAGTCGTTTAGGGTGCACTCCCTGTAACAATATCTGCTGGAGATGCGGGAAAAGAGGTGGCACCAGGAATTTGAACCATGATGACGACTATGAAAAACATTTTGATTATATTCACTGGAACCCTGTAAAGCACGGCCATGTATCCAGGGTAATTGATTGGCCATATTCAACTTTTCATCGCTTCATGGCCCAAGAAATATATCCGCCCGATTGGGGTGGGTGCAATGTCGAACTATTTAAGGATCTTAAGTTTGGGGAGTAAGCTATTGGTGCGTGAAACGCACCCTACACGGCTTTCATGATGTTCCGCAACGAGAAATGGTGCAGGGTCCCTCACCTCATAGACCCCACCAATCTGAACAAATGGGCTCCTCTGAAATGGCAGGAGGGTAATTTCTTTTTTAGATTTGCCTATTTAGTTATAATGAGGCAAGTTTTTCACTTTGAGAGAGGATAGGCTGGGCGGATCGACGCCCGCCGCTGGAAGATATGGAGCAGCCCCTGGGAGAGCGCCTGGCCTTGTTGACTGACCTTTATCAGTTGACCATGGCGGCCTGTTATTTCGATCAGGGGATGGCGGACGAAGCCACCTTCAGCCTCTTTATCCGCAAATACCCGGCGGACCGGGGCTATTTCGTCGCCGCCGGCCTGGCCGAGGCCCTGGAATACCTGGAGACCCTCAGGTTCACCGCAGACGACCTGGCCTTTCTTTCCAGCACCGGCCTGTTTAAGACTCCTTTTCTCGATTACCTGGAGCAGGTCCGCTTCACCGGCGAGGTGCATGCTCTGCCCGAAGGCAGCCTCTTTTTTAAAGACGAGCCCATCCTGGAGGTGAGCGGACCCATCCTGGAGGCCCAACTGGCCGAGACCTTCATCATCAATGCCGTCAGTTTCCAGACCCTGATCGCCAGTAAGGCGGCCCGCGCCGTCTACGCCGCCCAGGGCCGGCCCCTGATCGATTTTTCCCTGCGCCGCACCCAGGGGTCGGACGCGGGTCTGAAGGTGGCCCGGGCCAGCTACCTGGCCGGGTTTTTGGGCACCAGCAACGTCCTGGCGGGCAAGCTCTACGGCCTCCCCATCTTCGGCACCATGGCTCATTCCTACATCTCCAGCTTTGCCGAAGAAGTCGAGGCCTTCCGGGTCTTTTCCCGGGTTTTTCCCGACATCACCACCCTGCTCATCGATACCTATGACAACCTCGCCGGGGCCCGGAACGCCGTCCGGGTGGCCCGGGAGATGGAGGCCCGGGGCCAGCGCCTGCAGTACGTCCGGCTGGACAGCGGCGACATGGCCGCCATCAGTCAAGAGGTGCGTGAAGTCCTGGACGAGGCCGGTCTCGATTATGTCCGCATCCTGGCCAGCGGCGGCTTCGACGAACATAAAATCGCCCGGACCCTGGCCGCCGGCGCCCGGATCGACAGCTTTGCGGTGGGCACCAAGATGGGCGTGTCCGCCGATGCCCCCTACTTTGACATTGCCTACAAACTGGTAAAATATGCCGGACGGCCGGTAATGAAACTCTCCACCGGCAAAGTCACCCTGGTGGACAAAAAACAAATTTTCCGCCATTATGACGATCAGGGTAAGATGCGCCGGGATGTCATCGCCCTCAGGGGCGAGGGGACGCCCGGGGCCGAGCCGTTGCTGCGGCCGGTGATGCGCCAAGGCCGGATCATTCGGCCACAGCCGACCCTGAACGACAGCCGGAAATATTTCCAGGCCCAGTTGGCCCGCCTGCCCGAGTCCTACCAGGCCTTGCAGGACCCGCCGGTCTATCCGGTGGAGCTCAGTCCCGGACTCCGGGGACTGCAGTCAGAGGTGGAAGGCAAACTGCGGCAAGGCGAATCGGGAGAAAATTAAACTGACATGGGACTTACCGAATCTCTCTGTTACTATAACACCCTGTTTATCAATCAATGCAGCTACGTCGGCATCTTCGTGCTTATGGCCATGGAGAGCATGGTCTTCCCCATTCCCAGCGAACTGGTCATGCCCTTTGCCGGCTTTCTCATCTTCAGCGGCCACTTCGATCCCCTGTCCGTGATGGTGGCCGGCAGCCTGGGGTCCGTTGCCGGCTCGCTGCTCTCTTATGGGATGGGCAGGTTGGGAGAGCCGGTGGTGCTGCGCTATGGCCGCTACCTGCTGCTCAATGTGCATCATCTGGAGTGGACCAAAAAATTTTTTAACCGCCATGGCGGCAAGACCATCTTCATTTCCCGGTTTATCCCGGTGGTGCGCCACCTCATCTCCATCCCGGCGGGTCTGGCCCGGATGCCCC
The DNA here is from genome assembly GCA_963797235.1 of uncultured delta proteobacterium. Classification (GTDB taxonomy): domain Bacteria; phylum Desulfobacterota; class Desulfobaccia; order Desulfobaccales; family 0-14-0-80-60-11; genus JAPLJC01. Next base: position 199,603 of record CAWCOX010000003.1, read on the forward strand.
TGGCGCCGTTTCTGGTCTTTACGGTGGTGGGCGCCACCCTGTGGAACGGCTTCCTCACCTACCTGGGGGTGCGTCTCAAGGAAAACTGGTGGATTATCCAGCGCTATACCCACATCCTGGATTACTTCATAGTGGCTGTTTTGGTGGCGGTGGTGGCCTATTTTTTCTGGAAGCTCAAACACTCCCGGGCAGCCGCATGAGCACCGATCGTCCTGCCGCCGCGCCCCTGGCTGAACCGGACGCTCACCAGCCGCGAGCCCCGGGGGCAGCCTCCGCAGCCATCATCAACCCGGTGCGGGAGGACTGGGAAGAACCCGTCTCTCCCCGGGTTATCCTGACTTTCACCTTGCCGGACTATCGTTTTCTCTGCCGCCTGGCCAACGCCACCGGAGCGCCCCGGTACCTCTGGAATTGCGCCTGTGCAGGAGGGAACCTGGAACGGCCAGGCCATCACCCTGGTGGCCCCGGCCATCGGGGCGCCCTATGCGGTGGCGGTCCTGGAAAAGCTCATCGCCTTGGGGGCCGCGATGGTCCTGGCCCTGGGCTGGTGCGGCTCCCTGCAAGCCCGGGCGCCCATCGGCGCGGTTATCCTCCCGGAGGCGGCGGTGAGCGGGGACGGCACCTCCAGGTATTATTTCCCGGCAGCAGGACAGCCATAGCCCCCATCCGAGGCTTTTGGCCCATTTGCAACAGACTCTGGAGCGGGCTGACCTCCCCTTTTGCCGAGGCCGGGTCTGGACCACGGATGCCTTTTACCGGGAAACCGTGGATTTGGTGCGGGGCCAGCAGGCCCAAGGGGTCCTGGGGGTGGAAATGGAGATGGCGGCCCTGTTCGCGGTGGGCCGCTTCCGCCAGGTCCCGGTGGCGGGATTACTGCTGGTTTCCGATGAGCTGGCCAGCCTGAGCTGGCAGCCGGCCTACCGGAGCGAAGCGCTGCGGCAACGCTTCCGTCAGTCCCGTCACGAGGCGGCGCGGCTCACCCTGACGGCCGCGGCAGAGTGGGGTGAGGCGCATGCCTGACGGTTCCATCCTGGCCCTGGACGTGGGCGGCGGCACCCAGGACTTGTTTATCTGGGAGCCCGGACAGACCGTGGAAAATGCGGTCAAGATGGTGCTGCCGGCTCCCACCCAAATCCTGGCCCGCCGCCTGGCGCGGTTAAGCGAGGCCGGCCGTCCTGTCTTTCTAACCGGCCGACTGATGGGCGGCGGCGCCATCAATGGTGCGGTGCGCCGCCATCTGGCGCTGGGGCTGCCGCTCTATGCCACGGCCCAGGCCGCCCTGACCTTCAGCGACCGTCTGGAGGCGGTGGCGGGCTGGGGCGTGGTGCTCACCGAGACCCCGCCTCCGGAAGCCGTGTCCCTTTCCCTGGGTGACGTGGACCTGGAGGCCCTGGGCCGGGTGTTGGCGGACTTTGAGGTGCCCCGGCCCCGCCGCTTTGCCGTGGCGGTGCAGGACCACGGTTTTGCCCCGCGGGAAAGCAATCGCCGTTTCCGCTTCCAGTATTGGGAAGATTTTCTGACCCGGGGCGGACAGCTCCGGGACCTGGCCTTTCGCCGGCCTCCGGCCCGCTTCACCCGGATGCTGGCCGTGGCCGAATCCCTGCCGGGGGCGGTGCTGATGGATACCTGCGCCGCCGGCGTCCGGGGGGCGCTGCTGGACCCTCAGGCCCGGGAACATCTGGAAACCGGGCTGACGGTGGTCAACCTGGGCAATGCCCACACCTTTGCCGCTCTGGTCCGGGGCGACCGTCTCTGGGGCATCTATGAGCACCATACCGGGTTGCTGGATCAGGCCAAATTATTCGATCATCTGGGCCGGTTTCAGGCCGCTGAACTCACCAATGACGAGGTCTTTGCCGACCAGGGCCACGGCTGCGCCTACGCCCCCGAATTTCCCGGGAAGGGGGCGTTTGCCTTCACGGTCATCACCGGCCCCCGACGCCGCCTGGCCCGGGGCTGGCCCGGGGTCTTCGCCGCCCCCCTGGGAGACATGATGCTCACCGGCTGCTTCGGGCTGATTGAGGCCAATTTAGCTATGGACGATCCTTCGGTCAGTCTTACTGATTGAGTGGCCGCCGACAAAACAACCACAACTCTTGACCGAGGCCCGGTATTTCATTTAGCAGGCGGGAGGATGTTGTTGGATGGGAACTGTGATCAACCAGATAAATCAGGAAGCAAATAAGAATATCTTTGAACGCCATCCCAAGAAAACCCTATTCTTATTTGTTATTCTATTTTTTATCGTTGCTGAGTTATTAGGACAAATTGTTTATTATTACACTCATCAACGAACTTTTATCTTTAACCAGACCGATTTTACTGAATTTACTCCTTATGGTTTAGTGCGTTACAAACCAAACAGCACCTTGCGGCTGCCGGGGTTTCCGGCTAATCTGGAAACGGATCAATATGGTTTCGTGGACAACGGCTATAAAAAACCCATCGGCCGGGATAAGTATTTGATTTTTTTGGTAGGCGGCTCCAGCGTCGAAGGGCGGGGCGCTTCCTCCAATACCGCCACCATCGCGGCCTGTTTGGAAAGAGATCTGAATCAACTGGCCGGAAAAGATCGCTTCAGGGTAGTTAATGCCGGAGTTTGCGGCTATCTGAGTTTTCAGGAGCTCTCCTGGATAGAAGGAGAAATTCTCCCCAAGTTCAAACCGCAGATGCTCATCGCCTTGGACGGCCACAACGATGGCTGGTGTGCCGTCAGTTATCAGGAGTGGCGGCCCAACTGGCAGCCCTATGTAGACCAACTGACCAGGGACGTTAACCGGAACATGGAACCGGGCTTCAATATCCTCATCGACCTGATCAAGAGGCATTCCATTCTGGCCGCATCGTTCGATAAAATCAGCGAAAAAGTTTTCCATCGGACTGACAATTCCTTTACCCAGAAGACCATGCCGCCGGAGGTGCGCCTCGAATCCGCCGCCAGGGCGTATCTGGTCAATCAATCGGTCACCCGGGAAAGACTGAACCTGTACGGCATTAAATATCGAGTATTTCTCCAACCTTTCCTCGACAAGTCCTTGAAGAGAGTAATGGGGCCTGAAGAAGAAAAATTCCTCCAGGCCTGGGGGGCGGAATATAAAAACCGCGACATCTATTTTCTGGGGATGGAAAAATTCTATAATCTAGTGACCCGAGAAGCTGAAAACTTGAGTTTTTTTAATGATTTTAGTAAGCTGTTCCTGGATACACCGGAAAAGGTTTTCGTGGATCATGTTCATTTTAACGACGCCGGCAACCAGTTGATTGCCCAAAACATGGCCCGCAAGCTGTGGCCTGAACTGGCCAATATTCACTAGCTCCTGGTAGAACCGGGTGCTAGTTTAGCGCCGGGGATGTACCGCTCAGATTTTTTTTAAAAGGGAGGCGGCATGGAGGTCAAGTTTTGGGGGACGCGGGGCTCGATTCCCGCCCCCGGGGCTCATACCCTGGAGTTCGGGGGCAACACCTCTTGCGTGGAAGTCTTGCTGAATTCCGGCCGGCGCCTCGTCATTGACGGCGGCACCGGCCTGCGTCTCCTGGGCCAGCACCTGATGGAAAACGCCTCTCCCGTCAGTATTTATTTGCTCCTCAGCCACGGGCATTGGGACCACCTGCTGGGCATCCCCTTCTTTGCCCCCATCTATCAAGAATCCACGGAGATTCTGGTGGATGGCTGGCCGCCGGCCTTCCAGGCCATGACCCGCGTCTTCGACAGCCACATGGGCGACGGCTTTTTCCCGGTGGCCTTTGACCATCTCAAGGCCCGCATCGACTATCTGAACCGCCTGGCCCACGGCCCCCTGGAGGTGGATGGCGCTACTATTGACGTCATCCCGCTCAATCACCCCCAGGGAGGTTTCGGCTTTCGGATTCGGGAAGGCAACCATGCTCTGGTGTTCATCACCGACAGCGAGCTGGGGGCCGATCACGGCCAGAGGCTGCCGGAATTTGTCGATTTTGTCCGGGGGGTGGACATACTGATCCACGACGCCCAATACCTGCCGTCGGACATGCCGGAGCGCCGGGGCTGGGGCCACTCGACCTATGAGGAGGTGGTGAATCTGGCCATGCAGGCAGGAGTCCATAACCTGATTCTGACTCACCACGATCCCAGCCGCAGCGATTCCGAGGTGGAAAAGATCATCGAGGCGGCCCGGCAACAGGCCGCCGCCAGTGAAACCCCGCACTATATCGACGCCGCCCGGGAAGGGGCCTGTTACCGGCTGCCTTAAGCAGGTTTCGAGTTTCGAGTTTTTAGCACAGGTAACGATCGCCAAGTTATAACGTGGGGGCGGTTCTCGAACCGCCCCTGATATTTTTTTAGAGGTGAAAGTGCAAGGCTTCTGGCTGTCCCTGTTTCTGATCTTCGTGGCCGAAATGGGTGACAAGACCCAGTTGGTGGCCCTCACCCTGGCCACTCGTTTTAACTTGCGCGTGGTTCTGGCCGGGATCTTGGTGGCGACTCTCCTGGTTCACGGTTTTTCTGTGCTGCTGGGGGAGATCACCGGCAAACTGCTGCCGCCCGGCTGGCTTCAGATTCTGTGCGGCCTGGCCTTTGTGGGCTTTGGGGCCTGGACCCTGCGGGGTGATACGGCCGACGACGGCAACGGCCGCCTCAATCGGCTGAAATCACCTTTCCTCATTGTGGGGGTTACCTTCTTTCTGGCGGAACTGGGCGATAAGACCATGTTGAGCACTGCCACCCTGGCGGCACAATATTCGCCGGTGCAGGTCTGGCTCGGCTCCAGCCTGGGCATGGTAATCTCCGACGGCCTGGCCATCTGGATTGGCAAGATCCTGGGCCGCCACTTGCCGGAACGGGCTATCCGGATCGGGGCCGCGGCCCTCTTTTTTGCGGTGGGCCTCTACTATGCCATCCAGGGACTGGCCCAACTCGGGTGATGGAAAAATCGCTTATTCCTTTCTTTCCGGCCGAGATTTTAGTAAACTAGAGCAACTAACTGCCATTATTCATTTTTTTCTTGAATCAACCTTTGCCGGGAAAGACGAGGCCAATGTTGTCGACCAAGCCGACTCAGACGAAGGCGGAGCGCAACCTGGTCCTCATCGGCTACCGGGCCACGGGCAAGACCTCGGTGGGCGCCGAACTGGCCCGGAGGCTGCACCGGCCCTTCGTGGACCTGGATCAGGTTTTGGTGGCGGAAGCCGGCCAATCCGTGGCTGAAATTGTGGCCCGGGGCGGCTGGGAAGAGTTTCGCCGCATGCGAGAAGGACCTGGTGGAGCGCTTATCGCCACCGCCGGGGCCAGGTGTTGGCCACCGGCGGCGGCGTGGTCCTGGACCCGGAGAATGTCCGGGCCCTGCGAGAGAATGGCTGCCTCATCTGGCTCACCGCCGATCCGGCCACCATCCAGGACCCGGCTGGAGGCCAGGACCGGCCCCGGGATGCCATCCGCCCCAGCCTCACCGGCGGCGACCCCGTCAACGAGGTCCTGGAGGTGCTGAAATTCCAAGGGAGCCACTATACCGGACCGCGGCCCAGGTGATTATTGATACTACAAAGGATGTCCATCCCCCAGGTGGTGCAGGAGATCACTGGCGGCGTTGAAACTCGAGGAGGCAGCAAACCTTGGCGGGTAACACCTTTGGGCGAGTCTTTCGGGTCACCACCTGGGGCGAATCACACGGTCCGGCCCTGGGCGCGGTGATCGACGGCTGCCCGCCCCGGGTGCCCTTGAGCCCCGAGGACGTGCAACTGGAACTGGACCGGCGCCGACCCGGGGTCCAGGCCCACGCCAGCAGCCGGCGCGAGCCCGACCGGGTGGAGATCCTCTCCGGGATCTTCGAGGGCAGCACCACCGGCACCCCCATCAGCCTCATCGTTTACAACCGGGACGTGAGAAGCCAGGATTACGACGCCCTGCGGGAGATCTTCCGTCCCGGGCACGGCGATCTGACCTATCAGGCCAAATACGGCATCCGGGACCATCGGGGCGGCGGCCGGGCCTCGGCCCGGGAGACCGTGGCCCGGGTAGCCGCGGGCGCCGTGGCCAAAAGAATTCTGGACCTGGAGCACATAGAAGTGCTGGCCTATACCCTGGAACTGGGCGGGGTGCGGGCCCAAGAGATCGATGCGGCCATTATCTGGGATAACCCCTTCTTTTGCCCCGATGCCGGGGTGATCGAGGCCATGACCGCCCGGGTGCAGGAGGTCAGGGCCCAGGGCGATTCCCTGGGGGGTCTGGTCCAGGTGCGGGTCCGGGGCTGCCCGCCGGGCCTGGGCGAGCCGGTCTTCGACAAGCTGGACGCGGTCCTGGCCCAGGCCGTGATGTCCGTGGGGGCCGTCAAAGGCGTGGAAATCGGCGCCGGCTTCGCCGCCTCCGGCATGCTGGGCTCCGAGCATAACGATCCCCTGATTCCCGGCGGCTTTGCCTCCAATCATGCCGGCGGCATCCTGGCGGGTATCAGCAATGGGGACGACATTCTGGTTACCGCGGCAGTGAAGCCCATCCCCTCCATCGCCCAGAAGCAAAGCACCGTTGATCTGGAGGGGCGCCCCCGCACCATCCGGGTGGGCGGCCGCCACGACCTCAGCGCCATTCCGCGCATCGTCCCGGTGATTCAGGCCATGGTGCGCCTCACCCTGGCCGACTTCCTGCTGCGCCAGAGGGCCATCACATGGCCGTAAAGATCGGCCTGATCGGCGGCCAGGGCCAGATGGGGCGCTGGTTCAAGCGCTTCTTTGCGGCCCAGGGGCTGGAAGTCCTGGTGGCCGACGTGGACACCGACCTGACCCCCCGGGAAGTGGCCCGCCTGGCGGACGTGGTGGTGCTGGCCGTGCCGATCCCCAAGGTGAAGAAAATCGTGCAGGAACTGGCCCCCCATATCCGCCCCGAAGCCGCCCTGATCGATCTGACTTCAGTAAAACAGAGCCCCATGACCGAAATGCTGGCCCATTTTCCGGGCGAAGTGGTGGGGACCCACCCGCTCTTCGGTCCCGGCGCCAAGAGCATGGCCGGACAGACCGTGGTCCTCTGTCCCGGCCGCGGGGAACGCTGGTTCAACTGGCTCAAGGATCTCCTGGAGAATGCCGGGGCCAAGGTAAAGGTCACTTCGGCCACCCAACACGACCGTCTCATGTCCGTGGTCCAGGGCCTGGCCCATTTTTCCCTCATCGCCCTGGAGATGGCTATCCGGGAATTGGGGGTGTCGCCCCAGGACCTGGAGGATTTCGCCACCCCGACCTTCTCCACCCTGCACAACCTGGCCCGGCGCCTCTTCACCCAGGATGCCACCCTGTACGCCTGCATCCAGCTCCAGAATCCCGCCAATCGCGTGGCCCTGCGGGCCCTGGAGGACTCGGTGGCCGATATTCTCTACTTCATCCAGCGCCAAAACTCCGACGGCCTGGTGCGCCTGATCACCAGCGTCAAGGAAGGCTTTATTGAAGAAGGAAAAGATGAGCCAAGCGAGCAATGAGGAACCCTTCAGGGGATAATCCGTCCTCATCAAGTCACTCAAAACGCCAAATGCTGATCAGGGGAGCATCATGCTGGACCTAAAATTTGTCCGTGACCATCTGCCGGAAGTGGAACAGGCCATGCGGAGCCGGGGGGCGGAAATCTCCCTGGAGGATTTCGGAATCCACGACGGCGAGCGCCGGCGGCTGCTGACTCAGATTGAAGAGTTGCGCCATCAACGGAACACCCTGTCACAGGAGATCGGCAGCCTGATGAAAGGGGGCAAGCCGGAGGAGGTCCAGGTCATCAGGACCAGGGTCATGGTCATCAACGAGGATATCAAGGCCCTGGAGGGCCAAGGCGAGGAACACGAAATCTGGATGCAGGAATTCCTCCTGACCCTGCCCAACCTCCCCCACACCTCGGTCCCCATCGGGGCGTCGAGCGAGGACAACCCGGTGGTCAAGACCTGGGGCGAGGCGCCGAGCTTCGACTTCGAACCCCGGCCCCACTGGGAGGTCGGCGAAGCCCTGGGCATCCTGGACTTCGAGCGGGCCGCCAAGATCACCGGGGCGCGCTTCGCCCTGCTCAAGGGGGCCGGCGCCCGGTTGGAACGGGGCCTGATCAACTTCATGCTGGACCTGCACACCAGGAAGCACGGCTATCTCGAGGTGCTGCCTCCCTTTATCGTCAACGAGGAATCCCTGAAAGGCACCGGCCAATTGCCCAAGTTTAAGGAAGACCTGTTCAAACTTGAGGGGCTTAATTATTATTTGGCGCCCACCGCCGAGGTGCCGGTGACCAATATCCACCGGGATGAAATCCTCCAGGCCGAAGACCTGCCCCTCTGCTACACCGCCTACACCCCGTGCTTCCGCTCCGAGGCGGGCTCCCACGGCAAGGACGTTCGGGGTCTGATCCGCCAGCACCAGTTCGACAAGGTGGAGCTGGTGAAATTTGCGGCCCCTGAGACTTCCTATGAGGAGTTGGAGAGCCTCTTGCTGGATGCCGAAGAGGTTTTGCAGGAATTGGGCCTACATTACCGGGTGGTGGTGCTGTGCACCGGGGATATGGGCTTCTCCGCGGCCAAGACCTATGACATCGAGGTCTGGCTGCCGGGCCAGGGGCTGTATCGGGAAATCTCGTCCTGCAGCAATTTCGAGAGCTTTCAGGCCCGCCGGGCCGCCATCCGCTTCCGGCGCCCAGGGTCCAAGGGCACCGAACTGGTGCATACCCTGAACGGCTCCGGCCTGGCGGTGGGCCGCACCATGGTGGCCATCCTGGAAAACTGCCAGCAGGCCGACGGCAGTGTGGTCATTCCGGAAAAGCTGCGGCCCTTCATGGGAGGAGAGGAGCGGATTAGTGGTCAGTGACCAGTGGTCAGGGGTCAGTAAAGACAAATAAAAAAAGTCCCTCTCCTTGAAGAGGGACTTTTTTCTGGGCTAAGCCTTCAAAAAATCCGCTTTTTACTGGCCATTGACTACTGGCCACTGACCACTTTTACTTCGCCCGCACCCGGTCGTTGGGCTTGAAGGGTCCGCCGTTCGTGGGAGTGGCCACCGCTCCGGTGTTCCCCAAGAGTTCCGTCACCTTCAGTTCCCCCTGGGTCTCATCCGAGGTCAAGCCCAGGACGGCGTGGGTCGTGGGATTAACCACCTCTTTGCCCGGGGCCACCACCTTCAGGTGGTCACCCACCTTGAGGCCGGCGTTCTGGCCCAGATTGAGGTAAACCTTGCCCTCCTTGATAAAATCCACCCGGCCGAACCAGCGAATGTTCATGAGCTCACCGCCCACCCTCAGGGCGTTGGCATTGGCAAACTTGGTCACCGCCTCGGCATTGGGGGTGCCGCTCTCGACCGTGCCGGCGAAGGACTGTTCCTTGGTCCCCGCGAAGGTATCGTAAACCTGCACGGCCATGGCCGCCGGGGCTCCCGGCATAATGCCGGTCAGGACAATGCCCTGCACTCCCAGATAATCCCCCAGGGCCTTGATGTTGGGCATCAGATTCAGCTTCCCGGTGACTCCCGCCTTGCCCAGGGCTTCCTTAATCTGGTCCGGGCCCACTACCCGGATGTCTTTGGTCCGGCCCAGGGCGTCCCCCAGGGCTATGGCCATGGTCCGGTTGAGTCCCTCATAGGTGGTGGGGGTATCCAAATCCGGGATCACCGCCACCGAGCGCCCCACGAAAGGCGACCGTTCCTTTCCCTGGGAGACAAAGCCCCCCAGACCCTGCTCCCGGAGGATGCGGTCCACTTCGGCCTTGACCATTTCTTGCATCTTATCCGGCGGAATGGTCTGGGCGCCCTTACCCTTCTCTTTACCCACCGCCTTGGCAATGGCATCGATCAAGCGCTCCTGCATGCCCTTGAATTCCTTGCCCTTCTCCACATAGATATATTCCGGCTGCTCCGGGTAGGTGAGCCAGTACGGGTTCTTGCTGCGGACGTAGGGCTTGCCGTCGATCATCACCGTCTCTTGCTGGGCCTCGGGAGGGGTGGTATCCTCCTCCTCGTCATTTGACGAACTCCCGGTCACCCAATTCTTGAGGCTGGTACCGGTGGCGCAACCTGTGAAGGAGGTGGCCACGAAGGCCAGCAGAAAGATACAGGCGATTAAGCTAATGAACTTCCTAAACATTTTACCCGTGCGCTCCCATTTAGTTTTTAGTTTTTGGTTTTCGGTTGAAAAACAGGCTGCCTTATGGCAATGGATAGTTTTTTTAGCATTTTCATAATAATTTCAGATTATTCAAAAGCGGTTTCAATAACTCACTTGATAAATATTCTATCTCCCCCGCGCTAATCAATTGGGTTTCCAATTCGGCCGCCGACCCCACGGCGATGGCAAAAATTGGTTGAATTCTTTGGAGGAATTTCGGGCCTGACCTCGGCTAGATTGGAGGGAATTGAAATGGCCGCCCTTTTTATCGGTTGGGTGATTCCAAACTTCTCTGAAGCTGGAAACCCTCCGGTGACTTGATAAGTATCCTTAACAAAACCAATAGCAAATTTCCAAATCTCCAGGTCGCGATATGAGCGAGACTTCCTAATTTCAGCCATTTTTTTTGAACCAAAAACCAAAAACTAAAAACCGTCTTTTCAACAAAAAAGCCCACAGGGATATTACCCTGTGGGCTTGGTTAAGTCAACCGTTTTAGGTTAGAAGAACATTTGGGCGACGAACTGGACGCGGTGCGATTCGCCGGCGTTCGTAGCCCCAGCGGACGGCTGCCCCTGGGCTACTGGCTAAGGGCCGCGGCAGCAGACTGTCGGGTCATTAGCCTTCTGCAAGAAGTCGGTGCGCTCATAGCTATATTGCAGGCCGAACTTCAGGGCCTCGATGGGCCGGTACCACAGGGTCAGGTCAAATTCGTTCCAGACTTTGACCTGGTCGTTCGTTGGAGGCGTACTTATAACCCTGCGGGTTCGCAGCCCTGATAGCCGGCCAAGAGGCCTGACTGGCGTGTCATCGACCCCGAAGTCACGAATCAGGCCCCAGGCCAGATTCACAAACCACTGGTTGGTGAACCAATACTGCCCCTGGAGGTAACCGCCAAACTGGTTCATCAGCTGCCGGCTATAAACTCGGTAGACCGGCAGCACTTATGCCCTGGAAATCCAGCCAGGAGTTGTCCTGGTCCCGGCCGCCGCCGACGAAGGACACGCCCTGACCGATGAAATACTGGGCCGTGATAGAGGCGGACCCTGCCAGGTTGTTGCTGTAGGTGGGCAGCACCGGGATGAACAGGGTGCCTTGCAGTATCCAGGGGTCCATATACTGCTGGGTGCCCTGGAGGGCATTGCCCCCGTGGTCCCAAACGTATTTTGACCAAAAGTAGTGAGAGCTGGCCGGGGTGCCGGGACAAGTTAGGACGATAGCGGGTGCGCTGCCAAGCGCCGGTCACCTGGGCCACGAAGCCCCGAGGGCGGCCATAGAACGGCGCCTTGCCCCAGAGGTCAGCCTCGTAGGCCAGTTTGCCCTGGAGTTGCGGGGTCTCGGAAGACGAACCCGCCAACCCGAGGCCGTTACCGGCAGAAGCGGTGGGGGTAGTGATTAAAATTGCCTTCAAAGTTATCGGACGCGCCCGGATCATAGGGTTTGGCAGATGGCGCCGGCCACGGTCCAGGCACCTGCGAACTTCTGGGTCAAGCGGATCTGGGGCACGCGCTGGTTGACGAACCCGTGGTTGCTCAACTGGGAGTCACCCGTGCCTTCAGGGGCATACTCCGACAACATGCCAAAGTACTGGCCGAACATCAGTTCAGTCTCGGGCCAGTTCAGGCGGAACATGGCGTGCCGCATCCGCGGGACGAAAGAGTTAGTGCCGCTCAGCAGCCGGATCGGAGGCTGAATCAAAATCCATTTCAATAAAACCGGTGGTGGTGGCGCCCCAGAGCTTGGGTCCCTTGATGGTGAAGTTGAAGCGGGACTCCTGGGCCGTCATTTCAAAGCGGCCATGGTGGAACAGGGCGTCATTGTTCCGCTGGATTACGCCAGTAGGCTGAAAGCCATTCTGGGTTGAATCCCACACCGAGCTCAGCTTGATAAAGCCGCCCAGGCTGAATTCCGTGGCCGCCAGGGCCGCGGTCGGGACCAGCAGGGCCAGGATCACCAAAATCAGTATAGTCTTTTTCATTTTTCCCCCTAAGAAAAGTGTTAACCAATTTCTCCTTGCCATTATTACCTAACCATTTATATTTTCAAACCTTTTATCCCACATCGGGTCTCGACTCATACTGCTAGCCGTCGTACCCTTAAAAGGTCCTTACTATCTTGGCAATGCCCGTGCCAAACCAGGAAGAAAAATATCCGAAGGATTAACTAGTTGTAATCCTGAGCAAAAGATAAATTATCCGAATTCTTTCACCTCCCCCGGGCGTTTTCCCTGTCAGCTTTTCTTACAGATCGTCAAAATCTTTGTCAGTAGTGGCTAACGGTCCTTTCCCCTGGATACTTTAAATCCAGGATATATTAGATTGGCAGGCAGCCTTTGTCAACTTAAAACCTGCTGAAAATTTCCTATAAAACACGGCCCCGACAACAAGGCCAAATGCAGCAGCGGACCTCGGCCTCGCCTTTTTCCGGCTAGGGTAGCGCGGTTAATAATTGCAGGGGATAACTTCAGCTCACCGTCCCCCAGCGGACCTGGTTAAGCCGCTTTTTGGACAACAGGCCTTGGGTGATGCCCAATCATATCGTCCTCTAAATCACTGCTGTGTCCGGCAAGGTTTTTGCATAACTTTTTTTACCCCCCCTTGGCTTAGGGATGGTTAAAAACCATCTCTTCAGGCTATTTGCCAAAAGTTTTTGAAGGGCAGATGATGCATCGCCGGGGCACAGCAGGTGTGCCTCAAAGCTCCGTGGACCTGACAACCCAGGCCCCTGGAATCGAAATTGCTTTGGACAAATGCCTTAATGGGTAGGTTAAGGACTTAATCCATTAAGTCAAATATATCCATGGCAAAATCAATCTCAATTATTACCTTTCTGAATCTCTCATTTCCGGCTCCCGGCCAACTTTGGCCCCCCGCACGTGGGGCGGTCCAAAAACCGCCCCTACGGGGATCTTTCCGATAAGTCCAGGGCCGGCGCCGGCGGCTCAGGTCTGGCTTTCTTACGGTTGCAGACCAAATTTCCACTTTCCTAATTACTTCTTCGAACAGTACTGGGGGTTGGAAGGCATCATAGGACGGACGGATTAGCTTGAGGTTAGCGTCAAGTTAATTTTTGGTTAGGATCTATTGCAAAACCGCTTTTAGGCTGCTTTGCCGCAAAAAAAAGCCCACAGGGTGATTCCCCTGCGGGCTTGGTTAAGTCAGGCGTTTCAGGTTTAGAAGAACATGTAGGCCACGAACTGGATGCGGTGGGACTCGCCGACGTTGGTAGCCCCAGCGGACGGCTGCGCCCTGAGCGACCGGCTAAGGTGCCAGCCGGCGGCGCACTGTCGGGTCATTGAGTTTCTGCAAGAAGTCGGTACGCTCGTAGCAGTACTGCAGGCCAAACTTCAGGGCTTCGATGGGCCGGTACCACAGGCTCAGGTCAAATTCCTGCCACAGTTTGACTTGGTCGTTGCCATTGGTGGCGTACTTATAGCCCTGCTGGGTTCGCACCCCGATAGCCGGCCAAGAGAGCCAGACTGGCTGTCATCGATCCCGTAGTCCCGAATCAGGCCCCAGGACAGGTTCACGAACCACTGGTTGGAGAACCAATACTGCCCCTGGAGGTAACCGCCATACTGGTTCATCAGCTGCCGGCTATAAATCGGTAGACCGGCAGCATTCATGCCCTGGAAATCAAGCCAGGAGTTGTCCTGGTCCCGGCCCATGCTCGAGGAAGGACACCCCCTGGCCGATGAAATACTGGGCCGTAATAGAGGCGGAGCCCGCCAGGTTGTTGCTGTAGGTGGGCAGCACCGGGATAAACAGGGTGCCCTGAACAGCCCAGGGATCCAGGTACTGCTGGGTGCCCTGGAGAGCATAGCCCTCGTGGCCCCAAAGGCATTTTGACCAAAGGTAGTAAAAGCTGTGGGCACGGCGGCCGGCATTATTCGGGAAGTTAGGACGATAACGGGTGCGCTGCCAGGCGCCACTCAACTGGGCCACGAAGCCCCGGGGGCGGCCATAAAACGGCGCCTTGCCCCAGAGGTCAGCCTCATAGGCCACTTTGCCCTGGAGTTGCGGGGTCTCGGAAGACGAACCCGCCAACCCGAGGCTGTTGCCGGCAGCAGCGGTGGGTGCTAGTATTAAAATTGGCTTCAAAGTTATCGGTCGCGCCCGGATCATAGGGTTTGCAAATGGCGCCGGCCACGGTCCAGTTACCCGCGAACTTCTGGGTCAAGCGGATCTGGGGTAGGCGCTGCAGGGCCCAACCATGGAAGGCAAAGTCGGCATCACCCCCGGTTTCAGGCGCGAACTCGGAGAACATGCCCCAGTACTGGCCGAACATCAATTCGGTCTCGGGCCAGTTCAGGCGGAACATGGCGTGCCGCATGCCGGGGAACGTACGAGTTGGTGCCGCTAACTATCGGTTGTCCACCGGCACTATCACCGGCCTGGGAATCCCAGTCCATCTCAATGAAACCGGTGGTGCTGGCGCCCCAGAGCTTGGGTCCCTTGATGGTGAAGTTGAAGCGGGACCCCTGGGCCGTCATATAGAAGCGGCCGTGGTGGGCCAGGGCGTCGTTATCCCGCGGGATGACGAACAGGGTGTTCTTAGGGTTCTGGGTGGAATCCCAGAGCGTGTCCAACTTGATAAAGCCGCCCAAGCTGAACTCCGTGGCCGCGAAGGCCGAGGCCGGAACCAACAGGGCCAAAACTACTAAAACCAGTATAAACTTTTTCATCATTCCCCCCTTTGGTTAGGAAAGTGGTAACCAATTTCTCCTTTCCGTACTGCCTAACTAGTTCTTATTGCTGCTTTTATTCCACCTCCTTTTTACTTATCGGTTTAACCCAGCGCCATATTAGAATGGCATACAGCTTTTGTCAATAAAAAATTGCAAAAAAAATATGGCGCCGCGGGGTTCGACGCCCCGCCCCCCCGGCGGTTTCCGGCTACCGTGGCCAACCCGGGCCCGGGTCAGAAAACCTTAGCTGGAACATAGTTCAGAGGAGCGCAAATTTCAAGGCGGAAAATCCCCTAACCGGGTACTTTAATTCAATGAAATAGCGAAAATATGGACCGGTCCAGGCGCGGCTGGTGGACTTGACCTCGCCGCAGTTTCCGTGAGGTGCGTCTTACGCAGCATTTCCCGGCCTGGGGGGATACCGGTTGAAGCAGGCGACAAAAAAAGGCGGTTCAAGAACCGCCCCTACGCCGAAAACTGAAAATATTTTTCAGCCGAAGATCGAAAACCAAAAACTGGCCACGGTGTTAAAAGGGTCCCAGAGAAAGGCCAAAAAACCCGCCAGGATCATGTTGCCTTCCACCAGGGACTCCAGCATCAGGCCCGATTCGAGGCGGCCCAGGCGGTAAAGGGTGAGGTAGCCGAGGGCATAGAGGCCCGAGACGCTCAGGATATAGCCCAGGGACGGGATGACCTCGGCCCAGGCGGCCCACAACAGCATGGCGCTGAAGGCCAGGGAGCAGACCATCAAGACGTTCAGGGTCCGCTCCCGGCCCAGGGCGATGGCCAGGGTCTCTTTGCCCACCACCCGATCGCCTTCGATGGCCATGATTTCGAAGAGGCCGGAGCGAATAAAGATCATGCCGGCCACGAAAAAGAAGGCGATGGCGGTGGCTCCGGAGGCCTCCTGGTCGGAGCAGACCACCGGAATCAGGGCCGCCAGCACCCCCCAGGCTACCGCGGTGAACGCCGACTTGGAGCCGGGGATTTCTTTGAGGGTGGTGATGAGGGTCACCCGGGCCACCGAGTCCGGAATGATCTTGAAATTATAAAGCAGACCGATGCCACTCATCACCAGGATGAAAACAAACGGCAGCCAGCCGAGATAAGCACCCAGGGCCAGGGCCAGGCCGGCCGAGATGGCCCCGGTGGACAGGAGAAACTGCCGGTGCTTGCCGTAAAATAAGGACTGCACCGGGTCGTTGAGCTTGGAGGCCTTGTCGGTGAAATGGTTCAGCAGGTGCATGGCATAGACGTAAAAAAAGGCCACGAAAAAGTAGGTGAACTGCGGCTCCACCTGCTGCAACAGCGACGAGACGTAACTCAGCGAGCCGGCGCCGGTGGCCACGTACAGGTTGGACTTCAGCGAAAAGCGCCAGGCCCGGTAGAGATAGTTGGTCCAGGACCCGGGGCGGAAGGCCCAGGCGTGTTTCAGGGTGCTCACCACGTTGCTGATGAGCCAGTGGGGGGTGGAGGCGCCGGCGGTCACCCCCACGGTATGGTAACGGCTCATTTCCTCCAGGTCCAGATCCTGCTCCGTCTCCACGTGGTAGGTGGGGATGCCGGTGGCCCGGGAGATCTCCACCAGGCGCTGGGTATTGCCGCTGTTGCGGCCCCCTACCACCACCAGGGCCTCGGCGTGGCGGGCCAGTTCCTGCACCTCCGCCTGACGGAAGGTGGTGGCGTCGCAGATAGTGTTGAAGATGCGGGCCCCGGGAAAGCGGGCCTGGATTTCCGCCACCCGAGCCTCGAACAGGGCCTCGCTCTGGGTGGTTTGGGCCACCACGGTGGGCTCTCCCAGTTCCGGTAAGGCCGCCACATCCTCGGCGCTCACCACCACGTGGCCCCGGCCCTCGGTGTATCCCAGCAGGCCCTCCACCTCCGGGTGGTCGGCGTCGCCGACGATGAGGGTGGCGTGGCCCTTGGCGGCCCAACGCCGAATAATGGCCTGCACCTTGGCCACCCGGGGACAGGTGGCGTCAATGATGCGCGTCGCCCGGCCCTCCAACTGGCGCCGATCCTGGGGAGGGATGCCGTGGGCCCGGATTACCACCAGGCCCTCCGCCGCGGTCTGCCCCGGCTCAAGAACCGTAATCCCCCGTTCCTTCAGGAGTTCCAACACCTGGGGATTATGAATCAGCGGGCCGTAGGTATAGATCTTGGTCTGACTTTCGTTGATGGCCTTCAGGACCATCTCCAGGGCCCGTTTCACACCGATGCAAAAGCCGGCGGTGCGGGCCAGCACCACTTTCATCTGCCGTGCCTCCTGCCACCGGGCCTGCCGCCCGGGGTCAAGCTGAGGTTAAAGTATCGCAATTTTTCTGGATTTAAGAAAGGCATTTCCAGAGAGACCGCTTCCCGTCGGTCAGCAGAGGGCGGCGCCTTTATGAGCGCGGTGGTGATAAATTAACGAATTACCAGGCTTTCCGGGGACTTTTGGGCTTGAGACACCGGAGGCATCCCGGCCAGGGGCTGTCCCGGGCTATTACCGGCTACCAGCCGGTCTTTCAAAACCTGGTTGAAGTGCCGGGCCATGATTTCACGACCCACGTCCAGCAGGTGGATGCCGTCGGGCTGATAGATGGGTTCGGTCCGAGCACAAAGGACATTGCGAAAATCGATGAAATAGGGCTTGTCTTTGAGGCGGTCCATCAGGGCATTATAGGTCAGCACAAAATTGTCGCGCAGGGCCGATTTCTTGCTCATGATAATGCCTTCACGAGACCGCACCGCGGCAGCCACGGGCTCGGTTTCCGCCCACCAGCAAGGCTGCCAGATGAGCAAAAATTTCGCCCCAAAGCTGGAGGCCACTTTATTAACGTAGTCATACCGCTGCTCGCAACTGTCGACAAATTTTTGCAGTTCCGGGTCATGGGGGTCGAGGCGGAAGACTCCCTCCCGCATTTTATCATAAATCTCCCGGGTGAAAGAGGACCAGACGGCGGCATTCAGGGGCTTCAGCAGGCCGAAGAAGCTGCGGTGGTAATCCTCGATCATCCCCTTCAGCCGTTCATAGCCTTGATGGCCGTAAGGGGTGCGATGTTGGGCAAAATAGGTGCAGTCGTTGCCGCCATCATAAAAGATTATCAGCTTGGGGGGCGGTTTTTCAATGAGCAGTTTTTGCAGATACTTGCTTTCCATGATGGAATTGAAGCCGTCTTCGCCGCAATTGACCATGGTGGTCGGCTGCTCCGGTTCCTCCCGATTCCAGATTTGGGCCAGGTAACTGGGGAGAGTGCGTTCGTCAAAGTCCGTGGCGCCCCGCATGGTGGAGCCGCCGAACAGCCAAAAGGTCTGCAGGCTCTTGCCTGGAGCTGGATTGTTGTAAGTGGTCCGGTCCCCTTCCAGAAACAAGGCGTAAGGATCATAGTGCACCGGCTCCCCATCCCGCAATTGCCCGTAAATCCAATAGTTGCTTACGGAGATGGCCAGGAAGCTGGCAATTTCCACCATGATGAGAACGGCGATCAGCCATTTGAGCGAGGTGAAGAGTATCCGAAAGGTTCTTTTCAATTGCGGCTCCTGCGGTTAAATTTCCCTAGGTAATTTTATCAATAACTTGCTTAAAAACAAGGGTGAAGGTGGTCTCAATTCAGGCGGCAGCAAAACGGTTTGCCGTCGGTTTGACCTGCGGGGCGGCTTATGGTAGTTTTTTAGGCAAAATTGCGGCTTAGAGGCGAGGCATGTGGAAGTTTCTGTGGTTATTGGGCGGCACCATCACCCTGCGGCCCTATGTCTTCGCCTTCCTGGGCGCCTACCTGCTGCTGGCCACCCTGCACCTGGGGGCCGGCCGCGCCGTTGCCTTCCTGGCGCTGGGCTATCTCATCTCCTGGCTTGCTGAACTCTGCGCCATCAACTTCGGCTTCCCCTTTGGTGAATACCTCTATATTCCCGCCACCCTGGATCGGGAGCTTTGGGTGGCCGGGGTGCCCTTCATGGATTCCCTGTCTTACGTCTTCCTGGCCTATGCCAGCTATTGCCTGGCGCTGACGGCCCTGAGCCCGGGGCGCGGCTGCCAAATCCAGGAGGACCTCGCCCGGCAACAATCCCGGCGCACCCTGATCCTGGGGGCGGTGCTCATGGTCACCCTGGACATTATCATCGACCCCGTGGCCCTGCGGGGCTACCGCTGGTTCCTGGGGCAGATTTACGGCTACCCGGAAGGCGGGGCCTATTTCGGCGTCACCATCAGCAACTTTGCCGGCTGGTTCCTGGTGGCCCTGGTCCTCATCCGGGTGCTGCAATTCCTGATCGCCGGGCCGGGCCCGGCCCGTTTCTGGGATTGGGGCCGCCACCGCCTCCTGCCCTCAGCCCTGCTGGGTTCCGGCCTTTACCTGGGAATCCTGGGATTCAACCTGACCATGACCTTTTGGATCGGCGAGACCTGCCTGGGCTGGGTGGGAATCTTTATCTACCTGCCTTTTCTCACCTGGCTTGTCCTTAAACTTATGCCCTAATAAAAAGATTCACCACAGAGACACAAAGGGCACAGAGAAAAGAACACAGAGAAAGCCATTATTTGTCTTGGCTTTTCGCCAAGACAAATAATAGTTTTTGCATTTCTCTGTGTCCCTCTGTGTCCTCTGTGCCTCTGTGGTGATCATTTTATGCAACCAGCGGCAAGAGCACCATCAAGCCCTCGGCCAGGCGGGCGGCGGCCAGGCGGCTGCGGCGCCACAGGTGCACCAGGTCCCTGAGGCGCCGGGGGTCCGCGGCCAGCCAGCCCAGGGCGTCGAGCAGTCCGACGGCGCCCGGCTCTCCCTCAGGGTGGGCCAGAAAGTCGGGGATCTCCTCAGCCGCAGTATCGGTTACGGCTCTGAGGCCCAGGCACGGCAGCCCCGCGGCCATGGCCACTGCCGCCACCGCGGCGCTCTCCAGGTCCAGCACCGGGTGAGTCAGCGCCTTCAGCGGCCCAGCCTGGCCGGCCTTGTGAATGATGTACGGGGTGGTGATGAGGCTGCCGGAAAAGGCGCCCAGGCCGGCGGCGGTCAGCGGCCCGAGCAGTTCCGGCCAGGGGGGCGGGGCCGCCAGGCGCGGTACCGGGTCGAGAACCCGGGTGGCTGGATCGAACCTATAAAAGGATTCCCCCAGGACGAGGGCCCCGGGCGGCAGCTCCGGGCTCACCGCCCCGCCGAAACCGAGGGAAACCAGGCAGTGCGGCCGGAATTGCGCCACCAGGCGGGCGGCCGCCTCCCGGGCCGCCCCGGCCCCCAGGCCGGACAGGGCCAGCAGGCCCCACCCCTGGCCGGTGGGAAATTCCCAGGCCGGCCAGGGCAACCCCCGCCGGCGCCGGGCCCGGCTCAGGCGTAAAAAAGGCTGCACTTCCTGGGGAAGTGCAGCCAACAACAGTAGCGGGCTTTTTTGTCCAGGCCCGGCGGCGCCAACCGCAGCGCCCGGGGCCGCAGAGCCATCCGACATCAGGGCTTGGGCACCGGCAGATGGCTGCCGTCCTCGGGGTCCGGGGGCAGCAATTCCGCCTGCAACTCCGCCTGCGGCTCCACGGTGGCCACCTGCTTGGGCTTCCGCCAGCGCCGGCCCTGCACCAGCAGGCTGCCGTTCTTGTGCAGCACGGTGCGGTCATCCAGGATGATGAGGCCGTGGCGCTCGGAAATATTGGTGTAATACTGGTACTTCATGTGCCTCTGGTTGAGGCGGTATTTAAAGAACAGAAAGAAGACCAGGTAGATGACCACGATGGCCCCCAACCCGGCCAGGACGTAACTCAGGAACAGGAAGGTGTTATAACCCAGGGAACTGAGCCAGGCCATGATGTAATTCATGTTGTACAGGGCCAGGACCGTGACCAGCAGCAGAAACAGCAGGCTCAGAAAGGGCAGGCGCTTCAGTTGGTCGATGACCGCTTCCATCTGGCCCTCGGGGGAGGGACCCGCCTCTTCACTCTGCTCCCCCGGATCGCCCAGGAAGTAGTTGAAGCCGGTGATGATGATCCCCATGAGGAAGGTGACCACAATGGGAAAGGCAAAGGCCACAAAGACGTACTCCCGCCAAGGAAAGACCGTCTGCACCCGGTGATATTTATCGTCCGAAGCCCAGAGGACCACCACGATAAAAATAACGATCTCCAGGATCCCGATGAGCTTAAGGTAGTCGAAGAAGAGTTTTTTGCGGTCTGCTTTGGTGAAATAGCTGGCAATCTTGGACATACTATCGTCCCCTGAGGCTGTTCATAGGTCCTTAAAAGATATCAACTCAAGGCTCCCCGGTCAATCCTTTTCTGGGACGGCCAGGGCCCAAATCCAAGGTTTTACGGCATAATCCTTCTAGTGCAGGACCGGGGACGGGGGACGGAATACCGGGGCAAAAGCCGCGGGGGTCGGGGTTAATTAGGACGGAAAACCGCCGGCGGGGACACCGGTTCCCGCCTCGGCCTCCAGTTCCGGTCTCCGGTCCTAACGGCCCAGCTTCACCACGTTCTGGGCCTGGAATCCCTTGGTGCCCCGGATCACTTCAAACTCCACTAATTGCTCCTCATGGAGCGAGCGGAAACCTTCGCTCTGGATGGCTGTATGGTGTACGAAGACGTCGGTGCCGTCTTCCTGGGAGATGAATCCGTACCCCTTGGTGTCATTAAACCACTTTACCTTCCCCGTCACTCGCATGCAGTTGCCTCCCTGATCTTTTCACCTGCAACCGGCGGCGCGGCCGGGCAGCCGCGTGGCAAATAAAAACGGCGCGGCTCTTGCCGCACCGTTTCCAAACCGTTCCCATAGGTTGACGTGCCGGCCAAACTTATGTTAGGCATTGACCGGGTTACGGTCAAGCTGACCCGACACTTTACCTGCACCCTTTAAACCCGGCCCTCGCTGCTCATCCAGGCCAGATGCGCCCGGTCAGTCCACTTTCGGCGTCGGCCCCGCCAGGGCGTCCGGAACTCCCGATTTACGCCTGCGGCAGGGTCACCACGAAATTGGAGCCGTTCTGCATGGGCTCGTAAAGGATGTCGCCGCCGTGCCTGGCGACGATGTCCCGGCTGAGAGACAGGCCCAGGCCCATGCCGGCGCCGAACCCTTTGGCCTGCCGCATCTTCCGGAAATTGGAAAACAGCATGGCGCGGCGCTCTTCGGGCACCGGTTTGCCGGTGTTATAGACATTCAGGCGGCAGTTCTTCCCCTGCCTTTGCCAATCGACCACAATGGTACAGCCGTCGCCCCCATGCCGGATGCCGTTATTGACCAGATTGCGGAAGACGCTGCGAAGCCACACCTTGCTGCCCTTCACCGGAATGGCTTCGGCGGCCTGCTGGCTGAGACGATTGTCCAGGGTTATCCGGTGGTTGCGCAGTTCCCCCCCAGTTCCTCCAGGACCGGGCCGACCACGTCCTGACGCAGGTCCAGCATCTCCTTTTCCATGTAGCCGTCGCCGGCGCCGGCAAAGGTCTTGCCCATGAATTCTTCGGTGAGGAGGATCAATTTATCGACGTTGTCCGAGACCTCGTGGAGTTTGCCCAGGGCATTTTCCCCCATCTCGCCGTAGCGGCCCCGGACCAGGAGCTTCAAGGAGGCGGAGGTGGAAACCATGGATCCCCGCAGATCGTGGAACATCATCATCAGGCGGTCCAGCACCTGTTCGTTGACTCCGGCGGCGGTTTTCACCGGGTTGAGCCGGGCGGGAACCAGGTCCACGATCTCCAGGCTCTCCAGGCACTGACTGACTCGCCGCCACAGTTCCGTGGGGCTTATGGGCATCAGGATGTAATCATCCACCTCGATCTCATAGGCTTCCCGGGGGAAGGTCACCTCATGGTTGCCGCTGACCACCATGATTTTGACCTCCGGGTTCAGCCGTCTGGCCCGCTTCAGGAGATCGACGCCATCCGCCTCAGCCATGCTGAGCTTGGCGATCACCAGGTCGTAATTCTTTTTTACCAGGGCTTCCAGGGCCGTGTCCGGGCCGATGGCCGTCCTGACCGCATAACCTTTATATTCCAAGACCCAGGCCATCGTCCGAAACAGGTGAGAGCCGTCGCCTAATAGCAGGATTTCGTACTTAGCCATCTTGGATCTCCTCTTCTCGTAATCCGCTCCAAAGGATGTAGGTTAGCTGTAAGGTTGAGTTTGGAATCCAGTCTCATCTAAACCGATTTTCGAAAACTGGTCAATCGGTACAAATACCCATTCCCGTATAGGCAAAAATGCCTAGCAAAGGCACAGGATAGTAAAATGATCAAAGAGACCGGGCGCGAAAGTATCGACGCCAAATCTTTTGGCTTCCTGGAGGTTGGAAAAATAGCGTTTTCCCTGGCGAATCCATTGAACCGCCGATTTCAGATTCATGGCACTGCCTTGTTTAAGTACGATCCCTTCGGCCCCGGCGGCAATGGCGTGGGAAAAGTATTCGGTTTCGTGGTCCATCACCATAATGATGACTTTGACGGCGGGATATTTCGATTTAATTTCGCGGGTTGCTTGCATGGCGCGCAGGTTGGGCATGGAAATATCCATGATGACCAAATCCGGCTGGGATTTTTCCAGGAGCTCGAACAATTCGTGTCCCTCACCGACTTCAGCCATTACTTCAACGCCCGAGATACCATTGATAATCTTCTTAATCTCGCTGCGGAACCGCACGTGATCCTCGGCCAAAATGATTTGATAAGCAGGTTTCATAATGCCTTCTCCCCAATCTCTGCCTGCCCCGGGCAGTTCCGGCGCCGTCTGACTACGGCTTGCACCCCGTTCGCCTTACCTGCTTGAGCCTGGGTAGAGATTAATGGATCGGCAAAAATTAATAAATTGGCAAAACTACCTAATTGAGCCTAGGTAAAGATACCTATATAAGAGTCGTTCCGGAGGCGGGCCCGGCACTCAAGAATCCGGCCGGCGGCGGCCAGAGATCTTTTTATAAATTATTACGCTTAGTTAAGTGATGGTTCTGTTAGCAACCCGGTTGGACGAATATTCCCGCCGTACTTATCGGCTGGCGACAGAATTTGCTAAAATTTCCTAAAGCTTGAGAAGCGCCAAGGGGGATAAGGGATAGAGACTGTCGGGATGGGGGGAAAGGCGCCGCGGCAGGTTCATTCCGCCGGAGAGGTGTAACCTTTTTGAATGGCGTACTTCACCAGGTCCGCGGTCTTCTTGATATTCAGCTTCTTCATGATATTGGCGCGGTGGTGCTGAACGGTCCGGCTGCTGATGAAGAGCAGGTCGGCCACTTCTTTGCTGGACTTGCCCTCGGCAATGAGCTTGATAATCTCCCGCTCCCTGGTGGTGAGCAGCTCGCCGGGACTGGCCAGTTGTTCGGCGCCGGGCCTGGACTTCTGCATGAACAGGTCGGCCAATTGGGTGGAAAGCAGCGGCGAA
This sequence comes from uncultured delta proteobacterium, assembly GCA_963797235.1. Classification (GTDB taxonomy): domain Bacteria; phylum Desulfobacterota; class Desulfobaccia; order Desulfobaccales; family 0-14-0-80-60-11; genus JAPLJC01. The sequence goes on from CAWCOX010000003.1 coordinate 223,688, forward strand.
ATATAGGTGCCGCCGCGGCGCAGGGTGTCGATGGCCGAGATCAGCTCGCTGTCGGCGTCTTCCTTGAGCAGATAACCCTCCGCCCCGGCCGAGAAGGCGTGGTAGAGATATTCCTTGTCTTTGTGCATGGTCAGGATCAGCACCTTGACCACGGGGTTGATGATCTTGATCTCGCGGGTGGCTTCCAAGCCCCGGAGATTGGGCATGGAGATGTCCATGATGACCAGCTGGGGCATGGTCTTTTTCAAAAGCTCCAGGAGTTCGAAGCCGTCGCTGGCCTCTCCAACCACCTCAATATCACTGATACCCTGAATAATTCTTCTAACTCCCCGGCGAAACATGGTGTGATCATCGGCCAGAAGAATGCTGAAAGGCGCAGCCATGTTATTCCTCCATGAAGCCGGGGTTAATATCGGTTAATAATTATTTTTCAATTTTTATATACGACAATTAATAATGATTATCCAGAACTTTCACGCGGACGCCGATTTTTTGCCGGTTTGGGCAAAGGGATGGTGCAGACCACTTTGGTGCCCGCACCCCGCCGGCTGGAAATCTCGCAGGTGCCGCCCAAAATCCGGGCCCGCTCATTGAGGGCCGCCAGACCCAGACCCCGCTTGGTGGCAGGCCGGCCCACGACCTGGGCCAACTCAAAACCGCAGCCGTTATCTTCCAGGACAAAGGAGACGGCGTCGCCGTCCCGCCGCACCTGCACTGCAACTTGACAGGTCCCGGCATGTTTGGCGATGTTATTCAGGCATTCCTGAAAGATGCGGTAGATGATGATCTGGGCTTCCGCCGGAAACAGGCTGTTCAAATCCTCAATATCCAGGGAGGGCTTGATGGTGAGATGTTTGCCTACCCCTTCCAGCAGATATTTCAAGGCCGACAGCAGGCCCAGGTCCTCCAGGATGGCCGGACTCAGGTCCCGGGACAGCCGCCTGACATTCTCGATGGTCCCGTCCACGTATTGGCGTAACTCCAGACAGGCCTGCTTCAAAGCCGGCTGATCATCCCGCAGGGCCCCCTCGATGGCCCTGACCTGGAGCTTCATTACCGTCAGGCTCTGGCCCAGCTCATCGTGCAGTTCCATGGAGAGGCGTTTCCGTTCCTGCTCCTGGGCCGTCAGGAGTTGGCTGGCCAGGAAGCGCAGGCGCTGCTCCGACTCCTGCAAGGCCTGCTTGGCCAGCTGGGCTTCGGTGGCGTCGAAAAAGACGCCGCTGACGTAGTCGACCTGCCCTTGATGATCACAAACTACCTGCCCCCGGTCCTGAATCCAGAGGATGCGGCCGTCCCTGGTCCGGATGCGGAATTCCCGGTAGAAGGTCCGGTCGTCTTCCAGGCAAAGCAAAAAAACCTTTTTGATCGGCGGGACATCTTCCGGAAGCACCAGGTCATCCCACTTCAAGCGGCGGGAATCGAACTCCTCTTTGGCATAACCGGTCAGTTCCTCGATTTTGTTGTCGATGAAGTCCACCGACCAGTCGGCATAGCCCGTGTAAACCACGGCGGGGATGGTGCCCACCAGGAGCCGGTAACGCTGTTCGCTCTCCCGCAGGGCTGCCTCCGCCTGGCGGCGCTCCCGGCGGTCCACCGCCTCCCGCAAGGCCCTTTTGACGGCCGGAACCAGGCGCGAGAGCCGGTCTTTCAACACATAGTCCGTGGCCCCGCGCTTTAAGGTGTCGATGGCCACCTCTTCGCCGATGGCCCCGGACACGAAGATGAACGGCACATCGGGGCAATGTTCCTGGGCCAGGGCCAGGGCCGCCAGACCATTAAAGTAGGGCAGGTGATAGTCCGACAGGATCAAGTCGGGGCGGAACTGGGCCAATTCCTGCAGGAAATCCACGTCGTTTTCTACCCGCCTGGTGCTGAAGGGCAGGTTTGCCTGGCGGAGTTCATAGGCCATCAATTCGGCGTCGCTGGCCAGATCTTCCACTATCAGTATGCGCAACCCTTGAGTCATAAAGCTAATTCCGTTCTCCGCGAGCCGGATGGAGTTTAAGGCGGGTTTGATTCAGTGAACCGTCTTATTCCGTCGCAGCCAATAGAGTCCCAAATCTCCCACCGCCCGGGAAAAAGCGTCGTAATCCACCGGTTTGACCATATAGCTGTTGACCCCCAGCGCATAGCTCTCCAGGATGTCCGACTCTTCCTGGGAGGAGGTCAGCATCACCACCGGAATCCGGTGGGTCCGCTCATCCCGCTTGATCTGGTTCAGGACCTCCAGGCCGCTCATCTTGGGAAGTTTCAGATCCAGGAAGATCACTTTGGGCAGACGGGCATAGCCGTTCCTCTCGGAATGCTGATGGTCGGCAGTTTTAAAGAGAAATTCCAAGGCCTCCACTCCATCGGGGAAGACCTTGACCCGGTCGGCCAGGCCCCGATTTTGCAGAGCCCTGAGAGTCAACTCCGCATCAAAGGGATTGTCTTCGATCAGGATAAGTTCGATCTCAATCGGGGTTTCCAAAAGCCTTCTCCTCCGCCTGTGCCGATGTCCCTCATGGGCCCGGCCCACGAGGCCCCACAAAAATCCGCGGGCTGGCACTGGTCGTCTGGATCAGAATAACCGGGATAGGTACGAAACCGCGCGGCGGTCTGTCTCTTTTGACCGGAAGTGCCCAATATACATAATACACAATTTTCTCAGTTCAAAGTGTCTTTTTACAGTGATCCGGCTGCGAGCCCTAATTTGTCTGGGGGCATGGAACGGTCATCTCAATGAATTCCAATGATACCAGGGAGTTCTGGCCCATAAAAATCCCGGCGCCGGAATTTAAGCAAGTTGTGGGTATATTACCAAACAAAGATGATAAAATGCAATAGGATTCAATCCTTACGTAAAGCTTCGGGGGAGGCGAGGCAGGTAGGAAGCCGGCCACCGGGCCAAGGCAGCCGGGTGGTCCGAACTGGTTTGTGACCCGGGTGGCACCGGCCGTCAGCCGGTAGATTTAAGTCTTCCGGTCGGCCGGGTCCGGCTGATTAGCCATTTCGAGCTTCTCCGGCCGCTTGGGCAGAGGAAAGTGCGCCATGAGCCGCTGCCACAGTTTTTGCCAATGAAGTTGGCGAATCCTCTCGATCAGCGCGGCCGGGGGAGACTCCCGCCGGTCCGGGGTCGCCCGGGAAGAAATCCGTCGCCGCATGTATCGACCTCCAAGATTTGGTTCCGTTCCGCTTCCACTGGCATAATCGGCCGACCTGCCGATCAACTTTAGATGAATTTTCTTAAAAATTTGCTTACCCCAAATTTTCAGGCCGCGAGCCTGATGATCCCGAAAAAAATGGCCAGGACCGGCGCCGGCAATCGCCTTGATTTGACTTGCAATAACTTGCAGGACTTTGGCCCCGAATATGTTATAATTTTGACGTTGGAAATCAGGTCGGCAGGAACGGCAAACGAGTCTCCCTTGAGTATCGACAGGCGCATGTCTGGCCCGGAAACCATCTCCAGAAAAAAGCTGCAGGTCACCGGCGTGGTGCAAGGCGTCGGCTTCCGACCTTTCATCTATCGGCTGGCCAAGGCCCACCACCTGGCCGGCTGGGTCTGCAACACCTCCACCTGCGTGGAAATCGAGGTGGAAGGGCCGCGCCGCTCCCTGGAGCAATTTGTCCGGCAGCTGGCCGACCAGGCCCCGGACCTGGCCCGGGTGGACCGCGTGGTGGCCCTGGAGGCCGAACCCCGCGGGCATTCCGGCTTTGTCATTTTGGCGAGCCGGCGTCATGCGGCCACCGAAGCCCTGATCCCCGCCGACGTCTCCACCTGCGACGCCTGCTGCGCTGAAGTCCTGGACCCCGGTAACCGCCGCTATCTCTATCCTTTTACCAACTGCACCGATTGCGGCCCCCGCTTCAGCATTATCGAGACGGTCCCTTACGACCGCAGCCACACCACCATGTCGGTCTTTGCCATGTGCGACGCCTGCCGGGCCGAGTATGAGAACCCGGAAGACCGGCGCTTCCACGCCGAGCCCACCGCCTGCCCGGTCTGCGGCCCCCACCTCTGGCTGGAGGAACCGGGTCGGGAGCCCCTGACCGCAGGCGCCCTGGAGGCCGCGGCCGGGCTGCTCAGAGACGGCAAGATCGTGGCGGTCAAGGGCCTGGGGGGCTTCCATCTGGCCGCGGACGCCCGCCGGGATGAGGCGGTGGCGACCCTGCGCCAACGCAAGGGCCGGGTGGCCAAGCCCTTCGCCGTGATGGTCCGGGACCTGGCCGCAGCCGAGCAGCTCTGTCACCTGGGCGAGCCGGAGCGCCGGCTGCTGCTGTCCCGGGAACGGCCCGTCGTCCTGGCCCGGAAGCGCCGGGACTGTCCGCTTTCCCCCCAGGTGGCTCCGGGCCACCGGTACCTGGGCCTGATGCTGCCCTACACCCCTTTGCACCTGCTGCTCCTGAACCTGGCGCCCGCGGCCCTGGTGATGACCAGCGGCAATCTCAGCGAAGAGCCCCTGGCCCACACCAATGAGGCCGCCCGGACTAAATTGTCCGCCCTGGCGGACGCCTTTCTGCTGCACAACCGGGATATCCACGTCCCTTGCGACGATTCGGTGGTCCGCCCCCTGGCTGCCGATCAGGCCATGCCCGTGCGCCGGGCCCGGGGCTTCGTGCCCGGTCCCATCCGCCTGCCCCTGGAGGCGGCTTTACCCATCCTGGGGGTGGGCGCGGAACAGAAAAACACCTTTTGCCTGGCCTGGGGCCACACCGCCATCCTCAGCCAACACATCGGCGACCTGGACACCGTCGAGACCTTCGACTTTTACACCCGGGCCATCGCCCATTTTCAGGAACTGTGCCGCAAAGACCCGGAAGTGGTAGCCTACGATTTGCACCCCCAATACCTGAGCAGCCGTTATGCCCAAGGGCTCCAGGGAGTGAGGCTTATGGGCGTCCAGCACCATCATGCCCACGTGGCCGCCTGTCTGGCCGAAAACCAGCGTTTGGACAAATGCCTGGGCCTGGCCCTGGACGGCACCGGCTACGGCCTCGACGGCTCCATTTGGGGCGGGGAAATCCTGGTGGCCGACCTGGCGGGCTTTAGCCGCGCCGGGCACCTGGCTCCGGTCCTGCTTCCCGGGGGCGAAGCCGCGGTGCGGGACCCCCGGCGCATGGCCGTGTCTTACCTTTATCAGGTCTTTGGGGAGGATTTTGCCGGGCTGGCTCAGGATTTGGGTCTGGGCTTGCCGCCCCTGGAAGGCCGCATCCTTTACCGGCAACTGGCCACCGGCAGCAATTCGCCGCTGACCACCAGCGCCGGCCGCCTCTTCGACGCGGTGGCCGCGGCCCTCAACATCTGCCGCCACCGCACCTACGAGGGCCAGCCGGCCATCGAACTGGAAATGGCAGCCGATCCTGACGAGGACGGTTTTTATCCCGCCCCTGTCCGCCTGGAGCGGGACCGGCTCATCCTGGACACCCTGACCATCTTCCGCCGGGTGATCGAGGAATACCGCGCCGGCATCGACCCCGGCAGGATCGCCGCCCGGTTCCACAATTCCATGGTGCGCCTGCTCACCGCGGCCTGCGAACTGGTCCGGGACCAAACTGGCCTAAGCCTGGTGGCCCTGTCCGGCGGAGTCTTCCAGAACGCCCTGCTCCTGACCCGGTTGCGCGACTCCCTGGAAAAACGGGATTTCCAGGTGCTGACCCACCGGTTGACCCCGCCCAACGACGGCTGTATCGCCCTGGGCCAGGCGGCCGTGGCCGCGGCCCGGCTAATTGCGGAAAAACATGGTATGCTTAAGGGGGAAGAGTAGGTGCTGTTTCTGGTTCCCAAGTTACACTTGGAATCAGAGGTGGAAAGGTGGAACAAACTACTGCTGGTGCGTAGAACGCACCCTACAATTCGTCATCGACGGGTTTACTGGCCACTGGCAACTTTTTCTGGTTCCCAAGTTGCACTTGGGAACCCACTGATTTGCACAGCTTTGCTGTGCTCCTCCAAGCTCAGCTTGAATCATAATTACGTTCCCAAGTACAACTTGGGAACGAGAGTGAAACTTCAATAACAGGGTGAAATGAATGTGTCTCGCCATACCCATGCGCCTCATTGAGATCGACGGCGCCGCCGGCGTCGCCGAAGTGGACGGCGTCACCCGGCAAGTCCGTCTGGACCTGCTGCCTGAAGTCGTCCTGGGCGACTACATCCTGATTCACGCCGGGCTGGCCATCGCCCGGGTGGACCCGGACTACGCCCAGGAGACCCTGACCCTGCTGCGGACTTTGGCCGATGAAGTATATTGACGAATTCCGCGACCAGGAGCTGGTGCAGGAGGTCGTCCGCCGCATCCAGGGACTGGCCGGGGCTCCGGCCACCATCATGGAGGTCTGCGGCACCCACACCATGGCCGCCGCCCGCTTCGGCCTGAAATCCCTCCTGCCGGAAGGTGTGCAGCTCATTTCCGGCCCCGGCTGCCCGGTGTGCGTCACGGCCCAAACCGATATCGACGCCTTCCTGGCCCTGGGCGACGAACCCGGCGTGATCCTTACCTCCTTCGGCGACATGCTCCGGGTCCCGGGCAGCCAGGCCTCCCTGGAGAGCCGGCGGGCCCAGGGCGCCGCGGTGCGGGTGGTCTATGCCCCTCTGGACGCGGTGGCACTGGCCCGCCAGGAGCCCGGCAAACACGTGGTCTTCTTCGGGGTGGGCTTTGAAACCACCATGCCCGCCATCGCCCTGGCCATCCGCCTGGCCGCGGAGCAGCGGCTGGAGAACTTTTCGGTCCTCTGCGTCCACAAGACCATGCCCGCGGCCTTGCGGGCCCTGCTGGCCAGCGGCGAGGTCCGGGTCTCGGGTCTCCTCTGTCCCGGGCACGTCACCGCCATCATCGGGGCCGAGGCCTACGATTTCATCCCGCGGGAATTCGGCATTCCCTGCGCGGTCACCGGTTTCGAGCCGCTGGACATGCTGCTGGGCATCGAATCGATCCTGCGCCAGTTGCACGAGGGCCAGGCCCGGGTGGACAACGTCTATACCCGGGCGGTCCAGGTGCAGGCCAACCCCCGGGCCCAGGCCTTGCTGGCCGAGGTCTTCGTCCCCTGTGACGCCGACTGGCGCGGCCTCGGCATCATTCCCGGCAGCGGCGTCAGGATTCGCCAGGCCTACGCCCGCTACGACGCCCGCCTCCGGTTCCCCGAGGTCTGGGAGCATCTGACCCCGGCCGCGGCCCTCGCCCTGCCGCTGCGGCGAGGTGCTGCGCGGCGTGCTGCGCCCCAAACAGTGTCCCCTGTTCCAGAAGTCCTGCACCCCGTCGCAGCCCATCGGCCCCTGCATGGTCTCCAGCGAAGGCGCCTGCGCCGCGGCCTATCGGTATGATGGGTAAGGTTTAGGAGAGGGGACCAGCACTTTTTTGGGTTAAGTTGATTCGTCTTATCCTTCTGTAAGAAAAGAAGTGGTTTAGATAATTTTTTTCCAAAAAAAATCTGCCACGCCCCCATTACAAGATGATCTAAATTCGAAAAAATAAGGCGTTGACGGAACCTTTACTCAGACATATTATGAATCAAAGAGGAAAAATCTAGAGTAGAAGCTTCCCTATGGATAAGTTCTTAAATTTTTTTAAGGAATTCATGCCCCTGCTGGAGCATTACCCTGCGTGGGCCAAGTATCTTTTTGGGATTACCTTGCTTTTGGTGTTCTCTTCCCTATTCTTGCTTATTATCCTCTACCCTTCTGTCTCCTCGAAAAAAAAAACCGAACAGACCGCAGCAGCAATTAATCTTGCAGTTTCATTACTAGATGACACTCAAGCCAAGGCCTCTGGCGTTTCCCTAAGCTCTGAATGTCGAAGTGCGCTGGAATCTGAACAATCTCCAAGAACGGTTTCCATCCGCCATATTTTGTCTCAAAACGGACAACTGATTGAACCTTACAGTCCTTATCTATCCCGACTCCTCCAGGGTGGACCAATCATCCCGTTACTGGAACCTTATGAAAGTGATATCAAATGGTGTCCACCCAATTTGGACTTAAGAATGGTTAATAATAGCGAAAAAACCATCCTTTTATACAAGGTTGTTTTCGAGATAGAAAAAAGCTCCAAATATTATACTCCATTGATAGTTATGGAAGCTGATGAACTGCACCGAAAGGCCTGTCATCTCCTCCTGATCAATGAAGGATGGGGGAAGATCCGCGATTGCACTTTAAAATTCAATTTAGCTCCCATTGAAAAAGATCAAGCAAGGTGGAGTTATCCCTCTGAAATAATGGGAAATATTTCATTCCAGGAACCCTACCAGCACTCCTTGGATATCGGTGACTTTGAAACCTCCACTTATGTCAATCTAACTGGTGCTTTTATCAATGAGGGCGCGAAGTTGGACGAAAAGAAAATTGTGCAGGAGGTAACCGAACCATGGGCCATTGATATGGCCCCGCCTTCGGTGCCTGCGAAAAATGATCTGGGAAAATTCAAATCTGGGTCGGCATTGGTGTATGGGGTATTGGGGTTTACTTTATTCCCCAGCAAACAGAAACAGGTATTGAGATTTGCCGCAATTGTTCACCTTAGTAACTCTTTTTTATCAGGAGCTGCAATGCCATCCAGCTCTCAATACCAGGCAGAGTTCATGCCCGAAAACCATAATTACGAGGTATCAGTGCCGGTATCGCAATATCTCAAGCCAGGGGAAACGGATCGATTTAATATTCGAGTGGTGGCTCCTCAATCTTCCAGCCACCAGTTCCGAGTCAGGGTTCTATATAACCAAGAAGATTCTGTGGTGTCTGAACCCATGGAGATGAGGATTTTGGTACCCCGGTCGGTTTCCAAAAGGCTGAAAAAGTATGTTCCCGGTTTTCAGAGCCAATAACGTGGAGGATAGCCGTTTACTTAGTCATGGCTTTTGAGACTCGGCTTGCTTCAGGGCAATTCTCGCCCTCGCCAGGGAGAGCAGGAAGAGCGCCAGCAGGATTAGCGGGGCGAGTTGGAGTTTCCCGTTGAAGATATTGAGATCATTCCACAACATCATTGCGGCATAAGGCATTAGCCAGCCGAACCATAAAAGCAGCAGTTCTCCCGGCCAGCGGCCGCGCCGGTGGCCTTCTTCCCAGAGCCAGCCCAGCGGCAGGGCCAGCAGGGCGAGGTCATAGACAAAGGCGTAGGGCGTGAATAACAGGGTTCCCAGGACCAGGACCGCCCCCCGGATAGGCAGGGAAAGCCGTAGGCGCCAGACCCAGGCCACCGCGGCCAGGACGGCCAGCATGACCGCGCCTTGGACCAGGTAGGCCGTCTTGACTCCCGAGCCGGCGGACAGCATGGCCGCGAAACAGGTGGACATGATACCCCAATTGGCCGCCCCCAGTTCCAGCAGATGCATGGGGAGCGCTTGTACCTGGAAGTAGGCCAGCCAGGTCTGATACCCGAACGCCATCAGGCTGGCTCCGGACAGCAATGATAGAGTTACCAGCGCGGCAATCAAGGTTTTCCAGTAACGCCCAAAGATTAAAGCCGCCAGGACTAAGACCGCTAACGGCGGTTTATAACATAATAGTCCAAAGAGACAGCCGGCCCCAAGTGGGAAGGAATCAAGGAGTACCAATCCTCCTCCCAAGAAAATTCCGGAAATAAAGCCGTTCTGTCCGAAAAGAACATTCAGTAGTGTACCAGGGAAGAACAGGAATAGTACTAACGACATCAAATAATGACTGACGCGGCGAAAGATTATTACGTAAATGGCCAGCGGCACCACAGTCCAGACCAGAAGAGAAGTAAGATAAGGCATGAGCCCCAACGGCAGGACCCAAAATAAAGCGAAGGGCGGATAATACCAGCCACAGCCATAATAATGATGGGTCCCGAAGAACTGCTGTTCCACTTCGTGCAGCTCGTTAATGTTATAAACCAGGGCCGCCTTTCCAGCCAGAGCCAGCTTGGAGGCTGCCCAATAATTGGCGAAATCCGCAGCCAGCGGCAGACCGTTGACTGATCTCAGGGTGGAAAAGTCCGTGGAAGCCAATCCCAGCGTGACAAAAACCCAGAGCGACAGGGCGGCGCAAATGCTGCCGCCAATCACCGTGACTCGTTCGCCTTTGTGCCAACCCATGTTGCCTTCCGCTGAGATCAAGGGAGGATTTGCCTGGAACCTAAAGTTATTATAGCACACTCCTTGCTCTTAAGAGCTTATCGGTGCAAGGCCGCGCGGTGATGATTCTGGTCGGAGCTGCCAAGCTACAGGAGCAACCATTTTCCCGGGTAATAATTTCAGCCCGGTTTTCATTGGCCTGACAAGGATATCATCATGAAACATATTCTTTTGAGTCACGGCGCCGGCGGCAAAGAGATGACCACGCTCATCGAACAGGTCTTTCTGTCCCGCTACGGCTCCCCGGACTTCGCCGGTGACGACAGCGCCACCCTGTGCCTCGGCTCCCACCGGCTGGCCTTCACCACCGATTCCTTCGTGGTGGACCCGCTTTTCTTTCCCGGCGGCGACATCGGCCGCCTGGCGGTGGCGGGCACGGTGAACGACCTGCTCACCGCCGCGGCCCGGCCCCTGGCCCTGTCCGCCTCCTTTATCCTGGAAGAGGGTTTGGAGATCGACATCCTGAAGGCCATTGCCACGTCCATGCAGCAGACCGCGGCGGAGTGCGGCGTCCAGATCGCCACCGGCGACACCAAGGTGGTGCCCAGGGGCTCGGCGGACAAGGTCTTCATTACCACTGCCGGGGTGGGGCTGATCCTGCGCCCCGGGGTTTCGGGCGCGGCTGCGGCCCCGGGCGACCGGATCATCCTCACCGGCTCGGTGGGCGATCACGGCACCGCGGTGATGCTGGCCCGGGAGAAGCTCCTGGACGGCGAGGCCATCGCCAGCGACGCCGCGCCTTTGAGCGCCATCGTCCTGAAACTCCTCGAGGCCGACTGCGCCGTGCACGCCATGCGGGACCCCACCCGGGGCGGCATTGCCGGGTCCCTCAACGAAATCGCCCGGCAATCCCAGGTCGCCATGGAAATCACCGAGACCCTGATTCCGGTTAAGCCGGCGGTGGCCGCGGCCTGCGAAGCCCTGGGGCTGGACGTCTTCAAGGTGGCCAACGAGGGCAAGATGCTGATCATCATCGCCCCGGAAGATGCCTCCCGGGCCCTGGGCCTCATTCAGGGGAGCCGCTACGGGGCCGAGGCCCGGATCATCGGCGAGGTGCGGGATCAACCCGCCGGCCGGGTCACCGTCCGCACCAGCATCGGCACCAGCCGCATCCTGGACCCGCCTTCCGGCGACCTGCTGCCGCGGATCTGTTGATAACGCTTTCCTCCAGTCGGCCCCTTTTTTCGAGGCGGTAGGTAAGTTCTCCAGAATTTTTATGGTGCATTTGAGACGGAAATGGTTATCAGGATGGGCCTGAAGACGAAAAAGGCAATGCCAAATGCAACTTAGGAACTGGAAATATTGTGCACTAGCTAAATAGTTAATATTAAACATTTATCTAAGTAAGCCGCCTGGTTTCGCGAGGGTTTTCTGCCCAACAATCAGCCTATGGGGGCTTTCCTGTTCCGGCATCTGAAAAAATTCCGCAGTTCGGTCCGCATAAGTTCCTGAATTAGCTAATTTTAGTTCGCGACAAGCCACTGCTTTAGCGGTCCGGGACCGCCGAAGAACCGTTAATGTACCGCTTTTGTGCCGCTTGGCGGCCGGGCGGTGCGTGGATGGAGCGGTTAAGTTGCACATGGAGACAGGGTAAACTGAGGGGAGAGAAAGTGCCAGAACAGCAGAGACAGTTGACCGGGTGGAACAGATCGAGGTCAAAGTTAGGGGCAGGCACTCAGGGAGAAGTTTTGGGGGAGACAAAAGCCCAGGAAAACTGCTCAAAAAATAATGCAAAAGGCGGGATGCGCTTCGCTTTCCCGCCCTACGGCTCTTGGGGGAGGGCCAGGGATCTTATCCCTGCCCTCCCCCAAACCCCCTCCCCACCCGTGTATATGAAAAGGCGACCTACTGGGTCGCCTTCTTACATCTCCACCCGGAATTTTCGATTCTCACGTGATCAGGGTGGCCAGTCTGGCCAGGACGTCGGCGATGATGGGAGCGGGCAGGCGACAGATAAATTCGGCTCGGCGAGCGCGCCAGTCCAGATTTTTCACATGGTCAGACAGGATCACCCCCGTAACCTCGCAATCGGCCGGAACCGCCACCTCGAAGGGGTAGCCTTTAAGGCGCGTGGTAATGGGGCACATGAGGGCCAGGCCCACCTTGCCGTTGTAGGCCCGGGGTGACAGCACCACCGCGGGGCGCCGGCCGGTCTGCTCATGGCCGGCCTGGGGCTGAAAGTCCAGCCAGACCACGTCCCCGCGCTCAGGAAGGTAATCGGCGGTCACCAGATTTCCCGACCGGCGGGCACGCCCACCGCCGTTTCACCGTGGAGATTTTCCGGGGTAACCCGGTCCAGGAGTTGATCCAGGGAATAGGGCCTCCCGATAACCGGAGAAATCACCAGGCTGCCGTCCTGGACGGCGCATTCCACCGGGGTATTTTCCGTGAGGTTTAACTGTCGGGCCAGAGGCGCGGGGATACGGACGGCCAGGCTATTGCCCCATTTTCTGAGCGCGGGCATGGGAGTGCTCCTGTTATTTTTTTATACAATGTATATACATATCGTTCCGAGAATTGTCAATGCCGCTGTCTCCTTTCCTCCCTCATACCCTCCTAACCACCAAAGGCACCAAAACAGAATTAAGGGCTTGCAGCCCCCCGGCAACGGCCGGAAGGCCGAGCGGTCCATAGCTCAGGCTACTGGGTCGAAGTTTTTTTTAAAAGGTCGTCCGGGCTTAAGGCTTTTTCTTGAACCTTAGGGCCATTTTACTCCGGAAGGATTCCATATAGAGGTAGAAGACCGGGGTGATATAGAGGGTGAGGAGCTGGGAGATGAGCAGGCCGCCCACTACGGAGACGCCCAAAGGCCGGCGGGCTTCGGCCCCGGCCCCGAAACCCAGGGCGATGGGCAGGGCGCCCATGAGGGCCGCCATGGTAGTCATCATGATGGGCCGGAAACGGACCAGGGCCCCGGCATAGATGGCCTCCTGGGGGCTCTTGCCGCTATGTTGGGCCTCGAGGGCGAAGTCGATCATCATGATGGCGTTCTTCTTGACGATGCCCACCAGCATGATGATCCCCACAAAGGCATAGATGTTCAGTTCCATGCGGAAGACCATCAAGGCCAGCAGGGCCCCCACCCCGGCGGACGGCAGGCCCGAGAGAATGGTTATGGGGTGGATGAAGCTCTCGTAGAGGATGCCCAGGATGAGGTAAATGACCAGGATGCACATGATCAGCAGGAGCCACAGGCCCTGGGTGGAGGCCTGGAAGGCCTGGGCGGCGCCCTGAAAACCGGTGGTGATGGTGGCCGGCAGGATCTGCCCGGCCATTTTTTCCACCCCGGCCACGACATCGCCCAGGGCCGTGCCCTCCTTCAGGTTGAAGGAAATGGTCACTCCGGGGAGTTGCCCCATATGGTTCACGGTGAGGGGCCCCAGGCCTTTGTTCAGGCTGGCCAGGGCATCCAGGGGCACCAACTGGCCGCCGGAGGCGCGCACGTAGAGCAGTTGCAGGGCTGCCGGGTCCATCTGGTATTTCGGCTCCAGTTCCATGATCACCTGGTATTCGTTGTTGGGGGCGTAGATCGTGGAGATCTGCCGGGAGCCATAGGCGTAATAGAGGGCGTCTTCGATCTGCTGGGCGCTGATGTTTAAGGTGGCCGCCTTGTCCCGGTCGATGACCACGTTCACCTGCGGGTTCTTGATCTGCAGATCGCTGTTCACATCAAGCAACCCCGGAATGGTCTTCATCTTCTCTTGCAGTATCGGGGCATATTTGTAGAGTTCGCCGATGTCCGGGCTTTGCAGGGTGTACTGGTACAGGCCCTTGGTGAGCATGCCGCCGAGGCGAATGGTGGGCAGAATCTGCGGGTAAACCTTCATCCCGGGGATGCCGGCGAACTGGGGCCGCAGGTCCTGGACGATCTTCTCCGCCGGCGGCCGCTTGCCGCGGGGGACCAGGCGGATAAAGATGCGCCCCGTATTGCCGGCCACGTTGGGCCCGCCCGCCCCGATGGAGGAGAAAAAGTTGGCCACGTAAGGATTTTTGGCGACGATGGCCGCCACCTGCCTCTGCAGGGTCAGCATGGCGTGGAAGGAGATGCCCTCGGCCGCTTCGGTAAAAGCGAAGATCGATCCCTGGTCTTCGGTGGGCAGAAAGCCCATGGGAATCCTGAGAAACAGCACCCCGGTCAGAATCAGGAGCAGGAGCGAGACGATCATGGTGGCGCGGCGCCGCCCCAGCACCCATTTCAGGGTCCGGTCATACAGGGCCAGCAACCCTTGAAAGAAGCGTTCCGTCAAGTCATAGAGCCTGCCGTGGTGCTCCTCTTTGGGGGGCCGCAGGAAGCGGCTGCACAGCATGGGGGTGAGGGTCAAAGAGACCAGGCCGGACACCAGGATGGCCGCCACGATGGTCACGGCAAATTCGTGCAGCAGCCGGCCCAGGATGCCGCCCATGAAAAAGACCGGGATGAAGACCGCGGCCAGGGACAGGGTCATGGATAAGATGGTGAAGCCGATCTCCCGGGAGCCCGTCAGGGCCGCCTGGAAAGGCTCCTCTCCCATCTCCATGTGGCGGACGATGTTTTCCAGGACCACGATGGCGTCGTCGACCACGAAGCCCACCGAGAGGATCAGGGCCATCAGCGACAGGTTGTCCAGGCTGTAATCCAGGATATACATGACCGCAAAGGTGCCCACGATGGACATGGGCAGGGCCAGGCTGGGGATGACGGTGGCCGACAGGTTGCGCAGGAAGAGAAAGATCACCAGGATCACCAGCCCCAGGGCCAAAAGCAGGGTAAACTGGACGTCGTTGACCGATTCCCGGATGGTGACGGAGCGGTCGTAGAGGCTGACGATATCCACCGAGGCGGGAATCTGTTGCCGCAGGATGGGCAGCAGCTTATTGATGGCATCCACCACTTCGATGGTGTTGGTCCCCGGCTGCCGCTGGATGGCCAGGACGATGGCCCGGTCGTTCTTAAACCAGGAGGCGATCTTGTCGTTTTCGACGCTGTTGATCACCCGGCCCAAGTCCTCCAGACGCACGGGCTTGCCGCCCCGGTAGGCCACGACCAGGGGCCGGTACGCCGGCGCGGTGAGGAGCTGGCCGGTGGCCTGCACCGTGACGGCCTGGTGGCTGCCGTACAGGGTGCCGGTGGGGATATTGACATTGGCATTTTTGACCGCGTCGCCCACCTCATTGATGCCCAAACCCTTGCTGGCCAGGCCCTTGGGGTCCAGTTGGATGCGCACTGCGTACTTTTGCGCCCCGAAGACCTGGACCTGGGCCACCCCGTTGATCATGGAAATGCGCTGCGCCATCAGGGTTTCGCCGTATTCGTCCACGGTATACAGGGGCAGGGTGTTCGAGTAGAGGGCCAGGTAGAGGACCGGCTGGTCGGCGGGATTGACCTTCTGATAGGTGGGCGGGGTGGGCAGCTCCGGGGGCAGCTGCCTCGCCGCCTTGGCAATGGCCGCCTGGACGTCCTGCCCGGCGGCATCGATGCTCCGGGTCAGATTAAACTGCAACGTCACCTGGCTGAGCCCCAGGGCATTGGTGGAACTCATCGAATCGAGCCCGGCGATGGTGGAGAACTGGCGCTCCAGGGGGGTGGCCACGGCTGAGGCCATGGTCTCCGGCGAGGCCCCGGGGAGGGTGGTGGTCACCATGATGGTGGGAAAATCGACGTTGGGCAGATCGCTTACCGGCAGGTAGCGATAGCTCATGACCCCGAATAGGAGGATAGCCAGCATGACCAGGGTGGTCATGACCGGACGCCGGATGAAGAGTTCGGTGAAGTGCATAGGGCCCTCGCGGCCGGTTAGAGGCCGCTCTTGATCTCCACCTT
Source organism: uncultured delta proteobacterium (assembly GCA_963797235.1). Lineage (GTDB taxonomy): Bacteria > Desulfobacterota > Desulfobaccia > Desulfobaccales > 0-14-0-80-60-11 > JAPLJC01. The sequence continues at coordinate 239,562 of CAWCOX010000003.1, forward strand.
GGCGCCTTTGACCAGCCGGATCTGGCCGTCGGTGACGACTTTTTCCCCGGCCTGCAAACCCTTTTTGACGACGACGTCGCCGTTTATGCTGCGTTCCGTTTCTACCGGACGGGTCTCCACCGTCAGGTCAGGCTTGACTACCCAGACGAACTGGCCTTCCTGGCCGTTCTGGATGGCCTGGGAGGGGACCAGGATGGCATTGGGCTCCTCGGTCAACTTCACCACCACATTGACGAACAGTCCCGGCCAGAGGCGCTTGTTGGCGTTGTCATAGGTCGCCTTGCACTGGATGGTCGCGGTGGCCGGGTCCACCGTATTATTGATGAAGGTGAGCACCCCCTCTTCGGGGTGTTCCGGGTCGGTCGGGATCACGGCGTCAACCTTGATCTTCTCCTCCGCCATAAATTTCTTCAGGATCGGCAGATTCTTTTCCGGCACGGCAAAGGTCACATAGATGGGCTGGATCTGGTTGATCACCAGCATGACCGTGTCGGCGTTCTCTTTGATCATGTTGCCTTGGTTGGCCAGGAGGCTGCCGGTGCGGCCGGTAATGGGCGCCTTGATGTAGCAGTAGCTGAGATTGAGTTTGGCATTCTGCACCGCCACCTGGTCGGCGTTGACCCCGGCGGCCAGGGACTCGGAGGTGGCCTTGGCCTGATCGTAATCCTGCTGGCTGACGAACTGTTTTTGAATCAACTCGGCATAGCGCTTCAGGTCGCTTTTGGCCTTGCCCGCCATGGCCTTGTCCTTTTCCAGGTTGGCTTCGACCTGCTTCAAGGCCGCCTCATAGGGCCGCGGATCGATGACGAAGAGCAGGTCGCCCTGCTTGACGTCCTGCCCCTCCTGAAAATTGACCTTGACCAGTTGCCCGGCGATCCTGGACTTGATACCCACGGTGGAGTAAGGCTCGACATTGCCGATGTTGCGGATCTCCACCGGCACCGTCTGCGTCTTCACTTCGGCCACCGTCACCGGCACCGCCCTCCTTAAAATTGACCTTGACCAGTTGCCCGGCGATCCTGGACTTGATACCCACGGTGGCGTAAGGCTCGACATTGCCGATGTTGCGAATCTCCACCGGCACCGTCTGCGTCTTCACCTCGGCCACCATCACCGGCACCGTGGCCGGCGGCGGGGCCTGCTTCTCCCCGGAGCAGGCGGATACAGGAGCATACAGAGATTAGCTAAGGTGACATAGCGGACTAATCGTTTGTTTTGCGGCTGATTTTCACACTGTAGATTCATATTTAAATTATAAACGATCGATTTTAGGGGACATACCGGAATGATTTGTTTTGGGTAATTCATCCCAAATTCGTCCTTGAAGAATACGGCCAGCGTTACTTCTATGAAATCCTCCCCACTGTTTAAAAAAGAACGCCACGTTAGATGACTTGCACCGATCTCTGATAAAGGTCACCCAGGATTCGCACATGGGCCTGGCGTTTGGCCCAGATTCTCCACCTACAATTGCCCAATGTATATACGTTCATATTTAAGCCATCAAGAGGCCCGAGCAGTGGCTCGAAAGAGATAAATTTGAAGTTTTTTGCTCCATTATATTCGCAGATAATCGATACGAAATTTATAATCTTCATCCTCAACACTTACACCCATCCAAACATTGTCTGGCCATTCAATTAATTGATCAATTTCTTGCGAGCGAGATGATCTTTTTGTCAAAATCTGAAATCGATGCCACCAAGCGTCCTTCATTACTCCAAAAACTCTAATAATAAAATCAATTGGAACATTCTCATGGAATAAATCACCCATCGAATTAACAAAAATCATTCTGGATTTCTTCCAAAAAAGAAGAGGGGTATAGAAATCATTCTTTCATGAAGTGTAAGCTCAAAGCCATTTTTGTAATTAGGCTGACCCCATTGCCCGTAATCTTAATGCCATTCTCTCGGCATAACAATGTTTGCATTCCAGGGCATGATTTTGTACAGCCAGTGAGCTGGATTCCAAGTTGACTCTGTCCACTCTATTGACGTTTTAGCCATTATTATATCTGTACGGTTGATATTTCTTGAAAATAGACTTAGCAATTCGTTCTGCAGCTTCGTTTTGTGATGCAAAAAATAAATAATAAACAACTGCATTATTTTTATTTTTCATTGGAATCGGCTTCAAGACTCTTTTAAAATTTGCAATTTTTATCAGACGTTGTCGAAATTGCTCAGCTATTTCTTCATTTGCAGCCTTCTCAGGCTCCATTTCAAACAAAGTAGGCTTATTTTGATAAGCGTATATCTCTCCAAGACCTATCGCCCCAAAAAAAGTTCATCCTCTCTATGTCGGATTGACTTACTCGATCAGGATTTTTCCAAAGAGCATTGCGATTCATATCCATAATTGGAAAATTCAAGAAAAGATCAATGGTTCTCATGCTACCTGCAGCTTGTATGACTTCCCAATCGAGATGGAGACCATATGGATCTAATAAGCAAAGGCCCCTACGGAAATCCTCATATCTGACTTTTGGAAAAACTTGTTCAAGTAATATCCTGTTACAATTACCTTGATAAATATGAACATCAGGTCGAGAACCAACCATTTCTTGTAGAAATGCCAATTTCGTACCATCTCTGTCAATAAAAATGAAATTCCCTAAATGGAGATTTAACCATTAAGGCATTTAAAGGACTTCCTGGTACGAGCTCGCCAGTTATCTTCGAAAAATTAATTCCCGCCCCTGCAAAGGCATCAATGTAAACATTGAGAAAATAGTTGCTGTTTTTTTCCTCTAAAAATTGTAGAATATCTTTCTGCATATCTACTTTATTATGTCTAATTTAATTTCAGACCAAATTACCAATCTTATCGAATTGTAACTTTTCAAATATCCATAATTTATCAATAATAGTTGGCTCTAACAACCAATTGATTTTTAAACATATTAATTTGCGTATACTTACTCAGTGAATTTTAACAATTTTCAACTTCAAAAAACAGGCAATTAATCTTCGTTCACCGGCCTAGGCCACATGCTTCTTGAAGCGCAGCACCGCCAGGGTCAGCATGATCAGGCCCAGGCCGGTCATGGAGGCCATCTCTTTCCAGAGCAGGGCCACTCCGGCGCCCTTGAGAAAGACGCCCTGGGTCACGGTGACGAAATACCGCAAGGGGTTGAGCAGGGTGAGGTATTGGAAGAACACCGGCATGTTGGCGATGGGGAAAATGAGGCCCGAGAGCAGGATGGCCGGGGTCAGGAAGAGGTTGCCGGCCATCATGGCCTGCTGCTGGGTGGAGGAGATGGTGGAGATGAGCAGGCCCAGGCCCACGGAATTGAAGAGAAAGGCCACGGTCCCCAGGAGCAGCACCAGGATGTGGCCCCGGAAAGGCACCCCGAACCACGACACCCCGACGATGGTCACCAGGATGACGTCTCCCAGGGAGATGAGGACAAAGGGGATGGTCTTGCCCAGCATCAGTTCGAAGGGCCGGATGGGGGTCACCAGGATCTGCTCCATGGTGCCGATCTCCTTTTCCCGCACCACCGCCAGGGCCGTGAGCATCAGGGAGAGCAGCAGCACCACCATGGCGATGACCCCGGGTACCATGGAGTAACGGGAGATCAGGTTGGGGTTGAACCAGGCCCGTGACTCGACCCGCAGGGGCGTGCCCAGTTTCCCGGTCCAGGCCGCGCCCCGGCGCTGGAAGCGGGCCTGGAGCTGCTCCTGGGAATAGTCTCCGATGACCGTGCTGGCATAGCGGCTGACGATGAGGGCGGCGTTGGAGTCGGTGGCGTCCACGATGACCTGGATTTTGCCGGATTTTCCCTGCCGGAGCTGCTTGGCGAAATCCCATTGGACCCAGACGGCCATAGTGATCTGGCCGCGGTCGATGAGGTCTATCAACTCTTTCTGATTATGGAGGTAATATTTTACGTCGAACCAATCGGTGGAACGGAAGCGCTTGAGGAGATCGCGGCTCTCCATGGTGCGGCTTTCATCCAAAACGGCCGTGGCCACGTGCTTGATGTCGAAGTTGACCACGTAGCCGTAAGCGAGGAGCTGCACCAGGGGCGGCACGATGAGAAAAAAGCGCAGCTTCCGGTCTCGCCAGACCTGGATGAATTCCTTGAACATGATATGTCGGATGCGCCTGAACATAGTGGTCAGTGGCAGTGGTCAGTGGTCAGTTTTTAGTTTTGAGTTTCGGTTAAATATCCGTATATTGCTAATCGCTTTTAGATCACTATCATTTTCACTGGCCACTGATCACTGGCCACTGGCCACTGCTCCTACCTGATCTTCTTCTTGAACTTCCGAATCGACAGGCCCACGAAAAAGGTGGCCGCGCCGGCCAGCATCAGGGCGCTGGGCCAGAGCACCTTGAGGCCGATGCCCTTGAGGTAGATGCCTTTGGAGATGGTCACCACGTACCGGGCCGGCACGATGTAGGAGGCAATCTGCAGCGGCCACGGCATCAAATAGATGGAAAAGACAAACCCCGAGAGCAGGAAGGCCGGCAAAAAAGTGCTGAGCATGGCCATCTGGAAGGCCTGCAACTGGTTTTCGGCGCTCACCGAAATGAGCAGCCCCTGGCCCAGGGTGGCGATCAGGAACAGGGCCGAGAGGCCGAGGAGCAGCAGGCCGCTGCCCCGCAGAGGCACGTCGAAGAGAAATTTCCCCATGGCCATGACGATGAGCATATCGAACATGCCGATGATAAAGTAAGGGCCCAGCTTGCCCAGGAGCAGTTCGGTCTTCTTCAGGGGCGTGGCCATCAGGCCTTCCATGCTGCCCCGCTCCAACTCCCGCACCACCGTCAGGGAGGTGAGCAGCGCCCCCACCACCGTCATGATCACCGCGATGAGGCCCGGGACGATGTAATTGCGGGACTCCAGGGCCTCATTAAACCAGAAGCGCAACTGGCTGTCCACCGGCGAGTCCGGCTTCGCCGGCCCCTTGGTCTGGAGGCGCTGCACCAGAAGCTTTTCCGCGTAAGGCGTGGTCACCCCCTGGACGTAGCCCAGGACGATGTTGGCGGTGTTGGAATCGGTGCCGTCCGCCAGGGCCTGGACCGTGGCGGTCTTCCCGGTTTGATATTTCCAGGAAAAGTCATAGGGGATGACCAGCCCCACCTGCACCTTCCGGGTGCTGATCAGGTCCCGCAATTCCTCATAACTCTTGGTGTTTCCCACAAATTGGAAATACTCGTTGCTCTGGAACCGTTTGGTCAGGTCCCGGCTCAACTGGCTCTGCTCCTGGTCATAAATCGCCAGGGTGACGTGCTTGATGTCGAAGGTCAGGGCAAAGCCATAGAGCAACATGAGTACAATCGGCAACAGGATGACCTGGGCCAGGCTGATGGGGTCCCGGCGGATGTGGATAAATTCTTTGCGAAAAATGGCCCAGGCGCGGCGTAGGTTCATTTATAGCTCTCAGCTTTCAGCGGTCAGCTTTCAGCTTTTTAATGAAAGAGGTTAACATTTGCTTCACTTCCACTGTTTCTTTGCTGAGCTTTTCAAAATCAGAATCATTCAGAATCTCCAGGTCGTGCGAGAGTAACAAATGATACTCAAGTTCAGAGGCCGAACCCATTGCCATTTGAAGAAATCGGGAGAAATCAGCATCACTGTGTCTGCCGCAACCTTCGGCAATGTTAGCCGGAATTGAAGCACCTGAACGGCGTAACTGGCTGGTCAAGCCATAAAGCTCCTCTCGAGGAAAATCTACTGTTAATTTATAAATATTCAAAGTCAACTGATGGCTCTTTTGCCAAACTTTTTGTTTTCTGAAATCTTTCATTGGATTGGCTTTTGCTTTTTGCTTTTAGCTTTTAGCTGATGGCTGACCGCTGATAGCTGACTAGCTGATAGCTAACTTCCCGCCTTCTGAACCACGGCGATGAAGGCGTCCTCCAGGCTGGGGCGGACCGGCTCGATGCGGCGCCGCAGGGCGAGGTTATGGGCCTTCAGGGTGGCGGCGATGTCCCGCTCTCCCGCCTCGGGCTCGGTTACGGCCACGTGCAGGCCGTCGCCGAAGACCGCGGCCTCGACCACCCCGGGCACTTTTTTGATGAGTTCCAGGGCGGCGTCGAGATCGTCGGGATGCACCGCCAGGATGGTCTCTTTCACCAGCGCTTTCAGCTCCCGGGGGGTGCCCTGGGCCACGATCCGGCCCTGGAAGATGAGCAGCAGCCGGTCGCAGAACTCGGCCTCCTCCATGTAATGGGTGGTCACCAGGATGGTCACGCCCTGGGCCGCCATGGCGTAGATCAGGTCCCAGAAATTGCGCCGGGAGATGGGGTCCACCCCGCTGGTGGCTTCGTCCAGGAAGAGGATGGAGGGCTCGTGGATGATGGCGGAGGCCAGGGCCAGGCGCTGCTTCAGGCCCAGGGGCAGGGTGCGGGTCAGGTCGTGGCGGCGCTCCTCCAGGTCCACCAGATGGAGGACCTCGGTGATCCGCGCCCTGAGGCGGTCGGCGGGCAGGCCGTAGACCCCGCCGAAGAAGTCCAGGTTTTCCTCGGCGGTCAGGTCTTCATAGAGAGAGAAGCGCTGGGACATGTAGCCGATGTTTTGCTTGATCCGGTCGTTCTCCCGGATGATGTCGAAGCCCCCCACCCGGCCCTCGCCGCTGGTGGGCAGCAGCAGGCCGTTCAGCATGCGGATGGTGGTGGATTTGCCCGCGCCATTGGGTCCCAGAAAGCCGAAGATCTCCCCCTGCTTCACCTCGAAGCTGATGTTGTCCACCGCCTTAAAAGTCCCGAAGTGGCGGGAGAGATGCTGGACGACTATGGCCGGTTCGGTTGGCATAACCTAAACAACCCCAGAGACAAAATCAAATCCCCCTAAATCCCCCTTTTGCAAAGGGGGACTTAAATTCCCCCCTTTATCAAAGGGGGGTTAGGGGGGATTTAACGGATTTGCATTATCCCATTACTTTAATTATCTAGACCTTGAGCCTTTTCGCCTTTCACTTCCCCTTGCCTTCTGACGATCTGCACGAATAAATCCTCCAGGTTGGGCTCGGCCGCGGTAACGCTGACCTCGGTCAGGCCCGCCTGCTCCAGGGCCTCCGTCAGGGGGCCGGCGGCCTTGTCGGCGCTCTCCACCGTGAGCATCAGGTGGTCGCCCATGGCCAGGAACTGCTGCACCAGGGGGTTTTCGCTCAGGAGCTGGCGGGCCGCCCGCATATCCGAGGCCCGGGCCTCCAGCAGCTCGCCCGTGAAGGAGGCCTTGATGGCCTTGGGGGTGTCCACCACCAGAAGCTTGCCCTGATGCATCAGCCCCACCCGATGGGCCCGCTCGGCCTCGTCCATGTAAGCGGTGGACAGAAAGATGGTAAGCCCGCCGCCGATGAGGCGATAGAGAATCTCCCAGAACTCCCGGCGGGAGATCGGGTCCACCCCGAAGGTGGGCTCATCCAGGAACAGGATCCGGGGGGTGTGGATCAGGGCGCAAACCAGCCCCAGTTTTTGGCGCATGCCTCCCGAGAGGTTCCGGGCCAGCCGGTCGGTAAAGGGCGTGAGGTTGGAGAAGCCCAGCAGCTCCGGCAGGCGCCGGTCGCGCTCGGCCCGGGCCACCCGGTAGATGTCGGCGTAGAAGGCGATGTTTTCCGCCACGGTCAGGTCGTCATAGAGCCCGAAGCGCTGGGGCATGTAGCCGATCTGCTCCTTGAGCGCTTCGGAGTTTTGGATGGTATCGAAGCCCAGGACCTCGGCCCGGCCCTCGTCCGGGTCCATGATGCCCACCAGCAGGCGCATGGTGGTGGTCTTGCCCGCGGCGTCCGGCCCCACCAGGGCGAAGGCCTCGCCGTAGGCCACCTCCAGGTCGAGGTGATCCACCGCCACCACGCCGCCGAAGCGCCGGGTCAGGCCCGCGGCCCGGATGGCTACCTCAGCCTTGGACTCAGTATGCAATTGAGGCAATTCCACGTATTCTTTTCCAGGCCAAAGCGCGCCGGAGTTTCTGTATGGCGGTCTTAAGTCCCCCTTTGTAAAAGGGGGATTTAGGGGGATTTCAGGGAGTTCGCCGAAATCCCCCCTGCCCCCCTTTGCCAAAGGGGGGGAGTAAAAACTGCTGCCGGATATTCTCCGCTCCAACCTGGGGCCAGATCGGCTTTAAAATGGCCTCTAATTCTTGGGCTGCTGGTCCGGCTGGCTGTCAAGGAGGATAACCGCTTCCGCCGGCATGCCCGGCTTCAGGTCGTAATTGAGGTTCTTGGCCCTGATCTTGGTGCGGTACACCAGGGTGACCCGCTCCTGGTAAGTCTCCACCGTCTTGGGGGTGAATTCGGCTTTGGAGTTGATGAAGGAGACCCAGGCGGGGTACTTTTTGCCGGGGTAGGCGTCGGTGGTGATTTCGGCCTGCATGCCGAATTTGACCCGGGCCAGGTCGGTTTCCGGGATGTAGCCTTCAAAGTAGATGTTGTCCATGTCCCCCAGGGTGAGCACCGGGGAGCCCACCGCCGCGGTCATGCCCGGCTCCATGGGGCGCACCAGGACCACGCCGTTCACCGGCGAGGCGATGGTGGCGTAGCCCAGCCGGGTCAGGGCCAGCTCCAGGGCGGCCGCGGCTGACTTATACTGCTCCCGGGCCTGGTTGATGTCCTCCACCCGGTAACCTTCTTTACGCAGGCTCAATTCCTGCTGGGCGTTCCGGTAGGTTTCCTGGGCCTGAAGGTAGTCGGACAGGAACTTGTCCCGGGTTTGGGCCGCCACCACCTTGCGCTGCAAGAGGTTTTCGTAACGCTCATATTCCAGCTTCTTATTATCCAGGTCCGCCTTGGCCTTGCCCACCTGGGCCTCGGCCTCCTTGACCTCCTGGGGCCGGTAGCCGGTTTCCAGCTTGGTGAGATTGGCCTTAGCCGCGGCCATATCGGCCCGGGCCCGGTCCACTTCATCCTTCAGGTCCTTGGCCTCCAGACCGGCCGCCTTCTGGCCGCTGTTGACCCAGTCGCCTTCCTGGAAGAAGATATATTCCAGGAGGCCGGAGACCTTGAACGACAGGTCCGTCTCGGTGGCCTCCATGTGCCCCTGCAGGTGCAAGAGATTCTTCGGTTCCCGGCCCTGCCACCAGACCAGCGCATAGACTGTCGCGGCCGCCACCACCAGGAGGACCAGAACCCCGACGATGAGTTTGCGTTTGCCCGTCATGTGCTCCTCCACCTCAGATCGCGGGGTGTCATCGGCCCCATTCTACCCGCGACCCGGGGTAAAAGCAATTGTAGTTGCCAGCAGCCAGTTGCCAGCACATCAAAATGTGGGGTGCGTTCCAGGCACCACTGTTAGTCTATTACCTGTGCCTTGATACTAAGGGTCGATCCTGCTAACATCGATAAGACAAAGCCATAGAATTCGGTGGACAGGCGCCCTCGCCTGTCCGGGACAGCCGGGGGCGGCTGTCCTACACCAATGCGCCTCGGAGAGAGCCATGCCCGAATGCGTTCCCGTCACCCGCGAGATGCTGAAAGACCCCATCGAGCTTCAGGTCCAGGGCCCCCTAGATTTTTCCCAGGCCCAAAACCTGGCCCGCCGCCGGGCCCTGGAGGTCGGCGGCGAGCCCATGCTCCTGGCCTGGTTCGACCGGACCCGGGGCGTCTTCTCTCCCAACATCACCTGCTGCCGGGAGGACAAACCCTCCTGGCTCACCTACGCCGAATCCCGGGGCGGCGAGATTATCATCACCATCAATGATCTGGATTATGTCTTTGTGTTTCGAGGCTTATAGATTTAAAAAGGCCTGCAGGGGCGGCGAGCGCGCCGCCCCTGCAATTGGGAAAAGCGTGAATAGGGCGGCCGGAGACGGCCGCCCTCAGATGGTCTGGACTAAACACGCCCCGTTTGGTGCGTAGGACGCACCCTACATCACCTGCCGTAATAGCCGGTGATGGTGGCGGTTCCCAGGATTTTCCCCTCCATGGCCCGCTTCAGGTCCGCCCAGCCGGCGCTGGGTTTCAGGTCCAGCTTCGGCACGCTCAGGGCATAAAGGGTGACCACGTAGGGGTGGTCGCCGGAGCCCTTGGGGGGCTGGGGGCCGCCGTAGCTCAGCTCGCCCCAGGAGTTCTTCAGTTCCAGCGCCCCCGGGGGCATCTTTTGCCCCGAGGCGCCTTCCGGCAAGGACTTGGCGTCGCCGGGGAGGTCCGCCACCAGCCAGTGCACCCAGTTGTGGGCCACCGGGTGCGGATCGATAATGGTCAGGGCCAAGGATTTCGTACCGGCCGGGGCCCCGGACCAGGCCAGGGGCAGGGACAGGTTCCGGCCGCCGGCTCCCGGCATGACATACTGCTGGGGAATCTTGCCGCCGTCAGTAAAGGCGCTGGATGTAAGCTGCATGGCTTGACCTCCTGAGAGATGGACGCTGAAGATCAAAAAGGACAGAAAAATTCCAGACCAAAGGATGCTTTTCATGGGCGACCCCTCGCGGTTATCAGGCTAACTCTTTGGAAACACGAAGCTTTGACGGGACGGAGCTTTCGCTGCCCTGGCCACGGTCGGCGGCATGCCCCTCCAAATAGAGCTTCAAGGCCACGGCGGCATTATGCTCTTCGTCCCGGGAGCCGTAGACCAGGGTGAGGTCGCCCTCCCGGGCCTTGGCCCGGAGAATCCCCACTTGCTCGCCTTTTCTTTCCAGCTCGGCCCAGTATTTCCGGCAAAATTTCTCCCATTTCACCGGGTCATGGCCGAACCACTTACGCAGCTCCGGAGTGGGGGTCACCTCCTTGAGCCAGAGGTTCACGGCCACCTCCTGCTTGCTCAGGCCCCGGGGCCAGAGGCGCTCCACCAGCACCCGGAAGCCGTCGTCCGGCGCCGCGGGCCGATAGGCCCTTTTCGTCTTGATCATGGTTTACCTCAATGAGGCTTTATTCAATGCCATCCCCGGCGGGTTTTCTAACCCTCCTCCAGCCGCCTCCTGACATAGTCGGCCCATTGGCTGGCGGGGTTCAGCTCCAGGTACCGCTTCCAGTGAACCTTGGCCCCACTCAAATCCCCGACGCCCTCCAGGACCATGGCCAGGTTGAAATGGGCGTCGGCGAACTCGCCGTCCACGTGAATGGCCTTCTGGTAGAAGATGGCGGCGCTGGCCAGTTCCCCCCGGCCCTCCAAAAGATTGGCCAGGTTGTAGTTGCCCTCCACGTGGTCGGGGTTGAGGCCCAGGGCCTGGAGATAGCGGGCCGCCGCCGCCGTTTCGGCGCCGGAGAGGTAAAGGAGGTTCCCCAGGTTCACCAGGGCGTCCACGTGCTCCGGCACGGCCGTCAGGATGGTCTCGTATTTCTGCCGGGCCTCGGACAGCCGTCCCGCCTCTTCATCTTCCAGGGCCTGAAAGAACAGGTCCTCATAGGTATCCAGGGTATCCAGCGGCAAGGGCACGGGCTCGGCTGCCTTCCGGTCAAAATCGATGCACCTCTGCCCCTCGGGGGTAAACTGCTGCCGGTCCCGGCCCAGGATGATCTGGTTCCGCTGGAGGGAGATGCGCACCTCGGCCAGGGGCTGCTTGAGTTCGGGCAGCAGCTGCCGCAGCTTCTCGACGCATTTCCCGATCTTCGCCAGGGAAATCCCCTGACGCCGCAATTCCCGCACCGTGCGGAAGGCCACCAGGGCCTGAAAATCGAACCACAAGCTGCCCTGGCTCTTTTCCTGGTGAGGAATCAGGCCCTTGCGGTCCCAGTAGCGCACCTGGCTCTCCGAGATGCCCAGGAGCCGGGAGATTTCCCGCTGGTCATAAAGCTTCTTCACCAAGCAGCCTCTCGAAGGCCGGGGCCCGGAAATGGCCCCGGGGGGTCAGCTCCTGAAAGCTTACGAGGCAACGCCACCGGGGGCGCACCCATGGGAGATGGGGATGGTCACCAGGCTGCATTCAAACAGCCTTTCCAGACGGCCTGCCTGGGCGGCTCCGGGTTATGGCGTAAAAAGCGCGATATTCTAGCTAAACAAACCCAATATAGGCACGGTCTTTGCTGGAGGCAAGGGAGCGGGGAAAGGTTGGTAGTTTTTGTCTTAAATTATTTCAAAGTTTCTGCAAGCTTGTCGAAAGATTGGTTCCAGCCGGCGCTCCAGGCGGGTCAGTATCGGACGGAGGACGGGAGACCGGAGACCGAAGCACCCGTCTTCCGTCCCCCGTCTCCGGTCAACGTCGCTACTCCTCTCACTGCGCTTCCAGGTCCGCCAGCCGTTTTTGCAACTCCCGGTCCCGCTGCCAGCGGGCCGTGACGTCGCGGATGATGGCCGCGGCGCCCAGGATTTGGCCGCCCTCGTCCCGCACCAGGGTGAGGGTGAATTCCAGGGAAAGCCGGCGACCGTCTTTGGTCAGGCCCGGCACCGCCAGCAGGTCTTTGGCATACTTGCTGACCCCTGCGGCCATGACCCGGCGGTAGCCTTCGTGGTGCCGGGCTCGCAGGTTCTCGGGAATAATCAGGTCCAGGGGCCGGCCCAGGGCCTCGTCCGGTCCGTACCCGAACATCTCAACCGCGCCGGCGTTCCAGAGGCGGATGATCCCTTCCCGGTCCGCCAAAATGATGGCGTCCCGACTGTCCGCCACCAGCCGTTGACTCAGCCAAGCTGAGGAAAAGTCGGTCATCATGCCGCAAAGATACCAATATCTTTATAATTTTTCAGCCAAAAATCTCGGGCCTCGCGGCCGCATTTGCTTTTTTCCCCAGCCTGTTTTAACTTCTACCTAAACGCACCGGCCCTGAGTGGCTATGCGGCTCCCGGCCTGGGCCGACTGCCGGAAGCCGTTAGCTGAAAGAGGATCGCACCATTTTCGAAACCATAGTCCTGGCCACCGACCTGTCTCCCGCCTGGAACGAGATCGTTGCCTGCGGCCGGGAATTCTGCGGCCTGGGAGCTTCCCGGGTTATCCTGACCCACGTGGCGACCCCGGGCCCTGCCCCCGGGGCGGAGGCGGAGGCCGAAGCCGAAGCCGAGTCCTACCTCAAGGTTGAGGCGCGGCAATTGGCGGCCGCCGGCCTGGAGGTGATTCTCGAAACCCCCAGCGGCCCGCCGGCTCAGTCCCTGAATCAGATGGCCCAAAGGCATGACGCCTCCCTCATCGTCTTGGGCACCCACGGCAAATCCCTGTGGCGGGAGGGGGTTTTGGGTTCCTTTTCCAGTGCGGCCTTGCATCAGGCCCTCTTCCCCATCCTGCTGCTGCCGGTGCGGGTGACTGAAGAGCGCCGTGCTTCCCGCTGCCTCTGGCGGTGTGCCGAACTGCTGCGCCACGTGTTATTTCCCACCGATTTTTCCGAAATCGCCGCCGAGGCCCTGGTGGCCCTGGAGCTCTTGGCCCGGCGCGGGGTCTCGCGAGTCACCTTATTGCACGCCCTGGAGGTCCATCTGAATGAACTGCTGGCCCCGAATCTGGCGGTGGCCCCGGAGGCCCCGGAATACAATTCCCTGGAGATTTTGAAAAACCGCCTGGAAGCCGCCGGGGTCCCTCAGGTCCAGACCCGGGTGACTCCGGGCCACCCTTACAGTGTCATCCTGGAGGCCGTCCGCACCCTGGACATTTCCCTCGTCGTCATGGGCACCCAGGGCCGGGGGTTTCTGGCCGAGCTCTTCCTGGGCAGCGTGGCCCACAATATCTCCCGGGTGGCCGACTGCCCCATGTTGTTGATTCCCTGGCTGAAAAGGTGAGTCTCTAAGTTTCGAGTTCCGAGTTCCGAGTTTTTAGTTTTCAAAAACCTCCAGCCAACAATTCAATATGCAAAAAAATCGGGGCGGATATAACACCCGCCCCGGCCTTTACTCGAAACTTGAAACTCGAAACTCTACGGATGAATGGTCATTACCGGACAAAGGGCCCCGGTCACCACCTTGTCGGCCACGCTGCCGAAGAAGACCCGCTCCAGGCCCTTGCGGCCGTGGGCGCCCATGATGATGAGATCGACGTTCTCCTGTTTGGCCAGTTCCAGGATCTTTTCCGCCGGCGAGCCCATCAGGACCCGGGTTTCCAGCATGGGAAAATTCTTGAACTGGTCCTTGACGGCCTCGGCCATCCGCTTTTGGGCGGCTGTTTGGGCCTGCTCCTGGAACCCCTGGATGTTGCCGTGGGGCACGTAAAAGGTGGAGTAGCTGGAGAGATCCTGGGCAACAAAGACGACGTATAGGGTGGCGCCGAACTTTTCCACGAAGGTGGAAACCCAGGGCAGCAGGCTGTCGAAGTTTTCGGCGAAGTCGATGGGAAACAGGATTTTCTTTACTTGCTTCATTAGTTAGGCCCCCTATGCTTATTTTCCGTTTTGGAACAGCAATTTATAGTGTAACCTAATTAGTGAACCCGGGGTTGTCAAGACCAAAACCGAGCCTGGGGGATCTTGGGGCCGGCCCGGGGTCAAAAATTCCGGTCAATCCCGCCGGATGCAAAATCCCTGCAAAAAACCCTTGCCAAACAGCCGATAGGTTATTATATATTCCCCCAGCGTCTACCCTGTCGGGGCGGGCTGACTTCATCAGGAATCGGGGTGAGTACCATCGGCGAGATGCGTTTCGGTCGGGAGCATATCTGGGTCCGGATGGATGACGATATTCAGGCTACCATCGGCCTAACCGATTACCTCCAGGAGAAGCTGGGCGAGATTTACAGCATCCGGCTCCCCGAAGAAGGCGAGGATTTCCTCAAAGACGAGTCCTTTACCGTCATCGAGGCGAAAACCGGTCGCCGCGAATTGAAGGCCCCGGTCTCCGGGGAGGTAATTGAAGTCAATTACGAGGCCGTGGAAGTGCCGGAGATCATCAACGAAGACCCCTTGTCCGAGGGTTGGCTGGTCAAGGTGGAACTGACTTCTATCCATGAATTTGACGAACTCTTAACCGAAGAGGAATACGAAGACTTCCTGAGCGAAGCCGAAGACCTGGAAGAAGACTGAAGTGTAGTTGACTGCGCCAATTCGCTCCCCCCTTCAAACTTTTCCAACGAGCTCAGGAGGTCCCGGCCGGCGGGTCGGGTGATCTGAGACTTCACGCAACCCATGTCCAAATCAACTAAGCAAGCCAAGCCCAAATCTGCGCTGTGGGGGTGGTTGACCTCCATCCGGCTCACGGTCTTTCTGCTCCTGATCCTGGCCGGGGTGGCGGTCATCGGCACCGTCATCCACCAAGACCAGTCTGCGGAATTTTATTCCGCCAATTACGGCGAATTTTGGGGCGGCCTCATCACCCGGGGCGGCCTCTCCAGCATTTACTACAGCATCTGGTTCCTGGCGCCCATCACCCTCCTGGCTGGCAATATCCTGGCCTGCATCATCCACGGCCTGCCCCGGGCCTGGCGGCGCTCCCGCACGCCCCTCACCGCGGAAGTGGCCCTCACCCTGCCGGAGCGGGCCAAGCTCACCTGGCCGCGGAGCACCGACCCCCGGCCCCTGGTGGCCGGCGCCTTACGCCGGGAATTGGGTCGCACCCGCCATCAGGTCCTGCCGGATAAAGAGATCTTTTTCCATGAACAGGGCTGCTTCCGGCCCCTGGGACCCTACCTGGTACACCTGGCCCTGTTGTTCATCCTGGCCGGGGGCCTCATCGGCAAGTTCTGGGGCATTGAAGGCAGCCTGCCGATAGTGCAAGGGCAGGAAGCGGAGGCCTTTCGTGTGGGCGACACCCTGGTACCCCTGGATTTTCAGGTGCGCCTGGACCGCTTCCAGGTGTTTTACTATGAAGATGGCAGCATGCCCAAGGAATTCCGCTCCGACCTGACCTTCAGCAGAGACGGCCGGGAGGTGCTGAAGGCCGTCTGCCGGGTAAACGAACCGGTGACCTTCGGGGGCCTCACCTTTTACCAGGCCTCCTACGGCACCGAGCCTGCGGGTCCGGTTACCCTGAAGGTAACCTATAAGGAGCGCCAGGAAACCGTTACAGCCCCGGTCCGCCAATTGGTGGAACTGCCCGGCGGCGAGGGCAAGATCATGATCAGCCAGGTGGACGGCAACCTCCAGGGTTATGGTCCGGCCATTCAGGGGGCCTTCCTCACCGGCCGCGGCATGGGAGGGCACGAAATGTTCATGCTTTTCAAAGACCATCCCGAGCTGAACGAGCCGACCGGTCCGCTTGGTCCTTACCGCCTGGCGCTGGAATCGGCGCCGGTGCAAGCTTATTCAGTGTTTCAGGTGAAACGCGATCCCGGCGTCCGCTGGGTCTATGCCGGTTTTCTCCTGTTTTTTCCGGGATTTTACCTGGCCTTTTTCCGGCCCCACCAGCGTTGGGCCGTAGTCCTGGAAAAGTCGCCCAAGGGCGGCTGGCAGGGGCGCCTGCTGGGAGCGAGTCCCCGGGCCCGGGAGGACTTCGAACTCCGCCAGGCCCGACTTCTGGACGAATTTAAGAAGGATAGGTCATCATGAGTCAGATCTTAGGCGTGGCGATGTTGCTCTATTTAGGGGTGGCCATCGTCTTTGTCATGGCCGAGCTCTGGTCCGCCCCCCGCTTGCAGCAGGGCGGCCGGGGCCTGTTGTGGCTCGGCCTGGCGTTGCAGACCGGGGCCCTCCTCGGCCGCTGGGTCTCTTCCTACCAACTGGCCACCGGTCACACGCCGCCGGCGGTCTTTCTGGACCGGCTGAGCCTGATCATCATGCAGGCGCCGTTGTCCAACCGCTACGAATCCCTGGTCTTTTTCGCCTGGTGCCTGCCGGCCGTCGGGCTGATCGCCTTCCGCAAGAATCTGCAGGGTTGGCTGGGCTCCGTGGTTGCCATCCTGGCCTGCCTGCTCCTGGCTTACGCCTCTTTCGGCGGGGCCAACGCCAATATCCAGCCCCTGATGCCGGCCTTAAAGAGCAACTGGCTCCTCATCCACGTGGTGACCGCCTTTCTGGGGTACGCCTCCTTCTCGGTGGCCTTCGGCGCCGCCCTCCTCTACCTGGTACAGGAGAAATGGCCCCGGCCAAGCCTCCCGGCCCTGCCGCTGCTGGACCGCCTCCTCTACCGGGCCACCATGCTGGGCTTTCTCCTGCTCACCTTCGGCATCCTGACCGGCGCCGTCTGGGCCGAAACCGCCTGGGGCCGCTACTGGAGCTGGGACCCCAAGGAGACCTGGTCCCTGATCACCTGGCTGATTTACGCCGCCCTGCTCCACGCCCGCCTGCTGAAGGGCTGGCACGGCCGGCGCATCGCCTGGCTGGCGGTCTTCGGCTTTTTGGCGGTAATCTTCACCTATCTGGGGGTCAACTACCTGCCCAGCCTGCACGCCTACCAGACCTGAGCCGCAGCCTTTTCCACAGAACAAAAACAGGGGTGACCCGCTGGGTCACCCCTGTTTTTGTGGATAATTTTTCGAAGAGTCGGTTACTTATTCGGCACCTTGCTGGGTTCGCAGAGCAAATCCTCGGAAGTGGCCAGCCGACCGCATTTGCTGCAGACATACTTGATGTCTTCCAGCTTGCCCTTGCAATAGTGCTTGGCGTGCGGGGCCTTCTCCCCGCAAAAGGCGCAGGTCATGGGGTCCGAATTGGGGTTGCAGAGATGGCCCGGTTCGTCGGCCAGGGCGCCGCAGGTCTGACAGGTATAAACTTTCTTCGCCATATTTTGCCTCCTGATGGACTTTTATCCCTACCCAAAAAAATAAGTTTGAAAAGGCCCATGTCAATGCGGCGGCGAAAGAATTTACCGCAGCCCCGGGGATAATTAAGGTTAATTATAAGATAGTTTGACTAGATGTAATTAGAGAGGCACCAAGAACCCCGCCCGTTCGCGTAGGACAGGCGGACTCCCCGCCCATTTTACTGCTCACTGCTCACTGCTCACTATTTTTCCAGCAGGCTGAGGCTGGCGGCCCCGGCATCGAGCCGCGCCCAGGCCCCCAGGGGCAGGGTGTGGTTGTCCGGCTGATGGCCCAGCGGCAGGCCGGCCAGCACCGGCACGCCCAGGGGCGCCAGGGCCGCGGCGCCGACCTCCAGCAGGCCATCGGTGGAGCCGCAATTGGTGAAGGCTCCCAGGACCACACCCTTGACCCCGGCCAGCACTCCGGCCAGCAGCAGGTGATGGAGCATGCGGTCCAGGCGGTACAGGGCCTCGTTGTGGTCTTCCAGGAAGAGGAGATAGCCCCGCAGTTGGGGGGCGAAGGGCGTGCCCACCAGGTGGCACAGGGTGGTGAGATTGCCGCCCGCCAGAGGGCCCTCGGCCACGCCGGGGAGGAGGACGGTTAAATCGTGCCAGGCGGCCGCCCGGGGCCCCGGGGCCGTCAGGCCGGCCAGCAGGCTTTGCCGGGCCGCGGCCGTCAGGTCCGGCAGTTGGGACACGTTGGGGCCGTGGAAGGTCACCAGGCCCAGGCGCCGGTGCAGGTCCCAGAGGAGATTGGTGAGGTCGCTGAAGCCCACCAGGCGTTTGGGAACGTCCCTGAGGCGGGCCAGGTCCAGGTAGGGCAGGAGTTTCAGGGAGCCGTAGCCGCCCCGCACCGCCATGACGGCCTTGACCTCCGGATCGAGCCAGACCTCCTCGAACCGCCGGGCCAGCAGCCGGTCCGCCTGCCCTCCCCAGGCCCGGCTATGGAAAACTTCCGGGCCGCACTTCACCCGGAAGCCCCACTCCTCCAACACCCGGACTCCCGCCTCCCAGGCCGGCCGGGCCACGCAACTGGCCGGCGCCGCCAGGGCGATGGTCTCCCCGGGCTGCACCGGCGGCGGCCAGAGGAAGGGGCCTGGGGACAGGGCTTGAGGCCGGGACCCGGCCCCCTCCCCTTCCCCGAGGTTACGGCGGTGTTCCATGCCTCTTTCTTACCATATTTTCGGGTGATGAGGCGAAAAACCGCCCTGCTGCAGTAATGTCCGACCTCAAAATTGCAAAGGAGGAGCTTCAAAATACCTTTGGTTACAGATCGATCACCTGTTGCTAGGATATTGAGGCGATATGGCAAGTCCTGAAAATTCCCTCTCCCCTGCGAGGGGAGAGGGTTAGGGTGAGGGGTGGCGGCATCGACGACTTTGATAAACCCCTACTAACTGGTGGAATTTTTGATTATAATCACAGCAACCTGAGGGTTCGATATGGATACTGCTGTTTTCCAAAACCTGCGTCGGCGCCTCTGGTCGCCGGCGGGCTTGACTTACCTGGCCCTGGCCCTGATCTGGGTCCTGGCGGTGGTCTTCCGCCTCAGCGACCTGGCGGCCCGGGACCTGTGGACCGACGAGGCCTGGGTGGCCCTGGCGGCCCTGAAGGCTACTCCGGGCGCGGCCCTGGCTGCGGGTCAATCCACCCCGCCCTTTTATATCCTGACCGTCTGGGCCACGGCCAAACTGCTGGGCAGCCAGGAGTGGGTCCTGCGCTCGCTGTCCTTCGCCTTCGGCGTCGGCACCCTCTGGATTTTCTGGCTGTTGGTCCGGAGGCTGGCCTCCCGCCCCGTCGCCCTGCTGGCCCTGGCCATGGTGGCTGTTTCGCCCATCATGGTTTACTACTCCAAGGAATTGAAGCAGTATAGCGGCGACGCCTGCTTTGCGGTCCTGGTGGTTTACCTGGCGGAACGCCTGCGGGCCAGTGAGGGCCGCCGCGGCTGGCTGGCCCTGGCCCTGACCGGCCTCGTGGGCCTGGGCTTTTCCCCGCCCCTGATCTTCTGCCTGCCGGCGGTGGGGCTCATGCTCTGGCTCAGCCTGCCCGCGGCGCGGGGACGACTAATGATCCTGGGCGGCCTGTGGATTCTGGCCTTCGCGGCTTATTACTTCCTGTTCATCCGCCATGACCTGGACCCGGAGCTGGTGGCCTATTGGGCCCAGGACTATCCGGATTTTTCCGGCTTCTGGCCTTTTTGCCGCTGGCTGGGGAGCGCCTGGTATCGTTATTTCTGGTATTTCGGCGGAGAGTGGGGGCCGTTCTGGGGTCCGCCCCTTTTGCTGGCCGGGGCTTACGCCCTGTGGCGGGCCGGCGGCAGCCGGGTCCTGGGCTACTTCGGCCTGCCCATCCTGTTGGCCTTCGGGGCCGCGGCGCTGCACCGCTACCCCTTTATGGGCAACTACGGCGGCAACCGCCTGATGCTCTTCACTGCGCCTTTGCTCTATCTGCTGGTGGCCGCCGGCCTCGGCCTGGTCTTCTCCCGGCTTTGGCAGGGACGACTAAAATGGCTGGCCGCGGGTTTGGCGGTGGCCCTCTTCTGGTCTCTGAACCCCATGCTCCTGCCCCGGGAAAACCTCCATCCCCTGATGAACCGGGAGGAGATCAGCCCCCTGGTGGCCCGCCTGGAACGGGAGCGCCGGCCTCAGGACTGGGTCTACGTCTATTACTTCGCCAAATGGCCTTTCGATTACTATTCCCGCGGCTTTGATAAAAAAGGCGAGCGCCTCTGTATCGGCAAATCCTGCGTGGAGACGGGTCTGAAGCTGGACCCCAAGGAGAGACCCGGCCGGCTCTGGCTCATCGCCTCCCACATCCCGGAGCTGCAGGATATGCGGGAGTTTGCCGCCAAGCTGCTGGGGCCGGAGTGGCGGGAGACCGCCTGTTACCGGAGCGAAGGGGCGGTGCTTTTCTGTTTCTATGCCCCCAAGGCCGCCGGGGCCGTTAACTGACCAGGGCCGCCTCCAGCTGCCGCTGCAACTCCTCCAGGCGAAAAGGCTTGTAAATGATCCCCCGCACCCCGCCTGCCCGCAAGCGGGCCGCTTCCTGGGGGGAGAGCTGACCGGTGGCCACCAGAACCCGCACCCCGGCATCCAGGGCCTGGAGTTCCTGAAGCAGTTGATAGCCGTCCAGGCCGGGCAGCCGGTAGTCCATCAGCACCAGGTCCGCGCCCTGCCTTTGAAAGACCTCGAGGGCCTGGACCGCGTCACTGGCAGTCTCCACCCGGTATCCCAGATGCTCCAGCAACTCCCGGCCTAATTCGAGAATCAAAGGATCATCATCCACCAGGAGGATGGTGGGTGGCGGCTTTTCCGGCATCATCGCATTTGCCAAAAATTCCTCAGATTGCTGGTTTTTAAATCCCCCTAAATCCCCCTTTTTCAAAGGGGGACTTTCAAAGGATTTCTTCTAAGTTCCCCCCTTCGAAAAAGGGAGGATAGGGGGGATTTAGGTTTTTGGGCCAGGTGCCGAAAAAAATAACTTTGAGATAGATGTCTGCCTTGCTGACCCCGCCCCCTAATCCCCGCCTCTAAAATTCTCCCACCCGGATGCGCAGGTCCTTGACCTTCCCCGGGCCCAAAACCCTGGCCAGTTCTTCCAGGATGGCGGTCCGGAGGAATTGCAGTTCCTGGCCCCAGAGATGATCACGCACCTCCACCCAGAGTTCCTTGCGCCTGAGGTCCACCAGGCGGGTCTGCTCCAGCAGGGCCGCGGGCACGGTTTCATCCCAGACCTGCCGGACGCGCTGGCGCAACTCCAGGGCGTCCCGGTCTCCGGGATTGAGCAGTTCCTGGAGCACATCTTTCACGGCCACCGGCCGGGGTAAGGAGGGTCGTTTCGCCATGTTCTCACCGCCGGGCAAACAGCAGGTTGTGGAGATTAAGAGCCAATTTCTCAAGGGGAAAAAGGGGGAAAGGAAAAAACTCTCTTCTTAATCTTTCCCTCTTTACCCTTTTACCCTTTTAACCCAATGATTTAATGGCCCTTTTAAGGCCGGGGGCGGCGCGCTCGATCACCGTCTCGGGCACGCAGAAGGCCAGGCGGAAATGGCCCGGCCGGCCGAAACCCCGGCCCGGCACCGCCAGGATATTCTCCTCCTTCAGGCGGGCCACGAAGGCCAGGTCGTCACCCCCCGGTGCCTTGGGGAAGAGATAAAAGGCGCCTTTGGGCCGAAAAAAGTCATAACCGGCCTCCGCCAGTACCCGACAAAAAAGGTCACGGCGCCGGGCGTAGGGGGCGATGTCGACGCTGACCTCGGTCAGGCCGGCCACCACCCGCTGCATCAGGGCCGGGGCGTTGACGAAACCCAGGATGCGGTTGGCCAGGACCAGGCCGCCCGCCAACTCCCGGCGCCCGGCGGCCCGGGGGCTCACCGCGGCATACCCCAGACGCTCCCCGGGGATGGAGAGGTCTTTGGAAAACGAAGTCGCCAGCAGGGTGTCCGGGTAGGCCGCGAAGATGCTGGGGACCTCCAAACCATCATAGACGATCCGGCGGTAGGGCTCGTCCGCCACCAGGTACACCGGCCGGCCAACGCGGGTCGAGTGCTCCGCCAGCAACCGCCCCAACGCCAGCAGGATATCGGCCTCATAGACCTGGCCGGTGGGGTTGTTGGGGGAATTGATGACCACCGCCCGGGTCTTGGGGCCCAGGGTCGCAGCCAGGCGGTTCAGGTCGATCCGGAAATTTTCATCGGTCTCCGCCACCTTCGCCGCGCCCCCGTGGTTAGCGGCATAGGCCAGATAGTCCACGAAATAGGGGGCCAGCACCACCACCTCGTCCCCCGGGTCCAGAATGGCCTTGAAGATAATATTGAGGGCCCCGGCGGCGCCGACGGTGAGGACCAGGTCGTCGGCCGTGAAGTCCAGTTGGTGGACCCGGCCCAGGTGTGCGGCCAGGGCCCGGCGGGTCTCCGGGAAGCCGGCGTTGGTCATGTAGCCGTGCAGGCCGGGACGGGAATCCCGGGCCGCGGCCAGCAGCGCTTCCTTGAACTGAGGCGGCGGCTCCAGATCGGGGTTCCCCAGGGTGAAATCGCAGATCTTATCCGGCCCCAACTTCGCCTGCAGTTCCCGGCCCTCTTCAAACATCCGCCGGATCCAGGAGGACCCCTCCATGGCCGCCTTGATGCGAGACGAAACGCTCATAATCGAAGTGCCTGTTTGCGGTTAGTGGTTGTCGCCAATGATTAAGCTGCCGCCCATCCGGAAGAATGGCTTGGGGACATTATATGCCTGGAGGCCCTCATAATGCCAATCCAAAAGCAGGCCTCGGGCGCTGCCGTTTAAAGGTGGCAGAAAATTAAGGTCACCTTAAGTTGTGCCGATAAGGGAAATGAGTTCAAGGACCATCGAAAAGGCAAACTCACCCGAAAGGGGAGGACGCAAAACCCCCGGTCTAAAACCTTCAGGTCAGGATAGCGGGGTTACCGAAATGGTTTTGGCAGAACGTCTCCTCCTTCTGCCGGCCAGTCCCATAGACGGGTTTGATGGGTTCCTTGCCGAAACCAAAGAAGGGGGTGAACATCAAACTTGCCGCTTGCTGAAATTCTGTAGGTGGGACGCATAAACCTTGTCCCGAATCAGCTCATGAACCTGACGACCAACAACGCCGTCGCCGGCGAGGCAGCAAATGGCCTGCTCATCGCCATGGCTGCCATCTAGACCATCGGCACCGCGTTCGCGGCAAATGCACTGCGGTCCAGGGCCGTTAGGCCGACCTAAGTCAAGGGCCGTGGATCAAGAGTTCGGGACCTGTCGGCAACAAGAACCTATCTGATGAGTGAAGGAGACCGAAAATGCAAACCTTGATGAACCAGATACAGGCCTTTATCCGGGACGAAGATGGCGCCAGCGCAGTGGAATATGGCCTGCTCGTCGCGGGCATCGCCGTGGCGGTCATGACGGCTATCTACGCCATCGGCACCACTCTGAGCACCAAGTTTAACTCGGTCGCGACCCTGTTGGCCAGCTAATCCGGGAGACTTAGACAAAAGGGGAGGGCCAGAGATGCAGTCAACCATCAATGATTCCAGCCTTCCCCCATGCCTTTTTCCGGGAAGGAAAGCGAGCCGGCCCGCCGTGAATCTCCGGACGGCCCCCGCCAGGCGGTGCGCCTGGTTAGTCGAAGCCAAGGGAGGGGGAACTACGGGCCCAAGCCGCGGCCGCGGGATTAGGAAGATCTGGCGGTGCCAACAGGGAGTGGCGGCAGTGGAGTTCGCCCTGGCTCTCCCCCTGCTCCTGATGCTCATTTTTGGCTTGATTGATTTCGGCCTGGCCATGTACGCCAAGGGCCTGATCACCAACGCCAGTCAGGAGGGCGCCAGATTTGGGGCGATCTACCGCCTCGATTCCCTGAGCGGTGGGTGACATTCAGACCCATGTTCAGGACTACCTGCAAACTGCGGGGTTCCCGGCTCCGGTGACTGTTACCGTCACCGGAGCCGGCGGACCATCCGGTTCGCCGCTGAGCGTCCGGGTGGATTATGCTTACCGTTTGCAGACTCTGCCCGAGTTGGTGGCCGGATTGGCGGGCGATCTCGACTTGTCCGCCGAAACGGTCAGGCGCCTGGAGTAAACCAAGCCCGAGCCCGCCTCCCTGGTTTGGGCGGGTTCCGGCTGCTCATCTCCTTCGGTCCCGGGGCTCGTCCCCGGATATGCCGGGCTAGTTAGCCCGTTGCCCAAATTAATGGATGAACGCTAATGCAACGATTACCACCTTGGATTTGGCTGATGCTGGCTGTGGTATCCGGGATTATCGCCAGTATCGTCTGGCTAAAGCACCAAGGCGTCCAGATGGTCCCCGTCAAGGCGCCGACCGTGGCAGCCTTAACCGTTAAACGAGACCTCGCTCCCGCCACCCGACTGGGAGCTGACCTGCTGGCGACCACCGCCTGGAGCCGGGACAACCTGCCCACCGGCGCCTTCACCAGCGCCGCGGAAGTGGAAGGCCGCGTCACCGCCTTCCCCATGGTGGAAGGCGAACTGATCCTGGAGAAGAAACTCGCCCCCAAGGGCACGATTCAGGGGCTCACCGCCCTATTGTCAGCCAACATGCGCGCCATGACCGTCAAGGTGGATGAAGCCTCGGGAGTCGCGGGGTTCGTGGCCCCGGAAAACCGGGTGGACATCCTGGTCACCGTGGATAAGGGTGAATACAACAAAGCCCCCTTATCCCGGCTTCTGCTGCAAAATCTGCGGGTTTTGGGCACCGGCCAGCGGATCGAAAACCACCCCGGGGATAAGCCTCAGGTAGTGCCTACGGTGACCCTGGAGGTATCTCCGGCCGAGGGTGAACGCCTGGCCCTGGCCGCCCAGGCCGGGCGCATCTCCCTGGTGTTGCGGGGGCAGGACGACAATCAACTGGTCCTCACCCAGGGGGTAAGCGCCGGCAATCTGTTCGGGCCGACCACCCCCGTTGCCCCGGCCGTAGCTGAGCCGAAACTCTCCGCCCCTCCTGGCCGCATCACCGAAATCATCCGGGGACTGCAGCGGGAGCCGGTAAACTTTTGATGGCCGCCGGCATCTATTCGGCTGAGTGACGACGATGGCCTTACATTTCAAAATTTTTTATCACTCCCAGGAACACGGCGACCACCTCCGCCAGGTGATCGATGCTTCCGGCTCGGGTCGGTTGGTGGAGGTCGATGACCTGTCTCATCTGCCGATGGCCAGCCGGACCGGCACTGATGTCTTCCTGCTGGAATACCAGGAAGACAACCCCCAGCTCGACCAGTGGATCGAAGCCACGGCGTCCGACCCCGATAACCCCGCGGTGTTTCTGGTCTTCTCGGAAATCTCCACCGTCCACCTCTGGAAGGCCCTCCATTTGGGAGTGAAGGAATGCTTTACCCTGCCGGTGCAGCCCCAAGAGTTCCAGGAGGCAGTGAACCGGCTGCTGGTCCGCACCACCCTCAAGACGCCGCAAAGCTGCGCCCCCGAAACCAAAATGATTACCTTTATAGGATGCAAAGGGGGGCTCGGCGCCACTTTCCTGGCCAGCAATCTGGCCTACCTCCTATCCCGGGAACATCAGGGTCAGGGTCTGCTGGTGGACCTGGATCTGCAATATGCGCAAATGGCTTACTTCTTCGATATCCAAACCCGGCATTCCCTCAGCGAGGCCGTCACCCATCTCGATGAGCTGGATCATTCTTTTCTGCAAAACCTGCTTTATCCCTATAATAAATTACTTTCCCTATTGCCGGCTCCGGCCCGCCTGGAAGAGGCCGAGACCGTCACTCCGGACAATTTGGGGAAGGTCCTGTCTTATCTGAAAAATATGCCGACTTTTGGCTGGATCCTGTTGGACGCGGGCCACCGCATGGACGAGATCACCCTGAAGGCCCTGGAACATTCGGATAGGCTGGTGCTGGTGACCGCCCCGTCCATCCCGGCCCTGGCCAATACCAGGAAGTGGCTGGAGCTGCTGCAAATGTTGGATTTAAAGCTTCCCCTGGAAATCTGGCTCAACGCCTGGGACCAGACCGCGGATCTTACTCTGGCGGAGGTAGCCAATTACCTGGGAATGGGAGTGCGCGGCACCATCCCGTCCGACCCGGAAGCAGTCAACCGGAGCATCAACCAGGGGCAGCCCCTGGCGGAAACCGCCCCCCGCCATCCGGTGTGTCAGGCGATTCGCTCCCTGGGCGCCGGGATCGTTGGCCTGGAGATAGCTGAAGAGGACTCTGCCTCCGGCTGGGGTTGGCTGAAACGCCTGGGAGTGAAGTCCTAGCCATGAGCCTTTTATCCCGCCTGAAAGAGAAAGGTCGGCCCCCGGTAACGGAGCAGTTGCCGCCGGCGCCGGCCGCGCCCCGGGCCGAGGCCCCCCGTGATCTCAAAGATCTGAAAAAAGAGATCGCCTTCAATGACTTGAAGTCCCTGATTCACGCCCGGATCATCAATCTCCTGGACCTGACCCGTCTGGCGGAGGCGCCCGAAAATGCCCTCATGGAAGACCTGCGCCGGGGTATCGATATGATCCTGACGGAAGAAAAGCTGGCCCTGACCCTGCCGGATAAGGAACGATTATGTAAAGAGATTCGGCATGAATTAGTGGGATACGGCCCGCTGGAATCCCTGCTGGCCGATCCCACTATTTCCGACATCCTGGTAAACCGCTTCGATCAAGTCTTCGTCGAACGCCGGGGAAAACTGGAACGTTCGGCCGTGCGGTTCATCGACAACGCCCACTTGCAGAAGATCATCGAGAAGATCGCCACTGGAGTGGGCCGCCGGGTCGACGAGTCCTCTCCCATGGTGGACGCCCGGCTGCCGGATGGCTCCCGGGTCAACGCCATCATCCCGCCGCTGGCCCTGGACGGCCCCTCCCTCTCCATCCGGAAATTCTCCAGGATCCCCATTAAAGTCCAGGATCTGATTAATTTCGGCAGCATTACCCCGGAGATCGCCCAGGTTTTGGCCGCCATGGTGAAGGCCCGGCTCAATATCCTGATCTCCGGCGGCACCGGTTCAGGCAAGACCGTCTTCCTGAATGTCCTTTCCAGCTTCATTCCCAACGACGAACGCATCATCACCATTGAGGACTCGGCCGAACTCCAGATGCAACAGGAACATGTGGTCCGCCTGGAAACCCGGCCGGCCAACCTGGAGGGTTTCGGCGAGGTCACCCAGCGGGACCTGGTCAAAAATGCCCTGCGGATGCGGCCGGAACGCATCATCCTGGGAGAGGTCCGGTCCGGCGAAGCCCTGGACATGCTCCAGGCCATGAATACCGGTCATGACGGTTCCCTGGCCACCATCCACGCCAACTCTCCCCGGGACGCCCTGGCCCGCCTGGAAACCATGGTGTCCATGGCCGGCCTCAACATCCCCGATAAAGCCATCCGGCATCAGATAGCCTCGGCCATCCACGTCATCATCCAATTAGCCCGACTCAGCGACGGTAGCCGTAAGATGCTTAACCTGTTCGAGATCGTCGGCATGGAAGGGGACATGATCACCGTGCAGGAGATCTTCTGCTACGAATTGATGGGGATTACCGAAGACCGCAAGGTCAAAGGCAGATTCGTCACCCGGGGCATCCGGCCCAAGTTCATGAAGCGCCTGGATGCCCTGGGCATCCAGTTGCCGGCCCAAATATTTCAGGAGACGAAAACGGATTAAGGTCCGGCCACCCGGAAGGCTCGGGGTCGGCCCCGCAGCCTAAAAGGCCACGAGACGAAATGTTGACCATTTTCCTGACCATCTGCACCTTCTCTGTGATCTTTTGCCTGGGCGCCGGCACCCTGCTGTGGGCTACCGATAATCAGGCGCGCCAGCAACGCCGCCTGAAAAAGCGTTTAAGGGGCCTTAGGGACCTCGGGGTCGGCCTTCCCGCTGATTCACTGCTCCAAAGCCCTGCCAGCCGACTCCCCCGCCTCTTTCAGGGGCGCCTTCTGGCGAAGCTGGAACTTTCCTTGCTCCAGGCCGACATCCACTGCCGGACCGAGGTCTACCTGGGGATCACCCTCCTGTCGGCCACGGCCTTTCTGGGCCTGGGCCTGCTAAAATGGGGGGGTCTCGGCGCCCTGGCGGGCGGCGGCCTGGGGATCTGGCTTCCCGGTAAATTCTTAGCCTTCAAGAGGCACCGTCGCCTGGGGAAATTCGAAAAGCAGCTTCCCGACGCCCTGGAGTTGCTGGGCCGGGGTCTGAAAGCCGGCCACGCCTTTACCGCCGGTTTGCAGCTGGTAGCCGATGAGATGGCCCCGCCCATCGGCCCGGAATTTTTCAAGACTTATAAAGAACATAATCACGGCCTGGACCTCAATGACGCCCTGTTAAACCTTTGCCATCGCGTCGACCTGCAAGACTTGAGATTTTTCACCACCGCCGTGATGATCCAGCGGGAGACCGGCGGCAATCTGGCTGAGATCCTGGAGAAGATCGCCGCACTCATCCGAGAGCGCTTTAAGCTGCATAACCAGGTCAAGGCCCTGACTGCGGAAGGCCGTCTCTCCGGGCTGGTGCTCACCCTGATGCCTCCTGCCACCGCCCTGGCCCTGTTTATCATGAACCCCAGTTACATTATGGTGTTGTGGCAAACGCCCAAGGGACGGGCGATGGCCATAATTGCCATGGCCTTCCAGGCGTTGGGGCTTTTCAGCATCCGCCGCATCGTCAAGATCAAGGTCTGAGGAAACCTCATGTCATATTATCCGCTCATATTCGGCTTGACCGTGACCATGACGCTAATCTGCCTGATCCATTTTTTCCTCCCAAGGCCCTCCCGGATGAGAGAGCGGCTCCAGGCCCACGTCAACCCCCTCGTTAAGTCGGGGCCGGTGCTGGTTCCTCCCGGCGAGCCCGCCCGGGTCCTGCCTGCCAGATTGGTGAGAAAAGTCGAGGAAAAATTGGGCCTGGCCAAAGACAGCCCCAAGGCCAAGGAGATTAAGATGGGCCTGGCTCAGGCAGGCTTCAGCGGCGAGAGCGCCGTCGCGGTATTCATGGGGCTCAAGATAGGACTGGCCCTGGCCCTGCCTGTCCTGGCCCTGCCCTTTTTATCCGGACGCCACCTCAGCCTCATCTTGCTCATCGGCGCCCTCTACCTCTTGCTGATGGCGGGCTACCTGATCCCCTCCCTGGTTCTGAATAATCTGGCGACCCGGCGCAAGAACCAGATCAGGGAGACCCTCCCGGACGCCCTGGATCTGATGGTGGTTTGCGTGGAGGCCGGCCAGGGGCTTAACGCCGCCATCAAACGCGTCGGGGATGACCTGCGGCTCACCAACCCCATCCTGTCCCAGGAAATGCTCCAGGTCAATCTGGAGATCAGCGCCGGGGTGGAACGGGAACAGGCCTTGCGCAACCTGGGGGAGCGCACCGGGGTGGATGAAGTCATCTCGCTGTGCAACATCCTGATTCAGAGCGACCGCTTCGGCACCAGCGTGGCCAATACCCTGAAGATCCAGTCTGACAGCGTGCGCACTAACCGGCGCCTGAAACTGGAGGAACTGGCCGCCAAGACCCCGGTTAAACTGGTCTTTCCCCTGCTCCTGTTTATCTTCCCGGCCATCATGGTGGTCATCCTGGGACCGGCGGCGATCCGCATCTCCGAAACCCTGATGAAATAGCGCTGTGAAATTGCCGGGCGGCAGGGACTTAATGGACTGCCCGGGACGGGCTTCATATTGGCGGGTTCTTGTTTAACTAAGATCTAAAAACTGTCTCTCTAAGCCTTTTCTTCCACCTCATACCCCGCTTCCCGCAGGGCCCGGAGCACTGCCTCGCCATGCTCCGGTCCCCGGGTCTCCAGATTCAGCTCCACGCGGGTTGAGTCCAGGGGCAGCTCCCGGGCCAGACGGTCGTGGTACAGGTGCAGGATATTGGCCCCCGCCTGCCCCAACCGCGCGGCCAGACGCCCCAGGGACCCGGGGGTATCCGGCAGGACCACCCGCAGGATCAGGAGGCGGCGCTTTTCCTGCAGAGCCCGGGGGACTACCCGTTCCAGCAGGGGTATGTCCATATTGCCGCCGCTCACCACCAGCACCACCCGGCCCAGCGGGCGGCTGGCCAGGTGAAACAGGAAGGCGGCGGTGGTCACGGCCCCGGCCCCTTCCGCCAAAATCTTCTTGCCCTCCAGCAGGAATAGCAGGGCCTGGGTGATTTCCCGCTCCTCCACCAAGACCAGATCCCGCAAGTGCTCCCGGAGGATCGCGAACGGCAGTTTCCCGATCAGCGGCACCCGGATGCCGTCGGCCAGGGTGGATCGGGCCGGCACCGGGGTCGGAGCGCCCCGCAGGAAAGCCTCCACCAGAGAAGGCACCTGCCTGGTCTGCACCCCGATGATCAACACCTCGGGTTTGCTCTCCTTCAGGGCCAGGGTGAGGCCGGCGGCCAGGCCGCCGCCCCCCACCGGCGCCACCACCGCGTCCACCTCCGGCAGGTCCTCCAGGATCTCCAGCCCCAGGGTGCCTTGTCCGGCCATAACTTCGGGGTCGTCATAAGGGTGAATGAAGACGTAACCCTCGGCCTCCAGGGCCCGGGCTCTTTCCACGGCCTGGGAGACGTCCTGGCCGTGAAGAATGACCTTGGCCCCATAGTTCTGAGTAGCCATCTGCTTGGAGATGGAGGCCCCCTCGGGCATGACGATGGTGGCCGCGAGACCCAGTTGCGCCGCGGCGTAGGCCACCCCCTGGGCGTGGTTGCCGGCGGAGGCGGCCACCACCCGCTCCCCCTCGCCCCGCTCCTTGAGCAGGATAAGACGGTTCAGCGCCCCCCGGAGCTTGAAGGACCCGGTGGTCTGGAGGTTCTCCAGCTTGAGATAGACCTCCCGGCCGCTGATCCGGCTCAGGGTGGGGGAATAGATCAGCGGGGTGTGGATGACTACCCCGCTAATCCGCTCTTGAGCTGCCTCGATGTCTTTTAGGGTCATAAGTCCCTGTGGCTTCGGACTGGTTTAAAGGTCGGACTGGCCGTGCCTTAAGGTAATTTTTAGGAGGATTTCCGGGGGCAGAAGCTTGTCCCGGAAGCTGAGAAAGGCGGAATTCCGGCCGCAGTCGCAAAAGCGGCGCTCATTCATGCACATGGCCTGATCTCCTGGGATTCTGCGGAGGGGTCATTGCCGGGGTCGGTTCTAGTTACTATTTTTCGGCTAGCTTGACAATTATTTTAAACCGGACGCAGGCCCTCCTATGGAAATAATTACGGAATTACTGGAAAAATTCCCGGGCAGGTTCGCCGCGGAATTGGGCCTGGACCTCAAATCCGGCTCCGAGGCGCGCCAGCAGTGGTTCCTGGCCGCCGTCTTTTTTGGGGCGCGCCTTTCCGGGACCCTGGCCGCCCGCACCTTCCGGACCTTCATGGCAGCCGGAGTCTACTCCCCGGAAGCCGTCCTGGGCCAGGGTTGGGACAACCTGGTGGTGCTCCTGGACCAAGGCGGCTACACCCGTTATGATTTCAAGACCGCCACGAAGCTGCTGAAGATCATGGAGTCTCTGCAGGCGCGCTATCAAGGCTCCCTGGAACGCCTGCACGCCGCCGCCGCGGACCCTGATGATTTGGAGCGCCGTCTGATGGAACTGGCCCCCGGCATCGGCCCCGCCACGGTCAACATCTTCCTGCGGGAACTGCGCGGCATCTGGGCCAAGGCCGACCCGCCGCTCAGCCCCCTGGCCCAGGCCGCGGCCGAGCATTCGGGGCTGATGCCTCGGGGCCTCGATCCACGGGAGGCCTTGAGCGAGCTGCAACGCCATTGGCAGGCCCAACCCGCGGCCGGCTTCGACCTCGCCGACCTGGAGGCGGCGCTGGTGCGCCTGGGCCTGGAGCTGCGGCACCAGGGCCGGAAGGCCGCTGGGGGAGGGGGCTAAGGGCTTTTTGTAAGTGGCCCTTACCCCCTCCCCCAACCCCCCACCCCCAATCCCTGGAGGTTTATTAATAAGCACGGATGCAGTCTCTATTGAGCTGTCCGGGAAAAAATGCTTGCCAAAACCAGACTGAAAACTCGAAACTAAAAACTCGAAACTCGAAACTTGGAACTCAGAGGATTCTATGCCAGACTGCATCTTTTGCCGCATCGCCGCCGGCCAACTGCCCGCCGCCCGCATCCTGGAAACCCCCACGGTACTGGCTTTCCTGGATATTGCCCCGGTGCACTACGGCCACACCCTGGTCATTCCCAAGGCCCATCATCAAAACCTCCTGGACTTACCGGACGGACTCTGGCAGGAGATCGGCCAGGTTTGCCGCCGGGTCGCCCAGGCCAGCCAATTAAGCCTCAAGGCCCAGGGCTTCAATATCGGCATGAATAACTTTGCCGCCGCGGGGCAGGAGGTTTTTCACGCCCACGTCCACGTCATTCCCCGCTATGCCGGCGATGGCCTGAAATTGTTCCCCCAAGGCAGTTATAAGGCGGGAGAGATGGAAAAGACGGCGGAGCAGTTGCGGCAGGCCGTACAGGCGACGTAGGACAGGCGCCCTCGCCTGTCCCTGGACAGCCGGGCGCGGCTGTCCTACAACTCGCGCTGAGCTTCGGCCCAGAGGATTCTCTGCAGGAATTCCGACTCTTGGGAAAGGGGAATTTTCCGGCCGTCGATGGCGGCCACCGGCATCAGGCCCATCAGGGCGTTGGCCAGCCAGAGGCCGTCGGCCTTCTGGAGCTGAGCCAGGGTGGTGGGCGCCGCCTCCAGGGAAAGGCCGCGACGCTTCAAGCCCCGGGCCAGGGCCGCCACCGTCACCCCGGGCAAGGCGCTGGCCGCGGCCGGGGTGAAATACTGCCCGTGTTGGAGATAAACCAGGCTGGTGGCAGAGCCTTCCGACACCAGGCCGTCGGCCTCCAGGATGAGGGCCTCCCTGGCCCCCCGGTCCAGGGCATACTGCCGGGCCGCCAGGTTAAAGAGGTAATTGAGGCTCTTGTGGCGGCCGATGAAGCTGGAGCGCCGTTCCGGAAAGACGGCCACCGGCCAGCCGGCTGGCATACTCCGCCGGCGGGGGCGGCGCGTAAGGCTGGGCCCAAATCACCAGGGTGGGACGGCCGGCCTCGGGCCATCCCAAACCGGGGACCTCTCCCCGGCTCAAAAGAATCTTCACCCGGGCCGGGCGCCGCTCCAGGCCGTTGGCCGCCAACAACCGGTGCAGGCGCTCCTCCCAGGAAAAGCCTGACGGCCAAGTCAGCCGCAAAACCCCGGCCGAGGCCTCCAGGCGGGCCAGGTGCTCCTCTAAAAAATAGATAGCTCCCGCTTCGGCCCGCAGGGTTTCGAACAGGCCGTCGCCATACTGGAAACCCCGGTCGTTCACCGACACCCGGGCCAGTTCCAGGGGGATCAAGTCATCATTGAGCCAGACAAATTCTTGCATGAGCCTGCTCCGAAAAGATTGATCTCACGCCAAGACGCAAAGTCGCAAAGCAAAGGCGCAAAAAATGTGGAGAGCGCACTGCGCACCGAGATGGCGGGCGGGGACGCCCGCCCCACCAACCTTTTCATTATTTACGCGTGGGCCAAGGCCCATGAATGATTGCCCTGAAAATGTCCTTCGAAGCGCGATTTTTCACGCCTAATTGCTAATTAAACCCGCTTACTTAGATAAACCTGGGACAGTTGGCAGCACCGAGCGTTTCCCATTTAATGAATTTTGCGAGAATTGTGCCGCTTTTGTGCCGTTTTAGGCCGGAGGTGGATGACCGACAAGCCTCTTTATTTCCAGGAAAATCCACCTGGGAGCCGCCGCCGTTGCGGAACAGACACAATCTCCGGCGCCTGTTTAGGAATAATCGCGCGCATCTGTTCCACATTATCCTTTAATCACATAAACGCAGAGAAAAATCCAGAAAATTAAATATATTTGACTTGTCTCTCTGCGGTTTCTGGGCCTCAGTAGCCTGAAAGATTAATCCTGTCTGCCGGCTTGGGGACGAAAATGTTCGTTCTCGACAACTTGGAAACGTCGAAACTTCTCACAGGTCGCCCTCGATAAGCCGGAACAGGGTGCCGGCCTTGTGGAGGGTCTCCTCAAACTCGTCTTCTTCCCGGGAATCGTAGACCACGCCGCCGCCCACGGCAAAATGGGCCTGGCCCTTGGCGATGATGGCGGTGCGGATGGCCACGTTGAGGTCCAGGTTGCGGTGCAGCCCCAGGTAGCCGATGGCCCCGCAATAGACGTGGCGCACGTGGGGCTCCAGTTCGTCGATGATCTCCATGGCCCGGATCTTGGGGCAGCCGGTGATGGAGCCGCCGGGAAAGGTGGCCCGCAGGATATCCACGGCGCTGCACCCCGGCTGCAACCGGCCGGCGACGACGGACACCAGATGGTAAACGTTCTGGTAGGCCTCCAGGCGCTTGTGCTCCAGGACCCGCACCGTCCGGGGCCGGCAGACCTTGCCCAGGTCGTTCCGCAGCAGGTCCACGATCATGGAGAGTTCAGCATCGTCTTTCCGGCTTTCGGCCAATTCCTGACGCAGGACCGCGTCCGCGGCCGGGGTGGCCCCCCGGGGCCGGGTGCCCTTGATGGGCCGGGTCTCCAGATAATCCCCCCGGCGGTAGAGGAAACGCTCCATGGAAGTGGAGAGCACCTGAAAATCACCGCAATTGAGAAAGGCATAGAACGGCGCCGGGTTCAGCTCAAAAAGCCGCTGAAACAGGTAATACGGCTCCCCGGAGAGCGGAAAAGAGAAGCGCTGGGTCAGGTTGACCTGGTAGACGTCACCCTGGCGGATATATTCCCGGATCCGGCTGAGGGCCTGGAGATAGGCCTCCCGGGTAAAGTTGCTCTGGGGGGGGCCGACCCGGTAAGCGCCCCAGGGGCACGGCCGGGGGCCAGATCTCGCCTTCCTCCGGGGCGGAACGGCGCCCTTGCGGGTCCTCATAGGTGACTCTCACCTGCCAAAAGCGCCCACCCCGGCGATCGTGCACCACCAGGCGCCGGGGAAAGGCCAGGACCAGGTCCGGAAGGTTGAGGTCATCCAGCGCGGTTTGCGGCAATTTTTCCAGATGATTCTTCAGGTCATAGGCCAGAAATCCCAGACCGCCGGCGGCCAGGGGTGGCAGGGGCGTCTCTCCCGGCAGTTCCAGGGCCCCCAGCAAGTCTTCCAGGACCTGGAAAGGATTACCCCGGCAAACCTTGAGGCCCCGGTCCCCTTGCAGACTGACCTGTTCACCTTTGCTGCGCAGCACCAGGAACGGGTCCCAACCCATAATGGAATAGCCGGCGCAGTCCAGGTCGCCGCCGCTCAACAGCAGCATGGCGTAAGGCCGCTGCCGGATGGCGACGAACAGGTCCGCCAGGTCCTGGACCCCCGGCGGGGGCGAAAAAGGCTTAACCTCGATATCTAATACTCTTCCGAACAATTACCCTCCACATTTCCGTAACCTCTACCTTACTCGTAAAAATTTGATGTTTCACCGCCGGGAAATGAAAAAATCCCCCCTGCCCCCAGTTTTCAAAGGGGGGGGGAGTTAAAGTCCCCCTTTGAAAAAGGGGGATTTAGGGGGATTTGAAGTGTTCACATTAAAGCCCGCAGGCGCAAAAAATTTTCCGCCAGTTCCCGGCCGTGGCTGGTGAGGAAGGATTCCGGATGGAACTGGACGCCGTGCAAGGGGTAGCGCCGGTGGCTCAGGCCCATGATTACCCCGTCGTCGCTCCTGGCGGTGACTTCCAGTTCCGGGGAGTTGGGCGCGGCCATGAGAGAGTGGTAGCGGGCCGCGGCGAAGGGCGACGGCAGGCCGGCGAACAGGCCCCGGCCCTGGTGAAAGACCTGGGATTGCTTGCCGTGCACCGGCACCGGGGCCCGCACCGTGGCGCCGCCGAAGACCTCGTTGATGGCCTGGTGGCCCAGGCACACCCCCAGAATGGGAATTTGCCGATAAAAATGGGCAATCACCGCCTTGCTGATCCCGGCCTGCTCCGGGGCCTTGGGGCCGGGGGAGATGCAAATCCAGTCGGGGCCCAAAACCTCGATCTCCGCCAGGGTGATGGCGTCGTGCCGGTAAACCAGGACCTCCAGGTCGAACTCGTAGAACAGCTGCACCAGGTTATAGGTAAAGGAGTCATAATTGTCGATCATCAGCAGCCGCATCAGGCCCCCAAAATAAAAAAAGCCGCCCAGCCGAGTCTGGGTGGCTTGCGCCTGGACATAACTCTGAAATTTTTATATTTCGTTCAGGCGGCCCTGTCAATCCTTTTCTCGCCTGTTGGTCCAGGTCCCAATCGGGCCTGGCCGCCTGGGGGGAGATAAGCGGCAACCTACCCACGGCGGCCGGTGGCCGCCAAAAGCGGCGGCACGGCCCGCCCTGGAATTAATCTTCGGCCTGGGCCCGCGGGCGCACGAAATAGAGGGTCCCAAAGGAGTTGGGGTCCAGCCGGTGCTGGTGGCTGTCGTAGTTCTGGACGTAGCCGCAGTCGTAGTCCTCGCCTTCCGACAGGTTCATGGCCTGGTCCATGTCGCCGTCGGCGACCACCACCAGGGCCTGTAGAAAGGCGGCGCCGCCGTTGCGGGCGGTGGGGTCCAGGGCAAATACCGCCCCGCAGTCGCAGAAGCCCCCGGCAAAATCGTACCAGGTGCCGCCTTCCAACTCCACCGGGCGCAGCACCTCGGAACCGCAAAAGGGACAGCACACCGGCCGGGTGTGGTCGCTAGTCAATTTCGGCATATCACCCTCACAAAAAATCCCCAAAAATTATTCTCGCGCCGCCGGACCGGCCGTCGAGCCCACTCGTTGATACATTATCCCTTATTTTTTCGGTTTCGGCAATTATCTCCCGTTCTATTGACACTGCCCCTCTCTGAGCTTAAATTGTTTTCACTCTGAAGTTTAAAAGGAGAGGCTTTAATGGCAGACAAAACCGTCGTCTTTTCGGCTCAGGAGCAGATGAAGATCGAGGCCATCCTCATCGACAAAGACGGGGAGGAGGCCTTAATTTACTTGGCGGAATTGGTGGACCGCTTAACTCCGCACCTCGGCCACGCCTGTGGACCCAAGGCGGCAGAAGGGCCTCCCGGGCAAGGTTGAGCACCTTTACTTTGGCAAATTGACCACCAATTAACCACATCCCGGCCGCGGCCGGATTCACCTTCCAGATGAGGATGACCATGGCAGACAAGCAGATCGTCTTTTCGGATCAGGAGAAGATGCAGATCGAGGCTATCGTGATTGACAAGGATAAGGAAGAGGCCCTGAAGTTTCTGGCCAAGCTGCTGCAGGAGATCAAGGGTACTGCCGGCCAGGCTTGCGGCGGCACCCTCAAGTAGCCCCAGAGCTACTGGTAGTCATGCACAGGCTGGCCCTGGTAGCCGATACCCACGTCTACCGGGCCGGCCTGCCTTTATTGCTGGCCTTTTTCCAGCGTCAGGGTCTGCGCCACCTGGCCTGCCTGGGGGATTGCCAACCGGAACCGTTCCGGGCCTGGCTGGAGATGGACCCCGGCAACCGGCTCTATTGGGTTTACGACGTCTTCGGCCCGCAACTGCCTGAGGCCACCACCTGCGGCGTGGTCCAGGAATTGGCCGGGCGGATCTTCCTGGCCCACACCCGGGCCCTGATCTGGACCCACTTCAATGAGCGGGTGCGGGCTTACGCCCACGAGACCCGCACCTTCCGCCCGCCGCTGCTGCTCTGCCACGGGCACACCCACGTGCCCTGCGTCACCCGCTTCGCCCCGCCCTGCAGCCGCCTCCTGTATATCAATGACGCGGTGCGGCCTCAGGAGTTCCAGCCGCGGCAGGCCTGCCTGCCCCTGGAACCGGACACCGTCTACCTCATCGTCCCCGGCGCCTTCACCCTGGAGGAGGGGCGGCACCCCGCCTTCAGCTTCGCGGTGCTGGACCTCGACGCCTCCCGGGTGGCCATGGTGTCGCTGCAGGACCTGGCGGCGTTGGCTGAGGTGGAGCTGTTTCCGGCCGATGCAAAATAAAAAACTTACCACCAAGGCACCAGGGACATCAAGAAAAGCATTTTGGGTCTGGGCTTTGCCCAGACCCAAAAAAACGTCCTTGGTGAACCTTGGTGCATTTGGTGTCTTGGTGGTAAGTTTTTTCACTTTTGTTCGCCCCGCCAATCCGGAATCGTCAGCATCTTTCCGGCCCGCAGTTCCGCCAGCACCAGGGCGTCGGTGGGAAAGGCCAGGGGCTCGGGCGGGGCCGGCAAGGGAAAGAAGGCCACCTCGCTCAGGTCGTCCCCGGCCTGGAGCGCGCCCCCCACCACCCGGCCGGCGAACCAGATACCCACGGTGAGGCGCTCCGGGTCATGAAAGTTGGCGTGCACCGCCAGCACCTCCCCCAATTCCACCACGAGGCCGGTCTCCTCCAGAAACTCCCGGGCCGCCGCGGCCCGCACCTCTTCGCCCCATTCCACGTAGCCGCAGGG
The DNA here is from genome assembly GCA_963797235.1 of uncultured delta proteobacterium. GTDB lineage: Bacteria > Desulfobacterota > Desulfobaccia > Desulfobaccales > 0-14-0-80-60-11 > JAPLJC01. The sequence goes on from CAWCOX010000003.1 coordinate 277,828, forward strand.
AATACACCAGGCGTCCCGGTAGGGTCCGCCACGCCGGCGGCCCCACAGGATTTCCCCGCCCCGGCGCATCACCACCGCCACGCCCACCGCCGGGTTGATATACAGCACCCGGCGGCAGGCCCGGCAGACCAGGCGGTCCCGGCCAGAGCGGGGCTCGACCGCCAATTCCCCGCCGCAGCAGGGGCAGAAACGATAAGCAGGAGGATTGCAGGACATATTAGTTTCGAGTTTCGAGTTTTTAGTTTTTAGTTTTTAGTTTTTACTGCCGCGATTCGACCGCGATTAACCCGGCTCCTTTTCTTTTAAACCGAAAACCGCCGACTGAAAACCCAAAATATCTCTTTAAGGTTGAAAGTGGCGCTAAATTCGTTTAAAAGAATCGATGGCCCTTAGATTTTCGGAGACGACTTCTTGACCACCCCCAGGCTTACTGCCGTCCGCAATATCGGCATCATTGCCCACATCGACGCCGGGAAGACCACCCTGACGGAGCGCATCCTCTATTACTCCGGCCGCACCCACAAGATGGGCGAGGTGCACAACGGCGCCGCGGTCATGGACTGGATGCCCGAAGAGCAGGAGCGCGGCATCACCATCACCGCGGCGGTGACCACCTGCCAATGGAAGGGTTGCGTCATCAATATTATCGACACCCCGGGGCACGTGGACTTCACCATCGAGGTGGAACGTTCCCTCCGGGTGCTGGACGGCGCCATCGGCGTCTTTGACGCGGTGAGCGGCGTGGAGCCCCAGTCCGAGACCGTCTGGCATCAGGCGGACAAATACCGCGTGCCCAAGCTGGCCTTCATCAACAAGATGGACCGCATGGGGGCCAATTTCTGGGCCGCCGTGGACTCCATGCACGGAAAAACTGGGCGCCCATCCCTTGGTGCTCACCATCCCCTGGGGTGAAGAGGAGCCGTTTCCAGGGGATCATCGACCTGCTGTCCATGCAAGGCCCTGAAGTGGCGGGAAGAGACTCTGGGGGTCGTCTTCGACGAAATGGAGATTCCCGCGGACCTCTGGAAGCCGGCCGCGGCCGCGGCCCGGGAGGCCCTGGTGGAGGCCCTGGCCGAAGTGGACGACGAGGTCATGGAGGCCTACCTGGCCGAGCGGGAGTTGTCGCCGGAGGAGCTCAAGGCCGGCCTGCACCGCGCCACCCTGGCCCTCAAGGGCGTGCCCACCTACTGCGGCTCCGCCCTGCGTAACAAAGGGGTCCAGCCCCTGTTGGACGGCATCAAGGACTTCCTGCCCAACCCCACGGAAGTGCCGGCCATCGTCGGCCAGCACCCCCGGACCGGCGCCGAGGAATCCCGGCCAGCCCCGGGATGACGGCCCCCTGGCCGCCCTGGCCTTTAAGATCATGGTGGACCAGAGCCAGCGCCTCACCTATGTGCGCCTCTACTCCGGCACGCTGAAATCGGGCCAGGAGGTCTACAATCCGGTCAAGGGCGTCTCCGAAAAAGTGGCCCGCATCCTCAGGATGCACGCCAACAAACGGGAGCCCCTGGAGGCGGCCCACGCCGGCAGCATCGTGGCCCTCCTGGGCTTGAAGATCACCAGCACCGGCGACACCCTGTGCAGCCGGGACCGGCCCATCATCCTGGAGCCCATCTCCTCCTATGTGCCGGTGATCTCCCTGGCCATCGAACCCCTGACCCGGGACGACCAGGAGAAGTTGGGGGCGGCCCTGGCCCGGGTCTCCGAAGAGGACCCGAGCCTGCAGGTCACCACCGACGAAGACACCGGCCAGGTCTTGCTCTCCGGCATGGGCGAGCTCCACCTGGAAGTGATCCAGCACCGCCTGGAGCGGGAATTTCACGTCCACATCCGGGCCGGCCGCCCGCAGGTGGTCTACCGGGAGACCATCGCCGCCGCGGTCGAAGAGTCCGGCAGCTTCGATCGGGAACTGGCCGGCAAGCACCACTTCGCCGAGGTGCGCCTCAGCCTCGCCCCCCGGCCCCGGGGCTCCGGCAATGCCTTCGCCTCCATGCTGCCCGAAGAGCACCCGGCCCAAAATTTCGTGGCCATCATCGGCCAGGCCGTCCGAGAGGCCCTGGAGGGCGGCGTGGTCTACGGCCACCCGGCGGTGGACGTCGCCGTGGCCCTGACCGAGGCCACCCTCAAAGAGGGCCTCTCCTCCGAGATGGCCTTCCGCATCGCCGCCATGACCGCCCTGAAACAGGGCTTTACCCAGGCCCAGCCCCAACTGCTGGAACCCATCATGAAGGTGGAGATCATCGCCCCCGAAGAGTTCACCGGCGAGGTCATGGGGGACTTTGCCTCCCGCAAAGGCAAGGTGGAGCAACTGATGGCCAAAGGCGTGGTGCGCCTCATCACCGGCACCGCGCCCCTGGCCGAAATGTTCGGCTACGCCACCAGCCTCCGCTCCCTCACCCAGGGCCGGGGCACCTTTACGCTGCAATTCGACCATTACGGCTACGTGGAAAGATAGCTTCCGGGCGACCCGCTGTCGCCCGGAAGCTGACAGCTTTCAGCAGTCGGCTAAAAGCTAAAGACAAAATCCCCCCTGGCCCCCCTTTTACAAAGGGGGGGATTTCAGGCGGATATCTCGAATTGGCAGCTTTTAAAGTCCCCCTTTGAAAAGGGGATTTAGGGGGATTTGAAAAGGTTTTTTGCGGCAAACGGCAAACGGTTATAGAGTAGCCTGAGGCCGCCGATCAGCCTGCACACCTTAACTGCAATGAGTGATAAAGAAACCATCATTGACCAAATCCGCCAGGCCTTCGGTGGCAACGAGTACCCCGGCGACGGTTATCTGCAAGGCAGCCGCGCGGGCTGCGAACCGGACGAGGAGGTGGGTCCCTTTGTGGGCCGTAGAGATTGGCGGGACCTCGAGCCCGAGTTCCTGGACGGCCATTACGTCGCGCTCAGCTTTTTTTCCGAGGCGGGCTTCCGGTTCTTTCTGCCGGCCTACCTGGTGGCCGATCTCCAGGGCCAATTGCAGACGGCGGACCCGGTTTTCCACCTGACCCACGGATTTTTCGAGATCACCGTCGAGTCAACCATAAAAGGGCGGGTATTTCTGCTGACCACCGGCAAGTCGAAATTGCTGAATCCACGGCGCTATGGCGCCCTGACTTTTCATGATTACGCCCGCTACCGGCTGTCGGTCTTCACTCGGGAAGAGGCCGCGGCCATCGTCGCCTATCTGAAATTCAGGATGAATGCTGCCGGAACCAAGGTTGAACAGGAGCAGATCGAGGCGGCGCTCGCCGCTTTTTGGCTGGAGAGGTCAAAAGCAGCTCCCACGGCAGCAGCTTTGCAGCAACATTTGACGGAGGAAAAGGAGTACTTCGAGGCCGTGATGGCCTCCTCCGAACCAGGAGTAAAGGAGAAATAACTATGGCACTAGAACAAACCCTATCCATGCTCAAACCCGACGGCGTCGCCCGGGGCCTCATCGGCGAGGTCCTGGGCCGCTTCGAGAAAGCCGGCCTCAAGATCAAGGCCATGAAGATGCTGCACCTTTGCAAAGCCCGGGCCCAGCAGTTCTATGCGGTACATCAAGAGCGGCCTTTCTACGACAGCCTCACCAGCTTCATGAGTTCCGGCCCCATCGTGGCGCTGATTCTGGAGGGCGAGAACGCCATCCAGGTGAACCGGGACCTGATGGGCGCCACCGACTACCGTAAGGCCGCGGCCGGCACCATCCGGGCCGACTTCGCCCAGGAGATCGAGGCCAATATCGTCCACGGCTCCGATTCCCCGGAGAACGCCGCCATCGAGATCGGCTTCTTTTTCAATGCCCTGGAGCGGGTATAATAGCCCACTGGCAGTCATAAGCCCTAACGAAAAACCAAAATCCCCCTAAATCCCCCTTTTTCAAAGGGGGACTTTAAACCCCGGTGATTAACCAGCGGCATGGCGGGCACGGAGGCCCGCCCCACCAGGAAACCATCGGAGGGGCGGCCGTCTCCGGCCGCCAGACCTTGTGTTGATGTGAACCTCGGCTCTTCCCCCTCAGTCCCTCCCCCACTCTCAACTTGACAAAGACTCCTGCCAGCCCCATTTTACTGTTACGTCCATGGCGCCTCAAGGCAGCGGCGCGGACTGAGGTAAAGGCTTGCTCCCTTGCGCCGCGGCTAACCCGCGCAGAGAATGATCCAGGAGAATGGCATGCCTGAAGCGGCCAGACAGGACGAGATGGTGGTCACCAGAAAGGCCTCGGCCCGGATTCCCACCGCGGCAGGCGAATTCCAGCTATTCTTTTACGAAAACAGCCGGGACGACAAAGAGCACCTGGCCCTGGTGCGGGGTGAGGTCCGCGGCCGCCCGGAGGTGCTGGTGCGGCTGCATTCCGAATGCTTTACCGGGGACGTGCTGGGCTCCCGGCGCTGCGATTGCGGCGAGCAACTGCAACTGGCCCTCAATCAGATCGCCGCGGCCGAAAGCGGCGTCGTCCTTTACTTACGCCAGGAGGGCCGGGGCATCGGCCTGCTGGATAAATTGCGGGCCTACAACCTGCAGGACCTGGGCTACGACACCGCCGAGGCCAACCTGCTCTTGGGCCATGAAGTGGACGAACGGGAATATACCGTGGCGGGCCTCATCCTGCGGGACCTGGGAGTCGGTTCCATCCGCCTCCTCACCAATAACCCCGCCAAGGTCGAAAGCCTGGAGGAACTGGGGATCAAGGTAGCCGCCCGCGTGCCCCTCCAGGCCACGATGCATTCAGAAAACGCCACCTATCTGCGCACCAAGGCCAGCCGCATGAACCACCTGCTCATCCTGGAGGAGGTGGAGGAGATCAACGGCGCCCGGGCCCAGGAAACCCGGGTGATGGAGCGGGTCAGGACCAGCCTGGCGGCCGCCGCAGAGCACCGGCAACGGACCGGCCGGCCCCTGGTCACTCTGAGCTATGCCCAGAGTCTGGACGGCAGCATCGCCGACCGCCCCGGCCGGCCCCTGTCCCTGAGCGGCTCACAAAGCATGACCCTGACTCACGGCCTGCGCGCCTCGCATGACGCCATTCTGGTGGGCATCGGCACGGTGCTGGCCGACAACCCGCGCCTCAACGTGCGGCTGGTGACCGGCGAGAGCCCCCAACCGGTGATCGTCGACAGCCGCCTGCGTTTTCCGCCCTACGCCAACCTGTTGCACCACGGCCGCGCCCCCTGGATTGTGGCCAACGAAGGCGCCGACCCCGAGCGCCGGGAGGCCCTGGAGGCCATGGGCGCCCGGGTCTTTTGCCTGCCCGCCACCAACGGCCTGGTGAACCTCGAAACCCTGCTCCAGCAACTGGGGGATATGGACATCGACAGTATCATGGTGGAGGGCGGCGCCCAGATCATCACCAGTTTCCTATCCTTCCGCCTGGTGGACCAGATCATCCTGACCATCGCCCCCTTGCTGGTGGGCGGCCTGCGGGTGGTGGACAGCCTGGGGCGGGGGCGCTTTCCCCGTTTGAGCAACCTCACCTATCAACGCCTGGGAGAGGACCTGGTCCTCATGGGCGAACCCGAATGGCAGGATTAGGGAATGTATAGGCAGGCCCTCTATTTCACCGGACCCCGGCAGGTGGCCCTGCGCCGCGAGACTTTTCAGCCCCCGCCTTCGGGCAGGTGCTGGTGCAGACCATCATCTCGGCCATCAGCCCCGGCACCGAGGGCCTCATTTACCGGGGCCAGGCCCCCCAGGATATGGCCCGGGACGACACCATCGCCGCCCTGGCCGGCGACTTTTCCTTCCCCTTGAAGTACGGCTACGCCCTGGTGGGTAAAGTGGTCACTCTGGGCCCCGGGGTGTCCCCCGATTGGCAGGGCCGGCAGGTCTTCGCCTTTCATCCCCACGAAAGCCACTTCCTGGCCACTCCCGACGAGCTGCAAATGCTGCCCCTCTACCTCAGCGCCGAGGACGCGGTCTTCTTTCCCAACATGGAAACCGCGGTCACCTTCCTCCTGGACGGCCAGCCGCTGATGGGGGAGCAAGTGGCCGTTTTCGGCCAGGGGATCGTGGGGCTGCTCCTCACCGCCCTGCTGGCCCGCTGGCCCTTGAACTCTTTGGTGACCCTGGACCTCTATGCCAAGCGGCGGCTGCTGTCCGAAAGCCTGGGGGCTCAAATCAGCGTGGACCCCTCGGCCCCGGACCTGACGGAGCGTTTGTTGGGGTATCTCCAGGGGGCCGGCCCTTATCCCGGCGCCGATCTGACCTACGAGATTTCCGGCAATCCCGAGGCCCTGAACCAGGCCATCGCGGTCACCGGCTTTAACGGTCGGGTGGTCATCGGCTCCTGGTATGGCCGCAAGCAAAACGCCCTGAACCTGGGAGGCCGTTTCCATCGCAGCCGGGTGCGCCTCATCGGCAGCCAGGTGAGCACCATCCCGCCGGAACTCTCCGGCCGTTGGAGCAAGTCCCGGCGCTACCACATCACCTGGCAGATGTTGGAGGAGGTCAAACCGGCCCGCTTCATCACCCAGCGCTTTCCCATCACCCAGGCTGCCCAGGCCTATGAATTGCTCGACCAGAACCCCGGCGAGGCGATCCAGGTGATCTTTGAGTATTGAACGGACTGTTTGCTGTTTTCTGTTTCCTGTTTTCTGTCAAAACCAAGCCAAAACAGGAACGGAAAACAGATAACAGATAACAGAAAACAGCTAACCGGAGTTTATCATGCACATGATGTATACCCTGGCCGTCCAACGCGACTTTATCGCCCGGCATTTTCTGGTGGGCGGGGATTGGGGCGCGGAAAACCAGCTCCACTCCCACCATTACCAGGTGGAGGTGCTGCTGGAGGGCAAGGTCCTAAATCAACACGGCTTTCTGGTGGATATTGTGGCCCTGGAGGCCCACCTGGACGAACTGGTGGCTTATTACCGGGACCAGACCCTGAACGAGCTGCCGGAATTTGCCGGGCTCAATCCCAGCATCGAACACTTCGCCCGCCTCCTGGGGCAGGAACTCCTGAACCGCATCAAAGACCCTCTCCACGCCCTCACCGCCAAGGTGTGGGAGGATGACATCGCCTGGACCGCCTACCGCGAGGAGCGCTGATTGCATCTGGGCCTGGTAGTTTATGGCAGCCTGGAGACCGTCTCCGGCGGCTATCTCTATGACCGCAAATTGGTGGAGCACTTGCAGAGCTGCGGGGATGAGGTGGAGGTCATCTCCGTGCCCTGGCGCCCATACGGCCGGGCCCTGTTGGACAACCTCTCCCCGGCACTAATCGAGCGCCTGGGCCGGGCTTCTTTCCAGGTGCTGGTTCAGGATGAACTGGTCCATCCTTCGCTGTGCCGCCTCAATCACCGGCTGCGGCGCCGGGTCCCCTACCCCCTGGTGGCCATCGTCCACCACCTGCGCGGCTGTGAAGCCCGGCCCGCCTGGCAAAATTTTTTGTACCGCCAGGTGGAGCGACAATATCTGAGTTCCGTGGACGGTTTCATTTTTAACAGCAACGCCACCCGGACCGAGGTGGAGCGCCTGGTGGCGGCGGGCGGCCGGCGGTGGTGGCTCCGCCGGGGGGCGACAACGTCCCCGGCGGCCTCTCCCGGGAGGAAGTCTTGCAGCGGGCCGGAGCCCCGGGTCCCTGCCGCCTCATCTTCGTGGGCAACCTGATCCCTCGCAAAGGGCTGCATGTCCTCCTGGACGCCCTGGCCACCCTGCCTGACCCGGACTGGCGCCTGACCGTGGTCGGCGGCCCGGAGTTGGACCCGCCTTACGCCCGGGCCATCCGCAGCCGGATCGCCGCCCTGGGATTAACCGGCAGAATCAAGATGTTAGGAACCCTGCCCCCGGAAGAGTTGGCCGGACGCCTGCGGGAGAGCCACCTGTTGGCGGTGCCGTCTGCTTACGAGGGCTTCGGCATCGTCTACCTGGAGGCCATGCGCTTCGGCCTGCCGGTGATTGCCTCGGCCGCCGGCGGGGCCCGGGAAATCGTCAGCCACGGAGTGAACGGCTTTCTGACGCCGCCGGGCGACCCCGCCACCCTGAGCCATTTGCTCAAATCCTTGCTGGAAAATCGGGACCTGTTGGTGCGCCTGAGTCTGGCGGCCCTGACCCACGCCGCCTCCCAGCTCACCTGGAAGGAGAGCGCCGCCCGGGTGCGGGAGTTTCTGGTGGATCTGCTATCGGCTGAAAAGGCCAGGAGGTGAAGGCATGTTGGCGAAAAAGATTTTGGCCGGCTTTTTTGCAGTCCTGATTCTGGTGAAGTTGGCGGCTTTGTTGATCAATCCGGGAGGATGGCTGCATCTGGGGAAGGTGTTTTTGGAGCACCACGCCATGGTTACCGGCATTTATTTGATCTTGATCGCCATAACCGGATACTTCATCTTCTCCAGCCTAAACTTAATCGATCTGGCCCTGGTGATGTTTTTTACCGCCTTGCTCACCGGGCTGACCCTGATGCCTTATTCGACCCAGATGCAGCAACTGGGAGAGGCGATGGTGGCCGTCGGCTTCGGCCAGGCCTGGCTGGCCATGGTGATCTGGGGAGCCGTGGCCGTGGCCGTACTTTATAAGGTGTTCTCTAAAAGTCGATATAGAAGTCGGTAATCGCCCCCTTGCCGGGATGGCGTTTGATCTGAGCGCGGAAAGCTACCATGATGACCGGCATCCCCGAAGCCTACAGCTTCCGCCGCTATCTGGCCGCCAAGCAGGGCCTGGACGACCGCTCCTTGAACCGCCACGTCCGGGAAGCCCTGGCCGGCGCCTTGCTGGAGCGCCGGGAAAAAGCTGCCTGCCGGGTGCTGGAAGTGGGCTGCGGCATCGGCACCATGTTGGAGCGCCTGATTGATTGGCAACTGCTGGCTGAGGCCGCCTATACGGGCATCGATGTGCATCCCGACAATATCGGCGAGGCCCGCCGGCGCTTCCGGCGCTTTGCCGCCGAAAGGTCCGCCGCTCTGGCCCCGGAGGCCGGGCGCTGCGTCTATCGCCAAACCGGGCAGACCATGCAGGTAGAATTCGAAGCCCTTGATCTCTTCCACCTGCTCAGCCGGGAGCGGGGCCGCCGGCGCTGGGACCTCATTCTCGCCCATGCCTTTCTGGACCTGGTGGATCTGGGGACGACCCTGCCCGGCTTGCTGGGCTTGCTGGCGCCCGGCGGTTTCTTCTATTTCACCCTCAATTTCGACGGCGCCACCATTTTTAGACCCACCATCGATGCCGGTCTGGACCAGCGGATCGAAAGGCTGTACCACCAAACCATGGACCAGCGCCAGGTCGACGGACGGCCTTCCGGCAGCAGCCGCACCGGCCGCCGGCTTTTTGAGCACCTTAAGTCCGCCGGGGGCACGGTGCTGGCCGCGGGCAGCTCCGACTGGGTGGTCATCCCCGGCCCGGCCGGCTACCCCGGGGATGAGGCCTATTTTCTGCATTTCATCATCCACACCGTCCAGCAGGCCCTGGCAGGCCACCCGGAACTGCCCGAGGCCGCTTTCCGGACCTGGATTGAGCAGCGCCACGCTCAAATCCAGCGAGGGGAATTGATCTACCTGGCCCGCCAGCTCGATTTTTTCGGTCGGGTTTGAGGGTGGTTTGAAAAATTTGATAAGATACGCATAAAAACCTGGCGATGAATCCCCACCGAAAACCTGCTTTAATCATCTATGACTGCGACGGCGTCCTCATCGACTCCCGGCGGTCCAACGAGGCCTTTTACAATCACATCCTGGCCCACTTCGACCTGCCGCCGCTAACCCCGGAACAACTGGATCTAGTCCACGCCGCCACCGCCCAGGAGGCCGTGGATTTTCTGTTCCGCGGCACCCCCTGGCTGGCCGCAGCCCAGGATTTCCAGGGCCGGATCGACAATGCGCCCTTCCTCGCCCTGATTCGCCCGGAGCCTCACATCCGGGAAGTCCTGGCGCGGTTGCGCCCGGCTTACCGCACCGCCATCGCCACCAACCGGGGCAAGAGCCTGCCCCTGGTCCTACAGACCCTGGGACTGAACAGCCTTTTCGACCTGACGGTGAGCTGCTATGACGTCACCCGCCCCAAACCCCATCCGGAGTGCCTCCAAAAAATCCTCCAGCATTTCCAGGCAAGCCCGGAAGACGCTCTCTACATCGGCGACTCTGGAGTGGACCGGCTGGTGGCCGAAGCGGCCGGGGTGCCTCTGGCGGCCTACAAAAACCCCGGCCTTCAGGCCCGCTACCATCTCCAGGACCACCGCGACTTATTTAAAATACTGGATAATTTGGCGTAACTGCGCGGAGAGGTTCCCTGAGAAGTTCACCCCAGGTGCGCTGGTTTACCTGGATTTGAGCTGCGCAGATTTTTGCTGAATTGAGGAAGCAGATCTCGTCCGGCTAGTCGTGCGGTTCCGACAACTCCACCATTTCGTCTTTTCTGACCACCTCGGATAAGAGGACCAGAAACAGCAAGCCGCCCAACGCCCCTAAGGTAATTCCCAAGAAAAAGGCAAGCATACCAGTCTCCCCTCCGTCAAGTCTCGTCAGTTACCAGGCGGTGCCGTCCTCCCGCCACCGGCAGGTTGGCCAGCTAAAGGTGATTAAAATATAGAACCAATCCATTCCCCAAGACCATAGGCACTTTTGCCTAATCTTGTTTAGGTAAAACTGCCTAATTTGGTCAGATGGACCCCGGTCTGGGAAGGATGTGCCGGTGGGCGGCAGGCAGATTCCGGTTGAATCAGCCGGCGGACCGACTGACCAGGAGGAGCAAGGCGGCCCCGACATGCAGGGCGGCCACCAGGATCAGGGCCGGCCAGATGCCCCAGACCGGCAAAATGACCAAGCTGAATCCCAGGGTTCCCAGGGTGGAGCCCAGGAGGTCCGCGGCATAAAGCCAGCCGCCTTTGAGGCTGGACTCGCCCGAGCCCCAGACCCAAAGCCCGCTGCTCAAGGCAAAGATACCGCCGCCCCCGAAGCCCGCCACGAGCATGATCAGGACGAAGCCGCCCTGGACCAGGTAGTCCTGGCCCTGGATGGCGGCCAGGGACTCCCGGCTCAAGATCAGGGCCAGGAGCAGGGCCAGGGCGGCCAGCGACCCTTGCAGGGCCAGCAGAGAGCGCCTCAGGAGCCTCCCGCGGTTCGGCCGGACCTGGTCGGCCCTCGTCAGCCGGCCCCCCGCAGCCGCCCCGGCCCCCATGCCCGCCATAAAGGCCGCAATGAGCAGGCCCAATTGCCGGTACAGGGAACCCAATTGGATCTGGTAAAGGACCAGAACCAGGATCTCCAGGGCCATGGTTCCCAGGCCCATCACCATGACCTGATAAAGGCAGAGTCCTCCCGGGCGGCGGCGCAGGGCCGCGGCCGGGATCAGGGTGATCAGACCCAGCAACGCCCAGGGGAGATAAGCGGGCAATTGTTTCAAGGCCAGCAAGACCCGGCCCAGAGGGAGGTCCGCCTGGGCGCCCTCCAGCGCCAGGTCATAGAAATAGCAACCGGGGGTCAGGTCGGTATTGATCTCCAGGGGCTGGCGGTCCAGGACGCCCTTCAGGTAGGCGACCTTGGCGGGCGCCAGTTCCTCCCGCAGATAGAAGTCCCGCACATATTGCAGGCGCAGACCTCGGGCTCGAAGCCTGGCCGCCAGCCGCGCCGGGTCCGCGGTCAGGACCCCGGGGGCGGCCGCGGCAAAAAACCGCACCCGCTCTCCTGGAAGGGCCAGGACCTCCGGGAAGACCCGCCCCAAAGTGCGGTAGGCCATGGCCAGGTAGGCAGCCCGCCAGGGATGCAGACTGGTTTCCGAGCCGGTCAGGGAAAAGTTGAAGATCCCGCCCGGGGCCAGCTTCCCGGCCGCCAGACGGAAGAATTCCAGGCTGTAGAAGCGGTTCAACTGGGCGTTCCGAGGCTCCGGCAGGGCCATGAGGATTACGTCGTAACGCTCCGGGGTGTGGGCCACGAAGCGCCGGGCGTCCTGGAGGGCCAGATGCACCCTGGGGTCACGAGTCCAGGCTGCGGCCCCGCTGATCAGGTCCCGGGCCAGGTTCACCAGTTGGGGGTCCAGTTCCACGTAGTCCAGCCGGGTGACGCCGGGAGTCTTGAGCACCTCCGGCACCAGGGCCGGCCCGCCCCCCAGCAGCAGCACCCGCCGCGGTTGGGGGTGCATCAGCAGGGCCAGCTGCACCTGGGTTTCGGCCGAGTAGGGGTCCGGGTAGGTGAATTGCCAGAGGTTATTGGCGAAGAAACTCACCTGGCCGTCTTCCCGGGCGGCGCTCAAGAAGGCGTAAGGGCTGTCCACCGTGGCGGCCACCTGCCGCCCGGGCCACTGCCAACTATGACTGAGGTTTTCCAGCGAGGGCAGCCAAACCAGGGCCAGGGCCGGCAAGAGCGCCGCCACCAGCCGGACGCCGCCTCGCCCCCGGCCCCGAGGCCGCTCCAGGAGCCAGGGAAAGAGGCTCAGCACCGACCCGAGGGCCAGGGCCAGCCCCAGGCTGGAATAGCGGCCCAGCAGCAAAAGTTGCAGCAGCAAGACCCCCAGGGCGGCGCCCAGGGTCTCCAGACCGTAGACCCGTCCAGGGGCGCCGGCCGCTCCCTGGGGAGCCAAAGCCCCACAGGCGCAAGGGAAGAAAGCGCCGGAGACCAGACCGAAGGGAGCCAACAGGACCAGAAACAGCAGCAGTCCGGCGACCAGGGGCAGTGACTGGCCCCCGGGAAGGCCGCACCAAAGCGGCACGGCCCGGATGGCCAGGAGGGTGGCGGGCAGGAGCAACCCCAAGAGAGTCAGGAGGTCGCCCAAGCGAGCCGGGGTCACCGCCGTGCGGCGCCACAGTCGGCCCCCCAACAGGGCGCCCAACCCCGTCCACAGCAGCCAACCCCACAGCCCCAGGGCCAGTTTCAGCTCCTGGCCCTGGGCCAGGACCAGCAACTCTCGCAGGATCAGCACCTGGGCAATCAGCGTCCCGGCGCCATAAACCAGGATGGCTCCGTGGATTTTAGAGGGCCGGAGGAAATTCCGATAAGTTGTCCGGGCGACAGGCGAGTCTTTAATGAGGAAATGACCTTCCTAGGTAGAGACTATGAGAGGATGATATCTGATAATTTAGACCGGCGAAATAATTTTTGCCTGAATTGAGCGGCCGCCGTCAACCCCTGATGGACCGGGGACCGGAGACGGGGGGCCGGAGCAGAAATTCTCCCAGCCTAGCCGGTTCTCTCCGCCTCCCCGGAAACTCTAAAAAAGAGACGGATTTTGTCCATTAGCTTCTCTTTTCCTTGAGATTTTATGGTAAACTCATCAACTAAGGAAGCCTTGCCGCCTGATAGCGACCGCCCGCGTAGCGCCGCGTATTTTCTTTCAAGGAGTATTTCGTGACTTACCCGCGTTTGTCCTGGTCCATCCGGAGATTTGCCCGCCTGCTGCCGGCCGCCCTCGCCCTGGCAGTTTGCTTGAACTACTGTCCCCCTAACCTGCAGGCGGCCGACCCGCCGCCGAGCCCAGCAGTCGCCCCGGCCGCCCCGGCGCCGGCTGCCGGTGCCCCTGCGACCGCCGCACCACCAGCCGAGAAGAACGAACCTGCCGCTCCGGCGGCTTCGGCTCCGGCCCCGGCGCCTGCGGCTCCCGCAGCCACCGAGACCGCCGCACCCACGACGCCGCCGGCCAAAGGCAAGAAAGCGGCTAAGGGTAAGAAGGGTGGCAAGACTCCCAAATGGCAAGAGGCCGCCCCTCCCGGAAAAATCGCGCCCCCGGGCAAATACAATGCCGGCGAGGACCCCGAGTTTGCCAAAAAGAGTGGCTGGCCGGTGCAAACCCCACCCACGCTGCCGGGTTCGATCCTGCCGGGGAAGCGGATCGTGGCCTATTACGGTAACCCGCGCTCCACCAAGATGGGGGTGCTGGGCGAGTACCCGAAGGACGAGATGCTGCGGCGCCTGAAAGTGGAGGTGGCCAAATGGGAGAAGGCTGATCCGTCGTTGCCGGTACTGCCCGCCCTGCACCTGGTCGCGGTGGTTGCCCAAGGGGAGCCGGGTAAGAGCGGCAAATACCGCATGATCCATCCGGACGCCTTGGTCAACGAGGTTTACGGCTGGGCCAAGGAGGTCAACGGCATCCTCTTCGTCGACATCCAGACCGGCCATTCCGACATCCGCACCATTCTGCCGCGCTTCGAATGGATCCTGAAGAATCCGGACGTCCACCTGGGGATGGACGCGGAGTTCAACCTGATCAAGAGCGGCAAAATACCGTGCACCAAGATCGGCACCTATGATGGCGCGGACGTCAACTATGCCGTGGGCTTCCTGCAGGGGCTGGTGAAAAAGTATAACCTGCCGCCGAAGGTGCTCATCGTGCACCGCTTTACCCGCAACATGATCACCAATGCCAAGAACATCAAGCCCTCTTCCGAGGTGCAGGTTGTCATGAACATGGACGGCTGGGGCGCCCCCTGGCTGAAGCGGGATTCGTACCACGATTACATCATCAAAGAACCGGTGGAATATACCGGCTTCAAGCTCTTCTACCACAACGACACCAAGAAAGGCGACCCGCTGATGACGCCGCAGGACCTGCTGAAGCTGAATCCCAAGCCGGTTTATATCCAGTACCAGTAAAACCGGCGAACGCCGCTGCCAACGAAGAAGGGAGAGGCTGCCTGGCCCAGGCAGCCTCTCCCTTCTTTTGACGGGCGCCGGATCGCTTAATCGACCGTGAAGCTCGCGTCTTTCTGCGCTGAAGCATAACCGGTGGTCACCTTGGTCCGCAAGGTATAGACCCCGGGCCGGGCGTCGGCCGGCAGGGTAAAATCGACCTCTTGAGTCCAGGAGCCGTTGAGTCGGCCGGCATCAATGCTCCGGGTCTGCCCCAAGGCCTTCCCCTCAAAGAAAATCTCCCGGGTGATGGACACCGGCAGGGCCACCTGCTCCGGAGTGAGGATGGTATAGACGGTGGTCAGGGTCAGGGTGTCGCCTTTGTGGGCCCGGGGGGGGCTGACCACAACTTCGTTCAACTTGAGGATGCAACCGCCGGTGGGGCAGGAACCCTCGCGGACGATGACGGCCTCCCGGCTCATTCCCTGACTCTCCCGGCTGCCGCCAAAGTAGCCCCAGGTAAATTCACCCACAGGAGTCTTAATTTGGGCTGCCGCCTCGGTATTTACATAGAATAGGCCAAGCAAGATAAGCAGGCTGAGCCCGATCAAACGAAGATTTCGGTTCTGCATGAGAGCCTCCAGATTTTATTCTGGTTTCCAAGTTGCACTTGGGAACCCAATGATTTGCAAAGCTGCGCTTTGCTTCATAATTCAACCAAATCGATCTCCAACACCCCATCCTGGTCGAAGTAATTTCGGGCGCTGGAATAACGCCAGTCTTCGGGGCGATCCACCAATCCCACCTTCACGGGATTATAGTGAATATAATCCAGCTTCTGTCTCAACATATCTTCGGTGGTAATAGCCTGCGGATGAACTCCCTCCTGCCAGACCTGATGCTGACTCTCGACTTTATGCCCGCCCTTGAAAAATTCAAACTGCTTGAGCAGCCAGAGCTTGTTATCTTGCTGGGCAGCCGCCAGGATTTCCTTGGCTGTATGCCTTTTAAAGTCGCGAATGACCTGGGACAGACTATCTGAGGACACCGCCAGATGCAGATGATTGTCGAGAATGACATAGGCATGGAGGCGCAGCCCCTTTTGTTGTCGACAGAAAGTGAGAGACGCCGTGATAATCTCAAAATATTTTGGGCGGGTGAAGACGGGCAGCCAGCCCACAATGGTACAGGTAATAAAATGGGGCGAATTTAATTCGGCGATCTTATATCGGCTGCGCATAATAATGATAAGGTGTCAAAGCTCAGCTTTGACCAATATGGCGTTCCCAAGTGCAACTTGGGAACGAGAGGGGACCCCTACCCTCACTCAATATTATACCGCTTCAACTTCTCCCGCAAAGTCTTGCGGTCGATGCCCAGGGCCCGGGCGGTCTCAGACTTGTGGCCGTCGCAGCGCTGCAGGGTGAGGAGGATGTGGTCCCGCTCCAGGTCCTTGAGGGAGTTGCCGTCCGAGGCCGTGGCGGCGCTGGAGAGGATGGTCCCGGCAAAGGCCAGGTCCGGCAGCTCGATATAGGGTCCGGTGCTCAGCACCACCAGCCGCTCCACGGTATTTTCCAGCTCCCGGACGTTGCCGGGCCAGTCGTGGGCCACCAGCAGGTCCAGGGCCTCGGGGGTGACCTCCAGGATATTTTTGCGCAGGCGGGCGTTGTACTTTTCCAGAAAATGCCGCACCAGCAGGGGGATGTCGCTCTTGCGCTCCCGCAGGGGCGGCATCCGGATCAAGACGACGTTGAGCCGGTAAAACAGGTCCTCCCGGAAGGTGCCGTCCTTGATGGCCTTGGCCAGGTCCTTGTTGGTGGCCGCCAGGATGCGCACGTCGACGGTGATCACCCGGTGGCTGCCCACCTTGGAGATCTTCCGTTCCTCCACGGCCCGGAGGAGCTTGGCCTGGACCTCCAGGCTGATGTTGCTGATTTCGTCGAAGAACAGGGTGCCGTTCTGGGCCAGCTCGAATTTGCCGATCTTGTTGGCGTCGGCCCCGGTGAAGGAGCCCTTGACGTGGCCGAAGAGTTCGCTCTCGAACAGGGTCTCCACCAGGGTGCCGCAGTCCACGGTGACGAAGGGGCGCCGGGAGCGCGGGCTCGACTGGTAGATCTTGCGGGCCACCAGCCCTTTGCCGGTGCCGGACTCCCCGGTGATGAGCACGGTGGAGTCCGTGGGGGCCACCCGGGCGACCATGTCCAGGATGCGGACCATGGCCTCGCTCTCATAGACCAGGACGCTCTTTTCCTCCTTGGCCTTCAACTCCTGGCGCAGGTAGAGGTTCTCCAGGTCGAGACGCCGCTTTTCCAGGGCCCGGTTGACCAGATTGCGCAAATCGTCGGGTACGAACGGCTTGGAGAGGAAATGGAAGGCCCCGGCCTTGACGGTCTCCACCGCCGACTGGATGGTGCCGTAGCCGGTGATGATGATCACCTCCACCTCCGGGTCCAGGGCCTTGATCTTCTTCAGGGCCTCCAGGCCGTCCATATCGGGCATCACCAGGTCCAGGAGGATGGCGTCGAAGGAGCTGCGCTCCAGCAGGGTCAGGCCCTGGCGGGCGCCGCCGGCCAGCTCCACCTGGTAACCCTGCCGGGTAAGAATCTGCAAACAGGCGTCCCGCATGGCCTTGTCGTCGTCGATTACCAGGATATGGACCGGGGCGTCACTCATGGGGCGAAATTCCCCTTTTTATTCAACTAATTGTATTTTTTGATTTTTTCCCAGGTTGCCAGTCCATTCTATTAAACCGCCCGGAGACTGTCAAGGGGCGGCAGCCACGGACCGGCGTCGACGATACCCACCCTGAGCGGAAATATCCAGGCAGAGATGGGGCCACTCAGGCGGAGGTTTCGGGACTTGGCGGCGGTGCTGAGGGCGCCTCTAGGGCGCGGCTGGGAGTGACGGTTGGGAGGAGATTAAATGCTTATAAGACTTTTTGGCTATCGGCAAAGCTGCCAGCTTTTCCTGAAAATATTTCAGGCAGGCGTCCACCACCTCGGGATCATAGAGAATGCCTCTATTCTGCCTGATTTCGGCCAGGGCCTTCTCAATGCCGATGCCGGCCCGGTAGGGCCTATGGGAGCACATGGCGTCCACCACATCGGCCACCCCGAGGATTTTCGCTTCCAGGAGGATGTCCGGACCGCGCAGTCCCTGGGGATACCCGGAACCATCGATTCTCTCGTGATGTTGCAGGACAATCTGGGCGATGGGCCAGGGAAATTCCACTTTTTTCAAGATTTCATACCCGGATCGGGGGTGAATCCGGATCATGCTCATTTCCGCCTCGGTAAGCTTGGTGGGTTTGGAGAGGATTTCGGCCGGTATCGAAATCTTGCCGAGATCATGGACAGTGGCGGCCAGGCGGATGCCTTCAATGCGTTCCGGCGGCAAGCCCATTACCAGGGCGATGGCCCGGGCCAGGTTGGCTACGCTCCGCTGGTGCCCGGCAGTATAAGGGTCTCTGGTTTCGATGATCAGCGAGATGCTCTGGATGATCCCCTGAAGGGACTTACGCACCGCCTCACCGGCGTCGCTAACCTGCGAGATCATGTCCTTTAAGGCCTCGTTAGCCGAGGCCAGCTCCGTAGTCCGCTGCAGCAGATCATCCCGAGCCTGGCGCAAGGCCTCATCGGCTCGCATGCGCTCCACCGAATAGCGCAGAGACCGCAGCAACAGATCGCCAACAAGCTCATTTTTGACCAGATAGTCCTGAGCCCCTTCCCGAACCGTCCGCATGGCCAGTTCTTCATCTTCCAGTCCGGATAAAACCACGATGGGAATCTTGGGCGCCTGTAGATGAATGCCGTTAAAAGTCTCATAACCTGCGCTGTCGGGCAAATCGAGGTCCAACAGAATGACGTCGATATCGGGCTTCCCCTGACCCAGGCGCTCTTTGGCCTCGGACAGGCGCTGGCAAACTTCAATGTCCAGAAGGAAAGAACTATGGGTTGCCAAATGATACCTGAGAATGTCAACGTCATTCGGGTTGTCCTCAATCAACAAGACCTTTAAATCCGCTGGACTCATTTTTAGCTCACCCCAAGCAGAAAAACCCAATTAAGTTAAATGAGAAACCGATCTTCCCCACGGTTGGCCGGGCCAAGCAGCCAGGCCACCAGCCGGGCGCCACTCAGGCTCTCCGGGCACCCCGCCTTAGGATTAAAAGAGTGAAACGTACCCGGTGGGCGCGCCCTCAGGCCCGCTTCCTTAACGTTATCGACATGCTACCGTTACCCCTTTAAAATTTGGCCACTTATCAAATTGGACCATCCCTGACGGTGCCTTTCTCCCTCCCTTCTTGAGGCGATCTATGGTAGAAGATGCTGCAAAGGAAGTATGCTTGGCCCTGACGCGGTTGGTCCCCGGCTTTCTGGCGAGGTCAGCGGCCTGGGGCCGCCTGATGATTGACACCACCAGAGGAAACCCTTATGACTCGGGTCGACGTTAGCCTGGAGGCCGCCTTTTTCGGCCAACTCCTCATGCTGGGCATCCCCGGCCCCGGGCTGGATGGCGTAGCCCGGGAGCTGGTGCGGGAGCTGAAAGTGGGCGGCATCATCCTCTTCGCCCGGAACCTGGAGAGCCCCGGGCAGGTCTGGCAATTGACCCACGATCTGCAGCGGCAGGCCCGGGAGGTCGGCAGCCCGCCCCTGCTCATCGCCCTGGACCAGGAAGGCGGCCCGGTGCAGCGCCTCAAGGCCCCCTTCACCCTGATCCCGGCGGCTCGGGAACTGGGCACGACTGCCACCCCGGCAGTGGTGGAGGATTTGTCCCGGCGGGTGGCCCGGGAACTCGCCCTGGTGGGCGTCAATATGAATCTGGCCCCGGTCCTGGATGTGGCCCGTTCGCCGGACTGCCCCCAATGGACGCGAGCCTACAGCCAGGATCCCCGACAGGTGGCCCGCTTCGCGGGTGCTGCCATCCGGGGCTATTCGGCCGGAGGCGTCATCCCGGTGGCCAAACATTTTCCCGGCCTGGGGGACACGGTGGTCGATTCCCACCAAATCCTGCCGTCGGCTCAATCGACCGATCCCACCCGGGAGACGGACCTGCTGCCCTTCCGGGAAGCAGTTACCGCCGGCGTGCCGGCCGTCATGACCGCCCACCTGCTGGCGCCTTTATGGGATGCCCGGCCGGCCACCCTGTCGGCCGTGGCCTTGCAAGGCTGGTTGCGCCAAAAACTGGGGTTCCAGGGAGTGGTCATCACCGATGATCTGGAGATGGGGGCCATCGCCGGCCGGCTGTCGGTGGCCCAGGCCGCCCGGGAGGCCCTGGCCGCCGGAGCGGATCTCCTGCTCATCTGCAACAACTGGCAGGCGGCCCCGGACACGGTCCGGTTGCTGGCAGCAGATGCGACCCTTGCGGCTCGGGCGCAGGAAAGCGCCGCCCGCCTGGAAGAGTTGCGCCGGAGCTTGCCTGCGTCGACCACCACTCTGACTGAGGTGCGGCAGTATTTCGGGGTAGCAGAATAAATGTAGCCGCAGGCTTTTGGCCTGCGCTGTAGGGGCGGCGAGCGCGCCGCCCTTACAAAAATTTCTGCAAAGGTCAATAATTTTGGGATAGGCCGGGGGCAAAATAAAATGGCCGGGAGGGGGAGCCCGGCCATCTGGAGAAAGGAGAAAATGGTTTAGGGTATTTTTCGGGGGTAACCTGCCTAACAGATTATGCACAAACGATGCCAATAAATATATGTTACTGATATCACTTATATTATAATCTACTGACCATATTTCTTTAGCAAAAAGTGACTATTTTGCGTTCAATTATTTGTACGGGATACGGGCAGCCGGGCCGGATTTTCCCGGCCGGCCACAAGCAGACATAGGAAACCCGCCGGGGAGGAGGGCCGGCCAAATTTTTTAACTCTCCACCCGGCCGGCCAATAATAGCGCCCTGGCCTCAGCCATCACCCGCTCCGGAGAAAGGTCTTGCAGACATCGGGACTCCGGGCATGGAATCTCCCGGCCTCGGGCACAGGGGGCCTGGGGGCAGGCTCCGGTCAAAATCCGCACCTGCTCTCCCGGCGGCGCCCAGACTGCCGGGCTGGTGGGGCCGAACAGAGCCAAAACCCGGGGGCCGCCCAGGGCCGCGGCCAGGTGGGTGACCCCGCTGTCATTGCCCAGAACCAGCCGGCAATGGCCCAGCGCCGCCGCCACCTGCGCCAGAGGCGCCCCGGCCAAAAGGAGGTGCCCCTGGGCCGACGCCAGGGCCTTTAAGTACGGAACTTTGTCGGCTTCGGCGGGCCCCGCCAGCCAAAGCACGCCTAACTTGAACTCCCAGGCCAGGGCCCGGCTCGTCTCATAGTAATGGGACAGGGGCCAGTTTTTGCCGGCGTGGCCGCTGCCCGGGGCCACAGCCAGCCAGGCGGCGCGGCTGGAAAATGCTGTTAACTCTGTCTGGTCAAGATTTTCCGGCAAGGTCAGACGAAATGGGCCCGGCGCAACTTCGAGCCCGAGGCCGGCCAGATGTCGGGCCTGCAGCGCCCCCACCGCCTCGCGGCCCCCGGCCGGAAACGACGGCACCCAATGAACCGCGGGAATGCCGGCCTGACGCAAACGCTCCGGCACCGGGGACTGCCGGTTCGGACTGAAGACTACGGCCAGTTGAAACGGAGCCAGGTCAGCCCGCAACTCCGGCGCGGGGGAACCGGCGGCATAAAGTTGCCCCCAGCGGGACTCGCTGCTGTCCCACACCCCGGCCAGCGACAGGGTTCGGGACAACAACCGCCAGAGCCGCGGCTGACCCAAACCGATGATTCGGGCCCGGGGATAACGCCGCCGCACGGCCAGCAGGGCCGGACCGGCCAGCAGCAGATCCCCCAAAGCCCCCTGATGCCAGATGAGGATGTCTTGTCTATCCAAGGGAAGATTTAGGCGCGCAGGCCTTTTTGGGCGGGAATATAATCCAGTAATTTAAACTCGGTAGCCACCGTGGCCAGGGGCTCGCCCACCTGGATAATGCTGGACTCCTCAACCGGACCCAAAAGATCTTGGGCTCGATTCAGGTAATTGACGCGGTACGGATCGATTTTCATGAGGCGGGCGCAGGTAGCATCCACCGCGGTCAGGTTGCGCCCCATTACCAAGGCTCCGACGGTTTTGGGATCTCCCATGATGGGCCCATCCCCCTCCATGCCCACAATCCCATCCACGATGGCCAGGTGAGGCCGCAAGGTCGCATTGATATCCAGAATGGCGGACTCTATCCCGGCGTAATGCAGCAGATTCTTCGGCCAGCCGTAATAGATTCCGGGCATAACGCCGAACATGTTCTTCAGAGAGAGGGTAACCCCGGCCAGATGATGGGTCTTGAGCTTGGCAACCGAGACAATCAAATCCACCTGCTGAAAGATTGACGGGAAAGTCAGACTGGTTAGGCGGCTACACTGTCCGGCATTGGGCAGGACGTACCCGTCCTGGTAATTCAGGTCGATGAACGGAATCTTGTCTTCCCGCAGGACCTCGAATAGACCCGACTCCTGGAAGACGCGCAGGGTATCCTGGCAATGCCCCGGGCCTTCAGCCACCAATACCTGCGAAGCGCCCATTTTAAGAAAGGCTTCGGCCGCGCCCCGCACCACCAGTGGATGGGTATTGATATGGAAGTTTTTGGTTTTGCTCTCCACCAGGTTCGGCTTTAATAAAATCCTTTTGCCTTGGATTTCTGCGGGGCCCAGGCCCAGTTCCCCCAGACCGGCGACAATAACCGAGGCGATGTCAGCCTGATAGCTGGTTACCCTGGCGATAAAGGTCTTTTCCAGCCAGCGCCGCCGCAGATATCTTCTCAAAAAGAAGCCGCCCGCGGCTACTGCGGCGCCCCCGAGACAGGCTCCCAAAAATTCGCGGCGCGTAAAACCCATCAGTTTGCCTCTGTGGCGGTTAGCCCTGTGGTAAGTCCTGATCTTGGCCGAAAATGCTCTCAAGCCCTCCGGACAGACAGGAGGCCAGGATAAGCAAAGAGAGCGCCGTCGTATCATAGCCCCCCAGCTGTTCCCGGAGTTGCCAGCACTCCGCCAGCCAGGTGGTGGCCGCCGCCGGCCGTTCGCCCCAGGCCCCCAGACCCAGGAGACTAAAGGTCAGGGCAATGGGGCTCCTCAAACTCTGCACCCTGGATTTGAGATAATCCAGACTCGATTCCAGGCCGGATCTGGGGGTCAAACCCTTCAGGGCGTCGAGCGCCAAACCGGTATTCTCCGGCATCGGCCGCAACTCGGCCCCATACACCAGTCTATTGCCGTAATTCCAACCGCCGTGGAGGCATTCGCGGTCCAGGATCATCCGTTTGGCCTCCAAAACCCGGGGGTGGCTCCCCTGGCCGGTCGCCTTCAGGGCAATAACCCCCAGGGCGGTGGAGTCAATCCAGGAATAGGTGTCGGTCACCCAGGGCCAGCCCTTGAGACTGAGATCATGCTCGTCCGGCCCTTTGGCGGTCTTGTCAAAAACCACTCCGGAATGATTAAGCAGGAATTCGGTGGCGCGAGCCAAGCTGACTTGATGGGCCGGGGACTTATACCAGGCCAGGATAGCCAATGGCGTCGGCCAATAGACTTCCGGATGGTCAGCGGAGATGCAGACGCGCCCGTCCGGGAGCTGGCTCCCGGCCAGGCGGGAGCGCGAGAGGTTGGCGAACTCTTGATCAGCACCGCAGGCGGTAAGAGCGAGGATGGCCCAGGCCGTGGCATCAGTCCGATAGTGGCCCTGGTCGTTATTGCTGACGCCACCTTCCTTCAGAACTCTCTTCCGCAAGATTTCAAGACAATGGGAAATTAAGGCAGCGGCCATATACTTTGGAAATAACGGTTTATTTCGGCCAAGAATATCATATTTCCATGACCCGATCAAGCCGCCGCAGATCCCCTATCTCCTTTCCCCAATATCTGCTTACTTCTTCTCCTCCGCCGCCAGCCGGCGGGCGGTGCGCGTGTGAAAATCGGCGGCGGCAGCTTTGCGTCAGGAGATGCAGGGCGTCCTGGTAGATCTGCCGGTTCAGGTCTTTCTCCCCGCCGCCGCCGGCGCTGAGTTCCAGGATGGCCTCGGTCAGCTCCGGCTCCGTCTCCAGTTCGGCCAGAAACTCCCGGGCCTGATCCGGGTCCACCCGGTGCAGCAGCGTGGCTGCCAGGACCACCTTGGGGTCGCCGCCCTCGGCCTTGACGAGTTCCTGGGCATAATGGGCCGCCGCCTCCGTGGCCTCCCAGGCCGCCGGGTCAGCCTGCAGAAAATTCTGCACCTGCTCCGCCAGGAGCGCCTTAAAGTTCTGGGCCGCCTTCTTGGCCTTCACCAGGTCCGGAACGCACTTTTCGGCGTACTGGCACCATTCGGCGCAGCCCAGCTCGATCTTGGGGTTATAGAACATATGGCCGCACCAGGCGCAACGCCGCCGGGTGTCGTCCTTGAAGAACTCGATCTCGGCGCCGCACTTGGGGCATTCGGCCGCAAAGATGTCGCCGGGCTTCCAATAACGGGTATCCTGGCCGGGGCATTTCATCTGTTCCATGGCGAGCCTCACTTTCCCCCAACTTTTTGTTGCTGCAGGACCTGACCGGCGGTGCCGAGCGTGCAGATGGTCACCGGCGGGTTCTTGCCGGCGGCCTCCATGGCCTGGCGCACCACCTGCACCAGTCCGAAGCAGCAGGGCACTTCCATATTGACCACGGTGATCTCCCGGACGTCATTTTCCTTCAGGATGGCCGTCAGCTTTTCCACCTGGGCCGCGGTGTCCTCGAACTTGGGGCAGCCGCAAACCAACGCCTGGCCTTGCAGGAAGCGGGCGTGGAAGTCGCCGGCGGCAAAGGGGGCGCAGTCCGCCGCCACCAGCAGCTTAGCCCCTTGCAGGAAAGGGGACTTGGGGTTTACCAATCTGAGCTTCACCGGCCAATGGGCCAGGGCCGATTCCCCACCGGCCACAGGTGCGGCCGGGCGCTGAAACTGCTGCAGGCGGCTGCCGGGGCAGACAAAAGCTTCGGATTCCGGCGCCGGCGCGGCCGCCGGAGCCGGGGCCGCCTGGCTGTGGGCCGCGCCCGGCTGCGCCTCATATCCCGGGGCCGGCCCCACGAACTCGTCGGCCTCCCGCGCCTCAACGGTCAACGCCCCCTGGGGGCATTCACCCAGGCAGGCCCCCAGGCCGTCGCAGAACTTATCCGCCAGCAACTGCGCCTTGCCGTCCACGATCTGGATGGCCCCTTCGGCGCACGACGGCACGCACATACCGCAGCCGTCACATTTTTCCTGATCTATTTTAATTACTTGCCGTTTTGCCATGGTCGTCTTTTCTCCGCTTATTTCGCTGGCCCACTCGATCGTGTCGGTATCGTTGGGATCATTGACTATAATTTAACCACGGCAGCCGTGTGTACCAATGACTTAAGTCAAGGGATGGGCAACCGGAGAGAAAATAATCGCCACTATTAACTTGCCACTCGAAACCCTTCGCAGGTTGACAGCCACCGGCCGGCCCCCTATAATCCGCCTAAATCGTGAGGTTTTATGCCTTCTTTCCGGATCTACGTCAAGGCCCTGAGGTTGCCCTTTCTCACCGGCTCCCTGCTGCCGGTGGCCGCGGCCACCGCCCTGGCCTACTGGCTCCACCACGCCTTCAACCTGGGTTTCTTCTGCCTCAACCTCCTGGGCGTGGCGGGCCTGCACCTCGGGGCCAACCTGATCAACGACTATTACGACTCCTTCGGCAGCGACCCCTTGAACGTCCACGTCACCCCCTTCAGCGGCGGCAGCCGGGTGATCCAGAACCGGGAACTCGAGGCCGAGACGGTCAAGACCCTGGCCTATTTCTTTCTGGCCGTGGGGGTGGTTTGCGGCCTGGCCCTGATTTACGCCGGCCGCCACTGGGTGGCGGTCTTCGGCTTCCTGGGCCTGCTGGCCGGCTTCTGCTATTCCGCCTCGCCGGTGCCACTGATGAGCCTGGGTCTGGGGGAAAGCTTCATTTTTCTGGCCTTCGGGCCGCTCCTCAGCCTGGGGTCATATTACGTCCAGACCGGTAAGCTCGCCCCGATCGGGGCCGCGGTGGGCCTGCCCCTGGCCTTTCTGATCACGGCCATCATCTGGATCAACGAGTTTCCGGATCTTACGGCCGACCTGGCCGCGGCCAAGCGCCACCTGGTCTCCCGCCTGGGTCTGAGACTGTCCCGCTGGGTCTACGCCTTCCTGATGCTGGCGCCGTTTGTCAGCCTCTTCGTCCTCCTGGAATACTTCCTGCTGCCCGACCTGATCATCGCCGCCCTGGTGGCGCTGCCCCTGGCCCTGCGGGCCATCCGCCTGGTCTGGCGCACCGCGCCCACCGACCCCGACTTCGTCACGGCCCAGGCCCTCACCATCCAGACCCACTTCTGGCTGGGCCTGACCCTGACCCTGGCCCTGCTCTACGCCGCCTGGGGGAGATGACCGTAGTTTGAAAATTTACAAATATAGAGATTTATCAAAAGATAAGTGAGGATAACTCTTAATCGCTTATTTCAGATAATTTTTCAGAACAAGATTTGGTGCGCAAGACCAGAATCTCTCAACGATCCTGATGAGTTTTGCTTTAAATGCGGGTGCACCTCAACTGGATTGACCATTTCTCTCCTTTCAAAAATCCTCATTCGATATGGAAAAGCCCCTTTTGATAAATCCTTTAAATCCCTGGTAGCTTCAATCGTGATAAATACTAACCGTTTAAATTATTTTGCAACTCCAATAATTGAGTCTTTGATTAGAGATTGCCGGAGTACGATACGTATCGCTTGTTTTTCAACCGCCAGGGATGATATAATTCTTTGGAATCGCTATGGAGGTAATGGCAATGGATTATGTATTGAGATTGATGTTCCAGATATTTATTTAAATGATTTAATTATTTAATGTTAAATATGTACCAGAAAAAATTTTCCATATTGACACAATTTTTGAATCTGCTTTATACATAAATAAAAGATTTAATACATATAGAAATATATTACTCACAAAAACCGATTATTGGAAAGATGAAAAAGAGGTTAGAATTGTAACAAAACTACAAGACGTTCAAATGATTATTGATGGGTCTATTACTGAAATTATCTTTGGCAAACAACTTCAACCAGATATGAAAAGTAAAATAATATCGGCAATTAATGATCATTTTCTTTCCCATTCTATTAATATTATCGAAATGGAAGCTGATCGCTGACCGCTGAAAGCTATCTTCAATCACAAAGGAAAATATATGCCAAACAAAACGACCTCACCGGTCTTAGTGGAAGTAACCCGCGGGCCTGAAGTGGAGAGCCGCCATCGCGGCCAGATAGTGGTGGCGGATGCCGCCGGCAAATTGCACCATCAAATCGGCGACCCGGAAGTCCTGGTCTGCCTCCGTTCCCTGGCCAAGCCCTTCCAGGCCCTGGCGGTCCTGACCAGCGGGGCGGCGAAGGCCTTCGGATTCGGGGCCGCGGAGCTGGCCCTCTTTTCCGGGTCCCTCTCCGGCCAGAATTTCCAGACCTTTCTGGTCACCTCCATCCTGGAGCGCCTGGGCCTGAAAGCCGCCGCCCTGCAGTGCGGCACGCATCCGCCCCTGCATAAACCCACGGCCCAGGCCCTGGCCAAGGCCGGGGGGAAGCCCAGCCCCCTGCACCACACCTGCGCCGGCAAGCACACCGCCATGCTGGCCCTCTGCGTCCATCACGGCTGGCCCATCGACGACTACCTCAACCCGGACCACCCGGTGCAGCAGCTTATCCTGGGCCACGTGGCCCGGATGGTGGGGGTGCCCAAGGCGCAGATTCCGGTAGCCATCGACGGCTGCGGCGCCCCGGTCTTCTACGTGCCTTTAAAAAACATCGCCCTGGGCTACGCCCGCCTGGCAGCAAGCCAGCCGGGCTCCCCCGCCGGAGAGTTGATGGAGGCCATCCTGACTCACCCCCGGCACATCGCCGGCGACGACCGCCTGGATACCGAAGTGATGCAGGCCCTGCCGGGCAAGATCTTCGCCAAGGCCGGCTCGGAGGGCGGCTACGCCTTCGCCCTGATTGACGGCGCCCTGGGGATGGCCCTGAAGATCGAAGACGGCGGCACCCGGGCCGTGAACCCCGCGGTGGTCGCCCTGCTGGCGCAACTGGGCGCCATGACCCCGGCCGCCGAAAAGGCCCTGGCTGCCTTTCGCCAGCCCGCCATCCTCAACCACCGCCAGGAGGAAGTGGGGCGCATCCGGCCGGTCTTCAAACTGTGAGATGAGAGGCTGTAGGGGCGGCGAGCGCGCCGCCCCTACGGGAGTCCCAGCTCCGCCGCCCTGAGAAAACCCCTTGAATCTCCCCCCGATCATGCTATAGTTTTAAAATTATGTTTGGCTGGGCCAAGGCCGGGAAAAGGGGAAGCTGCGAATAACCATGAAAGTCTTGTGGGCCCCGTGGCGCATGGATTATATTCTGGGCGAGGACAAGCCCGCGGGCTGTATCTTCTGCCCGGAAGCGGGAGAAGACCTGGCCGAGCGCCTGGTCCTCTTCAGCGGCCGCCTCACCCGGGTGATGATGAATAAATACCCGTATATCAACGGGCATCTGCTCATCTCACCCCTGCGGCATACCCCCGGCCTGGACGACCTCACCCCGGCGGAGAATCTGGACCTGATGGCCAAGCTCCGGGAATCCATGGCCATTTTAAAGCGGCTGATGCGCCCCGACGGCTTCAACGTCGGCCTCAACCTGGGGATCGTGGCCGGGGCCGGGGTGGAGAGCCACCTCCACTTTCACGTGGTGCCCCGCTGGAACGGGGACACCAATTTCATCCCGGTCTTTGCCGACGTCCGGGTGATTCCGGAACATTTCCGCCAAACCTATGAGCGCCTGGCTCCTCTATTTCAGGCCCTCTGCGACGAGGTTCCGACATGCGTTTCCTTAAAGTAATTTTCTCCACCATCATCATCGTCCTGGCCGTCGTCTTCCTCATCGAAAACCTGGAGACGCTGCGGCACGCGGTGACCCTGAAGCTGGACCTTTACCTGGGCCATTGGGCCAGTCCCGAGGTGCCGCTTTGGGTGCTGGTCCTTTTCTGCTTCTTCCTGGGGGCCTTTACCGCGTCCCTTTACGGCATCTACGAGGTCGTCGTCCAGCGCCAGACCATTCGCCAGCTCAAGCATAATCTGGAGATCCTGGCCTCGGAGCTGAAGAGCGCCGGCCACGCGGCCGAAAGCGCGGCCGCGGCCGCGGAGCCCAGGACCGCCCCCCGAACCGAGTGATTGCCCGGGGGGTCAAGCCTCACGGGAGGCCTGAGCCCCTGACACGATTCCCGCAAGTTTTTGTGCCGCCATGGCCGAGTCCCCGCCGGATAAAATCACCCCTATGCTGCGGCAGTATCTGGACCTCAAGGCCAGGTACGCCGACGCCCTGCTCCTGTTCCAGATGGGCGATTTCTACGAGACCTTCTTCGGGGACGCCGAAGTCGCCGCCGCCACCCTGAACATCGCCCTCACCTCCCGGAGCCGCGCCGACGCCGAGCGCATCCCCATGGCCGGCTTCCCCATCCATGCCGCCCAAAGCTACATCGCCAAACTGCTGGACGCGGGCCTCAAGGTGGTGGTCTGCGACCAGACCGAGGACCCGGCCCAGGCCAAGGGCCTGGTGCGCCGGGAGGTGACCCGGGTCCTCACCCGGGGCACCCTGGTGGACCCGGCGGCCCTGGACGCCCGGCGGGACAATTACCTGGCCGCGGTGAACTTTAGGGGCGCCGCCTGGGGCCTGGCCTTTTTGGAAGTCTCCACCGGCGAGTTCCGCCTCACCCAGGGGGAGGGGGCCGACAGCCTGGGCGATGAGCTCTGGCGCCTGAAGCCGGCGGAACTCATCGTCCCCGAAGAGACGGACCTGGGCCTGTTGACCGCGGCTTTGGCGCCCTTCGACACCCCGCCCACCCATAGGGTCCTGGGCCGTTACGCCTTCGACCCGGAGGCGGCCCGGCGGGAACTGGGCCGGGCCCTGGGCACCCTGTTCCTGGACGGCTTCGGCGTGGAAGACCACGCCCTGGGGGTTGCCGCGGCCGGGGCCATCCTCCGCTATCTGCATGACTCCCACACCCCGGAACTGCCCCACCTGGACCGGCTGCTCCCCTATACCCGGGACGACTATCTGGGACTGGATGAAGCCACCCTGCGCCACCTGGAGATCTTCGAGACCTAACGCAGCCGTTCCCGCCAGGGCTCGCTCCTGGACGCCCTGGACTGCACCGTCACCCCCATGGGGGCCCGGCGCCTGGGCCGCTGGCTGCGCTCTCCCTTGAAGGACCTGGCGGCCATCGAGGCCAGGCTGGACGGCGTCGAATTTTTTCTGAAGGACAGCTTGTTGCGGCCCCGCTGGCGCCAGACCCTGAAGGGCCTGGGCGACCTGGAGCGCCTCACCGCCCGCGTGGCCCTGGAGCAGGCCACCCCCCGGGAGGTGGCCGCGGTCAGGCAGGCCCTGGAAAAAGTCCCGCGGCTGCAAGACTTGTTGCCCGGCGAACTCCCCGCCCTGGTGGCCGCCGCGGCCGCCGACCTGGACCCGCTGCCCCACCTCCAGGACCTGATCGGCCGGGCCCTGGTGGACGATCCACCCTTAAGCATCAAAGATGGGGGGATTATTCGGGAAGGCTATGACGCGGAGCTGGACGAACTCATCGGCCTCAGCCGGGAAGGCAAGGACTGGATCGCCCGCCTGGAAACCCAGGAACGCAGCCGCACCGGGATCAACAGCCTGAAAGTGCGCTACAACAGGGTCTTCGGCTATTACCTGGAGGTCTCCAAGGCCAACCAGCACCTGGTGCCCGCCGACTATATCCGCAAGCAGACCCTGGTGAACGCCGAGCGCTTCATCACCGCGGACCTCAAGGATTACGAATCCCGGGTCCTGGGGGCGGAGGAGATCCGGATCAAACGGGAGGCGGAACTCTTCCTGGACCTGCGGAAGCGCCTGGGGCAGGAGGTCCCCCGTCTCAAGCAGGTGGCCCGGGCCCTGGCCATTTTGGATGTCCTGGCCGCCCTGGCCGAGCTGGCGGCTGGGCATCGCTACTGCCGTCCCCGGCTGACTCCCGAGCCGCGGCTGGACCTGAAACAGGGGCGCCATCCGGTCATCGAGCGCCTGTTGCCCGCCGGTTCCTTTGTTCCCAACGATGTGGCCCTGGACGCCGACGCCCAGGTGCTGATCGTCACCGGCCCCAACATGTCGGGGAAATCCACCATCCTGCGCCAGGTGGCTCTCATCACCCTCATGGCCCACCTGGGCAGCTTCGTGCCGGCCGACGCGGCCACCATCGGCCTCACCGACCGCATCTTCACCCGGGTGGGGGCGGTGGACGACATCGGCCGGGGTCAAAGCACCTTTCTGGTGGAGATGCACGAAACCGCCCGCATCCTGCATCAGGCCACGCCCATGAGCCTGGTGATCCTGGACGAGATCGGCCGGGGCACCTCCACCTTCGACGGTCTGGCCCTGGCCTGGGCCGTGGCCGAACACCTCCACGACCTGGAGGGGGTCGGGGTCAAGACCCTGTTCGCCACCCATTACCAGGAACTCACCGAGCTGACCCGCCTCAAACCCCGGGTCAAGAATTTCCAGGTTTTGGTGGCGGAGTCCGGCCACAACATCGTCTTTCTCCACCGTTTGTCCCCCGGGGCCGCCCCCCAGAGTTACGGCATCCAGGTGGCCCGGCTGGCCGGGGTGCCGCAAGGGGTCATTGACCGGGCCCGGGAGGTTCTGGAGAACCTGGAGTCCGGCAGCCTCGATCCCATGGGCCTGCCCCGCCTGGCCCGCTCCCGCCGCCGGCCGGTCCGGGAGGTGCCCCAGATGAGATTGTTCGGCGCCGACCAGGAGGACTGAGGGAGCCTGGGCAGCCGCGGTCAGCTTCCAGCCGCCAGCAGGACGCAAAGAAACTCCTAAGATCAAAGGGCGTGATTCCACGGAGGATTTTCGCCGGACCACCGACCACCGACCACGACCACTGCTTTTTCCCCTTGACAAGGCGGGCAAATTTACGAAAAATATATAATTACGTTGAGCGGGAATAACTCAGCGGTAGAGTGCGACCTTGCCAAGGTCGAAGTCGCGGGTTCAAATCCCGTTTCCCGCTCCATTTTTATTTGAGGCGGCATAGCCAAGAGGTAAGGCAACGGTCTGCAAAACCGTTATTCTCCGGTTCGAATCCGGATGCCGCCTCCAGTCGTTTCAGGCTCTTAGCCGTTTTTTCCTCCCTTCGAAATCTCTTAGTCTGCAAATAAGTCTCCACCCTTACTGATTTCCCCCCATAGCCGCCGCCTGGTGGAGGCAGATTCGCTAATTTGCCCCAATCTACCTTGATCATTGGCCCAGCCCTGAAAGCCGCTTGTGCCTGGCTGCAGAGACCGCGAGGCCCTTGCATGATAAAACTTTCACAAGTGCATTTTCTTTTTGACCAAAGGGCCAGTATATGGCATTGTTAAAGTAATTAGGTCACAAAGATGCATTGATTATTCCTAACATATTGCTCATATTAGTAAAATATCGGCTTTAAGATCCACTTATTGATAAATTTTATTCAAGGCGGAGGGTGTATGAAGGAAAAGGATTTTCAACATCTCCCCGAGCCATTTTGGGACGGTCTCCCGCCGGGACTTCGTGAAGTTCTGTGCCATTGCGGCGGCCAGTATGGGCCTGCCGCTGGGCATGGGAGCCAAAATCGCCGCAGCAGTTGCCGCTCTCAAGCGTCCACCGGTCATCTGGCTCTCGGGCCAGGAGTGCACCGGCTGCACCGAAACCCTGCTCCGTTCCACCCATCCCACGGTGGAGAATCTGATCCTCGACCTCATCTCCCTCGATTATCACGAAACGCTGAGCACTCCTTCGGGCCACCTGGCGGAAGAAGCCAGGGCGAAATCCATCGCCGACAACAAGGGTAAGTTCATCCTGGTGATGGACGGCTCCATCCCCATGAAGGATGGCGGCATCTATTGCCAGATCGGCGGCCGGCCGGTGCTGGAGATCCTGAGAGAGACCGCGCCCCAGGCCATGGCGGTGATCGCCATCGGCTCCTGCGCCTCCTGGGGCGGCATCCCCTCGGCCTCCCCCAACCCCACCGGGGCGGTGTCCGTTGCCGAGGCCCTGGGCGGCAAAATCACGGTGATCAATATCCCGGGCTGCCCGCCCAACCCGTACAACTTCCTGTCCACCGTGCTCTATGTCCTGACCTTCAAGAAACTGCCGGAACTGGACAAGCTGAACCGGCCCAATGTTTGCTTACCGCCGGCTCATCCACGAGGGCTGCGAGCGCCGGGCCCATTTCGACGCCGGCCGCTTCGCCCTGGCGTTCGGCGACGAAGGCCACCGCCGGGGTTGGTGCCTCTACAAACTGGGCTGCAAGGGGCCTGAGACCTATAACAACTGCCCCGAGCAACTCTTCGGCGACGTCGGTCCCCGGAGCTGGCCGGTGGGCACCGGCTGCCCCTGCTTCGGCTGCTCCGAGAAAGGCGTGGGCTTTACCAAGCCCATCCCCGAACAGGCCAGCCTGGCGCATTTCACCCCGGGGGGCTTACCCTTGGAGGAAGGTGGTAAGGTTCGGGTAGGAGGCGGGGAGCTGCGTCTAACCCCGCCGACCGCCTTTGCGCCCATTGAGGCCGCCGAGGGCCATGGCGCCACTACCGCGGCCGTGGCCGCCGTGGCCGGGTTGGCCGGGTTGGCGGTGGGCGCGGGCGCCGTCACCGCCATGAAACTGGGCAAAGAAAAATCGGACCCCGGCGCCGATACCAAGAAGGACTAGCCCATGGGACTCATCAACCGAAGAGATTTCCTCAAGGTTTCCGCGACCGGCGGCCTGGTGCTGGCGTCGAACCTCAGTCCGGTGCCGGCCGCGGCCCGGGAGCCCGTTCCTCGCCTCGCCGAGGCCATGGGTATTCTTTACGATGCCACGGCCTGCATCGGCTGCAAGGCCTGCATGACCGCCTGCAAAGAATACAATCACCTGCCTCCTGACCCCAGCAACCCCAACAGTGTCTGGGACGATCCCGTGGATCTGTCCTCCAGGACCTACAACATCGTCAAGCTCTACACCAACGGCACCGGGGTAGCCAAAGACCAGGCAGTCAACGGCTACTCTTACATCCGGCGCCTCTGCATGCACTGCGTTGACCCATCCTGCGTCTCCGCCTGCCCGGTTTCGGCCCTCACCAAAGACCCGAATACCGGGATCGTCCGGTATAACAAAAATAACTGCATCGGTTGCCGGTACTGCCAGATAGCCTGCCCCTATAACGTGCCCAAATTTGAGTGGGACAAGGCCTTCCCCCAGATCCAGAAGTGCCAGCTTTGCGCCCAGCGCATCCCCCAGGGCGGCTATGCGGCCTGCTGCGAGTTTTGCCCCACCGGCGCCTCCATCTACGGCAACGTCCAGGACCTCATGAAGGAGGCGAAACGGCGGCTGGCTTTGACCACCGGGACAGATGGCCGATTACCCTTTACGCCGGGTGGATTCACCCGATAAAGCCCAGCGTAAGGTGACGCCGTATCTCAATCACATCTACGGCGCCCAGGAAGGCGGCGGCACCCAGGTCCTCATGCTGGCCAACGTCCCCTTCAACAAGCTGGGGCTGCCGGAGTTGCCGCCCGAATCCCAGGCCAGCCGCTCCGAAACCCTCTACCATACCCTGTATAAGGGCATGATCATCCCCTACGTCATCCTGGGCGGCCTATTTTTCCTGATCTACAAGAATACCACCGGCCATGATTTGCCCTAAGCTGGAGAGTCTATAATGTCTGAATTCGATCAACCTTCAGGAAGGAAATCGGTCACCAGGGCGTCTCGGGCCGGGGTGCATGCCCGGACTCTGACCGAATGGGGAAATTTAGAGGGCAAGGTGGTCACCAAGCCGTTTCTGGTGTTGGCCGTCCTGGCCCTGATCGGCATCATCGTCATTATCTACCGTTATGCCGCCGGCCTGGGCGCCGTCACCAACCTGAGCGACGGCTTCCCCTGGGGCATCTGGATCACCTATGATGTCCTGGTGGGCACCGCCCTGGGTTGCGGCGGCTACGCCGTAGCCATCCTGGTCTATGCCTTCAACCGCTGGGAGTACCACCCCGTGGTGCGTTCCGCCGTGCTCACCAGCGTCTTCGGTTACAGCCTGGCGGGCCTGGCCATCTTCCTCGACATCGGGCGCTACTGGAACGGCTATAAGCTCTTCCTGCCCTGGACGGTCAACTTCAACTCCGTCCTGGTGGAAGTGGCCCTGTGCATCGCCGCCTACGTGGTGGTGCTGTGGATTGAGCTCCTGCCCACCATTCTGGAGGGCTACCCCGGCAACGCCAAGGCCGCGGAGACCCGCCGGCGCCTGGATCGCTGGCTGCCGGTCATCGCCGCGGTGGGCATCCTGCTGCCCACCATGCACCAGTCCTCCCTGGGGACCCTGATGATCCTCGCCGGCTACAAGCTCTCGCCGCTCTGGCAGACCGGCCTGTTGCCGTTCTTCTTCCTGATGTCGGCCATAGCCATGGGCTTTGCGGTGACGGCCTTCGAATCCATCCTCTCCTCGGTCGCCTTCAAGCGGCCCTTCGAGACTCCCATGCTCTCCAAGCTCTCCGAGGTCATGGCCTGGGTCGTCGGTGGTTTACCTGGTCGTCCGGTTTGCCGACCTGCTCTTCCGGGGCGCCCCGGTCTTCACCAGCGGCTTTCTGACCTTCATGTTCCTCCTGGAGAACCTCCTTTATCTGGTTCCCGTGCTGATCCTGGCCAGTCCCTCGCTCCGGAGCGACCTCCGCTTCCTTTTCCTGGTGGCCGTCTCCATACTCCTGGCGGGCTCGCTTTATCGGTTCGACGCCTTTATCATCGGCTTTAGCCCCGGGCCCGGATGGCGCTATTTCCCGGCCATCGGGGAAATTATGGTCACCCTGGGAATCGTGGCCATCGAACTCATGGCTTATCTTTATTTCGTCAAAAAATTTCCGGTGCTGCCCGAGGCTGAGCACGCCTAACCCTGCATCAAGGAGAATTTGATTATGGCCAAAAGAATTGTCGTCGACCCCATAACCCGGATTGAAGGGCATCTCCGCATAGAATGTGAAATCGACGGGGGCAAGGTCACCAACGCCTGGTCCTCGGGCCAGATGTGGCGCGGCATCGAGGTTATCCTCCAGGGCCGGGATCCCCGGGATGCTCCTACCTTTACCCAACGAATCTGCGGCGTCTGAACTACGGTACATGCCATGGCCTCGGCGAGGTCTATCGAGAACGCCCTGAAGATGGAAGTGCCCCTCAACGCCCAATATATCCGCAACATGATGATGGCGGCGCACGCCACCCATGATCATATCGTCCACTTTTACCATCTCTCGGCCCTGGACTGGGTGGACATCACCTCTGCCCTCAAGGCCGACCCCAAAAAAGCGGCCCAACTGGGCGACAGCCTCTCTCCCTGGCCGCGCAACAGCTACCAGGAGATGAAGGCGGTCCAGGACAAACTCAAGGCCATCGTGGCCTCGGGCCAGCTCGGCATCTTTGCCAACGGCTATTGGGGCCATCCCGCCATGAAGCTGCCCCCGGAGGTCAACCTGATGGCCGTGGCCCACTACCTCCAGGCCCTGGAGTACCAGCGCAAGGCCAACCAGATCGTCTCCATCCTGGGCAGCAAGACGCCCCACGTCGCCAGCATCGTCCCCGGCGGCGTCTCCAGCGCCATCAATCTGGACTCCCCCTCCGCCCTCAACATGGAGCGGCTCTACTACATCAAAACCCTGATCGATGAGGTGGGCGACTTCGTCAAGAACGTCTATCTCCTGGACGTCTGCGCCGTGGGCGCCATGTACGCCGACTGGACCAAGTACGGCGCCGGCGTCACCAACTACCTCTGTGTGCCCGACATGCCCATGGACACCAAGGGCACGGCCTTCAATCTGCCCGGCGGCTACATCGCCAACGCCGATCTCAAGAGCTTCAAGCCCATCACCTCCTATCATGACGACTACTTCCGGGAAGGCGTCAAGGAGTCCATCAAGCACTCCTGGTATAACGGCGACTGGACCAAGCATCCTTATGACGAAACCACCGAACCCAAGTACACCGGCTTCAAGGACGACGGCAAGTACTCCTGGGTCAAGTCCCCGACCTTTTACGACAAGCCGGCCCAGGTGGGCCCCCTGGCCAACGTCCTCTGCATGTTCGCCGCCGGCCACGAGCCCACCAAGAAGTACGCCACCCTGGCCCTGGACACCGTCAGCAAGCTGGCCGGCGCCAAGGTGGGCCCCGAGGCGCTGCACTCCACCATCGGCCGCCACGCCGCCCGGGCCATCCGCTGCGCCGTGCTCTATGATGAACTGAACACCCAGTGGCAGGCCCTGGTGAATAACATCGCCAAAGGCGATGTCGCCATCTGCAACCAATACCCCATCAAGCCGGGCGAAAGCCGGGGCTTCGGGTTCCACGAAGCGCCCCGGGGCGTCCTGTCCCATTGGATCGTCATCGAAGACAACAAGATCAAAAACTACCAGTGCGTGGTGCCCTCCACCTGGAACTCCGGGCCCCGCAACCAGAACGACGCCTTGGGCCCCTACGAGGCCTCCCTGGTGGGCAACCCGGTGGCCGACCCCGACAAGCCCCTGGAAGTGATCCGCACCGTCCACTCCTTTGACCCCTGTCTGGCCTGCGCCATCCACCTGGTGGACCCCAAAGGCCAGTCCATCGTGAAGGTCAAGGCCGTCTAAGCAGGCTTGGTAAACCGGCAACATGTCAAGCCCTTGCCCAAGGACGGGCAGGGGCTTGGTTTTTAAAATGGGCCTGACTTGGCGTCATGGCGTGAGGTACAACTTTTGGCACCGAAAATAACCCTGATAGGTCTCGGCAACCTCCTGATGCGGGACGAAGGCATCGGCATCCACGCCATTCAGGCCTTTGAGGCGGGTTATGAAGCGGACCCCGGCCTCGAAATCGTGGACGGTGGCACCTCCGGCCTGGACCTGCTGCCTTATATCGAGGACCGGGACCGGGTCATTTTTGTCGACGCGGTGAATTTCCGCCAGGAGCCCGGCTACATCGGCGTCCTGGAAAACCAGGAGGTCCCCGCCCTCTTTGCCGTCAAGGATTCCCTGCACCACCTGGGCCTCATGGACGTCCTGGCCGCGGCCCAGCTCCTGGACCGCTCCCC
Source organism: uncultured delta proteobacterium (assembly GCA_963797235.1). GTDB lineage: Bacteria > Desulfobacterota > Desulfobaccia > Desulfobaccales > 0-14-0-80-60-11 > JAPLJC01. The sequence goes on from CAWCOX010000003.1 coordinate 315,372, forward strand.
TCGGGAGGTCTGCCTCATCGGCATCCAGCCCCACACCATCGAAACCGGCCTGGAACTCTCCGAGCTGCTGCAAGCCAGGCTGCCCGAGCTGCTGGCCCGGATCGTCGCCCGGCTGCAGGACTGGGGCCTGGCCTTGACCCGGCGCAGTCCAGCGCCATAATTTTTTTTTGCGACCTGCTTAATTATTGGCCCTTCAGAGCAAAGCTCTCCGGCAGTAATTCCTCCAGAGGTCTTTGCACCAGGCCCTCCGGACCGGCATAGATCACCACGGCCCCGGCGCTGAACTCCTGGAGCACCTGGCGGCAGGCGCCGCAGGGAGGGCAGGCCCCCGGGGCCTCGCACACCACTGCCAGGGCCCTGATCTTCAGGCCCGGGCCCTCGGCGGCCACGGCCGCGGCCACCGCCGCCCGTTCGGCGCAGAGAGTCAGGCCGTAGGAGGCGTTCTCCACGTTGGCCCCGGAGAACAGGTGGCCTTGATCCGTCAGCAGGGCCGCCCCCACCCGGAACCGGGAGTAGGGGGCATAGGCCTTTTCCAGGGCTTCCCGGGCCGCCTTAAGCAGCCGGGACTGCAGCGCTGCGGTAATCATGCGGGGACCTCCTCTCCTGAAAATACCTTTATATTAGGTCGTTTAAAGGGCAAAGGGAAGACGATTCTAACCTCGAGACCGCTGGGGTGACCGCAGGCCCCTGCTAACTGCACGGACCATAAAATTTTTTCCTTTACCTTTGCGTCCGATTTTGTTTATAATTTAGCCAAATTAGCCCATGCGTTGGAGCCCCTCCGGTCCGGGACCCGGCGCAGCGCAGCAAGGAGTAGAGCGGCATGAATAAGTCGCAGCTTATCGAGGCCCTGGCCAAAGCCGAAAACATCACCCTGAAAAAGGCGGAAATGGTGGTGAACGCCGTGTTCGACAATATGGCGGAGGCCCTGGTGCAGGAGGAACGCATCGAAATCCGCGGCTTTGGCAGCTTCAAAGTCAAGTATTACAACGGCTACAAGGGCCGGAACCCTAAGACCGGAGACCTCATCAAGGTCGACGGCAAAAAATTGCCTTTCTTCAAGGTCGGCAAAGAGATGCGGGAACGCGTCGACCGCTGAACTTTGGTCCCTTTACTCAGTCTTACGCCTGGCCGCGCTAGATGGGGAGTTAGCGGTGCCCTGTAACCCGAGAACCGCTTATGCGGGGTCGAAGTCCTTGCCTGAGGGTCGCAGCGCTGCCGGTGGCGGCTGACCAGGGCGGCGGATTGGACCCTGCGCAACAGACGCTTGTGAACCCCGTCAGGTCCGGAAGGAAGCAGCGGTAAACAAGGCGGTCTGTGTCGTGGTGGCAGCTAATCCATCAACCCTCTGGCCCGTCGTGCCGGTCGTGGCGGATTCGAAGCAGGGTGCACGGCCAGGATATTTTTTACCAGCAAGACCCATATACCACTAAGAAAGGACTAAAGGCGCCTGGGGTTACCCAGGCGCCTTGCTTTCATGACCCTGAAAATTTCCCTCATCCTCGCCCATCCCAACCCGGCCAGCTTCAACCACGCCATTGCCCGAGCGGCTTTGCAAACCTTGCAGCACCACGGCCACCAGGTCTACTGGCATGATTTATACGCCGAAGGGTTCGATCCTCTGCTGCCCGGGGAAGAACTCGAGCGGGAGGCCGTCTTGCCGGAATTCTTGCAGGGCCACTGCCGGGAGATTTCCCGGGCCGACGGCCTGATCATGGTCCATCCCAACTGGTGGGGCCAGCCCCCGGCCATCCTGAAAGGCTGGATTGACCGGGTTTTGCGACCAGGGGTGGCTTATCAATTCCTGGACGGCGACGAGGGCGAAGGCGTGCCCGTGGGGTTGCTTCGGGCCCGGGCCGTCATTGTCTTCAATACCTCCAATACCCCGCGGCCGCGTGAGCTGGCGGTCTTTGGCGATCCCCTGGAGACTATCTGGAAAAATTGTATTTTTGGCCTGTGCGGGGTGAACAATTTTTTCCGGAAGAATTTCGAGGTAGTGGTCACGAGTACGCCGGCCCAAAGAGCCGGGTGGCTGCAAGAGGTTCAGGAAATCGTCGCCCGCCATTTTCCCGGGTAATATCTGCGGGTTCTAAAAAATAATCTTTCATCCAAATGAGCCCTGGCAGCTACTGCCAGGGCTCATTTTTCTTGGTGCAACTTGGTGTCCTTGGTGCTCTTGGTGGTGAGATCTTTCAGGTTGCCGCAGGCGCCTCCGGCGCCGGCGCCCCGGCCTTCAGCTTGCCCAGCGCCCGGGTCAGTTCCAGCATGACCCCCAGGCCCTGCCGGCAGTCCTCGCTCCGCATCTTCCACATCATCCCGACCGGCCCCACCGGTTTGGCCGCCTCCAGGTCCACCTCCGCAGGAACATCGGCCAGCTTTTCCAAAAATTGGATCATCTTGGGATTCGACAGTTTCTTCACCAGGCCGTGCATCAGCACAAAGCCGTCGGCCATGGCCGCGATGTCCTCGGGTTTGTACGTGGCGGCAATCTTGCCGTACATCTCGATCACCGCCCCATTAATCCGGAAAATCCCCTTCTGCTCCAGGTCGTCCAGGTAGTCGATGACCTTGGGCACCGCCAGCTTCAACAGCGGCTCCATGTCCTGCCACCAGTCCACCAGGTTTTCCAACTGGTCCATGGACCAGGTGAGATACTTCAGGCTGGGCAGGAGTCGCTTGATCAGTACAAAGAAGTCCTCCAGCTGGAAGCCGATCTCCACCTCCGCCATCTCCTCGGTCAGCTTCCGGACCGCCGGATCCATCAGCAGGGAGAGGTCCCGCCCCAGATCGCTCAGGTTTGCAAAGGGCTGGTTAAACGAGGCCAACTGATTCTCGATCCGCTCGACGCCCTCCAATCTTGCCTCAATGTTGGCCAGGCGCTCCAGCAGCAGCTCTTCGGTGGTCATGGCCGCTTCCTCCTCAAGGGCAGCTCAATGTCCGGTGCCAGGATGCCCCGCACCTTGCCGGCCATGACGAACTGATTTTCCAGGGGCAGATGGCTGCCCCTGAGCATCAGGTTGAAGTAGGTCCATCTGAACATGATCTTGCCCGCATAGTTGATAAAACTGTCTCCCAAAAGGTCGAAAGGCCCCAGGCCCGGAAAGGGAAACTTGCCCGGCAAGGGCTCGACTTTATAGTTGAAGTCGAGCAATGACCCCTTGTTGTAGCCCGTTACCACGAAGCAAGTGGAGTGGCCGTCGTAATCGGGCGTGGCCTCGTGGCCGTCAATCTCCCGGATCAGATTGGCGATAACGACGTCGGCCTCATAGTGGGCCACGGACCCCGCCTTAGAAGTCGGCACATTGGCCGCGTCGCCAAGCACGTAGACAGAATCGAATTTTTTGGCTTTGAGCGTGAAATTGTCGGTTTCGACATAGCCCATGGGGTCCCCCATGCCGCTGTCGATGATGCACTGCGCCCCGAAGTTCGGAGGAATAGAGACCAGCAGATCATAAGGGACTTCTTCGCCCTGATAAGACTTGATAACCTTCTTTTCCGAGTCCACCTCGGCGAGTTGATAATTGGGGGTCACCTTGATATTCTTGTTGGCCAAAATCTGGCCCAGGACCTCCGAGGCCTTGGGTTTGGTAAAGGCACCCGGCAGCGGCGTCACCAGTTCAATCTCGACCCGATCCCGGACCCCCAAGGTGTGAAAATACCAATCCGCCATGAAGACAAATTCCAACGGCGCCACCGGGCACTTAAAAGGCAACTCGGCGATATTGAGCACTACCCGGCCCTTGTCGAAGTACTTCAGCTTCTCATAAAGGGCGACGGCGCCGTCCGCCGTATAAAAATTATGAATATCCTCCCCCCAGCCAGTGGTCAGGCCTTCTACTTCTTCCGGCATGATGCGGCAGCCGGTGGCCACCACCAGCCAGTCGTAGGGATAGGTATCCCGCTTGGTCTTGACCTGTTTCTTTTCCGGGTCGATCCCGGTCACTTCGTCCAGCACAAAGTTGACCCCGGGCGGGATAAATTTGACCTTGGGCTTGACGCAGTCCTCAGCGGTGTAGATGCCGAAGGGAATGAGGAGCCAGCCGGGTTGGTAGTGGTGCTGCCAATCCTGGTCGATGATGGTGATCTCCCACTTGGATTCCAGCAATTTCTGCCGCATCTTGGCGGCGATGATGGTGCCGCCGGTGCCACTGCCTAAAATAACCAGTTTCTTCATGCCAGGTGATCCTCCTTTGCCTTGAAGGTCCGAGTCAGGTGCGCCTATTTTCTATATCTATTTAATATATATCGCATAGATAACCTATATAATAGGATTTTCTATATATTAAGTACGAAAATTTAAAAAAAAAGGGCGGCCCGGCAGTCGCCCAAACGATTTTCTGGGTGCCCTCGCTGGTGAATTCATTTTTTTGTAGGGGCGGTTCTCGAACCGCCCTCTTTTCTCTAGGTCTCTGTACTGGCGTGGTGATAAAATCGCCCCATGAACGATCTGTTGACCACGATTAAGGCCCAGGCCCAGGACTTGGCCGGGGAACTCAGCGCCCTGCGCCGGGATTTTCACCAGCACCCGGAGCTCTCCCACCAGGAGGAGCGCACCGCCCGGGTGGTGGCCGATTATTTGCGGGAATCGGGTCTGACGGTAAGAACCGGCCTCGCCGGCTGCGGCGTGGTGGCCGATCTTGAAGGCGCCCGGCCCGGCCGCTGCGTGGCCTACCGGGCCGATATGGACGCCCTGCCCCTCCAGGAAAAGGTCCAGGTCCCCTGGCGCTCCACGGTGGACGGGGTGATGCACGCCTGCGGCCACGATTTTCACCTGAGCATCGCCCTGGCCGCGGCCAAATTGCTCAGCCGGCTCCGGGACCGCCTGGCCGGGCGCTGCCGCTTCATCTTCCAGCCCGCCGAAGAACGTCCGGCCCCGGACGGCCTGAGCGGGGCCCGCGCCATGGTGGCGGCCGGGGTGCTGGAGCAGGACCCGCCGGTGGCGGCCATCCTCGCCCTGCACGTGGCCCCCAATCTGGAGGCCGGCCAGATCCGCTACGGCTCCGAGGTGGTGATGGCCGGGGCCGACCGCATCACCCTGACCATCACCGGCAAGGCGGCCCACGGCGCCACCCCGCACCGGGGCGTGGACCCGATCCTGGTCAGCGCCCTGGCCTTGAACCACATCCAGGCCTTCCTGGCCCAGCAAATCGACCCCCGGGCCGCCAAAGTCCTCACCTTCGGGCGCATCAATGGGGGCAATCGCTTCAACATCCTGGCCGACGAAGTGACCCTGGTCGGCAGCCTCCGCTACCTGCAAGACGCCACCCGCACCGAATTGTTGAACGGCCTGCGGCGAGTCCTTTCGGGCCTGTCCCAGGCCACCGGCGCCCGCCTCGAACTTGCGGCCGGCGCCGCTTACCCCATCCTGCACAACGATCCCCACCTGAGCCGCCGGGCGGTCGCGGTGCTGGAAACCCTGCTCAGCCCCCAGCCGCTCAAGCCGCTCCGCTCCGCCATGGGGAGCGAAGACTTTGCCTTTTTTGCCGCCAAAGTCCCGGGCTTCTATTTCTTCCTGGGCGTGCGCCCTCCCGGCGGCCGCGGCGGCCAAGCCCTGCACTCCCCGGACTTCAACCCCGACGAGGCCGCCCTCCCCAATGGCCTCACCGCCGCCGCCGGCCTGCTGGCCGCCCTGAGCGAACCGGAGGATTGAGTATAAGATCTCAGGGAGGAGGCTATGGGCCGATGGCCCCTACCCCCTCCCTGAAACCCTCCCCCAACCCCTTAAAATTGTAAGGGCGGCTCGAGAGCCGCTCCTAAGTTATGGTGATCATATCGAATATTGTTCTTTCGCTTTAGAGTCGCGCATAGATAGCAGATATTTTATCGGGGATTACTTAGTTGAGGGGCATAAGGATTATGTGGCGGTGGAGTGGATGGAAGGGAGAGGGTGAATGCCACGAATGAGCCGCGCCCCGTGGCGACATGATTACACGAGACGATTGGAATCCCGGCTCCATTCGGTTGTTAGCTGACACACTTCAGTAATGCCTCAACTGCAGCCGCCTCATCCCAGAGAACCTTGGCGCCAAAGTGAGCGTCAAGGGCCAATGGGGGCCTAGTCAGAATGGTGCCAAGGAAGCGCTCCGTCAGGAAAATATCACAGTATGGTAAAGCGGCCGTAGCGTGATGGAAATCATAGAAGTCTGAGGCTTGGAAGGCACGGTTTCTCTGCCATCGCACGACTGCGTGGAGCCCCGCGACAATCTGCGCCATGGGCAATGAAGTGCCTGCCTTTCCGAAGCGAAAGATGTTCGAGAAGACATTCACCAACACACGGCCATGCGATTTGAAATCGGCCGCTTGCAGGGGCGGTGCGTTGGGCTGGGAGATTTCATACATTTGTGCGAATACTGCTTGGATGTGTTCGCGATGCGCATCGAAGAACCCGAAAATCTCATCGAGATAGACGGCCTCGAAGCTCTTCATTGCAGATGCATGTAAGGTTGACTCTTCTGTTAACCGAGCCGCTATATTCCAGAAGAAGTTTGACTCTTTTGGGTCTTCTGGCAGTGGCGTGTCGGTGAGCATTTCTTCGAGCGTTACGGACCACATTACATCGAAAAAGGTCTTAGAGATCGCGAGTTGTTCGGTCGCCTCCACTCCCGGGTAGATAGGACATGCGGTACCAAGAACGTGACCCACTTTCAGCCAAACATGCTCGAGTGGCAAGCCCGTATTTCGCTGGGCTTTGTTCACACTGGCCAGGAAGTGTAACAGCTCAGTTCGGAGCCGGTCATGTGCGTTTTGGATTGTGACCCCAAGACTGAGTTCATCAATTACCCGGACCGTTGCGAGGCGAGTCTCCCCGTCTGATTGCCGCAGGAGTTCAAAAAACGCGCTGTCGCTGAGTGGACAGATGAAAACACCAGACTTGACTCCTATGCGAAGAATTCTGAGCAGTTCGGAATGGATGAGCTTCCGCGGCCTTCCAACGGCTGCATCCCGCAAAAAGATCCAATCGCGCGTATCTAGATAGACTCGTCGTCGTTCCAAGACAAAACGCGCGAGTTCGGCCACACGGTGCGAGAAATGCTCGTGAAGGGAAACGCCTGGATGCGCTCGATGCTCAGGCAGGAAGCCGACCATTGATTTGAGACGTTGGTCCGATATCTGCGGCATTGTTTTGTGTGCCAGCTAACAATAATTAGATTGATCCACATAAGATGCGAGATTCGGTTTCCTGTCCATATAGTCTCTCTGTAGCCATGTTAGCACAGGTTTCGTCGAAAAAACATTTCTTGTTTGGAAAACAGATAGCTACTATCTTGCCATTATCCGTAAATTCTTTGAAATGCCCAATACTTGAAGCTATGATCCGCTTATCGATCGGGGTGCGGCGGGGAGGGCAAAAAGGCGGGAACGCAATTGGAGCTAATCGACCGGCGGCTTGGAGCGCTTCACCCACTCCGGCGTGGTCGCCTCCGGAAGGGCGTCGCCCTTGGGGATATAGGGCTTCAGGTCGACGATGGGGGTGCCGTCCCGGGCGTCCAGGCCCGCCACTTCCACCCGTTGCCCTTGATCTGGACGATGCGGCAGGCGGAGAGCCCGATGAGGTTGGGCCGCTCCGGCGCCCGGCAGGCAAAGACCCCGGTCAAAGGATTGGCCGGGTCCCGGCGGGGATGCACCTGGAGGGTGGCCCGGGCCGAAGGATTGTCGTTCTCATGGAACCAATACAGCACCCAGAGGTGGGAGAAATCTTCCAGTCCTTTTAGGGCCGGGGCGAATTCCGGCTTGATCTCCAGAAAGGTCTGTTCTCCCTGCTTCTTTACCTGCCCGATGGGCTGCATTTGCAACGCCTTGGCTGCCGTCATCTTTCCGCCTTGTGGCCCCGCCGCAGGGCTTTCGCCATACCCCGGCCCCGTCCAAGAGAAGGTCAGTATTATTGCCAGCGCCAGTCCCCTCCGGATCATGGCGACATCATCTCGGCCAAGACCTGGCGCACCATCGGCAGCGGCACGTCCTCCCGGACGACCGCCTCGCCCAGGCGGGGGAGCAGCACAAAGGGCACGCCGCTCTCCAGGCGCTTCTTATCCAGGGCCAGGGCGGTCATCACCTCCCGGGGGTCCAGCGCCGGCAGCGGCTGCCGGGTCAGGCCCAGATCGCGGATGAGGCGGCGGCCGCGCTCGGCTTCGGCCGGGGCAAGCCCGCCAGCTTCGCTCAGAGAGGCTGAGGGCCGCCAGCATGCCCCAGGCCACCGCCCGGCCGTGGGGCAGCTTGAAGTGTGAGGCCGCCTCCAGCCCGTGGCCCAGGGTGTGGCCGAAGTTGAGGATGCGGCGCAGCCCCCCCTCCCGCTCATCTTGGGCCACCACCTCGGCCTTGATGGCCGCGGCCCGGTAAATGATCTCGGTGAGTTCTTCCCGATCTTTGAGCAGCCGGTTCGTCCCCGCGGCCAGGCTTTCCAGCAACCCGGCATCGCAGATAAAGGCGGCCTTGACCACTTCGGCCAGGCCGTTGAGCAACTCGGCCCGGGGCAAGGTCTGCAGAAAATCCGGATCGATGGCCACCAGCCGGGGCTGGTGAAAGGTGCCCAGGAGGTTTTTGCCTTCGGGGAGATTGATGGCGGTCTTGCCGCCGATGGCCGCGTCCACCATGGCCAGCAGGGTGGTGGGCACCTGGATGAAAGGCAGGCCCCGCATGAAGATGGAGGCCAGAAAGCCGGTGAGGTCCCCCACCACGCCGCCCCCCAGGGCCAGGAGGGGCGAACCCCGATGCGCGCCCCGCTCCAGGAGTTCCCGGGCCAGGCGCTGCACCACCGGCCAGCTCTTGGCCCGTTCCCCGGGGGGGGTGGTGAGCAGCACCGGCTCCAGGCCGGCCGCCGCCAGGGCCCGCCATCACCGGGGCCGCGTGCAGGCGGGCCACCCTTTGGTCCGAGATCAGGAAAAGCCGCCGGGACAGATTCAGGGTGTTCAATAAAGCGCCCAGGCGCAAACCCAAACCCGGCTCGATGACAATCCGGTAGCTCTGGTCCCGCCCCGGCAGGGGAAGGAGGACCTCTCTCACTTCCAGCCCCCGGGGCGCAAGGTCTTAATTTCCTCCATCAGGGCGTCGAACTGGTCCGGGTAGAGGGACTGGGCCCCGTCGGACAGGGCCTTTTCCGGCTCGTGGTGCACCTCGATGATGAGGCCGTCACAGCCCGCGGCCACCGCGGCCCGGGCCAGGGGGGCCACCAGGTCTCGCCGGCCGGCGGCGTGGCTGGGGTCCACGATGATCGGCAGATGGGACTCCCGACGGACCACCGGGATGGTGGCCAGGTCCAGGAGATTGCGCACGTGATCGCCGATGGCCCGGACCCCCCGTTCGCAGAGAATGACCCGGGAATTGCCTTCGGCCATGAGGTATTCCGCGGCCATGAGCCATTCTTCCACGGTGGCGTACATGCCCCGCTTCAGGAGGACCGGCTTGGGCACCCGGCCGGCGCAGCGCAGCAGGGAAAAGTTCTGCATGTTCCGGGCGCCGATCTGGACGATGTCGGCATAATCCACCACGAGTTTCAAAGAGTCCTGGTCGATGGCCTCGGTGATGGTCAGCAGGCCGGTCTCTTCCCGCACCTTCTTCAAGATCTTGAGCCCGTCCTTACCGAGTCCCTGATGGCTGTACGGGGAGGTGCGGGGCTTGAAGGCCCCCCCCCGGAAGATTTGGGCGCCGGCGGCCTTCACTCTTTCGGCGATGGTCAGTGCCTGCTTTTCGCTTTCAATCGCACAGGGGCCGGCCATGACCACGAAACGACCCCGGCCCAACTCCAGGCCGGGCCAGGTGATGACGGTGTCTTCCCGTTTCATCTCCCGGCTGACCAGTTTGTAAGGCCGGGAAACCGGAATGGCCTGGATCACCCCGGCCATGTCCACAAAGTGGGCCGAATCCACCGGCCCGAGATTGCGCAGGATGCCGATGGCCACCCGCTCCCCCCCGGGCATGGGCGAGGCCTCGTATCCCAGGGATTCGATTTTCTTCACCACCGCGTCGATTTGCGCCGAGGTGGCATCCTTGTCCATCACAATAAGCATATCTTGTCTCCAGCGGCACGCTGAAAAAAGGTCGGAATCCGGCTTTCGGGCCTGTCAGTAAGGCGAAGAATTGGCGCCTCACCCGGAACCCCGTCAATATTTATCAGGGTTCGGCGGCAAAATCAACCAATGGCCGGAATTGACCGAAATTGGGGGAGAATTTCCAGGAACTCAGTTGACCAGCTGGCGAGGGTCGGGGCTTCATTGGACCAGGGCACCGCCGTGGCAGGGGCCCCGGGGGCCGGCAAGGCAGTCTTTGCAGCTCATAAAATTTTTGCCAAAATGCCCCTGGATATACTTGGCGCCCTGGCTTACGGCTTCAATTCTAAAGGCGACAAAGCCCAGAACCGGCGTGGAGGCATTGGTGTTTATATCGGGAGGATTGACTAAGGGAATTATCACCGTATGCCCCACCTTGGAACCGGAATTGCCGTAATTGGAGGCGGTCACCCCCGGTTGTATATAGATGTTTCCATTGAGGGACAGGAAAGTAGGGTTGCCGCTGGCAATCAAACCTGCAATATACGAACCACTGTTGCTATTTACCTGGAATGAGGTCCACTGGCCGTTAGTTGATCCGGACCCGATTTTAAAGGATACGGGAGGGTTTTGAGTCCAATACTGGTTCACGATGGTCTGGGCGGCGGCCAAGGGAAATAGGGCGCCCGGAGGCATGCCTTTGGGAAAAGAGATTATCGCCGTCGTTTGGGCCTGCAGGTTAAAGGTATTGATCCCCAAAATGGGGGCAAACATCATCTGGATGGGGCCTCCATTATTTCCGGTGCTTTTGGCAATATGCACTTGGACGGCCGGGACATCAGTGGAGGTGGGAATGATGCCCGTGGACTGGAGGGTTTTAGTTTTGAGGCTCCAGTAACCCGGCTGTACCTGGCAGTTGATAAGGGATTTCCCAGCGGCTTGGTTTTGCTGGACGGTTTGCGTCGCCTTGGTACTGGCCTGGGCCCAATTCGGCGCCAACGGAAGGCCGGCGTAAGGCACTAAAACCCTGGCCCCCGCCAAGGCGCCGGCTTCGGCGGCCTTTTGCAGTTCACCTCTGGACCACGCACATATATCCGTAATCGACGACCAGGGCGGCCATTCCCAGGAAGGCCACCAGGGCCGGGCCTATGACCAGCGCAATGGCCCCGGACTCACCGGCAATGCAGCACTTGCTCCTCCGGGTCATACCTCGGTGCCGCCGGCCTCCAGGACTTCTCTACTCGCACGTCATCACCGTTGTGGAACTCAGCGGCTGGGGATTGGTCGTGCCGGGTATCAAATAATTGAGGAGAAACCAGTGACTTATTGGCAGTGACCTGGATTTGACCGAGCCCCCGTCAATTTGGTCACGTCGGTATCGGTCCCGCCCAGCCCCCGGCGTGACCTTAAGATGGGCATCGCCGGGCAAGAGGCCGGCGTAGTTGGAAGTGATATAGTCCGTCACCGAAGGAGAAAGGGCGTTGGGAGCCAGACGCGCCCCGGTCGTGGGGTTGGTTTGGTAACGGGTGGCATAGCGGGCGCCTTCCCGGCTGGCGGTGGTCAGTACCGATTGCATATACCATAAGTGGCCGTAATCGAGGATGCCGCCCAAGATGAGCAGCAAGGGGAAGAGGCAAAGGGCGAACTCAACCGCCGCAGAGCCTTTCTGCCCGCGACCAAGCTTGAATAGCCGGCGATAGAAACCCCATAACACTACTTACCCGGTATGACCAGTCCCCTGGGTGGGGGATTGCCAAAGCTCCTTTTGGTATTTAGCGGCACAACCCTAAAACGGGATTAGGGGTTTAATTGCCAACGGCAATCCCACCCAACTGGATCTCCATGCCCATAGATAGATTCAACCGGTAAATAACCGAGATTATGCGGCAGACTCACCCGCCACCGTCACCAGTACCTGCCAGGTTAATCTCATCAGCGCCATCTTCCCCCAGCTCCAGTCCGACTTATTGCACCACGCGGGGGGGAGCCAGCAGCCCGAAATTGGAGCCTCCCGGGCTGGCCTGGGAGTCTGGCACGTCCTGCATCGGGTTGGCCCTGACCTGGACATACTTATTCCCCCCTTGGGTGCCCACTTTGAGAATGGTCACCGAGGTAAAACCGAGCACCGGCCCGGATTGGTTAAATTTCTCGGTGTCCACCACCGGCATCCAGACCGTCTTGCCGATCCAGGAGCTATTCAGAAGATGCAAGACATCGCCAAAGTCGCCGTTATTCAGGTTCACCATATCCCCCTGTTTGAGGCCGGGGATGCTGCCGGGATCACTCAAATAGCCTGTGATCGTGCTGTTGCTGGCGCTCACGGGTACCTTGGCATACCAGCCCCCTCCGTCTATGGGGGCGGGATTCAGGAAAATTTTCATGTCGCCGGTCTGGACATATTTCTTGCCGATCATCATAACGAAGCCGGAACCCTGGTCCACCTTGCCCACCCAATCCATCACCGCGGTGGCAGTGGCGTGCAGGCTGACCGGCCCAAACCCCAGGGCCCCCATGACCGTCATCGGGATATTGTCCCGCCGCAGGGTGAGGGTCACAGCATTGGTAAACGGGCTGATACTGCAACCGGGCGTAAACTGGCTGGCGGACCAATCCCAGGAGCCGGTTTGCAGATTGGCCACCGTTGGCACCGTCCCCTCCACCAGGTTGGCCAGGGCCAGATTCTCAGCCTCGTTCTGGGCCGCAGTGCAGTTGGGGGTGAGGGGCAGGGCGGCGCTGCTCAGGGGATAGGGAAACAGGGAACGGACTCCCGCCCTGGCCCCGGCATCCGCGGCTCGCCTCAGCTCGCTCTGAATCACGTACAGATGACCCAGGTCCACGGCCAAGCCGACCATTCCCAACATAAACAAGATACCGACCGCGGCGATCACCAGCACCGAACCTCGCTGGCTCGCTTTCTTGACCCGCCCCCTGGCTCTCTTCGCTCTCATTCCTTGAAAAGTTCACCGGAATATCCTCCTTGAAGTTCAGGCCATTTTTCGCGGGAGAATTCCTTTGTCTCTCAGTCAACCAGTAGTTGGCGCCAGCAAAGAATCACCATGCCCAAAGCCAGGGCCGCCCCATAGGGAATCCCCCTCCGTCCCGGCTCACCCCGAGCCGGGGTTTCCGGCCGGCACTGGCTCAGCACCCGGTTGACCAGTTGTACAACGCCTCGTTTGAGGTGGACCCGGAGGCTCCCCTGCCAGGCCAGCAGTGCGAGGATCAGCAGGCCGCCGGAGAGCCCCATATAGATGAACAGCAAGAAAGTGCGCGCCAGTCCCAGCCAGGCGCCCAGGGCCGCCAGGGCCTTGACGTCTCCGGCGCCCATCCCCCCCTTGAGGTAGGGCCACAGGAGCAGGCCGAGGCCCAATGCCGCCCCGCCCAAACCGTCCAGCAGACCCGGCCAGCCGCGCCAGCCCATCTGGAACCCCCATCCCGCCAGGGCGGTCGCCAGGGTCAGGTAGTTGGGAATGCGGCGGTTAGCCAGGTCCAGGCCCGCCATCCACAGACTGAGCACTAAGGGCAGCATAAGCTCCCGATGTGAGCCCAAGCGGATCACCCCGGCGGACCACCAATCGAACACGGATTCCCTCGCTATTCTCAAAACCAGGCTCTAGAGGGCAGACACCAAGCCGCCCCTCCCATATCGGTGGCCCGCTCAGCCTTCCGCAGCTAATTTGCTTTATCGGCATGTTGCAGAAATTCTTTATTTTTGCCGGGAATCCCCTTAGTTTTCTTTCCCCAGGCAAACGAGGTAAATCCCGGCAGGAGACCGCGGCCGCTTTTTCCTGTTGGTCAGGGTGAATTTTTGCTAAAACAGCAACAAGGGATTCGGGGCGGGCTGGATCAAACCTTCGGACAGCAGCCGTCTCCAAATCAAAATATATCTTACTGATAATTTTTGCCTTTTTAGCTAAAACCTGATAACTGCAAATTCATTTTCAAAAGGAAATCGCCATGGTCAATATCCTCCTCATCCAGCCTCTGCCGGCCGCCCAACTGGATAGCCCGGAGAACGTGCGGCTGGCCGAAACCCTGCTGGCCCAATGCCGGGGGCGCGGGGCCGACCTCATCTGCTTCCCGGAATATTTTCCTTTTCATGGGGAGACGGAACTGGCCCGGGCGGCCCGGGACCTCGAAGCTTACGTGGTGGCCGGCCTGGTGGCGGAAGACTCGGGCCGGCGCCACAATACCGCCACCCTGTTCGACCGCCGGGGCAATCTGGTGGGCCGCCAACCCAAAATCACCGTCAGCAGCCTGGAGCAGCGGGGCTATGGCGTCACGAAGGGCGACACCTTCCAGGTGTTGGAGACCGACTTCGGCCGCCTCGGTTTGCCGGTGTGCATCGATTTCTGGGGCCAGCCCAAGGCGGCCCGGCAACTGGCGGCCCAGGGGGTCGATCTCATCGTCAATCCCAGCATTTTCCCCATCCTGCGAGGTCACTGGCCCCTGGGCGCCCTGACCCGGGCCTTCGACTATTACCTGCCGGTGGTGGGGGTGAACACCGCCGCCTTTACCGCGGAAATCGCCGGGCGGCCTTACGCCATGCAAGGGGGGCGCTCCTTCGCCATCCAGCCCCCCGCCCCCCCGGACGGCCGGGCCCTATCCCAGTTGGTCCGCACTTGGGACGATTTGCACCACTGGATCGTCCTGACCGGCGGCGAAGGGCCGGAGATCCTGGCCGTCTCCCTGGACCTGGACGGCGCCCGGCGCTGGCGTCCGGAGATCCAGCAACGCTTCGGGATGACCCTGTGACCTGAGTTGGGAGAGTTTTCAGGCCGAAGACGGCCGCTTAAGTTAACCAATCTTAATCATAAAACTTTTTCTAATTTTAATTACCGCAAGCATTTCTTGACATTGAAAAAGAAAAGTCTTATCTATTTCGTCTAGGAACGACGGGGCGGCTACTGACTTCATGTTTTCTGACAAGGAGAAATAACGATGCGACACACCCGTAAATGCTTGTTCATCTTACTACTGACGGCTCTGTCTTTGGCTTTGGCCATTCCGGCCTTCGCCCAATCCTCTGGCGGTCCTCCGGGCCCCGGCACCCAAACGGCTCCGGCGGGCACGATCAGAGGCGGCGCCCTGATGCCGGACGACGTCTACACCCCCATAAGACAAGGCTATGAATTTATTCGGGAAGGCAAATATGAAGCCGCCAGGAATGAATTCCTCAAGGCGACCCAACTTGATAAATTAAACCCCTTTGCCCTCAACAACCTGGCGGTTCTGGATGAAAAGGACGGCAAGCTGAATGACGCCCTGGCCCACCTGAAGGATGCGACCATTCACGCCGCCCAGTACAAAGACAAGGTGGCGCAGACTTGCTTCGTCGGCGGCGGCTGCATGGCGGTCGAACCCGTTCGCGCGGTGGGGGAAACCAGCACCATCCTCCCCATCATCAACGAAAACATCGCGAAGCTTGAAGCTAAGAAGGCCGCAACCGGAACGCCATCGCCCGCAGGATCGCCCCCACCCATTATGCCAGCGCCCAAAACGAAGTAAAATGATAGGGGCCTTCGGGCCCCTACCGCCCCGTTCCAGTTTTGGGTCAGGCTTTGGGTTAATGAGGACGAAACCGAGTAACACTCTCTTATCCATCTCATTTGGGGGCCAGCGGGGCGTAAATCCCCTGGCCCTTTTTCTTTTCAAGGTTATGGAGGGGTGGGATTCGGCAGAAAAAGCGCGGCAAGCGAAATTTTTTCCCGGGCTAGCGGGAGAGGATCAGGTGCAGTTCCTGGAGTCCTTGCTGAGCCAGGCGTAAGGTTTGCCGGAGTTGTTGCGGCTTAGGGATAAGGGGGGGCAAGAGCGGCCGGTGTTGCTGCAGAAGGACCTGGGGATCGGCCTGCAATTGGTCCATCAAAGAGGTCAATTCCCGGATGACGTGGAGATAGACGGCACCCAGGCGTTCCCCGCTGCCTGAAGCCGCAAGCGCCGGCGGCAACCGCCTGTCCGCCTCCTCCGACTGTTCAGCCAGGGCCTGGGTTAGAGGCAACTTTGCAAGCTTGGTCGTTTTGCCGGCAAGCTGTTTCTTTTTTGCCATATATCCAGGAACTCGAGGGTTAGTTGCTGATAGTCCTGGGCCCCGGAACTCTTGGGCTCATAATCGAAGACAGCCTTCTGGGCGATCTGGGCCTGGTTCAGGGCCTCGTTTTTATTGATTTTGGCCTTGAAGGTTTTATCCCGGTAGGGCGCCAGCTGTTCCAAAATATACTCATTGGTGACACTGTTGCGTCGGTCGTACATGGTGAGCAGGATGCGGAAGAAGTCCCCCTCAAAGAGCTCCTCCATGGCCAGACCCTTCACTGTCTCCACGGTGGTAAGCAAATCCGCCAGTCCATCCAGGGAATAACGGGAGATCTGGCAAGGAATAATAATAAAGTCGCAGGCATACAGCGAATTGGTGGTGAGCACTCCCAGAGACGGCGGGCAGTCGATGAAGACGAAATCATAGTCCGCCTCTTTGAGGGATTGGGCCAGGATGGCTTCCCGAAAGACCCGGGTATAAACCTGCTCCGCGGCCCGGGCCAGATGGATGGTGGCCGGCGCCACCTCCAGCCCCAGGATGTAAGTGGGCACAGCCACTTCGCCGATGCGCTTGCGGGGGACGGTCATGATTTCCGCCATGGAGGCGGTGCTGGGGTCCGGGTCGATACCGATGCCGATGGTGCTGTGGCCCTGGGGGTCCAGGTCGATGATCAGGGTGCGGTATCCCTGATAAGCCAGGCCCGCCCCCAAATTCAGGGTGGTGGTGGTCTTACCGGTGCCGCCCTTCTGGTTGATAACCGCAACTACGTGAGACATGTTTCGGCTCAGCCCCCGACCCAGACAATATTAGTATCTGTCCAAAAATCATAGAGGAAAGGGCCAGTGCCGTCAAGGAATATCTAGGTGGGCGCCTTTCTCGCCGGACGGCAACTTTCCTCAGGGCTTATGGCACGCCCTCTGCATAACGGTGAAGGACATTTTACCACTTTTTATGGGAGCAGCATGTTCTCCCCTTTGGAAAGAAGACGCTTTAATCGTCTCATAATTCCTTTGCCGGTGTGTTACCACACCTTCCACCCGGAAAGCGGTGAACCGCACCAGGGCTGTGGAATTACCAGGGACATCAGTTTGTCGGGGAGCTATTTTCAGCTCGACCACGCGGAGTCTTTCCTACCCGGTCAGCTCCTCTCCCTGACTATCTCCGCGCCCCTGCCCGGCATGGATATCGACCACATTTCCCAGTTCACGGCCCAGGGAGAGGTAATCCGGCTGGACCCCCCGGGACCGGCCAATCCCAACTATGGCGTTGCCGTCAGCTTCCTCCAAAACCTCTCCTTTGCCATAGCTTAACCTTTCTGATATTTTAATAATATGTTCATTTACATGAACTAGTCGTTTAACATAATTGGCATTCGCTTGAGAATCTTCTAATTTCTTCACATGTTAGCTCGATGGGACTCAAGTTCAAATTTTTACATGATTGATTGATATTTGTACTCAATTTGAGAAATTTCCGTAAGATTGATGACGTCTGATCCAAGTCCAAACGTGGCCGTGGCTCTGAGTGGCGGGGTGGATAGCGCCGTGGCCGCAGCCTTACTCCTGCAACAAGGTCTCCGGCCTCGGGGCGTCCATTTACGCTTATGTGACGGCGGTCCCCCGGCCGGGCACCTGCAAGCTCTGGCCCAGGGCCTGGGCTGCCGCCTCACCGAAATTGACCTGCGGGAGGAATTTGCTCAGCGGGTGGTGGACTATTTTGTCGCCGAGTACTTGCGCGGCCGGACCCCTAATCCTTGTGTGCGCTGCAACGCCGCCATCAAATTCGGCCGCCTGTGGGAGTGGCTCCAGACCCAGGGGGTGACGCACCTGGCCACCGGCCATTATGCCCGGCTTCAGATTGATGCCGACGGTGTCCCGGGGCTCTATCGGGGCCTGGACCGGCGCAAGGACCAGTCCTACTTCCTGAGCCGCCTGCCCCGGGAACTGCTGCCTCACCTCCTGTTCCCCCTGGGGGAAATGACCAAGACCGAGGTGCGCCGCCGTTACCAGGAATTGGGCCTGCCGGTTAACGACCGCTGCCCCGAGAGCGTCGAACTCTGCTTCATCCCTCGGGGCAGCTATCAGGATTTCATCCGCGCCCGCCGCGGCCCGGGCACCCCGGGCGATCTGGTGGACCTCCAGGGCCGCAGCCTCGGACGCCACCGGGGCCTGGAGCATTACACCGTGGGCCAGCGCCGGGGATTGGGCGTCCCGGCCCGGGAGCCTTATTATGTCGCGGCCATCAACCCCGAGACCAACCGGGTGGTGCTGGGCCACAAGCAAGACATTATGTCGCCCGGCCTGGTGGCGGTGGAACTCAACTGGCTCGTCGACCCGCCCGCCGGTGAGCTGGAAGCCCAGGCGGTCATCCGCTATCGCCACCCGGGGGTGGCGGCCCGGATTACCCCACTGAACCTCACCGCGGCCCGGGTCATCTTTGCCACGCCGCAATCGGCGGTGGCCCCCGGCCAAGCCGTGGTCTTCTACGACGACCACGACCGGGTCCTGGCCGGCGGCTGGATTGAAGAGAGGATTAATTAGAAGTCATTTCAAAACCGTTTTTCGGCGTTATCTTGGAATCAGCCAAGAGAGTTCAAGTTGGGGAAGAATCACCCCCCTGTTCTAAAGGGGGGGCAGGGGGGATTAATAAGCGCCTTATAATCCCCCTAAATCCCCCTTTAGGAAAGGGGGACTTTAAAACCGCCGTTCCCAATCTTCATCTGGTTGGGGATATATTTACCGTCTCGGAAAGGTCTTGAAATAGGTAATAAGAAATATCTTCTGTTGATGGCACAGGCGTCTCGCCTGCGCGAAACCTAAGCGGCTCGCTGCGCATCTTGCCGGGCTGAAAACTAAGGACTGAATACCTTCTTATAATGCCAACCGAAAACCGCCAACCGCAAACCGAAAACCGTCTCTTCCGCATTATCACCTTCGGTTGCAAGGTCAACCAGGTCGACACCGCCGGCCTGAGCCAGACGCTGGCCCACCAGGGCTGGCTCAACGCCCCCCCCGGGGCGACCCCCGACCTGCACCTGGTCAACACCTGCACCGTCACCAATCGGGCCGACCAGCAGGCCCGCCAGGCCATCCGCCGCCTCTCCCGTGAATTTCCGGGAGTCCCCATCTGGGTCACCGGCTGTTACGCCCAGCGAGCCCCGGAAGAACTGGCCGCCCTGCCCGGCGTCACCGTGGTCCTGGGCAACCAGGAAAAAGCCGCCCTGGCGGACTTCCTGGAAAAATCCACCCAAGCAGCTGCCCCTCTTCTTTGCGTCGGCTCCTATCAGGCCGCCGAACCCTTTCACCCCTGGCGGCTCCGATCTTTTCCCGGTCATACCCGGGCCTGGCTCAAGATCCAGGAGGGCTGCAGCCATCATTGCAGCTACTGTATCGTCCCCCAGGTGCGCGGGCCCCGGCGCAGTTGGGCGCCTGAAGAGGTGGTCGCGGCCTTGCAGGGAATAGCCGCCGCCAATCACCAGGAGGTGGTCCTCACCGGCATCGATTTGGGCCAATACGGCCAGGACCTGAGCCCGACCACCAGCCTGGCCGGATTGGTGCGGCGGTTGAAACCGGAGGCACTGCCCTTCCGGATGCGCCTCAGTTCCCTGGAGCCCCAGGAGGTCACGGTGGAACTTTTGGCGGAGCTCGCCTCCTGGCGGGCCTTCTGCCCCCATTTTCACCTGCCCCTGCAAAGCGGCGCCGCCCCGGTCTTGACCGCCATGAACCGCCCCTACCGCCCCGGAGATTTCCAAGATCTGGTGGCCGACCTGGCCCGGCGCTTCCCGGACGCCGCCCTGGGACTGGACGTCCTGGCGGGCTTTCCCGGGGAAACCGACGCCGACTTCGCAGCCACCCAAACTCTCCTGGCCGCCTTGCCTTTGACCTATCTCCACGTCTTCCCCTTCTCCCCCCGCCCCGGCACCCCGGCTGCCGCGCTCAAGCCTTTGCCCGGCCGCGAGGTGCAACGCCGCGCCGGCCTCCTCCGGGACCTGGGACGCTTGAAGAAACAGGCTTTCCTGCACAGCCAACTGGGCCGGGTGCGGGAAGTCCTGGTGGAAGGGCCGGCCCAGCAAAAGGGCTGGCTGCAGGGCCTCAGCGACAACTATCTGCGGGCCATCTTCCGCGGCCCGACCGCCTGGCGCCACCGCCGCCTCCTGGTGCGCTTTACTGAGCTCCGGGAAGAGACCCTGGTAGGCGAAGCCGTCGCGGGTTAAGCGGCGACCTGCATAGGCCGGATGAACTTGTAGAACCGCCGCCCTCGACGGTGCCGCGGCAGACGTTACGTTGGCATTAAAGGTCAATAAGACGATCTAGTCGGATTTGCGCTTTGAAAGCATTCGCAGGAATCGTTTGGTCAGGTGTGGATCGAATTGGCTGCCGGCCCGGTCCCGGATTATTCCCAGGGCCTGCGGCTCCGGGAAGCGCGGCCTTCGGGGCCGGTCGCTGGTGAGCGCCTCGAAAACATCGGCCAGGGCCATCAGGCGACCCAGGAAAGGTATCTGCTCACCGGCCAAACCATCGGGATACCCCCGGCCATCCCATTGTTCATGATGGTGGAGGATGATTTCTTCTTCCTTGGGCTTCAGGCAGAAAGGCCGGGCGATCCTGACTCCCGTGCCCGGGTGGCTCTCAATGATGGCCCAGTCCACCGCGGTTAACGGCTTTTTCTTGAGCAGAATCGTTCTGCCGATCTCGATCTTACCCAGGTCATGGAGTTGGGCCGCGGTCTGGAGCGCCTCCAGGTCGGCACGGGGCAGCCCCAAATAGCGGGCAAACTTCAAGGCAATGGCGGCGGCTCGAGCACAGTGTTGGCCACTAAAATGATCCCTGGTCTCCAAAATCAGCAGCAGATCCTTGATGGCATTTTTGCCGTACAAGGTCACATGCTCCGGAATCAACACCGGATGCCGCGACATCAAGGAGGCCAGGTCAAGATCATCAAACCCCAGCACAGCCGAACTTAATTTCTTGGGATCGATCCGGTAGCTGCCTTGATGGATGGCCTGACGCAAGGCAGCCACCTTCTCCGGCCGCACCTCAGGTACCTTGTTCAAACAACGCCGGGCTAATTGCTGCAACTCCGCCTCCTTCCCGCTCTGATTGCCAGCCTTCTTCCTCGCTACTCCCATATGCTACTCAGATCGGCCAAGCTGCCTGCCCGGGACTCCCCCGGCTGGCGCGGCCCTGAATTAATCCGCTTAAATCAATGCGTTTTACCCGCACCCCCCAAAATTTACTGTCGCAGTGCAGAGGTGCGAAAATTTTTCTCCTTCATGTACATTTATCGGCACAAAGCGGTTTTACTTAAATTTTGGCAGCCCCGCGCCGCCCGGGCGCCTATAAAGAACAACGGTTTGCAATGGTTGCTGAATGCGGGCGGGCCGAGTCTGGCAATCCTATAAAGGCTCAAAACAAACATGACCTGGGGCCACCAGGCAGCCCCTGATCTCTCTGCTCCAGTGGCGGGTCGGGCAAATTTGGTTGCTTGACTCAGCCCTCAGGGATAAAGAAATTAAACGGTACGTCAAGGTTGTTAACCATTTATGGAAGATTTGGGGCGTCTAAATCACACTAATTAATTAATAAACTTTAAATTAGTTGATAAATTCGTTCATTGGTATTTTATGGCACGGGGTAGCATAATTCTTGCATTGGTTATCGGCAGAAAGCCAAAGCTTGCGAGGTGAGGACGAGAGATGGGAGAAAATCGCAGTTCCCAGCGGATATCCATCTTCTTGGAAATCAAGGAGATTGATCGTCAACCCCAGGATGATATCTATCTGTTGAACTTTAGCGAAAACGGGGCCAAAATTGAGGCTCCTTTCGAGTATACCCCCGGGGATCAGATAGAATTCATTTTTTCCCTGCCTGACAAGGTAACCGCGATCTGTCGCAAGGGGCAGGTAATCTGGATTTCGCCCCACGAACCCAAACCGGGTAGCTTCCTGGTGGGCTTGGAATTAGCGCCTGATTGGGAGTTGGAGAGAATCAGGCCCGAATAGCTCAGCGCCGCGCGGCGGTGCAGCTACCCGAGCCGGAGTTTCGGCAATCCGGCCAGGCCCAGCCTCACTTGGGTAACCCCAACCTCAACGGCCGGAAGCCACCTTTCCGGAACGCCTAAAAATAAATCCCGTACCTTGGGCTGAAACCTCAAAAAGGCGATCAGGTGATCGCCTTTTTCAAGAATCAGCCGCGCCGGGATCTGTGATCTTACCGCGGATCAAGTCCCCATCATCTGCTCAGGTTGTTTAAGCCGTCGCTTTATGCTGAGTTCCCTTCACTCCAAATCCTCGATCTTTGGCCATCTTGCTCCGCTGCCAAGAATATTCTTTACACACGAGGGGATACTTTTTTAGGTCCAAACCAAAACGCTGCGCATATTCTTTCGGTTGCAAATTATGAGCTTTGCGAATATGGGCTTTTAAGGTCCGCATCTTTTTCCCGCACTCCAGACAGACTACATATTTTTCCTTGACGATGTCCTTCAGAGGAATAGACGGTTTCTGCACTGCTTCAGCCTGCTCCGGAGACCTGGTCTCTGGCATTACTTCACCGCCTTCCAAAGCAGCCAAACTGTTATAGACGTCTTTAATCTCCTCCACCAATTCCGGGGGAGATAATTCAGACCTGGAGGCATGGGACAAGATAATCTGCGCGGTTAATTTCAAAATTTCCGTGACCATGGGAATTTTCCTTTCTATTTGACCTGGTTGCAATAAGTAACTAACTTATTTGTTGTTAGGATTATTTTGTCAAGGATTTTGTGACTGATAACCGGAGCCGGGAGGTTACTGAGATGCTAGAAAAGATTCAGCTTGCCGGAATGGCTGTGGCAGCTTCCACGTTGATCATCCTGGCGGGTGGCTGCGCCTCGCCTGCGGTGGCGCCAGCCTCATCTAAGGCGCCAGCAGCCGTGATTTCGATAGAACAACCACCCATGACCGACTATATGCGCAGCCAGATCGGCACGCCCAATGAATTGTCCCCGATTGCGCCGGCTGAAGCCCGAAACGTGCGCAAAGACGGCAATCGGTGGCGGTGCGATCTGAATGGCCAGGGGATGATTTTTAATGAGGCCTCTTCATGTTGGGAACCGCAGACCAAGTAACGGCACAGCTGGAGATTTTGCTTGGTGAATGTTCAATTAGATCTCAGCATGCTTCATTTCCTCATTTGAAGCCGGTTGCTGAGAGTTAATCACCCACAACCAAAGATCTGCCAGGAAGTACCTTTTTTCACAACTATTGTCTAGTAGATATATAACCTTTTCTTCCCTTAAATGGTAATTGCTGAATTTGTCATCTTGACGGAGTAGAATCCCGACAAGCTTGGAATCAACTTGATCATACAATCTCTCCATCAGAGTTTAATATTATCCGACCTGCCGGCCCCACAAAGGCCTATTTCGCAATCTAGTAAAATTATAAATAATAGGCTTTAGGTTGCAGCAGGGTCCTCGTGGATTAAGATCATTTGGGCCCGGTCTAACTGGTATAGTCGATCAACGGCCAGCGCCGGATGGCGCTCATGGGTTAGAATTAAAATGGTTGCGGTAGTTTTGCAGGCGTTGATGACCTCGGCCAGGAGTTGGCGAGCCCGGTCGTCCAGGTTTGACCAGGGTTCATCCAGGATCATGATCGGCGACTCTCTCAACAGCAGCCTGGCGATGCAAATCCGCTGCCGCTCACCGGTACTGGCCCCGATGCCGCGCGGGTCCATTACCGTGTCGATACCCTGAGGCAAACGCGCCAAAAAGTCCTTTAACTGGGCGCGTTCCAGGGCTTGCAAAACCTGTCGGTCACTGGCGTTCGGCTGCGCAATGAGGAGGTTGTCTCTCAGCGTCTCCTGGAAAATAAAGTGATTCTGGGTGACCACCCCAACTTTCCTCCGCAGCTCAGTGCGCGAAATCCGCCGGATGTCGATCCCGCCGATGGAGATGACTCCTTCCTGGGGTGCATAAAGACGCAGGAGCAGGTTGATGAGAGTGGATTTGCCGCTACCGCTTTCGCCGCCAATGACGGTGACCGCGTGGGCGGGAATCAGCAGGTGCGCCTGCTGGTAGAGCCGCCGCCCTCCCGGGTAACCGAAGGTCAGACCGGATAACTCGATGGCGACGGATTGGCCGGGCAGAGTTACCGTGGGGTGGCTATCTTCCGCCTCCGGGGCTTCAGCCAGAAATCCGGCCAGATGTCGAATCCCGGTGAACTCGGTCTGCACGGTGGCCACCAACCTGGTGAGTTGGGTGACCGACATCTGCAATAGAGTGGCATAAAAGAAAAAGAGCAAAAAAGGCTCGAGATCCATCTTGCCGCGGGCGATCAGGTAATAGGCCAGGGCCACCAACCCTAAGCCCCCCAGTTGGGTGAGCAGCTCAATACCGGGGGAAAACACCGAGAGCACCGCCCCGGCCCGTACGGAAAGCTTCTTCAGCCCGGAAGTGTGCCTCTGGAAATGGGCGGCTTGCTGCCCCTCGGCAGCCAGTACCTTGACGGTGTCGATCCCCTGAATGGTTTCGTCGAAGACCCGCTGTATTTCGCTCCACGTGTCCCGCTGAGCCCTCGCATAAATACCCATAATGCGGTTGAGGACGCTCACCAGCAGCACGGTGACGCCCACGATGCCCAGGGCCGCCAGGGTGAGCGAGGCGGGGCAGAAATAGAAGAGGACGACCGTCACCGCCAGAGCGGTGATGAGTTCGCGGCCGACACCGGGAAGAAAATCAGCGAAAAACCGTTGGGCTTGCGCAATATCGCTGGTGAACTTGGTGAAAAATTCGCCGGCGGATTGCTTCTGGAAATAGGACAGGGGCAGGTGGCTGGCCTTATCGAAAAAATCGGTTTGCAACTGCTTGAGCAGGTTGAAAGAAAAGAGGGTGCCGGTGTACCCGCCAATCCCTTGCAGCACTGCCATGGCCAGAAAGATCAGGGCCAGTTGCGTGAGCAAGTGCAGCCCCGAGGTCCAAAGATTGGCGTGTTGGCCATTTACGGCCAGGCTTACCAGCTGTTGATAGTAGCGCGGCTGCACCGCGATGAGCACCCCGCAGCCGAGCTGCACGATAACTAATAGCGTCAAAGGGTAGCGATAGCGTGAGATGATGCCGGTAATCCAGGCTCTCATGGCTCGGGGCAGGCGGGGGACTGTCTTTGCAGGTCGGCCAGGGCTCGATGGATTCTGGCAAATATGAGCTGATAATCTTTGCAGAAAGGGTCCTTGGCCATATGGTCATGACCAAACGCCAGGGCGTTGAGGGGGCAGCCGCCGTGGCAAATGGGCCAGTGCCTGCAGGTATGGCAGGCTGAAAGCGTCTCGGCTCGCCGCCGCATATCTGCACAGAAGGGTGAAGCCAGCAATTCCTCGATTTCACTGTCGTGGATATTGCCTGGGCGGTGGGTCTCAAACCGGCTGCACAGCTCCACAGCCCCGGAGGGTTTCACTCCGAGGTGCGACCCGACACAGGTTTCTTGCTGCTGACATTCGTAAGGCGCCCCGCCCAGGATGGCCTCCAGGTACAGTTCCAGAGGCGACACCATGACCCGCCGGCGTTCCGTACTGGCCCATTCGTCGAATAGGCGGCAAAGAAAGGCGCCATATTCCCCCGGCTGCAGCAAGTAGGGCGCCGAGGTCTCCGGGTGGCGCCCCGGGACCATCGGGTTAACGCGGAAACCGTACCCCAGACCCTGGAAGAACCGGTAGATTGCCTTCTCCTGACCCAGGCTCCGCCGGGTCACGACCGCGTTGAACCCCGCGGACACGCCCTGGTCTTCCAGCAGGCGAACTTTCCTTAAAACCGCCGCGTGGCTTCCCTGCCCGTCTGCACCGCGGCGCATCGCGTCGTGCAGGACCTGGGGGCCGTCGAGGCTGATACCGATCTGGAATTCGTGGTCCCGGAAAAAGGCGCAAAAGTCATGATCGAGGAGCAGGCCGTTGGTCTGGAGATAATGCTGGAAACTCAGGTCCGAGGCCAGCCCCTCCAGGATTTTCAGCGCGTCCCTGAAGAACCCGAGGCCGGCCAGGAGGGGTTCTCCCCCGTGCCAGAGGAGATGGATTTCCCGGAACCCCTGGCGCTCGGCATAGCGGGCCGTTTTTTCCAAGGCCGTCTGCAGCGTCTGCCGGCTCATGACGTCGGCCCCGGCCCCGTCCGCATAGCAATATAGGCAGCTTAGATTGCAGCGCTGCACCGGCTCCAGGATCAGGGTGAAGGCCGCGTTGGCATTAACCGGCACTGGCGAGCTCCCGCCGGACGGCTTCCCGCAGGTGGTGACGGAAAGCCCTCAGCCCCGCACAGAAGTACGTCTCCCCGCGGACCTCATTCCAGGCGGGGGGGAGCACGGCGTCGGTCCAGCGGTGGTCAGGCAGTCCCTCTGCCCGGGCGCGGAGCAGCATGGCGTTGTATTTCATGCAGGTGAGACAGCCGCCGCCACACTGCCGGCCCCATTCACAGGCTCCACAGGCCATATGTTTCCCGGACCGCCGAATCCTTTGCTTGATCTTTTCCCACAGGACGGCCTTGTTCGTCAAAATGGCCGCCAGGGAATCCTGGTGGATATCTCCCAGGGCCGTCTTCTCATCATTCACCCACTGGTCGCAGCTGAACACGTATCCGTTGGGGGCGAAAATAAGGCGCCGGAAGTCGCACCGTTTCTTGTTGAAGGGGTCGCCCCGATCGAATTCCGGCTGCAGGACCATCTTGACTTCTTGCCGCAACTCTTTGAAATCCACCTGCCTCTCCTGGTCCCAGAACCAGAGATCAAACAATTCGATCAAAAAGCGTCCCACTTCTTCCGGCCGCGGGGCCAGGTCGGGCAACCCTGAAACCTCGCCGGCCGCCGGGACCAGGTCCAACCAGCGCACATCATAGATATCCAGCTGGACCTCTGCCCGCAATTCCTTGAAAAATTCGAACAGGTCTAAGGCGCGGTCGATGCCCGCCCGGGTAACCACGGCAATCACTGCCACCCGGTCCGCCTGGGCGACATCACGGTAACAGTCAATGCCACGCCGGGCGGCGTCAAAAGCTCCGGACCGCGAGCCGTGAAAACGCCGGTAGAGATTGTGAATCTCCTTGGGCCCATCGAGGCTGAAGCCCACCTGAAACTGATTTTCGGTGAGCAATCGAGCCATATCCGCACTCATGAGGGTCCCGTTGGTCTGAATCCGGTTTTCGAAGGCCAGTTCGGGATACTGAGCCTCGAGGCGGACGATGGCGCGGAAAAAATCGAGGCCCGCCAGCAGGGGCTCACCGCCGTGCCAGTAGATCTGAATTACCTTGTTAAGGGGATCGACGGCCAGATTATGGGCGATGACGCGGCGCAGAATCGTCTCCACCGTGGAGAGCTCGACAATGCCCCCGGAATGCTCCTGGAAGCAATACCCGCAGGCCAGGTTGCAATTCCGGGTTACCTGGATTTGAGGCACCACCGGCAGCTGTGTTTCCCAATCAGGACCGTATAGTTGCATGGGCAGAGTTTTTCCACCACCGGGAATGAAGGGAATGTGAAACCCTGGACGTATTATACAGTTTTGGACAGTCTAATGCCAGGCGATTTACGTGATCAACAGACTGCACGGCCGGGGTCAACTTGCCTCAGCCAAGGGGGGTTAAATTGGCCATCATTACCCCGGATTTATAAAGGGGGGTATGGGGAGATTGGCTGACAGCTTGCCAGTCCCCCTAAACCCCCCTTTAGGAAAGGGCCTCTTTAAATCTCCGGATCCCCACCCTTAAATGGGTGAGAAATAGTCTTTACCGCCTCAGGCGAGTTGTGCAACCGGCTCTAAATCACGTCCACCAGTTCATCCAGTTGTGCCAGTTGTGCCAGTTGCCCCAGTTACGCCAGTTGTGCCAGTTGCCCCAGAACGGGAAGGCTACCCGCCTCTTCTCTTCCTGGCGGATCTCCTCCAGGATTTCACGAAGGACCTCACTTTTAGCTTCTGCCATGGTTTCCTCTCACTGTCTCGATCTCGGCAGACAGGCATCCGTAAGTTAAATAACTGATTCCTTCTGGTCCCTTGATAGAGTTCCCAGGATTTTATTTAGTAACAGGTACACATACTTTCGGCATACATTGCTGGCGCCATTTCTCCATGGCCAGCAGATACTTGCCTTGCTGGAGCGGGTTCATCAGGGCCAATTCCTCGTCCAGTTCACCCCTAAAAGAACTGAACAACTTAGTCTGCGAGCCCACGAAGGCGCTTACCGCCTCCTTGACCTTCGCCTCGTCAGGTTTGGCCGCGGCTACCGCAGCCTGTAAATTATCCAAGGCCTTCTTCGAGCCGTCGACGATTTCTCCGCGCGCTGCCGAAGCCTTTTCTTCCACGGCCATCAGTTTCTTTTCTTGATCAGGGCTTACTTTGATTTCCTCGTAAATCTTCGCTTTATAATCCTTGAGTTGTTTCCCCAGCTCCTCATTCGTCTGCCCCGTCTGACCCAGGGCGGGGACCACTAGGAGAAAGCTCAACATGCTGGCGAGAGCCCCCAGTTTGAAAATGAGCTTGCCTTTCATTTAAATCCTCCTTTAGAAAAGATGGGCTTACTGCTGCTGAACTCAGCGCGCTTGAAGGGTTGCTGGTGGCAGTGGCGCCCGCTTTACCCTGACGCCCTGCCGTGCCTTACCCTGCCGCAAATCTCTGCGGCCCGTCTATTCCCTCCTTCTCAGGCGGGATAAGCATTTAAAGCACAAACCTGGAAAAGCCGTCAAGTAAAAAATAGCGGGGATTCTGGTATCAGGGGCGGGAGTCCAATCCCGAGCTTGGGGTTTTCAGAGGAAAAACCTTCCGGATAGAGCGACTGCTCCAGAGTGTCGATTTGGCAGTTTTTTTAATAATCGTTCCGAAAGATGATGACCTCACCGGGGCTCAAGACCTTGCTGTTTGGGCCGGGATGGTTCTAAAATGTTAGTTCAGAAATCGCTAAACACGGCAGTGTAATTATCCCTTAATTATCCCTATCAAGTTCACCGGCAAAAAAAAAGGCTAACCAATTTTGGTTAACCAATTGTAATCTCAATCAAACTATGGTGGCGGGGGACAGAATCGAACTGCCGACACGGGGATTTTCAGTCACTTAATCTATAGGCAGCAAAGACGGGGAATTACTGGCTTTTTTAGTTTCATCAAATAGTTAGGTCAAGGACCTTGTTTACCTATTCCTACCTCAAATACCCCCACTTTACCCATCTCCGGGCAGGAAAGTGCTCCCATAGTGCTCCCATGTTTTGACCAGTAGGCCAGGTAGAATGCGGTAAAGACCGTTTCCATGAAGGCAAGCCGTCACCCTGCACCAATAGGCAGACTGATTTATCGGGCATGACCGGTTCCTGGCCATAGGTCATAGGCCGCTGTTGGCAGCTATGACGGTAGCGTGCGTATGAAAGGTTCTTCTATGCCTGGCAAGAAGTAAGATTGGTTTCGGTGGGGGTTCCTGGTCCATGTCGAGACGTTATCGCCAACCCCACCCATTCTCCGCCCTCCCCTATACCCTAATATCCAGATTCATCCTGGTGACTTTAGCTTATGGCCTATATTTTATGCGCTATTCATGGGAGGATTGGGCGCTTTGAGGGCTTTAAAGAAACCGAGACAAACTAAATTTAGGGGGTGCTTATCCCCATTATGATGAATTGTTTAAAAAAAGATGGCCTTGATTCTTATCAAGGTCAGGTGGTAAGGATCCGTCAAATGGAGCTGAAAGCTTTATCCACCTCAAGCACTGGCTACTAGTATATATGAGCAGCATATCAAAACCGATGAAGGCGGTGGGTAAGTAGGTGATCTATAGCAGAACTCTGCTATTTTTCCCGCTCGTGTAGGATGAAGTTGGCCCAGAAATAGAGGTGAGGTTCTTTAGCCCACTGCCTGGCGCGCTACCTGCAGGGCCTTTATCTTGCGCTGGCGGTTTCATAGAGATAAAGTTTTTATGAAATAATATAAAAAATTTATTGACACCGATTTAAGATAGTGTAATTGTGGTTGCACAATCAGACAAAGCCGAACCCGCCGCGAGACGGGGGCGGAAAGCCGCGGGTCTCCTCGAGGGGGAGGAGAAGATAGCCGGGTTGCCTGGGAAGGAGGCAGCTTGGCTTTTTTTGTTCCTGCCGGAAAAGGGGTGGTGCGAGTCGAGGTGATAAAATTATTGACAGCCTCAATTAATGCCAAGCCCAGGTTGGGCGGACGGTAAGCTATGGCTCTCCTGAAGGATATCCGGCGGTGCGACTAGATAGGAAGGTCCCCCCCACTTGGTGTGGGGCTGGGCTGGCCCTGGACCCCGAGGGCATTAGGGAAGGGCGTTGAAAGGTGAGAGGAAGATCGGAAGTCGAGTTACTAACAGGGATTGGGTCCATGTGGCGTTCCAGAATGACCCACGCAAGGAGGACAGAGAATGAGTGTCTTACCACCAATGAATCATTTGCAAAGGATCGCCTGCTCTGGCTTTTAGAAAGGAGGGATGCCCTAAAGAAGGACGGGGAAGAGAAGAAGTTGATTGTGGAAGGGAAAGCCTCGGAACTAAGAAGGTAAACATCCAGACAGGGGCACCCCCATGAAGGAGGTGATCAATTTTTTAACAGCTCCAATTAATTGTCGATCGTGAAAGAACGTACAGCAATCAAAATCTAAGGAGCAATAAGCGATGAAAAGACTAATTTTATCAATGCAACTACTTCCATAAGGAGGCACTAGATGAAAAGGCTTTCGGCAGTAATGATAGGCATAATTCTTGTCCTGGCGGCATTAGGTACTGCCTACGCCAGCGGCTACACCTATACTACGCTGAATTACCCCGGTAGCCCTACATATGCCAGTGGCATCAACGATAATGGCACCATCGTCGGGACTACGGGGGATGCTTTCTATACGTACGATAGTACCACTGGTAATTATAGTCCGCTCCTATTTTATGGAGGTCAAACTGCTGCTAATGGCTATGGCATTAACAATGCTGGCACGATTGTCGGGACGGTTCATGACGTGATGTTTAACACGACGTATGGCTTCGTGACAACTTATCCGCAATATACGAGCCTGTATTATCCCAATGCTATGCTAACTTCAGCCCAAGGTATTAATAATGCGAACACGATTGTCGGCTACTACGAGGACACGAGCGGTGTGGGCCATGGTTTTACCCTGAGTGGTACGACCTGGACGCCCCTGAACCATCCCGGCGCGGCAGACACAAACGCCTGGGGCATTAATAATACGGGCACGATTGTCGGGAGCTACCAGGTTACTAGCATTAGTAACTCGCTAGGTTTTATCCTGAACGGTACGGCCTGGACTACCCTGAGTTATCCTGGCGCAGTAGACACTTATGCTACGGCCATTAATGACGCGGGCAAGATCGTTGGGTACTACTACGATGCGAGTGGGAACACCCACGGCTTTTCCTATAGCGGAGGTATCTATACGCCCCTGGATCCCCCCGACGCCTCAACAACATCCTTTGAGGCCTTAGGCATTAATAATGCGGGCGACATTTCCGGGTACTATTTTGATGCGACCGGGGTCCATGGCTTTGAGGCGATCCCCACCCCCATTCCCGGGGCCCTGCTCCTCCTGGGCGCGGGATTGCTGCGTCTGGCAAACTACCGGCGGCGGAAGGGCGCTTCCAGAAGTTAATTAAATCAAGGAAATCGAAGCTATCAGGCAGGGTCAGCCATGGCCCTGCCTTTTATGTTTTTAGCTAGAGCGAATTACTTGCCACTATCAACGATACAAAGAATTGCATGTATGATGCTCATAGCCTCTATAGGAGCCGATCTGAAATAAAATTTGTAGGGTCGAAAATACCAAAACCGTTTTCCAAGTACCCCTCCGTAAAAGCCTTCATCCACTGAAAACCGAAACATCCTGCTTGGCCCCCGGGTCTGATAGTGGGTCCCATCCGTGGGGCCCCCTTTTGTTTTCAGCCCCCCGGGTCATTTATGGGGGCAATCAAGCCGGCCTGTACCGCCAGGAACTGTAGGCCCTGGAGGTTCGCCGCCCAAGTCCGTGAGGTTAATCGGTCGCTACTGCCTGCTGGTGGTGGAGAAGTATCAGCATCAGCGGCTTCAGGAACCAACCTGGTACGGTAAACCCAGATCACCTGCCAACATCAATCGGACAATCGCCGTCCTGAAACGGATGTTCAACTTGGCCGTCCGGGAAGAGCTGGTGGAGAAGAATCCTTGCTGGAAGATCAAAATGTTACCGGAAAACAACGCCAGGGACCGCATTTTGTCTTCGGAAGAATTTGACCGGCTGCTATCTCATCTCCCTCGACATGCTGCCCTGGTTGTCCAGTTGGCATACTTGACCGGGATGCGGGCTGGGGAGATTTTCAATCTCACCTGGGACCGGGTGGACATGAAAAATAGGGCGATAAGACTACAGGCCGAAGACACCAAAACATCTGAGCCGCGCATGCTTTACTTAACCGTAGAGATTCTGGGTATTCTGATGGAGGCTCAGAAGGTTCGGGCGCTGGGACATAATCGTGTCTTTACCTATAAAGGCCAACCGCTCAAGGGGATCAGGAAGACTTTCATTAATGCTTGTGAGAAGGCAGGCATATCTGACTTCCGGTTTCATGATCTGCGCCACACCTTCAATACCAACATGCGGAAGGCAGGAGCTGACCCCTCGGTCATCATGAAGCTCACCGGCCACAAGACGACCGCCATGTTCCACCGGTACAACACTGTGGATACACAGGATGCCCAGGAAGCCTACCGGAAGCTGGAGGAGTTTTTGCACCGGCAGGCGCATCCGGTAATAACTGGCAAGACGGCTGCCGGAGCCGAGGAAGTGCTCCCATAGTGCTCCCAAACAAAAAAAGGGTAGCCGCGGCTACCCCTAAGTTCTTGAAATTATTGGTGGCGGGGGACAGAATCGAACTGCCGACACGGGGATTTTCAGTCCCCTGCTCTACCGACTGAGCTACCCCGCCGACCGCTAAGTTGTTTACCCCGCGGGCGGGGTTTTGTCAAGACCCTCAGCGCCATTTGAGAGCGAAAAAACTCTCCGGCCCGCCTGACGCCTGGACATCGCCCGGATTTGCCCCTCGCCCCCTATCCCGGCTCCTTGCCTCCCCGGCCCCCCCGAAATATTTAGCCTTCCTGCCCTATCTCCTTGCCAAATCCCCCGGTTATTGGGAAAATGTCTCCAATGGGCGATAAATCCAGCCTGCCGAGGTCACGGGTGGCCACAGAGAATTCGGTTCTTGTCGCCGGGCCGGCCAACAAGGCCCGCCAGAAGTTGGCGGACATCCTTAGCGGCCACGGTTACCCGGTGCGCCTCAGTCTTGCCGAGGAACTTCTGGCCCAGGCCCGGGAGCGCCCGCCTGATCTCGTGATTCTTCTGGGCGACCTGCCGCGGATACATGGCCTGATCCACGACCTCAAGAAGGATGAGGTCTGGCGGGAGGTGCCCGTGGTCGTGGCCCTGCCCCGTTTCTCCGAAACCACCGCGGCCTGGGCCCTGGAGGCTGGAGCCGACGAATACCTGGCGGCGCCCTTCAAGCCCGCCGAGGTCTTGGCCCGCATCCGGGTGGTGTTGCGGCTCCAGGCCGACCGGCGGCTTCTCGTGGATTCCCCCCAGGAATTTTCCCGCCTGTTCCGGGAAACCAGCCATCCTTTGTTCTGCTGTCCGCCAGGCGGCGATTCCTGCCGGCTCAACCCGGCTCTGTGGCGCTTTTTGGGCTACCCCGCCGCCGGCGCGGCCGAACCCCTCTCCGTCGAGGCCCTGCTTTACGGCCCGGAGGACCGGGAGCGCTTCCGCCAGGTCCAGTCCGGCGCGGCCGACACCGACCATGTCAAGGTGCGCCTGACCAACCGGGCCGGCCAGCCCATGACGGTCCTGCTGAACGATCTGACCCTGGCCGTATCCCCGGAGACGCGCAGTTTCCAGGTGCGGCCGGTGGGCACCCCCTCCCCCCTGCGCCAGGCCATCCAGGGCCTGGTAGAGCATCTGATCCCCAGCGCCCGGGACTACCTGTCCCTGCTCCGCTTGACCCCGCTCCTCGGCGGCCGCTATGAAAAGCTCGAAAAGCTGGGGCAGGGGAGTTTCGGCGAGGTCTGGCTGGTGCTGGATACCGAAGCCGTGGGGGCGAATCGCCGCTTTGTCGCCAAGATCCCCTTTCTCAAGGCGGCCAACGTCAAATTCCGCAAGGAGGCGGCCATCTGCACCCGGCTGGCTCCCCACCCCGGGGTGGTGAAGCTGGTGGATCAGGTCGAAAATGAGGGCCGACTGATCCTGATCCAGGAGTACGTCGAAGGCAAGACCCTGGGGGACATGCTGGAGCAGGAGTTGCCCCGGCCCCTGGTGGAACGCATCATCTTGCAGCTCATCGACGTGGTCTCCCACGCCCACCGCCACCGGGTCATGCACCGGGACATCAAGCCCAACAACATCATCATCCAGCCGGACGGCACCCTGAAGCTGCTCGATTTCGGCGCCGCCAAGATCCTGGGCGACAAAGACATCAGCGCCACCATGGTGGGCTCCCGCCCCTTCATGGCCCCGGAGCAGATCATGGGCAAGAGCGAACGGCGCAGCGACATCTGGGCCATCGGGGTGCTCATGTATCTGTTGTACACCGGGGAGCTGCCTTTCTACAGCGAGGTGGAAAAACTGCTCATCGACCTGATCCTGGAGCAGGAGCCCGAACCGCCCCGGGAACTGAACCCCGAGATTCCCGCCCCTCTGGAGGCGATCATCCTGAGGTGCCTGAAGAAAAACGTGGAGGAACGCTATCCGCACGCCCGGGAGCTGAAGGAGGACCTGCTGCGCCACTTCCCCCATTACGGCACCCAGACCGGCAGGTGGCCATGGATCCAGTAACCCACCTGGCCGCGGGCGTGCTGATCTCCCAGGTGCTGCCCGGTCCCTCCCGGGGTTGGAGCGCCCTGGCCGGAGCGGCCTTCGCCCTGTGGCCGGACCTCGACTATTTCGTGATCTATGTCGACCGCCTGGCCTTTATCCGCCACCACCGGGGCTTTACCCATTCCCTGGCGGCCCTGTTCCTGTTCGCCCTGCTGGGAGCCGCGCTCGGGCGGGCCCTGGGTGGTCCCCGCTGGTTTCGCCCCCTGCTTTTCCTGGGGCTGGCGGTCCTGGCCAGCCACCTGCTCCTGGACCTGGCCACCTCTTACGGCACCCAGATCCTTTTCCCCTTCTCCCGGCAACGCTTCACCCTGGACTGGCTCTTCATCATTGACCCTTATCTCACCGCGCTGCTGCTGTGTCGGCGCCGTAGCCGCCCTGGTTTCGGCCACCTGGGGCCGCACCGCCGGAATCTGCTTGCTGGCCGCGGCCGGGGCCTATGTTCTGCTCTGCGGCTTTTATCACCAACAGGCCCTGACCCTGGCTCGACAGGTGTTTCGCCAGCCGGCCGCCAGCGCGCCGGCCGGCAGCCCCCGACGACCCCACACCCTGACGCTGCCCGGCCAGGCCCTGGCGCCCGAGCCCGAGCCTCTGACCGTGGCCGCCCTGCCCCAGCCCTTTTCCTGCCGCCGCTGGCAACTTATCGCCGCCAACCGCGGCGAAGTGCAGCAGAGCTTTGTACTATTGCCGTACCTGCCCTGGCGGGAATCCCGGCCGGCCGCACCGCCGGCGCCCCGCCTGCCGGTGCCGGCCGGCTGCCGGGTGCCGAACGGCGGCTACCCGCGCCCGGGGGAGATGCAGGTCCAGGTCTGGACCGGGCTGCCGGCGCCTAACCCGATCGGAACCCCGGAAGCCCAAAAAATCCTGGAGCAATACCTGGAGTTCGCCCGCTTCCCCCTGCTGCGCCGCCTGGAGCTCCAGTGCGACGGCGAATGGCTGGCATGGCTGGACCTGCGCTTCAGCGTCCCGGGTCGGGATTTCCCCTTTGTCCTGCAACTGCAACTGGACGCCAAAGGAAAGGTGCAACACTGGAGTCTGGGCCGCTGCGCCGACGGAGAGAGTTGACGTAGGGACGGTTCTCGAACCGCCCTCTAACCATCCGTAGCACCGGCGACTCACCGGTGCCGTAGCCGCAGGCTTTAGCCTGCGCCAGTCCAGCCGTGCAGGTTGCACCGGCCTCCTCACCTGGGGGCTTGTCTTGGCGCCTTGGCGTGAGATATGATTTTCTAAGATGGAGGAGCGCTAATTGCCCCAGCCGCCGATAAATAATCTCTTCGCCGGGATACCCGAGAGCCTCCCGGAAGAGATCAGCGAGATTCTCCTGAAAACCCCCGGCTTTCAGCTTGGAGCGCCTCATCTCCGCCGGCCAGGCCACGCCACCGGGCCAGTGGTATGACCAGGAGACCCACGAATGGGTGGTCCTGCTGGCGGGGAGTGCGGGGCTGTTATTCGCCGGGGAAACCGAAATTCGGGTATTGCGTCCGGGTGATTATCTTCTCATTCCGGCCCATTGCCGCCACCGGGTGGAGTGGACCGACTGCGGACCAGACCACTGTCTGGCTGGCCCTGCATTACCGGGATATGCCAGCTTGAACCATAGTGGCGGTTATCGAACCGCCTTTGGTAGCGCAGGCTTCCAGCCTGTGCCTTTTCTCCCTCTCATCCGGATCAGCTAAGGATTTTCCGTAGCCGCAGGCTTTAGCCGGCGCCGGACCAGGCGGGACGCCGTCGGTGCATTATTCGTCGGAAAATGATAAAATTCCGACCATCATAAAAAGCTACCCAAGGATCCTGCATGTCACCAAGAAAGTTTATGGGAAAGGTCCACGAAGATCCCGGCGAGGCCCTGGCCAAAGGCTCCCGGGAGGTGATGGCCTCCGTCTGGGAGGATTATCTGTCCGCCGTCCTGCAAATCTCCGTCAAAAGCGGCCGCTTCAAGATTCTGCGCCGCCAGATCGAAGAGGCCGCCGGGTTTAAAGAGGTCTATGACCACTGGAACAGCCTGCCCCTGGCGGCCCGGGGCGCCGCCTGGCGCCGCCTGATGACCGCGGCCGGGGAGCGGCGTCAGGCCGTGGGCGAAAGCTGCATCCGCTGCGGCGAGTGCTGCCAGTTGGGCAGCCCTACCCTGCTCATCCACGACCTGCCGCGCTTCCAGCAGGAAATCCTCACCTGGAACGACGTCTATACCTTGCGGCCCGGCGAGCAGGTGACCACCCGGGACGGCCAGGTGGAAGCCTTGCCGGAGGAGCGCCTGAAGGTCCGGGAGATTCCCGGCAGCCACCAGTGCTGGTTCTTCCTGGCCGCCAACAATTCCTGCCGCATCTATGCAGACCGGCCGGAACAATGCCGGCGCCAGGTTTGCTGGAACGAGCCCCCCCGGCCCCCGGCAGTGGCCCAGTTGCTGACCCGGAAGCACCTGTTCCTGGAGGTCCCGGAGGTTTGGGACCTGATCAGCGAGCATATGGAGCGCTGCGACTACGGCAAGGTGGCCCGGGCCCTGAAAGACTTGAGCGCCGGGCAGGAGGCCGCCGGCGAGGTCCTGTTCGAGGCCCTGCACTTCGATCACTACCTGCGCCAGATGCTCATCAATGAATGGGACTTGACCCCGGCGGTGACCGAGTTGCTGCTGGGCCGGCCCGTCTCCCAATTCCTGGAGGCCCAGGGCGTCGACGCCATCCTCACCCCCGAGGGGGTCTTCCGGCTGGAAATGCAAAAAGAAAAGCCTTAAAATATTCACCACCAAGGCACCAAGAACACCAAGGAAAATTCCAAGAGGTGCCCTGCAGGGCACCTCTTGCTTTTGCTTGGTGATTTCTTGGTGTCCTTGGTGTCTTGGTGGTTCATCTTTCTTGAGAGGAGATCGTCATGATTGAAGAACTCGTTAAAGGAAACCGCAGCTATCGCCGCTTCCACCAGGAGACGCCGGTGTCGCTGGCCACCCTCAAAGGACTGGTCAACCTGGCCCGCCTAAGCGCCTCCGCCGCCAACCTCCAGCCTTTGAAATACCTCCTGGCCTGCGAGCCGGAGAAAAACGCCGCCATTTTCTCCTGCCTGGCCTGGGCCGGCTACCTGAAGGACTGGCCGGGGCCGGCGGCAGGCGAGCGCCCCGCCGCCTATATCCTCATCCTGGGCGACACCGAGATCTCCAAAAACTTCGGCTGCGACCACGGCATCGCGGCCCAATCCATCCTCCTGGGAGCCCGGGCCCAGGGGCTGGGCGGCTGCCTGCTCGGCTCCATCCAGCGGGACCGGCTGCGGGAGTTGCTCCGGATACCGGCAACGTTGGACGTCCTCCTGGCCATCGCCCTGGGCCGGCCTAAAGAAACTGTGGTTATCGAAGAGGTCAACCCCGGCGACAGCATCAAGTACTGGCGGGACGATCAAGGCGTCCACCACGTCCCCAAGCGCCGCTTGGAGGATATTATTCTAACTTAAATCTGTGGCGGCGCCCGGCCCTCGACCTCTTGGGGGCGCGCCAACTCACCTTCACAAAACACCGCGGAGGCGGCCAGTGTTTAATTTAGACCTTGACATTGAGCATTTTTCTTGTAAAATAATCGAAGTTTAGCATGTCAGACTGAAAGCCGGGCCACGAGTCCTGGACAATGATCGGACGGGTTGCTAAAGTCTCCCCGGCCGATTTTTTTTTGCCTGACTGCTGTGCGCCCTGCTTTTTTGGCGGGATATCATTGCAGCATCAAGAAAGAGGTTTCAAAAATGAAGGTCACTGGTACGGTTAAATGGTTTAATGATTCAAAGGGTTTTGGTTTTATCTCCCGGGAAGACGGCCCCGATGTCTTCGTGCATCACAGCGCCATCCAGGGCGAGGGCTTCCGCTCCTTGAGCGAAGAGCAGGCAGTGGAGTTCGAGGTAGTCAAGGGTCCCAAGGGCGATCAGGCTCAAAACGTAGTGAAACTTTAGGCGGTAACGCCTGATGGCCGGAACTCCGGTGGTCCCTGGACCCCGGAGTTCCGGCGCCT
The DNA here is from genome assembly GCA_963797235.1 of uncultured delta proteobacterium. Taxonomy (GTDB): domain Bacteria; phylum Desulfobacterota; class Desulfobaccia; order Desulfobaccales; family 0-14-0-80-60-11; genus JAPLJC01. The sequence continues at coordinate 354,217 of CAWCOX010000003.1, forward strand.
CGACCTGAGAGAGGTAGAATTTGGCTAGAAACCGTTACGGCTGGCAAAAGCGTTCCAAAGAGATAGCTCGAAAAGAAAAGAACGACGAAAAGATGAAGCGTCGCCAGGGCAAAATCATTGCAGCACCGGCGGAGGACCTGCCGGAGGCGATGCTGGATGATGGTCTGGATGTTGGTTTGGATGTTAATCTGGACGAGACCGACCCTGTCGGAGAAAGCCTTCAGCAAGGTTCATAGGGAGTAAGCAATGGCAATGAAATTATACGTGGGCAACCTGCCCCACGAGATGACCGAAGAGCAACTGAATACCCTCTTTTCGGAAGCCGGTTACGTGGCCTCCGCCAAGATCATTACCGATCGCCAGACGGGCCAGCCCCGGGGCTTCGGTTTTGTCGAGATGGAAACCAAATTGGAAGGCCAGAAAGCCATTTCCATGCTCAACGGTCGTGAGGTGGAAGGACGGCCCCTGGCGGTTAACGAAGCCAGGCCGCAGCAGAAAGGCGGCTTTGGTGGGGGCGGCGGCCGCGGCGGCGGTTACCGCTAAGCATCGGCATTCAGGCGGCGGCAAGAGAGTTGCCTGCCGTTGCCAACCTGATCATCAGGAATATATTGAGGCGGCCTGCGGGCCGCTTTTCTTTTAAGAAATTGAATTCAATGTTATAATCCGGTCAGTCTGGTTCTCTGCGGTCCGCCGGTAGCAAAGGATCTCTATGCATGTCTTCATGGTGTACGTCCGGGATGAAAATTTTTGCCAACTGCTCCCGGAGGAGCTGAACAGATCCCGGTCTGACGATGGCCGCCTCCAGGTGATGGCCTTTCCGCCCCTGGGAATCCAGACCCTGGCTCCGGTGCTGCGCCAACATGGCCACCAGGTCCGGCTGTTCGATACCTGTCACCCCGAGATGCAGGCGGAGCATCTTGCTCAGGCTGCGGCCGCGGATCGTCCCGACGTCATTGCCCTCTCCTGCCTCTCGACGACCACCTACCCGGCCCTCAAAGCCCTGGCCAGGCGGCTGAAAGCCGCCGCACCGGCCATCCCCCTCATCGCCGGCGGCCCCTTCGCCACCATGAATGCCGACCGCATCCTCCAGGACTGTCCGGACCTGGACTGCGTGGCGGTGGGCGAGGGTGAAGAACTGCTGCCGGACTACCTGGACAACTTCGACCACCCCGCGGCAGTGGCCGGTCTGGTCTGGCGCGACGCCGGCGGGATCGTCAGGAACACCCCGCGGCCGCTGCTCCAGGACCTGAATCAGTTTCCTTACCCCGACCGGACCAGCCTGCCCATCGACTACATCGAATCCTTGCCCCTGGATGTCCCCGCGGTCCTCTCCCTGGATAAATTCTGTACCATGCAGACTTCCCGGGGCTGCCCCTATTCCTGCATCTACTGCGATATTCCGTCGCTGTCGCAGGGCAAATGGCGCTACCGGTCCGCAGCGCACGTCCTGGGAGAAATGCAGCAACTGAATGATCTGGGCTATCGCTCCATTTACCTGACCGATGATCACTTTCTCCTGAACCGGAAGCGCATCGGCGAAATTTGTGAGGGCATCATGGCGCGCCGGCTCAAGTTCCACTGGGGCTGCGAAGGACGGGTGGACGCGGTGGCGGTGGATCAATTGCCGCTGATGAAAAAGGCCAACTGCAATTTCCTGGCCTTTGGGGTGGAGGCGGGCACGCAAAAGGTCCTGGACCGGCTGCACAAAAAGCAGACCCTGAAACAGGTGGAGCACGCGGTCAGCGAAGCGAAGCGGCACGGCATCGAGCGGGTGCACGGCTTCTTTGTGATTGGCTCCCCCGATGAGACCGAGCAGGATGTCATGGCCAGCTTCCGTTTTGCCGCCCGGCTGAAGCTGGACACCTTCGGCTTTAACCGGCTGTGCGCCTACCGGGGCACCCCTTTATGGCGGGAGTACGTCGACCGCGGGATCATTGACGACGTCCGGGATTGGGACAAATGGTTCAAGTGCTCCGACATCGACCCCACCGCCCTGTCCGGCGCCGCGGTGAACCGGGTCCGCATGAAAGGCTACGCCTTGCTGTTCGCCCGCCGGATTTTCTGGCGTCCCATCCGCACTTACAAGCTCCTGCGCCTTTTCGGCAGGCATATGAAGAGGTCCGACATCTTCAAATTGCTCTGGAGTCCCTTTAGGCGGCGGACCTTGAGCCGGAGCCCTGAACTCCCGGCCTTGATGATGGACTCCGGACTCAAAGAGCCGCAGGTGCACCCCAGGCCTTGAGTCAGTTTTGGGTTGACCCGGGCGGACTTATTTGTTAAGCAGAAAAGGCACCCGCGATCTTTTCCCCGGTTATCTAAGCATCCCCGGTTTCGCAAATTCTCGCCAAGAGGAGTAGCTATGTTCCTCAAGGGAGTCTGGTTCATAATCGCCGCAGTTCTCCTGCTGGGCCAGACCCCGGCGCTGGCCGAGCCCTACCTCAGGGTCTGCCAAGACGGGGTCGTCTACTACCACTTTACCAGCCGGGAACCCAACCAACCCGGAAAGGCGAATAAGAATACCCCCAAAACTCGGGGAGAGGCCTGGATCGAAGTACCTCCACCGCGTCATCAGCCAGCCCTCTCGGCCGCCCAAGGGCCAACCCGGGCGGGATCTAAGCTTCAGCCCGAAGCCCTTTCTCCCACCGGCCCGCCGGCTCCAGGCGAAATCAAGCCGGGAACGGTCGAGGCTTTGCCGGTCCTCAACTCCGCTGCTGCCAAAAGCCGGCTTTCGCCGAGCACGCACTATCTGCTGGGATTGCTGGCGAAATTGGGTTACCGTTACCCCCCGGTCTTGCCCGCCTCTGCCGGTCTCCTGCCGGTGGCCCGGCAGCAGGAGGCCCCGGCCGCCCAGGCGACTCAGGTAGAGGTCCCGGAGGGCTGGAAAAATTTACTGAAGCAGGCTCAGGGACAGCCGGCCGAATTCTGGCAAGCGCTACCAGGCACCGGGTCGGGCCCGCTCCGCTATTGCTTCCCGGTGGCCGGCCCTTTTTCCTTCCGGGACACCTGGGGCGAACCCCGCAGTGGGGGACGGGTGCATCGGGCGGTCGATATTTTTGCCCCGGAGGGGTCGGCGCTCTATGCCATCACCAGCGGCGTCGTCGATAGCCTATCCGACCTGCCGGCGGCTGGCATTTGCCTGTTCTTGCGCGGTCAAGACGGCAGAGGCTACGGCTACATGCACCTGCAAGGCTACGCTCCGGGCCTGATTGCGGGCAAAGTGGTCCGGACGGGGGAACTGATCGGTTATGTGGGCCGCACCGGCGTCCTGACCTCGGCCGCCCACCTGCACCTGCAGGTTTATGCCGACCAGCGCTTCTGTAAAGATGAACTCCTGAACCCCTATGTTTTTCTGGTCCAGTTATGCCATGGCATCGGGGTCACTGACTTATACCAGCCCAAAATCGCCCGCTTAGAGGTTCCGGAGACCAGAGTCAAAGGGATACAAGTTTATCGACGTCCCAAGTCTGGGGCTCTGGGGGCTGGCGTGGGTCAATTTAGCGTCAGGGACTCCTCCATCACGGTCATCAAAAATTTTTAAGCCTGAAGAAATTTCCCGGACTTTAAGGCTGAGCAATATCTGCCAGGCAGGCCATCTTGACGTTTGCGCCCGGCTCAGAGGTTAGACCCCGCCCAGGCACTCCAGGAGCCGCGCCCACAGCGGCTCCAGGCCTTCGCGGCTCGTGGCCGAAAACCAGATGACCTCTTCGGCCGCCACCCCCAGCGGCCCCAGGACCTCGGCCAGGTGCTTTAGTTGGCGGCTGCGCTCCCCCTGCTTCAATTTGTCCGCCTTGGTCAGCACCGGAATGACCGCCCGGTGCCTTTCCTTTAAGAATTCCCACAGGAACAGTTCCTCCGGCCCGACCTGCCGGCGGCCGTCCTGGAGGAGGACTACCGCGGCCAGATTCTTCCTGGTCTCCAGGTAATCCATGATCATCTGCCCCCACTGGGCCTGGATCTCCTTGGAGACCGCGGCATAGCCGAATCCCGGCAGGTCCACAAAGTACCAGCGCTCGTTCACCAGGAAAAAGTTGAGGGCCCGGGTGCAGCCCGGGTGGGCGCTGGTGCGCACCAGTTTCCGCCGCCCCAGCAGGACGTTGATCAGGGAGGACTTGCCCACGTTGGAGCGGCCCAGAAAGGCCACCTCGAACAACTCCCCGGCGGGCAGTTGGTCGCTCTTGTGAATACTGAGGCTATATTCCGCGGAAATAATTTTCGGGATGGTCATGTCGCCAGTAGTCAGTGGTCAGTAAAACCGACCGACAAAAGAAAAATCTTTTACAATCGCTAAATTTTATACCAGATTGGCGGAGAAATAGCATCGTCACAGTAACTTTACCGTCGGTCTGCATCGAACAATATTTCCCGGAAGGAAACCGGGCAATCATTGCAGATGAACCATTTTAGCGAACCGCAGCCAATCCGCTTTTTAGCTTTTTTTTTTCGTAACGCACCTGCATTCCGCCTTTCTTGGTTTTTACTGACCACTGGCCACTGACTACTGGCTACTTTTCAAAGGTTGACGCCTCCCTGATTTCCGGATAAATTTAAAGGCTGATTCAAGGAGGTAGAGATTCAGTGGCCTGGGGTTTATGGTTTGCCTTGTGGTTGGCGGTGCTCACCCTGATTACCGCGTCCTCGGTCATCCTGGTGGCGCCCATCGACCGGGACGGCCGCTTGGTCCAGGCCCTCGCCAAGTGGTGGGGCCGGAGCCTGCTGCGCGTGATGCGCGTGCCCCTGGAGGTGCACGGCCTGGAACACCTGATTCCGGGCCAGGCCTATGTCTATGCCGCCAACCATCGCTCCGATTTCGATATCTTCGCCCTGCTGGCCATCCTGCCGGGCCGCATCATGTTTGTCGCCAAGCAAGAGCTCTTCCGGATCCCCGTCTTTGGCGCGGCCCTGACCCGCATGGGCTCCGTGTCTCTGGACCGGGACAGCCTCAAGCAGGCCATGAAGAGCCTCGACCAGGCCGCGGCCCGGATCAAGGCCGGCGCCTCCATGATCATCTACCCGGAAGGCACCCGGGTCCCCACCCCGGAACTCATCCCTTTCAAGAAAGGCGTCTTCATCATGGCCTTCAAGGCCGGCCAGCCCGTCGTGCCGGTGAGCATCAACGGCACCCGCTACATCAAGTCCCGGGGGACCTTGCGGGTTAAGCCCGGTCCGGTGAAGGTGGTCATCTCGCCCCCCATTAATCCCCAGGATTACCGGCGCAAAGAGGACCTGATGGCCGCGGTCTTCGAGGCCATCTCCGCCAACTACGACCCCTATTATCCTTATGGCCCCGACAGCTCCCCACGGATAATTGGGTTGACCTCACCTTCCTGGGGGGAGTCGGCGAGATCGGCCTCAACCTGATGACCCTGGAGACCGCCGACCACCTGGTGGTGGTGGACGCGGGCCTCATGTTTCCCGAAGACCCCATCCTGGGGATCGACATCGTCATCCCTGATTTTTCCTATCTCCGGGAACGCCGGGACAAGCTCACCGCCCTGGTCCTGACCCACGGCCACGAGGACCATATCGGCGCCGTGCCCTTCTTTCTCAAGGAATTCGACCTCCCGGTCTACGGCACGCCCCTGACTTTGGCCCTGCTTAAGGAGAAGCTCCGGGAGCACGGTCTGCTGAATACCGCCGACCTCCGGGAGATTAAGCCTGCGGAGCCCCTCACCCTGGGTCCCTTCGAATTCGAATTCATCCGGGTCTGCCACTCCATCGTGGACGGGGTGGGCTTTGTGGTTAAGACCCCCCAGGGCTACCTGGCGCACTCCGGCGACTTCAAGATCGACCAAACCCCGGTGGCCGGCGCCATCATGGACCTGAATCGGTTCGCCCACTACGGCGAAAAAGGCGTCCTGGCCCTGATGTCCGATTCCACCAACGCCGAACGTCCCGGCTACACCCTGTCCGAACGCCAGATCGGCCTCACCCTGGAGGGCCTGATCCGCGAGGCCCCGGGCCGGGTGATCGTGGCGGTCTTCGCCTCCCACATCCACCGGATGCAGCAGATCGTCAACAGCGCCGCCAAGTTCGGCCGCCAGGTCCTGTTCAACGGCAAGTCCATGGTGACCAACTCCCGGATCGCCAAAGACCTGGGCATTCTTTCCATCCCGCCCGGGATGGAGATCAACGTCGGCGACCTGGAGCGCCTGCCGCCCGAACGAACCATTGTCATCACCACCGGCAGCCAGGGCGAGCCCTTGAGCGCCCTGGCCCGCATGGCCCTGGAGGCCCACAAACAGGTGCAAATCCGTCCCGGCGACCTGGTGATCCTCTCCTCCCGCTTCATCCCGGGCAACGAGCGGGCCATCACCACGGTGATCAACAACCTCTACCGCCTGGGCGCCGAGGTGGTCTACAAGGAGGTGGCCGACATCCACACCTCGGGCCACGCCTCCCAGGAAGAGCTGAAACTCCTCCTGAACCTCGTCCGGCCGCGCTATTTCATCCCCATCCACGGGGAGCTGCGCCACCTCATCAAGCACGGCCACCTGGCCCGGGCCGTGGGCATCCCGGAGGAACGCGTCCTCCTGGCCACCGACGGCGACCAGGTGCGCTTCGACGGCGGGGACGGCGTCATCCTGGGCAAGGTGGACAACGGCCGGGTCTTCGTGGACGGCAAGGGGGTCGGCGACGTCAGCCGCATCGTCCTTCGGGATCGGCGCCACCTGGCCGCCGACGGCCTGGTCATCGCTTATGTGGCCGTGGACCCGGGGGCCCGCCGCATCGTCACCGAGCCCGAGCTCATCACCCGGGGCTTCACCCTGGAAGGGGAGCAGGCCCCGCTCCTGGACCAGGCCCGCAAGATCTTCCAGGAGATCATTCTCCGGGCCCTGAGCGAGCCCACCCAGGACTGGCTGGAGATCCAGACCCAAGCCTCCAAGGCCCTGCGCAAACTCTTCTTCAAACTCCTGGAACGCCGGCCGATGATTTTGCCGTTGATCTTGCCGTTGATTCTGACGCTATAGCTAACTTAACAATTACCAATTACCTTCATTTCTGGTGGTGAGTTATTTTAAAATTGGTGGGCGCTTCTAAAGAAATTTGTCCTAACGGCTCCCTGTGTTCTGGAATATTCCATCCGTTAGTGTATATTGGCCCCTCAGAGATTGACAAAGGGAAATGGCTGGTTAATTTTTAAATTGACACCAGGTGTTTATCCCGTATAAAATTCAAGACACAGGTGCTTTATGACAAATTTATTTCTGTTCGCGAGCTTTGGCTTTTTGGAAGGTATTGGCAGGGTGCTTGATTTAACAGGTACCATGGTGGGCTATAATGGTTCTCCAACACGCGAAGAGGCTGATCGGCGGGCCTTAACCTCCGATTGGCAAACTGTTGGCGACGAGTTAAGAAACACCATGAAATCATATGCCGAGAACCAGAAAACCGAAGTCTAAAAACCCAAGGATTTTTACCCCACCTTTGCCTAAGCGGAATTTCCCCTCAGCCCAATTTAGCCAATTATCTGTTAGTCGCTCAGCTCCCTTGCCGCATCCATCGGAATTGGCTGGGTATGAGAGCATATTGCCCGGTGCTGCCGAAAGAATCCTTGCCTTGGTAGAAAATCAATCGACCCATAGGCAGGGATTGGAGAATAGTGCGCTATCCATAGAAGGCAGAAATAGTTTGTTTGGGCTTATTACGGGTGGTTTTATCGGGATTCTTGGTCTTTGCATAGCTGATTTTTGTATTTATTCCGGTCATGATACGGCTGGTATGGCTATGGGTGGGGGCACTTTGGTAGCTTTGGTGGGGCCATTTATCTACGGAACCCGCCAGCGGCGAATTGAGAGGGAACAGAAATATCTGATCCAAACCCAGCCTAAGAAACAGCGGTAACTCATAAGCGAATCCGCTAAAGCCGAACTATACCGTGTCTCTACCTCAATCCTTGCTCTGAATTAGGTTTTTTGATAATATCGAATTATGCAAAGAACCGTCGCCATTCGCCTCCTGATCCTGCTCTTGAGCCTCGGCACGGTTCTGTCTCTGCCCGGCGGCCTGCTGGCCGCGGTCGGCGCCTCGGCTTCCGGCTGCCCCCATTGCCGGGGCGTCGCGGCCGGTCTGTCAGCCGCCTGCTGCTGCTGCGTGCCTGGGACTTCAGGCCATTGCGGCAACTCCGGCCAGGGCGGCAGCTCCAGCTGTCGTTGCAGCTCCGGGAGCAGTCCGGCCTTCACTTCCCGGTTAGCTCCGCCGCCCCCACCTGGCCGGCCTCCCCCTCGCTGCCGCTCGTGGTCACCGCGGCCTCGAAACTCTTCCCCCCCAACATCTTCCATCCGCCTGAGCTTTAGCCCTTTTCAGCCAATCTGCTGCCGAGTCCCGGTTTCATTTCTGGACGTTATCAGGCTGTAGCCGCCAGGCTGCCTGCGCTTCCGGGCGCCTGGTATTAGTCCGGATCGCCTCAAGAACGGATTTTTATCACCTGATAAAGATTATTGCCTCTTTTCGATGCAATGGCTTAAAAGGTGATTATTTTCCACTTAGGTTTGCCCATACAGGTATTGGAAAACTTGTCTAAATACTGAACTTATGCCTATAATTCACCAAAAATTTTCCAGATTAGAGGCGGAGATGGTTCACCGACCACGATTTTCCCACGTCTTTTTTCTTCTGGTTCTGGCTCTGGCCGTGACTCTCAGCCTGCCGGCGCCCTCCCTGGCCCAGAGCCGCGGCAATCTGCCCCCCGATTTGCGGGCCCTGGTCGAAGAGGCCCTCCAGGCCAACCCCGAAATTAAGCAGATGGGGTCGACCTTCAAGGCCTCCAAGGAGACCATCCGCTCCGCCGGGGCCCTGGATGACCCGGAGGGCTCTTTTTCCATCAACAACCTGGACGACGATAGCTGGTCTTTTAAGGCTGATCCCATGACCCAGAAGATGGTGGAATTTGCGCAGAAGTTCCCCTTTCCGGGCAAGCGCCGCCTGCGCTCCGAAGTGGCTGCCGAGCAGGCCCAATCCGACCAATATTCTTTTCAGGATAAAGTCAATGAGGTCCGGGCCAAGGTGGTGACTGCTTACTGGAACCTGTCCCTGGCCTACAGCGATTTCGACCTGACCCAGAGAGGCAAGCAGGCCTGGGAACAGGTGGTCAAGGTGGCGGAGACGCGCTACGCCGTGGGTCAAGCCACGCAGACCGACGTCCTCCAGGCCCAGGTGGAGCTGGGCAATTACCTGGATCGCCTCTTTCAGTGGACCCAGAAGCAGGAATCCTCCCAGGCGGATCTGAACGCCTTGCGCGCCAAACCGCCCCAAACCGCCATCGGTCGGCCCCAGCCCTTGAAGCCTCGCCCCTTCAACCTGAAACTGGACGAACTGCTGGCCCGGGCCGAGGCCCGGCCGCAGCTTCAAGCGCTTAAAGCGCTCATTGCCAAACAAGAAAAGGCGGTGAGCCTGGCGAAAAAAGACTACTATCCAGACATGACGGTGGGTGTAAATTATGCCTTCCGAGAGAATCTGAATGCGCCCCTTTACCAGAAACAGCCTAATATGGTGGGCGGGAGGGTGATGTTCAATCTGCCCATCTGGCAGGCCGACAAGATCAAGCCTCGGATCAGGGAGGAGATGGCCAAGCAGGACGCCGCCAAAGAAGGCCATCGTTCGGCGGCGGACCAGTTGGCCGCGGCCATCAAGGACCGGCACGCCAAGCTGCAGCGCCTGGCCAAGCAGATCAGCCTCTTCGACCAGGGCATCATTCCCCAGGCCCGCCAGGCCGCGGCCGCCTCCCTGTCGTCCTACCAGGTGGGCACTTTGCCCTTTAATCAGCTCTATCAGAACCAGATTGCGATCTATAACGCCGAGATGCAATTGCAGGAATATCTCAAGGATTTCGAAGAAAACTGGGCCGAATTGGAGTGGCTGGTGGGGGCCGCATTGCCCCGCCCGGCCGGAGGGAAGCAATGAGCCCCGCACGCCGCGGCAAGGTTTGGTGGACCCTGGGGGCCTTCGTGGCCCTGGCGGTCCTGATCATCGCTTATGTTTCCGGCAGCCTGCCCGTGGGCAAAGCCAAGGAAGCGAAGAAGGCCCTGTGCTGGGTCTCTCCCCAGAACCCCAATTACATTAAGGAGGCCCCGGGCAAGGACCCGGAGGGCCACGACCTGGTGCCGGTCTATGCCACCCCGGCCGGCGAAAAGCCCGGCGGCCCGGCCCCCTCTGCCCCGGCTCCTGCCGCCGAACCAGAGCGCCAGATCAAGGCCTACCACTGCCCCATGCATCCCGAGGTCGTCAGCAGCAAGCCCGGCAATTGCCCGAAATGCGGCATGGCCCTGACGCCGATCTATGAAGAAGCCCCGACTGCCGCTCCGGCTGCGCCCGCCGCGACCCCGGCCCCCGCTGCCAAAGGAGGAACGTAAGATCAAGTACTGGGTCGACCCTATGGATCCCAACTACGTCAGGGATAAGCCGGGCAAGGCCCCCTGCGGCATGGACCTGGTGCCGGTTTATGAAGCAGCGGGGGGTGAGGCCGCCGCCACCGGCGCGCATTGCCGTCTCGCCCACCACCATCCAGTCCATGGGGGTCAGGACCGCCAAGATCGAGGTCCGGCCCCTGGCCCACGACACCTGGACCGTGGGCCTGGTGACCTTCAATGAACGCAATCTGGCGGTAATCAGCCCCAAGGTGGCCGGTTGGGTGGACCGCCTCTACATCAACGCCACCGGCGACCCGGTGCGCCGAGGCCAGGCCCTCCTCAGCATCTATAGCCCCGACCTGGTGAGTTCCCAGGACGAATACCTCCTGGCCCTGCGGAACCTGAAGAACCTGGAAAAGAGCCCTTATCCGGAACTGGTGGAGGGCGCCCGGCGGCTGGTCGAGGCCTCCCGGCGGCGCCTGGAGTACTTTGATATCAGCGCCGGCCAGATCGAGGCCCTGAAAAATACCGGCCAGGTGAAAAAGCATCTGGTCCTGGCCTCGCCGGCCAAGGGCATCGTCACCAAGCGCATGGTGACTCAAGGGCAGATGGTTCAGGCCGGCATGCCCCTGCTGGAGGTGGCCGACCTTTCCACCATCTGGGTGGACGCCGACATCTATCAATACGAGCTGCCCTGGATCAAGGTAGGCCAGAAGGTGGAGATGAACCTGCAATACATGCCGGGCGAAACCCTGACCGGCCGGATCGACTACATCTACCCCTACCTGAAGGAGGCCAGCCGTACCGTGCGGGTGCGCCTGCGCTTCCCCAACCCCCAGCTCAAGCTGAAACCCGAGATGTTCGCCCAGGTGCAGATCAAGTCGCCGGTCACCAAAGAAGCGGTGGTGGTGCCCACCGAGGCGGTGCTGGACACCGGCCTCAAGCAGCACGTCTTCATCGCCCTGGGCGGCGGCAAGTTCGAGCCCCGGGAGGTGAAGCTGGGGGTCTACGGCAACGACAATCAATATCGGGAGGTGCTCTCCGGACTCAAGGGCGGGGAAGAAGTGGTGACTTCGGCCCAATTCCTGCTCGACTCCGAGTCCCGCTTCCGGGAGGCCGTCCAGATGATGCTGCCGCCCCAGGGCGCCCCGGCGCCGGGCCGGGAGGGTGCGAGTCAGGCCATGCCGGGCATGAAAATGGAAGGCGCCAAAGAAGCGCCGCCGCCGCCCGCCGCGCCCATGCCGCCGGGACACCAACATTAGTCTTGGTGGGGCGGGCCTCCGCGCCCGCCTGCGTAGAGGCGAACCTGGTGTTCGCCCTAGATGCACCGGGCGAATACCAGATTCGCCCCTACGAAAACTCTGAGATCAAGCAATGATTCCGAAAATAATCGAAGCCTGCGTCCGCAACCGGGTCATGGTCCTCCTGGTGTGGCTGATGATCACTGCCTGGGGCATTTACTGCGCTTACAACATCCCGGTGGACGCCATCCCCGACCTCTCCGACGTCCAGGTGATCATCCGCACCGAATTCGCCGAACAGGCCCCGCAGATCGTCGAAGACCAGGTCACCTATCCCCTGACCACCGCCATGCTGGCGGTACCCAAGGCCAAGGTGGTGCGCGGCTTTTCCCAATACGGCCTCTCCCTGGTCTACGTCATCTTCGAAGACGGCACCGACATCTACTGGGCCCGCTCCCGGGTCCTGGAGTACCTCAACTACGTCCGGGGCAAACTGCCCGCCCAGGTCAGCCCCGCCCTGGGGCCCGACGCCACCGGCGTGGGCTGGGTCTTCGAATATACCCTGGAAGACCCCACCGGCCAGCACGACCTGGCTCAGTTGCGCTCCATCCAGGACTGGTACCTGCGCTACCAGTTGCAGACGGTGCCCGGGGTGGCCGAAGTGGCCAGCGTCGGCGGCTTCGTCAAGCAGTACCAGGTGGTGGTGGACCCCAACCAACTGGTGGCCTACAAGCTCACCCTCGCCAAGATCAAGGACGCCATCAAGCGCTCCAACCAGGATACCGGCGGGGCTTTGGTCGAACAGGCCCAGACCGAATTCATGGTCCGGGCCCTGGGCTATATCAAGAATAAGGCCGACGTCGAAAACATCGTGGTGAGCGCCGACCCCAAGGGCACCCCCATCCTGGTCAAGGACGTGGCCCTGGTGCGGCTGGGTCCGGAACTGCGCCGGGGGGTGACCGAGGCCAACGGCCAGGGCGAGGTGGTGGGCGGCATCGTGGTGATGCGCTTCGGCGAGAATGCCCGGACGGTCATCGAGGGCGTCAAGCAAAAGCTGCAAGACCTCAAATCCGGACTGCCTCCCGGGGTGCTCATCCAGACGGCGTACGATCGCTCCGGCCTGATCCAGCGGGCCATCGACACCTTGAAACGAACCATCACCGAGGAGATGGTCATCGTTTCCCTGGTCTGCTTCGTCTTCCTGCTGCACGTCCGCAGCTCCATCGTGGCCATCATCAGCCTGCCCCTGGGCGTGCTCATCTCTTTGATTTTACAGTATTATCTTAATATCAACGCCAACATCCTGAGCCTGGCGGGCATCGCCATCGCCATCGGCGCCATGGTGGACGCCTCGGTGGTCATGGTGGAAAACTCCCACAAGCACATCGAGCACGCCCCGCCGGACGCGCCCCGTGAGGCCCTTATCCTGGAGGCCGCCAAAGAGGTGGGGCCGTCGCTCTTCTTCGCCCTGTTGGTGCTCACCGTCTCCTTTCTGCCCATTTTCGCCCTGGGAGGGGAAAGCGGCCGCCTCTTCCGGCCCCTGGCCTTCACCAAGACCTTTGCCATGGGCGGCGCCGCCCTGCTGGCCATCACCCTGATCCCCATCCTGATGGTCTATTTCATCCGGGGCAAGATCATCCCGGACATGGAAAACCCGGTGGCCCGGGCCACCATGGTGGTCTATAAGCCCGTGGTCCGGGTGATCATGCGCTTCCCCAAGTTCGCCATCCTGTTGGCCTTGATCGCCATGGTGGCCACCCTCTATCCGCTAAGCCAGTTGGGCTCCGAGTTTATGCCGCCCCTGGATGAGGGCGACCTGCTCTACATGCCCACCACCATGCCCGGTATCTCCATTACCGGCGCGAAAAACGTCCTGCAGCAGACCGACCGCATCATCCGGACTTTCCCCGAAGTGGAGTACGTCTTCGGCAAGGCCGGCCGGGCCGAAACCGCCACTGATCCGGCGCCCCTCAGCATGTTGGAAACCACCATCCGCCTCAAGGATCGGAAATACTGGCGGAAGGGCCTCACCACCGAGGCCCTCATCCGGGAAATGGACGATGCCGTGAAGTTCCCCGGCCTGGCCAATTCCTGGGGCTATCCCATCAAGATCCGCATCGACATGCTCTCCACCGGCATCAAGACCCCGGTGGGCCTGAAATTCCTGGGCCCCGACCTGGACGTCCTGAACCGCCTGGCCGTGGAGTCGGAAGGCATCTTGAAAAAGGTGCCCAACACCACCAGCGCCTTTGCCGAGCGGGTCACCGGCGGCTATTATCTCGACTTTGAGATCAAGCGCCGGGAGGCGGCCCGTTACGGCCTGACGGTGGGCGACGTCCAGGAGGTCATCTCCAGCGCCATGGGGGGCGAAAACATCACCGAGACGGTGGAGGGCCTGGAACGTTACCCCGTGAACCTGCGCTACTTCCAGGATTACCGCCAGAACCTGCCGGCCCTGCGCCGCCTGCTCATTCCCACGCCGGACGGCTCCCAGGTCCCCGTGGAGCAGGTGGCGGACATCAAGGTCCACCAGGGTCCCGACATGATCAAAAGCGAGGGCTCCCGCCGCTCTGCCTGGGTCTTCGTGGACATCGCCAATATCGACGTGGGCACCTACGTTAAGCGGGCCAAGGAAGCCCTCGCCGCCAATCTCAAGATGCCGGCGGGCTACTCGCTGCTCTGGAGCGGCCAGTTCGAATACATGGAGGCCGCGGCCAAGCGCCTGAAGATCATCATCCCCATCACCCTGGTCCTGGTCTTCCTGCTCCTCTATCTGAACACCCAGTCCCTCATCAAGGTGGGCATCGTCATGCTGGCCGTGCCCTTCTCCCTGCTGGGGGCTATCTGGCTGCTCTATTTCCTGGGCTACCACCTCAGCGTCGGCGTGGTCGTGGGCATGCTGGCCCTGGCCGGCCTGGACGCCGAGACCGGAGTCCTGATGCTCCTCTACCTGGATATTGCCCACGAGCAATGGAAACGGGAGGGCCGCCTCAACGCCGAAGCGGACCTGCACGACGCCATCGAATACGGCGCGGTCATGCGGGTGCGCCCCAAACACATGACCATCCTGGCCAACCTGCTGGGCCTGCTGCCCATCATGTGGGCCACCGGCACCGGCTCCGAAGTGGCCAAGCGCATCGCCGCCCCCATGGTGGGCGGCGTGGCCACCTCCTACCTCCTGGAACTGCTCATCTATCCGGCCATTTACCTGCTCTGGAAGCGGCATGCCGATTTTAAGCGCCGGAAAATGTCCGTTTAAGGTTTAAAAATAACAGGAGGAATTAACCATGAGAATAACCAAGAGCCTTTTGGTAATCGGCCTTTGTCTGGCCTTTGCCGCCCCGGCGCTGGCCCAGATGGGCGGCGGCCAGGGCATGGGAGGACCCGGCCAGGGACCCGGCATGGGCCCCGGCCGCGGCAGGGGTATGATGTACAATCCCCAAACCGTCACCACCATCCAGGGCACCGCGGTGAGTCAGGGACCCCAAAAAGGCCGCCGTATGCAGCACGTATCCTGGATTATCAGGACCGCCCAGGGCGACCTCACGGTTCACCTGGGACCCAGCACGTACCTGAATCAGCAACAGCTGGTTATCAATCCCGGAGATGCCATAGAGGTGACCGGCTCTCAATTGCAGATGCGGGGAAAAACCATGCTGGTGGCCAAGGAAGTGAAGGTAGGCGGCAGAACCTTTGAGATCAGGGATGACCAGGGTCTGCCGTTGTGGCGGGGCCAGGGGCGACCGCAACCCCAATAGAAACTGCGGCGGCGGAGAGGTTCCGCCGCTTTATCATAACAGAAAGGCAATTTCGTCTTCAGGGGTACGCCAGGCCGTGCCCCTGAACTTTTTGGAGTCCATCACCCGAGGCTCTCGGGATTTACATTCGGGTCCGGGATGATTATTTTTTTAAAGCGCCACTTAAACTTTTTGCGACCGCCGCCTAAGAAACCTGGGGAGGAAGCGCCATGGCCGTCAAAGTGATGGAGAGCTCTAAGAGCGTTGCCGAAATCGCGCGGGCTTTCCCGGAAGTCTGCGCCAAATACAAATTCGGAGTTCTGGGCAGCATCGATATCCGCCAAAAACTCCAGGAAAAGGGCCTGGTCTTTGACCGGGAGTGCCTGGTCTTCGAAGTCTGCAATCCCCAGGCGGCCAAACAGGTTCTGGACTACAACCCGGCCATTTCCGCCGCCCTGCCTTGCCGTATCTCGGTCTATCAGGACAGCGGCAAAACCTGGATGGCCTCCATCTTGCCCACCGCCCTGCTCGGCATGTTTCCTAACCCGGAACTGAAGCCGGTGGCCGCGGAGGTGGAGCGCACCATCGTCCGCATCATGCACGAGTTGGCCTGAGATTAAGGGGAAGAGCTGCGTGGCGCCGGCTGCCGATGCCCCCTGGACAAAAAAACGGGCGCGGCTGGCCGCACCCGTTCCGGAAGAAGGTCTAGACCATCACCTCAGACGGCCAGCCCCGGGGAGATGAATCTCCCGCCCTTCCTGAGGCAACTGATGGCCGGCAGCAGTTCGTCGTCCACCTCCTCTTTCAGGAGATAGCCTTCGGCCCCCAGGGACATGGCCTGTTGCGCATACTCAATGTACTTGTGGATGGTCAGAATCAGGACCTTGACCTCCGGATGATCCTTCTTGACCTTGCGGGTGGCTTCAAAGCCCCCCAGATTGGGCATGGAAATGTCCATGAGGACCAGGTTCGGCGGAGATTTTTTCAGGAATTTCAAGACGTCCCGGCCATCGTTAAGCTCGCCGATGACCTGCATGTCCGGGTTGGCTTCGATAATTTCCTTGATCATCCGGCGCACCGGCGCATAGTCGTCTACCAGCAGAATATTATATTTGTATGGTTTATTTACGCCCATGGTTGCCCATCCTCCATCCTGGAGCCTCTCGGGCCGCCTGAATGTGATTTGTTATAATATAGTTATCATCCCCCAAAAGGCAATATGAGCAAAAATACCCATTTTAAATAAGGTAAAAGTGCCTATTTGGCGGTAAAATTCTTTCATTAAATCTGGATAATTAAATTATGCCTGCACTAATCCCTGGAAATCTGCGCACCACCGCCATGGCTATTCTGCCCCATGACCAGCCGGAGCCGGCCCTGGAGCTGGCCCTGTCCCTGGATATCCCCTTCTGGCCGCAGTTGCCCCATGTCAGTTTCTATGAGGACATGTACGTTCAGGCCGGCGAGCATTTCCCGGGCCTCGTGCTCTTCCCGGAAACCAACCAGATCCGCTTCGACACGGCCAGGTTCTACGACGAGATCCCCCAGATGCTGGAACACTGGGACGACCTGGACTATTTTGACATCTCGCCGGCCTTCTCGGCGGTCTACCACCGCTTCCTGGAACTGGATTTCAGTAAATATGTGGCCATTCGCGGGCAACTGGAAGGCCCCATCAGTTTCGGCCTGAAAATCCTGGACGAAAACGACCGCCCCATCATCTTCAGCGACGAGGTGCGGCCTGTCCTCCTGGACTTCATGGCCCGCCGGGCCCAGGCCCAACTCACCCGCCTCAAACAGAAGCACCCCCGGGCCTTCCTCTTTCTGGACGAACCCGGACTGCAATTCATCTTCAGTTCGGTTTCCGGCTATCCCGATATGCGGGCCAAAGAGGACCTGGACCGCTTCCTGGCCCAGATCGACCGGCCCCGGGGCATCCACCTGTGCGGCAACCCCGACTGGGAGTTTCTGCTGAACCGCGACCTGGACATCCTCTCCCTGGACATTTACTCCAACGGCGAAATCTTTCAACATTACGGCAAGGCCATCCGCGCCTTCCTGAACCGGGGCGGGGTTCTGGCCTGGGGGATTATCCCCACCGGCTTCGAATCCTTCGAGCAGGAGACCCCGGAACGTCTGGAGGCCTACCTGGAGACCCTGTGGCCCACGGTCCTGGCCGCGGGGATCGACCGGGACCAACTCCTGGCCCAGAGCCTGCTGGCCCCGGCCACCTGCTGCCTCATCAACCCGGACCGGGAAAAGACCGTGACCGCGGCCTATGCCTGGCTCCGCCAGGTGTCGCAGCACCTCCGGGAAAAATATCGGCTGGATTAAAGGGCGTCCTCTGGATATGCTGGCTCTTGTAACTGAAAACCGAAAACTGAAAACCGAAAACCGTATTTCATGACCGAACGCCAAACCCCGGCCATTGTCCTGACCGTGCGCGACTACGGCGAAGCCGACCTGCTGGTGACCTTCATCACCCCGGAGCAGGGCCGCCTCACCGGCATCGCCAAGCATGGCAAGAAGAGCCGGCGCCGCTTTGCCTACTGCCTGGAGCCCCTGAGCCGGGTGGTCTTCTACTTCACTTCCCGCCCCGGCCGCGACCTGGAATTCCTGCAAAAGGGCGAACTGGTGCGGGCTTTCCCAAACCTGCGCCGGGACCTGCCCCGCCTGGGCGCCGCGGCGGTGCTCGCCGAAGTAACCGGTTTATTGTCCGGGCCGCCCGAAGCCATCGGTGAGATCTTCGCCACCCTGGAGGAGGTCCTGAACCTGCTGGACCAGGGCCTGCCGCCCGACTCGCTGCTGCCCGCCTTTCTGCTGCGCCTCCTTACCCTGGGGGGTTACGGCCCTCGCCTGGGCCAGTGCCTCAAGTGCGGCCGGGAACCGGCCCCGCCCCTTTGGTTCAGCATCGCCCAGGGCGGCATCTTGTGCGGCGCCTGCCGCGCCGGAGCCCCAGGCCCTTTACTCCCCCTGAACCCGGGGACCTGGAAGCTGCTGCGCCTGGCCCAGGAAATGGACCGGGAAAAACTCTCCCGCCTCCGCTTCCCAAAGGCACAGCGAGACCAAAGCCTGGCAGTCCTCAAGACCTTCCTCTGCCATCACCTGGGGCGAGGGCTCAAATCCTGGTCCTTCTGGGAAAAAGTGACGGGCGCTCAATGATGATGAACCAATCTCCTCTCCCCAGCTTCACTGGCATCGGCGTAGTCGTATTTTTCGTGCTGCTCTTCAGCCTGGAACTTCTCCGTCCCCTGCGCCGGCGTAAACGGACTCGCACCCAACGGTTGCCGATCAACCTCGCGGTCACCGCCCTGGGCTTCGTCACCGGGTCTTTAACCGTCCGCCCCGCCGCCCTGGGACTGGCCTTCTGGGCCCAGTCCCAATCCTTCGGGTTGCTCCACCTCCTGCCCCTGCCCTTCTGGGCCGAACTGGCCATCGGCGTCCTGTGGCTGGACCTCACCTTCTATTACTGGCACCGCTTTAACCACCTGCGGCCCTGGCTCTGGCGCTTCCACAACGTCCACCACGTGGACCCCGATATGGACGTGACCACCTCCTTCCGCTTCCATTTCGGGGAAGTCCTCTATTCCACCCCGTTTCGGGTCCTGCAGGTGGGCCTTTTCGGAATTTCGCCCTTCACCTATCTCCTCTATGAATTTATCTTCAATTGCGAAACCATGTTCCATCACAGCAATGTCCGCCTGCCGGTGACTCTGGAGCGCCTGCTCAACAAGATCATCGTCACCCCCCGGATGCACGGCCTTCACCACTCGGCCCTGGGTCCCGAAACCAACTCCAACTATTCCGTGGTCTTCAGCTGCTGGGACCGGCTCAACCGCACTCTCCGCCTCAATGTGCCCCAGGCTGAGGTGGTCATCGGCGTGCCCGGCTATCTCCTGCCGGAGGAGAACCGCTTTTGGCGCCTGCTGGCCATGCCCGTAGCTAAGCAGCACCCCTACTGGCGCTGGCCCAGCGGCAAGACGCCCCGGCGGGTCTATCCCCCGGAATTTCCCCACCCCGGCACCATGTTGGAGTAGGGCGGGTTTAGAACCAGCATCTGCGCCCTTGCCACCCTCCCGGGTCGCCCTTATCTTTTACCGTGAAAACCCTTAAATCCCCCTAAATCCCCCTTTTCCAAAGGGGGACTTTAGAACCCCCTTTAAAAAGGGGGGCAGGGGGGATTATTCATGCATTTTGAAAGTTTAGCAGGGAGGGCCATTCCATGCCGTCAGCCAAATCGTTAGCGGGCCAACACATCGCCGTCCTGGCCGAAGACCTGTATGAAGACCTGGAACTATGGTATCCCCTGCTGCGCCTGCGGGAAGCCGGGGCCGAAACCAGCGTGGTGGGGCCCGGCCCGGCGCCGACCCATGCCAGCAAGCACGGCTACGAGGTGCGGGTGGATAAGTTCGTGAAAGACGTCAGCGCCGCCGACTTCGACGCCGTCATTATCCCCGGCGGTTATGCCCCGGACCGCATGCGCCGCCATCCCGCCATGGTGGCCCTGGTCCGGCAGGCGGTCCAAAGCGACAAGGTGGTGGCCGCCATCTGCCATGCCGGCTGGATGCTGGCCTCCGCCGAGGTGCTCCAGGGCCGGACCGTCACCGGCTTTTACGCCATCAAGGACGATCTGGTCCACGCCGGGGCCCTCTACCGGGATGCCGAAGTGGTGGTGGACGGCCGTCTCATTACCTCCCGGCAACCCGGCGACCTGCCGGCCTTTTGCCGCGCCATCATCAAAGCCCTGGCCGGCTGATTACTCTTCCCCACCTGCCGGACAGCACTCCACTGGGCGCCCGGAACCAAGCCGCGCGTATTGGGACATGTCATGGGACAGGGTGGAGTATGCAATCGGGTCCTGGTTTAATTTTTATAATATTATCAGCATGATACCCAATTTATTCGCCTGGCCCCAATCTTGCGCTTCGTAGCCCTCCGAAGAGGCAGCAGTCCTTGCCTCACAGGGGCTTGAGCAACAGGCCGGTGGCACGCCACCCTGCGGCAATACGGAGCCAGTTGATGTCGGTAAGCACCCGGAGCATGACCCGCACCGGTTGCCAAGGATGGCCGACCCAGATGGAAGAGCGCTTAGATCGGGCCTTGGTGGCCGGTCTGATGCTCGAGGTGTTTCTGGAGATCCCGGCCGCGCCGCTCGACCCCCAGGTCCGCCGGCGAAACCTTAAGTCCAGACTGACTCGTTCCCTGGTGAGGCATCTGGCCGGCCGTATCACCCTGGATCACTTCCGCAGCCTGATACACCACCTGCAAGATTGGTTCCCTTTCTATTATCCCCTGATGCCGGGTTTGCCATCGGCGGCAGCGGGGAAGGAGTGCCCTGCCGGCAGGACCGCGGCCCCCGCCGGCGCCCGGCCCCATTCCCTGGTGCGTCAAGACCGCCTGCAAGCCTGGCTGGAAAAGGCCGCCCGCGAGATCTTGCCCCGGCGGCCCCAAAGCAAGCTCCAGCCGGAACGGCTGGCAGACTTTTGCCGGCTGGCCCAATGCTGCTGGTTCCGCGGGAAGGATTTTGCCCAGTATTTTGACATCGACCGCAAGACCGCCTGGGAATATGTGCAGAAACTCCAGGAAACCGGACTCCTGATCCACAACCAGGGTCGTTCCGCCGCGGTGCGTTACCGCCTGGCGGATCATTTCCTCCGGATCAAACTGACCGCGCTGGAGCAGGAGGTGGCCCTGGCGCTCACGGGCTTCTCCGCAGCCGCGGCGGTGCAGGTGGCCCAGGAGTTGGCGGCCACCGCCGGGGAGTCTCTCTGGGAGGAGCATTGGCCCATCTCGCCGGGTACCAAACGCCGGGAAGAGACCATCGCCTCCCTGACCAGGGCCGGCATCCTGGAAGTGGTCTGCCAGTCGGGGCCGCGGCGCCTGCTGCGGTTGCCGCGGCGCTGGTTCTGGTCCCTTGAAGATTAGGCTTCCGTCGGGGTTGCACCACTGATCCTTTGACAAGGCCGCAGAGCGTACTTAAATTTTTGCATAGGAGTATCAATTATGTTTAAAGAATTTAAAGAATTCGCCATGCGCGGCAACGTCGTGGATATGGCGGTGGGCATCATCATTGGGGCCGCCTTCGGTACGGTCATCAAGTCGCTGGTTTCGGACATTATTATGCCGCCCATTGGCCTGCTCTTGGGGAACGTGGATTTTGCCAACCTGTTTATTTTGATCAAGGGAGGCAACCCGCCCGCCCCGTATCTGGCACTGGCAGAGGCCCAAAAAGCCGGCGCCGTCACGATCAACTATGGGGCGTTCATCAACACCATTATCAGTTTTCTCATCGTCGCCTTGGCGGTCTTTCTCCTCATCCGCAGTCTCAATCGGCTGCAAAAACCCGCCGAGGCGCCGGCGGCCGCGGCTACCAAGGAGTGTCCCTACTGCCTCTCCACGATCCCGGCCCAGGCCAGGCGTTGCGCTCATTGCACTTCGGAGTTAAACGTCGTCTAACCTGAATTACCGGACGACGGCACCAGCCTCTCTGCCCTGACGGGCCCCGGCAAAACCGGGCCGGCCCTGGTGGCGGTCCGCCTTGCCGAAGATGACCTGGTCTTCGCTCGCTCCGGCGCGGGGCCAACTCCCTCCATATTCTCATTGACCCCGGATGTATGTTTGTGATAATTTTCTTGAATGTTCATTAGGGAGGTGCGCCGGACCCCATGATCCGCGATATCGAACACGAAACCCTGCCCCGGGAAGCCCTGGAGGCCATACAACTTAAACGTCTACAGACGGTAGTGGAGCGCGTCTACCATCTGGTGCCCTTCTATCGCCGCCGCATGGACGAACTGGCGGTCAAGCCCGAACACATCCGCAGCCTGGCCGACCTCAGGCTCCTGCCCTTCACCACCAAGCAGGACCTGCGGGACAACTATCCCTTCGGCATGTTCGCCGTGCCCATGGAGCAGATCGTCCGCATCCACGCCAGTTCCGGCACCACCGGCAAACCCACCCCCGTGGCCTACACCCGGCGGGACCTGGAGACTTGGTCCGAGCTGATGGCCCGCACCCTGGCCGCGGCCGGCACCACCACGGGCGATATTGTCCACAACGCTTACGGCTACGGCCTGTTCACCGGCGGCCTGGGGTTCCATTACGGCGCCGAACGCCTGGGGGCCGCGGTGATTCCCGTCTCCGGCGGCCAGACCCGGCGCCAGATTATGTTGCTCCAGGATTTCGGCCCCACCGTCATCGTCTGCACCCCGTCCTTCGGCCTCTACCTGGCGGAGGTGGGCCAGGAGATGGGCGTCGATTTCGCCAAACTGAAGCTCAGGGTGGGCATCTTCGGGGCCGAACCCTGGACCGAAGGCATGCGCCTCGAAATCGAAAAGCGCCTCAGCCTGGACGCCGTGGACATCTACGGCCTCTCCGAGATCATCGGCCCCGGCGTCAGCGTCGAATGCATCGAAGCCAAAGCCGGACTGCATATGGCTGAGGACCATTTTCTCCCGGAGATCATCAACCCGGCCACCCTGGAAAAAGAGCCCCCCGGGGCCATGGGCGAACTGGTGATCACCACCCTGACCAAGGAGGCCGTGCCCCTGCTGCGCTACCGCACCCGGGACATCACCTCGCTCAATTACGCCCCCTGCAAATGCGGCCGCACCCTCCTCCGGATGAACCGCCTCCAGGGCCGCTCCGACGACATGCTCATCATCCGGGGCGTCAACGTCTTCCCGTCCCAGATCGAGTCGGTGCTCATGGAGACCCCCGGGGTGGCGCCCCACTACCAGCTCATTGTCGACCGGGAAGGCCAGCTCGACACCCTGGAGGTCCAGGTGGAGGTCGATGAAGCCACCTTCTCCGACGAAGTCAAGCAGATGCAGGCCCTGGCCCAGAGCATCCAACGGAAGATCAAGGACTACTTCACCGTCTCCGTCAAGGTGAAACTGGTGGAGCCCCAAACCATCCCCCGGAGCGAAGGCAAGGCCAAACGGGTCATTGATAAGCGGCAGCTGTAAG
Organism: uncultured delta proteobacterium; assembly: GCA_963797235.1. Lineage (GTDB taxonomy): Bacteria > Desulfobacterota > Desulfobaccia > Desulfobaccales > 0-14-0-80-60-11 > JAPLJC01. The sequence goes on from CAWCOX010000003.1 coordinate 377,509, forward strand.
GCAGTGGTCAGTGGCCAGTGGCCAGTAAAAACAAGAGGCTTGCTTGGATAAGCCAGTGCGATCTTTTCAGGATTTGATAGCCTGGCAGAAGGCCATGGATCTGGTTACAAAAATTTATGAGGTAAGTCATAAATTTCCACGAGAAGAAATCTTTGCGCTGACCAGTCAACTTCGACGGGCGGCAGTATCAGTTCCCAGCAATATTGCCGAAGGACAGGGACGATCGTCAAGAAAGGAGTTCCTATACTTCTTGGGAAATGCCAAAGGTTCCTTGTCGGAGGTGGAGACACAGGTTTTAATCGCTCGCAACCTCGGTTATATCGGTGACGAAGTTTTAAATGCCCTTTTGAACCTCTCGGCAGAGGTGGGACGGATTCTAAACGGACTCCTGGCTTCACTCAGGAACAAAGAAGAAAAGTGAGTTACTGAAAATATCGGTTTTCTACTGGCCACTGACTACTGGCTACTGATCACTTCCTTTTCTACTGGCCACTGGCCACTGACCACTGGCCACTGAGGGGGTACACCATGAAAGTCGAACAAATCTCGGTATTTCTGGAAAACAAGGCGGGCCGGCTGGCCGAAGTAACCCGGGTCCTGGGGGAGGCCGGCATCAACATCCGGGCCCTGTCCCTGGCCGACACCACCGACTTCGGCATCCTGCGCCTGATCTGCGACAACTACGACAAGGCCCGGGAGGTCCTGAAGGCCAAGGGCTTCACGGTGGGCAAGACCGAAGTATTGGCGGTGGAAGTTCCCGACCGCCCCGGCGGCCTGGGGCTGGTGCTCCAGGTGCTGGCCAGTTCCGACGTCAACGTGGAGTACATGTATGCCTTTGTGCAGCACAGCGGCAAAAACGCGGTGATCATCTTCCGCTTCGACAACCTGGAACAGGCCATCAGCCTGCTGCAGAAAGAAGGCATTCACATTTACAAGGGCGAAGAAGTCTACCGGCTCTAAATCACTTTAGTGACCAGTGGCCAGTGGCCAGTAGAAGAAGAGGCTTGCTTGAATAAGCCGGTTCAATCTTATCAGGACTTGATTGCCTGGCAGAAGGCCATGGATCTGGTTACAAAAATTTATGAGGTAAGTCATAAATTTCCGCGAGAAGAAATCTTTGCGCTGACCAGCCAACTTCGGCGCGCCGCGATATCAATCCCCAGCAACATCGCCGAAGGACAGGGAAGATCGTCAAGGAAAGAGTTTCTTTATTTCTTGGGAAATGCCAAAGGTTCTCTGTCGGAGTTGGAGACGCAGGTTGCAATCGCTCGCAACCTTGGTTATATCGCTGAAGAGCTTTTAAATGACCTTTTGAGCCGCTCGTCAGAAATAGGTCGTATTCTTAACGGACTCCTGGCCTCACTTAGAAATAAAGAATAGCAGGTAACTATTATGGGAAAAGATTTCTTCTTGTTATTTCTCTGGCCACTGGCCACTGATCACTGTTTTTCCTACTGGCCACTGGCCACTGGCTACTGACCACTATTATTTATAAAGGAGATTTTATGAAAAAAATCGGATTGGCCCTCGTCCTTGTCCTGGCCGTCCTGTTGCTGCTGGCGGCGGGTTGCGGCAAGAGCAGCAAGTCGGAGCCCTACGTCATCGGCGGCATCTTTTCCATTACCGGCCCAGCCTCCTACCTGGGAGAGCCGGAGCGCAACTCCCTGGAGATGGTGGCCGAGGAAATCAATGCCAAAGGCGGCATCAACGGCCACCCCTTGAAGCTGGTCATCTACGATGACGAAGGCGACGTCACCAAGGCCCGCCTCAGCGCCGAAAAACTTCTGCAAAAAGACAAGGCCCTGGCCATCGTCGGCCCCAGCATCACTCCTGCTTCCATGACGGTGCTCGAGATTACCGAAAAGGCCAAGATGCCCCTGATCTCCTGCGCCGCCGCCGCCGGCATTACCGCCCCGGCCAAGGATCGCCGCTGGACCTTCAAAACGGCCCAAACCGACCAGATGGCGGTGGCCCGGATTTACCAGTATTGCCAGAAACAAGGCATTGCCAAGGTGGCCATCCTCACCGTGTCCTCAGCCTTCGGGGTGGCGGGCAAGGAACAATTGCTCGGCCAGGCCGCCCAGTTCGGCATGGAAGTGGTGGGCCAGGAAGTCTTCGGGGATAAAGACACCGACATGACCCCGCAGCTCACCAAGCTGCGGAGCCTCCCGGCCCAGGCGGTGATCTGCTGGGGAGTCGGTCCGGCGCCGGCCCTGGTGGCCAAGAACATGAAGCAACTGGGCCTGACCATCCCCCTGATCCAGAGCCACGGCGCCGCCTCTAAGAAGTTCATCGAACTGGCCGGCGACGCGGCCGAGGGCATTATCATGCCCGCCGGCAAACTGGTGGTTTATCAACAACTCCCCGATACCGACCCCCAAAAGGCCGTGTGTAAGGAATATACCGAAAAATATAAGGCCAAGTTCAAGGCCCCTGAGTCCAGCTTCGGCGGCTACGCCTATGACGCCCAGCGCATGTTGAACGAGGCCCTGGCAAAGGGCGGCAGCGACCAGGCCAAGATCCGCGACGCCCTGGAAGGCATCAAGAACTTCGCCGGCGTCAGCGGCGTCTTCAACATGAGTCCTGAAGATCACAACGGCCTGACCCCGGACGCCTTCGTCATGGTGAAGATTCATGACGGCAATTTTACCCTGATCGATTAAAGACAGTTGCCAGTGGTCAGTGGTCAGTGGCCAGTAAAGCAAGGCCGCTCATACTGACCACTGGCCACTGATCACTGACCACTGCCTTGCCGACCCTTGCCGCACTGCTGCAATACCTCATCTCCGGCCTGACCAGCGGGGCCATCTACGCCCTCATTGCCCTGGGGTTCGGCATCATCTATAACTCCACCACCATCATCAACTTCGCCCAGGGCGAAATGGTGATGCTGGGGGCCCTCTGCGCCATCAGCATCTACCATCTGATCCCTTCCCTGCCCCTGGCCTTTCTGGGCGGCGTTGTCATCGTCTCCCTGGTGGGCCTGGCCTTTGAGCGCCTGGCCCTGCGCCCGGTCCGCGACCCTTCGCCCATCGTCCTGATCATTATTACCGTGGGCGGGGCCGTCTTCCTCAAGGGCCTGGCCATGCTCGTCTGGGGCAAGGAAGCCTTTCCCCTGCCCTCTTTCTCCGGCAACACGCCCCTGCACCTGGGTGGGGCCACCATTCTGCCGCAAAACCTCTGGGTCCTGGGCCTCACCCTGGCGCTGGTCCTGGCCCTGGAGGCCTTCTTTCGCCTCACCCTGGTGGGCAAGGCCATGCGGGCCTGCGCCTACAACCCCCGGGCCGCCCGGCTGGTGGGCATCGCCACCGGCCGCATGGTGCAGCTCTCCTTCGGCCTGGCCGCCGCCCTGGGGGCCGGGGCCGGCATCCTGATCGCCCCCTTGACCCTGGGGGTTTACGACATGGGCACCATGTTGGGCCTCAAGGGGTTCTCCGCCGCCATCATCGGCGGCCTGGGCAGTCTCTCGGGCGGGGTCCTGGGCGGTTTGCTCCTGGGTCTGGTCGAGGCCTTCACCTCCGGCCTCATCTCTTCGGGCTACCGGGACGCCGTGGCCTTTCTCCTGCTGCTGCTGGTGCTGTTTCTCCGGCCCCAGGGCCTGCTGGGAGGCCGCCGGTGATCTTTGTCAGGTTCGCCAATCGCTGGACTCTGTTTGCCGCTCTGGTCCTGGCCCTGGCCGTCGGCCTGGACAATGAATACTATTTCACCCTGCTCAATTTCATCGGCATCCATACCCTGCTGGTGGTGGGACTCAACCTGCTTCTGGGCTACGCCGGCCAGATCTCCCTGGGCCACGCCGCCTTTTTCGGGCTGGGGGCCTATACCTCCGGCATCCTCACCGCCACTTACGGGGTCAACCCCTGGCTGGCCGCTGCTGGCCGGCCTGGTCATCTCGGGCGGCGCCGCCTTTCTCATCGGCATCCCGGCCCTGAAGCTCCGGGGTTATTATCTGGCCATGGCCACCCTGGGCTTCGGGATCATCGTCTACATCATTTTGAACCAGGCGCAGCCCCTCACCGGCGGCCCCTCGGGCCTCTCGGGCATCCCCTCGCTCTCCTTGGCGGGCTTTCCCCTGAACACCGCCCGGCGCCTCTATCTGCTGGTCTGGTGCACCGTGGGGGTAATCCTGGCCTTAAGCGCCAACCTGGTGAATTCCCGGGCCGGCCGGGCCCTGCGGGCCCTGCACGATTCCGAGGCCGCGGCCGAATCCCTGGGCGTGGACACCTTCCGGCTGAAGCTGAAAATCTTTGTCTGGAGCGCCCTCTACGCCTCTCTGGCCGGCAGCCTTTACGCCCACACCCTCAATTTCATCGCCCCGGCCTCCTTCGGTTTCATGTTCTCCATCAAGCTGGTGACCATGGTGGTGCTGGGCGGCATGGCCAGCATCTGGGGCTCGCTCCTGGGGGCCGGGGCGCTGACGGTGCTGCCGGAGGTGCTCACCGCCTTTCACGACTTCGAGGTCGTGATCTTCGGAGCCATCCTCATGGTGGTGATGATCTTCCTGCCCCGGGGCCTGGTTCGGGGCCTCCTGGACCTCTGGGCCTTCCGGCGCTATAAACGCGAGGGCGGACCCCTTGTTTAAAATCTTTCACCACAGAGACACCGAGACCACAAGAGCAGCACCAAGACCAATAATTGTGCCTTCCAGGCACAATCATTAATCTCTGGTGTCTTTTCTTGGTGTCCTTGGTGTCTCTGGTGGTAAATCTTTTATCATTTATGAGCTCATCACCGGACCAACCGCTCCTGGAACTACACAACGTCAGCCTGGCCTTCGGCGGCCTGCAGGCGGTGGAAGGCGTCTCCTTCCGGGTGCCGCCGGGCGCGGTCAAGGCGGTCATCGGCCCCAACGGCGCCGGCAAGACCAGCCTGTTCCACCTGATCAGCGGTTTTCTGGCCCCCCAGCAAGGCCGGATCAGCTTCCAGGGGGCAGACATCCAGGGCCTGCCGGCCCATACCATCGCCCGGCGGGGGATCGCCCGCACCTTCCAGTTGGTGCAGCTCTTTGAACACATGACCGTCCTGGAAAACGTCATGGTGGGCCGCCACCGCCTGAGCCGCGCCGGCCTGCTGGCCGGGGCCTTGCAGTTCCCCCGCACCCGCGCCGAAGAACGCGATATTCACTCCCGGGCCCTGGAGGCCCTGGAGTTTGTCGGCCTGGCGTCCTATGCCGACCGCTCCGCCGCGGTGCTGCCCCTGGGCCTGAAACGGCTGCTGGAAATCGCCCGGGCCCTGGCCTCGGCTCCCAGCCTGCTGCTCCTGGATGAGCCCGCCTCGGGCCTGGACTCGGTGGAGACCGAAAAACTCCAGGAGATGATCCTGGCCCTCAAGGAGCAGGGCCTCACCACCCTGCTGGTGGAGCACGACATGGGCCTCACCATGGAGGTGGCCGACGAGATCGCCGTCCTCAATTACGGCAAACTCATCGCCGACGGCCCCCCCCGGGCCATCCAGAAGAACCCGGAGGTGATCGCGGCGTATCTGGGGACGGATTGGATGGCATGAAGGCGGTTTTCTGTTTTCGGTAAAATCTTGGTAGCACAGGCGTCTCGCCTGTGCCAAACCGGATTTTGTAGGTTTCTCGCTCCCAAGTACAACTTGGGAATGAGAGGAAGAAAGTTATGGTGAAAGGAAAGGTCTTACCAATCGATTATTTACAAAATTTGTCTCGTTCAATTTTGGGATCAACTATTGCTTCTGAGATAGAGAAGGGTCTGCGGATTGTCATAGAATATTACGGAATCATAAACTTTAACCTTGGAAATACCTTGCCTTTTTGGCGAGGAAGAATATGCGCCTCTTCAGACGGATTTAAAAATATTAAAGAACTATCCTATCCGCCACGCGAACTGACTAAAGCTGGGAGGCTAAATGATTTGCATGCCCCCTTGTTGTATTTGTCGATGAATAATCTTGCATCGCTAGAAGAAATTAACGCGTCAAAGGGAAATTATGTAAATTCCATTGCCTATAAGATAATCGGTGAGAACAAGCTTAGATGTGGAATTCTTGGCGAGATCACCCATGTTGCCAGATCAGGACGTGCGCTTATTTCGGAAGAATTAGGGACTCACCTAAATAGAATACTAAATGAGACAGAATACGAGGCCGGAAAAAGCTTTGTGTTTACAGACGCATTTTTGTCCTCCATTCTGCGAGATAGAAACGCATCGAAGACAAATTACATTCACTCTAGAACCTTGGCCAAACTAGTCTTTGAAAAGCACCCAGGATTTGATGCTATAGTATATCCAAGTATCGCTCTCGAAAGCGCAATGAATCTGGCAATCAAACCTGAATCCGCAGATCGGTTCCTGGAAATTTTGGGGATAAGCGTGATGCGTGTGAGGAAAAAATATGACTACGGCATTTTTGATTTTGAATTATTAAGAAACGCAAAAGGGTATGAGAAAAATGGTGATATCAGATGGGACAAAAAATTTAAACCAATCATTTCACCAGGGACGGTTTCCCCTGTTGATTAGAATACCTAATTCCAGACCATAATAAATTTACCAGTTAACTTATGCTTAAAATCCGCAACCTCTACGCCTATTACGGCTCCGTCACCGCGCTCAGCGGCGTCACCTGCCACGTGCGCGCCGGCGAGATCGTCTCCCTCATCGGCTCCAACGGGGCGGGGAAGACTACCCTGCTCAACGCCGTCTGCGGCCTGGTGCGCCGGGAGGGCGAGGTCAACTTCGACGGCCGGTCCATCACCGGCCTCGCCCCGGAGGCCATCGTGGCCCGGGGCATCTCCCAGGTGCCGGAAGGCCGCCAGCTCTTCGCGCCCATGACCGTGGCGGAGAACCTGGAACTGGGCGCCTACCTGCGCCAGCGCCGGCAAAATCGCGCCGCCATCCGCCGGGATCTGGAGCGGGTCTTCGAACTCTTCCCGCGCCTCAAGGACCGCCTGGACCAAGAGGCCGGCACCATGAGCGGCGGCGAGCAGCAGATGCTGGCCATCGGCCGGGCCCTGATGGCCCGCCCCCGGCTGCTGCTGATGGACGAGCCCTCTCTGGGCCTGGCCCCCAAGGTGGTGGAGGACATCCTGGCCACCCTGCAGCGCCTCCGGGCCGAAGGCCTGACCATTCTCCTGGTGGAGCAAAACGCCCGGGCCGCCCTGAAGATCGCCACGCGGGCCTACGTCCTGGAAACCGGGCGCATCATCCTGAGCGGCGCCGCCGCCGACCTGCTCCAGGACCGCCAGGTGACCCGGGCCTATCTGGGCCGGGACTATAAGGAGTTTACCGAGGGCAGGTAAAACTTTTGCTTTTAAAGCTTAACCACAGAGACACAAAGGACACAGAGGGACACAGAAAGTTATTTGTTCTCTTGCAAAGCAAGAGAACAAATAAAATCCTCCGTGCAACTCTGTGCTCTCTGTGCCTCTGTGGTGAAGATTTTAGGAGATAACCAATGCGCCAGCCCGAAATCGAGGCCATGGACCGGGAAGAGTTGGAACTGCTGCAGTTGGAGCGCCTCCAGAGCACCTTGACCCGGGCTTACCGGCAGGTGAAATTCTACCGCCAGCAGTTCGACCGCCTGGGCCTGCGCCCGGAGGCGGTCCGCAGCCTGGGCGATCTCTCCCGCCTGCCGCTGACGACTCGGCAAGACCTCTCGGAAAACTACCCCTACGGCCTGTTCGCCGTGCCGCTCCGGGACATCATCCGCATCCAGTCCTCCCCCGGCACCACCGAACGGCCCCTGGTGGTGGGCTACACCTCCCAGGACGTCGGGTCTCTGGCTGGACCTGCTGGCCCGCCTCTACGTCGCTTCCGGAGTGAGCCGCGAAGATATCCTGCAAATCATCCTGCCGCCGGGGTTGGCCAACTGGCGCCGGGACCTCCAGGCCGGGGCCGAACACCTGGGGGCCTCGGTGATCCCCGCCGGCAGTCTGAGCTTCGCCAAGCAGCTCATGGTGATGCGGGACTATAAGACCTCGGTGCTGGTCACCACCCCGTCCCTGGCCCGCCACCTGCTGACGGTGATGGACCGCATGGCCCTCACCCCGGCGGAGCTCAGCCTGCGCGCCGCCCTGCTGGTGGCCGCGCCCCTGGCCCCGGAGGAGCGCCGGGAGCTCGAAACCGGCTACCAGGTCCGCCTGGCCACCGCCTACGGCGTCACCGAGGTCATGGGGCCGGGGCTGGCCTTCAGTTGCGGCCAGGGCCCGGGACTCCATCTCTCCGAGGACCACTTCTACCCGGAGATTATCGACCCCGTGAGCGGCGCCGCCCTCCCCCCGGCTCCCCCGGCGAACTGGTGATCACCACCCTGAGCACCGTGGCCTTTCCCCTGGTGCGCTTCCAGACCGGCGACCTGACTTCACTACACACCGCCGCCTGCCCCTGCGGCCGCACCCTGCTGCGCCTGGGCGACATCACCGGCCGCACCGACCCCATCTTCTCGGTGGGCGGCATCAAGGTGCATCCGGACCAGATCGGCAAGCTCCTCAAGGAAGTCATGGGCGGCTACCTGCCCCATTACCGCCGCCGGGTGGTGGCCGAGGAAGGCCTGGAGATCCTGGAAATCGACCTCGGCGTGGCCGAGGACTTCTTCTCCGACGAAATCAAGGCCCTGGAAGCCCTTTGCCGCCGGGCCCGGCGCCACCTCCAGGAGACCCTGGGCATCGAGGCCCGCATCACCTTAAAGGAACTGGGGGGAGAGAGTTAAAAGCCCATGAATCCCACGTGCTTCACCCCCGAAAATGAAAATCCCCCCTGCCCCCCTTTTGCAAAGGGGGGTTAAAGTCCCCCTTTGAAAAAGGGGGATTTAGGGGGATTTTGGTTTTCACGTTAACCGCCCGGGACCCGGGGTTGCCAAAAAAACATTTTCATTCCGGCAAAAATGTATTAAGGATGAAAATAAGGAGGATGTGGAATGATCAAGGTTCGCAGGATATTGGCTTTAACGAGTGTCCTCATGTTGCTCACGGCCGGCCTGGCCTTCGGGGCCGACGGAGCCCATCAAGCTGGGCGCGGTGCTGCGTCTGGGTGTCGGCGCCGACGACGGCATCCCGGCCCGCCGGGGGGTGGAGATGGCGGTGGCTGAGTTTAACCAGGCCGGCGGCCTCAACGGCCGCAAGGTGGAACTCATCGTGGAGGATGAGAAAGACTCCCCCGCCGCCGCGGTCAACGCGGTGAAAAAGCTGATTGAAGTGGATAAAGTGGTGGCCATTGTCGGCCCCATGACCTCCGGCGACATGATGGCCGCCGGCAAAATCGCCAATGACGCCAAAGTGGTGGACATCAGCCCCACCGCCACCACCCCGCAACTGAGCGGCTACGGCGCCTACCTTTACCGGGGCTGCTCCCGCATCGACAAACAGGCCGAAGTCCTGACGGATTACGTGGCCAAGACCTGGAAACCCAAGACCGTGGCCGTCTTTTTCTCCAACGAGCCCTACGGCAAGGGCTGCGCCGGGCTCTTCAGCAAGTTCTTCGAGCAGCACGGCATCAAGGTGGTGGCCACCGAGTCCTTCAACCGGGGGGCCCGGGACTTTAAAGCGGAACTGACCAAGATCAAGGCCGCCAATCCCGATATCCTCTTCATCCCCGGCTACACCCCCGAGACCGCGCCGGCTGCGGCCCAGGCCCGGCAGTTGGGCATGAACCAGAAGATCCTGGGAGTCTACGGCGACATGAACCCGGCCTATATCAAGCTGGCGGGCCCGGCGGCGGAAGGCCACGTCATCGGCGGCGAGTATGACGAAGACTACAACACCCCGAAAAACCAGGCCTTCAAGAAGACTTATGAAGAGCTGGTCAAGAAGAACAACGACCCCTACAATATCATGTTCGCGGCCCTGCATTATGACGCCACTGCCATGCTCCTGGAAGGCATGAAGAAAAATGGCGCCACCGCCGAGGGCATCAAGAAGTACCTGGACGAAGTGAAGGACTACGACGGCGTCACCGGCAAGCTCTCCTTCAACCAGACCCATGACGTCACCCGGGCCGGCACCCTGGGCGTCTATCTCCTGGAAGTGAAGAACGGCAAGTACGTCACCATAAAATAGGTCCGCCAACTTGCCCATAAACAAAATGGGGCGCGGCTGGCCGCGCCCCATTTTCCCCTCAATACCGCCTGTTCAATGAGTAGAATATTTGGATCTGCCCTCGGCCTGCCGGTCCACCGTCGCCAGATTGCGGTTCGCCGGCACTCCGGCCACCAGGGTCATTTGGGCCGAGAGCAACAGGATCATGTCCGCCAGTTCCAAGAGCAGCGGATCGCTTTTCGAGGCGTAGCAAGCATGGAGGTTTTGGTGCATCGCCTTAATTGCCTCAAAGGCCACTTCCAGGGCCTGGCCCGTGCCAAGACGCTCGTCTTCCATATTACACCTCGATGGGTCTGGATTTTTTGCCACGTTCCTTGAGCCGGATCAGATCAAATCCCCTCCGGGGCGGTGAAAAACTCGCCGGCCTCCGGCCGCTCATCAACCAGCTTTATGCAATTACTTTATGCAATTATAAGGTTGCTTTATTTTAATGAAATTGGCAGAATTACCCAATTATGCCTAGGTAAACTTGCCTATACTCAATCACAATTAACCATAGTTGCTGATAAAGATACTCCAGGGAGTTTATGAAAAACAAGTCGGCAGACCGGACTGCCGGCTTTTTTACCTCTCTTGATTTTCCTGCCTTGCCTTCCTCTGCCTTGGCGTGAGCCCAAAAAAAGACCCCGGCGCCGGGGCGCCGGGGTCTTGAACAGGCCTTGTGGACCTGGTTAAGGTTTAACTACCACCAGAGGCCGCATCATGTCATGCTCTTCATGCTCCAGGATATGGCAGTGCCAGACGTACTCATGCACGATCTTCCCCGGATACTGGCTCGCAAATCTCGGGCTACTGGGATCGCCCATGGACGTGGGCAATTTGGGCAAGTCGAACTTCATCATTATTGTGGTCACTTCCATCGGGTTATTGCGCACCGTTTCCTTCCAGCCCAGCTCGTTGTCATCGGGCGCCCAGGGCGCACCTGTAGTAACCATGGTTGTAGCGCCACTAACGGGATCCACGACTAAAGCCTGACGCTGGATGACCTGGACGTTCACCAGGTGGAAGTGCATGGGATGGGTGTCCGCGGTGAGGTTGAAAATGTCCCAGATCTCGATGTCGGCGGGCCCGGGATCTTCGGTGGCCGGATCGAGATAATCCCGGCCCCAGGTGGGCAGACCCTGGTTATCCTTCCCGTTGATGGTGAGACCGGAAAGAGAAGTGAAGTTATTGTCGCCAGTCCCCAGCCTCTGGTGGAGGCGGCCGTATTCGTCAAAATCTTTATTCAGGGTCAAACTGCGCCTTCTCACTGCGCCAGCAAACGTGCCCGCGGGAGCGGGAAACGCCGGGGTATAGGCGGTCCCATTGTTAAAGAACAGGAACGGCTGGTTCCCGGTGCTGAATTTCGTCTTGAGGGCGTTGGCAATGGTATTGGGAGTCTTCATGGTGCCCGCTTTGCCGCTGCTCACCACGATCTTCGCGATGGTGGGTGTTGGGCCCATAGCCGAGCGCGGTGTTGTTCGCGCCCCCGATGGCGGTTTGGTTGCCATCGCCGGTAAAGTAGTCGTTCCGGCCGTCGCCCATGGGGAAGGGCGCCGGGGCGTCGGCATACAGGATGTAGGACTTTCCCGCCTGGCCCGAGAAGTCGATGAGGATGTCGGCCCGCTCCGCCGGAGCCAGCAGCAGGTTAAAGGGGCCGTCGGGATCGGCCGTATTGGGATCAATTCTTGGACAAGGTGTGGTATTACCATGTATCGGCAACCCGGTGTCGAAGACCGGATTAAATTTGTCCCCGGAAATATTGACCACTCCGGGCAGGAAACCGCCCTCGGTGCCTACCTGAAACATGGGCGGGCCGGGGTTACCAACCAGCGCCTCTCCGGGGTTGCGGGATCTTCGAGGTACAGGTTCAGGTGCCAGAAGCGGGCCTGGGAGCCGTTCAGGGCCCGGAACCGGAAGGTCTTGTCCGTCACGTTGATCACCGGATAGGGCGCGCCGTTGATCATGGCCGTATCCGAGAAATACTCGGGCACCAGGGAGGCCGGCGACGGGAGTGTATAGAACTGGGATAGGGGACCCTGCACCGCGTTGGGCAGAATCGCATTCTGCGTGGGGTCCGGCGGATTGAGGCCAAACCCGAAGGTGGGGCCATAGTCCCACCTGCCGCTGGCGTTAGGAGTCGCACCGGTCGGCGGCGGTCCACCTGTCGGCGTGAAATTTTGCTCATACAAATAGGGATACCAGAGGTCACCCGCTTTTGCCCCGGCGACCGGATAATGGGGGTCCTTGGTGGGGTCAAAGAAGGTATTGTCCTGGAGGACCAGCGGCACCCCGACCAGATCCGGCAGGTATCCGCCGGTGATCAGGGAGCTCTCGAAGGCATCGGTAATGATTAAGGCCGAGGCGATGCCGGAGTAGGCATTGGTCCGGGTGATGCCGATGGCGTGGTCATGGTACCACGCCAGCCGGGCGCTCTGGTCCATGGGGTAATAGTTGGTCGCCGTGCCTTCGGCGGGTGCGTCCGGGGACATTCATGAAACTGGGGCCAACCATCCCCTTGGGGTCAAACCACTGGAAGGGGGTGCCATCGCTGAACCACGGGGTTAAGCCGCCATGCAAGTGGACGGCGACGCGGTTAAACGGCAAATCCATCACCATCTGCCCGTTGGGACCCGCCATGACGGTGAGGTCCACGGGAACAATGGGTCGATTCGGCAGCATGTTGGTGACTTGAAACATGACCGGCGTGCCTCTCGTCGCCACTACCACGCCACCAGATATTTGTTGATGAAGTTCCCCTGGGAATTCCCGTCCTCATTGATGTCAGCATATCCCCAGAGGGTAGTTGGGTTGGGGAGGTCAGGATGCATCTTTTCGGTGTATTGCCTTACCCCCAGGCTGTAAAAATCGGTCTTTAGGCAGGCAAAATTCCGGGTTGTCTTGGTGGATAACGGGATGCACTGCCGATTTGGTTGGCCCGCTGGGTCCCAACCCGGGCAGGTTGGTGATGAATTTCCGGATGGTGGGACTCTGGGAGAACGGATACGCCTGAGCCATCATGAGCTTGTAGTCGCGCAGTCTAAGCTGCCAGGGGATAGCCGCGGCGACCCCTGTCATACCCATGAGCTTTAAGAATTTTCTTCTGTCCATGATCTACGCTTCCAGAAATCAGGCTCAGTTAACCCGGGGCAATCCCGGTATGGAGCCCTGTTAAAGGTTAGATTATTTCTCAACGGGGAACTGGGTGAATGATCATGCCTGGCGAACATCCCTCCCTCCTTTATAAATGTGAGACAACGCGCCCCTGCTTGACCAATCGCCGAGCGCTGCCGGGATAGCGGACTACACGTGTCAGGAATTTTTATTACAGGGGGATGCCGCCGGAGCTTATGCCTAGATAGATAAAATTGGCTCTGTGAGGCGGCGATGAACAGGAGAGGGGGGAAATTGCCTTTCCTGGTTTAGGATTGGCGAGATTGGGGAATTTATGCAGGTAATTACTGAGCTAGTTTTTCCACGATGCAGCAGATAGTCGTCTTTAAGTGATTGCCCACAAATCCGGATGGACCCATGTTCGGAGTCGGAATGATAATGAAAGCGAGCAATGCCGTCGGCCTCGGTATGCAAATGGCCGATAATGCCCAGCACGCCGCAGCCGTGAAAATACCCGGGACCCAGCGCACCATTGGTGCCCAGATTGAACAGGAAAAAAAGAATACCTGAAATAATTAGGACACGTTTCATGCTAAAGCGGGTCAGCTATTTGGAAGTTAAATTCAGGCACATCGTCGCTGCGTCTTAGATTCACATCTCAAGTCAATACTCTTATTTCCTTAGCGCTTAATGATTTTGGAATAAAATTGCTACTCATTTCATTACGAATAATTTCTGCCATTCCACAGAGATTATGTGCAAAAATAGCTTCCCCCTGACGAATCTTTTCTAGCGCAGTGATAAGGTCTGAATAGGCGTTTTCTTTAAACATATATCCATCCGCTCTGGCAAAGATACTGGCGCAAAAAATTCAGATATCATCAATAAAGTAATATCTTAACTTTCGGATAAGTCGTTTGATCTCCCTAACCGTTTCTATATGCTGCAGATTCAACATCAATGATGACCATATCAATGATTGTTTTCTCAATAACTCCAAAAGGTTGTGGCCATCACCGACCTCTCCAATACTCTATGCCTGGAATCGCTCAATGTTGCTAATCGAGGAGAAATAATTCTGGTGATCGGATAGTACTACTCGAAAAGTGGCATTATAAGTACCTGCTTAGGCTTGATCCGAGATTATGCGGCACTCTAAAAGCTTTTGTCAATGAGGTTTTTGCCCAATTGCCAGAGAAAGATCTCAAAGCACACTTTGAAGCCCCGCACCGAGCAGGCCGGACGGGTAAGCCTTCTGCCGTCGGGGGGGGGAGGGCTCTATTTCTCCACCAGGATGACCTTGTGGTCCACCAGGTTGAGGCTGAGGATATTGGCCTTCAGGACCTTCTGTTCCCCGAAGATATTGACCAGGCGCAGGTTGTCGCCGTCCGGTTCGATGACGTCCACATCCTGCAGGACCAGTTCCTCCCGGCCGTCTTTCAACACGTAGGCTGCGGCTTCACACATCTCGAATTATCTCCCTTAATTTGTGGCTGACGATCCTTTCCACCAGGTGCGGCAGCGGTTCCGGCGTCAGGCCGACGATCTCCACCGTCTCCTGGGTCAGGGGCAGCAAAATCTTCCTTGCCTTCGCCGAGGCAATGGCCTCCGCCATCTTCGGGGTCACTTCCCCCATCATGGCGTTGGCCAGCACGATGGAGAGGCAGCCCAGAATGACGTCGGCGGTGGCCACCGTGCGGACGATGGCATTCTCGCCGCTGGCCCCCCGGTTGGCCCGGGCCTTCATCATCTGGGCGGTGGCCACGGCGTTGGTGCCCAGGGCAATGACCTCATGCTCCTCCCGGTACACCTCTTTCAGGCGCTTGATCAGGGCCGCGCCGATGCCGCCCCCCTGGCCGTCGATGACGCAGATCCGCAATTATTGCCCCTTGTTTAGCTGGTTCAACATCTCGAATTTTTCCTGCAGTCTTTTAAAGACGATTTCCGGCACCATGCCCTCGATATTGCCGCCATGCACCGCCGCCTCCTTGAGGATGCTGGAGGAGAGAAAAACCCAGCGGAGCCCGGTCATCAAAAAGACCGTCTCGATCTCCGGTTCCAGCCTGCGGTTCATCATGGCCAACTGAAACTCGTACTCAAAATCGGTGACCGCCCGCAGGCCCCGGAGAATGGCCCGGGCCTTCTGCTCCCTGGCGTACTTGACCAGCAAACCCTGAAAGCTGCTGACCGAGACGTTGGGATATTCCTTCAGGGACTCGCGCGCCATTTCCACGCGCTCTTCGATGGTGAACAGGGACTTCTTGAAGGCGTTGGTGGCCACCGCCATATTGATGTGGTCGAAGATCTTCAGGGCCCGCTGGATCAGGTCCAGGTGGCCGTTGGTGATGGGGTCGAAGGAACCGGGATAGACCGCGATGTCAGGCATTTTAAGGACCGGGGACCGGAGACCGGAGACCGGGGTTCTTGCTCCCGGTTCCTGCCTGCCGTCCTTTTAAGGATTTATAACCAAAAAGGTAACCAGTTTCCACTCAAAATCTGGCGGCGAAACGGCAGACCGGGGAAGTTACTCTTGCTCCCGTCCCCCGTCTTCCGTCTCCCGTCTGTAAAAAG
This sequence comes from uncultured delta proteobacterium, assembly GCA_963797235.1. GTDB lineage: Bacteria > Desulfobacterota > Desulfobaccia > Desulfobaccales > 0-14-0-80-60-11 > JAPLJC01. The sequence continues at coordinate 393,230 of CAWCOX010000003.1, forward strand.
CCACCTGGGTGTCTCCATAACGTCGCAAAGTCTGCTGCCTCAGCGCCCCGCTCGTCTCCGGCAGGGTCTCCCGGCGGCTGTGCTCCGCCACCACCCACGCCTGGGGCAGGAGCAGCGGCGACGCGGCCAGGGCTGCCAGGGTGGCCTGCGCCGCCTCACCCCCATAGGGAGGGTCCAGAAAGACCAGGCCGAATGGTGCTCCCCGGGCCGACAACTGCCGCAAAGCCGCGGCCACCGGCAGCGGCAAAACCTGGCTGCGTTCCGCCAGGCCCAGGGTCTCCAGGTTCCGCCGCAGGCCTTTCAGGGCCGAGGGCTGATCCTCCACGAAGACCGCCGCCGCCGCCCCCCGGCTCAGGGCCTCGATCCCCAGGGCGCCGGTGCCGGCAAACAGGTCCAGGACCCTCGCCTCGGCGACCGCGGCCCCCAGGATATTGAAGATCGCCTCCCGGACCCTGGCGGCCGTAGGCCGGGTCCGGCCCTGCACCGGGGACAGGACCCGCCCTTTCAAGGCGCCGGCGATGATCCGCAAGGGCCGCTCCTTCGGAGCCGTGGCCAGCTGTCAGCTTTCAGCAGTCAGCCATCAGCTTTTCTTTTACTAACTGCCAACTGCTAAATGCTAACCGCTATCTCCTACTTTACTGCTCACTGCTTACTGCTTACTGCTCACTTCCTCAAATAATCCCGAATCAGGATCTCGGCGATCTGCACCGCGTTGGTCGCGGCGCCCTTGCGAATATTGTCCGCCACCACCCAGAGGTTGAGGCCGTTCTCGATGCTGAAGTCCTCCCGGATGCGGCCCACCAGGGTAAGGTCCTGGCCGGCGGCGTCGATCGCCATGGGATATTTATTCTTCAGGGGATCGTCCACCACCTTCACCCCCGGGGCCGCGGCCAGAAGTTCCCGGGCCTCGTGCACGCTGAGCTTCCGCTCGGTCTCGATATTCACCGACTCGGAGTGGCCGTAAAACACCGGCACCCGCACCGTGGTGGCCGTCACCTGGATGGTCGAGTCCCCGAAGATCTTCTGGGTCTCGTTGACCATCTTCATCTCTTCCTTGGTGTAGCCGTTCTCCTGGAAGACGTCGATGTGGGGCAGACAGTTGAAGGCGATGCGATGCGGATAGACCTTCTTTACCGGGTCTTCGCAGGACAACAGGGCCCGCACCTGATTCGCCAGTTCGTCCACCGCCTTCTGGCCGGTGCCCGAGACCGCCTGGTAGGTGGAAACCACCACCCGCTTGATCCGGGCCGCGTCGTGCAGCGGTTTCAACGCCACCACCATCTGGATGGTGGAGCAGTTGGGATTGGCGATGATGCCGCGCTTGGTATAGAGGCCGATGTCCTGGGGGTTGACTTCCGGCACCACCAGGGGGATCTCCGGGTCCATGCGCCAGGCGCTGGAGTTGTCCACCACCACCGCCCCGGCCGCCGCGGCGATGGGGCCGTATTCCTTGCTGATGCTGCCGCCGGCGGAAAACAGGGCGATCTCCACCCCGTCGAACGAGTCCTTGGTCAGGACCTCCACCGGGATTTCTTTCCCCATGAAGGTGACCTTCTTGCCCATGGACCGTTCCGAGGCCAGCGCCACCAGCCGATGCACCGGAAACCGGCGCTCTTCCAGACAGGCCACCATCTGCTGCCCCACGGCGCCGGTGGCCCCCACTACTGCGACTGTATATGTTCCACCCATTTTCAAATCTCCTGGGATTTAGCTATCAGCTTTCAGCATTCAGCCATCAGCTAAAAACTTTTCCTTCCATCATTTGGATACCTTATTTCTGTCATCCTGAGCGGAGCGAAGGATCTCGTATTACGCATATTTTTGAGATTCTTCAGTCGCTTCGCTCCCTCAGAATGACAAGAGCGGGAACCAGTGCTCCTAATCTTTAGCTGAAAGCTGACCGCTGATAGCTGACAGCTTGATTATAACAATTCCGCGGCGTACCGGGCGATCAAGTCCCCCACCTGCCCGGTGGACATACCCATCTTGCCCGCGGCCATGCTCTTCATATCCTGGGACGCGGCCTTACGGATGGCCGCGTCGATCGCCTTGGCGGCCTTGGCCTCTCCCAGGGTCTCCAGCATCATCTGGGCCGCGGCAATGGCGGCAATGGGGTTCACCACCTGGAGGCCGGTGTATTTCGGGGCCGAGCCGCCGATGGGCTCGAACATGGAGACGCCTTCGGGGTTGATGTTGCCGCCCGCGGCCACGCCCATGCCGCCCTGGATGATGGCCCCCAGGTCGGTGATGATGTCGCCGAACAGGTTGTCGGTGACCACCACGTCGAACCACTCCGGGTTCTTGACGAACCACATGCAGGTGGCGTCCACGTGGGCGTAGTCCGTAGTGATGTCCGGATACTGGGGCGCCATGGCCTCGAAGGCCCGGAACCACAGATTGGAGGCGAAGGTGAGGACGTTGGTCTTGGCCACCAGGGTCAGTTTCTTCTCCCGGTTGCGCCGCCGGGTCAGTTCAAAGGCGTACTTCAGGCAGCGGTCCACGCCCTTGCGGGTGTTGATGGAGGTCTGCACCGCCACCTCATCCGGGGTGCCGTGCTTGTGGAAGCCGCCGGCGCCCACATACATGCCCTCGGTGTTCTCCCGGATCACCACGAAATCGACCTGCTCCGGACCCTTGTCTTTCAGCGGGCACTCGACGCCCGGGTAAAGCACCACCGGCCGCAGGTTGATGTACTGATCCAGTTCGAAACGGGCCCGGAGCAGGATGCCTTTTTCCAGGATGCCCGGGGCCACGTCCGGGTGGCCGATGGCCCCCAGATAGATGGCGTCGAACTGGCGCAATTCGGCCAGCACCGAATCCGGCAGGATTTCGCCGGTGCGCTTGTAACGCTCGCCGCCCAGGTCGTAATAGGTAAAATCATACTTAATGCCCGCCGGACCGGCCACGGCATTCAAGACCTTGATGCCTTCGGCCACCACTTCCGGGCCGGTGCCGTCCCCGGGCATGACTGCAATCTTATGAGAACCCATGCTTATTTCGCCTCCACGTGCTTTTTCAAATGGGCCATGAGGCCGCCATCCGCCAGCAGTTCCTGCATGAAGGGCGGGATGGGCTGGCTCTGATATTTTTTGCCGGTGCCGAGATCGGTGATGACGCCGGCATCCACGTCTACGCTGATCTCTTGCCCGCCCTGGAGCGCCGCCGCGGCTTCGGGTGACTCAAAGATCGCCAGTCCCATGTTGAAGGCGTTGCGATAAAAGATGCGGGCAAAACTGGCGGCAATCACTCCCGCCAGCCCCACGGCCTTGAGGGCCACCGGGGCGTGTTCCCGGGAGGAGCCGCAGCCGAAATTCTTGCCGGCCACGATGAAATCGCCGGGCTTCATCTTGTTGACGAACTCCGGGTCCGCGTCCTCCATGGCGTGTTTGGCCAGCTCACTGGGGTCCGAGGTATTCAGATACCGGGCCGGGAGGATCTCGTCCGTATTGATGTCATTCCCGAATCTATGCACTTTCCCTTTCAGTTCCATGATGACCTTCCTCAGGTTTTTATCCCTTGAGCGGAATTAATAATATTAACCTGAAGGGTTGGAAAAATTCAAGGGGCTTGTGGGCGAGATGCCGGCTCATTTTGCTGCTTAAATTTTCCTGACCAAGATTCCCTCAATCGGGGCCATCCGGTTTTTTGGCTTTAGCTTGGGGCAATAGGTATCTTTCCCTAGGAAAAATTGGTCGATTTGACTATATAAAACCAACCACAATAGCTTTATCTTGTCAGTAGCGGCAATTATTGACCTTTTTCGGAAAATTCCAGAAAAAGTCTTATGGCGGAAACGCAATGCCCTTGGCCTTAGAGAGAGAATTATTCTTCTCCCCCCTGGAAAGAAGGCGACACAATCGTCTTCTCGTCTCATTGCCGCTGCATTATCAGACTCGGAATCCGGAAAGTGGTGAAATACATCAGGGTTATGGGGTTATTCAGGATATCAGCCTGTCGGGGAGCTATTTCCACCTGGATCATGAGGCGCCGTTCCAACCCGGCCAGATCCTCTCCCTCACCATCGATACCACCATGTCTTTCCTGGATATCGACTCCATTTCTTGTTTGCAGGCTGAGGGGGAGGTCGTCCGTTTGGAACCCCGGGGCCTGACCAATCCACGTTTTGGGGTCGCGGTAAACTTCCTCGAAGACCTCTCCTTTCTCTCCGCTTAGCCTTTCGACCAGGTTCGGCCATCATCTTAGCTATTTTTTTCTGTGCCCTCTGACGCCTCTGTGGTTTAGAATTACTTCATGCCCCCGCCGGAAAAACTCTATATCTACGAAATCGAGGGCCGGGTGGAGCCGCCGCCGGAACTGACCGGGAGCGACTTCCTGGGCTGCTGGCGCGAGGCGGGTTTTTCGTATCTCTTCTTCGGTGCGCCCCAAGAGAGCGCGGTCAAGGCCTGGCTGACCGCCACCGGAGCCGGCCGTTACTCTTCGGAGACCCAGCTCAACTACTCCGAATGGGAGGACGGCAAGCCCCTGCAGGCCGCCTCCATGGCGGGCTTCCACCTCTGCCCCACCTGGGAGGAGCCGCGGCCGGCTCCCGGCGAGATCGTCATCCGCCTGGAGCCCGGCCTGGCCTTCGGCTCCGGCTACCACCCCACCACCCAGGGCTGCCTGACCCTGCTGCGCCGGGTCTTTGAGACCGACCCGCCCCGGCAGGTTTTGGACCTGGGCACCGGTACCGGCATCCTGGCTTTGGCGTCCATGGCCCTGGGGGCCGAGCGGGTGGTGGCGGTGGAGTATAACGACTTAGCGGCGCGCAGCGCCGCCCGCAACCTGAAGCACAATCAGCGCCAAGACGACGTCCTCCTGATTGAAGGCGACGCCCGCCACTTCGCCTATCCCGAAGCCCAACTGGCCCTGGCCAACCTCCACCTGGACGTCCTCCTGGACCTCCTGGATATTCCCGAGTTCCTGGAAAAAAAGTGGTACATCTTCTCCGGCCTCCAGGGCACCCAGATGGAGAAATTTACCGCCCGCCTCCACGCCTCACCCTTAAAAATGCTGGACACCTGGAGCGAAAACCTCTGGTTCGCGGTGCTGGCCAAGAAAGAGTAACCACCAAGACACCAAGGACACCAAGAAAAATAAAGGCAGGCTGGGCCTTAGCCCAGCCTGCCTTATTACTTTATGTGCCTTGGTGATTTCTTGGTGTTCTTGGTGTTCTTGGTGGTTCAAATCCCCGGCTTAATGGCTGCCGGGGAAAAAGGTAACGCTGATCCACCACAGGAAACCCAGGGCCGCGACCCCGATGATGATACTCCAGCTGATGAGCTTTTTCTCCACCGGCAACAACGGCTCATATTCCATTTTCTGTAATTCGTCGATCAGTTTGGATTCCACCGCCGGCTCCACCGCAGGCACTTCTTCGACCGGCAATCTGGTTTCATTCGTCATATCAACCTCCTTTGGCGACTAACCGGCCAGCGGCGGCTTGACCCCGTGGAAAAAGATCCAGGAGATCAGCAGTCCGACCCAGATGATGAATCCGAACAGACACAGGACGTAAACCGCGGCCAGCTTGCCGATGCCCTCTTCCCACAGCTTCTTGAAGTTGGATACCACCCCGATGGTGAAGAAGGTCAGCACGAAAAACATGCCTCGGAAGGTGTCCATCCCCGCGGTGGCGCCCTTAGCCGTTTTGAGGAAGGCCGGCGAATTCAGACAGGCGAAAAGCATGATCAGGAAGGTAACCACATAGCCGATAACGAACTTGGGGAAGCGCTCCCAGATCTCGACGGCCTTGATGCGGCCGCCGGTGCACTCGATCTTGGTGCACCAGACCACCGCCAGGATGAAGGCCCAGACCCCGATGAAGACGTCGATGAAGACCTTCACCGTAGTGGCGGTCATCAGCATCCAGCCCTCTTTATAATTGATGCCGGCCTCAGCCAGGGCCTTGGCTCGGATCAGGGAATCCACGATGGCGCCGGACGGCCACCGCGGCCCCGTCGGTCTTGACCGCCAGCGCCATCCAGGCCCCGGCCACCATGGGTTCCGTCCAGAGGAAGAATTGGGCTACAAACGGCAGGAAGATCAGTTCCACCACCGCGAAGATCACCACCAGGGAGGAGACCATGATGGGCACCACCGGCCGGGCCCGGATGGCGCCGCCGGTGGCGATGGCCGCCGAGACGCCGCAGATGGAAATCCCGGAAGCCAGGGGCGCGGCCCACTCCCGGCTGAATTTGAAGTATTTCCGGGCCACGAAGTAGACCACGGCCCAGTAGATCAGATAGGCTTCGATAATGGCGCACAGCCCCCGGAACAGCACCGCCGAGGCCAGGCCCGCGGCTTCGGCCGCCTTGACCCCCAGGCCGGCGCCCATGATGACGATGGCGGTTTTAATGTATAATTCCGGCCGGGTGGCCTCTTTCAGGGTTCCGGCAAACTTGGGAAAGAAGTTCCCCACGATGAGACCAACGACCAGAGCCACGATAAAACCTGCTTCCCCCGTCAGCTTCAGGGACCAGGCGATACCGAACTCTTGGCCGCATCGGGGATTGGCGGCAATATAGGCAAAATGGCCGCAGAGCCAGCAGCCGTAGCCAATCCAGAAGACCAGGGTGAAGCCCAGCATGAAACCGGCCGAGGTTGATCCCCATGGCAATCGCGCCGATCCCGCTGATGATGAGCATGAAGAGATAAGTTAAGAAAAGTGAGACGAGGCCCGGCATGCCCTTATAGGGTGCCGGAAACCGGGGAGAGCGACTTGGTAATGTCGGTCCAGACGTTGGTTTTGATGCCCCAGCCCAGGAGGTCCATGCCGACGAAGACCCCCAGGCCGAGGACGACAGATGAACAGGCCCATCCATAAAGATAGCCAGTCTTCGCTGATGCCCTTCTTCCCTTCCATTATTGCACCTCCACTTCGACATTGTCACTGAATGTCTGCCGGGTTTAACCAGAGGTCCCCTGGGCAGGCAGGTCAACGGAAATGAAGCTTCTTCCCGAATTTTTTGACATCCCTCCTTTCAGCAGATTTGGCTAAAACTCATCATGGTAATTTTGCCAGTAAAGTGACTAAATGACTCTTAGGTCAAACGATAGCCATCTTTGACAGAATTGCAATATCCTAATCGGCAGGTGCGGCAGAAAAGGATAAACGCACCTGGCCCAAAAAAAAAGGGACCGGCAGTAACTGCCGGCCCCTCAAGGGCTAACTTGATTTGGCTATTTTTAGAGAGAATCAGACGTTCTGCCGCACCAACTGGCGGGGACCGGTGAAGCCGCCGGGCCGCCAATCCTTGGGGGGCTGATAAGTGAGGAGGCGATCCAGCTCGCCCAACTGGCTCAGGCGCTCGTAGATCATGGCCCAGACGCAGGGGACGTCGCATTTCAGGCTCATCGACACCTCGCATTTGCCGCCCTGGGAGCCGCCGCAGGGGCCGTTGAGCAGCCCTTTGGCGCAGCGGGTCACGGGGCAGAGGCCGCCGGTGATCCCCAGCACGCAGTCGCCGCAGCCCTGGCAGCGCTCCTGCCAGACGCCGCTGCTTGAGGTCTCGCCGATGAACATGGTATTCAGGCCCGGGAAGACCGGTTTGCCCGGCAGGCGCTCGGCCACGCTCTGGATGCCGGCGCCGCAGGCGATGGAGACTACCGCGTCCACGTCGGCGGTCTGGTCGACGATATCCAGCAGGAATTCGTGGATGCACTGGCGGTCGACGCTGATCTCCTTGATCTCCATCTCCTGGCCTTCCAGACTGAAGGCCATCTCCAGGGCTGCGGCCAGTTCGGCCACCTGCTTGCGGCCGCCGCTCATGGACTCGGCGGTGCAGGTTTCGCACCCGGCCACCAGGATCTTCTTATATGGACGCACCATCTCCATGATTTCGGCGATTGGCTTTCTTTCCCCGACTACCATAATTACCTTCCTTTTACGAAAGATGCAAAAGACATAAAAATTACCGGGAGAGCTGGTCCCCCGGCGGATTACCCTGGCCAATGAATCTGCTAGAAATTATAACCAAAGCAGCCCCCCGGCGCAATTGGAAAAAGCAGTTGCCAGTTCCAAGTTATCAGTTCCCAGTGGCGGTTGGCAATCACCGGCAACGGGAAAAAGTTGCCAGTTGTCAGTAATTATTCCTCGCCAGCTAAACTCTGCTTACTGGCTATTCCTCACTGGTAACCGGGAACTGGTAACTGGTAATCTGCAACGCTCACTGCTCACTGCTCACTTCTTCTTCAACATGCCAATCGGTTTGGCCATGGCCAGCAGATGCTCATGCAGCGCCGCTAGGGCCTCACCCGGGGCCCCCAGCATCAGGTGGCAGGGGTCGAGACCGGTTTTCAGGCGGCAGCCCAGGCCCAGAAAGGTGATATTGGGAACCTTCTCCAACAGCGGCAGCGAGGTGATGTCGGCGCAGCCGCCCAAGGCCCCGCCCGACTGGGGCAGGTTCATCCGGCCGCCCCGCTCGTAGTTCAGGGCATAGAGCAGCCACATCACCTGTTCGCTGTTGGCGGTGAAGAGCAGCACCTGGGGCGCTTCCTGAAAGAAAGACAGAGGCGCAATCAGGGCGGCCCGGGTCTTCCCGGCTGGAAGATAAAAAGAGTGGTGGATGGTGGCGGCCGAGGCCTCCTCGGTGGCGAACAGGCCGACGCCGTACTTCTCCAGGACGCCGTCATCCAGAAAGGCCTCCGCCTCCGGTTCAAAACCCAGGGCCGTGGTCCCCAGCTTGCAGCCCATCTGCTCCTTGGCCAGGAGCAGGGTGCGCCCCTGTCCGGCCAGGACCACGGCCTGGCAATAGCTCTTCAGGTTCTCCCGGGTAAATTCCAGGCCCTCCGGCCGCGGCTCGCCCTCCCGGTACAGGTTCACCCCCACCGCCTCATATTTCAGGTCCAGCATCCGGCTCAAGTCTTGAGAAATGGTCCGAAAATCGCCCATAGAAACTCCATATCGTTAAAATGGTTCCGGTTTCTGGCAACTTCTTACCACAAATTCCCCCGGTCGACAACGACCGGTCTGTGGGGCGGTCCGTGGACGCCAAAAACCCTGGTGGGGCGGGCGTCTCGCCCGCCCTGCCGCTCATTTCTGGTTCCCAAGCTCCTGCTTGGGAACCCACTTGCAAGCAAAGCTCCTGCTTTGCGGGATAGATGTAGTGTGCGTTCCACGCACCATCTCAACGGTGACTTACGCGAGATGCCGTCCATCGGGGCATGAGACGCGCCTTTGCAAAAGATACAAAAAAACCAAAAATTTTGCGTCTTGGCGCCTTTGCGTCTTGGCGTGAGAAATATCTTTCCAAGGCAACCGGACCATTCTGCGGTAAAATGGCCTGGCAAAATTAATCCCAGGAGGCGCCCATGCGCAAAATCCGCTTCTCCCTGTTATCCCTGCTCCTGGTGCTGGGGCTCGCCGGCCCCGGCCTGGCCCAACAATTTATCCCCGACCCCGACGTCTACGGCAAGATCAAGGGCGCCTACCAGCCCCTTACCCTGACGGCCCGCATCGGCTACGCCCAAGACCAGGGCGGCTACTTTATCAAGAACAACCCCCGCCATGGCTTCGGCAACAAGGTGATCCTGAACCAAAATTATGAGGTTCTGGGCCGCCTGGCCCGCCGCGGCAAGTTCGTCACCCTCTCCGGGCGGGTCAGCCCCATGGAATTCCGGGCCGGCCATGTTTATCTTGAGAGCATCGACGGCCGTCCCTACCACGGCCGCCACGCCCCGCTGGTGCGCATCTATTGATTTTCTAAAATGAATTGCCATTCTTTGGGAAGTATAATCATGTAAAAGCGCGGCCCTCGGCGGTTCCTTGAATTTCGGGTTTTAAAAGTCCCCCTTTGAAAAAGGGGGATTTAGGGGGATTTAAGAAAGCTATGTAAAATCCTCCCTTTCACTTTTTAGAACTGGGGGCGGCTGAGACGTTTCTTCCGCCTTTCGCTTTTCTGCCAGCTTAACGGGAGGCCTGCATGCAGATACCCGACAAAAATGCGCGCCATGGTTCTGGAGGCGCCCAAAACTCCTCTTCAATACCTGGAAGTCCCGGTCCCCGCGCCCGGCCCGGAGCAGGTGCTCATCCGGGTCCACGCCTGCGGCGTCTGCCGCACCGACCTGCACATCGTCGACGGCGAACTCACCGAGCCCAAACTGCCCCTGATCATCGGCCACGAGATCGTCGGGACCGTGGCCGCCGCTGGGCGCTCAGGTCAAAAAATTCCGGATCGGCGACCGCATCGGCGTGCCCTGGCTGGGCTACACCTGCGGCCACTGCCGCTACTGCCGAAAGGAACGGGAGAACCTCTGCGACTCGCCGAAATTCACCGGCTATACCGTAGACGGCGGCTACGCCCAATATACCGTGGCGGACCAGCACTACACCTTCCACCTGCCGGAGGGCTACCCCTTTGCTGCGGCCGCGCCCCTGCTCTGCGCCGGGCTCATCGGCTACCGCTCCTACCGCCTGGCCGGCCGCGGGGTGGAGCGCCTGGGGATTTACGGTTTCGGGGCCGCGGCCCACATCACCGTCCAGGTGGCCGTCCACCACGGCCTGAAGGTCTACGGCTTCACCCGCGCCGGCGACACCGAGACCCAGGAGTTCGCCCGCCGCCTGGGAGCCGTCTGGGCCGGCGGCTCCGAGCAACTCCCCCCGGAGGAACTGGACGCGGCCATCATCTTCGCCCCGGTGGGAGCGCTGGTCCCCGCGGCGCTCAGAGCCACCTGCAAAGGCGGCGTCGTGGTCTGCGGCGGCATCCACATGAGCGACATCCCCTCTTTCCCCTACGACCTCCTCTGGGGCGAACGCGTGCGTGCGCTCCGTGGCCAACCTCACCCGCCGGGACGGCGAGGAATTCCTGGCCCTGGCCCCCCAAGTGCCCATTAAGACCGAGGTCCAAACCTTCCCCCTGCGAGCAGGCCAACGACGCCCTGAACCGCCTGCGCTCCGGCCAGATCACCGGCGCCGCGGTGCTGGTGATGGAATGAATGAAGAGTAATAGATGAAAGTGGTGAGGATTAGGGAAACTAGTCTCCATCCTCGAACAAATCGCCTGTAAGCTTAGGATTGATTCAAACCTACGACATGGTAAAATTAGATTTGACGCAACCTCCAATTGTAATGGAAAACGCCTAGAGGATCGTTATGGAACGATAAAACGAAGATGATTAAAATGGGACGATATTTGTATCCAATTGTCTTCATAAATGTAAGGATCTGTTATTGATGAAAAGTTTACGACAGAAGTTTAGAGCGATCTTGAAAATTGAATATGAACTAAGTCTCCTAAGACCGCAATTCTGATGGTATATGGACCCATAAACCTGATTTGTCTAACGGGAAGAGTAATCAGCCACGATCGTGATAAGATCAAAGTCCGTGACGACCGTTATCGTGAGAAGCATATCATCGCCAGTTCAACTTATATGAGGCAATTAAAGGTCATCAGTCTACTTGTGGGAAACGAAATCAGTCTATTACGATGGATCTCTAACTTGCAACTGTCCTTTATATTGGCCAATAGATTGCTTTTGATGATGCATCTACAGGATGCGCAATCTCTAAACGGAAAGATTATTGAATAATCTTATGTAATAGAACTATGATGATTATTTGTCAATTCGAGAACAATGGCAAAATCAGATATTAAATAAACCAATTATCGACGACGCTCTTTCCTATACTATCAACTATGTAAAGCATAAATGATTTTCTGAGACATGCATTTACGATAATGGCATGGGTGATCATTGAGCGCAACTTCAAAGACTCAACAGTTAAGATACGACGAAGTCTGGCTCCAAACTATCAGAATAGAATAATTACAAGAATATTCATAGTTATGGATGCAAAAACATACATTATACATCTCGTAATAAAATCTAGTTTACTGACTTGTAGATAATTTAAAACAAATCCGTATGGCCCATCAAAATTAGTAAGGTTATGACAGATTTCACAGAAAAGTGGTGTTCATCTTGAAGCGATTGCATTCTTGTATCAAGCGCTGAAATCGACTTGAGACAATATCAATAACCTTTGCATGAAGGTTAGAATCAGTCAAAATTCGAACCACTGGAAGACCATAGTCCGCAATCGAGCTTTCTTGCAGATACTGCTTGAACAAAATGCAGGCCGAAGTTATCGACGTTAGGTAGAATAGGACTAAGACATTTAAACTCCCGCAACTCATATTTTTATTTCAAAATAAACTCCCCCGGAAAATACGACGTGCAGGCCATCACGTGCGTAATCGCCTCCCGGTCGTATTCATCGCCGGACTGGTAGGTGCGGAAAAAGTCGTTGAGGCGCCGCACCCGCTGCGGCTGCGCCCTCACCGCCTGGAGCCCCAGGGAAACCCCGTAGTTGGTGAAGGCGAACTTCACCTCCGGCAGCCCCGGATGGCGGCAAAAATAGCCGGGCGGCTCGATCCACATCTGCTCCAGGGTCGCCAGGCGAGCGCTGCCGTTGCTCCACGGCCCAGTCCTCCCGCGGAAAAAAGTGCGTGAACCAGAGCATCATCCCCAGCCCCAGGTCCTGGTCCACGTCCACCGACGGATAACTCCGCGCCACCAGTTCCTGCATCTCCCGGATTTCCGCCGCCAGTTCCTCCGGGGCGAGCAGCCGGTAGACCACATAGCCGTGGAAGGAGTCCAGGAGACCCAGGCCGTAGCCCGGATAAGGCCCGCTCAGGTCCTCCCGCATCTTCCAGACGACCCCCGCTCCCGGCCGCACAAAGGCGGGATGGATCTGCCGCACCAGCTCGATCGCCCGGTCCCGGTAAGCCGGTTTTACCCGCCCCAGCCGGTCCAAGGCAAAGAGCCACATGGCCAGGTAGTGGTAGTACTGGCCGTCCCGGTCCGGGGCCTCGCCGATGCGCAGGCCCCGGGGCCGGCCCAGCACCCGCTCCACTTCGGCCACCAGCCACTCCGCCTCGGCGAGATAGCGCTCGTCCTGAAGTTCGTGGTAGAGCGACACCAGCAGCACCACCCCGAAGGCGTCGGTCCAGAGGTAGCGGAGCCCGTTGGGCCAGATGCGCTGCTGCCGCATCCAGGCCAGCCGGTCGAGGACGGCCGGCATGGCGCCATTCGGCTCATTCATGGCCTCTCGCCTCCCTCGCTAAGCGCCCCCAGGAGCCGAGACAATTCCGCCCGGGTGGCCGCGGCATACGCCTCCGTCAAGGCATAATCCCAGCCCTGCTGGTGGAAATAGCGACTGCACCTGGCGCCGGTAGTTCAAAGGGTCGAGCAGGACGCGCTCGGCATACGGCGCGATGAGTTCGATCAAATTGGCCGGGTTCATCGGCAGCATCGGGGCGATAAAGACCCAGGGGCGCAGCCCCGCCGCCGCCACCTGCTTCAAGGCGGCGATCCGGGCCGGGATGGACGGGGCCTGGGGCTCGGTCACCCGGCGCACCGCCTCATCATCCGTGGGGATGGAAAAGCCGACGCTGACGCTGAGGCAGCCCCGGCCAGAATATCCAGGTCCCGGACCACCAGGGGCGAGCGCGTCAGGATATCGATCCCCCAGCCAAAATCCCGCAGGGCCTCAAGGCATTGCCGGGTGAGCCGGAATTTGGCTTCCACCGGCTGGTAGGGGTCGCAGACGCTGGACAGCAGGGCCCGGCCCCGCTGCCGCTTCCGGGCTAATTCCCGGCGCAGGACCTCGGCAATATTGACCTTGGCCTCCACGAAGCTGCCCCAAGGCTGCCCCTGGAAGCGCCGGGCGAACCTCTTCATGAAGACCGCGTAGCAATATCGGCAGCCGTGCCCACAGCCCAGATACGGGTTGATGACGTACTCCACCCCGGGAATGCCGGACTTGACCAGGGCGGTTTTAACAGTGATTTCGGCGAGCTGCATAGTAGACGGGAGACCGGGGACCGGAGACCGGGGCAAACCCTCTCCCGTTCCGATCATTAGACTACTCTCAGAATGATTATATAAAAATGCTCTGATCTTTGCATGCCGACCGCGAGTTAACCGATGAAACCTCACCCGCCTCTACCCGCCTCGGCCCCAAAGCTTATTCCGGCTGGGCCAGACCTTTTTCGTCAGGCTTTCCCCTGGCATAGGTGCCCCGGGCCGGGCCCCCCAGCAGGGAGTGGAACAGGTTGGGCGCCGGCTTCACTCGCCTTTCCAGCAGATGGAGGAAGGCCGGCAAGATGCTCAAGGAGGCCAGCAGGACGCAGAGGCTGCCCACGGTGGCCAGCAGCCCCAGACTGAAGGTGCCCCGGTGGGCCGAGACCATGAGGCTGCCGAAGCCCACGGTGGTGGTCAGGGCCGCCAGGGCCACGCCCTTGGCGGTGCTGGCCGGCAAGGTAATGGCCCGGGCCTTATCCTCCAGTTGCCAGCGGGTCAGGATGATGATGCCGAACTCGACCCCCTCCCCTAAAATCAACGGCAGGAACAGGACATTGGCCTGATTGAAGGGCAGGCCGATAAGCCACATCATGATCAGGGTCAACCCGGTGCCCACCCACAGGGGCACCAGCGCCAGCATGGCCATGGTCAGACTGCGGTAAAAAACCGCCAGCAGCACGGCTATGGCCAGGACCGCAACGCCCGCGGCCCAGAGGATGGAATTGCGAAAGCCCAGGGTAAAGACATAGAGCAGCACCGGGTCCCCCACGGCATTGGGATCGACCTGCCAGAGACTCTTCACGAACCTTTTTAAAGGCGGAAAGTCCCAGATATCCTGGGAGGGAAAGGCCCGGATCAAATAGGTTCCGTCACCGATGAAGCGCTCCCGCACCGGCTGCGGCAAGTCCTCCAGGCTCATGGGCGGCGAGGCCAGCGCCGATTTTTCATAACCCCGGAGCAGGCCCCATTGGTCATGCAGGTCGGCAAAAAAATGGCGCTCGAAGTCAGCCAGGCGCGCTGCGACCGGCGGGTCGTGGCCGGGGTCCAGGAGGGGCATGATTTTATTGATGAGGGCGTGGGTCTCCTCAATCTGCCCCCTGGTAGCCGCCTGTTTCGCCTCCAGACTTTTGGCGGCCTCATCCATCTTGAAATTTATCCGGCCCAGAATTCCCGCCAGCTCCTGGGGATCGGAGAGACCCTTCGGGGCCCCGGGAATCTCTAGACCGACCAGGTTCGCTTGTATCTCTTTAATAATAGGACGCTTTTTCTCCACCTCCGCCGGCAGAAAGGAGAGCACCGACTCCACGTGGGAAACCGTGGGCAGCTGCTTCAGGGCCGCGGTCTTGGCCTCCAGGTTCTGGAGGGAATCGGCGGTCATGGCGCCGAAGGAGGTGGAATACTTGGACTCCTCCAGGAGCCGCATCTCCCAGACCACGGAATCGACCCGGGGATTTTGCAGGTGCAGGGGATTCAAGTCGAACTGCACCCGCAGCAGGCCGATGATCCCCAGGACGAAGATCAACGCGCCCACGGCCACGACCCGGCCCGGATGGCGCCACTCCAGGTGCAGGAAGGGGGGCGGCTCCCCGGGACATAGGTGCGGCTTCCCGGTGGAGATGCAGCGTTCGCTGACCATCACCAGGCTGGGGGCCAAGATCAGGGTGGCCAATAGCATGATGAGAATGCCTGCGGTCAGGATCAGCCCCAACTCCGACAACCCCTTGAAATTCACAAAGGCCAGAGGCAAAAAGGACACCATGGCCGCCAGTCCGGCATAGATGATTCCCGGCAGGGTCTGGCGATAGGCGCAGCTCAGGGCCTCAGGGGTGCACTGGCTCTGATTGGCCTCATCCTCTTCTTCCAGCCGGCAAAACCAGTGGATGCCGTAATCGATGGCCAGCCCCAGCATCAAAGGGGCAAAGATCACGGACAGGAGGTTGAGGTGTCCGACGACCAGGGTTATCATGCCGAAAGTCCAGCACAGGCCGACGAGCAGGGACACGACTTCCGCCAGAGGCCGCCTGAGGGCGCGGAGAAAGAGGACGAGAAGGCCGAATTGGCCCACCAGAGACAGCCAGGTGGCCAGGGTGATATCCCGCATGGCGCTGGTCATTTCATCGGCTTGCAGGGCGTCGGGGCCGGTCACCCCCACTCGCATCCCGGGAAATTTACACTGGACGCGGCGCACGATTTGCCGCAAAACCTTCAAATCGTCGGCCATCGTGGTATAGCTCCCCGGGCGGCCGGTCACCAGGAACATCAGGAAACGGTCGTTGTCCGTAAAAAAGTAACCCTGCTCGCTCAGATCGCCGATGCCGCCGGGAAAGAGACTCTCGAACGGGGAGATGTAGGGCTGAGCCGTAAGACTCGCCTGGAGCTGTCGAAGGGTGGCGTTGAGGAGAGAAACGTCGGGCAGTTCCTGCGCCTGCTCACCCTGCAAAAACCCGGTGAACGCGGTGCCGATCATCGCCTGGGCGATTTGCTCATTGACCAGGCCATAGAAGGTCGACAGACGAGGGCTCGGCCGCCAGTCTGCTCAGCAGTTTTTTCTGACCGGCAAGGTTCTTTTTGAGGTTCAGGAGATCGTCGACCCCCGGATAGAGCAGGGCCCACGGTTTGAAACTGTCGGGATTGAGGCGGTAGAACAGATCGGGGAACCGCTCCGGGTCGCGGCTCAGCTCGGCGGCCAGGGCCTTGGCAAACCTGACGGTTTGCGGCCGGTTGACATTTTCCACCACCACCACCAGGCCGTCTTTACCCCCGAAGTCCCGGTCGATCAGGTTCGAGCGCTCGATCAGCCTCTGATTGCCGGAGATCAGGTCCTTGCGGCTGGTGTTGACCGTCAGGTGCCCCAGGGTGTAATAGATCGAAGCCCCGGCCAGGGCCAGGGAAAATAAAATGATACCCCAACGGAACCACGGCACGCTCAAACGCCGCATTGCCGCGGCGCAGGGCTTCTCCAGTTTTTCTTCCAGCGGCTTTTTGATTCTCAGGCGACTCATATGCTTTTCACGGCGAGACCACGTAGGGCCGCATCATCTCGTTATCCTCGTGTCGCAGATGGTGGCAATGCCAGACGTACCGGCCCCGGGTAGGGTCAAAGAGACAGAGGTTCTTGGCCCCTTTCTTAGCTGCGCAGTTTCTTGGCGATTTCCGCCACCCGCCGGCCCTGGGCCTGGGCAATGGCCAGGTCTTCCTTGGTCGGCTGCAATTCATTTTGTGGCCCGGCAATAGTGGAGGCGCCGTACGGCGTACCGCCCCGGCCTTCGTTATGCAGCATCCCCGGTGTCGAATAAGGCACCCCTACAATGATGCAGCCCAAGTGCAGCAACGGCGCCATCATGGTGAAGCAGGTGGTCTCCTGCCCGCCGTGGGTGCTGCCCGAGGAGGTAAAGACGCCGGCCGGCTTGCCTTCGAAGTCAAACCAGATGGTCGCGGTCGAATCAATCAGCCGCTTCATCTGGGCGATCATGTTCCCGTAGCGCGTCGGCGTACCGAAAACAAAGCCTTCGGCCTCCTTCAAGTCCTCCAGGGTGCAGACCGGGATGTCCTTTTGCCGCTCCCAAACCTCCAGGACATGCGGGTGCTGGGACCTCTCCTGTTCCACCTCCGGAAACTCCTGCACCCGGCGCAGCACCACTTCCACCCCGGCCACCGACTTGACCCCGGCCGCCACCGCCTGGGCCAGTTGCCAGACATGCCCGTACAACGAGTAATAGACCACCAGGACTTTCATGGATTTCCCTCATTAATTCGGTATTTTTATTTAAGATAGATACCGTGGCCGGGAAGTCAATCCGGACGGCCCGCGCCCCGGCCGATCCAAGGCGCCCAGCCCTTGCGTTCCCGCCGAGATGCCTTATTTTTAGAAGAATCTCGCTTCTAACCATTCAACCTGAAAGAGGGACGCTCTCGTGGATGATCTCGCCAACCGCTTTCCGAACTTGCCCGAACGCCTCAATGGCCTGGGCGAACTGGCCTTCAATCTCTGGTGGTCCTGGCATCCCGCCGCCTGGGTCCTGTTTCAGAGGCTGGATCGCCTGGCCTGGACCGAAACGGATCATAATCCGGTGAAGCTCTTAAAAATGTTATCCAAGAATTCGCTGGAGACGGCCGCCGCTGACCCGGTCTATCTGCGGCGCTATGACGCGGTGATGTCCGAGTTCCACCGCAAGATCCAGAACCAGGTCTGCTGGTTCACCGAAAACGTCACCGCGGCCGAATGCTACCCCATCGCCTATTTCTCTCTGGAATATGGTCTCCACCGCTCCCTGCCGTTCTACGCCGGGGGCCTGGGCTTTCTGGCCGGCGACCACCTCAAGGAGTGCAGCGATCTGGGGATCCCCATGGTGGCGGTGGGATTCATGTATCCGGAGGGCTATGTCCGCCAGCGCATCAACGCCGACGGCTGGCAGGAGGACGTGGACGAACTCCTGGACCGCGACGCCGCCCCCATCACCCGGGTCTTCGACGACCAGGGCAAGCAGCTGGTGGTCCAGGTGCCCTTCACCGACCCTGCCATCCACGTGGAGGTCTGGCAGGTGATGGTCGGCCGCATCCCGCTCTACCTCATGGATACCGACCTGGAAATCAACGACCCGGCCCATCGCCGCATCTCCAATCATCTCTACATCAGCGATCAGGAGCAGCGCCTGCTCCAGGAAATCGTCCTGGGCGTCGGCGGCAGCGAAATGCTGGCCCAGATGGGCATCAAGCATTCCGTGCTGCATATGAATGAGGGCCATCCGGCCTTTGCCCTGCTGGAGCGCATCCGGGAGCGGGTGGAGGACGGCATGGACTTTGACCAGGCCATGCAGCAGGTCAAGGCCACCTCGGTCTTCACCACCCACACCCCGGTGCCCGCGGGCCACGACGTCTTTCCCTTCGCCCTGATCGACAAATACATCTGCGACTGCTATCCCATGTTCACCCTGGCCCGGGACGACTTTTTGAAATTGGGGACCTCCCCCACCGACCCGCCCGGAGCGGGCTTCAACATGACCGCTTTCGCCTTGCGGCTCTCCCAATATCACAACGCCGTCAGCCGCAAACACGGCGAGGTCTCCCGCCGCATGTGGCAGCCCCTGTGGCCCGACCTGCCGTTGGAGCAGGTTCCCATTGATCATATTACCAATGGAGTACATGTCTCCACCTGGCTCGATCCCAGATTTGAGTCGGTCAACAATCGCTACCTGGGACCGGAATGGCTGGCTGACCATGACAACCCCGCGGTCTGGGGGGTTGTGGACGATATCCCGGAGGCAGAACTTTGGGATATTCATGTCCGGAAAAAGATCAAGCTGATCAATGCCATCCGGGAGCGCATCCGGCGGCGCTGGGTGGAAGAGCGGGTCGGTGTAGGCAATGTGGTGGCGGGAGGCACCATGCTGAACCACTCGATCCTGACCATCGGTTTCGCCCGGCGCTTTGCCACTTACAAGCGGGCCGACCTGATTTTCCGGGATTTGGGGCGGTTGAAAAAACTCCTGAACGATCCCTTCCGGTCCTTGCAGCTCATCTTCGCCGGCAAGGCCCATCCCGCCGATGACCCGGGCAAGCAAATCCTGCAGCGCATTTTTAACCTGGCTCGGGACCCGGAACTGGGGGGGAGGATTGCCTTCGTGGAAGACTATGGGGAGGAACTGGCCCAGGACCTGGTCCACGGGGTGGACGTCTGGCTCAATAACCCCCGACCCCCTCTGGAAGCCTGCGGCACCAGCGGCATGAAGGCCGCCCTCAACGGGGTGCTGCACCTCAGCATTCTGGACGGTTGGTGGCCGGAAGGCTACAACGGCCGCAACGGCTGGGCCTTCGGTGGCGACGAGACCACCGACTCCGACGCCGCTGACGCCGAGGCCCTCTACACCATCCTGGAACAGGAAATAGTGCCCTTGTATTATCAGGTGAACGACGACGGCATCCCCGTGGGCTGGGTCAAAAAGATGAAAGATTCCATAAAGACCACCGGCCCCGCCTTCAGCGCCCGCCGCATGGTGAAGCAATACTCCCAGAAATTCTACCAGCCCGCCCTGGCCGAGGCGGGGAGCTAAACTGGTGGCACCGGCCTCCGGCCGGTGGATTTGGCCGCCGGCGAGACGATTGGTAGCCATAGGGGCGAATCTTGTCTTCGCCCGCCCCACCCCCCATCCTCAAAAGGGCGACCAGTGGGCCGCCCTTTTCTTCTTCGTTCCAAATTATCCCACCTATCACCGCGCCGGAGCCTTGACCTCGTCGAAGGCGGCACGCACGATCATCGCCAGGTTCTCGGCCGGGCCGGTGCCCCAGTAGTGCAGGAAGAAGGCCCGGGGCTGCTCGGTCAGCATATGGTTATGCACCGCCACCACCTCGATGCCGCCGTCTCTCAGGGCCTTGATCACCCGGTTGACCTCCTTGGCGGTCATGACGATATCCCCGGCCACATGGGCCCGGTCCTGAGTGCCCACGAACGCCACCCAGGAATTGAGGCCCAGGCTGGAGGTGAGCGCCATATTGTGCATTCTAAAACCCTGGCGGCCCACGGTGATTTTAAACACCTCGTCATTTAGCTGGCCGGGGTGCCCGATGATCTCCTCCAGGCGCTTGGTGTCCAGGGGCTGGCCGGCTGGCGCCGGTGTGGCCGCTGGCGCCGCGGCTGGAGGCGGAGATGCTGATGTGCCCCCTGGCGCCGGTGCGGCGCCGGTTCCAGGAGCAGGAGTTGGCGCCGGGACCGCCTCGGGGGCTGGCGTAGGCGCTGGCGGACTACCGGGTGTCGGGGCCGGCGGCGGTGTGGCCTCAGTGGCGGCCCCGGGCGCCGGAGGAGGAGTTGAGCCGGCCCCGGGGTCGGGCTGGGCGGAGGGGTTGCCGGGGCAGGAGCAAGCCCGGCTCCGGGGGCAGGCGCCGGAGGTGGCGCCGTCACGGGTGCTGCCGGTCCGGCCCCGGGCGCAACAGGGGCGGTCGCTGGGGCGGCAACTGGAGGCGGAGGCTCGGGTTGGGTCCCGGGGGGTGAGGCGGGGGTGGTCCCGGAAACGGCGGTGGGCGCGGCTGCAGGCGTCGTCCCAGGGGACGGCGCCCCCGCGGCCGCAGTCTTGGCCAGTCCGGTCTGATTTATCGCCTGGCGCAGGCCTGCAGCCAGGTTTTCTTTAAACCCCAGGGCCTCAATGTGCATAAACATAATCCGGGGTTGCTCATGGAGAAAATGGTTGTGCAGCGCGGTTATCTGGAGGCCGTTCGCCTCCAGGACCGAGATCACGGGAAAGACCTCCTCTTCCAGGAGCACCAGGTCGCCCATGACCATGGTCTTCTTCCCCATATCCTTGAAAGCCGCCCACGACACGAAGCCCAGAGCGGTGGGCATGGCTTCGTCGTTGATAGTGACCTGTAGATCGCTACGGGGGAAGCGCACCACCCAGGCGCCCTCCTGCATCTGCCCCCGGGCGTCCAGGATCTCCGCGACCTTGGAAAAATCAGCCGCGGCCCCGGCTGAGTGCGCCGGCCCCGAACCGATCAGGAAAATACCTAAAAGGAAAATTCCCCACATGGTCAATCTTCTCATCTGTCTTGCCTCCATCGTGATTTGAGCTGATTCCAGGGAGAGAACCGGCGGATGGTCAGCCGAGAATGAACGAGCGCTGGATAACCGGTAATTTAGGCATGATTTGGGCCGATGCAAGGGAAGAGGCGAGACATGATCACTGAGCTGCTCAGATTGGTGGCACAGGCTTCCAGCCTGTGCAACAAAGCCCACCGACTGAAAGGCGGTGCCACTAAAATCATTAAAGCAAGAGGGGCGAACCTGAGGTTCGCCCTTACTAACCCGTAAATCATAAAAAGGTTTGGTGGGGCGGGCCTCCGTGCCCGCCGTCTCACTGGCCAATCCAGGCGGTCGGTAGACGGCCACGGACTGCCTGAGAAACTAGTCCCGTTACTGTCCTTGTGACCAGAATTCCCGGGAGAGGCGCATCAGGGTGTCCGCCGGGGCCAGGGGTTGGGTGAGCGCGGCCAGGGTCTCCGGGGAGACCTGGCCCTGGCGCACCACTTCCTCTCCGGCCTGGGCCACCGCGTCCAGCACCGCCTGGGCCTGGGTTTGGAACTCGGGCATACCCAAAAATTCGGAAGAATGCCGGTAGATTTCGGCGATTAAATCCCCAGCCAGGATCATACGCCAGGTCAGGGACAGGATCTGGAACATGGACTGCTCCCAGTAGCCGGCCACGCTCAGGGCCACCACCTTCGGCATTTTCTCGAAACGGTGGGGATGTCCGCCTCCTTCGGGGGCCTCCCCAGGGGGTCCATCATGGGCAGGGTGCGCTCCACGAAGAGCTTCATCCGGGCGTTCATGGTGGCGTGGTAGACGGGGCTGGCCAGAACCACCAGGTCGGCGTTCAGATACCGGTCGAAAAGCTCTTCCGCCATATCGTCTTTCTGGACGCAGCGGCCCGGGGTCTTGAGCCAGCAACTGTAACATCCCAGGCAGTGCTTGATCTTATAGTCCTTCAGGTAGAGGGTCTCGGTGGCGGCCCCGGCCCGGCGGGCGCCTTCCAGAAATCTTTGTAAAACCAGCTCGGTTTTGCTGGTTTCGTGGTCACGGGGACTGCTATTAAAGGCCAGGATGTTCATATATCCTCTCATAAAATGGTTTCAACATTAGAAAAGATGGTTTCCCTTTAAAACTTCGAGGTCTGGATTTATCCGAGGTACAGTCCTACTCAGTTGTCCATCATCTGTCACAAATATGTCACAGTATGATGCTTCTATAACGTGCCTATAATCATCATTCTTATCTTTACCTGGTACGTTTTGATGAGTTACGCATATCGCATAAAAATAAATATTAGCTCTCACTGTCGATCTAATAGCCGGAAATGAGTTGATTCTGTGGTATATTTCATGAGCTTCAGTGAGGCTTATCTTAACTTTGACGGATTGATGGATCAACTTGGGTATTTGATCTTCTGACTTTGAATAGACCTTCTCAAAAGTTGTAAAACGGTCTGATTGATTGCACTTAGTTTCTTCAATATAAGCTAATGCAAATTTTGGGTGATTCTCTTGTATCTCTGCTTCCCTTTTTACTATAAAATTTCTAGCTTGCTCGTTGAATAAGCCACGAGCCAGACGTGCAACCTCTTGTTTCGTGGCAGCTAAGTTGAGTGGATCCAAAATTGGAAAGACCGCTGCCCCTGTTCTGAGTTTAATGATTTCTTGTGCATGAAGCATTTCTGGGGAGAGCTGGTAGTGAGGCTCTAATTCATCAATAATTTGAAAAAGTGCTGCACCAAGTGGTGCTCCATCTTTACTTAGGAATGACCTTGCCATCTCATAAATTGCATGAAGCCCTATGGCAGGGGATAATAAGTGTTTTTCGAGCACCTCCTTTAATTTTAAACCTGAAAGTCCCTGATCATGTGCTCGGTTTAAAATGGAAGGTTCAAGATATGCCTTTTTGAATGGCAAATCGGTCTCCTAAAAATAGGGCGAATATCAATCTTCCGCCAAAGTGCTTTTACTCAAATTTACTCCGGGCAATTCCCGATTGCCGAATGATTGACTGGAGTGTGCCGATTTTCAGTTCTGCATGGTCGGGAACCGGGACGGTAATTGTGCCCTCCACCAGAATTTTTTGCATAACGATGTGGCTGCCGCGGCGGCGAACCTCGGCAAATCCATGTCGCGACAGGATTTGACAGACCTCTTGGCCGGAAAGTACTCGCAGTTTAGCCAATCGCTACCTCAACCTGGGTAACATAGACCTCTTCTCGCAGCCGACTCTTGATCTCCGCAGCGGAAGCCGATTCAAAAAAGAGTTCCAGGGCCTCCCGAAGATTTTCTCGCGCTGACTGGACGGTGTCTCCCTGGCTGGCTAGATCGAGTTCAGGGCACAAGGCCACATAGCCATCCCCTTCGCGTTCAATAATGGCGGTAAGTTGCCGTTTCATAAGCTACTCCCTGTCCTGCAATGAACTTGTCTACGAACTTATATACATAATTTTTGCAGATATTTTCAGATATTTTATCATAAAATAAAGGGCGACTCAGCGGGTCGCCCCGACGTTTGCTGCCTAAAACCCACCCTACATTTTATTGACCAGGGTCGGGGTTGCGAAATTGAGCCCAGGCGAGACGCCTATGCTACCGACGAAAAAAGGGGCGGACCCTTGGTCCGCCCCTTCGACTTCCTTTCTTATGGGGATTGGCAGAGGGAGTTTGAGGAGGGGCAGGGTTTTGTGTCCCTGGCTCTTCCCTCAAAAACCCACTCCTTAACTTCCTAGTACATCCCTTCCATGCCGCCCATACCGCCCATGCCGCCGCCGCCCATGGGAGGCATCGCGGATTCCTTCTTGGGTTTCTCGGCGATCATGGCTTCGGTGGTGATCAGCAGTCCGGCCACCGAGGCGGCGTTCTGGATGGCGTAGCGGGTGACCTTGGTGGGGTCGATGACGCCCGCGGCCAGCAGGTCTTCGTAGACGCCGCTTTCGGCGTTGAAGCCGTTGCCGCCCTTTTCGTTCTTGACGTGCTCGGCCACCACGGAGCCTTCGAAGCCGGCGTTATTGGCGATCTGGCGGATGGGCTCTTCCAGGGCGCGCCGGATGATCTTGACGCCCAGCTCTTCGTCGTGGTTTTTCAACTTCAGGGCATCCAGGGCCGGGGCGCAGCGCAGCAGGGCGACGCCGCCGCCGGGCACGATGCCTTCTTCCACCGCGGCGCGGGTGGCGTTCAGGGCGTCTTCCACCCGGGCCTTCTTCTCTTTCATTTCAATCTCGGTGGCCGCGCCGACGCGGATCACCGCGACGCCGCCCACCAGTTTGGCCAGGCGCTCCTGGAGCTTTTCCCGGTCATAGTCGGAGGTGGTCTCATCGATCTGGGCCCGGATCTGCTTCACCCGGCCTTCGATGGCCGGGCGCTCGCCGCCGCCGTCGATGATGGTGGTGTTGTCCTTGTCGAGGCTCACCCGCTTGGCGGTGCCGAGCTCTTTCAGGGTAACGTTTTCCAGCTTCCAGCCCATGTCTTCGGAGATCATCTGGCCGCCGGTGAGGATGGCGATGTCTTCCAGCATGGCCTTACGCCGGTCGCCAAAGCCCGGGGCCTTGACCGCGGCCACCTGCAGGGTGCCGCGCAGCTTGTTGACCACCAGGGTGGCCAGGGCCTCGCCGTCCACGTCCTCGGCGATGATCACCAGGGGTTTGCCCATCTTGGCGATCTGCTCGAGGATGGGGAGCAGGTCCTTCATGGCGCTGATCTTCTTTTCGTTGATCAGGATCAGGGGCTCTTCCAGGCTGGCTTCCATCTTCTCGGGGTTGGTGACGAAATAGGGGGAGATGTAGCCGCGGTCGAACTGCATGCCTTCCACCACTTCCAGGGTGGTCTCCATGCCCTTGGCTTCTTCGACGGTGATGACGCCTTCTTTGCCCACTTTGGCCATGGCGTCGGCGATGATGTTGCCGATGGAGGCGTCGTTGTTGGCGCTGATGGTGCCCACCTGGGCGATCTCTTTCTGGTCCTTGGTGGGTTTGGAGATCTTGTGCAGCTCAGCCACCACCGCGGTCACGGCCTGGTCGATGCCGCGCTTCAGGGCCATGGGGTTGGTGCCGGCGGCCACCAGGCGGGAGCCTTCCCGGTAGATGGCCTGGGCCAGGATGGTGGCGGTGGTGGTGCCGTCGCCGGCCACGTCCGAGGTCTTGGAGGCCACTTCCTTAACCATCTGGGCCCCCATGTTCTCGAACTTGTCGTCCAATTCGATCTCTTTGGCTACGGTGACGCCGTCCTTGGTGATGGCCGGGGCGCCGAAGGCCTTATCCAGGATCACGTTGCGGCCTTTGGGCCCCAGGGTGACCTTGACGGCGTTCGCCAGGGTATCTACACCCCGGAGCATGGACTCCCGGGCCTTGATATCATATTTAATTTCTTTAGCAGACATTATGGTTCTCCTTTAAAAAATGACTGGGGAATGTGCTTCAGGTCAGGTGATGCTAAGGGGAAACGGGCGAACTAAGAGATAATGGCCAGAACATCCTCTTCCCGCATCATCAGGAACTCTTCGCCTTCGACCTTGATTTCGGTGCCGGCATATTTGCCGAACAGCACCCGGTCGCCTTCCTTGACCTGCAGGGTCATGCGCTGGCCCTGCTCGCTCATCTTGCCGGGGCCTACGGCCACGATCACGCCTTCAATGGGCTTCTCTTTGGCGGTGTCCGGAATCACGATGCCGCCTTTGGTAACCTGCACTTCTTCGGTCCGTTTGACCAAGACCCGATCGTTCAAGGGCTTAACCTTCATATAAAACCTCCTCGTGGTATATTAGGGTCGTTTTGTTGTTAGCACTCGCCAGTGGTTAGTGCTAATCTCGCATTTTAACAATTATTTCGGGAAAATCAAGTGGGTAGGAAATTTTTTTTGGGGGAAATTGACGAGATTACGCGGAGGAGACGCTGGAGCTGGCCGGCCGCAGCCTAGGGGCGCACAGAGTCATCGCCCTTTTTGGCCAGCCTCAGGCTGCCGGGACTGCTGCCCTTGGTTGGAGGGGACTTCTTCCCCTGGCTGTTACAGGCGGCGACCCGGCGACCCGATTTTTTGGGTCACTTGGCCGCGGCAAAGATGGCCGTGGCTCTGGCCTTGGATACCTTCTCTTTCTCCTTGGGTTTGGCGGAGGAAGTATTGGTATTGGTCTTCCGGGCGACCTTGCCCTTGGCAGTGGCCTTGGCGGCCGGCTCGCCCTTTTTGGTCGCGGCTTCCACCGACTTTTTGGAGCCGGACTTGGCGGCGGCCTGGGTCTTGCCTTTGCCATTGGCGGCGGCGCCATGTTTAGCCGTGGTGGCACTGCCAAACATGGAGGCCTGCACCGCGGGCGGGGGCCTCTTTGGCCTCCGGGGCCTTGCCCTTCTTGGCATAGGTTGCAGCGGCCGCGGTCTTCCTGTCAGTGGCAGTCTTGGTATTAGTCGTATTGGCCTTGGCGTAGACTACGTGTTTCGAGGTGGACTTGGTGGCGACTGGCGCCGCCTCCGACTCGTCCGCCTGGCTCCTGCGGTAATACTGGTGATGTTTGCCCCGGGTGGCGGTCTGCACCGGCCGGGAGGCCACCGCCGGGTTCTCGATGCGGGCCAGGGTGATGTTCTTGCTGAAGAGGTCCTTGCTGTTGGGCGGCAGATTCAGGGTGTAATTGGAGCTGTCCGGCGGCGTCATGCCGCGCAGCAGCTCCGGGTTGAGCATCTGGATATCGTCCGCCTGCATATTGACGGCAAAGGCCGCGGCCTTCAAAGAGGTCGGCTCATTCACCTGCACCTTGTCCATCTTTACGGGCGGCTGGTAAGGCACGTTTTTGAAGCCGAACTTCTCGGGGTTCTTGGCGATGATGGTGGCCGCGATCATCTGGGGCACGTAGTTCTTGGTTTCGGTGGGCAGGCACATGTTGGCCGAGAGCTCCCAGAAATTCTTGTGCTTGCTCTGGTCCAACTCCCGCTGCACCCGGCCCTCGCCGCAGTTATAGGAAGCGGCCGCCAGATACCAGGAGCCGAACTGCTTATAGAGGTCCAACAGGTACTTGGCCGCGGCCTGGGTGGACTTCTCCGGGTCCCGGCGTTCGTCCACGTAGCTGTCGATGTTCAGGCCGTAACGGAGACCGGTGCCTTTGATGAACTGCCACATGCCGCAGGCCGCCGCCGGGGAGGTGGCCTTGTTGTTGAAGCCGCTCTCGATCATGGCCAGATAGGCCAGGTCTTCCGGCAGGCCGTACTCCTCGAAGACGCTCTTGATCAAGGGGAGATAGCGGGTGGACCGGGCCAGGTAATTGCTGATGACCGCATGGCGTTCGGTGGAGAAATAGACCAGGTAGGCGCGTACCTGCTTGTTCATCTGGATGGGCACATCAAACTTGACCTGTTGCTCCCAATTCTTCAATTCCTCTTCCAGGCTGGGGTCCCAGTTCGGGATGCCGCTCTTGGCGCAGAGCTCCTCCAGGCGCTTGCTGCTCAGTTCCTCGGTCAGGGGTTCATCGGGCGCGTCCGGGGCCAGGACTACGGGCTCCGGGGCCACCGGCGCCATTTTGGTCAGATTGACGTTATGCCCTCCGCCGCAACCGGCCAGCAAAGCCAGACACAGAACTACCCCCATCAGCCAGGACAGCATATGTCATCCCCTCAGCGAGTGGTTCGAGACTGCGGTACAGGTCTAATCATGATGGTGATACCTCCCCCGGAGGCAGGCCATAGACCCGGATTGTCTTCCTATAGCAACCTTTTCCAGGCAAATCAAGGGAAAAATTGCGTGGTTGTCGGCTCTCCGCCGGATTGGCCCCCTTCCCAAACCGATAAGATGTTGTTATCATTAATATCTAAGGGAACCTATGCTCCTCAAAAGAAAATTGGCACAAGGCGAAATCTTCCTGGCCCTGATCCTGTGGGGCGCTGGCCTGACTGGCGCGGCCCTGGGCTGCCCTTTCGCGCTCCAGTGGCTCTATTTCTTCGCCTGGTATCCTTTGATCCTGTTTTTGGACGGGGTGCTGTATAGCCTCCGGGGCGATTCCTGGCTGCTGGACCGGCCCCGGGACCTGCTGAAGATGGCCTTCTGGTCCGTGAGCGTCTGGCTCGTCTTTGAGGCCTTGAACCTGGTCCTGAAAAACTGGGGTTACGCCGGGGTGATTGCCAACCCCTGGGTCCGCTGGCCGGGCCAAGCCCTGGCCTTCGCCACGGTGCTGCCCGGGGTGTTGCTGGGCGCCGAGGTTCTGGCGTCCCTGGGGACCTGGCGGGGCCGGCGGGGCCGGCCGCTGACCCTGCCCCTGGCCTGGGAGCCCGCGGCCCTGCTGTTGGGCACGGCCTGCCTGGTCCTGCCCCTGGCTTGGCCCCGCTCTTACTTCCCCCTGGTCTGGGGCGCCGGCTTCTTTCTGCTGGACCCCTTCGTCAAGCTTCTGGGCGGCCGTTCCCTGATCCAGGCCTGGCTCGACGGGGAACGCCGGGAGCATCTCTGCCTGCTCACCGCCGGGCTGCTCTGCGGCCTCTGGTGGGAGGCCTGGAACTATGGCGCCACGGCCAAATGGGTCTACACCCTGCCGGTGCTGGGCTTCGGCAAGATTTTCGAGATGCCGGTCCTGGGCTACCTGGGGTTTCCCCCCTTTGCCCTGGAGTGCGCGGTCATGTATAATTTTATGCAGGCCCTGGACGAACGGGTGCTGGTCACGGCGCGCCGCTGCCGTTATGCCGTCGCCATCCAACTGCTCTTCTGGATCATCATGTTTGCGGCGATTGATGCCCGAACGGTGATTTCGTAGGGGCGGACCTATGTGTCCGCCCTTTGGGTAGCACAGGCGTCTCGCCTGTGTTCATTTATAGCCTGCAACGCCTCAGGAGAGGATAGCCCATGAAAGTCATGGCCTTTAACGGCAGCCCCAGGAAAACCTGGAATACCGCCACCCTGCTGGAACAGGCCCTCAAGGGGGCCGCCTCCCGGGGCGCCGAAACCGAACTCATCCAGCTCTACGATTTGAATTTTAAAGGCTGCATCAGCTGTTTCGCATGTAAAACCATCGGCGGCCAAAGCTATGGCCGGTGCGCCGTCCAGGATGATCTGACGCCGATCCTGCAAAAAGTTGAGGCGGCCGCTGCCCTCATTTTGGGCTCGCCCATCTATTTCAGCACGGTTTCCGGGGAGATGCGTTCGTTTATGGAACGTTTGCTGTTTCCCTACCTTACCTATACCGAACCGCCGCAATCGCTCTTCCCCAGGAAAATTCCCACCGGACTCATTTATACGATGAACGTGACGGCAGAAATCGCCCAAGACTGGGGTTACAGTCAGCACTTCGATAAAAATGCCCAGTACCTGCAGATGGTCTTCGGGACCTCGGAGTCGCTCTGTTGTTTTGATACTTATCAATTCAAAGATTATACCAAGGTGCTGGCCACCCGCTTCGATGCGGCCCACAAGGCCCGGAGGCGCCAGGAGGTCTTCCCCCAGGATTGCCAAAAGGCCTTTGAGCTGGGGGCCAGATTAGTTAGCAGAGGATAAAGCTGAGCTTATCTGTAGCCGCAGGCTTTAGCCTGCGTGGCTTTTCGGGTCACAAGCTGCCATTAGTAGATAGGGCGGGCTGTGCCCGCCGAAACCGTTGACCGCCGTCTGCGGCCCCATAATTACCTGACAATCCGGAAGGGCGAGAAAGCGCCGCGCTACCCGCCTTTGGAACTTTGCCGCAAAATGCTCCCCAAGCCGGAACTTGGGAGCCAGGATAGGGACTCTGGCCAGCAAAAACCGGAAAACCGTCTTCTGACTTTAAATCCCCTCCTCCTTGAGGGGGGAGGGTTAGGGTGGGGGTGGCGTAGTCCTTAGCTTGAGTTGCTCATATGATTAGAGACCCGGAATACGGCCAACCATCTTGCCCTTGCTGGCAATTTTTCCCTCCGGTAATATGTTATCCTTTACCGCATCCGCCCTCCCATCTTCCACCCCCAAGCGGCACCGAAGCGGGACAAACCCGGTACAATAATGGCGCAGTAGCGGTAAAGGAACGACTCGGCACTACTAATAATACAGAATAATAAGCTACTTATGCGGATCAACTTGCGTAAAAAATTTTCTTGCCGGAACGGTTTGGGAAATTTGAGGTCCAAAGCGTGCACCAAGACGGTCAAAATCTGGCTCCCATATCATTTAACATGCTATAATTATTAAAGATATAGTCGTACACGCTTTTACATTAACTATCTCACTGAAATAATTAATAATTTTGGCCGCGAGGATGCCGGGGCTGCATTTTTAGAACAGTCATCATGGGCCTCAGGCTAACCCGAAAACCCGTGGGGCGGGCGTCTCGCCCGCCATCTTAGGTGCACAACGTACTTTCTACATTGTTTGCGCCTTTGCGTCTTTGCGTGAGGCCATTCTTTTCGTAACGGGACAAGACCCTGAAAACCGCAAACCGCCAACCGAAAACCGCCAACCGCCTTTACGCCGTGTCCCTGGGTTGCGCCAAGAACCTGGTGGATACGGAGATCATGCTGGGGCGCCTGACTCAAAGCCGGCTGGGAAGTGGTGGAGACCCCGGAGGCCGCCCAACTGCTGCTGGTCAATACCTGCGGCTTTATTCAGGAGGCCTGCCGGGAGGCGGTGGACACCATCCTGGAGCTGGCCCGCCACAAGGAAGCCGACCCCGCCAAGCGCCTGCTGGTGGCCGGCTGCCTGGTGCAGCGCTACGGCGAGGCCTTGGCGGCGGACCTGCCGGAGGTGGATTATTTTGTGGGGGTGCACGATTTCCCCAACCTGCCCGAAATCCTGGCGCAGCGACCGGAGACGGCGGCCGGGCGGCTCTTTCATCAAGCCCCGCCTTATGCCTATGGTGAACCCGAAGCCCGCTACCCGGCCACTCCCCGGCACCTGGCCTACCTGAAGATCGCCGAGGGTTGCAGCCACCGCTGCACCTTCTGCGTGATCCCGCAGATTCGCGGCCCTTACCGCAGCCGGCCGCTGGCTGCCCTGGTGGCCGAGGCGGAAGCGCTGGCCGCCTCCGGGGTCAAAGAGCTCATCCTGGTGGCCCAGGACACTACCGCTTACGGTCTGGAGCAGCCGGGCCAGCCCGGGTTACCGGAGCTGCTGCAGGCACTTGCCGCCATTCCCGGCTTTACCTGGATTCGCCTGCTCTATGCCCACCCGGCCCGCATCACCCGGGAACTGCTGGAGGTCATGGCGGCCAATCCCCGCCTCTGCCCCTATCTGGATCTCCCCATCCAGCACGGCCACGACGCGGTGCTGCAGCGCATGGGCCGGGGCTATAACCGGCAGCAAATCCTGGCAGCCGTGCGCCTGATTCGGGAGGTCCTGCCCGCGGCGACGCTGCGCACCACGGTGATGGTGGGCTTCCCCGGCGAAACCGAGGCCCAATTCCAGGCCCTGAAAGAGCTGGTTGCAGAGGTGCGCTTCGATCACCTGGGGGTCTTCCTCTACAGCCCCGAAGAGGGCGCCCCGGCCTCCGGGCTGAAGGACGCAGTTCCCCGCCGTCTGGCCCGGCAGCGGGCGAGGATTTTGAAGGCGCTCCAGGCCAAAATCGTCAAGGCCCGCCTCAAGGCTTTGGTGGGCACGGTGCAGCCGGTGCTGGTGGAAGGGGTGAGCGCCGAAAGCGACTACCTCTTAAGCGGCCGCCTGATCAGCCAGGCCCCGGACATTGACGGCCAGGTCTATATCACCGCCGGCACCGGCCGGGTAGGGGAGATTCAACCGGTGCGCCTGACGCGGGCCTTGCCCTATGACCTGGTGGGAGAGATTGTGGAGTAAGCAGTAAACAATGGGGCGGGCGTTAGAGAAGTCATAGTTATCTGCTTTATCATCCCCTCTTTAGGGGATAAAGCAGGAACTCCGGTAATGCACCCCAACCGGGCTGGCGGACCGTAGATAGATGGCGGCCGCCGGCCGGGCCGGAAGAGCCTTAAAGAATTGACTTCCCCGGGGATGTAAGTTATTTTTATTTGATGATTAAAGCCGCCAAAGAGTTGCTCCAGGATCTGGAGACGGACGTCGCCGCCATTAATGCGGCCCTGGCCGCCAACCTCCAGACCCACGTGCCTCTCATCGCCGAAGTGGGGCGGCACATCCTGCTGAGCGGCGGCAAGCGCGTCCGGCCCCTGCTGTTCATCCTGGCCGCCCGCATGTGCGGCCGCCAGAGCGACCACCTGGCGGATTTCTCCACCATCTTCGAGTACCTGCACGCCGCCACCCTGCTGCACGACGACGTCATCGACGCCGCCCAGGTGCGCCGGGGCGCCACCACGGCCAACAACATCTGGGGCAACCATGCCGTGATCCTGGTGGGGGACTTCCTCCTGTCCAAGGCCCTGTCCCTGGCGGTGACCACCGATCGTCTGCCGATCTTGAAGGTCCTGGCCAACGCCACCACCCAGATGGCCGAAGGCGAAATCCTCCAGCTCATCCACGCGGGCAACCTCAAGCTCACCGAGGCGGAATACTTCGAGGTCATCACCCGCAAGACCGCCATCCTCATGTCCGCGGCCTGCCAGATCGGCGGCATCCTGGCCGGGGCCCCGCCGGCCCAGGAGGAGGCCCTGAGTCAGATGGGCCTGAACCTCGGCCTCACCTTCCAGCTGGTGGATGACATCCTGGATTACACCGGCGACCAGAAGCAACTGGGTAAAGAGGTGGGCGCCGACCTGCGGGAGGGCCGCATCACCCTGCCCCTGATCCACGCCCTGGCCCAGGCCGGCCCCCCGGACCAGGCCCGGCTCCAGGAACTGGCTCAGGACCTGAAGCCCGAAATGGTGCCGGAGTTTCAGGACCTGCTCAGCAAATACGGCGCCCTGGACCACGCCCGCTCCCTGGCCCGCCGGTATACCCTCAAGGCCCAGGAAAGCCTGGAGCTCTTTGGACCCTGCCCCGAGAAGACCTATTTCCGGGTCATCACGGATGAGCTGCTGGCTCGCACTCATTGAGGAGGGTTTTTGATAATGAAGGAAAAAGGCAAGGTTAAGTGGTTTAATGACGCCAAGGGTTTTGGATTCATCGCCCGGGACAATGGCCCCGATGTGTTTGTCCATTTCAGCGCCATCAAGAGTGACGGTTTTCGGAGTCTGGCGGAGGACCAGGAAGTGGAGTTTGAGGTAGTCGAGGGCGCCAAGGGACCTCAAGCCCAAAATGTCATGAAAATTTAACCGTTAGTCAGTTTTCCCCAGTCTGCTCCACGGCCGGGGCCACAATAATCCAGAGTTGCTTCCCCTGGCCGGCAAGATCCGGGATTGATCTTGCCGGTTTTTCATGGGAGACGTGGGCGTCGGAGATTTAAGACATGAAGATCTGTTTTTTGGGTGTCGAGCTGCCGGAAGGCAAGGTGAAGTATCAGGACGAGCGGGTAATCGCCCTGGATAAGAAATTTGCCGCCAAAAAGGTGACTCCCTTTTATGCGGAATTTATCAAGGACGAGTACCAGCAGTGCGATGCCTTCATCGTCGCCCAAGACCACATCCTGGACCTGCTCATCCTCGATATGGAAAAGTTGGAAACCCGCCGGGACCGCACCACGGATGAACCGGAAAAGGCGCTGTTGAGCCGCTGCCTGGAATATCTGGAAAAGGACGTCCCGCTCTGCGACGTCGAATTTAGCGAGGCGGAAGCCGCCCTCCTGAGGACCCTGGCCCCCCTGAGTTTGACGCCCACCGTGATCGTGGCCACTGCGCCGGAGGTCAACCGCGCCATCGAACTGGCCCTGCACAAGGCCGGCATCACCTTTTTCTATACCGCCGACAAAAAAGAGGTGCACGCCTGGCCGGTGAAGGAAAATTCCGACATCGTCACCTGCGCCGGCAAGATTCACTCCGACCTGGCCCGGGGCTTCATCAAGGCCGACATCGTCAGTTTCGAGGATTTGATGAGTGTCTATAACTGGCAGGAGGCCCGCGCCAAGGGCCTGGTCAAGCTGGTGGACCGGGACTATCTTATTCGAGAAGGGGATGTGATCGAGATCAGGTTTAATGTTTAGCGTCGATATCCGTAGGGGCGAACCTTGTCGCCCGCCATTTCTGGGCCAACCTAAAGTTCGCCCCTACGAAAGCAATATGCTTTTGCTGTTGATTGGTATCAATCCCTGCCTTTGACCCCCAGAATCTCCTTGAAAAAGTCCTGCATGTACTGCCAGGAGCGTCGGGCGGCCCGGGCGTTGTAGGCCACCCCGGATGCTTTGTCGCTGCCGTTTTCCGGATTCATATAGCCGTGCACCGCGTCGCCGAAATAGACCATCTGCCAGTCAATCCCGCCTTGACGCATGGCCTCCTGGAAGGCGGCGATATCCTCGGCCTTGACGTGCGTGTCATCGGCCCCATGCAGCACCAGGACCGCGGCCTTGATGCCCTTGAGTTCCTCCGGTTGCGGAGAGGTCAGGCCGCCGTGGAAGCTCACTACCCCCTTGAGGTCGGCCCCGGAGTAGGCCAGTTCCAGGACCGTGGTGCCCCCGAAGCAAAAGCCGATGGCCGCCAGACGTTTGGGGTCCACCAGCGGATTAGCCGCCAGGGCCTTGAGGGCCGCCTGGGCCCGGGCCCGCAGCAAGGGCTTGTTGCCCCGTAATTCCCCGGCCAGCCTGGCCGCTTCCTTGGGGTCCCTGGTGACCGTGCCGTTGCCGTACATATCAGCGGCCAGGGCCACGTAGCCCAGCCCGGCCAACTGTTCCGCTTTTTTCCGGGCGAAGTCGTTCAGCCCCCACCATTCGTGCACCACCACTACCCCCGGCCGCTTCCCCTGGAGGGCGTCGTCATAGGCCAGGAAGCCTTTACACCCCGTGCCATTCTGCTGGTATTCGACGGTCTTGGTGATCAATTTGGCTTGCACCTCCGTTCCCGGGATTAAAGTTAGGGTCAGCGCCAAACAAGACGTTATGAGCAGGCATCGGATCATAGCTTCCTCCGGTGGAGGTTCTGTAGGGTGCGTCCTACGCACCATTCATGGCATTCTAGCGTGGAAATGGATCAAAATTGGTGCGTAGGACGCACCCTGAAACTGGCGGCTTTCCAGCCCAGGTCAGCGCTGGATTTTGTAAGGGCCTGCGGCTGCCAAAAACCCGATTTAGCGCAGCAGATAGCCTCCATCCACGTAAAGGGTGCTGCCGGTGGTAAAGGTGTTGGTCATCAGGTAGAGCACGGTCTGGGCCACCTCTTCCGGCTTGCCTACCCGCCTGACCGGCGCTGCGTCTGCGAAGCCTTTGAATCGGGCCTCTTTCTGAGCCGCGGGCATGCTGCTGAAGATGGGGGTGTCGATGAGCCCCGGGGACACGGCGTTGACCCGGATGGGGGCCAGTTCCACCGCCAGGGCCCGGGCCAGGGACTCGATGGCGCCGTTAATGGCGGCGACGGTAGCCACGCCCGTCGGCGGCCGCTGGCTCCACATGCCGGCGAACAAGACGATGGAGCCCCCGGGCCGGAGGCGCGGGGCCCCGTACTTCGCCGCCAGGTACTGGCCCCAGAACTTGCTCTGAAAATCCGCCTGGGCCGTGGCGATATCCAGGCTCAGGAAGGGGCCGCCGTGGATCGAACTCCCCGGGGTGGTCAGGTGGTCGAACCGGCCCGCCCACTCGAAAAAGGCCCTGATCTCCCCCTCATCGCTCACATCCAGAGTGAGGCCTTCCACGGCGCCGCCGATCTCTTTTTTGGCCCTTTCCAACTGGTCATAATGCCGGGCCCCGATGACCACCTGGGCCCCCCGGGCCGCCGCGGCCTTGGCCGTGGCCAGACCGATGCCGGAGGTGCCGCCGATAATCACGAGGCGCTTGTCTTTCAGAGTCATGGGCAATTCTCCTTACTTAGCCCGGAAAATTCAGATAATTAGCAAATCAGATAAGGGAAATGGAGAGCAGGCGCCCTCGCCTGCAAAAGAACCGCCGAGGGTGGCTGTTCACCATAAAAAACTCTGCTTTTAAACAGAGTAAATATTGAGCCTATGGCCTCATTTAAAAACGTCGTGAATAATCCGGGTTAGGCCCGCGTGCGGCAGTTCACCTTGACGTCGAACCCGGCCACGTTGCTGGCCAGGCGCTTGACCCGGGCCATCAACTCCTGGTCGTCACACAGGGCCCCCTTGAGATCGATGAAGAGTTCGCCATCTTTGGCCTCCACTTTAACGCTGGGGATCTCCTGGACCAGGGTGGCTTCCACCCGGGCCGCCAGGGACATCTCGTCCATCAGCTTTTGGGCCGTAGAAGTGGTTTGAAAGCAATGTCCTCTCAGGGCGCATTTGATGATCTCCACCGCCTCGTCCACCGTGATGCACTTGATGTGGATCACCAGGTCATAGAGGCTGGAGTCCCAGGTATCTACCCCGAAGGTCTTCAGGCTCCAACGGCGGCGTTCCTCGTCGTCCTTCAGCAGAATCCGCCGGGCCTCGTCGGCGGAGATATTTTCCCGCTTCATCTCTTCGGCCACCCGGTCCTCCAGGTCGGCAAGGATCCGCACCTTGAGGACGTGGGGAATCCCCTGCAGCATGAAATGCCCGGCCAGGCCGTGGTAGACCACGTTGTCCTTCTGGACGTGCCGCAACAACGCCGACCGGATATAGGCCACATATTGCTCTTTGCCGTAGGTGAAGCGCTCCAGGATGGAAGGGGCGTCATGAATGGCCCGGATCAGCTTGATTTCCGGGATATTGTAGCGCTCCGAGGCCTCCAGCAGGATATCCCGGGACAGGCATTCATAACCCAGGGATTGGGCCAATCTCTCAGCCACATCCTTGCCGCGACTGTAAGATCCCCTGGAAATGGTGATGATGGACATGAATCTTGCTCCTCCGTGCTTTGGCGATATTAAGTAAGATGCGCACCCTGAATTTTTTACGATAACCCTTTTCGGTGCGCTTCGCCAGTTCCGGGATACCGATTTATTGCTTGGCTTGCTTGGAGAATTCCTTGGCCACCACCTTGCC
The DNA here is from genome assembly GCA_963797235.1 of uncultured delta proteobacterium. Taxonomy (GTDB): domain Bacteria; phylum Desulfobacterota; class Desulfobaccia; order Desulfobaccales; family 0-14-0-80-60-11; genus JAPLJC01. The sequence goes on from CAWCOX010000003.1 coordinate 430,400, forward strand.
GTTGACGAACTGAATGGTGATGGTGGTGTCACCCTGAACCCACTTGGCGGTAGTCCCCGAAAAGACCGGAATCTCGAGACCGCTGGCTTCAGTGGGCGGTCCCAGTAGACCCTGCACCTCTTCCTGGGTCATACTCAATTTGATCTTGTCGAAATTATCCTTGTTGATCTTCGAGCGGGCGCAGCCAGCCGGGCCGGCGACCAATAGCGCCGCCAGGAGCGCCAGGCAGAATAACCGCAGTCCAACGAGCTTCAGGTAATTTTTCATTGCTCACCACCAACCATAGGGTACGCCGCCGTACCAGTAACCGCCGGACGGATTCCAGTAGCGCAGGTCCTCCCGGGACTGTTGCCGGCGCACCGCGTCCAGGTAGGTCATCTGCATGTAGTTGATCACCTGGTCGGAGACCCCGGCTTGGCGCAGGTCGGCCAACTGGCTGGCGGTCAGCCGGTAAATCGTCCCGGACTCGGATATCTGCTTGATGATCTGTTCGTCCGGCACCTTGTCCTTGGACATCTGCAAGATTTCCTCCACTGTCACCGTTTTGAATTGGGTGGTCCCCGTGGTGGCGCAACCCGCCGGAACCAGCAGGACGGCAGTCAGGGTCAGCGCCAGAGCAAGGGCAATCTTTCTTCCAATCCGCGGCTTCATAATCTCATCCTCATTTTCGCGTTAAATAGTGGTTATGGCGCTTTTTCTAAAAACTGTATTGCAAGCCATCCTCGGCCCGGATGATCTCCCCGGCGAACTCCTGCGCCGCCAGGGCGACCACGTCCACCGCATCGCAGGGCGGGTAGAAGTGGGTCAGGAGCAGCCGCCGCGCCCCGGCCCGGGCCGCCAGGCGGCCGGCCTCCCCGGGGGTCAAATGCCCCGGGACCTTAAACGGGTTGGCCGCCTCCAGCACCAGCAGATCTACCCCTTGGGCCAGGGCCACCAGGGAGTCGCTAACGTCGGTATCCCCGGAATAGACCAGGGAGCGGGAGCCGGCCTCAATCCGGAAGGCCAGGCTGCCCTCGGTATGCTCGGTGGGGGCGCTCTGGATGGTTAAACCCTCCCACCCCACGGCATCGGGGCCCTCGGGGGAGAGCTCCCGGAGGTGCATCAGGCCCTCGGGCGGCTCCACCCAGTGGCCGAAGGCGGACCTGAGCCGACCCAAAAATTCGGCAAAGCCCCGGGCCGCCAGCAGCCAGAAGGGCTCCTGCCGGGTATAGCCCAAGGCGTAGCGCGTGGCGAACAAAAAAGGGACCAGGTCGCCCACGTGGTCGGGGTGGCGGTGGCTCAGGGCCAGGATGTCGATCTGGTTGAAGTTGAGGCCCCACTGCAGCATGGCGCGCAGGCTGCCGGCCCCCAGGTCCAGCACGATCAGCCGGCCGGCGGCCTTGACCGCCAGAGAAGGGGAGCCCCGCTTTAGAGAAGGGACACCCGTCCCCGAGCCGATTACTGTGAGTTCCACCTTCGGTTATCTTCCAATGGTTTTAGAGAATAGTCATCTATTGGCATTCATGGCGTTCCGGGTTAAACAGGAAAAATGGAAGGGGCAAGAGGACGGTGCTGTTGGCGTTTCCCTTCCCCTGTTGACCTTTTTACCTTTTCCCCCTGCCTGCCTTATTAAGCCCCGTCCACATTACTCATCTGCTTGACGTAGAACCAGTCCTCCGGCAGGGTCAGGTAGTTGTGCATGTCCATCAGGGTGAGGTAATGGCCCCGTTCCTCGTGGGCCACGCTCATGAAGAAGCGCCGGGCCAGGGGGTTATTGGTCTCCCGGGCCAGCTTGGTGTAGTAGTCGATGCCGCATTCTTCCATCTTGAGCGGTGCGCAGGGCCTGGAGATCGTCCTGGCCGCCGGTGCCCTGGTCCGCCTGGGTCATGGCCATGACACAGACGTAGGGCTCGTGTTTGGGCGGGTTGAAGGCCGCCAGGGGCGCGGTCCAGTTAGGGTCCTTCTCCATGCTGCGGTAGATTTCGTTAAACTTGTCGATATGGTATTTTTCCGATTCCGCCAGGTAATCGAAGATCTGACGCACCCCGGCATTTTCCACTTTTTTGGCGGCTTCCAGGTAGAACTGCCGGCCCTCCAACTCCATCTGCACCGCGTCCTTCAAGGCCTGGAGCATATATTCTTGGACTTTCATGATTGGTGTTCTCCCTCATCAACGTTTGGACGTAACCACGCCTCCGGCCAGAGTTTTCTCGGCTCTACTTCAACATAAGTTTCACTCCGGCCCTTGTCAATCAAGAGGGAAAATTCCCCTTTTCTTGTCTGAGAAGGACATCCGTGGTAAAAAAGGTCATGAGCCAACCTCTGGTCTCCCTGCTCAAGGGCCATCTGACCCCGAACCCCACCGAGCCGGCCGCGTCGGGCCTGGTGCCCGCCGGGGTGCTGGCGCCGCTGTTTTTTAAAGGCAGGGAGGCCCACCTGCTCTTTACCCAACGCACCTTCACGGTGAAGGACCACCGGGGCCAGATCTCCTTTCCCGGCGGGGTGAAGGACGCCGGGGACCCCAATCTTTTGGCCACCGCCCTCAGGGAGACCCAGGAAGAGATCGGTCTCGAACCGGAGGCGGTGGAGGTCCTGGGCGCCCTGCCGCCGGTGGCCACCATCACCGGCTACCGCATCACCCCCTTTGTGGGCCTGATCCCGCACCCCTACGATTTTCGCCCCAATCCCCTGGAAGTGAAAAGGCTGCTGCTGCTGCCGCTGGCGGACTTTTATCCGGCGGAATACTGGAGCAGCGGCGATTATCGCTACCAGGGGCAGAGCATCCGGGTCTGCTACTGGCGCTATAATCGGGAAGTGATTTGGGGCGCCACCGCCCGGATTCTTCTGGACCTCCTGATCCATCTGGACCAGCATCCCATACCTGGAGACCAAGATGCCACCTGTCTGGACTGATCTGGCCGCGGCCGCGGCCCTGGTAAGAGACGGCGACCTGGTGGCCCTGGGGGGCCATACCCAGGCCGCGCCCATGGCCCTGATCCGGGAACTTATCCGGCAGGGGCGGCGGCAGCTGGGATTGGTGACGGTGCCCACCGGCGGCCTCAACGTCGACCTGGCCGTGGGCGCCGGGCTGGCCGACCGGATCCATTTCGCCCAGGTGGTGCTGGAGGAATACGGCATGGCCCCGCACTTCCGGCGAGCGGTGGAGCAGGGGCGACTGGCGTGCCGGGAGTATCCCTGAGGCGCCCTGCTGCGGGCCCTCCAGGCGGGGGGCATGGGCGCGCCGTTTCTGCCGGTGCGGGGGATTTTGGGGTCGATTTACCCGGAGGTCAACGCCGATTTCCAGGTCATCCCGGACCCTTTCGGCGGCGAGGACCTGGTGGTGGTCAAGGCGTTAAGGCCGGACGTCACCCTGGTGCATGCCGGTAAAGGCGATGAACTGGGCAACATCCTCATTCCCCGGTTGGCGGACTGGCCCCTGGCCATCCGGGCCTCGCGCACCGTCATCGCCACGGTGGAGGAGCGGGTGGCGGGGCCTTTGCAGGAAGAGGCGGAGTGGCGCCTGATCCCGGCCATCCACCTGAGCGCCCTGGTGCACTGCCCCGGCGGGGCCGCGCCCACCGGCTATCCCGGCCACTACGACCTGGACGAGGCGCAGCTGGCGCTCTATCTCCAAAGCGCCAAAGATGCGGCGGCCTGGGACGATTATTTGCAAAAATACGTTTTTCAAAAAGATTTGACCACGGAGACACAGAGAGCACAGAGGGTCACAGAGAAAGAAAAATGAAAATGGGGGCGGGGTATACCCGCCCCTATTTTTATATTTCTCTGTGTATCTCTGTGTCCTCTGTGCCTCTGTGGTGAATCATTTCCCCGCCCCAGCCGCGCCGTTCACCCCGCCGTTTAAGAGGCGGACCACCGCCAGGTCCGGGAAATAGTCGATGATGTTGAGGCAGCCGTAGTTCTGGTCCAGGCGGAAGAGGTGGTCCAGGGGCAGGCCCATGGCCTCGCTCAGGATGACCCGGTTGAGGCCGGCGTGGGCCACCAGGAGGAAGGACTCATTGGCGTGGCGGGCGAGGAGGTCCTGGAGCCGGGGCAGGGCCCGGGCCCGCACGTCCCTGGGGCTTTCGCCGCCGGGGATGCGGAAGTTGGCCAGGTCCCGGAAGCGCTCCTCCAGTTCGGCGGGGTACTGGGCCATGATCTCGGCGAAGGTGAGGCCCTCCCAGGAGCCGAAGTTGACCTCGCGGAACTCCGGGATGGCCTGGGGCGAGAGCTCCCGGCCCCGGCTGATGATCCCGGCGCCGGTGATGGTGCGGGTGAGGTCCGAGGAATAGACCCCGGCCAGGGGCGTGGCCGCGAGTTGGGCCGCCAAGGCCTCGAATTGCCGGACGCCCTCGGGCGAGAGGCCGATGTCGTTGTGGCCGTGGTAGCGGTCGGTGTGGCCCTCGGCCACCCGGCCGTGGCGCACCAGATAGAGCCGGGTGGCGGTCAGGGAACCTTGGGCGCGTTGGGCTTGGAGACGCATCATGCCTCTATTTTAACCGCAGATGGACGCGGATGAACACAGAATAAAATCCGCGTTTATTGGCGTTTATTTTAGAACACCTGGGTCAAAGTCGTTTGCAGGCACAAAAATTAGCCATGATTTCAGCAAGATAGCCGCAAGAAAAGTGTGCACGTCGATATCACCAATAAATTAAGCAGGTTAGGTATTATTAGAGCAAGAACTTGCGCGTCTTGATGCACCTTATTAGACCCCAAATTGGTCAACCTGTGCCGGCAGAAAAAAAATTACCGCAAATTGATGCGTATAAGTACCTCATATTACTATATTGTTACCGTTACCGGGGCGCCGGTTTAGCGCTACACTCCTTCCAGGCGCCGCAGTTGTACCGCATCTGTGCCGCTTGGGGGCGGAACGAGGCGAGGGCGGAGCGGTAAAGATGCTGGTGGAGATAGCATATTAGGAGAGGGAAAAATTGCCAGGAAAAAGAGAGAGACAGTTGGCCGTTAAACGGAGGGGGCGTAGTTTCGATGAACCTTCCCCCCTTTGTAAAAGGGGGGCTGGGGGGGATTTGATTTTTTCAACTCGTCCCCAAGTTGCACTTGGGAACGAAAATGGTCGCCAAGCTCATCTTGGCGGGGACAGGGGCGTTCCCAAGCTCAGCCTGGGAACGAGAGAAAATCAGGGAAATTCCTGCCTAATTTCAGGGTCTTCCCGATGGCGCCGGGGCGAACCCTGACATATAAAATAGTGAAGGGATAATATTCATAAGGCCTGCACCAGCGCCCTGACTAAAGGGGAGATTAATCATGCCGATCTACGCATACCAATGTGTGGACTGTGGTGGCCGGGATCAGCGGGTGGCCGGACTGGATGATCACACGGCCCTGTGCGCCCCCTGTGGCGGCTTGATGCTGCGCCTGGACGAGGATATCTTCCAGGCGTACTTCGAGGAGAGGGCCGAACCGACCTGGCCTGAAACCGAGGCAGACCCAATTCGCATCGTATCTTGATAGCTGGCTGTAGATCAGGGTTCGGGAGGCAGTGATGCTGGATCTGATCGCGGCCCTGTCCCTGGCCGTGCTATTGGTGTGCATCGCCAGGGCCGATATAGATTAATCAAGCAATTTCCCGCCATTTCCGGATAGCCTACCGTCCTGGGTATCCCTCCGCAGTCGCCTTATGGTTCTCTCGATTTTCCAAATATTCCCCGGCAAGCTCTTTATATCTAATAAGCAACCCATTCTCGGCATTTTGCTCTTCTGTAGCTCGGGTGGAATTAAAACGCCCGGTGATCACGACTGCTCTGGCGACCATCATGACCTGGGCAACTCGTTTCAAGTTGCACTTGGGAACGAGAGACGAGGTTGGGGCGAGCGCTGAGGTGCTCCCCCCTTTGGCAAAGGGGGGCTGGGGGGGATTTTATAACTGTCCTGAAATCCCCCTAAATCCCCCTTTGACAAAGGGGGACTTGAGCCACCCCCACCCTAACCCTCCCCCCTCGCAGGGGGAGGGGATAAAGACGGGGCGCGGGGCGGCAGGTAGAGCCGGGTGGCGGTCAGGGAGCCTTGGGGCGTTGGGGTTGGGGAGAAGGATATTATATGTAGTTTATTTTGGACGGGCCATCTCATCGGGGTCGGATAGCGGAAGTTCCCGTAGATTATCACGGATGAAAGCGGCAAATTTCGCATTGTCTCTCCGATGGAATGACTCAATCGATGCCTGAATCATGTCGGCTTCATTGATTTTCGTCCAGTCGATTAAATAACCGCTGTTATAGGCCAGGTGGTTGATGAATTCCCGTTGGACTCTGCCGTTCCCTTCACGGAAAGGATGCAGGGCATTGAGCTCCCCGAGATAATAGGCAGCCCGCGTACTGAAGTCGGCAGCGTCCAATCCTTGCAGATAATTCTCCTCCGCCAGTTTGGCGAAGATCGGGCCAGCCGCCTCGATAAGGTGTCGGTGATTGGCAAAATAACTGTCATCCCTGGAAAGATCGATGTCCCGGAGTTCACCGGCCCACTCGTAAACGTCTTGAAATAAATGCAGATGAATGGCTTTAAGATGATCGAGGTCGAAACGCCCTTTGATAGGCTTTTCGATGAGTTGATAGCTACGCCACGCCACCAAAGAGGCTTCGGCTCAGGCCTGTCCGGCAGGTAATTTGCATGAGTCAGAGGGCCGGGACATTAGCGGGCACCACCTGAGTTGAATAAAGTTAATTGGCCATAATCAGGTGGATCAGAGATTCGTGGACAGAGTAAAGCCCAGAGGTTGCAACGCTCCATGATCAGGTTTTTGACCAGTCGGGTGAGGTCCAAGATGGACCAGCCGCACAGCTCCGCACATTCAGCCACAGGAGCAGCAGGTAAGCGATCATGGCGGTCCAGATTTGGATGAGCCGGCATTCTCTGAGGTCCCGTAAAACGCCTTAATCTTGAGGTTTTGCTTGATCCAGCGGAAAAACGTCTCGATCTGCCAACGCTGCCGATAGAGATCGGCCACCGTTTGGGCGGGTAGGTCCGGCAGGTTGGTCAGAAACACATATTCCTTGCTGTCTGGGTCCCGATAATGCACCAGGCGCAAGGTTTCGGGATAGTGACGCCGGCTGTAAGGAGTGCTGAGCCGGACGAGCTGATCGGCCGATACCGGCGAGCCGGGCGAGCCGGGCCGCTCCTCGAGGACTCTATAGCGGATGTGGCGGGGCAGCCGAGTGACAAACCCCACCTCGCGGCGGTGCAGGGAGTTAAGCCAGGCAAAAACTACATAGCCTCGGTCCAGCAGCACCAGATCGCCGGGGGCGAAGTCCAGGCGTCGAGCCACCTCAGTTCATGGACCTGGCCGGCGGTAACCTGCAAGTCCTGGGGAGCGCCCCCCGAGTCCAGGAGGACGTGGAGTTTGACGGCGTTTTTGCTGGGCTGGAAATTGGCCCAGGGAAAGAGACTGGCGCAGACCGGCACGTAGGTGGCATCCAGGATCTTCACCCGCCGGGCCTCGGACTGGCGGCCGGCTTCGGCCTGAAAGCGCGCCAGCAGTTTCTCGTAGGTCTTCTGAAAGATGAGGGCGGGGCGCTTCTCGTTGGCTTCGGCCAGGGTGGAACGCTTGGCGGGGGTTAGGCCCAGATGGTAGAGCTTCTGCCGATGCCGCTCCAGGCTAAAGACCAGGTCACGAAGGCTCTTTTTGCCGCTCCATTGGGCATAGAGCATGGCCACCAGTTGGGACCAGTAAGATAATTTTCGGGGCTTGGGACCCTGCCAGGAATGAGTTTCCACCTGGTGCTCCAAAATATGTCTCGGGAGAAGTTGTAGCATGTTACCCAGAACGGTGTTATTATGTGCCATAAGCCCCTAACCCCCTTCGATGCTTGGTTTTTTCGGCAAAAAAATTATAGCATCTATGGGTCGTTTCGGGGCTTTTTCTTTTAAATCCAAGTGTTTCCACCGGAAGCACTGGCTTCGGCTGCCTTAACTCTGCTTCATTACCGATCCCGAGTCTGTTTTTGAGAACTCCGGTTTCGGAATCAAGGTAATGGTCTTAGCCCTCGTATTTTGGCATGGGCAAACTTGCGGATGGTGTCGCTGATACCTTCCTCGATCTCGATCTCGCCGTGGGCGGCTCGTTGCATTTCTGCGACGATGTCCGGCGGGACTTCCAGCCCTTCCAGCCTTTGCTGGGCAATGGCGTTCTCGACGGCCCGCAAATTCTGTTTGATTTTCTGTTCGCTCGGCATGGTCAGAGCCTCGGCAATAGTATAGCATAAAACCTCGAAAAATTCAGCGGATAAGCGGCCGGGGCGAGAGCCACCCCCACCCTAACCCTCCCCCCTCGAAGGGGGAGGGGATAAAGACGGGGCGCGGGGTGGCGGGAAGAGGCGGGTGGGGGAAGGAAACCTTTCAGAGCAGTTGAAAAAAGTTCAAAGTCAGAGACGGAATAATGCTAAAGGCGGGATGCGCTACGCTTTCCCGCCCTACGGGCTACCTCCAAATTCCTAGTGCCATTTCAACACCTATTTTGATTAGAAACTCTTTGAACAATGACAGTGAAGGTCCTTTTGCCTTTGCTAATATTGTCTTAATTCTCGTAGCGGCAAGCTCAGTCCTGGGAGTGTCTTTTACTATGTCATCAATACTTTTGGACAATATTTGTTTTTCATCAGCTGACAGCCCTTCTATCTCGAAAGCAAGCTCCTTAGCAACTTCCATTTTTTCATTTGTCCAGGGAAATGGAGCCCCACAGCTATCACAAAATGAAGGAATATTATACCTGCCAATTCCTGATGAACCATATTCTTGAATATGATATTGTGCACCTTTAATATCATTACTGCATTGTGGACATTTATTTAACGTAGGCTCCCCGCAAATATTGCAAAAGTCCTTATTGCGTTGTGGAAACTTCTCCATGGAATCGTTAATTAAATGACCATTCTTGCAAATTTGAGCTTTATCATAAGCAATTCTCATTCATAAACCTCCTTTTAAGCCTTAATTAATCGCAAATTTGAGCAACTGGCCGTCGTAGACCAAGTAGACACCAGCAATTAATAAGCCGATGGCTGCGAAAGCGATAATAAAATTGGATATCCAATCCCAGGACAACATAAGCACCGACTACCGCGTAGAAATAATTGTGTTAACTAACACTTTTACCCAATTCAAGCACACAAAGGAGGAAAAATCAAGGATTTAAGCTGGGTCTGGCGGGGCTTACTACTCTTCCAAAATGACGTTGTTAGGGACGACGACGATGCCGTTTTCGGTGACGTGGAAGCGTTTGGCGTCTTGCTTTGAGGTCGGCGCCGATGTGGAAGTCTGCGGGGATTTTGACGCCGTCTTCGATGATGGCCCGTTTGATGGTGGCGCCGGCGCCGATCTCCACCCCGTTCCAGAGGACGGCCTCCTCGACCAGGGCGTCGCGGCCGATCCGGACCCTGGGGGAGAGCACTGCCCGGTTCACCGTGCCCTCGATGATGCAGCCCGAGGCGATGAGGGAGTCGCCCACGGCCAGGCACTTGCCGGAAGAGATGTATTTGCTGGGGGGATCGAGCTGCGGCCGGCCGCGCAGGGGCCAGTCGCGGTCGAAGAGCTCGAAGGTGGGGTTCGCGCCCAGCAGGTCGGAGTGGGCCTTGAAATAGGCGTCCAGCAGGCCGATGTCCCGCCAGTAGAGCGGCGTGCCGTGGGCGTCGGCGAAATTATAGGCAAAGACCTTTTTGCGCCCCACTGCCTGGGGGATGATGTCGGCGCCGAAGTCGTGCTTGCCGGTCTTCTTCTTGGCGTCCTTGATGACCTCCTCCACCAGGGTCCGGGCCCGGAAGATGTAGACCCCCATGGAGGCCAGGGAATAGTCGGGCGCGCCGGGCATCCCCGGGGGCCGGGCGGGCTTCTCCAGGAAATTCTCCACCGCGCCCTGGGCGTCCACCTTGAGGATGCCGAAGGAACTGGCCTCCTTCCGGGGCACCGGCACCGCGGCCACGGTCATGTCGGCGTCGCGGGAGAGATGGAAATCCAGCATCTCCCGGTAGTTCATCTTATAGACGTGGTCGCCGGAGAGGATCAGGACCTGCTCGGGACGCTCGCTTTGCAGCAGGGTGAGGTTCTGGTAGATGGAGTCGGCGGTGCCCCGGTACCAGCGGCTGACCATGATCTGCTGGGGCGGCACGGAATAGACGAACTCCCCCAGGTCCGGGTGCATGATGTCCCAGGCGGCCCGGAGGTGCTGGTCCAGGGAGAAGCTGCCGTACTGGGTGAGGACGTAGATGCGCCGGATGCCGGAGTTGACGCAGTTGGACAGGGTGAAATCGACGATCCTATAGAGGCCGCCGAAGGTGATGGCCGGCTTGGCCTTGTCCCGGGTCAGGGGAAAGAGGCGCTCGCCCTTGCCGCCGGCCATGATGATGGTGGTGAGGTTCTTGAGGACGTCCATCATTCCTTGAGCAATGCTTTGACTTTGGCCTTGAGTTCGCTGAGGTCGGAGGATTTGACCACGTAGGCGTCGGCGGCCCAACTCATGAAGCTTTCCTGGTATTGGGTGTAGGCGGAGTTGAGGATTACCGGCAGGCCCTCTTTCAGGCCCAGGATGCGGGGCAGGGCCTCCAGGCCGTCCATGCCGGGCATGCGGATGTCCAGGATGACCAGGTCCAGGGCCTCCTCCTGCACCATCTTCAGGGCGTCCCGGGCGTTGGTGGCCGTGAGGACATGATAGCCCGCGTCCTGCAACTCCTCCTGCAACAGCAGGCGGATGGGCTCGTCGTCATCCACCACCAGAATAGTTTTCATGAGCAACTGCTCCAGGATATTACCGAATTTATGTTGGTCATATATATATGCCCTCGTGGGGCCGCGGGCAAGCGCCGAGGCGAAAAAAAGTGAGCAGTGAGCAGTGAGCAGTTAAAACCAGGGCAGACCGAGCCTTTTCTGCTAACTGCTTACTGTTTACTGCTTACTCCTTGAGTCTGAGCATCCGGAAATTTTCATAGTATACGGGTAGGGCAAGGCCCATGAATGACTGCTCACTGCTTACTGCTCACTCTCCCGGCAGCGGCTGCCACTTAGCCCCCAGGAAGAGGGGCAATTCCGCGGCGCAGATGGGGGCCGGGATGATGGTCCAACCGGTGAGATAACCGGCCAGTTCATCTTTCAGGGGCGCCAGCACTCCGGGGATGATCAGCTCCCGGTGGCTGAGGCGCCCGGCCAGCTGGTGGGTCTCCAGGGCCTGGTCCAGGCGCTGGGGCGTGAAGCTGCGGTAAATCATGGCCATGTCGGCGGTGTCCCCCCGGGTGTCCACCTGCAGCAGGAAAAAGGGGCTGACGGTCAGGGCCAGGAGGCCGGTGAGCACCGTCAGGGTGAATTCGCTGTTGCCGGTGACCAGCAGCGGGGCGTCGGGGCCCGGGTCGTTGAGCTCGAAGAGATCCGGCGGCAGCGGCCGGGGGAACTCCAGGGACTGCACCTTAGGAAGGACCTCCTCGGCCCGCAGGGCCAGGTCCAGGGCGGCGCGCTTGCCGGCGGCCAGGTTGGGGCAGTCCTCCAGGCGGAGGGCGCCCTCCTTGAGTTTGGCCGCCAGTTGGGCGCCAGCCGCGACCCCGGCGCCCCGGCAGTCCTCCGGGGTCAGATACGGGGCGAGGTCGATCCGGTCGATGTAGAGATTGGCATAAAGCATGGGAGCCCCCGATGGTGTAAGCTGCCGCCAGCCTAACAGGAATGGCGCCTTGGGTCAATGGCAGTTAGCCGTTAGCCAGCTGGTTGGAGTTCCCTGCCTGCTGTCGCGATATTTTTCTGCACACCTGCAGCACAACAAAGAGAACCCTTGCTTTTTTTACGAATTTGCTGTAAAAATCATAAATTAACATGCACCCCAGGCGCGCCCTGGTAATAAAGGAGTTCTTCCCGAGGATAACCGGCTTAACTTACTAACAAAACAGGGTAAAGGAGCAATCCCCCTGGCAGCCGCGGTGGCTGCGGGGATGCAGGTTTGGCTCAAATCTTTTCGGTTTTCCACCGCCTCTAACCGCTCACCCCAGTTTCTCCTTTGACCCCAGCCTTTCAGGCCCCGGAAGCCCTTGGTCTTAACCCTATGGCAGCCAGCAAACCGCTCATTTGTCAACTTCTGCCGCACCTTACGCAACTGACGCCTTACCAGGCCGGTAAGCCCCTGGAAGAACTTGAACGTGAATTAGGCATAACCGACGCCATCAAGCTGGCCTCCAACGAAAACCCCTTGGGGCCCTCCCCCAAGGCCCTGGCCGCGATTCAGGCCAATCTTTCCAGCCTGCACCGTTACCCCGACAGCCACGCCTATTACCTGAAAGAGGACCTGGCCGCCCAATTGGGGATCGCTCCGGCGCAACTCATCCTGGGCAACGGCTCCGACGAGATTCTGGACCTGCTGGTCCGGGCCCTGGTGCCCGCCGGCGGCGAAGTCCTGAGCACCACCCACACCTTTTTGATGTACGGCCTGATCACCAAGTCCGTGGGCGGCGTCTTCCGCCCGGTGCCTCTGAAGAAATTGCGGGTGGACCTGAAGGCCGTGGCTCAGGCCGTCAACCCTCAAACCCGGCTGATTATCCTGAACAATCCCAATAACCCCACCGGCACCGCGTTTTACCGGGAGGAGTGGGAGGCGTTTCTGGCCGCCCTGCCGGCCGAGGTCACCGTGGTCCTGGATGAGGCCTATATTGACTTCGCCGACGACCCCCGGGTGCCCTCCGGCCTGACTTACCTGAACGACGACCGGCCCCTGGTGGGGCTGCGCACCTTTTCCAAGGCCTACGGCCTGGCCGGCCTCAGAATCGGCTACGGCTACGGCCCCAGCCAGCTCATCGAATGCCTGAACCGCCTGCGGATGCCCTTCAACGTCAACCGGTTGGCCCAGGTGGCCGCCCGGGCGGCTTTGGGCGACACCGACTTTCTGGCCCGCACCCTGGAACTGGTACTCAACGGCAAGGCGGAAATCTGCCGGGGACTGGAGCGCCTCGGCCTGGAATTTCTGCCTTCCCAGGCCAACTTTATCTTGATCCGGACGCCCAAGCCGGGACAGGAAGTCTTTCAGGCCATGCTGCGCCAGGGAGTCATTATCCGGGCCATGGACGCCTACGGCCTGCCGGACTATATCCGGGTCAATGTGGGTTTGCCGCAGGAGAACCGGCGCTTTCTCGAAGCTCTAAAACAGGTACTGGGGATGAACGGCTGAGTGGGAAAAGGGGCCATCATTACCATCGACGGTCCGGCCGGCGCCGGCAAGAGCACGGTGGGCCGGCGACTGGCTCAATCCCTGCATTATTTATATCTGGACAGCGGCTCCCTTTACCGGGCCGTGGCCTGGCAAAGCCTGCGCCTGGGGCTGGCTCTGGACGATGCCGGGGCGCTGGCCGCCATGCTGCCGGACTTTAAGCCGGAGCTGCGGGCCGACGCGGCGGGGTTCCACCTGCTCGTGGACGGCCGGGAAGTGCGGGAGGAGATCCGCACGCCGGAAGTGAGCCGGGGGTCATCAACGGTGGCCAAACTGCCGGCGGTGCGCCGGTGGGTCACCGGGCACCTGCGCTGGCTGGCCAGGAACGGCGGCGTGGTGGCCGACGGCCGGGACCAGGGCACCGCGGTCTTCCCGGAGGCGGAATTCAAGTTTTACCTGGACGCGGCGCTCAGCACCCGGGCCGCCAGAAGGCAGAAGGACTGGCAGCCTAAGGCCGGGGCGCAGGACGCTAATGCCGGTGCGCAATGCGCACCCTACACGCCCTCTTTGGAGGAGGTCAGGCAGGACATGGCCGCCCGGGATCATCAGGACGAAACCCGGGAGGCGGCGCCGCTCAGAGTGCCATCCGGGGCCATAGTCATCGATACCACGGATTTGACGGTGGACCAGGTGGTGGCGCGGTGCCTGGCTCATATCGAAGCGCCTGATTGACCGCAGCTTTTTCCCCCCTTTCCTAAAGGGGGGCAGGGGGGATTAAATAAGCTCTCGATAATCCCCCTAAATCCCCCTTTAAAAAAGGGGGACTTAAAGCTCGCAGCACCGACGGAACTAAGCCGGTAAAACCGGAATAAATAAACCAATAACTGGTTATAAACTAACAGGGGGTCAACCTAACATGGACGGTACGGAAAACAACGAACTGACTAACCACACCCAGCCGGAGGAAATCGAGGCCCGGCCGCAACCCGAGGCCGAGGCTTCGGCGCCGACAGCCGCGGCAGAGACTTTGGCAGAGACTTCCTTGGAAGAGACTTCTTTGGAAGAGGGCTCTCCGGAAGAGGCCTCTGCGGCGGAAGCTTCCCAGGCCGAAACCATGGCTGAAGCCATGGGTGAAGCGATGCCTGAGATGTCGGACATGGAATCCATGAGCGAACTCTACGAGGAGAGTCTCCGGCGGGTTCAGGAAGGCGAAGTGGTCAAAGGCCACATCGTCTCCATCACCAAGGACTTCGTCATGGTGGATATCGGCTACAAATCCGAAGGCCAGATTCCCATCCATGAATTCACCACCCCGGAAGGCGAAATCACCGCCGTGGTGGGGGACGAAGTGGAAGCCTTGATGGAGAGCCGGGAAGACGAAGAAGGCGCGCTCATGCTTTCCAAGAACAAGGCCTCGAAGATCAAGGTGTGGGAAGAGGTCAGTTACGCCTACCACCACGACGGCGAGGTGCTGGGCATCATCGTGGCCAAGGTCAAGGGCGGGCTAAGCGTGGACCTGGGGGGCATCATCGCCTTCCTGCCCGGCTCGCAAGTGGACCTGGCCCCCATGCGCCATACCGACCATCTCATCGGCGAGAAGCTCTCCTTCAAGGTATTGAAGTTCAACCGCAAGCGGCGTAACGTGGTACTCTCCCGCCGGGTGATGCTGGAGAAGGTCAAGGGCGAAGCCAAGGCCACCCTGCTGGCCACCCTGGAAGAGGGCAAGGTCCTGGAGGGCGTGGTCAAGAATATCACCGACTACGGCGTCTTCGTGGACCTGGGCGGCCTGGACGGCCTGCTGCACATCACCGACCTGTCCTACGGGCGGGTGCGGCACCCCGCCGACCTCTTCAAGGTCGGTGACACCATCGACGTCAAGGTTTTGAGCTTCGACCGGGAAAAAGAGCGCATCTCCCTGGGGCTGAAGCAGCTGACCGCCGACCCCTGGAGCCTGGTGGAAGAAAGATACCCCCTCGGCGCCCGGGTCACCGGCAAGGTGGTGAGCCTCACCGACTACGGCTCCTTCGTGGAGTTGGAGCCCGGCGTGGAAGGTCTGATCCACATCTCCGAGATGTCCTGGACCCGCAAGATCCGCCATCCTTCCCAGGTCCTCACCGTGGGCGACGTGGTCGAAGCCACCGTGCTGGAGCTGGAGCCCACCCGCAAGCGCATCTCGCTCAGCCTGAAACAGGTGGAGCCCAACCCCTGGGAAGTCATCGGCGAGAAGTACCCCGTGGGCTCGGTCATCGAAGGCAAGATCAAGAATATCACCGATTTCGGGATCTTCATCGGCATTGACGAAGGCATCGACGGCCTGGTGCACATCTCCGACATCTCCTGGACCAAACGTTTCAAGCACCCCTCGGAGCTCTTCAAAAAGGGCCAGGTGGTGCAGGCCAAGGTCTTATACATCGACAAGGAAAACGAGCGCTTCTCCCTGAGCATCAAGGACCTGAGCCCCAACCCCTGGCAGACCATCGACGAGCGCTTCCCGGTGGGCTCCGCGGTCTCCGGACCCATCACCAACATCACGGACTTCGGCCTCTTCGTGGAAGTGGAAGAGGGGATCGAAGGCCTGATTCATATCTCGGAGCTGGGCCGGGATAAGCAGAAGATGGCCGGTCTCAAGGTGGGAGACCTGATCCGGGCCAAGGTGATCCACGCCTCGGCCACCGAGCGCCGCATCGGGCTGAGCATCCGCAAGCTGGAGACCGACGAGGAGCAGTCCCATTACAAGGATTACATGCACTCCCGCACCGAGGCGACCACCAACATCGGCGACCTGATCCGGGAAACCCTGGAAGAGAAGCAGAGTAAAGAAAACGGATAAAAACCATGGCGATGAAAACGCACCCCCTGTTAAGCGGTTGCCTCATCACCGCCCTGGTGGTCTTCTTCTTCCTGGGCGTGACGGTCATTGCCTATAGTTTTCTGGGCAAAGACAAGTTGCTGACCAACCGGGACAAGGTGGGCGTGGTCGAGATCAAGGGCGTGCTGATGGATGGCAAGACCACCATCAAGCAACTGGACAAGTTCCGGGACGACGCCGGCGTCAAGGCCATCGTACTGCGCATCGACTCCCCGGGGGGGGCGGTGGGCCCGGCCCAGGAAATCCTGCGGGAGGTTGAGAAGGTCAAACTCAAGAAGAAGATCGTAGCCTCCCTGGGGACGGTAGCCGCCTCGGGAGGCTATTATATCGCCTGCGGCGCCGACCTCATCATGGCCAATAGAGGCACCGCCACCGGCAGCATCGGGGTAATCATGCAGTTCACCAACGTCGAGGAGTTGACCAAAAAGGTCGGCCTCGACTTCTTCACCCTGAAATCCGGGCGTTACAAGGACGTGGGCTCCCCTTTCCGGACCATGACCCCGGAAGAGAAGGCGTACATGCAGCGTCTGCTGGATAACATCTACCAGCAGTTCATCAGCGACGTGGCCCGCAACCGCAAGATCCCCGTGGACAAGATGAGGTCGCTGGCCGAAGGCAAGGTCTATACCGGCGAGGAAGCCAAACAGGTGGGTCTGGTGGATGCGTTCGGCAACGTGGAAGACGCCATCGAAAAAGCCGGGCGCCTGGGCGGCATCAAGGGCAAGGTGGAAGCGGTCTATCCTCAAAGGGAGGGCTTTTCCCTGCTGCGTCTGTTGACGGGCGAGGAAGGCGAACAGAGCCTGAGCAATCTGGTGGGCCTCCGCTACCCGCAGCCGGCCTTTCTGCCGTCGTGGTTCCGGTAAGGATTGCACCACGGAGACCCCGAGAACACAGAGAAGATAAGCTAAAGCCTTGGCGGGTGCGGCCAAGGCTTTATTTTTGTGAAAAATTGTCGGTAGCCATGGAACCTATTTCAAAACCTGTCTCAGGCTATGAAATAAATCTCCACCAACAGAAGATGGGGAACCGTGGTTTGAAGTCCCCCTTTGAAAAAGGGGGATTTAGGGGGATTTTAGGGACTTATATAAATCCCCCCTACCCCCCTTTTTCAAAGGGGGGTGATTATATGGCGAATATAGTCTTTGGTGTTGGAGCAAGATGAAGCCGTCAGCTCATGAATGACGCCATGAAAAAATTCTTCCGGCCCGAAGGCGTGGTCTTCCTGGCCATCTGGGTCTTGCTGATTCTCTTTGGCCGGGTCAATCTCTTCCGGGATCCGGGCACCTTCTGGCACACCGTCGTGGGCCGGCAAATCCTGGCCTCCCACCACTTCCCCACCGCCGATATCTACAGCTTCACCCTGCACGGCCAGCCCTGGACGGCCCACGAGTGGCTGCCGGAGTGCCTCATGGGGCTGGTTTACGGCGGCTTCGGCTGGGACGGGCTGCTCTGCCTCACTGCCGCGGCCCTGGCCGGTTTCTATGCCTGGGTCTTCTCCCGCTTATTACGCTCCGGCCTCGGCCTGCCCCTGGCCTCGCTGCTGCTGGCCCTGGTCCTGGCCGCCAGCACCCATCACTTCCACGTGCGGCCGCACGTCCTGTCCCTCATCTGCCTGGGTCTCACCTTTGCGTGGCTGGGCGACTTCGAGGCCGGGCGGCGGAGCCGGCGCAGCCTCTTCTGGCTCTGGCCCCTGTTTCTCATCTGGACCAACAGCCACGGCGGCGTCCTGGGCGGCCTGGGCACCCTGGGCCTGACCGTGGGGGGCTGGACCCTGTGGCGGCTTTTGCGGCAGGACTCGCCCCTCAAGACCTCCAGGGACCTGGTGAGCCTGGGCCTCCTGCTGCTGGGCTGCCTGCTGACCGTCTTCCTCAACCCCTACGGGGTGGAACTGCCCAGGACCTGGCTGGCCATCCTCAGGTCGCCGGTGGTGCCTCTGATCATCCAGGAGCACATCTCACTCTTTAAGGAACCCGGGCAGAATTGGGCCACCCTGGCCCTGGGCCTCTGCTACCTGGCCTGTCTGGCGGGCACCCTGCCCCGCCCCCGGGTCACCTGGCTGCTCCCCGTGGTCTGGCTGGCCCTGGCCTGCTCCCGGGTGCGCAATGGACCGCTGTTCGCAGTCACCGCCGTGCTGGCCCTGGCGGAGTTCCTCCCCCAGTTGCACTGGGTCCGCCGCCTCAGCGCCAGGGGCAGCCTCATTTTCCGGCTGCAGCCGGCGGGCCGGCCGCGGCCGGCCCCGGATTGGCAGGACTGGTTGCTCCCGGGAGCCGCAGTCCTGCTGACCGTAATGGTCAGCCTGGCCTCTTTCAATATCACCGGCCATGGCCTCGTCCGCCTCGACCCCCGGCACTGGCCCGTGGAACTGCTGCCGGACCTGCAGAGTTATGAGGCGAGCCACCCGCGGGGCACCCCCATCATGAACGACATGCTTTTCGGCGGGTTTTTGATCTTCTATACCCCACGGCTGCAGGTCTTTGTGGATGACCGCTGCGAACTCTATGGCGACCAATTTCTCCTGGACTACGCCCGCAATGACCGGACTTTTATCGCCCACTGGATCGAGCGCTCCGGGGCCCGGGTGGCCTTGACCATACCCGGCTCCGACCTGGATAAGTACTTCCGGGGCGCCGCGGCTTGGCACCCGGTCAAACAGACGACCGCCGCCACCCTGTACCGCCGGAACGGCGGCTGAAGATGTCTATGAAAATAGTAATCATCCTGCCGACTTATAATGAGAAAGACAATATCCGCCTGCTGATCCCGGCCTTATGGCAGCAATTCGCCGCGCTCCAACACGAAATGCACGTTCTGGTGGTGGATGACGCCTCTCCGGACGGGACCGCCGCGGCCGTCCGGGAGCTGATGGGGCGCTATGCCGATCTCCACCTCCTAACCGGGGAGAAGCAGGGTCTGGGAAACGCCTATATCCGCGGCATGACTTACGCCCTGAATGAGCTCCGGGCCGAGGCGGTTATGGAGATGGACGCCGACTTTTCCCATAAACCCGAAGATGTGCCCCGCTTGCTGGCGGGCCTGGATGCCGGGGCCGACTTCGTCATCGGCAGCCGCTACGTTCCCGGGGGCAGCATTCCCGAAAATTGGGGCCGGCTGCGCCAGGCCATCTCCCGCTGGGGCAATATCCTGGCCCGTTACCTGGCCGGGCTCTACCGGGTCAAGGACTGCACCGCGGGCTTCCGGGCCATTCGCAGCTCGCTGCTCCGGAAGATCGACTTCAGGAGCCTCGGGGTCCAGGGCTACGCCTTTCAAATCGCCTTGCTCAACCAGGCGATCATCCAGGGAGCGGCCGTGCGGGAAATACCGGTGGACTTCATCGACCGGCAGCGGGGCGTCACCAAGTTAGGCCTGAGGGATATTATCGAGTTCGTCATCAACGTCTGGTGGATCAGATTTCAAGCCAGCCGTACCTTCCTGAGGTTTGCCGCGGTGGGCCTGGTGGGGGTGGTGGTGAATCTGGGGCTGTTTATCCTGCTGGTCAGGTTCGGCCTCAGCAAGTATCTGGCCTCGCCCCTCTCCATCGAAGGTTCCATTATCTCCAACTTTTTGCTCAATAATTTCTGGACCTTCCGGCATCGTCAGGCCCGGGGGAGTTTCTGGACCAAGGCCGCCAAGTTCAAAGGCGTCTCTCTGGTGGCCCTGGGCGTGAGCTACAGCACCTTTGTCATCTTGAACATGCTCTCCCCCCGGACGCCCGCCTATATCCACCAGTTCCTGGCCATTTTCCCGGCCACCCTGGTCAATTATTTTCTCAATTCTTACTGGACCTTCAAGGCGCGGAAGCCGGGCGGCTGAAAAAATTTCACCACAGAGACACAGAGGACACAGAGAGGCACAGAGAAATTATAAAATAAAACGATAGATGCCGTCTTTTATGCGGGGAACGTTGAAATTGAGAAGCAAGCCGAGGCGGTGACCGGAGAGTTTTAAATAGGTCAGTATTTGAGCCTTATGAACCGGCAGGATAGTTTCCACCGACTTAACTTCCACTACTACGGCCTCGGCTACAATCAAATCAAGGCGCAAGCCTCCTTCCAGTTTTAAATCACCATATATGATCGGCAGACTAACTTGACGCGCTATCTTGAATCCACGGTTATTTAGCTCGTGTTCCAGGCAAGCCTCATAGATGCTTTCCAGCAGACCAGGCCCTAAAGCCTGATGGACAGCATGAGCCGAATCCACAATTTCTTTGGATACCAGATTTAGCCCGGGAGGAAGAGGCTTATAAGTCATCGCGCATTTAAACACAGTGCCAGCCACTTCACTAAGAAAAAAATAAGCCTTGGCGTCTTCGCCAAGGCTTATTAAATTTTTCTCTGTGCCTCTCTGTGTCCTCTGTGTCTCTGTGGTGAAGTCTGTTTACGCGAAGATGTCCACCGCCCCCTTGCCTTCCCGGATGATTTCCGGCACGTCGTCCATCAGCGAAATGATGCTGGAGGGCGCCGGCGGAATGATCCCGCCGTCGATGACCAGTCCCAGGTGCGGCTTGAACCTGGCCTCGATCTCGTAAGGGTCGCTCTCCACCGGACTGTCGGGCAGGGAGGCGCTGGTGGTGATGATGGGGTGTCCCAGCAGCCGCACCAGCTCCAGGGCGATGGGATGGTCCGGCACCCGGATGCCCACGGTGCGCCGCCGGGTCTGGAGGATCTTGGGCACCTGTTTGGAGGACTCCAACACGAAGGTGTAGGGTCCGGGCAAGAGGCGCTTCATGACTTTATAGGCGTAGTTGCCCACTTGCGCGTATTCGCTGATATTCTTCAAGTCGTGGCAGATGAAGCTGAAGGGCTTGCTCAGGGGCCGCCGTTTCATGGTATAGATTTTGCCGATGCCTTTGAGATTGTAGAGGTCGCAGCCGATGGCGTAGGTGGTATCGGTGGGATAGGCGATGAGGCCGCCGCCCAGCAGGGTTTCCACGGCCTGGCGCAGCAGGCGCTCCTGGGGGTTTTGGAGGTTGATTTTGACGATCATAAGAACCTTTTTACCACAGAGACACAAAGGGCACAGAGGGACACAGAGAAATATGAATAATCAAATGCTCTGTGGACCTCTGGTGTTCTCTGTGCCTCTGTGGTGAGATTATCTCTGTTTAGCCTTCTTGGGTGCGGCCTTGCCTTTACCGGCCTTCTTCTTGCCTTTGGCCTCCGGGGCCGCCTTGGGCGCGGTAGCGGCCTCGGCAGACGCCGGCGCCGCCTTGCCCCAGACCGCCTCCACCTGGTCCTTCAGCCAGTGGGCGTCCCACCACTCCAGCGGGTCGACAAATTCGCCCTGAATGGCTACGTCGAAATGGAGATGATCACCCCCGGCCAGGCCGGTGGTGCCGGTCTTGCCCACCACCTGGCCTTTCTCCACCTTGTCGCCCACCTTGACGTCAATCTGACTCAGGTGGCTATAGCCGGTAAAGACCCCGAGGCCATGATCGATCATCACCGTATTACCGTAGATACCTACGTTCTCGGCCAGGACCACGATGCCGTTGTTGGCCGCGGGCACCGGGCTGTTCATCAGCGAGGCCAGGTCCTCTCCCAGGTGGATCTGCTGATCCACGTCCTTATTCTGATACATGTAGGTGCGCCGGTCCCCGAAGCGGGCCATGGGCTTGCCGATGTAACGTTTAAAAGCTCCGGACCACAGGGGCGCCGGATTGCTCTGGGAGCAGATCTGACGGAACTTTTCATGGTTCTGCTTCCGCAACTCCCGGTTGGCCCAAAGGTAGTTCCCCAGGGGGTCGCTGGGATTAGGTCCCGGGATGGTGGTGGCAATCTTGCGCAAGAAATTATCCGGCAGATTGAGCTTGTCATGCCGCCAGTTCCGCGGCTTCACCTTCAGGGAAACCGCCTGCTTCACTTCCTGGCCGGCGGCGGGCCGGGCCACCAGTTCCACCACGATGGCCGCCGGTCCCTCCTGGGGCACCGGGAAGAGCACCACGTATTCCCCCTGGGCCGCCCCTGGGATTGGCATAGCCCCGATAAAACTGGCCGCCGACCAAAACCCCGGACTCCTTGGCCGGCTTGTTGAGGCGATAGGCGATGCACCCGGTGCCCCCGGCGTGCAGCAGATGGCTCGCCGACTCAAAGGCCAGGCTGATGGGCACCAGGTCGATGACCACTTCCCGGCTCAGGCGGGCGCTGCGGCCCTGGAACATGTCCCGCCAGGAGCGATCCCGGGCCGTCACGGTCAGGGTGGCCTTGCCCTCCTTGAAGCCCAAGGCCTTGGGCTCCAGGGTGAAGGGAATTTCCACCTTTTCACCGGGCGCGCCGCCCGGCGGAAATTTCTTCTCCAGGATCACCTTCTCCTGGCCGGCCTGGGAGAAGGTAATCTTGACTTCCCTTAAGCCGCTGGTTTGCATCCCCGGCCTCCAGGGTGAGGGCGGTCTTGGCGCCCACCACCTCCACCGGGGTCTTGAGGGTGACCACGGGGTCGTCATTGTCCAGGCTGCCGAACACCAGCCATCCGAGGACGCCCAACAGCACCAGGCCCAAAACGGCCCACAGGGCGAGGCTCGCCTTCTTGCCGAAACGCGGAGGAGAAGTAAGGCTCATGGCGTAGTATAGTACCAGTATTCAGCAGGGGCGGCAAGGCGGGAGCGCTGCTTGCCTTTCCGCCGGCGCGGGATTATGGTTTATACAGAGCACCTTGGGAAGATTAGCAGGTTGGAATGGCGCTCACGGAAAGCGGATTCCCGGCGCCCAGGCCTAGACAACTGTTAAGGAAATTTTAATAGGTGTTTAAGATCTAGGTTATGAATATGGGGTGGTTTAGGTTAATTAATTGAATCTATTGCTTATTTTCTAACCTCCCTTTTGGTATTGTTATTGCTTCCTTAGCTTGCAGAGAACGCCGCGGCTGCGGGCTGATTGATCACTGCCAAGGCCCAAAGCACTCAGAGGTCAGGAGAGCTTCACCATGCCGGATAAAACCGAGGAAATCACCCTCACCCTGGGAGGCCTGCACTGCGCCGCCTGCGTCGCCCGGGTGGAACGGGCCCTGACCGCCGCCCCGGGGGTGGAACTGGCCCTGGTCAACCTGGCCACCCGCCGGGCCAAGGTGCGCTACAACCCTCAGGCCACCAATGTTGAGGCCCTCAGTGCAGTGGTCAAGGAAGCGGGCTACGAAGTGGAAAGCGCCGCCCGGGAGCAGCGTCCGCCCCGCTCGCCCGAGGCCGAGGTCCGGCAGTTTCGCCGGCGCTTCCTGCTGGCCCTGATCCTGAGCCTGCCGGTCTGGGCCTGCATGATTCCGCCGGTGGAGCACAGCCTGGGCCTGGGCCACCGGGCCATGAACCTCATCCTGCTGATCCTGTCAACCCCGGTGATGTTTTACTCCGGCGCTTCCTTCTTTACCGGGGCCTGGTCCGCGGCCCGGCACCGCGCCACCAACATGGACACCCTGGTGGCCCTGGGCACCTCGGCGGCTTATGGTTACTCCGCCTGGGTCACCTTCTTTCCCGAGTCCGTGGCCGCGGCCGGCCACGCCCCGGCCGTCTATTTCGATACCGCCCTGATGATCATCACCTTCATCCTGCTGGGCCGCTGGCTGGAGGCCCGCACCCGGGGCCGGGCCTCGGAGGCCATCCGCCGCCTCTTCGCCCTGGCGCCGCCCAGCGCCCGGGTGCGCCGGGATAACCAGGAAATGGAAATTCCCCTGGAACAGGTGATCGTCGGGGACCTGGTGCTGGTGCGCCCCGGCGAAAAGATCCCGGTGGACGGGATCGTGGTGGAGGGCAGCTCCGCGGTGGATGAATCCATGCTCACCGGCGAAAGCCTGCCCGTGGCCAAGGAGACGGGGGGCGAGGTCTGGGGCGCCACCCTGAACCAGCGCGGCTTTCTGGTCTTTCGGGCCACCCGGGTGGGCGAACAGATGGTGCTCTCCCAGATCATCCGGCTGGTGGAGGAGGCCCAGACCAGCAAGGCCCCCATCGAGCGCCTGGTGGATCAGGTGGCGTCCATCTTCGTGCCGGTGGTCATGAGTCTCGCCGCCCTCACCTTCCTGCTCTGGCTCAGCTTCGGCCCGGCCCCGGCCCTGACCCGGGCGCTCATCAGCATGGTGGCGGTGCTCATCATCGCCTGCCCCTGCGCCATGGGGCTGGCGACCCCCACCGCGGTCATGGTGGGCGCCGGCCGCGGCGCCGAACTGGGCATCCTGATGCGGGGCGGCGAGCCCCTGGAGCGGGCCTATCGCCTCACCACCGTGGTCTTCGACAAGACCGGCACCCTCACCCGGGGCACCCCCCAGGTGACCGACCTGCACGCCTGGGAAGGCTGGAGCGCCGACCAGGTATTGGCCCTGGCCGCGGCCCTGGAGGCCAAATCGGAGCATCCCCTGGCCGAAGCCGTGACCCACGCCGCCGCGGTGAAACACCTGATTCTGCCCCGGGTGGAGGATTTTCAGGCGCTGCCGGGGCTGGGGGTGGAGGCCAGGGTGGATGGCCAGGAAGTTTTCCTGGGCAATCTCGCCTTCATGGCCCAGAAGCACATCCCCACCGTCACCCTCAGCGCCCCTCAGCAGGAGCACGCCCGGGAAGGCAAGACCGCCATCTTCCTGGCGGTGGCCGGCAAACCCGTGGGCCTCATCGCCGCGGCGGACACCCTGAAACCCGGAGCAGCCGCGGCCGTCCAGGCCTTGCAGAAAATGGGCCTGAAGATTCTGCTGTTAAGCGGCGACACCCGCCTCAGCGCCGAGGCCATGGCCAGGAGCGTCGGCATCACCGAGGTGCTGGCCGAAGTCATGCCCGGCGACAAGGCCATGAAGGTGATGGAGCTGCAAGGGCAGGGCGAAGTGGTGGCCATGGTGGGCGACGGCATCAACGACGCCCCGGCCCTGGCCGCGGCCGACGTGGGTATAGCCCTGGGCACCGGCGCCGACGTGGCCGTGGAGGCCGCGGACCTGACCCTCATCCGGGACGACCTGGCCCTGATCCCGCGGCCATCCACCTCTCCCGCCAGATGATGCGCATCATCCGCCAGAACCTCTTCTGGGCCTTCTGCTATAACCTGGTGGCCCTGCCGGTGGCCGCCGGCCTGTTCTACCCCATCTGGGGCTGGACCCTCAACCCCGCCCTGGCCGCCGCCGCCATGGCCATGAGCTCGGTGAGCGTGGTCACCAATAGCCTGCGCCTGCGGCGCTTTAAGGCGTAAGGAACCTTGGGGGAGGGGGCAAAGGGCCGATGGCCCTTTCCCCCTCCCCCAAACCCCCACCCCCAATCCCGTATATTAAAAGTAGGGGCGACCCGCTGGGTCGCCCTTCTTGGTAGCGCAGGCGTCTCGCCTGTGCGTCACAAATTTGGTGGGGCGGGCGTCTCGCCCGCCTCCATTAAAAATCCCTTATCTTGCATAAAATCGCTGGAAGGATTATGATTTTTCTGTAGGAGAATCAACTCATGGATAAGATAGCGAAAGTCGGACGTGAGATCCGGGATTTTTCGCCTGCGGAACTGGCGGCCTTTCGCAAATGGTTCCATGATTTCGATGCCGAGGCCTGGGACCGCCAATTCGAAGAGGACGTCCAGGCGGGCAAATTGGACACCCTGGCGGAGGCCGCCCTGAAGGCTTTGGAGGACGGGGCGGGCCGCGAAATTTGAAACACCTGGCCTCGCCGCAATACTGGACCTGCTTAAAGGCTCTCCCGAAGTCGGTTCAGCAACTTGCCGCCAAGAGCTTCACACTGCTAAAAAGCGACCCTCGCCACCCATCCTTGCATTTTAAACAGATTGGCCGTTTTTGGTCCGTCCGCATCGGCCTCTCCTATCGCGCCTTGGGTGTCGACATCCCGGACGGCGTGCTGTGGTTTTGGATCGGTAGCCACGCCGACTATGATAACCTGGTTGGCTGACAGCCCAGGCCTCTCGCCTGTGTATGAAAGACGGCGGGCGAGACGCCCGCCCCACCAAATCTGACCAAAAAGGGCGGCCCAACGGTCGCCCTTTTTTTACACGGGTTGGGGGATGGGGTTTGGGGAAGGGGGGAGGGATTTTTTGTAAGTGTCCCTCGCCCCCTTCCCCAAGGTCCTACACCAACTGCTTATACAGGTCCAAATAGGCCTGGGCGCTTTTGGTCCAGGAGAAGTCCTGGGCCATGGCGTTTTGCATGATCCGGGACCAGAGTTTCTGGTCTTTATAGGCCCCCAGCGCCTCATAGATGGCCTTCGAGAAGGCCTCCGCGGTGTAGTCGCTGAAGACGAAGCCGGTGCCCGGTTCCTTGGGGTTACCCACCGGGGTGACGGTATCCGCCAGGCCGCCGGTTTCCCGGACGATGGGGATGGTGCCGTACTTCATGGAGTAGATCTGGTTGAGGCCGCAGGGCTCGAAGCGCGACGGCATGAGGAACATGTCGGCCCCGGCCTCCATCAGGTGGGCCAGCTTGTTGTCGAAGGCCACCAGCACCCCGAGTTTGCCCTTATACTTGGGGGCCTCGGCCGCCAGCCAGCGGTGATATTTCTCTTCGCCGGTGCCCAGGATGACCACCATGAGGTCCTGGGTCATGAGCTGCGGCAGCACCTGGGCCACCAGGTCGAAGCCCTTCTGGTCGGCCAGGCGGGAGATCATGGCCAGGATGGGGGCCTTGGCCAGCTTCTGATCGAGCCCGAAGGCCTCCATCAGGGCCGCCTTATCGGCGGCCTTGCCCTTGAGGTCGGCCGGGCTGAAGTTGGCCGGCAGCAGCTTGTCGCTCTCCGGGCTCCACTCCCGATAATCCACGCCGTTCAGGATGCCGTGCAGGTCGGCGGCGCGATTACGCAACACGCCGTCCAGGCCATAGCCAAACTCCGGCGGTCTGGATCTCCTGGCTATAGCGGGGGCTGACGGTGGTAATGGCATCGGCGAAGATAATGCCGCCCTTGAGGAGGTTGATCTGGTCGTAGTACTCCAGGCCGTCCATGCTGAACAGGGACCGGTCCAGGCCCAGGCGCGGAAACTTGCTGCGATTGAATAAGCCCTGGTAGGCCAGGTTGTGGATGGTCAAGACGGTTCTGGTCCCGGCCATGGCCTCGGCCCAGGCCCAATGGTTCTTCAGATAGACCGGCACCAGGGAGCTTTGCCAGTCGTGGCAGTGGATCAGGTCCGGCTGGAAATCCATCTCCCGGCAGATGGGCAGCACCGCGCCGCTGAGAAAGGCGAAGCGCTCCAGGTTGTCGACATAGTCGCCCTTGGGGGTGCCGTAGAGTTGGCTGCGCTCGTAGAACTCGTCGCGGGCCACGAACCAGAAGGGATAATCGGGAGACTCCGGGGCCATGAGGTCGAAGGGCAGATTCAGGGGCTCCGGCAGGGTCACCTCCAGGTCCTCGGCCACCCTGGCCGTAGGGAGCTTGCCCTGCTTCACCGCCCCGTAATAGGGCATCAGGACCTTGACCTCCACCCCCAGTGCCTGCAAGGCGTAAGGCAGGGTGCCCACCACGTCCGCCAGGCCCCCGGTCTTGGCAAAGGGTACGCCTTCCGAGGCCACAAACAGCACCTTGAGCTTCTCAGCCATATGGACTCCTTTTGGATAGTTGCCAGTTCCCAGTTCCTGGTTCCCAGTAAGCGCACTGACAACTGGCAACCGGCAACTGGGAACTGGGAACTAATATTCAACCCGGATACTTATAAATCAAGTCGATATCCGCCGCTACGAAACCTTTCTCACCCTCGGTCAGGGTAAACTCAAAGATATATTCGCGGCTGGGGAGGTTCTCCGGATGGGTTCCGGGGGGCAGGTCCTTCTCCATAAAGAAGACCGAGGTATAGGGCGACTCCTCCAGGCGGGTGTCGGTCACCCAGACCTTGCCGAAGCTGTGCATGAACCGGAAAAAGCCGTAGGACCGGTCCAGGAAGTACTTGGTGCAGACCCCCCGCACCCGGCTGCCCACTTCGCCCCAGGCGGGCGCCCCGGCAAAGGGCGGCGTGGTGGGCAAAAGCCCCGGGATCAGGTACCCGGGGATGAAGATGTCCACCTCCCGGCGCAGTTGGGCCGAGACGTTGCTAAAGGCGATCAGTTCCACCCGGCAGCCCTTGTTCTGCACCATGCTGACGACACTGCAAAAATCGCCGTCACCGGTGAACAGGTAGATCAGGTCCAGGCGGTCCGACTGGGAGACGATATCCAGGCCCATCTCCATATCCAGGTTGGCCTTGCCGTAGGTGCGGCCGGAATCGTCCGTGTACCAGCGGATGGCCTTCTCCACCGCTTTAAAGCCTAAATCCCGCAGGGTGAGGATGAAGTTCAGGGTGTTCTTATAATTGGGGTCCGAGCCGGCCCGGTCTTCGTCAATGGCCACATAGGCGTTGAGGCGCCTGGCCTCGTCTCCCTCCCGGCTGGCGAAACGGCGGATGACTTCGTAGCGCATGCCGTAGCCGCCGTTGCGCATGATATTCATGGAGTCCACGTAGACTCCGATTCTTCTTGCCATCTATCAGGCTCCTTTCGCTAATGCACTAAAATTTTGGGTACCGAAGTCGTTGCCTGGTTGGAAAGAACTATAATTTCGTTCGCAAACCAAACTGAACCAGTCCCGGGGCAGGCCTCAGGCTCCGCCCCCTTGAATCAAGAAGTTTAGAGGAAAAACCCCGGGGCCGCAAGTCGCGATCAAAGACTGCGGCCGCCGGCCATTTCGTTTTGCCACGGCGCCAGTCCGGAATAGCTCGCGCCCGGCGGCCGGTTTCTGCTAAGATAAGGACTGGAAGGAGCGGAGCAAGATGCGGGAAGTCTGGCGCATGTGGAATTACGCCACCATGGTGGTGCTGACGGTGCTCACTGCCGGGCTTTTCGCGGCCATCCTCATCCCCTTCAAGGGCATTCCGCTGATCCCTGGGCTCACCGAACTGCGGCCCGCCAACGTCATCCCGGTGGTCTGCGGTCTGCTGTTCGGGCCGGCCGGGGCCTGGGGCGCGGCCTTCGGCAACCTCATCGGCGACTTTTTCGGCACCCTGGGCATCGGCAGCTTCTTCGGTTTCTGGGGCAACTTCCTGGCCGCCTACCTGCCATACAAGCTGTGGGCAAGATCGGCCCCTGGATCAGATTTCCCCGCCACCTGCCCCGGTTTGTGGCCGCGGTGCTCTTGGGAGCGCTGTCCTGCGCCCTGGTCATCGGCTTCGGGGTGGAGGCCTTCAAGCTCCTGCCTTTCAGCATCATCGCGGTGGCGGTCCTGGTCAACAACGGCCTGGTCTCCCTGCTTCTCGGCCCGGTGCTCCTGAGGCTGCTGGCGCCCCGGGTGGGCCGCTGGGACCTCGCCTGGCGGGAACAGATGGACCCGGAGGACCGCCCTCCCGGCCGGGCCCCGCGCCTGGGCCTGGTCCTGGTGTGGCTGGGCGCCGGCGGCGGGTATCTGGCCGGCCTGGCCCTGGGTTTTGGGCTGGTAATTATCCCGGGGCTGCCGTCGTTGGCGGTGGTGCTGGTGCCGTTTGTGGGCTTATTGGTGCTGGGGTGTTTTTTGCTTTGAAACGTAGCCGCAGGCTTTAGCCTGCGTGGGAAATTAAGGAAACGAGACGGCAAAATTAGTATGGGAGAAAAGTTGAAGAAGCTTTTCAATGTTCGTCCGGTGGGTATGTCGAAAAAGCTAAGGTCATTGGGGGATGGCTTGTTAGAAGCCGGATATGCGATAGCGTTGGCCTAACTTTTGTCCCTGACCCAAAGCATGAATGGAAATAGATAAACGGCGGCCACAGGCCACCCTATTTGAGAAGTTGATAAGGGGACGTGCTGTGCCTAAAAATGACGCAGGCTGAAGCCTGCGGCTACGTTTATTCATAAAGAACCGTAGGGCGGGAAAACGAAGCGCATCCCGCCTTTTGCCTTTGGCATTAGTGGCACAGGCCTCTGGCCTGTGAGGTTCACAGGCTGGAAGCCTGTGCCATTATATTGGACAGGCGAGGGCGCCTGTCCTACATTCAGCTCTCTTGCGTCTTTGCGCCTTGGCGCCTTTGCGTGAGATATCCTATGCCGGAAACCGCTCCCATTATCCAAATCACCGACCTGCACTTCCGCTATAAAAAGGCGGCCGGGCCGGTCTTTGCCGGGCTCAACCTGACGGTCCGGGCCGGCGAGCGCCTGACTATCCTGGGACCCAGCGAGGCGGGCAAATCCACCCTGGCCCTCTGCCTCCAGGGCCTCATCCCCCGGCTGATCAAGGGCGACCTGCAGGGCCGCATCGAGGTGGCCGGCGCAGATACCCGGACCTGCCGCCCCCGGGAGCTGGCCGCCCGGGTGGGCCTGTTGTTTCAGGATTTCGAGGCCCAGCTCTTTTGCACCCGGGTGGACCAGGAGGTGGCCTTCGGCCCGGAAAACCTGGCCCTGCCCCAGGACGAACTCAGGCGCCGGGTGGCCCACAGCCTCGGGCTGGTGGATTTGTCCGGCCTGGAGGCCCGGAACCCGGCCGCCCTCTCCGGCGGCCAGCGTCAGCTCCTGGCCCTGGCCGCGGTCCTGGCCCTGGAACCCCGGCTGTTGATCCTGGACGAGCCCACCTCCGATCTGGACCCCCTGCGGGTGGAGGAACTGCTCCAGACCCTGGACCGCCTGGCCCGGGAGCAGGGCCTTACCCTGGTGCTGCTGGGGCAGGACCTGCGCCTGGCCCGGAACTGCTCCCGCCTGGTGTTGCTCCAGCAAGGCGAGATCCTGGCCGACGGCGTGCCTTCGCAGGTGCTGCGCCGGGTGGAACTCTTTCGCCAACTGGGTTTACAGGTTCCGGAATTGCCCGGTCTGTTCCATGACCTGGGGCAGACGCACCTGCCCCTCAGCCTGGATGAGGCCGAGGCCCAGGCCCGGAGCCTGGGATGGGCCGGGGATGGGTTTGTTAACGGCTCTCCCCCTCCCCTCCGTGGGAGGGGGTTGGGGGGAGGGGGGACACCTCACCCCCTCCCTAACCCTCCGCCCTCAAGGGGGAGGGGATAAGAAAATTGGCCGCGGCGCAATCTTTCCCGCGCCTGGCAACGGCGGGCGCGGACGCCCGCCCCACGAAATCCTGGCCCTGCGCCGGGTCACCTTTGCCTATCCCGGCGCTCCGCCGATCCTGCAAGACTTTGACCTCTCTTTCCGGGAGGGCGAACTCACCGCCATCCTGGGTCCCAACGGCAGCGGCAAGACCACTCTGCTCAAGCTCCTCCGGGGGTTGCTGGCGCCCCAGGCCGGCGAGGTCCGGCGGGCCGCCGGCGCCCGGGCCGGCTTCGTCTTCCAGAACCCCGACTACCAGATCTTCGCCGAACAGGTCTGGGAGGAGGTGGCCCTGGGCCCCCGGCAGTTGGGCCTCGCCCCCGAGGAGGTCAACCGCCGGGTGGAAGAGGCCCTGGCCAGCGTGCATCTCCTGGACCGGGCCGGCGACGATCCCTTTTCCCTGACCAAGGGCCAGCGCCAATGCCTGGCGGTGGCCGGCGTGTTGGCGCTGGCCCCCCGGGTGATCATCCTGGACGAACCCACCACCGGTCTGGACTTCCGGGAGCAGCGGGACCTCCTGGACCTGGTGTCCGAGCTGCACGCCCAGGCGCGCACCATCATCATGGTGACCCACTCCATGTGGGCCGCGGCGACCTACGCCCAGCGCCTGGTGGTGCTGAAGGACGGCCGGGTGCTCCTGGACGGCCCCACCCGGGAGGTCCTGGCCCGGGAGGAAATCTTGTCGGCAGCCCGACTGCGGCCGCCCGCGCTGGTACGGCTCAGCCGGCGCTTGGGTTTTCTGGCGCTGACGCCCCAGGAGTTTCGGCAGCGGATCGAGGCGCAGCCGAAATAGGCTGGCGGGCACGGAGGCCCGCCCCACCAGTTTTTACCAACGGCAAGCTGGTGCGTAAAACGCACCCGACGAAAACCTTCATCCAGGGTTGCAAGCCCCCCCGGCGCACCTTAACATTAGCCGTGGACCGCCGGAGCCGCGATTCCCGCGATTTTTCTAAAAACTAAAGACTCGAAACTCAATACTATGACCGATCACCAAGTCGAACCTCATCTTTTCGTGGTCTTCGGCGCCACCAGCGACCTGATGCGCCGCAAGCTGCTGCCGGCGCTCTACCGTTTCAGCGAGCAATACGGGACGCAGAAACTCTTGATAGTGGGCGTCTCGCGGCAGCGCGGCCTGACCGATGCGAGCTTCCGGGCCCTGGCCCGGGAGGCCCTGGCCGAGGCCGGGCTGCCCCGGGCGGGGCAGGCCGATGCCTGGTGCGACGCCTGCCTCTCTTTCCAACCCCTGGGGGAGGGCGCCGCGGAGGATTACCGGGCCCTGGCGGCCCGGCTCCAGGCCCTGGAAAAGAGACGCCACTTCCCGGGAAACCGCATCTTTTACCTGGCCCTGCCCCCGGAGGCCTGCGGACCGGCCATCGCCGGCCTGGGCCAGGCGAAGTTGAACCACAGCCCCGGCTGGACCCGGCTGGTGGTGGAAAAGCCCTTCGGCCGCGACCCGGAGTCGGCCCAAAATCTCAATCAGCTGCTGCACCGCCATTTCGAAGAATCCCAGATCTACCGGATCGACCACTACCTGGGCAAGGAGACGGTCCAGAACCTCTTGATCTTCCGCTTCGCCAACGACATCTTCGAGCCCCTGTGGCACCGCAACCTGGTGCAAAGCGTCCAGATCACCGTGGCCGAAGCGTGGCGGCGTGGGCCGCCGCGGCGGCTACTACGAGCAGACCGGGGCCCTGCGGGACATGGTGCAGAACCATCTGACCCAGCTCCTCACCCTTACTGCCATGGAGGTCCCGGTCACCTTCGAGCCGGAGGCCATCCGCAGTGAAAAGGCCAAGGTGCTCCAGGCCATCGCCCCGGTGCTTCCTACAGACGCGGTTTACGGCCAGTATACCCGGGGCGTGGTGGACGGGAAGGACGTGCCGGGCTACCGGGAGGAAACCGGGGCGCCCGACTTCCACCACCGAAACCTTTGTCGCCCTGAAGCTCGGCATCGACAACTGGCGCTGGCAGGGCGTGCCCTTTTACCTGGTTACCGGCAAGCGCCTGCCGAGCCGGTTCACCCAGATCGCCGTCACCTTCAGCTGCCCGCCGGTATGGCTCTTCAAGACCATGCAGACCTCCTGCAGCCCCAACGTCCTGGTCTTCACCCTGCAGCCGGATGAAGGCTTCGATCTCCATTTTCAGGTCAAGGCCCCGGGCGAGCCCCTGGACCTGAAGACCCAACGCCTGCGCTACCGTTACGCCGAGGCCTTCGGGCCCCTGCCGGACGCCTACGAGACCCTGCTCATCGACGTCATGGCCGGGGACCAGACGCTCTTCGTCAGGGCCGACGAAGCCGAGGCCGCCTGGCGCATCTACGCCCCCCTGCTGGCCGAGCCCCCCTCGCCTCCCCTCTTCTACCCCGCCGGCTCCTTCGGCCCCCCCGCCGCGGCCCGCCTCCTGGAATGGCCGGACCCGGCTTTACTTTATCGCTGAATCTGTGATAGGTTTTAAGCAGTTGCCAGTGGTCAGCGGCCAGTGACCAGTTCATGGCGGCGGCCACGGGCCAAGCTCTGAGCTTGAAATGGAGGCAGCCGCCCCCGGCCGTCTCCGGAGCAGGCGAGGACGCCCGCTCTCCAAAAGCATTCGCATCGCAGTGAGACCATGTATGTGGGTAGCCGCCATTCAGCTCAACTCCACCCCGGATATCGCGGCGAACCTGGCCCGGGTTCGGGGGCTGATCGCGGCCGCGGCCCGCCGCGAGGCCCGGCTGGTGGCCCTGCCGGAGCATTTCGCCGGTTACGGTCCGGAGGCGGCGGTGGCCGCCGCGGCCCAACCCCTGGACGGCCCCCTGGTGACGGAGTTTCGGGAGTTGGCCGGCAGGCTGGGGATCTTCCTGCTCCTGGGCTCCTTCCCGGAGCAGGCCGGCCCGGCCGAGCGCCCCTACAACACCAGCGTCCTGATCGGCCCCCAGGGGCAGATCCTGGCCCGTTACCGCAAGCTGCACCTCTTCGACGTGGAGCTGCCCGGCGCCCCGCCCCAGCGGGAGTCCGACTTCACCCAGCCGGGCCGCGAGGTGGTGACCGCCGCCCTGCCGGGCACGCCGTGGGTCGCCGGCCTCTCCGTATGCTATGATCTGCGTTTCCCGGAACTCTTCCGGGCCCAGGTCGGCCGGGGGGCCAATCTCCTCTGCCTGCCGGCGGCCTTCACGCTGCACACCGGCCGGGACCATTGGGAAACGCTCCTTAAGGCCCGGGCCATCGAGAATCTGTCGTATGTGGTGGCCCCGGCCCAGTTCGGGCAACACGCACCGGGCCGCCGCACCTACGGCCGGGCGCTGATTATCGACCCCTGGGGCCTGACCCTGGCCCAGGCCCCGGACGGCGAGGGGGTAATTTACGCCCGGCTGGACTTCGAGCGCCTGGCGCGCCTCCGCCGGGAACTGCCCTGTCTGGAGCACCGGTGCTTGAAATGAGGCGTCTTTAAAGTGGCACCGGCCTCCGGCCCATAGTGCATCGGCTGGAAGCTTGTGCCGCTAATAAAGACTTTCTTAATTATGCTTTTTTTTAAAAGTTGGGTTAACCTGATGGTTACCTATAAGAAAGAGCCAAGAAATCAAAAGCAAAGCCCTGGTGGCACAGGCTTCCAGCCTGTGCAATCTTTTCAAGTAACCAGAAGAAACCTGCCCCATTGGCAGGAGCCGGGAAGGGTTTATTTCATCACTTGGCGATGTAGGCAAGATCGAATTTTAAAACCGGAAGAGCGCGGCATTGTGATGAATGCTGTGCGGCATTGGGATGGAGTGAAATGGATGGTTTATGTTGCCATGGTGTTGCCTGACCATGTCCACCTTTTGGCTCAACCTCTGCCTCGGAGTGAAGGCGAGACCTTCGATTTGGCCGAAATTATCCATAGTGTCAAGAGTTTTAGTTCCCAGAACATTAACCTCCTTGCTGGGAATTCAGGCTCCCTCTGGCAAGATGAGCGATATGATCGGATTGTGCGAGATGAAGAAGAATTTTTAGAAAAGTGGAATTATATCAGAAACAACCCATTAAAAGACGGTTTGGCATCGCAGCCCGAGGAATACCTTTGGCTTTATGAGAAAGGTCTTTGAGCACAGGCTGGAAGCCTGTGCCACCAAAAAACGGGCGACCCGGCGGGTCGCCCCTACGCTGAACATAGGCGATTTAATTGTTATGTCGAATATTTTCAAATCCGCCAGCCGCGCCCTCTTCCGCTGGTACCTGAGCAAATTTCCCCTCCGGGATGGCAAAGCATATTTTTACGAAAAGCTGCACCCTCACCTGATGCCGGGCGAACGCCTGCTCACCGTGACCCTGGATCAGGGTTTCCGCATGCGCCTGGACCTGGAGGACGCCGAACAGCGCAAGGTCTATTTTTTCGGGCATTACCATGAGCGCTACGAAGCCGCCCTGGTGGCCCGTCTGCTGGACCCGGGGGAGGTCTTCTGGGACGTGGGCGCCAACGTCGGCTATTTTGCTCTGGTGGCCGCGGCGGCGGTGGGCGCAACCGGAGAGGTCGTGGCCTTCGAACCCGGGGCCGCATCCCTGGAACGCCTGACGGCCAACGTCTCTCTCAATCCCGATAAAAAAATTCGGATTTTCAATCTGGCGGTAGCCGAGGCTGCAGGCGAAGCCACGCTCTACCGCGCCGACGGCATCGCCGACAGCAGCGCCAGCCTGTTCAGCGCCGCGGCCGGGGCCACCCATGGCGAGGTCTGCCGCACCGTGGCTCTGGACGGCTGGCTCCCACAGGCAGGCTTGCGGCCCCCGGACTTTCTCAAGTTGGACGTGGAGGGGGCGGAACTGGCGGCCTTGCAGGGGGCGGCGGGTATCCTGACGGCATCCCGCCCCTTATTGCTGGTGGAAATGGAAGAGAAGAACCTGGCGGCCGCCGGCGCCTCCAAGGCGGCCATCCAGTCATTCCTGCAGGGTTTCGGCTACCGGGCCGCCTTCCTGCGCAAAGGCCGCTGGCACCCCATCGACGACGTCAACTTAACCCGCGGCCGCAATCTCTTCTGGTTCAACCCCGCGCTCCCCAGACACCGGGAAAAAGCCCGCCGGGTTTTAAATATCAGTTAGTTTCCGGCCTTTGGCCGCAAACTTATTTGACAAAAAAATCGATATACTCGATTATGGATGGTCAAGCGACGCAGTAATTGCGGTTCCCTGATGAGGCGAGGCGATTAAATTTATGCCGGCAATCGATGAGATTAAAATATCCGAAGTTTGCTCCGGTAGGCCCCTGGGAAGTTCGATTTTTTTTGACAAAAAGGTTGCGGTAGCCGATTACCCCAGGGTATGGGGTTAACTCGTATATGAACTTGCAGAGAATCCTGACCTCCTGGTCTATCCGCCAAAAGTTACTCCTGCTGTTGCTGGTCATCTTCCTGCCCGCCCTGGGGATCATTATCGCCTCCGGCCTCAACCAGCGGCGCGATGCCATCCTGAAGGCGCAACACCAGGCCTCCCTTCTGGCCCAGAGCCTGGCGGCCCAGCAGGACCAGATTGCCAGCTCCACCAAGACCATGCTCAGCGTCCTGGCCCAGTTGCGCCAGGTGCAGAGCCTGGACGCCCCGGCCTGCAACGAACTTTTCCGGGAATTAAAGTTGCGCTATCCCTTCTACTCGACCATAAGTGCGGTAACCCCGGACGGCAAGCTCTTCGCGTCTTCCGAGCCTTTTCAACCCGGCTTGAATCTCTCCGATCGGAAACACATCCGGGATGCCATCCGAACCCTGGATTTTTCGGTGGGGGAATACATCGTCGGCAGGGTCAGCAAAGTCAACTCGCTCAATTTCACCTTCCCGGTCCTGAATGCGCACCAACAGCTCGTCGCTATCTTAATCGCGGGCCTCAATCTGAACGAATTCAGCCATTTCATTTCCACGGTCAATCTGCCTGCAGGCTCTGCCGTGGTCTTTACGGATCATCGGGGGATACGGCTGTATCGTTTGCCTGACCATGAGGCCGTCGCCATCGGTGAGCCCGCCACCAAGGGTTTTTTTGCTCCCATCTCGGGCCAGGCTGCAGAAGGGTTGTTTGAGTGGGCGGGTCCGGATGGCATAACTCGCATTAATGCCTTCAAACAGTTGCGCCTCAAGGGAAATTTGCCCCCTTATTTGTATATAGTTGTCGGTTTGCCCAAAGACCGGATTCTCCAGGCCGCCAATCTCGACATGCTGAGGAACCTGGCGATCCTCGGGATCACCATCCTGCTGGCCCTGTCTCTGGCCTGGATCTTCGGGAACCTGGTTCTCATCCAGCCCGTCAACCGGCTGGTCGAGGCCACTCAGCGGTTCGGCAATGGCGAGATGGAGGCCCGGACGGGCCTGCCCCATAACCCCGATGAATTGGGGCGACTGGCCCGATCCTTCGATGATATGGCGGCGCTGGTGGAAAGGCGCAATACTTGAACGCCAGCAAGCCGAAGAGGCCTTGAATAAGGCCTACACCGGGTTGGAGGGCCGCGTCCAGGAGCGTACGGCCGAGCTGGCTGCCTCGAATACCGCCTTGCTGGGCGAGGTCGCCCAACGCCAGCAAGCCCAGACCGCCCTGGAGGCAGCCCTGTCCCTCACCCAGGCCACCCTCGAGTCCACCGCCGACGGCATCCTGGTGGTAAGTCGGCAGGGGGGGATAGTCAGCGCCAACCGTAAGTTTAAAGAGATGTGGGGGCTCCCGGAGGAAATTTTGGCGTCCGGGGATGATGAGCGGGTCCTGGCTTTTGCCAAGGATCAAATGACGGACCAGGAAGATTTCCTGGCGAAGATAAGTGAAGTTTATGCCCAGCCGGCCGCTGAGAGCTTCGATATCATCCATTTTAAGGATGGCCGGATCGTGGAACGCTTTTCCATCCCCCAGTATCTTGATACCCGGATCGTGGGCCGGGTCTGGAGTTTCCGGGACGTCAGCGCCCGGATCAGGGCCGAAGAAGGGTTGCGGCATAATGAAGAATTTCTGACGGATATGTTCAACAGTATCCAGGATGGCTTGAGCGTCCTGGACTCGGACCTGAACATTATCCGGATCAACCCGGCCATGGAGAAATTTGATTACCCCCAGCCGATGGTGGGAAGGAAGTGTTATGCGGTTTATCATAATCGCGAGGTCCCCTGTGAAGTCTGTCCGGCCCGGGAGACCCTGCGAACGGGTAAAGTCTGCCAGACAATAAGACATCCGGCTACCTCTCCCGAGATCTTTATTGAAATTCAGACCTTTCCGCTGATCAACCGCACCTCGGGCCGGGTAGAGGGAGTCATTGAACATGTGCGCGATGTCACCGAGGCCAAGCGAGCCCAGGAAGAGCGGCTGCGGCTGAGCAACCTGGAGTCCCTGGCTACCCTGGCGGGGGGCATTGC
This sequence comes from uncultured delta proteobacterium, assembly GCA_963797235.1. Lineage (GTDB taxonomy): Bacteria > Desulfobacterota > Desulfobaccia > Desulfobaccales > 0-14-0-80-60-11 > JAPLJC01. The sequence continues at coordinate 468,604 of CAWCOX010000003.1, forward strand.
CCACGACTTCAACAATATCCTCACTGCCATCCTGGGCAATATCGGCCTGGCCGGGCTGGAACTCGAGAATACCGACCGCAGCCGGGAGAGATTGTCCGCCGCGGAAACGGCCTGCCTGCAGGCCCAGAAATTGGCCCGGCAATTACTCACCTTTGCCAAGGGCGGGGCGCCGGTGAAGCGACTGGTGGCGGTGGAAAAACTCGTCACCGAATCCGCCGCCATTACCTGTAGAGGCTCCGAGGCCAAGACCGCCTTGAGCTTCCCGGAGCAGCTCTGGCCGGTGGAAGCCGATCCGGGTCAGATCAGCCAGGTTTTTCAGAATCTGCTGATTAATGCCCTGCAAGCCATGCCCACTGGCGGGACCATTAAGGTTCAAGGCGAAAATCTGGCGGTGCAGGCCGGGAGCAATCTACCCCTGGCCCCGGGGAGATATGTAAAAATTTCCGTGGAAGATCAGGGGGTGGGCCTGCCGGCAGACTATCTCACCAAAATCTTTGACCCCTACTTTACCACCAAACAGAAGGGCAGCGGCCTGGGCCTGACCACGGCTTATGCCATTGTAAAAAATCACCAGGGCCATATCGCGGTGGCCTCAAAATTAGGGGCGGGCACAGTTTTTCAGGTCTATCTGCCGGCTACCGATAATCAAGCGCTCCCTCAGCCGAAACCGGACAAAAGCTTGTGCTCCGGGAAGGGCAAGATCCTGGTGATGGATGATGAGGTGATGGTGCGGCAGGTTTTAGATAAAATGTTGAGGCACCTGGGCTATGAGGCGGAGGTTGCCAGGGACGGCGACGAAGCCATCGCCTTGTTCACCCAGGCCCAAAAGTCGGGAGAGGTCTTTGCTGCGGTGATTCTCGATCTCACGGTTCCCGGCGGTCTGGGCGGCAAAGAGACCATGGCACAGCTTCGGAAGATCGCTCCGGGGGTCAAGGCCATAGTTTCCAGTGGCTACTCCGAAGACCCGGTTATGGCCGAGTTTAAAAAATACGGCTTCTGCGGTATCATCGCCAAGCCCTATAAGGTGCCGGACCTGGGCAAGGTCCTGCATGAAGTTATCCTGGGGAAGAGCTGAACGATCCCAGCAAATTAGCGCAATTTATGACCCTTACCCCCGGTTCCGCCACCCTCCCCCGGCAACGCCTCGAATAAAAATGGCAGCAGGATTTCTCTGGTCGCCCCGATTTTTCAGGGGTCAATTGCTGGCCAGCCGGGCCGGGGTTGGCGCGACTGAGGCCTGGTAAGGTTTAGGGACCGCGAAGAGGCGTTTGGCCACCACAAATTGGCGCTGGTAATAGGGCTGGCGCAGGTCGGACACGGTTACCCCCCGGCCATGGCTGGAGGCATGGATCATTTGGCCCTCCCCCAGGTAGATGCCCTCATGGCCGATATGCTTGCGGCCATCACGGAAAAAGAGCAGATCGCCGGGCAACAGCCTGGAAAAATCCATGGAACAGGCCGCCACCCTGCCCTCCTGGGCCTGCTCGGCGCTGACTCGCGGCAGGTAAATATTGAATTTGCGGTAGAGAAACTGCACGAACCCCGAGCAATCGGTGCTCTTGCCGGTCTGCAAGGAAGCGCCAAGACGATAGGGGGTGTGAAGATAATGACGCGCCTGTTCTAAGAGCTGCTCCGGGAGACTGTTCGGTTCAAAGCGGTTATACCGGCGGGACAAAAGCGGCGGCAGCTCATTCGTTTCCCAGATGGACACTAAATGGGGCCCCGCCGCCGCGGGGGGAGGAACTGCTTGAGTCAGACTGGCTGAAAGGATTAAGAGCAGATTTATTACGATGCCGAAAGTTATGCGTTTTGCCATGGGCGCCTTTGTTTTAGGGGTTAATAATGATACTGGCGGCCCATCCTTAGGGCAGGACGCACCTCAGCGTTGTATTATTCTTTTTCCTGGGGTGAAACGACTTGCCACTAATGGGGTGAAGTAACGGGGTGGCCGGGAATCAGAGTTTCTACAGAGAAACAGGGAAGCGGGAGAGTATCGGCCCCCAAAAGGCCCAAGAACTTCAGATTTGATGTTTTGACGTTGCGAAAATTATAACCGCAATCCCGAGTTTGTCAAGAGAAAGCTGCTCTCTTACCACATATAACCCTGAATCTTCTATATAAATAGCCCAAGGGGCGCCGGCGACGTCAACCTGACCCGCGGCCGTGGGCTGGTCGATCCCGAAAAGCCTAAAGAGCGGGAGAAGGGGGGGGGGAATTCACGCCCTGGAAAGGTGAATATATTGGCAAGTTAGCGACACAGGCCTATCTCAGGTGGGTTGGTCAATGCGGGTATAGTCTGGTTGGCGATTTCCAAAATTAAATGGATACCCCCTAACCTTCTGGAGTGATCTATGAGAAAATATTGCATGTGTATTTGAGAAATCGGCTGAATCATTTTCGTCTTCCTGTCTTCACCATTTTGAAGGAGCAATTTCATGGCAGGGCACGCCAAACGTAAACTTAGTGCCATCTTCAGCGCCGATGTGAAGGGTTATAGTCTCCTGATGGGTGAGGACGAGTTCGCTACTGTCCAGACTCTGAACAAATATCGGCAAGTGATGACGGAACTAATCCAACAACATCGAGGCCGGGTGGTGGACTTCCCCGGTGACAATATTCTGGCTGAGTTTGAAAGCGTGGTGGATGCGGTGGATTGTTCCGTAAAAATTCAAGTGGATCTTAAAGTTCGGAATGCTGAGTTGCCCGACAACCGCAGGATGGAGTTTCGCATCGGCATCAACCTGGGGGATGTCATCGAGGAGGACGGGCGAATATATGGCGATGGGGTAAATATCACGGCCCGGGTAGAAAAAATTGGCTGCAGCTGGAGGTATCTGCATTTCTGGGACAGCTTTCGACCAGGTGGGGAAAAAGCTTCCCTTGGGCTATCAGTATCTGGGTGTGCAAGAGGTCAAGAATATTGAGAAACCGGTGCGTGTCTATCGGGTATTGATGGAACCTGAAGCGGCGGGGAAGGTAATCGGAGAGAAGGCCGCGGGGCTGAAACCACGGTCCTGGGTTGCATTGCCTGTCGCAGTTTTGTTTCTCGGGGTAGCAGCCTTGATAATGTGGAATTTTTATGGCCGATCTGACTCTGGTAAGAAGCAGCCGTTGCCATTGCCCGAAAAGGCCTCAATCGCGGTATTGCCGTTCACTAACCTGAGTGGTGACCCAGATCAGGGGTATTTTAGTGACGGACTCACCAACGACCTCATTACCGACCTTTCGAGATTCCGGGAATTGTTTGTCATTGCCAGCAACACGGTCTTCACTTACAAGGGCAGAGCCGTAAAAATTAAAGAACTGGGCCAGGAACTCGGGGTTCGGTATGTGCTGGAGGGCAGTGTCCAAAAAATGGATAACAAGGTGCGGGTCAATGCTCAGCTTATTGACGCCATTACCGGGGAACACCTTTGGGCTGAGCGCTATGATCGTGATTTAAAAGACCTCTTTGCCATCCAAAACGAGATCATCCAAAGCATTGTGACGAGACTGGCGGTCAAAATTGACGAGGCGGAGCGGGCCCGCGCCATTCGGAAAAAAACAGAAAGTCTGGACGCTTACGATTATAAGTTGCGCGGGATGGAGTATTTCTTTCGCGAAGAGCGTTCGCAGAACAGACAGGCACGGCAACTGTTCGAGAGAGCCATCAAGTTAGACCCCCATTATGCCTCCGCCTATGTGGCCCTTGCCTTGACTTATTTCGATGACGCTATTTACGGTTGGACCGAGTTTCCCAATCAGGCCTTACAGCAAGCCCACGATCTGGCGCTAAAGGCCTTGGAGATCGACAAGTCTAACGCCGAGGCTCACGCGGTGCTCGGCCGGGTTTATATCAGCCAGGAGCAATATGATCTCGCCATCAGCGAATTGCAGCAAGCCATTGACAGCAATCCCAACGATGCCCAAAGTTACAGATTCTTGGGTAGTGGCATGCTTTATTTAGGCAGAACGGAGGAGGCAATTCGCCTGCTGGAGGCTTCTTTGCGTTTTGATCTCAACACTTCACCGGGGACTTTTATGAACCTGGGCCTGGCCTATTATCTGAAAGGACGATATGAGGACTCGCTAAGCCTGTTGAAACGGGGCCTGGCGCGCAAGCCCGACTTCTTGGGCAGCCATATCGCTCTGGCCGCAGCTTACGCCCAATTGGGTCACTCCGAAGAGGCGGCGTCGGAGGCGGCGACGGTCCTCCGGCTCGATCCTTTTTTCGAACTCGAGTCATACGGCACGGTGTTCCGCAATCCGGCGGATCGCAGCGCCATTATCGATGGTCTTCGCAAGGCAGGGCTGAAGTGAATTAGAAACAGATTCGGCCGGCTTCTGGAGCCTTGAAGATAAAATCTGGTGCTCGCCGGAGGTAAAGTAGTCAATGGGATGACCAGCCGGTGATCAAACGGAAACGTATGGGTCGGGGAATTTAATTCTGGCCCCGAATGTTTTGCCACTGCTGGTCAGCCTTCTTGATAATTTCTGCCTGTTTTTCAGCAAACTTATCGCTCCCCTGCTTGCTACTGGCGAGATAGAGTTTACCATCCACAATTTTCCAGAGTTCTGGATTAATGCTGACCACCCGGCCAGCGGCCATAGCTGCCGCTCAATGTCCGCCATATTGGGGGATGAAGCGCTCCGGATCAGCCGCAAACAGATCCCGGTTGGCCGCACTCGAAAAAAGCCACCGAACTCCTTCCCACGAAAATTCAAACTCCTCCTTACCTTTTACGGCGCGATGCTCGGTGAAATAGGCAACAGTATCGTAGCCTTTTATTGCCAGCTGGACTCGTCAGCATTGACAATTTTATCCTTTTCCCCGGCAAAGGCATGGGTTGCCAGCATGGTCGCTAGCCAGGACCGGCAATAGACCCAACAGCCCTACCCTGACTGCTTTTGAAGGGACGTGTATCATAGCCCAGTTCCTTGTATTTACCAGGAATTACCTCTAATAAATTAAATATTTTATTTAAATATTTCAAGTCATCTATTCAATAAAAAGTTCCATAGGATGCTGGTTCATAGACCAAGCCGACCTCGAGATAAAAAACAACAGCGTTCTGATCCTGGAGCCTAATCTGATGGAGAAGGGCGGTCTATCCACTTAAGACTTCCCGCCGCATCGACGAAGTTTCATCTTCGGCTGGTTTTTAACATTATCTGAATGCAAGGTTACTGCTATATATCGACTATTTGTAGTTACACTCCCCTATGAACCGGCGAGAAACAAACAAGGCGGCAGGATTGCTCCTGCCGCCTTGATATTTTTTAATGGTTATGGGCTCAGCGCGCCGTGGCCTTGGCCAGTTTCTCCCGTTGGGAGGCGCAGTCGCGGCACAGGGAGGCCTCGGGCATAATCTCCAGGCGCTTGGGCTGAATGGGCTGGCCGCAGATATCGCAGAGGCCGTAGGCGCCGTTCTCCAGACGCAGCAGGGCCTCTTCGATGGCCTCCAGTTCCTGGCGCTTGGGACCCAGGAGGGTGAGGCTGGTTTCGGCCATCAGGCTGACCGTGGCCTGGTCCTCTTCGTCCCGGGCGGTGGAGAGCATCTCCTGGTAACCGTCGCCGATGCTGCTCTTGAGCTGATCCTTGACCTCGAGCCAGAGGCGCTTTTTGCGATCCAGCAGGCGCTCTTTGACTTCCGCCAGTCTCTCAGGGTTCAGTCCTGCCATGCTATCTTCCTCCCCGGGGTCGGTAGGCGGGGCCGCCGGACGGGGCTGGCCCCAGGGGGTTATTATTCAAGGAAATCCTCCAGCGCCGCCTTGCGGGTGGGGTGTTTCAGACGCTTCAGGGCCTTCTTCTCGATCTGGCGGATGCGCTCCCGGGAAACCTTGAAGGCCCGGCCGATCTCTTCCAGGGTGTGCTCGACTTCGTCGCCGATGCCGAAGCGCATCTTCATGATCTTCTCTTCCCGGGCGGTCAGGGTGGTGAGGATGGACCCGGTCTTCTCGCCCAGTTGGGACTCGAGAATGGCCTCGTAGGGCGACACCGCCTTGTCGTTGCGGATGAAGTCGCCCAGCCGGTCGCCTTCATCGCCCACCGGGGTCTCCAGGGAGATGAGCTCATCGGCCAGGTTGGTGACCAGCAGGATCTTGTCCTCGGGCACCCCGGAGCGCTCGGCGATCTCCCGGAGGATGGGCTCCCGGCCCAACTCCTTCAGCAGGTCGTAAAAGGCCCGGTAGCAGCGGTTGCGGATCTCCTGCAGATGCACCGGGATGCGGATGGTCCGGGTCTTGTCGTAGATGGCCCGGGTGATGGTCTGCCGGATCCACCAGGAGGCAAAGGTGCTCAGGCGGTAGCCGGTGGTGTAGTCGTACCGGGTGACCGCTTTCATCAGCCCCAGGTTGCCTTCCTGAATCAGGTCGGAAAAGGTCAGGCCCCGGTGCAGGTATTTCTTGGCGATGCTCACCACCAGGCGCAGGTTGGCCTTGATCATCTGGTCCCGGGCGTCGTTGACCGCGCTTTCGGTGGTCCTGATGCTCTCGGCCAGGGTATCCACCTCGTTGGCCTCGGGATGATGTTTCTTCATGGTCCCCAGCTTCAGGTGGATGACCTTGAAGAGCTTTTCCTTGCCCTGGGCGCTCTTCTCCGGAGTATCTAACCATTCCAGGATCTTCTTCTGGAGGTAACGCATCTCTTCCAACTCGGAGTCGGCCTGGGACACCAGATCCAGGATGCCCTCCTGGCCTTCCTTGATGATGCGCCCCAAGTGGCGTTCCTCTTCCGGGGACAGGATGGAATAGCGCAGCATCTCCCGGAAATAAGCGGCCACCAGGCCCTCGTGTTCCGGGATCTCCTCAACCTCGACGTCCTCCAAATCCTCCTCGACACCCTCTTCCGCAATGACCCCGTAGCCGGCCCCGTCCAACTGGTCGGTTACTTCCAGCTCCACGTCGGCCGGAGCGGCGTAAGGGCTCCGGAAATCCAGGGCATCGCCTTCTTCCCCGGGCACCAGGAGGTTATATTGATCGTAGGCGACCAACTGTTCGTTGCCGCCCCCGAGATCAAGGAATTTCTTCAGGTATTCTTTTTCCATGTAGTCAATCCTATGGGCTGCGCCCCATTCCTTTGAAGGTGAAATTATTTATTTTACATTGTTAATGCGCCCAGTCAAGAAAAAAAGTCATAATCTTTTTTCCCGGGGGCGCAAAAAGCGATATTTTGGGTTGTTTTGCAATAGATTTAAGTTAATTACCCCCAGGAGAATGTCAAGAGGCCGAAGGCAATTAATCTACACATTATTTTTTCCATACAGTATGCCTTGACCCAAGCCCGCCCCGGGCGGTATGATGGACCGGAGACCGGGGACGGGGGACCGGAGCAGGAACTTCTATGGTCTTTTGTCTCCCGTCTTGGTCAAATCTCCCAAAGAGTATGATAGCCGGAGACCGGCGGCGACGAGGGGCCCGAAAATTTTGCTCCGGTCTCCCGTCCCCCGTCCCCGGTCTTTTGAAGGAGTCCTGCCGTGCCCCATCAATTCATCGACCAATTGCAGGAAGGCGCCCTGGTGCACCAATTCTTCCTCCTGCGCCAGGTGGAGTCCCGCACCGACAAGAGCGGCAAACCCTACCTCTCCCTGGTGCTGGGCGACAAGACCGGCACCCTCGTGGGCCGGGTCTGGAGCAAAATCCTGGCCAAAATGTCCCGGGCCCTTCGCCCCGGGTGACTATGTCGGCGTCCAGGGCCAGGTGGACGCTTACCGGGGCGAGATCCAGCTCACGGTAAATTACCTCAACACCGTCCAGGCCCTGGAGGCCCTGGGTAAGGACCTGCAGGACTTCGACCCGGAATTGCTGCTCCAGACCACGTCCTATGACCGCCAGGAGCTTTGGCGGGAGCTGCGCCAACTGGCCGAGGACCACATCCAGCCGCCCGTGGGGGAGTTGGTCCTCAGGTTGCTGGACCGCTACCAGGACCTGCTCCTGGTCTGCCCCGCGGCCCGCCTCTATCATCACCCTTACCTGGGCGGCCTGCTGGAGCACACCTGGTTCGTGGCTCGCCACACCCTGGCCTCGCTAAGCGTCTATCCCGACCTCAACCCGGCTCTGGCCCTGGCCGGCGCCATCCTCCACGACCTGGGCAAAGTCAAGGAGATCACCAGCCCCACGGCCCCGGAGCTCACCGTGGCCGGCCAACTTCTGGGCCACATCGCCCTGGGCTGGGAGATGGTGCGGGAGGAGGCCCGGGCCATGGAGTTCCCTGATCCTGATCTCCTTATTCAACTAGAACACATTATCCTGGCCCATCACGGCGCGCTGGAATTCGGCTCCCCCATGGTGCCCAAGACCCGGGAGGCGCTGCTGGTCAACATGCTGGACGACCTGGACGCCAAGCTCAAGATGATCTCCCAACACCTGGAAAGTGACACCGGTTCGAACGATTTCACCAGTTATCACCGGGTCTTGCAGCGGGGTTTCTACAAAGGCGGGAAAACCGCCGGGAAAAATTCCGAAAAATAGCCCAAGGTTTCCATTGCCCGGATTGACAAAATTGATTGACAACTTTGTAGATCGTTCTTATGTATTAATGTTAAATCCAGGCAGGGTCGCGCGAGGCATCATCTTCGACTAGGCCCAGCGAACGTTAACCGGGAGGGCATTATGTTCAAGAAGGTTTTGGTTCCCTTAGATGGCTCGGAAATTGCGGCGAAGATTCTCCCCAAGGTGGTGGAAGCGGCCAAGCTCTGCAAGGCCAAGGTAACCCTCTTACACGTCTGCTACAGCGGCGTCGGCGCCTTCGCGGGCGAAGGGTCCCCAGGCACGATCCGGGCGGCAGAGGCCCAGGAACAGAAATTTTGTTCCACCTTCCTGGCCAAGGCCGGCAAGGAACTCCAGGACCAGGGTCTGGAGGTCGATTGGGCCTGTGTGGACGGCGTGCCGGCCCGGGAAATCGTGGCCTTCGCCCAGGACAAGGGCTATGACCTCATTGTGCTCGGCACCCACGGCGCCGGCGAAGTGGCCTGGTACATGGGCGGGGTCGCCGACCGGGTGGCCACTCACGCCACCGTGCCGGTCCTGCTGTTCAGGACCCTGCAATTCAAGCCGCCGCTCCTGAAGGAAATCTATTCTCAGGTGCCGGGAGAAAATTTCCCCAAGTAAGTCCAGCGACTCTTTAGGCAAAATAATTACGGGACCACCGGGCTTCAGCCCGGCGGTCCCGTTTGATTTTTCATCCGCACTTCATTCATTTATTAGATAAGGTTTATCTCCTGCCTCCCACCGGCAGCTTCGTTAATGACGACTAATTTTCCCTGGTCAACCTTAAAAAGCTGCTCATTGGCATTCAACAATTCGATGCCGTAAACGGTGCCATCTGGGGCGAGATCGACATTAATTTCATCGCTAATGCGGATAGTTTCTACCTCGGTAGATTTTTCCTGCAATCGGATATACGCGATGTTACGGCGAGGATCATAGGTTAACTTCATTGGAATGGCTCTCTCTTAAAAATTTACTGCTCACTGCCCCTCATCTCGGTAGACTGAAATAAAAGGTCGCCCCGGCGCCGACCTGGCCCTCGGCCCAGACCCGGCCGCCGTGCCGCTGAATGATGCGCTGCACGATGGCCAGCCCCACGCCGGTGCCTTCGTATTCCGGGCCCCTATGCAGCCGTTGGAAGGCGACGAACAGGTTTTGGGCATAACGTTCGTCAAACCCAACCCCGTTGTCCTTGACGTAGTAAATGTTCTCGCCTCCTGCGCTCCAGCCCCCTACTTCAATTTCCGTGGTTGTCCGGGTCTTGCTGTATTTGACGGCATTGCCCAGCAGATTGATCATCACCTGCTTAATCAAGTTATGATCTCCGAAGGCCTCGGGCAGGTCGCCGATAGTTAATTGCAGGTTCCTTTCCGGCTCCTGGGACTGGAGAGGCCGGAAAACCTGGTTAGTCATGGCAGTCAGGTTGATGGCGGACTTGCGTATCTGCTGTCGGCCCAGGCGCGAGAGGGCGAGGAGATCGTCTACGAGTTGGGACATGATCCTGGTGTTGTTACAAACGACGTCGAGCAACCTGAGACCTTCCGGATCGAGCCGGGACGAGTGTTCGTCCAGCAGCATCCGGGAGAAGCCCTGGATGGTCCGGAGCGGGGCCTTGAGGTCGTGGGACACGGAATAAGAGAAGGACGTCCATCTCCTGGTTGGCGAATTCCAACTCGGCGGTGCGTTCCTGAACCCGCTGTTCCAGTTCTTCGTTAAGTTTACGGATTTCTACTTCCGCCCGCTGGCGCTCAGTTATGTCGAAGATGGTGGACCGGCTCATCAGGAAATGGCCGGCCTCATCTCTGATGGCCGTCGCGCTCAAGGACACGGGCATGACCGTCCCGTCCTTGCGGACCATTTCGTACTCTAGATCTTTCACCCAGCCTCTCTTTTTCAATTCAGGAAAGTTTTTCTGGTACACTTTCAAGCTGTCGGCCGTAATGAGGTCAGAGAACTTCAGCCGTCCCAGGACTTCGTCTCGCGCATAGCCCAGCCAGGCCAGCTCGGTATCGCTAATCTGCACAAAGGTGCCCTCCTGGTCCAGCGAGTGATAGCCGCAAGGCGCGTTATTGTACAGGTCCAGCACCTGCGCCGCATGCCGCGCCACCGACTCTTCGGCCCGTTTGCGCTCGGCAATGTCCCACCAGAAATCACCCAGGAGGGACACCATTTCGACATCCTGCTCATCGTAATCCACGGTTTGTTGCCCACGCCGATGATGGCCACGACCTTATCACCCCTCAGGATCGGCACCACCAGTTCCCGCACCATCGGGGCATGGCCGGGAGGCAAGCCCCGGCGGTGGGGCAGCGCGGCGTAGTCGTTGTGAATAACCGGCCGGCGCTGAGGCACGCAGTCCACCCAAACGCCGGCCTCGGCAATGTCATAATGCCGGCCTTTGCCATTTGCCGTACACATGTTCTTGAGCGTGTTCGTGGACCAGCTTTGCAGCAAAAGCGTTCTTTGATCGGCATCGACCAGGTGATAAAAGCCTATGGTGCTGCCGGTAAGCGCCTCCAATTCGTCCAGGGTCGCCTGGGGAAATTCTTCCTGGGGATAGGACTCGGCAAACTCGACCAGCCTGAGGCGGGCACGCAGGATATTCTCCGCCCGATAGCGTTCCATCACTTCCTCTTGCAATTGCTCCACGGTCTGCTTCAGTTCCTCGGTGCGTTCCTCCACCCGCTCTTCCAACTCGCCGTGGGCCTGCTTCAGGGCCTCTTCCGCCCGTTGGCGTTCGGTGATGTCAACCGCAAAGCCAATTATCCCGATGATATTCCCTTGATCATCGCGATAGGGGAGTTTGTCGGTCTGAACCCACCTCACTCCCTCAGGCGTTTCCATGGTCTCAACTATGTTTCGTTTGGGATTGCCGCTGCGCATCACTTCCTGGTCGTCTTTCCAGTAATCGTCGGCCTGGGAAGGATAAAGGTAAAAGAGCGATTTCCCGTCCAGTTCTTCCTTGGGCAGGCCCAGGGCCTCGGCCAGGGCCTTATTGGTTCGGATAAACCGGTTCTCCTTATCTTTATAAAAGATCATGGCCGGCACCGAATCCAGGATGATCTGCAGTTCCTCCTGCTGCCTCTGCAAGGCCTCTTCGGCCTGCACGCGGGCCGTGATGTCATGGATAATGGAGTAGAGCAGATCCTGCCCCTGGAGGCGGAGGGGACCGCTGAAAACTTCCACGTCCCGCACTTCCCCGCCGGCCAGGCGGTGGCGGAAGTGAAATTGCCGCCGCTTATCCTCCTTGGCCAGCTCCATCTCGGCAAATACTTGCTCGGGAGAGAGCGTGTTGATCTCCGTAATTTTCCTGGCCGTGAGTTCCTGCCGCGAAAAACCGTAGAAAGCACAGGCCGCCGGGTTGGCATCCACAATGTCTCCGGTGGCCGGATCAATCAAGAGCATCACCGCATGGTTGTCCTGAAAAAGGCTGCGGTAGCGGGCCTCGCTTTCCCGCAAGTCGGACTCGGCCTGCCGGCGCTGGCTGATGTCCGAGAAGGCAGTTCTGCATAAACTTATCCCGGCAGCATCCAGGTGGAAGGCGCTCTCCAGGAGGGCAAAAAACTCCTATCCCTCTTTCCTTTTCAATCTTAACTCGATGGTTTGCCGTTCCTCCCCGTTTAGCACCAGGTTGAGATGCCGGCGAAACGCCGCTCTATCTTCCAGAACCATAAAATGGGTAAAATGCCGTCAATGAGCCGGGTTCTCTCCACCTGCAAGAGCCCGGCGGCGGTGAGGTTGGCTTCTTTGATAAATCCGAGTTCTATCCAGGGTGAGGTAGCCGACGGGGGCAAAGTCATAGAGGTCAAGGTAGCGGCTGCGGGATTCTTCTATTATTTCCTGAGCTTGGCGCAGTTCATCGTTTTGCATCTCCAACTCGATTTGATGCACCCGTAATTCGTGAATCAACTTTTGGGCCTCAGCCGGCGGAATTTCTTCCGGCAAAGAATTTTCAAATTTCATTCTTTCTTCGGCCTGGCGCCGGAGTTCCTCAGCGTGAGACTGATCAGGTTTTCTCTTTTTCATGCCCTGCCCCTTGTCTTGATTCACCACTGCCGAAACTAATAAGATACCGCCTTTTGACTTTGTGAAGGCACTGAGGTCATTTAAAGCCTAATGTCAGGCATCTTCCAAAGAACCTCTCTGGACAAAATTATGGAAAAAGTATATTATCATTCACTGATTTTTTTTCAACCTATTTTAAAGGACGGTATTATCGGCATTGCCATCAGGCGCAGTAATGTCCTGATGGGCGCACCCCTTTAAACTTTGAACCTTGAACTTTGAACTTTTCAACCGGGTCAAATGTCTCTGCTGTTCTGGCAATTTCTCTTCCCTGGCCTTACTCTATCGCTCGTGTAACTTAACCGCTCTACCCCCGAACCGCCCGGCCGCCAAGCGGCACAAAAGCGGTACATTCGCGGTGCTTAGGCGGCGTCGGACCGGTAAGTCAGCGTCATCTCAGCGGACTAAAGTTGGTAAAATAAGGAGGTTATGCGGACTCAACTGCGGAAATTGTTTAAATGGTGGGAGAGGGCAGCCGGGAGAGGGCAGGGATTTTTGGGTAAGTATCCCTGGCCCTCCCGGCTCATTAGGCCTTCAGGGCCAGCAGGCGCGGTTCGGTGAGCTCCTCGATGGCGTAGCGCAGGCCTTCCCGGCCCAGGCCCGAGGCCTTGGCGCCGCCGTAAGGCATGTGGTCCAGACGGAAGATGGGGGCGTCGTTGATGATGACGCCGCCCACTTCCAGGGTTTCGAAGGCCTGCCAGGCGTGGTGCAGATTATTGGTGAAGACGCCGGCCTGGAGGCCGTAGTCGCTGTCGTTGGCCAGGGCCAGGGCCTCGGCGAAGTCGTCAAACCGGGTCAGGGTCGCCACCGGCCCGAAGATCTCGCAATTCCAGACCTTCATGTCCCGGTTGACCTGCTCCAGCACCACCGCCGGCATGAGGTGGCCGGAGCCCAAATTTCCGGCCAGCAGCCGGGCGCCGCCATCCAGGGCCTCTTTGACCCAGGCCCTGACCCGGGCGGCCACGTCGAGGTCGATGAAGGGGCCCACCACGGTCTCTTCCCGGGCGGGATCGCCGGCGACGATTTCCCGGTGGATGGTTTCGAGAAAGAGCGCTTTGAAGGGCTCATAGACCTCCCGGTGCACCAGGAGACGCTGCACCGCGATACAGATCTGACCGGCGTGGGCGAAGGCGCCGATGGCGGCCCTTTGGGCGGCGTACGGCAGGTCGGCGTCGGCATCCACGATACAGGCGGCGTTGCCGCCCAACTCCAGGATGACGCGTTTCTTGCCGGCTAAACTCTTGAGGCGCCAGCCCACCGCGGCGCTGCCGGTGAAGGACAGGGCCTTGAGGCGCTCGTCGGCCACCGCCTTTTCGGTGAGCGCCGTGGTGCTGGGCAGGACTTGCAGGCCCCCGGCGGGCAGCCCGGCCTCCGCATAGATCTCCGCCAGCTTTAAGGCGGTGAGGGGCGTCTTGGACGGCGGCTTGAGGATGATGGGGTTGCCCGCGGCCAGGGCCGGGCCTACTTTGTGGGCCGCCAGGTTGAAGGGAAAGTTGAAAGGGGTGATGCCCAGCACCGGCCCCAGGGGAAAACGCCGGGTGAGTCCCCAGCGCCCTTTGGTGGCCGCGGCCAGGTCCAGGGGCAGGACCTCGCCGCCGATCCGGGCCGCTTCTTCCGCGGCCAGGGAGAGGGTGGTCACGCCCCGCTCCATCTCGCCCCGGGCAAAGGTGATGGGCTTGCCGCCCTCGAGCCTGATGGTTTGGGCCAGTTCCTCTTGCTTAGCCCGGACCCCGGCGGTCAGCTTTTCCAGCAGACTGCGGCGCTCCTGACTGGAGAAGGACCGGAAGAGCCCGGCGGCTTCCTGGGCCGCAATGATGGCCGCTTCCCACTCCGCGGCCCCGGCCAGGGAGACCTCGCCCACCACCTCCCCGGACCAGGGGGAGCGGACCTCGAGGCGCTCGGTGGTTTCAATCCAGCGGCCATTGATAAAGCAACCTGTTGAATTCATCGTCTCTAACCTCGGATAATTTCAAGAACCTGGCTTGGCCAGGCCTCGGCGCTCTGGGTGGGGATGAAGATTCGGCTCATAATCCTTTAACAATAAGGATGTAAAGGAGGTATTTCAAGCCATTTCAAAAGAGCCCAGGCGAGACGCCCGGGCCACCAAACGGCCGCCAAAACAGCAAAGGAGGGCGGGGACGATAACGATAAGTCCCCTACCCTCCGCTTTGGGCCGTAATGATCAGGTTCTCTACCGGAACACTTTATACTCTTCCACTTCAGCCTGCCGGCCCATGGACGTCAAGCGATGGGCGCAACCTTCACACAAATACTTGGCGTTGGGATTGTTCCACTTGACGATCGGCACGGTCTTGAACATGTCCAGGACCTTGGTGGGAACTCCCGGACCCATCAGGTCGCAGGCCACTTCGATCACCCGCCAGCCCACGATCTCCATGTGCATCGGGGTCTCGGTGCTGACCGTGCACTTCTCCACCTTGGTAATATTTAACGGCTGTTTGCCTTCTTTGCCGCAGACGCTGCATTGAAAAGATGTGGTTTCGCCCCAAAAGATATTGTAATAGCCGTCTTTGGGCAGGTCGCTGCCTTTGAACCAGTCGAGCGCCTTTTCCAGGCCGGGGGCGAAATGGAGTTTGGGAGGGTTTTCATTCAGCAGGTAGAACCGACCGAACTGGAGGTCCTTGGGCTTGGTGGCGGCCTGAAACAGTTCTTCGGCATACATCTCCTGGCCATGTTTTCTCACCCGGACCTGGTATCTGGTCTGGTCGGTGGAGATGTTATTATCTACTATTTCAAACGGCGGCGCTGGGGCGGCGCCGCCGCCCCCGAACAACTTTTTAAACAGGCCCATCTTGCCCACCCCCCGCCGCGCCACGGCGGAACACTAATCTAATAGTTGCGCCCATGTGAGGATAATCTCATCCCAGGTGATAATAAACCCAAACTTAGGGAAAATGCAATAAGGTTCATTAGGGTAAAACCGGTTTACCACTGCCGCCCCCATGAGCGAGGCGGTGCTCTACCCCTCCCGGGCCAGGTTCAGGGCGCCGCCCACCGCCACCAGGCGGCGTTGCCGGTCTGAAAGGTCCACCCGGACCCGGATTTCCCGGTTCTCCAAGCTTCAAGGGCAGCGTCTCGGCGCCGTCCAGCAAGAGCCGGCGGACGTTGGGCAGTTCCAAAGGTTCGCCTTGCTTCAGCAGATCGTAGTCCCCCGGGTTTTCAAAGGTCAGGGGCAGGATGCCGAAGTTGATCAGGTTGGCCAGATGGATGCGGGCAAAGCTCTTGACCAGTTTGACCCGCACCCCCAGGTAGCGGGGCGCCAGGGCGGCGTGCTCCCGGCTGGAACCCTGGCCGTAGTTGTCGCCGCCGACGATGGCGCCTTCGCCCCGGCCCCGGATCCGTTGAGGAAATTCGGGGTCCAGGCGGGTGAAGGCGAACTGGCTGATGGCCGGCAGGTTGCTGCGCAAGGGCAGGATCTGGCTGCCCGCGGGCAGGATGTCGTCGGTGGTGACGTTGTCCCCGGTTTTGAGCCAGACCTCGCCCCGCCAGGTCTCCGGCAGCGGCGACAGTTGCGGGAAGGGCACGATGTTGGGTCCCCGCACCACCTCCACCGGCGTCCCGGCGGGAGGCGGGGCCACCAGGTCGCGGCCGTCCACCAGGTAATGGCGGGGCGCGGCGACCCGGGGGGCCTCCCCCAGGCTGCGGGGGTCCCGCAATTCGCCGAAAATGGCCGCGGCCACGGCAGTCTCGGGGCTGGCCAGGTAGACCTTATCGTCCTTGGTGCCGCTGCGGCCGGGGAAATTCCGGGGGAAGGTGCGCACCGACACGGCATTGGTGGGCGGGGCCTGGCCCATGCCGATGCAGCCCCAGCAGCCCGGCGGCATCACCCGGGCCCCGGCCGAAAGCAGCGGCAGGAGTCCGCCGGCCAGGGCCAGGTTTTCCAGGACCTGGCGGGAGCCGGGGTTGATCTCCAGGGCCACCCGGGGGTGCACCCGGCGGCCCTTCAGGGCCTGGGCCGCGACCATCAGGTCCCGGAAGGAGGAGTTGCCGCAGGAGCCGATGAGCACCTGCTCCACCGGGGTGCCCGCCAATTGCCTGACCGGCGCCACGTTATCCGGCGAGCTCGGTTGGGCAATGAGGGATTCGAGGCTATCCAGGTTGATTTCCTGGGTTTCGGCATACCTGGGCCGGCCCTGGGCCTTTAAGGGCCGGAAATCCGCCTCGCGACCCTGGATGGTCATAAACCGCCGGGTCTGGGCGTCGGCCGGAAAGATGGAGGTGGTGGCCCCCAGCTCCGCGCCCATGTTGGTGATGGCGGAGCGCTCCGGCACACTGAGAGCGCGCAGGGCCGGGCCGAAGAACTCCAGGATCTTGCCCCGGCCGCCCTTGACCGTCAGCCGCCGCAGCAATTCCAGGATAACGTCCTTGGCCGACACCCAGGCCGGGAAGCGGCCGGTGAGGCGCACCCCGATGATCTCGGGCATGATCAGATAAAAGGGCTGCCCCGCCAGCGCCAGGGCGACGTCCAGGCCGCCGGCCCCGAAGGCGAGCATGCCGGCGCCGCCGGCCGTGGGGGTGTGGCTGTCGGAGCCCAGCATGGTCCGGCCCGGCACGCTGAAGCGCTCCAGATGCACCTGGTGGGAGATGCCGTTGCCCGGCGGCGAAAAATAGAGGCCGTATTTGGCCGCGATGCTCCGCAAAAACCGGTGGTCGTCGGCGTTGCGGAAATCGGTCTGCAACAGGTTGTGATCCACGTAACTCACCGCCACCTCGGGCCGGGCCCGCTCCACTCCCATGGCCTCGAACTCCAGGTAGGCCAGGGTGCCGGTGGCGTCCTGCGTCAGGGTGTGATCAATCTTCAAGGCCACCTCATTGCCGGGAGCCAACTCCCCGGACACCAGGTGCGCCGCCATAATTTGCTCTGCGATAGTCTGGCCCATATGGTTCCTTACGCCTTAGCTTTCTGTCCGGTGCGCGGTGCGCACCCTACATGACTTCCTGGCGGTTTCCAGGGGGTGGCCGCCATCCAAAGAAAGCGGGGTCGCCCTCCCGGCCCGCCCGCGGTTAATTTTATCTCAAGTCTGCGAAAATGAAACCTGTTTCCCCTCCAACCCCTCTTTCAACCTCAAGACTTCTTCCCGCAAACCCAGGCTAATCGCGACATAGTCCGAAGCGCCGGGGTCAATCTCCAGACCTCGCGCCTGCAACTCCTGCCAGGAATGCTGCCGGCCGAAGATCACCCGGATGGGATAGGGCCGGGGCAGGCTGGCACCGGCAGGCCAGGCGGCATAGGCGCCTTGAATATAAACCGGCACCAACTTCACGTTCAATTCCCGGGCCAGGATGGCCACGCCCTTCCTGAAACGGCCCACCTCGCCGCTGGGGCTCCGGGAGCCTTCGGGGAAAATGGACAAAATCTGGCCGTTCTTGAGGATAAAGGACGACACCTGCATGGCCGCCACCACGTTGCGGGCCGAGTCCACCGGAATTACCCGAATCAGTTTGAGGAGCGCCCGGAGCACCGGGACGTCGAAGTAGCGGGCGTACCCCAGGGAAAAGAGGCGGTGCCGCAGGGCGCGGGGGACCGCACAGACCAGGATGAAGCCGTCCAGGAAACTGGCGTGGTTGGGGCAGAGGACGTACCCATGGTCCTTGAGCCCCTCCCGCCCGTAAACCTTCAGGTCGAAGAGCCACTTGAAGAGAAGGCCCATGGCCGCCACCAGCCCCTGGGTGACCATCCGGGCCTGGAAGCCGCCGTTCATGCCGAGATGCCGCAGCAAGGCCGGAGGCGGCTCGTTCTTGAGGATGTCGTCCCAAGCCGCCAACTCTACGCCCTGATCCTGGGTCGCGGCGGGATGCTTGGCTTCGATAAAGCCGATGAGTTCCCGGACCGTGAAGATGCCGAGAAATTCCCGATCCCGGATCGTGAGGTTGAACCGACGTTCCAGGGAAGAGAGCAGTTCCACCAGCCCCAGGGAGTCCAGGCCCAGGTCCAGTTCCAGATGGTCGTCCAGGGAGATGCGGTCGTCGCCGAGGCGGCGGGCCAGCACCTGCACCACGGTCTCTCCCACCTTCGATAAGCCCTCGGCCACGGCCAGCCTTTTGGCGACATATTGTTTGCCGGCCCGCTCCTGGTAGAGGCGCTGGGCTTCCTGAATCCTGACTTTCCCCAATCTGGTCTTGGGCAGCTCTTCGTTGATCAGGGCGAAATCCCGGACCCGCTTGTAGGGTTCCAGACTCCGGGAGAGCAGTTCCAGGTCCCACTTCACCCGGAAATAGATGTCCATCTCCCCGATCTTCCGGAAAAAGTCCAGGTCCGGCACCACCAGCGCGGCCAGCTTCTCGGCCCGGGCGTCGGCGGTCACGAAAATCTCTTTGATGGATGGGGCCTGAAGATAATACTGCCCCACTTCCTCAGCGGAGACATTCTGGCCCGAGGCCAGCACGATGATGTCTTTAATCCGCCCCTGGAGGAAGAGATAGCCGTCCCGGTCGAGACGGCCCAAATCGCCGCTGTAAAACCAGCCGTCTTTGAGGGCCTCCCGGGTGGCGGCCTCATTTTGCCAATAGCCGGCCATGACGTTGCCGCCCCGGATGAGGACCTCGCCGACGCCGTCCGCATCGGGATGGAAGATCCGGACCTCCACTCCCGCCAGGGGCCGACCCGCGGACCCCGGGCGAATGGCCGCCGGCGGGTTGAAGGTCACTACCGGCGCGGTCTCCGTGAGGCCGTAACCTTCCAGCACCGTAAATCCCAGGCGCACCAGGTCCTCGGCCAGGGCTTCGGGGAGTTTGGCCCCGCCGCTGACGAAAAAGCGAAACTGTTCCCCCAGTGCCGCCCGGATCTTCCGGAGCAGCGGCCCGGCGGGATTTACTCCCAGCCAGGGGGCCGCTCGCCGGGAAAGATTGAGATAGGCCAGCAGCAGGGGGCGCAGGGGCCAGGGCAGCTGCCGCAACTGGCGCTGCATCCCTTGATAGAAATGCTGCAGCACCTGGGGCGTGAGCACCAGAATGGTGACCCGCTGTTCCTTGATGCACTGCAGGATGGCCTCGGCCTTCAGGGTGTCCAGATAAGTGATCCGGGCCCGGGAAAAAAGCGGCATCAACAGGGTGCCGGTGAAGGGGAAGGCGTGATGCAGGGGCAGGATGGCCAGAAAATTGTCCTCGGGCCGGATGGCGTTGAGCCGAGCTATCCCCTGGCAATTGGCCCAAAAATTTTTATGGCTGAGCATCACCCCTTTGGGCAGGCCGGTGGTGCCCGAGGTATAAATGATGGAGGCCAGTTCGTCAGGGTCAGTGGTAGGTAGAACGGGAAGCTCGGCTTCATTCCCGGATGATTCCAGGATTTCCGTAAAATTGCTGATTTTGCCGCCGGAGTCCTTGGTTTCCCCCACCACCACAATCTCTTCCAGGAAAGGGAGTTCCTGCAGCTGCGCCAGGGGGGCCTGGGGAAAGGTGAAGATGACCCGGGCCCGGGTCTGCTCCAGGGCGTATTGGATCAGGTCCCAGCGGGAAACCGGGTCCAGTGGCACCGCCACCGCCCCGGCCAGGAGCGCCCCAAAGTAGCTCAGGGGCCATTCCGGGCGGTTCTCCAGGAGAATGGCCACCCGGTCGCCCGGCTGCACCCCCCGGGCCTGGAGCCAGCCGGCCACGGCCAGGCTGTCCCGGTAAAGCGGCCGTAGGTATACTGCCGGACCGCGTCGCCGGCTTGATAGATAATGGCGACCCGATCGGGGACCTCCCGGGCCACCGCGGCAAATTGGCCGGTGAGGGTTTGCATCGTATCATTCATAATATTTCGATGAGGCAGACCTGCGCAGGCTAAAGCCTGCGGCTACATATCCAGGGTTCCGGCGCGATTGCGCAAATAATCAATAATCTCCCGGGGCCGGTTGGTACCAATGGCGTCGAGCTTCAGGTCCAGATATGGCGGCAGGATTTCCGGGTCGTCGATATTCCAGACGGTGACCTTGATCCCCTGCCGGTGGGCGGCGTCCACCAGGTCCCGGTTGACGAAGCGATAATTCAGGACCAGGGTATCGGTCCGGGCCGCCCGGGCCAGGCCGACCGGGTCCGCCGGGCAGCCCACCAGGAGGGCGCCGGTCCTGAACCGCGGTTCCGCCTCTTTCAGCGCCTTGACGGCCGGATGCCAGAAAGAGATGACCCGGGCCGCGTCGAAGGCCAGGTGTTGCCGGAAGAACTCCAGCAGGGCCGGGGCCGAGTCCGGCTGTTTCATCTCCACCAGCAGCTGGGCGCGGTCCCGGGTCAGTTCCAGGACTTCTTCCAGGGTGGGAATGGGCTCGCCCTGGCCGGCGTCCAGTTTCCGCAGTTCCGCCAGGGTGAAGTTTTGCACCGGACCGCGGCCGTTGGTGGTGCGGTCCAGGGTCTCGTCGTGGATCACCGCCAGGCGGCCATCCCGGGTGAGCTGGACGTCCAATTCCACCGCCGCCACCCCCGACTCCAGGGCGCGCCGGAAGGAGCGCAGGGTGTTTTCCGGCTCTGCCAGCGGGGCCCCCCGGTGCCCGACGATGTTGACCATTGAGGATACCTTTTCGCTCAGAAAAATGTAGCCGCAGGCTTCAGCCGGCGCCGGCTCCCGGCGGCGGGCGAGACGCCCGCCCTACAAGCTGACTGCTGATAGCTATTGTGCAAGTCGGCCAATTCCTATATTAGATGAAAGAGCAGTGGTTTGGCAAGCCGGGAGGAGAGACTTGAACTGGCTGGGGTTTTCCTTATTAGCCGTGGGGCTGTGGGGGCTGTGGGGCTTTTTGAGCAAGGTGGCCGCCCTGCAACTGCCCACCGGGGCCGTCTATTTAATGTCCATTACCGGGCATCTGGCGGTTATCGGCTTTCTGGCGGCCTCCGGCGGCCTGGCCATCCCCTGGCAGCCCGCCGGCCTGGCCGCGGGCCTGGGCGCCGGACTCTGCATGGCCTTCGGCCTGCTCTATTTTTTGAAGGCCTTGTCAGCCGGAGGGAGCGGCGGCGTGGTGGTGCCGCTCACGGGCCTGTATCCCCTGGTCACCGTAATCTTGAGCTGGATGGTGCTGCACGAGGACTTTACCCTGCGCCGCCTGGCCGGGGTGGCCTTGGCTTTGGCGGCCGTCTGGCTGTTGTCTAAATAGGACCGGGGCCTTTACGTCTACAACTTTAAGGAGTTTTGCATGGCTGACGGACCAGCAGCATCGGAGCGCCGGGAGGTGCGAATTCTCGCCCTGGATGTGGGGTCGAAGCGCATCGGCCTGGCGGTGAGCGATCCCCTGGGCTTCACCGCCCAGGGTCTGGAAGTCCTGATCCGCAAGAACCCCCAGGCCGACCTGGACCGGCTCGTGGAAGTGGCCCGCCAGTGGGGAGTGCAGCAGATCGTCGTGGGCCTGCCGCGGCATATGGATGGGCGGTTGGGGTCCGCCGCCCCGCAGATCCTGGAGCTGGTGGAAGTCTTACACCAAACCCTGGGGGTGGAGGTGGTCACCTGGGAGGAGCGCCTCACCACCGTAGAGGCGGAGAAGGTGCTGATCCAGGCGGACGTGAGCCGCCGCCGCCGCCGCCAGGTGGTGGATCAACTGGCGGCAGTGCTCATCTTGCAGAATTACCTGGACCACCGGCGGCAGCACCAGGATGCCTGAATTTTGACCCGCCTCAGCAGCCGGCGCCCCGTCGGGGAGAACGGCCCACCGCTTACGGCCCGCGGCCCCCTGACCCCTTAACCCGGGCTCAACCGGCTTCTCAATCCTAAAATTTTAGCCCTCGCCCTAAGCCCCTTTCCCTGAAAAGTGGGACGAACCCAGGTTTTCAGGTCCATAAGTGGGATAAGACTGCGTATCTATTGGGCAAAATACCCAATAAAATGGTTTAAGCGCCCATTGACAGGGTCCTACATCGGCTAACTCCAGTTATTCCCCTGGCCTCGCTGAGCGGCAGCCTTTTTCAATCCCGCAAATTTTTTTTATTCCGAAATAAATTTTCCCTTGACTTCCCCCAAAAAAGGTTCATATTGGGGGTGCAAGTGGATAAAAGTGGAATGAAGTGGAGGATAGTGGGGTGATTGAGTTCAGCGGCAGGCATTTCCTTTCCATGGATAACAAGGGCCGGGTCAGCATCCCGTCCCGTTATCGGGAAATCCTGAAGGAACTCCAAGACCATCAACTTATCCTCACTAATAATTTCCAACGGATAAACCAAGACGGCGTGCCGGTGAAGATCCGCTACCTCCGGGCCTTTCCCACCTTGGCCTGGCAGGAATTTCTTGCGGCCCAAAAGCCGATTTTGAGCAAAAACCTCAATCACCGGCGTATCATCTCGGGCGGGAAGGAGGAATGCCCCCTGGACAAACAGGGCCGCATCCTCATTTCCCCCAGCTTGCGCAAATATGCCCAACTTTCCCGGGACGTCATCCTGTTTGGCATGACCAACTGGTTTGAAATCTGGGACCAGGGCGTTTATGAGGCCAATGAGGAGCTCTTGGAAGACACCATTGACGAAAAGGATCTGGAAGCATCGGAATATTAACCGTAGACCCTAATCCGGTTCACGAACCGGTGATGGTAAAGGAGGTGCTGGTGGGTCTCAATTGCCGGCCTGGCCGCCTTTATGTGGATGGCACCGTGGGGGAGGGGGGACATGCCTCTGCCATCCTGGACTGCAGCGCTCCGGATGGGCGCGTTTGGGGATTGGATCGTGACCCAGCAGTCCTGCAGACGGCCGCCGCCCGGTTGGCGCACCACACCTCCAAATTTCAACTGTTTCACCGCTCTTACAGTCAGTTGGGGGGGTTGTTGGAAGAGGCCCAGGTCGCCGGAGTGGCCGGCATCCTCCTGGACCTGGGCCTGTCTTCCCGGCAATTGCAGACTTCGGAGCGAGGTTTCTCCTTCCAGGGAGACGAGCCCCTGGACATGCGGTTTAACCCGGAAGATGGCGAGGTGACCGCGGCCCAACTGCTCAACCGGTCCCCCCAGGCCACTCTGGAAAAGATTTTTTGGGAATATGGGGAAGAGCCGAGAGCCCGGCGCCTGGCCCGCCTGGTGGTTGAGGCCCGGCGGCGGCACCCCTTTAGAACTACGCAGCAACTGGTGGAAGTCATTAAGCAGGCTCTGGGACCCGGGGGGCGCAGCAGGGGGAGACTGCATCCGGCCACCCGGGTCTTCCAGGCCTTGAGGATAGCGGTAAACCGCGAACTGGAGCAAATCGCCGATTTTCTGGAGCAGGCCCCGGGCTGGTTGGTAGAGGGAGGCCGCCTGGTGGTGATTGCCTACCATTCTCTGGAAGACCGGCTGATCAAGGAGAAAATGGCGACCTGGGACCGGGCCGGGGTGATGGTGCGACTGACCCGCAAACCCCTGGTTCCCACCCCGGAAGAAGTCGCCCGGAATCCTCGGGCCCGCAGCGCCAAGCTGCGCATTGCCGAAAAAATCCTTACTGCGGCGCAGCGGGAGAACGACCATGTTAGTTGATTTGCGGTCAGTCAGCATAATCTGTGCGGTGATTCAAGAGAGGGAGCCGGATTTGCAGGGCGGCGAGGCAGCCGCGGACCGGGACGAGGGCCCCCGGCCCGGCTCCTGGTGGGATAGAGTCGCCGAGAGATGGCCCAATGGGGGAAGATTTCCAAGTTTCATCTTTATCGATCAAAGTGCTTGATTACAGGGGGTAAGGGGGATGTCCGGTAATTTAGCTCTTCGCTTAGGCGTCGCAGGACAGGTATTTGTTTCCAAGAATCGCAAGGTCAGCCATCCCTGGCGTTGGGGAAGCGCCCTGGTTGGCGTACTGGTCCTGGCCACCTTGGGGGTGCTGTGCGCCGGCATGTGCCTGGCCTGGACCGATCTCCAGTTCATCACCCAGAGCTACCAGATCTCGCAGGCTCAGGAGACCCAGAAACAATTACTGGACCTGAACCGCAAGCTTAGGATCGAATATTCCAATCTGACCGGCATCTCACGCCTGGAGAAACTCGCCGCCCAGTTTGGCATGGAGGCGCCGCAGCCCACGCAAGTCGTGAATCTGCCGTGAGCCAGACCATCGGCAAATGGGTGCGCTTCCGGATCGCCCTGGTGGTAGTCGGCCTGATCCTGTTGGGAACGGTGATCTGCGGCCGCTTTTTTTACCTCCAGGTGATCAAGGGCCCGCAATTGCGGGATTTGGCCACCCGGGAATACCAGAAATTTTGCCCGATCCTGCCGGTGCGGGGCATGATCGTGGACCGCAAAGGCCTGGAACTGGCCATCAGCACCCGGGTATCTTCGGTGGTGGCGCATCCCTTACAGATCAAGCACGCCGACCGTATGAGCCGGGAACTGGCCCCCGTCCTGGGCTACCAGCCCCGGGAATTGAAGGAGATCTTCACCCGGGCCACTTCTTTTGTCTGGGTCAAACGGCAACTGACCCCGGAGCGGGAAGCCGCCTTCCTGGCCTGGGCCGCGGACGCGGACCGCAAGGACAAGGCCGCCAAGATCACCGGCAAGCGGGACACCGACGCCATCTATTTGATCCCCGAGGCCAAGCGCTACTATCCGCAGCTCTCCCTGGCCGGACAGGTCTTGGGGTTTTGCAACATTGACGGCCAGGGCCTGGAAGGCGTAGAGCACGAATTCGACAAACAGCTCTACGGCAAACCCAAGCAGTGCTGGAAGACCATGGATGCCCGGGGCCATATCGTCACCTCGGGGGAGAAGGCCTGGGACCCGGAGGTCATGGGGAACAACGTGGTCCTCACCCTGGACCGCACCCTGCAATATATCGCCGAAAAAGAGCTGGCCCGGGGGGTGGAAAAATATAACGCTGCCGGCGGCACCGCCCTGGTGTTGCAGCCGCAGACCGGGGAGATCCTGGCCATGGCCCAGTTGCCCACCATGGACCCCAATCGTTATAGCCAGTTTGCCGAAAATGCCCGGCGCAACCGCCTGGTTACCGACTGTCTGGAGCCCGGTTCCACTTACAAGGTTTTCGTGGTGGCCTCGGCCCTGGACGCCAACGTGGTGAAGCCCGGCGACCGCTATAATTGTGAAAATGGCCATTGGCAGGTAGATGGCAAGGATGTGATCCACGACGTGCATCCTTACGGCGCTCTGACGGTACAGCAGGTCATCCAAAAATCGAGCAATATCGGCGCGGCCAAGATCGCCAACAAAGTAGGCGGCGCCCGCCTGGATCAATATCTCCGGGGGTTTGGCTTCGGCAGTAAAAGCGGCATCTGTCTGGCGGGAGAGAGCAGCGGGCTGCTGCGAAATCTCGGCAAGGCCCGCTCCATCATCGACCGGGTCACCGTGGCCTTCGGCCAGGGGGTGTCGGTCACGCCGCTGCAGTTGACCACGGCCCTGGCGGCCATGGGCAACGGCGGGGTTTTGATGGAACCCCACATCGTCAAGGAGGTCGTTGACCCGCACGGCAATAAGGTCCAGGAATTTGCGCCCCGACCGGTGCGCCGGGTGATGTCCGAACGGGCGGCCCAGCAGATGCTGGCCATCATGGAGACCGTGACCCAGCAAGGCGGCACCGCCAAGGAGGCGGCCGTACCGGGTTTCACCGTGGCCGGCAAAACCGGGACCGCGCAGAAGCTGGTGGGCCGGGCCTACTCTCACAGCAAGTTTAGCGCTTTGTTCATCGGCATGGTGCCGGCGGACAAGCCGGTCCTGGCCATCGTCGTCATCGTCGACGAACCCAAAGGCGCCATCTTCGGCGGCGTGGTGGCGGCGCCGATTTTCCGGGAGATTGCCGCCCAATCCCTGCGGGTCCTGGGCTATTACCCCAAGCAGGAAATGGACAAGAATATGCCGGTGCTGGTCAAGGGGGCCACCCCGGCCAAGGGCGCCAAGACGGCCAAGGCGGCGCCGACGCCGGTGTCGGCTCCGGCCCCATTGCCCACCCTGGCCCAGTTGCTGCCGTTTAAGGTGAAGCAGTCCAAGGAGCCGCCGACGGTGATGCCGGATTTGCGGGGCTACACCATGCGCCAGGTTCTGGACCTGTTGAACCAAACCGGGCTGAAATGCCGCCTGGAGGGCAGCGGCCTGGCCGTAAACCAGGAGCCCTCGCCGGGGACCGCCATCACCCCCGGCGCCACCTGCTCGGTAAAATTTCAATCCAGTTCCTGAGGACCGCGTCCGGGGGATTCGTTCTTGCCAGGGACCCGAAGTTTTTATAGAATTAAGCAAGGCGGTGAGACTTGAGATTAGACCTCGACTTGCAAATCCCTGAAGACGCGCAACTGATGAGGGCAGGCCCGTGGGCCTGCCCTTTGGCGTATCTGATAATCAATCCTGTGCTATAACAGTTACTTACACTTACCGCCGCTTGGCTCAAAATTTAAATGCAGCACCGCCGCCCCGGCGGTAAAAGGGCCGGGAGGACGCCGGCGCTACATGTTCATCTCACTGTGAGCGAGGGCACCGTGCAGCGCGACCAGCCGTCCCCCATAGCTTTGCAGCGCCTTTTAGCCGGTCTGGAGGGCTACCGCCTCCAGGGTGACGAAGCTCTCGTCGTCACCGGGGTGGCCTATCACTCCGGACAGGTCAAGGCCGGCGAAGTCTTTGTGGCGCTCAAGGGGGCGCGCACCGACGGCCACCGCTTTGTGGCCGACGCCCTCAGCCGGGGCGCCGCGGCCATTGTCAGCGAGGAAGAAGTGGCGGCCCCGGCCGGCGTCACGGTGGTCCGGGTGCCGCAGGCCCGGCTGGCCCTGGCCCATCTCATCAGCCGCGCTCTACGGCCACCCCAGCCGGGAGCTGACCCTGGTGGGCATCACCGGCACCAACGGCAAGACCAGCACCACCTATCTCCTGGAGGCCATTCTTTCGAGCGCCGGGCGCCAGGTTGGGGTAATCGGCACCGTCAATTACCGCGCCGGCGAAAAGTCCTGGCCGGCCCCGGTGACCACCCCGGAATCCCTGGACCTGCAAAGGCTGCTGCGGGCCATGCGTGCCACTGGCGTCAGCCACGTCTGCATGGAGGTCTCCTCCCATGCCCTGGACTTGCACCGGGTGGACCGGGCCGCCTTCGACGTGGGGGTCTTCACCAACCTGAGCCAGGACCACCTGGATTACCACCGGGACCTGGACGACTATTTTGCCGCCAAATCCCGCCTGTTTCTGGAGCTGCTGGCCAACAATGGCGCCCCCGGCCTGGCGGTGCTCAACCTGGACGAGCCCCGGGGGCACGAATTGCACCGCCGGGTGCGGGTTCCGGTCCTGACCTACGGCTGCCATCCCGAGAGCCAGGTGCGGCCGCTGACCTATAAGTTCAGCCCCAACGGCATCAAGGCCCGGCTCACCAGCCCCATGGGTGAGATGGAGATCGACTCCCGGCTGGTGGGGCCGTTCAACCTGGCCAATATCCTGGCGGCCGCGGCCACCGCCCTGGGGCTGGGTCTGAGCCCGGCAGAAGTGGCCCGGGGCATCGCGGCGTTGCGGGGAGTGCCGGGTCGCCTGGAACGCTTCGGCCCCATGGGGGGACCCGCGGTGTTCGTGGATTACGCCCATACCCCGGCGGCCATCACCCAGGCCTTGGGGGCCTTGCAGCAGCTTGACTTCGCCCGGATCATCACGGTCTTCGGCTGCGGCGGCGACCGCGACCGCCAAAAACGGCCCCTGATGGGCCGGGCCGCGGCGGCGTCGCAATTGGTGGTGGTTACCAGCGACAATCCCCGCCGCGAGGAGCCCCTGGCCATTATCCAGGAGATCGAGCCGGGTCTGGCGCAGGCGGGTTTGAGCAAAATTTCCGCGGCGGCCGCCAAACGGAACGCCAAGGGCTATGTGGTGGTCCCGGACCGCCGGGAGGCCATCCGCCTGGCCGTGAGTCTGGCCCGGCCCGGGGACGCCGTCCTGGTGGCCGGCAAAGGCCATGAAGACTACCAGATTTGGGGCACGGAGCGCCGCCATTTCGACGACCGGGAAGAGGTCGCCCAGGCCTTGAAGGATAAGAATTGTTAACCCGGCGGAGGGTTCTTTCTAACCGGACAAATATTGGAATTTGGCGCGTTAGACCTGGCAATTAAGTCCCCCTTTGAAAAAGGGGGATTTAGGGGGATTTAAAGGAGTTAATTAAAATCCCCCCTGCCCCCCTTTTACAAAGGGGGGTAAATCCTGGGCTTTTGAATGCCAGCGCAATTATGAAGTTTCTCACTGCAGATAAAGGCCTCGACTGATATGGCAGCCACCTTCACCATCGATGACATCCTGACCGCCACCGGCGGCGCTTTGGTGCAGCAGGGCGCCTGGGACGCCTTTTGCGGCGTCTCCACCGACTCCCGCACCGCCCAGACGGGGCAGCTCTTCATCCCCCTGTCCGGCGAGCGCCACGACGGCCACGACTTCATCCCCAAGGCCCTGCACCGGGGCGTCCGGGGCGTGCTGGTGGAGCAAAGATATGTAGGACAGCCGCCCCCGGCTGTCCCGGGACAGGCGAGGGCGCCTGTCCTACATGCTATCCCTCCCGAAATTACCGTCATCGCCGTCAACGACGCCCTCACCGCCCTGGGCGACCTGGCCCGGGCCTGGCGCGGCCGCTTTGACCTGCCCGTGGTGGCCGTCACCGGCAGTTGCGGCAAGACCACCACCAAGGAGATGATCGCCCAGGTGCTGTCCGGCACTTTTCGCGTGCACAAAAATCCCCTGAATCTGAACAACCTCATCGGCCTGCCGCTGACCCTGCTCGAAATGGAGCCCGGCCATGAGGCCGCGGTGGTGGAGATGGGCATGAACCGCTTTGGGGAGATTCGGCGTCTGACCCAGATCGCCGCGCCCACGGTGGGGGTGCTCACCAACGTTTACGGGGCCCACACCGAAGGGCTGGGAGACGTGGCCGGCGTGGCCCGGGCCAAGGGCGAGATCATCGCCGCCCTGGACCGGGAGGCCCGGCTGGTTTATAATCGTGATGATCCCTGGATTGCCGATTTGGCCCGGAATTTTCGCGGGCCGGCCCTGAGCTTCGGCCTGGGACCCGGGGCGGCCTTGCAGGCCGGCGAGCGCCGCGCCCGGGGGAGCCGGGGCCAGAGCGCGGTGCTGCATTATCAGGGGCAAAGCTGGACCCTGGATTTGCCCGCGGCCGGCGAGCACATGCTGTCTAACGCCCTGGCGGCCACCGCGGTGGGCCTGGCTTTGGGGCTGGCCCCATTAGTAACCGCCGCGGCGCTGGCGGCCTTCCGGCCCATCGCCCGGCGCTCCCAGGTCGTCACCCTGCCCAGCGGGGTCCACCTGCTGAACGATTGCTACAACGCCAACCCCGGTTCCATGGCCATGGCCCTGAAGACCCTGGTGGAACTGCGGGACCACGGCCGCACCGCACGCCGCCCTGGGGGACATGCTGGAGTTGGGCGCGGTGGCCGCCCGGGAACACCGGAAGATCGGCCGCCTGGCCGCACAAGGCCGGGGTGGATTACCTGGTGGTCTACGGCAACTTCCGCCTGGAAGTGGCCGCCGGCGCCCGGGAAGGGGGGCTGTCCGCGGCCCGCCTCTTTCCCGTAACCCACCTGGCCGACGGCGCCCGGGTGCTCCAGGAATTGCTGGAGCCGGGTGACTGGCTGCTGGTGAAAGGCTCCCGCTCCATGCACATGGAGGGGCTGGTGGATTTGTTGGAAAAGTCGCCGATGTAGGAAAAAGGGGAAAGGGGAAAAGGCGAAAAGCAGCGCTTAATCGGGGTCTCTTCTTTCGCCCGCAACCTTTTATCCTTTGACCTGATGGACTAGTGGGGGCTACAAGCGCAGTGGGTTTACTGAAAGCTGATAGCTGACCGCTGATAGCTTTTGATTGGGGAACTAAACGGGGGGGGATCCTTAGTTGCTTTACCAGCTCTTATATCCACTGAAGACAGTCTTCGGCGGCTTTAATGTTTTCCGGTATATCACCTTCCGGACCATTTTCGCCGTGCTCACCGCCCTGGTCATCTCCCTGGCGGTGGGTTCCTGGTTCATCCGGAAGCTCAAGGCCATGCAGGTCAGCCAGACCGTCCGGGAGGCAGGCCCCAAGTCCCATTTTTCCAAGAACGGCACCCCCACCATGGGCGGCCTGATGATCATCTTCGCCACCGTGACCGCCACCCTCCTCTGGTCGGAACTGAACAATCCCTACGTCTGGATGTTGATCCTGGTGACCGTGGGCTTCGGCTTCATCGGTTTTTATGACGACTATCTCAAGGTCGTCAAGAAGCACAACCAGGGCCTCAGCGGCCGGGCCAAGCTGGTGGGCCAGACCCTGGTGGCCCTGGCGCCGGCCCTGTGGCTCTATTTCAGCCCGTCCTACAGCACCACCCTGACGGTGCCCTTCTTCAAGCAGGTGCAGCCGGACCTGGGCTGGTTCTTCATTCCGTTCGCGGTCTTTGTCATCGTGGGCAGCGCCAACGCCGTCAACCTCACCGACGGTCTGGACGGCCTGGCCATCGGCCCGGTGACCATCGCCGCGGCCTTCTACATGATCTTCTGTTACCTGACGGGTAACATCAAGATCGCCGCGTATCTGCAAATTCCTTACGTCCGGGGAGTGGGGGAGCTGTCCATCTACCTGGGGGCCCTGGTGGGCGCCGGGGTGGGCTTCCTGTGGTTCAACGCCTACCCGGCCCAGGTCTTCATGGGGGACGTGGGGGCCCTGGCCCTGGGCGGGGTGCTGGGCACCGTGGCCCTGGCCACCAAGCAGGAAATTCTCCTGGCCATCGTGGGCGGCCTCTTCGTGGTGGAGGCCCTGTCGGTGATCCTCCAGGTGGGCTTCTTCAAGGTCTCCAACGGCAAGCGCATCTTCCGCATGGCGCCGCTGCACCACCACTTCGAACTCAAGGGCTGGCCCGAGCCCAAGGTGATCGTGCGCTTCTGGATTATTGCCATTATTTTGGGACTGGTGTCGTTAAGTGCTTTGAAATTGAGGTAAGTTTGGTGTTATCCGCTGAGGTATTGCAAAACTTTGAAGGAGTGCTGGAAACCATCCGAGCGAACTGCTTAAGCCACCCTCCCCTGGCCCCTCCCATCAAGGGAGGGGAAAAAGACTGAGGCTGGCCGTCGGTCGAGAGCAGTCGGTCGAAATTGGCGTTTATATGATGGAACTTAACGGCAAAAAAATCTTAGTCGTAGGCCTGGCCCGCACCGGCGTGGCCCTGTGCCGCTTTCTATCTGGCTGGGCCGGAATTTGCCTTATCCCCTCCCCCTTGATGGGGGAGGGTTAGGGTGGGGGTGGCGTAAGATTGGTAACCGGCTCACCAATATCTCCAAGGTATTAAGAAAAAGGGGAACTGACGCAGAGAATCGCCTTTGGTTCCATCTAAAAGGCAAGCAGTTAGAAGGCATTAAATTCAGAAGGCAAGAGCCCATTGGTAAGTTTATCGTCGATTTTGTCGCCTATGAAAAGCGTCTGGTAATAGAACTTGACGGCGGTCAACACGCCGAAGAAAATGACCAGGCCAGAGACATTCAGCGCGACGAATGGCTTAACAGTCAGGGATTCAGGGTTTTAAGGTTTTGGAATAATGAAGTAATGCAAAACCTCGAAGGAGTGCTGGAAACCATCCGAGCGAACTGCTTAAGCCACCCTCCCCTGGCCCCTCCCATCAAGGGAGGGGAAAAAGACTGAGGCTGGCCGTCGGTCGAGATTGGCGTTTATATGATGGAACTCAGCGGCAAAAAAATCTTGGTCGTAGGTCTGGCCCGCACCGGCGTGGCCCTGTGCCGTTTTCTGGCGGAGCAGGGCGCCCGGGTGACCGTGACGGATATGGCGAAGCCTGCGGCCCTGACGGAGCCGCGCCGGGAGATCGCCGGCCTGGGGGTCACGGAAGAGTTGGGCGTGGCCCGGCCCCGCTGGCAAGGCTACGACCTCATCATTCCCAGCCCCGGGGTGCCTCCGGAGTTGGACTGGTTGAACGCGGCCCGGAAATCCGGCCTGCCCGTTTGGGGAGAATTGGAACTGGCCAGCCATTTCATCGAGAAACCCCTGATCGCCGTGAGCGGCACCAACGGCAAGACCACCACCACCACTCTGGTGGGTGAGTTGCTCCAGGCCTCGGGCCTCAGGCCCCTGGTGGGGGGCAATATCGGTACCCCGGTGATCTCGCTGCTGGCCCGGCAGCAGCAGGCGGATTTTCTGGTGCTGGAGGTGAGCAGCTTCCAGTTGGACACGGCCCCCAGTTTCCATCCCCAGGCCGCGGCCCTGCTCAACATCACCCCGGACCACCTGGACCGCTATCCGTCGCTGGCGGCCTATGCCGCTTCCAAGGCCGGGCTGTTCCGCCATCTGCAGGAGAGCGAGCTGAAAATCCTCAATGGCGACGATAAGCTGGTGGCGGCCCAGGGCGCCGGTCCGGGCCGGGTTTACTTTTTTTCCAGCACCCGCCCCCTGACCCGGGGCGCCTGGCTGGCTGAAGGGGCGCTGCACGTCAAGCTGGACGGCGCCAGGGAAGAGATGTTTCCGGTGGCCGATATCCGTCTTTCCGGATACCACAACCTGGAAAACGTCATGGCGGCATTAACGCTGGCCCTGGACGCGGGCGCCGTACCCGCGGCCTGCCGCCGGGTGCTGGCCTCCTTTCAAGGTCTGCCCCATCGCCTGGAGTTCGTGGCGGAGGTGGACCGGGTGGCGTTTTATGACGACTCCAAAGGCACCAACGTCGGCGCCGTGGCCGTCTCCCTGGCGTACTTTGCCCAACCGGTGATCCTTATTGCCGGCGGCCGGGACAAGGACAGCGATTTCAGCCTGATCTCACCCCTGATCCGGGAACGGGTCAAGGCCCTGGTCCTGCTGGGAGAAACCCGGGAGCGCCTGAGCCAGGTCTGGAAAGGCCTGGCCCCCATCTGCCAGGTCAAGGACCTGGCGGAGGCGGTGCAACGGGCCCATGATTTGGCCCGTCCCGGGGAGGTGGTGCTCTTGTCTCCGGCCTGCGCAAGCTTCGACATGTTCAAGGATTATGCCCAGAGGGGCGAAACCTTCCAAAGATTAGTGAAGGAATTACCACATGCCAACTGACGCCAACACTGACTCCATTGCCGCTCCCGGGGTAAATTGTGACCTGATTCTGGTGGCCAGCGCCTTTTCCTTGTTGTTCCTGGGCCTGGGGATAATCTTTACAGCCAGCAACATCATGGCCCAAACCAACTACGGCGATCCCTTCTACTTCATTAAGCGTCAGGGGATGTATGCGTTCCTGGGCCTGGGAGCCCTGCTGGTGGGCCGGACGATCAATTATCATAAGTACCAGCGCTGGGTCTATCCCTTTTTATTTTTTAGCCTCTTCTGCCTGATCCTGGTATTTCTGCCGGGCATCGGCGGCAAGGTGCGGGGCGCGGCCCGCTGGATCCGTCTGGGTCCCCTCACCCTCCAGCCCTCCGAGTTCGCCAAGATCGCGGTGGTCATGTTCCTGGCTTATTCCTTTACCCACAAACAGGAAAAGATGAAGCATTTCGCCATCGGCTTTCTGCCCCACATGCTGGTGGCCGGGCTCTTCATCGGGCTGATCGGCATCGAGACCGACTTCGGCACCGCCCTGACCCTGACGGCCATCGTCTTGACCATGCTCTTTGTGGGGGGCATCAATCTGCTCCATCTCGGCCTCTCCCTGGGGGGAGTAATCTGCCTGGCGGTGGCGGCGGTGGTGAGAGATCCGAAGAAGTTCGACCGCATCCTCTCCTTCACGGATCCCTGGAAATACGGGGACGGCGTCGGTTACCAGTTGAAACAGTCTCTGCTGGCCATCGGCTCCGGCAACCTCCTGGGGCTGGGTCTGGGCCAGAGCCGGGCCAAGCTCTTCTACCTGCCGGACTCCCACACCGACTTCATCCTTTCCATCTTCAGCGAGGAAATGGGCTTCGTGGGTCTGCTCCTGGTCCTGGGTCTGTTTGCCATCCTGGTGGCCCGGGGACTGCGCCTGAGCCTCAAGGCCCCGGATATCTTCGGCTCCTATCTGGCCCTGGGGTTGACCCTGGTCATCGGCCTGCCCGCGGCCATCAACATGGGGGTGGTGAGCGGCATTTTGCCCACCAAGGGGCTGTCCCTGCCGTTTCTCAGCTACGGCGGCTCTTCCATGATCGCCAGCATGCTGGCGGTGGGCATCCTGCTGAACATCAGCAGCCAGATCAAGCGTCCGGCCGGGCCGCCGCCGGTCAAAGCCGCGGCGCCGGCTACCAGCAGCGCCCCGTCCACGACCTGAGCCGTGGGGCGGGCGTCTCGCCCGCCATCTCTATATTCTTGCGTTTTTCTCTGCGCCTCTGCGTCTTGGCGTGAGATCTATCTTTGCGATCTAGGATTTCCCGTAACTTGAAACTCGAAACTCGAAACTCGAAACTCAAAATAGTCATCGCCGCCGGGGGCACCGGCGGCCATCTGTTCCCGGGCCTGGCGGTGGCCCGGGAGTTTCAGGCGCGCGTTGGTGCCAGCGTCACCTTTATCACCAGCCCCAAGGCCGTGGCCACCCGGATTCTGGAGAGCGCCGGCTTCCCCTGGGAGACGGTGGCCGGCCGGGCCCTAAAGGGCCAGGGGCTGTGCTCCCGCCTGGGCACCTGGTGGCGACTCCCCAAGGGTATTCGGGAGGCCCGGAGGCGCCTCCAGGATCTTGCGCCCCATCTGGTTTTGGGCATGGGCGGTTACACCGCCGGTCCGGTGGGGCTGGCAGCCTGGTCCCTGAAACTGCCCCTGGCCCTGCACGAACAGAACGCCCTGCCCGGCTTCACCAACCGCTGGCTGGCTAAATTGGCCGACCGGGTCTTCGTCTCCTTTCCGGGCTCGCTGGGGCAGTTCCGCCGGGACCTGGCGGTCTGGACCGGCAACCCCGCCCGGGAGGAGTTTTTCCGGGAGAGTCCGCCCCGGCCGGCACAGCCGTTCACCGTGCTGATCACCGGCGGCAGCCAGGGGGCGCACCACCTCAATATGGAGGTGCTGGCCGCCCTGGACGAACTCACAGACCTGAAGGACCGCCTACGCTTCCTCCACCTGACCGGAGACTCGGACCGGGAAGTGGTGGCCGCGGGCTACCGCGCCGGCGGTTTTGCCGCCCGGGTGGAGGCCTTCAGCGCCGAGATGCCGGAGTTGATGGCCCAGGCGCATCTCATCGTCTGCCGGGCCGGGGCCTCCACCCTGGCGGAGCTCACCGCGGTGGGCCGGGCCGCCCTCCTGGTGCCCTACCCGTTCGCGGCCAACAACCATCAGGAGTTCAACGCCCGTTTTCTGGTCGAGGCCGGGGCCGCGGCATTAATTTTAAATAAGGATTTTACCGCAGGCCTATTCGCTGGTAAGATAAAGCAATTCCTAACCGAACCCGAACAATTGGCCCGGATGGAAGGCGCCGCCCGCCGCCTGGCCCGCCCGGACGCGGCCAGGGAGATTGTGGCGGGGTGTTTGGAGTTGATTGCCGGTAACATCGACTGAGGGGGCCGGGGCGCGGCCTGCCTGTTTCGGAACGGATTTTATGTGTTATCTCGATCTCCTGGTTTTTTTTAAAAAAGTTTATCTATTTCTGAAAAATCTGGCCCACTCCATATTTCTGAAATTCTCCAAAGGGTGAAAATGTCGGGTGGCCCGTACATAACTTCGAAGCCGGCAAGGAATTAGTGGGCAATGACCAG
The DNA here is from genome assembly GCA_963797235.1 of uncultured delta proteobacterium. Classification (GTDB taxonomy): domain Bacteria; phylum Desulfobacterota; class Desulfobaccia; order Desulfobaccales; family 0-14-0-80-60-11; genus JAPLJC01. The sequence continues at coordinate 504,602 of CAWCOX010000003.1, forward strand.
CCTCGGTAAAAATCAAGAAGGGTACCGTGATTATGGACTTGAATAGCTTAGAAAACATCTTTAAAGAAAAAGCGTGGATCATAAATCCAATTTATAAGCTTCTGGTGCTGATGGTTTATGTTGGCGGGCCACTGGCGGCCTTGTTTGTCCTGATGTTCACTTATAAAAGTCCAAATACCACCATTTTTATCGCAGTTATTATATTGGTGACTATGGTCATTGGCTTCAAATTTGGTCCATCGACCTTCTTTATCGTAAATTGTTCCTGGATTTATTTCAGGTTCGGCAAATTTGGCATGTGGCTGCCGATTGTTGCATATGCAATCGGGCTAACCATATTGCTATTACAGATGGCTGCCGACAAATTATTAACGCCGAGTAATGAGTAAGGTCGCTTGGTACTGCCCACCATAATTCCATAATATGACTGATATGACTACCTACCACTTCATCGGCGTTGGCGGGATCGGCATGAGCGGCTTGGCGGAGCTGTTGGTGCGGCGGGGTTGTCGCGTCAGCGGCTCGGACCTGGCGGTTGGGCCGATTACGCGGCGGCTGGCGGACCTGGGGGTCCGGGTACACCAGGGCCACCGGGCCGAGAACCTGGCGGACGCCGACATCGTGGTCCATACCACCGCGGTGAAGGAGGACAACCCGGAGCTGGCCGCGGCCCGGGCCCGCGGCCTCACCGTCCTGCGCCGGGGCCAGATGCTGGCCCGGCTGATGGAGGGCCACCGGCAGATCGCCATCACCGGGGCCCACGGCAAGACCTCCACCACCGCCATGACCGCGGCTATCCTGCGGGCCGGCGGCCTCGACCCCACCGTGGTGGTGGGCGCGGTGTGTGACCACCTGGGCAGTAACGCCGTCCTGGGCCGGGGTGAGTATTTCCTGGCCGAATCCGACGAAAGCGACGGCTCCTTCACTTATCTCCGCCCCCAGATTACCGTGGTCACCAACCTGGACCGGGAGCACCTGGATTTCTACCGGGACCTGGCCCACATCCAGGAGACCTTCGCCGCCTATTTCCAGAAGCTGCCCGCCGGGGCGAAAGTCATCGCCTGGGCCGACGACCCGAATTTGCCGCCGGTGTTGCGGAGTTTCGGGGGCGAGGTGATCACCTACAGCCTGAATAACGGCGCCCATTTCCGGGCCATGGACCCGGAGCCCAGGGGCTTGGGGTATTCCTTTAGCCTGACCCATCGGGGCCGGAAGTTGGGGCAAGTGACGGTGCCCCTGGCCGGATCGCATTACGTCCTGAACGCCATGGCCGCCTGCGCCGTGGGGCACGTACTTGGGCCTCGATTTCCCCGCCTGGCAGGCCGGCCTCCAGACCCTGGGGCAGATCCACCGGCGCTGCCAGGTGAAGGGCGAGACCCGGGGCATTACGGTGGTGGACGACTACGGCCATCACCCCACCGAGATCGCCTCCACTTTGACGGGCCTGGCCCAGGCCTTTCCCCAGCGCCGGCTGGTGGTGGCCTTTCAGCCCCACCGCTACAGCCGCACCGCGGCCCTGCTGCCGGAGTTTTTCCCGGTCTTTGCCCGGGCCGGGCTGGTTTTTGTCACGGAGATTTACGCGGCCAGCGAGAAACCCTTGCCGGGCGTCTCCGGCCGGGCCATTTGTGCAGGCATCCGGCAGAGCGGCCACCCGGCGGTCCATTTTGTGGAAGAAAAGGGCGCCGTGGCCGATATTATTCTGGAACATTTGCGGGAAGGCGACCTGGTCCTCACCCTCGGGGCCGGGGATATCTGGAAGACCGGAGAAGACCTGCTGGACCGGTTGAAAGGACCGGAGACCGGAAACCTAAGACCGGAGAAAGGTGACTTTTCTCCCGTCCCCCGTCCCCCGTCTTAGAAAGGACCGGAGACCGGGGAGAGGATGGGTAATGGGTGATGGAGCCGTTTTTTTGCTCCCGTCTCCCGCCCCCGTCTCCCGTCGGTTTTAAAGGAAAACCGCCATGCCCCGGAAAACACGCCCTGAGCGCCCTTCGCGTCTGACGCCCCAGAAGCCGGCCAAGATAAAAAAATCGGGCCTGTTCCCTCGGGGAAAGACCAGCAACAGCTATCGCCGCTCGCGAGGGATCGGCTCCAAAAAGTCCTGGCTGCGGCTGTTTCTCCTCACCTCGGGGGTGGCGGGATTAGCCGGGCTCTGTGTGGGTCTGCTGCTCCTTTATCATCTGCTCTTGACCTCTTCTTTCTTTTGCATTAAAGATATCAGGAACATTGAAATCGACGGAAACCGGCGGCTCACGCCGGAAGTGATTCTGCACCTGGCCAATTTAGGTCCTGAAACCAGCCTCTTAGCCGTCCGGCCGGGGCGGGTGGAACGGGCCCTCATGACTCATCCGTGGATTGCCCAGGCCGAATTGACCCGGAAATGGCCCCACCGCATCCACTTGCACATCCAGGAACGGGAACCGGCGGCCCTGGTGCAGTTGGGGGAAGAGCTCTTTTACATCGATCGCCACGGAACCCTGTATAAACCGTTATCTCCCGGCGATCCGCATGATTTTCCGGTAATTACCGGCTTGAAATCGGAAAACCTCCAGCACCCGGAAGGATCGCTGGCGCCCCTGGTGGCCCAGACCTTCCAGTTGCTGGACGTGCTCAAACAGACCCAGGCGCCGCTGAGCCTGGAAAACGTCTCCGAGGTCCACCTGGACCTGGACCGGGGGTTCACCCTCTATGTCAATGGTCTGGGGGCGGCCCTGGATTTGGGTTTTGACAATTATTCAGAAAAATTGAAAAAATTTGCCCAGGTCTTGCCGGCGTTGGCCCAAAAGGGCTACCTGGCTCGGACCGGGCGCATTAATCTCGACTACCCCGACCGGGTGCTGATCAACCTGAAGGGGACGGAAGAGGCTCGATAGGATGGCAACGTGCCCCAAGATCTAATCGTTGGTTTGGACATCGGCACCACCAAAATTTGCGCCGTGGTGGGCGAAGTGCGGGAAGGCCAGGTAGACATCGTCGGCCTGGGCTGCGCCCCCACCGCCGGCGGCTTGCGCAAGGGTGTGGTGGTCAATATTGAAAACACCGTCCGGGCCATCCGCAAGGCCGTGGAAGAGGCGGAGACCATGGCCGGCTGCGAGATCCGCTCCGTTTATGCCGGGGTGGGCGGCGGCCAGACCAAGGTGATCGACAGCCAGGGGATCATCGCCATCAAGGACCGGGAGGTGACCCCGGCGGACAGGGACCGGGTCATCGAGACGGCCCGCACCGTGGCCATCCCCTCGGACCGGGAGGTCATCCACACCCTGGTCCAGGACTTTTTGATCGACGGCCAGGATGGGATCAAGGACCCGGTGGGCATCCACGGGGTGCGCCTGGAGTGCAAGGTGCACATCGTCACCGGCGCGGTCACGTCGCTCAATAATATTCTCAAGTGCGCCAACCGGGCCGGCCTGGAGGTGAACGGCATTGCCCTGCAGAGCCTGGCCGCGGGCGAGGCGGTCCTCACCGACGAAGAGAAGGAGCTGGGCGTGGCCCTCATCGACTTCGGCGGCGGCACCACCAACCTGGCCATCTTTGCCGAAAACGCCCTGCGCCATAACTTCGTCTTGCCGGTGGGCGGCAACAATCTCACCAATGACATCGCCGTGGGGCTGCCCACCTCCCTGCATCACGCCGAGGAATTGAAGAAGATTTACGGCGCCTGCCTCAATGTCTTGGGCGATCCCATGGAAATGATGGAGGTGCCGGGGCTCTCGGGCCGGGAAACCCAGCAACATGCCCCGGGCCCGCCTGGCGGAAATTATCCATCTGCGGGTAGCGGAGATCGTCAACCTGGTGGGCAAGGAGGTCCAGCGGGCCCGGTTCAACTGTCCCCTGCACTCCGGCGCCGTGCTCACCGGCGGCACCTCTCTGGTGCAGGGTCTCCCGGAACTGGCCGCCGAGGCCTTCCAGATGCACACCCGGATCGGCTACCCCATGGGGGTGAGCGGCCTGGTGGACGTAATCCGCGACCCCTCCTATGCCACCGGCGTCGGCCTGGTGCTCTATGGCTTCAAAACGCAGCAGAAGGCCCAGCGTAAGCCCGAGCGCTGGCCCAGCCAATCCCATCGCTGGAGCGGGAGCGGGAGCGGCCGCTCCTCCGGCGGCGGCGGACTCTGGGATCGCTTGAAAAAATGGTTCCGCGAAGTGGTATGAACTGATCAAAAGTGATATTATGAAGCAAGGGGGTTTTCAGGATGAAGATTCAATTAGTCCCCAACGAATTGTCCGCCAAGATTAAAGTACTAGGCATCGGCGGCGCCGGCGGCAACGCCATCAATGACATGATCACCTCCCAGATGGTGGGGGTCGATTTTATCGCGGCCAACACCGACGCCCAGGCCCTGGAGCGGAGCCTGGCGCCGGTGAAGATCCAGCTGGGCACCAGCACCACCCGGGGGCTGGGGGCCGGCGGCGATCCGGAAGTGGGCAAGAAGGCGGCCCAGGAGGACGCCGAACGCATTCAGCAGGTCCTCCAGGGCGCGGACATGGTCTTCATCGCCGCGGGCATGGGCGGCGGCACCGGCACCGGCGGCGCCCCCATGGTGGCCGAACTCAGCCGGGAATTGGGCTGCCCTCACCGTGGCCGTGGTGAGCAAACCCTTCGAATTCGAAGGCAAGATGAAGCGGCGCCTGGCCGATAACGGTATCGAGGAGCTGCGCCGGGTGGTGGACACCATCATCACCATCCCCAACGACCGCCTCTTCAGCCTCAGCTCCAAAAATTCCCGCATCAAGGACGTCTTCGGCATGGCCAACGAGGTCCTGGGCTTCGCGGTGCGGGGCATTTCCGACCTCATCATGGTGCCCGGCTTCATCAACGTGGACTTCGCCGACGTCCGCACCGTCATGAAGGAGCGGGGCATGGCCCTGATGGGCACCGGCATCGCCAACGGCGGCAACCGGGCCAGTGACGCGGCCCACAAGGCCATCTCCAGCCCGCTGCTGGAAGACCTCTCCATCCGGGGCGCCCGGGGCATCCTGATCAACATCACCTCCACCCCCGACATCTCCATGGAAGAACTCAAGGAAATCTGCGGCATCGTCCAGGAAGAGGCCCACGAAGAGGCGATCATCAAGTGGGGCCTGGTTTACGACGAAGGCCTGGAAGACGAAATCCGGGTGACGGTCATCGCCACCGGCCTCGGCAAAAGTGAACTGGAGCGGCCGGCCTGGACCCAGGCGGGCCAGCCCGAGGACCTGGAGATCCCCACCATCCTGCGGACCCCGGAGCCGCCCCGGAACCCGGAATCGCGCCTGGGTAACAACCTCGGCAACCCGGCCAACCAGCGGCCCTCCCCCAACCTGGGGGTAGTGGGCCAGAAAAGAAACATCGTCCACCCGGACCTGCAATACGAGGAAAGCGAACTGGATATCCCGCCGTTCCTGCGCAAGGCGGACAGTTAAGACAGTTGCAGGGTGCGCACCGCGCACCGGCCTTTTTAGTTTTCCGTGGGGGCGTGAGCGATCACGCCCTTACTTGTTAATAGAGAATAAAACTGTGGGGCGGGCCTCCGTGCCCGCCATACACTATAGGGCGGCCTGTGGCCGTCATAATCGCCAGCAACCGGATGGCGGGAAAGCGCCGCGCCTCCCGCCATCCGCGGGTCAACCGTCCATTCTTTTCTGGAAATTTCTCCCGCCTTGAATTAACTTATTTCCATATGGAATTAACCGCCCTACTCCCGAACCGCCTGTCCTCCCAGCGGCACAAAAGCGGTACAACCACGGACCGGCAGCGGCCCCGTAGCGGTCAAATAACGGCTGCTCAGCGGACTATAATTAATGAAATTAGTAATTTATGCGATTCATTTTGCGGAATTTATTTTTGCCGCGGCACAATAATGGCCCGACTGGCTCTTTTTTAATGTATAAAGCCTGCTCAAAAGAGCGTTCTTATTGAAATTCATTAATGATATTATTTAGTTGGCTTATGTACCAATTTTAAATCGCTAACTTGCACTTATACTTGGCTTTTTCGGCGCAATTTAATTTGCGGGACAAATCGACCACTGAAAACTGATAACTGGAAACTGAAAACTGCCTTTATGTCTGCCAAGCTCAAAGCCCGTCTGAAACAACTGCTTGCCCAGGAAAAGGGCGCGGTGCTGCGGGATTGGGGCGCCCGCTGGCCCGTGGCCCTGGTCTATCCGCAGATTTATCCCGTGGCCATGGGGAATTTGGGCTTCCAGGCCATCTACCGGCTGCTCAACGACACCTCCGGCCTGCACTGCGAACGGGCCTTTCTCCCCACTCCCGAGGATTGGGAGGAATACCGGCGCACCCGCACCCCCATTTTGAGCCTGGAGTCCCAGCGGCCTTTGCGGGATTTCGCCGCGGTGGCCTTTTCCATCTCCTTTGAGGCCGATTACCCTTACGTCCTGCAAATCCTGGAGGGCGCCGGTATCCCTTTGCTGGCCGCGGCGCGCCGCCCCGGCGACCCCCTGGTGCTGGCCGGCGGCGTGGCTACCTTCCTCAACCCCGAGCCCCTGGCGCCGTTCGTGGACGCCTTCTTTCTGGGTGAGGGCGAGGCCGGGGCGGTGCCCTTCTTTCAGTTTTTGGCGGAGGGCGAGCCGGAACAGGACCGCCACCTGCTGCTGCGGGACCTGGCGCAAACCATCCCCGGCGCTTACGTGCCGGCGGGTTACACTCCCCGCTACCAGCCTGATGGCACCCTGGCGGCCTTCGAGGCCGAGCCTGGCTTTCCTCTTCAGGTTAAGGCCCCCCATTTAGCGGAACTGGCCCCCTACCCTACTCACAGTCATATCCTGGCCCCCCAGAGCGAATGGGGCGAGATGTTCCTGGTGGAGACCGGCCGGGGCTGCTCCCGGGGCTGCCGCTTCTGCGCCGCCGGGTTTGTCTACCGCCCGCCCCGGGAACGGCCGCTGGAGGAGTTGTGGACCCAGATTGAGCAGGGTCTGCTGGAGAAGCGCAAGGTGGGCCTGGTGGGCGCGGCGGTGTCGGATCACCCCGAGGTCAAGGAACTGTGTGGTAAAATCCTGGCGGCCGGCGGCGATATCGGCATCAGTTCCCTGCGGGCCGACTCCGTCGACGAGGAGTTGTTTCGGCTCCTGGCCCAGGGCGGGGTCAGGAGCGTCGCCCTGGCCCCGGAGGCCGGCAGCGACCGTCTGCGCAAGGTATTAAACAAGGGGTTGAGCCGGGATGACCTGGCCCAGGCCGCGATGGCCGTCAGCCGGGCCGGGATTCCGCAACTGCGTCTCTACTTCATGGTGGGCCTGCCCACCGAGACGTTGGCGGACATAGAAGAAATCCCACAGCTGGTGCGTTATTTAGAACACTGCGTGGTCAAGGACAGCCTTGGCAAGCGCCGCCTGGGCCTCATCACCCTGAGTATTTCGTCTTTTGTGCCCAAGCCCTTCACCCCCTTCCAGTGGACGCCGTTTCTGGAGGTGGCGGAGTTGAAAAAGCGCCTGAAGCTGGTGACCCGGGAGTTCCACGGGGTCAAGGAGGTGCGGGTGCATACCGATCTGCCCAAATGGGCCTACGTCCAGGCCCTGCTGGCCCGGGGCGACCGCCGGGTCGGGGATATCCTGCTCGCCGCCCACCAGCACGGCTGGAACCGGGCCTTCCGGGAAAGCCCGGTGAACCCGGACTTTTTCACCTTGCGGGAGCGCCACCCCGAGGAACTCTTCCCCTGGGACTTCATCGACCACGGCCTGCAAAAGGACTACCTCTGGGAGGAATACCAGCGAGCCCTGGAAGAGAAAGAGACGCCGGCCTGCCTTCCCAAGATCTGCAAACGCTGCGGAATTTGCGGGGGCGAGATGTAGGGTGCGTCCTACGCACCGCTTTATTCAAATGGCTGTTTTGCTGCGCCTAAATTAGGATTAATGGTGCCTCTAAACCGATGAAATTCTTATCATGGAAAATCTGGCTGGGGCTGGGCCTGATCGGGCTGTCGGCGGTGGTCTATGGCCTCAATTACCTGATCTTCCGGGACGCCGATTACCTGTTCCGGCTGTTTTTGGCGCAGTTGGGGTTTCTGCCCATTTCGGTGCTGCTGGTGACCATCATCATCAACCAGTTGCTGAGCCAGCGGGCCAGGGCGGCCAAGCTGCGCAAGCTCAACATGGTGATCGGCGCCTTCTTCAGCGAGGTGGGGACCGATTTGCTCGGCATGTTTTCCCGGTATGTTTCCAAGCCGGCGGCCTTCCGGGACGGGATCAAGGCCATCGGCTCCTGGTCCGACCGGGACTTTGCCGCGGGTCGGCAGCGCCTGCGGGATTTTGACTTTGGGATAGTCATGGCGGCAGGCGACCCGGAGACCTTGTGTTATTTCCTCCTGGGCAAAAGGGATTTTCTCCTGCGCCTGCTGGAAAATCCCAACCTGCTGGAGCACGACTCCTTCGCCAACCTGCTGCTGGCGGTCTTCCATCTGACCGAGGAACTGGCGCAGCGGCGGGATCTGGACCAGTTAACCCCCGGGGACCGGGAGCACCTGGCCGGGGATATCGAGCGGGCCTACGTCGCCTTGATTGCCGAGTGGCTGGATTATATGCAGCATCTCCGGAAGAACTATCCCTACCTCTTCTCCCTGGCCCTGCGCACCAATCCCTTCGACCCCGAGGCCTCGGTGGTGATCGCGTAAAAAGGCCCGGCAAAACCGGGCCTTTTCCGACTTATGCTGAATGGCTGCTACTTCTTCGAGCCCGCAGAAGAGCTGGAGCTACTGGATGTGGAGGTGCTGGGGCTGGTGGCCGTGGAAGTGCTCCTCTGCACCTGCGGCGGCGGCGCCACCGGCCTTGGGGCCGCCGGCTGTGGCGCCGGGCGAACCGCGGCGGGCGGCGGGGTAGCCGGACGGACTGGCGCCGGAGCAGGCATAGAGGTCACCGGCGGCGGGGGCGGCGGCGAGGTCTTCAGGCCCGGCTGTTTGGGGGCCGGTTGTTGATTGATTTGCTTGATTCGATCCTGCTGCTGCTTCAAGGAATCCGCCTGCCGCTGGTTATCCTGCTTCTGCCAATCAGTAAACGATTGAGGTTTAGGCTTGGCCGCCGGGGTGGCGGGCGTTTGCACCTTGGATGTAGGGGTCGACGGCACCGCCGGTTTGCCGGACTGCACCGCTTTGGCGGCTGGGGTCGGGGGAGTCTGCGTTTTTTTCACCGGCACCGGCTCGTTCAAGGTGCTGCCCGGCCCGCCATCGAAGTGCTGGCCCTGATAACGGCCCTGGCCTCCCGGCTGCTGGCCGGCAACGCCTTGCAAATCCTTCATGGCCGGACCTGGCTGCTTCTGGGGCGCCTGTGGTTGAGGCTGTGGCTGCTGTTGCTGGGAACTTTGAGCAAGGCAGAGCGAGCTCATAAAAACCCCCAAAGCAACCGCGAGAGATACCGCCAAGATTTTTCTCGGCTTCAGCATAATTCCTCTCCATATAAATTATTTTATCTAAGCATTAAATTTATAGAGGGACATAACCCGAGTTCCGAGCCAGGATCAATAAGTAAAAACGATCGTGCCTATTATTATTTATCGGTGAATCAGGCGGAAATAATTAACAAAAAAAGGTGAGAAATTTGACAGGAGGTTGGCAAGCAGGTTAAGAAGCTATTTCACACCACCTCGGCCCCAAATATTTTGGCCATATGTTTTAGGGCGAAGGCGTGGGCCTCGGGGTCGAAGTCGGCTACTCCGTCCCGGTAGACCAGGGCGGGGAGGTCCCGGTCAAAGAGTTCCTTGACCGTCTCCATGATGCAAATGGAAGTGCAGACCCCCACCAACTCCACCCGTTCCACCTGCTCACGTTGCAGGACCTTGTCCAGATTGGTCCCGGTAAAGGCGCTGTAGCGGGTCTTGTCCACCCGGTAGTCCTCCGGTTGCACGGGCAGCTCCGGGATGACCCAGCTTCCCCAGGAGCCCTGGACCGCATGGGGAGCGAAGTATTGGAATTCCCGGTCTAAGGGCGCGTGGGCGTCGCAGGCGAAGATCACCACGCCGCCCTGGCGCCGGGTCGCTTCGATCTGGTGCGCCACGAAGGGAATGATCCGTCTGGCTTGGGCCCCCACATATAGCGCCCCCTGGGGATCGATAAAATCGTTGAGCATGTCCGCCACGATCAGGGCCGTCTTCCCCATGGCCGCCTCCGGGAGGGATAATCCAATGATTGATCAAGATAAGCGCGGCTGGGGGTGGAAACAAGGGGAGTCGGTCGGTCGGGCGAGAGTACCCTGGACGCCAAAAAATCTCACCCGGGGGGAATTTTTTCCCCCCGTTTTCCGAGCGGTGATTATAATAGAGGGTGAACTGGGAGAATTTCCCGGCCGCCACTCGGGACGCTGGCGGCCTCCGCAGGAGGTCAAATGCCGAAAACCGCGGTCTGGCTGATCATCATCTTCACGTTGTTGTTTATTCTGGGAATCAACACCGGGGACCTGGATTATCTCAACAACCTGGGCAACACCATCTGACTGTCCTGCATCGGGGTCGGCTAAATGGTCAAGCTGCGGACCTTAGTCCAGACCCTGGTGGCGTTGGGGACCAACGCCTATTTGCTTTTCCCTTTCGGCGGCTCGGTGATCTACCAGGGGCCTCTGAAGGCGGTGTGCCATCCGGGGCTCAACTGCTACTCCTGCCCCGGGGCCCTGCTCTCTTGCCCGGTGGGGGCCATTCAGAACTTCCTGGCCAGCATCCGGTTTTATACCCCGGGCACCATCCCCCATGTCGGGGCTATCGTGGTGGCCTATGTCGGGTTCATCGGCACCCTGGTGGGCCGCTTGCCCTGCGGCTGGCTTTGCCCCTTCGGATTTATCCAGGACCTGGTGCACAAGATCCCCGTCCGCAAGCTCTCTCTATGGGAACCCCTGCGCTGGGGGAAATACGTCGTGCTGGTAGTCCTGGTGATCATCCTGCCCCTGTGGCTGGTGGATGCCGCCACCGGGCTGGGGCATCCGTGGTTTTGCAAGTTGTTATGCCCGGCGGGCACCCTGGAGGGGGCGCTGCCCATGATCTTACTAAAGCCCAGCCTGTGGGCCGCCCTGGGCTTCTTTTTCTGGTTCAAGATCAGTATCCTGAGCATTCTGCTGGTGCTGATGGTCTTCGTGAGCCGGCCCTTCTGCCGCATGCTCTGCCCCCTGGGGGCTTTTTACAGCCTGTTTTCCCGCATGACCCTGGTGCAGTTGGAGTTCGTCGAAGGCAACTGCGTGGAATGCGGCTCCTGCGCCCGCAAGTGCCCCATGGGGGTGAAACCCCAGGAGCAACATGACAGCAAGGAGTGCATCATGTGCCTGAAATGCCTGGATGCCTGCCAGTTCCGGGCCCTCCAGTTCGGCATCCGCCGGCCGCCGACGTCCGATAAGAAAACGGACGGCCTCACCTATCTGAACAGACAGAAAAAATGCTTGACACCTTAATTATTTAATTCATAATAAATCAAAGTATTTACCGCAAATAGCCGCAGGGGAGATCTTTTCATGGCCCTCACCAAGGAAAAGTTGATTAGCCGCTTACAGACCCAGGTAGGTTTGAGCAAGCAGGAGTCCCGCTCAGTGGTGGAAAGGGTCCTGGATATTATGAAAGAGTCCCTGGCCAAGAGCGAGGACCTGCTCATCAGCGGCTTTGGAAAATTTTCGGTGAGGCAAAAAAACGCCCGCCGAGGCCGGAACCCGCAAACCAAGGAAAATCTGATCCTCAGAGCCCGCCGGGTGGTGGTGTTCAAGACCTCCGGCGTCCTGCGCAACCGCATCAACGAAGGCAAGTAATTTCAGCAGCTTCTCTCCTCAGCCCCGGCTCTAGTGGCCGGAGCTGCCCTGTCGCCTGATCCGATTGGGGCTCGCTCGCCGATTTCCGCCCTTGGGGACCCAGCTATGGAAGGCTGTCGCGGCAAGCAGACGGGAATTTGTGGCCTGACCCGCCGGGCCTTTATCCGGGGCAGCGCCGGGGCCCTGGCCCTCCTGGCCCTCCCCTGGCGTCCCACCGCAGCCTCCTCCCAGGAAATCCGCCTGGGTTTCAGCCGCCCCACCCCCGCAGCCTTCACCAAGGTCATGCCCAAAGGCATGGTGCAGTGCCAGCTCTGCCCCCGGAACTGCGAGGTGCTGGACGGCGACCGGGGCGACTGCGGCGTCCGGGAGAACCGCAAAGGCGTTTACTACAGCCTGGTTTACGGCAACCCCTGCGCCGTCCACCTGGACCCGGTGGAAAAGAAGCCCTTCTTCCACCTGCTGCCCGGCAGCCGCTCGTTTTCCATCGCCACCGCGGGCTGCAACCTGCACTGCAAGTTCTGCCAGAACTGGGAAATCTCCCAGGCCCGGCCGGAAAAGACCTATAACTACGACCTGCCCCCGGAAAAGGTGGTGGCCGGGGCTCAGGCCGCCGGCTGCCCCTCCATCGCCTATACCTACGTCGAACCCATCATCTTCTATGAGTACATGACCGCGGTGGGCCGCCTGGCCAAGCAAGCCGGGATCTTGAACACCTGCCACTCCGCCGGCTATATCAACCCGAAGCCCCTGGAAGAGCTGGCCGGGGTGCTGGACGCGGCCTGCATCGACCTCAAAGGTTTCGACCCCAAGTTTTATCAGGAACTGGTGGACGGCGAACTGGAGCCGGTGCTCAATACCCTGAAGACCTTGCGGCGCCGTGGGGTGCATCTGGAGATCGTCAACCTGGTCATCCCCCAGTGCAACGATAAGCCCCAGACCATCAGCGACATGTGCGCCTGGATCAGAGATGAGCTGGGGCCGCTGACGCCGCTGCATTTCTCCAGGTTTTATCCCCTCTACAAGATGCTGAACCACTTCCCCACCCCGGTGTCCACCCTGGAAAAGGCCCGGGAGCTGGCGCTGAAGGCGGGCCTGAAGTACGTCTACCTGGGCAATATCCCCGGGAACCCGGCGGAGAGCACTTATTGCCACAGCTGCGGCAAGCGGATCATTGAGCGCACGGCCTACCAGATCGGCGAGGTCAAGATGAAGGGCGGCAATTGCGGCTATTGCGGGACCAAGATTCCGGGGATCTGGCAGCAGGCCGGATTAAAATGAGAACCGCAGGTACACGCGGCTACGCGCAGATTTTATCCGTGTTCATCTGCGGTTAAAAATATCTTTTCTTTTAACCGAAACCCGACCACTGCCTACCGACCACTGCCCAGGTCCTGGCCCGGCGGCAGCATCGGCCTGTCTAAGGCGGGCCAGACACCCCCCGGGAAAAGAGAAATTTCAGGCCACGCCGCTCCTGACCTTGAAATCTTGCCAGTTCGTGGCTAACTTGAACGTGGAGAATTCCGCGACGGCCCCTTACCGCGCCCCGAGGCTGGCTGAAGCCCGGGGCGTGCCTGTGGTTTCTATCCTGGGCGGCCCTATCCGGGACGAGTGAGGCGTTGCACCGGTCTGGCCCGGCTGGACGCCGCGGCCAAGGTCCTGGAGGCGGGCCGCCTGCACTCCGAAGGTCGGGACTACCTGGTGCAGGACGGCGACCTGCTGCTGTTTCGCTACCAACCGTAATTCTCCGAGTACCCGGCAGTTGCTTTTTATGGAATATTGTGATAAAAAATATCAGGGAAAGGAGGTGGACTAAGATGTTCCAAGTAGGCCAGCTGGCCGTATATCCTGCCCATGGTGTGGGCCGGATTGAATCCGTACAGGAACGGGAGGTCTCAGGAACACCGTCACAATTTTACATCATGCGGCTGATCGACACCGACATGATCATCATGATACCCACCACTAACGCTCGAAACATCGGGTTGCGCGACGTCATCGATAACCAGGCGGTCGGGGAAGTTTATGAAATCCTGCGCTCACGCCCGGCTCGCTTGAACAACCAGACATGGAACCGCCGCTACCGTGACTACATGGACAAGATCAAGACCGGCTCCCCCTTCCGGGTGGCCGAAGTCTTGCGGGACCTCACCCTGCTCAAAACCGAGAAAGATCTCTCCTTCGGGGAGCGCAAGATGCTGGACACCGCCAAGAATCTATTAATTAAAGAACTGTCCTTGGTAAATGAGAAAGAAGAAATTGAGATTGAGGCCCAGTTGTTAGAGTTGCTGGGCAATGCCTAAATTGCTCCACCCTGCCTTCGCAGTAACTTTATTTTCGCGGTCTGGTCGTATGTTTGGTTTCGATTATTAAGGGGCGCGTTTTAGCCAACTGCCGGCCGCGGCCTATTCTTCCGCAGTGCGCCATGGAAGGTGCCTTGTTCCCGTCTGTGATTTTTCCAAAAAAAGGGGGTGAATGCTGAGTGTTTCAAAAGGTGGTCATCGGGGCCATCATGGGGACGATTTGCGCGGTGAGCGGCTACCTCATCGCCTCGCAGATTCCCCAGTTCGGCCATCTCTGGTGGGTCGGCTGGATCGGAGGGGCGATCGGACTGGCGGTGGCCTTTGTTACCCTGGCCCTGGAGCAGGTGATCAAGCGCATTCCGTTGAAAACCATCCTGGGCAGCGTCTTGGGCCTGTTTGTAGGCCTGGGCATCGGCAAGCTGGCCAGCTATCCCTTCGACAAATACCTGGAGCTCCCTAACTTACAGATTCCTTTATATATTTTCTTTTCAGCCATCTTTGGTTATATCGGTTTGGTGTTGGGGGGCAAGAAGATGTCGGAGGTGAGCACCCCTTATTTTCTTGATCCAACCGGCAAACCGGCCAGCCGGGTGCCCCAGAAAATCCTGGATACCAGCGTCATCATCGATGGACGCATCGCCGACATCGCCGAAACCGGTTTTGTGGAAGGCACTCTAATCGTGCCGAAATTTATCCTGGAAGAACTGCAATACATCGCCGATTCCTCGGATGATCTGCGGCGGACCCGGGGGCGCCGGGGCCTGGATATCCTGAAACGTTTGCAGCAACAGAATCCGCTGCAGGTGGAGTTCACCGAAGACGACGTGCCCAACGCCGCGGGAGCGGACTCCAAGCTGGTGGCCCTGGGTTTGAAGTTGCGGGCCAAGATTCTCACCAATGACTTCAATCTGCACAAGGTGGCGGAACTGCAAGGGGTCGAGGTCCTCAACATCAACCAGCTGGCCAACGCCATGAAACCCGCGGTGCTGCCCGGGGAAATCATGCAGGTGCAGATCCTGCGGGAGGGTAAATCCCAGGGCCAGGGGGTGGCGTATCTCGACGACGGCACCATGGTGGTCATTGAAAACGCCCGCCGCTTCATCGGCAAAGAGGTGGAGGTGGCGGTCACCAGTGTGCTCCAAACCACGGCGGGTCGCATGATCTTCTCGGAGATCAAGAACGGCAGCGCCCCGCGCAAGGTGTAGGGGCGGTTCTCGAACCGCCTCGGCAAAAACATGTGTAGGACAGGCGCCCTCGCCTGTCCCGGGACAGCCGGGGGCGGCTGTCCCACATTCTTACCGGCCTGATTGTTAGTGTGTCAACTCTTGCCAACTAATCCCAGCGACTATGAAACCTTGCAACAGGTGGTGACTCCGGCCCAGGCCGGGGCCCGTCTGGACCAGTTTCTGGTTAAGAATCTGGGCTGGTCCCGGGCCCGCCTGCAAAAACTCCTCAAAGCCGGGCTGGTGACGGTCGACGGCGCCCCGCAGGCCGCCTCCCATAAGGTGCGGGCCGGCGAGACGGTTACTGTCCAGGTGCCCCCGCCGGAGCCCAGCCATCTTCTCCCCGAACCCCTGGCCCTGGAGATTATCTTTGAAGACCGGGACCTGGTGGTAATCAACAAGCCGCCGGGCCTGGTGGTGCATCCCGGGGCCGGGCACCGGACCGGGACGCTGTTGAACGCCCTGCTGCACCACTGCCCGGAGCTCAAAGAGATCGGCGAGGTGAGCCGGCCGGGGCTGGTGCACCGCCTGGACAAGGACACCAGCGGCCTCTTGGTGGTGGCCAAGACCGCCCTGGCGCATCAGGCCCTGGTGAGCCAGTTCGCCGCCCGGGAGACCAAAAAGAGCTATCTGGCCCTGGTCTGGGGCCGCCTGGCGGAGCCGGAGGGCCGGATCGACAAAGATATCGGCCGACACCGCACCCAGCGGCACAAGATGACCGCGCATCCCCGGCGGGGCAAGGTGGCGGCCACCCGCTGGCGGGTAAAGCAGGAGTTCCCCGGCCCCCTGACCCTGGTGGAACTGAGCCCCGAGACCGGCCGCACCCACCAACTTCGGGTGCATCTGGCCTCGGAGGGCCACCCGGTGCTGGGGGACGCCACTTACGGCGGCGGGGTGAGCCGGCTCTCCGGCCACCCGAAGCTGCAGGACCTCAAGCCCCTGGTTGAGAGACAACTGCTGCATGCCTGGAAACTTGCGGTGACCCACCCGCGCACGGGGGAGAGAATGAACTGGGAAGCGCCGTTGCCGGAGGATTTTCAGGGGGTGGTGGACAAATTAGCCAGCTTGCATTAAATTGGCATTATGAGGAGCAACCCATGAAACCCGCTGTTGACGACCTGATGGATAAAATTAAGGCAATCGCTCAGGGACCAAATGCTGAGTTGTTGCGGAAGCTGATAGACGTTCTTTATGAACAAACAGAACAGAGAGAAGAGTACGATGAAGAACCTTTCTCCGCGGAAGACTTAGCTGCCATTAAAGAGGGCGACGAGGCCTTCAAGCGGGGCGAATTCATCAGCCTGGAGGAATATGAAAAGGAACGCGGCCTGTGAGCTACCGCGTGCAATTATCGCTGCCTGCGAAAAAACAATTAGATCGACTGGACCAAGCGACAGATAGGCGGCTGAACGAACGTCTTAAAGAATTAACCTTTGATCCCTTCTCTAACAGAATTTCCAAGGCAGTCAAAATGGAACCAGGCCAGCGCACCTCCAGAGTGGGAGACTGGCGTATTATTTACCGGGTAAATGAAAGTGACAGTGAAATCAAAATAATTGCCTTTCTCCCAAGAGGAAAGGCATATCGTTAGCCTGCCATAAGAACAGAACAACCTACATGCTAAAAATCGCCATTACCGGGGGGGCCGGGTCGGGGAAAAGCACCGTGGTCCGGATGTTTGGGGAGCTGGGGGCGGCGGTGTTGGACGCCGACGCCGCGGCCAAGGAGGCGGTGGCCATCGGGACGCCCGCTTATGCGGAGTTGCGCCGCCTCTTTGGGGCGGAGTATTTCAACCCGGACGGCGCCTTAAACCGGGCCAAAGTGGCCCAACTGGTCTTTACCGATCCCAAGGCCCGGCAGCGCCTCAATGAGATCGTGCACCCCCGGGTGGCCCGGGAGCTGCAGGAGCGCCTGCGGGAATTGGAGCAGCAAGGCGCCGAACTGGTGATGGTGGAAGTGCCGCTGCTCTTCGAGGCCGGGCTGGAAGTCGGCCTACGACCGGGTCATCGTGGTTTATGTCGATCCGGAGGACCAAATCCGGCGGCTGCAGGGAACGGGACGGCCGCGGGGCCGCCGAGATCGCCGGCATCCTTGCGGCCCAGTGGCCCCTGGCTGACAAGGCGACCCGGGCCGACGACGTGGTGGATAACCGGGGCTCACTGGCTGATACCCGGCGCCGGGTGGCAGCCATTTGGCGAGAATTGCAGAAACTTTCGGACCAGGAACGGGAAAGGGGTCCCGAGGTTAGCTCATGACCCGGTGTAGGGAGGTTCGAGAACCGCCCCTCCAAGGACCCCCCGGGAAAATCTGGGACGAGGCGCAAAAAATCGGCAAATCATCTTGACAGGCAGGCTGAAAGAGTTTAGCCTCTATTTAACCTACCTTGTGTAATCTTAAGCAATTCCGTGGTCGGCCCGATATATTAAAACTAAGGAACCCCGTATCATCCCCTTGGCTCGATTTTAAAACTTGTCCGCTTTCTCTCCATTGAGGCTACCGGTCTAAGTGGGCCAATAATGGCCCGGTCTTAAAATCGCAGTGCCCGCGGCGAGTACTCCTAATCAGCAACTACCGTAACTGGTGTGAAAATTATCAGCATGAACGAAAAAGAGGCAATAATGAATTTATCCGATTTGAAGCACAAGAAGATCAACGACCTGGCCGCCCTGGCCCGGGACCTGAACGTGGAAGGCGCCAGCGGGCCTGCGCAAGCAGGATCTCATCTTCGCCATCCTCCAGGCCCAGGTGGATAAAAACGGCATGATCTCCGGCGGCGGCGTCCTGGAGATCCTGCCGGACGGTTTCGGGTTCCTCCGGGCTCAGGACTATAACTATCTGCCGGGGCCCGACGATATCTACGTGTCGCCCTCGCAAATCCGGCGCTTCAACCTGCGCACCGGCGATACCATCTACGGCCAGATCCGGCCTCCCAAGGAGGGCGAGCGCTACTTCGCCCTGCTCAAAGTGGAGACGGTCAATTTCGAAGACCCAGCGGTGGCCCGGGACAAGATCCTGTTCGACAACCTGACGCCCCTTTATCCGGATCAGCGTCTGGAACTGGAGACCGATTCCGATAACTTCTCGGCCCGGGTGATGGACCTGATGACCCCGGTGGGCATGGGCCAGCGCGGCCTCATCGTGGCCGCACCCCGCACCGGCAAGACCATGCTCCTCCAGAACCTGGCCAACAGCATCGCCACCAACCACCCGGAGGTGGTCCTCATCGTGCTGCTCATCGACGAAC
Source organism: uncultured delta proteobacterium (assembly GCA_963797235.1). Classification (GTDB taxonomy): domain Bacteria; phylum Desulfobacterota; class Desulfobaccia; order Desulfobaccales; family 0-14-0-80-60-11; genus JAPLJC01. The sequence goes on from CAWCOX010000003.1 coordinate 523,074, forward strand.
GGCCCGAGGAAGTGACCGACATGGCCCGCAGCGTCAAGGCCGAGGTGGTCAGCTCCACCTTCGACGAACCGCCGCAGCGCCACATCCAGGTGGCCGAAATGGTCCTGGAGAAGGCCAAGCGTCTGGTGGAGCACAAGCGGGAGGTGGTTATCCTGCTGGATTCCATCACCCGGCTGGCCCGGGCTTACAATACCGTGGTGCCGGCCAGCGGCAAGATCCTCTCCGGCGGCCTGGACGCCAACGCCCTGCAGCGGCCCAAACGCTTTTTCGGCGCCGCCCGCAACATCGAGGAAGGGGGCAGCCTGACCATCATCGCCACCGCCCTGATCGAGACCGGCAGCCGCATGGATGAGGTGATCTTTGAGGAGTTCAAAGGCACCGGCAATATGGAGATTCACCTGGACCGGAAGCTCACCGAGAAGCGCGTCTTCCCCTCCATCGACATCAACCGCTCCGGCACCCGGAAGGAAGAACTGCTGCTGGCGCCGGAGGACCTGAACCGCATCTGGATCCTGCGCAAGCTTCTGTCGCCCGCTCAGCCCGGTGGACAGTATGGAATTTTTGCTGGAGAAACTGCGGGCGACCAAAACGAACGCCGACTTTCTGGCGGCCATGAACCGCTGAGGCGGGAGATTGAACGGCAGCACGGATGGGCGTAAAGATTGCGCCCATTCAAGCCTGCCGATTTCTTTAAGGCGAGCCGATAATAATTACGACCGTTAAAAGCGCAGGTTTTTTGTAAGGGCCTGCGGCTACCTTTTTCAAACCCAGTCTGGCCTTAAACCCACTTACTCTCTTTTTTGTTCCAGTTTTTCTTGATCTCTTCCTTGTCCTTTTGGGTGGCGCCGAAGGCCGATTCGCAGACCGATTCCCATTTGTGGGGGTCGGAGCGGAAGTCCTTTTTATAACGGCTGCTGTCCGAATCCTTGCAAAAAATGGTGGGCATGCCGATGAGCCGCTCCACTTCGGAGTCGCAAATCTGGCACTTCGTCAGGGGTTCGTCGCTCATCTTCTGCTCCACCTCAAAGATATGGCCGTGGGCTTTGCACTTGTATTCGTAAGTCGGCATCAGGCTCTCCTTCAGGTCTTGCCTAAATTGCTTGACAGGCGTCCGGTGGGGCGCTAATTTTAGCAAATCTTATCAGAAACAGTGGCGAGTTTCGAGTTTTTAGTTTCGTAGGGGCGAAACTCCCTTAGGAGGCCACCATGCAGATACCCGCCCTGCAAGCCGTTACCGTGGAAATCCTGGTGGACAACTTCTTTGACGTCTTTGAACCGTCCCGCCCCGGCATCGTCGAACGAGTCACGCCCGGCCGCCTGCCCAAACCACTGGTGGCGGCCCACGGCCTGGCCTTTCTCATCACCCTGAACCATCAGGGCCGCCTCACCCGCATCCTGCTGGACGCGGCCAACGACCCGCTGCCGCTGTTCAACAACCTGGAGGCCCTGGGCCATACCCCCGAGGAGATCGACGCGGTGGTGGTGAGCCACGGCCACCCGGACCATTACGGCGGCCTTTTGGGCTTTCTGGCCAAGCGGATCGGGCCCCTGCCCCTCTATCTGCATGAGGATACCTTCTTTCCCAAGCTGTTCATGACGCCGCGGGGGCGCCTCGGCCCCTGGGTCCTGTCGGCGGAGCAATTGACCCAGGCGGGCGGGGAACTCAAGGAAAACCGCGGCCCCGTGGTGATCCTGGACCAGGCCATGCTCACCGGCACCGTGGAGCTCAGCACCGGCTACGAGAAGCCGCTGCCGGTCTTCAAACGCAAAATCGAGGATAAAGAGGAACCGGACCCCTTCAGCGACGAGCAGGCCCTGGTGGCCCACGTCGAGGGCCGGGGCCTGGTAGTCATCGGCGGCTGCAGCCACCCGGGCATCGTCAATATGGTGAAGTACGCCCAGAAGCTCACCGGCGTGGAGAAGGTCGCCCTCATCCTGGGCGGCTTTCACCTCACGGCCCATGGCGAGGAGCAGATCCAGGGCACCATCCAGGGCCTGAAGGAACTCAACCCGGAACTCATCATGGCCGGCCACTGCACCGGCTTCCGGGCCCTCACCAAGCTGGCCGTCGCCTTCCCCGACAACTTCATGGTGAGCTGCGTCGGCACCAAGGTGCTGGTGGTGGGGGGATAAAAGACGGTTTTCGGTTTTCGGATTTTCGTCCAGAGGACGGCAACCAGGAGGGTTAAGCATGGCACGCTGGTATCGTTTGAGTTTGGTGGCTTTGATTTTGTTGGTGGCGTGGGGTTGGGGCCTGAGCCAACCCGGGGCGCAGGTTGAACCGACGGCACCCAGATTTACCAAAGCCCCCAATGGCGTGATCACCGATCGCGCCACCGGCCTCGATTGGTATGTCGGCCAGGAGAACACCTATCACCAGGCCAAGGCCTGGGTGGACGGTCTCACCGTGGCCGGGGGCGGCTGGCGCCTGCCCACGGTGGCCGAATTGCAGGCTATCTACCAAAAAGATGCCTCCGCCAACCATATGGACCCGCTATTTCAGACTACGGTGGCCTGGGCCTGGTCCGGGGAGTTGAGAAACGACTGGTCGGTCTGGGGTCTCGCCTTCTACAATAATCTGGTGGGCTGGCACAGTATGAACTACGGCAACGGCAGACTGGCGCTGGCGGTGCGTTCTCATAAATGATGAAGGATCATCGGGTTATTTGAACCTTTAGATACCAAAAACCAAGACAATCTTATGGATAAGCTGACACTCGGCGAAGAAACCATGATCGGCGCCCTGGCCCGGGAGGTCAGGGACGGGGATTGGGCCGCCTGCGGCACTTTGAGCCCTATGCCCGCCGCGGCCCTGTGGCTGGCGAAGCTCACCTATGCCCCCCGGGCCGAGGTCTTCGTGGCGGGAGCACGGATTGGCCCTTTGCGGACCAGTGGCAGGGGTTCTTCGACCTGGCCCAGTCCGGGCGGCTGAACGTCTTTTATCTGAGCGGGGCCCAGATCGACGGCCAGGGCAACATCAACCTCATGGCCGTGGGGAATTACTCGAAGCCCAAAGTGCGCCTGCCCGGCGGGGCCGGCTCCGCCATCCTGGCCTACGTGGTGGAGCGGGTGGTGCTGTTCAAGACCACGCACGAAGCCCGGGGGCTGGTGCCCCAGGTGGACGTGATCACCGCGCCGGGCTATACCCCAACCTGAGCCTCTCCCAACGCCCCGGCCGCATCACCCGGCTCGATCACCCCCAAGGGCGTCTTCGCCTTCGACCCGCCCCGGGCGCCGCTTTTGTCCAGCCTGCATCCCGGCGTCACCCTGGAAGAAATGCGCCAGCTCACCGGCTTTGAATTCCGCGCCCCGGCCCTGACGCCGGAAACTCCGGTGCTGACCGATGAGGAACGCCGCTTGCTCTATGGCCCGGTGAAAGAGAAGCTGGTCCGGGCTTACCCGCAGTTCGCGGCGCGGCTGCATAGAAGATTAAGCGGCGCCATAGCTATCTGTAGCTGCAGGCTTTACCGCTGTGTTGTTGACGCCGCTGGCGGCCGCGGCCCGCGTGCGCTTCGTGAACTGGGAAAACTGCGCCTCAACCTGGAAGGAGGGGAGCTGCCCCATGTGTGAACTCTTTGCCATGTCCGCGGGCCAGAATTACACGGCCCAGGAGTACCTGCCGGTCTTCGCCGACAAATCCCGCGACAACATCAGCGGTTGGGGCATCGGTTTCTTCCGCGGCGGCCAGGTCTATATCGAGAAGTCCTGCGACGGCATCTATGCCGGTGACCAGGTGCATGACAGTTTCCAGCGCCTGGCCCGGGTGGTGGACAGCCGCATCATCATCTCCCATATCCGCTGCCCCAAGGCCGGCCACCAGAAGGAATCCCAGGCCCAGCCCCTGAGCGCCGAATTTCTGGATCATCAATGGCTGTTCAGCTTTACCGGGGAATCCAAAAAGGGCCTGGCGTATCCAAGTTCCAGGCCCATACTGGGGGAAGAGCTGCTGGCCGCCCGGGTCTTCGAATTTGTCCGGGACGGCATGGAGGCCGGGCTGCGGGATTGGCCCGACCAGAGCCTTTACCAGACCCTGGCCGTGACCTGCAAGCAGCTGATCACCGATTACCCCGGGGAGTATATTTTTTTTCTGGCCAACGAAACGGTGCTGTTCGCCTTCCTCAACCACGGCCAGGTGCTCACCTACCACCCGCCGGAGGCCCGGGGGGAATCCCTGATGCTGACCACGGTCTCCGGGGGCCTCACCCGGGACCCGGACCACTGGCGCGCCTATGCTAATCCGGACCCGAGCCGGGGCCAGATCCTGATCATTTCCGGGGGGGACCTCCTGCATCAAGGATACCTGTAGATGTGCGACCTCTTCGCCCTGTGCGCCTCCCGCAACTATGGCGCCGCCGCCTCCCTGCCCCTGTTCGCCGCCCGGGGCCGCCGCAACGTCCATGGCTGGGGCATCGGCTTCTTCCGCCAGGATCACCCGGTGGTAGAAAAATCGGGGGAAAAGGTCTTCCAGGACGGGCGGTTGCATGCTTCCTTCCAGCGCCTGGCCCGGGTGGTGGCCAGCCCCATCATCCTGGCCCACATCCGCTACCGCTCCAGCGGCCAGGTGGACGAGTGCCACGCCCATCCCTTCAGCCTGGATTTCTGGGGCCAGTCCTGGATCTTCGCTCACAACGGCGAAGCCCGGGCCATTGAACCTTATCGCAGCCGCCACACCCCGACTTTGGAGGCCAGCAGCGATTCGGCCCGCACCTTCGAATTTTTGCGGGACTATTTCGTTGACGCCGTCCCCCGGCGCCAATACGCCCCGTTCCGGCAGATTCTCCAGGAAGCCCTCAGCGCTCTGATCGAGCAATATCCCGGTGAATATAACTTTCTCCTCACCAATGGCCGCTTTCTCTGGGCCTTTACCAACCACCGCCAGTTTCTGCTGCTCAAGGGCAGCGAGAAGTTGGAAGACGCCCTGTTGCTCACCACCATCGAAGAGGGCCTCAGCCCGGAAAACTGGCAGAAAATTAGTCTCCGGGAAGGGAGTTGGGGCAAGATCCTGCTGATCGCCGGGGGCGACCTGGTCTGGTGCGAGGATCTGTGGCCGCCGGCGTAGGTAAGATTATCATAATGAGAATAATTGTTCGGGATTTTTGGGAGGAATTTTCATAACAACAAAAATCTTTAAGGCAGCCGCCGTTCAATGATCACTGGTTGCCGATATCGCTCCCCAACCAGAAGTCGGCGGCTCTCTTCAGAACCTGCCGAAAATTCTGAAAATCTTGCCTTAATAAATTGAATCCAACGAATCTCTAATATACAAACGATCAATAGCTGATCGTGGAAAATTCTTTTGAAATTCAAAGGGTTTTAGACCTGGAAATTAATCTCGACAGAAGGCACCAAAGTTGCAGTAAAGATTTTCTAACGACGCAAGCAAAATGATCAACCTTTACGGGAAAACCTGCCGCGGGACGAATCTAGTTCAATGCAGTCAGGCCCCTAAACAACTTTAAGGAGCAAGAAAATGACAAGCAGACGACCTCCGGGGTTCATCGTCATCCTGGCCTTGGGGCTGGCTCTCGTTTTGGGGAGCGGTTTCTACCAACCGGCCAGGGCCGCCTCGGAAGATGTGGCTATGTTCTATGACGACTTGGGCCAATACGGCCAATGGGTGGACTACGAAAACTACGGACCGGTTTGGCGTCCCAGCAACGTGAACGAGGATTGGCGCCCTTATACCGACGGCCGCTGGGTGCCCACCGATGACGGCTATGTCTTCGAGTCCCAGGAACCCTGGGGCTGGGCCACCTACCATTATGGCAACTGGATGCCCACCGAAGGCTATGGCTGGGTCTGGACCCCGGGACGCACCTGGTATCCCTCCACCGTGGAGTGGCGCACCAGTCCCGAAACCGCCCAGGTGGACAACTCTTACGTAGGCTGGGCCCCCGTCCCGCCGCCCGATTATGTGCCGACGCAGTCTTACGCCGCTCCGGGGTATTATCAGGGGGCCCCGGCGGCGGATACAATGTCCTCGCCGTTTTGGGTCTTCGTCCGGGCAGCCAGCTTCCTGATGGGTCTGGGCCAGCCGTACGCCCAGGGCTATTCCTATTACGGTTGCGGCTGTATGGCGCCGCCGGCCTACGTGCCGGTTTTCTTCCCCCAGACGGTCTTCGTGCCCAGCTATTATACGCCGAGCTATTACCCGCATTCTTATTTCGGCAGGGGGTTCGCTGGCGCCTATAGCTATGGGCCATCGGTGGGCTACGTCTCCCGGGTGACCAATATCAACCAGACCGTGATCAACCGAACCATCATCAATAATTCCAACAATTTCACCAGGATCCACAACGTGATGCCGCCCCAGGCGGTGTTGACCCGGAATGCGGGTCTGAGACAGATCACCCCGCCGGCCCTGATGCAGGGGCAGCGCTTGCCGCCGGCCCAGCGGTTGACCAACGTCAACGTGGCCCGGGCCAACCTGGGCAAGCCCAACATCATCCATGCTCCGCAAAATGTACCGCCGCTGAGGGCCCAGATCCCCAAGGCCCCGCCGCTGGCGGCCCAGCCGGCAAGGGGCGGAGTCCCGGGAGCGGGGTTACCGTCCAGGGCCACCATGCAGTTGACGCCGCAACAGCAGGGGCAGATCCAGCAACTGCCGCCGCACCAGCGGATCCAACCGGTGAGACCCTCCCTGGCGGGGCAGCCGGCAGCCCCCGGGGCCCCAGTAAGACCTGGACAATTTCAGCCCGGCGTAACTCCTCACCCCGGGGCGGTGCAGCCTGGCGTAACCGGAAGGCCGGGTCAGTTTCAGCCTGGCGCTCCGGTTCAACCCGGTGCAGCCCAGCCTGGTGTAACCGGAAGGCCTGGCCAAGTCCAGACTGCGCCTGGGAGACCCGGACAGTTCCAACCCGGCGCTCCGGGCCATCCGGCAGCCCAACCCGCCGTGCCGGCGCAGCCCGCCAGACCTGGGATGCAACCGGCAGTGCCGGCCCAACCCGCTCAGCCCGCCACACCGGCGCAGCCCGGCGGTCCGGCCCATCCCGGGACTTTCCAACCCGGCGCTCCCAGCCGTCCTCAGGTCCAACCGTCTCCCGGTTATAAGCCGCCCACCTCCGGGCCGGGATACGTGAGGCCGGGAACGCCGGCGCAACCCACGCCGAGCCAGCCGTTGCGGCCGCAACCGCAGCCCCAACGCGTAACGCCGCAATATCAGCAGCCGCAACCTCAGCATGTGACGCCGCCATCTCAACCGAGGCCGCAGCCTGAGGTGCAGCAGCCACGGCCGCAACCGCAACCGCAGCCACGGCCGCAGCCGCAGGTACAACCGCCCGACGGCCGCAGCCGCAGCCGCAACTGCAGCCCCGGCCGCAACCGCAGCCGCAAATGCAGCCGCGGCCTCAACCTCAGCCGCAGATGCAACCACGGCCTCAGCCGCAGATGCAGCCGAGACCACAGCCTCAGGTGCAGCAGCCCCGGCCGCAACCTCAACCGCAGCCGCAGCGGGTAGCCCCGGCGCCGCAGCCTCGACCGCAGGCGGCGCCTGCGGCCAAACCGCAACCGCAACCACAGCAGCAGAAGAAGGAGAAAAAGCCGGGCGAACAATAATCCGGTTGCTGAGCTGAAATCGACTCTCACCCCGGGCCTCCTCCAGAAGTGGAGGAGGCCCGGGCTTTTTTTTGCCAAAATCAATACACCTCGCTCTCAGCCCGCCCGAGGAAGATTAGCCTCCGGCCGGAAAAATATCCGGGCAGTCCGGGTATTTTTTTCCCGCCGCCTGGAAGAGAATGGAGCTTTTTGGCTCAGTCTGTTAGGATATAGGGCAGCCTGAAGGTCTTGACCGGCTCCGCCGGAGCCGCACTCATATCAACGAGAGGAGGAACACATGCCCGCTATCCAAGAGATTCGCGCCCAGGAGATCCTTGATTCCCGGGGCCAGCCCACGGTGCTGGCCGGCCTGACCCTGGACAATGGCCTCTGCGCCCAGGCCATGGTGCCTTCCGGCGCCTCCACCGGAGAAAACGAGGCCCTGGAGTTACGTGACGGCGGCCGCCGCTTTCTGGGGAAAGGGGTGCTGCAGGCGGTGAAGAATATCCATGAAGTCATCGCCCCGAAGGTCAAAGGGTTGAACCCATTGAACCAGGCGGCCATCGACCAACTGATGTGCGAGCTGGACGGCACCGCCACCAAGAGCCGCCTGGGAGCCAACGCCATCCTGGCGGTGTCCATGGCGGTGGCCCGGGCCGGCGCCGCGGTGGCGGGCCTGCCCCTTTACCGTTACCTGGGCGGCACCGGTGCGACCACGCTGCCCATGCCCATGTTGAACATCATTAACGGCGGAGCCCACGCCGGCAACAACCTGGACCTCCAGGAATTCATGATCATGCCGGTGGGCGGCCCCAGTTTCGCCGAAGCCCTGCGGATAGCCGCCGAGGTCTTCCAGACTTTGAAGAAAGTTCTGGGCGCCAAGAAGCTGTCCACCGGGGTGGGCGACGAAGGCGGCTTCGCCCCGGACCTGCCTTCTCATGACGCCGCCCTGGACCTCATGGTGGCCGCCATTGAGCAGGCCGGCTACAACCCCGGGCAGGACGTGGTCATTTGCCTGGACCCGGCGGCCTCGGAGTTTTTCGATAAAGAGACCGGCGAGTACGTCTTCAAAAAAGGCGACGGCTCCCGCCGGGACGCCCGGGCCATGACGGATTATTACCGGGACCTGGCCGCCCGCTACCCCATCGTCTCCATTGAAGACGGCCTGGCGGAGGGCGACTGGGATGGCTGGGTGCACCTCACCCAGGAGATGGGGTCCAAATTACAATTGGTAGGCGACGACATCTTCGTCACCAACGTGGAATACCTGAAGAAAGGCATCGAACTGGGCGCGGCCAATGCCATCCTCATCAAGCTGAACCAGATCGGCACCGTCACCGAGACCCTGGAGACCATCAATCTGGCGGTGAGCCATGGCTACCGGGCAGTCATTTCGCACCGCTCCGGGGAGACGGAGGACACCTTCATCGCCGACCTGGCCGTGGCCATGAACACCGGCCAGATCAAAACCGGCTCAGCCTCCCGCTCGGAGCGCATCGCCAAGTACAACCGTCTACTGATGATCGAGGCGGAACTGGGCCCCGCCGCCCGGTTTCGGGAGGACCGCTTCTGGCAGCGTTGAGCCCATAGTTGCGCGAGGGGCGGGTGACTCCGCCCCGGCTTTTGCTTTTGACAATACGGCGGCCCGGTGCTATGCTGGCGGCGGAAGATAATTACTGAGCCTGCATCAAAAGGGGGAGACAGTGGTGCGGCGAGTTTGCAAAACTTTGGCGGCCATAGCTATGGCCCTGGTTCTGGGTCTGCCGGTCATGGTCCAGGGAGCGGAATTCGATCTGAGCAAATTCAACCAGGAGGTCGGCCTAAACTTCGGCTACGGCAAAAACACCCACGGCGCCAATGTCCAACTTTACTCTCTGCTGCCCCACTGGGGCACGTTTTTGGTGCGTCCCGGCCAGAAAATGGGTCCCTTCGGCATCTCCTTCCTGGTCGAAGGCATTATCAGCGTGGCTAGTGCCGAGGAGACCGGCTTCGAACTGGGCTTCACCCCGATGTTTCGGCTAAGCGCCCTGGTTTTTCCCGGCGTCCTGGCGCACATTGAAGGGGGTGCCGGAATGATCACCGAGAGCATCGACAGCCCGGCCATCGCCCATGCCTTCAATTTCACGCCTCAGGCGGGAGGCGGCGTTGACATCGCACTCAACCCCCAACTGGCCCTCCAGGTGGCGTATCGCTTCCGGCATTCGTCCAACGCCGGGATCTACAAGGAAAACCCTGCCTTTAACGTCAATTTCTTTCAGGCCGGCCTGAATTACTATTATTAAATAGTTAAGGCCATTGGGGGACCGATGCAGAAACCATCAGGTTTCTGCATTTTTTTTGCTGCCAGATCCCCCCAAAGCCCCCGACACGCCAGGCCTCTGTAACCCGGAAGGCTCTTTTTTGGCCTTCGGTAGCTAACCCTCACCATTCACTGGGTATTTTTACCTAGGCCGAAATGGGCAATTCTGCTAGTTGTCCTGTAATCCTCTGATCTTATTGTTAAAGAATAATCGACTCCCATGATTGGAGCGCAGAAAAACCTGGCGTCCAAACTATCACAGCATTTGGGAGGATAACCATGATGGGAATAATCTTTTTCGGCGGCTTGGTAGTAGGTTTTCTCTTCGGCTGGATAGGTCTGGCCATTTTAACCATGTCCAGCCTGCAGAACCAGGATAGAGAGCTGATGGAACAGGCTGCTACTTCACTTAGCGAAGATAGTCATTGCCCAGTTTAAATGCCTTCCGGAAAATCTGTTAAGCTTGAGGCGCAGGAATCCGCGGCCTGAGATTCGCCCTTATGCTTGATCGCCGGCGATCTTAAAGGGGTGAAGGGGTCTGCGGCGAAGGGCCCCTAAACACCATTGCCGGCCTCCCCGTTTTGCCATCCCTGGAAAAAATGGTTTGAAACGACAATTTGTCGAGTCGGACCCTTGACATTCCAGTAATAATTATTAACTGGTAACTAACCTATGGAAGACCTGGTCCAAAAACTGCGAACCCTCGGCATTGCCGTGACTCCTCAGCGTCTGGCGATTCTGGCCAGCCTGCAGGGCCGGCATGACCATCCCAGCGCCGAGAAGATTTACCAGGAGGTGCGCCGGCAGCTTCCCGCCATCTCGTTCAACACCGTTTATAAGACCCTGGAAGTCCTTTACCTGAAGGGTCTGGTCATCAAGGTGAACCCACTCCACGAAGTGGCCCATTATGACGCCGAAACGCTCTGGCATGCCCACCTGGTCTGCCGGCGCTGCCGCACCATCGTCAACCTGTATCGGCAGTCGGCGGCCCCGCCGGCTTTTGCCTCGGAAGAGCTGCAAGGCTTCCGGGTGGAACATCAATCCACCTGCTGCTGGGGGCTTTGTCCCCGCTGCCAGCAACCGGAAGCCGGCGAGTAAGGCGGCCACAGGTCAAATCAGGTCTGCCGGAGGGTGGACCAGGCCTCTAAACACGGTTGAATCCCAAGAATACTGCGGAGGAAGATGACATGGAGAAGAGCATTCAGAATCTGAAGGCGGCCTTTGCCGGTGAATCCCAGGCCAATCGGAAATATCTGGCCTTTGCCGAAAAGGCCGAGAAAGACGGTTATCCCCAGGTGGCCCGGCTGTTCCGGGCCGCGGCGGAAGCGGAAACCGTTCATGCCCATAATCACCTCAAGGCCTTGAAGGCCGTCAATGCCACGGCAGATAACCTCAAGGAGGCCATTGCCGGAGAGACCGCCGAATTTCGGGAGATGTACCCGGGGATGATCGCCGCAGCCCAGGCGGAAGGCCATAAGGAGGCCCTGCGGAGTTTCGAGTTCGCCAATGAAGTCGAGAAGACCCACGCCCAGCTCTTTCAAAAGGCCCTGGCCAACCTGGAAAAGAAGGAACTGGTGGAGGTCTTCATCTGCACCATCTGCGGCCATACCGTGGAAGGGGAGCCACCTGACCAGTGCCCGGTGTGCAAGGCGCTGAAGAAATTTTTCAAGAAAATCGATTAGGTTAGAGTAGTGCGGTGGGGCGGGCCTCCGTGCCTGCCCAATTTCGGGCGGCCGGGGACGGCCGCCCCACCTGAATTAAGACTCGAAACCCAAGAGGAGTCTGCAATGGAATTAAAATTGTTCCGCTGCCGGATTTGCGGCGATCCCTATTTGGGCAGCGAGGCGCCCAGTTTCTGTCCCTTCTGCGGTGCGCCCCAGAGATACATGGTGCCGGCGGCGGAATACGTGGATAGGAACGACGTCCCCAATCTCAGCGCCCGCTCCCGGGCCAACCTGGAAAAAGCCCTGGACCTGGAGGTCAGGAACGCCGCGTTTTATATGTGCGCCTCCAATTGTGCGCCGGCCCCCCTGGACAAGGCCATGCTCAAGGCCTTGTGGCGGACGGAGTCGGAACACGCCTCCGTCATCTGCAAGCTCCTCAAGGTGCCCAAGCCGGAGATCAAGCCGGATGAGCAGGCCTGCCTGAAGGACCCCAGGGCCAACTTCGCCGCGGCGCAGGAGCATGAGCAGTCGGCGGTGATCTTTTACGGCCAGTCGGCCAAGGAGGCCACCGAAGACCGGGTCAAGGAGGTCTTCGCAGCCCTGACGGAAGTGGAGGGCTACCACATCGCCCTGTCGGAGGCGAATAAGTAATAAACCGGCGAATAATCAGCCATACAAAAAGGGGCGGGCCCATCCGACCCACCCCCTCAAAATTTTAAAGCCTGCATGATCTAAAATTCAGTTATGATAACCATATCGAATATCTATAATTTCGGTTGAAACCACATAGTTATAGCAGTACCTGAAACTTTTCCGTGAACATCTGCGAGCCCCAACAATGTCCATATCTGACCGACAGAACTAACCTTCCTGCTCCAAGGTGCCCATAGTAAAGATTATTAATCCGATACCCCGACCATGATGCAGCTTCCCTATACCTTAAATATATATTTAATTTTTTGGGTATTTACAAAATCAAACCCGTCGTGAGGTGGGGACGGAAAAACCACGGGTCTCATGGAGAAAGCCGGGTTGCCTGCAAAGGGTGATCCTGCTTTTTTATTCAGGCAAATGATGTTTAGATTTTACAACTATGTAAATTTTTCTAATTATTTAAATGAATTATCATAAGGGAATGATATATCTTTAACAATAATCCCGTGCTAAAAAGAGAAACCTAATCTATCCTACTCCTGTACGGTAAAATTTCTTAAGATAGCAAGTAAAACAGCCCCACAGCAGCCTGAGTTATCAATTGCCGCTGAAGTATCTCTCGGAGGCTGCCCCCGAACCCCAGAGTATAACGCCTTTAGAAGCCCCAGTAGGGGCTCCAGTTCCAGTAGAAGCCCCAGTAGGTTGGCGCTGGTGCCGGCGTTGGTGTAGGAGCAGGAGCAGGTGCGCCCGCTTGAGTCACCGAGAACTGCTGGCCCGCCACAGTAATGGCCCCAGTTCTATCCGTGTTGTCAGTGTTCGACGCCACAGTGAAGGTCACCTGACCATTGCCGATGCCGCCCGTACCCGCAGTGAGGGTGATCCATGAGGCACTGCTGGCAGCAGTCCACGAAGCGTTGGTGGCGCTAGCAGTTACATTTACAGTGCCTGAGCCACTCGCCGCACTAAATGATTGGCTGGTGGGGGAAATGGAGTAGGTTGGCGCAGGTGCCGGTGCAGGTGCCGGCGCCGCTGCCTGCGATTGCACGGCCCCTATGTCTACACTGGATGAAGAAACCGGATCGCCCAGGAAATCCTGAGTCAGGAAGACGTAGAGGCCGGCACCAATGCAGGGCGAAGTGTTCTGCAAATGGTAGTCAGTCCCAGGATTAACAAACTGTGGGTCCGCGTTAACCGATCTGCCGTCCCAGCCAGTCCCAGACCGCCAGATAGTAAAGTTAAGAGTGTTGCCTTGGTTGGAAAATAATGCCCCCGTGTTGGGATAATAAGCATTCTGGTCCAGAATATTCTGTCCCAATGAACTATCCACACGAACGTGAGCAATGCGGGGATTGTAAGAGATGTTGTTCTTAACGATATAAGAATCAGTAAGGGAGAAAAGAAAATAGCTAACATCAGCATTGTTAACAACATTGTTGTAAACGCCACTGCTGATGTTCTGCGCGCGGTTGAGCATGATACCACCATAAGGAAGACCGGCCATCATACACCCTGGACCGGTACCGCAGTTCTCGATTACGTTGTAGGCAATGGTACTACTGCATGTACCCACATCTTCGCCACCATGAATTATGCCTGATCCTATTACATCGTGGATATAGTTATAACGAATAACATTATTTGTGCCTGTAAACCCATTTGAATACCATAGGTTTATTCCACCCCATTGATCACATCGTCCACTTATTTCATTATGCTCAATAGTCGAGTTTGTAAGATTTTGACAAGAGACGCCGTCCCTATCAGTACCTGGACAATCACCAGTTATCCATTCATTAGAGTGGGTTATTTTGTTCCGTTGAAAGATAACGCCGTCGAAATAGCCACCACTGTTTATTTCGAAATAGATGTTGGTACCGCAATAATCAAAGATGCAGTCCTGAACCACCAGTCCAGTAACGGCCCCAGAAGTATCGGTTCCAAACTTGATAGCTGCAGTCATGTCCTTAAAATCACACCTTTGAATGGTGATGTTATGGAGTACTGGATTCCCTGCATAACCGCCAAAAATCGTGTCACCCGTGAACATGATGTCTTGAATTATGTAGTTAGATGCATTCTGGTAGAAATTGAAACTCGAATAATTTGACCCTATTCGCACCAGATGGCTGTTGGCGGCTCCAGTGGTAGGATGGTAATAGAGCTTAGTACCAGACAATCCCCATTGTCCGACGCCTGGAGAAGTAGCATTATCTGCAGTTCCTAAATAATGCCCATCTTCCAGCAAACAGGTCGTGCCGCCGTCAACGGTCGCCGTATAGATAGGACCGCTGCCTGACCAACTGCTGACTATAGTATCGGCATTGCTAATGACCGGCTTAGTGCCAACCCCGGGGCTAACCGGACCGGCACTGTAGGAACCGAGGGTAATAGGATGTCCATCTGAGGTAGTTTGGCTGGCATAGCATATCCATTTGCCATAGACATTCGTGGTCCCGCACTTGAACAGGACAATATCGCCTGCGGCCAAGGTGCGGCCACAAACATAATCAGCAGTCTTCCAGGGACTGGCATAGGTGCCATTACCAGTAGAATCATTTCCTAGATCGGCGTCGACATAATAAGTTGCCGCCCAGGAAGAAGTTGCAGATATGGTCAAAAGGGAGAGAAGGATAACAACAAAAATTGAAATTAGCGATAAATTGACTTTTTTCATGGCAGTTCTCCTTGATGTCTGAGGCTGCCAGAAAAAGTCGCATTTATACTAGGGGATAATGACTGATTCTTGGCACCAGACTTCGGTGGCTCGGCATTCTTGCCATCTATGCAAGAGCCGTGGCTTTGCGCCCCGTCCTCGCGGACGGTTTGCCTTTTCGGTCTGAGACTTTTGATGCTAATTCAGAGTTTCCGATCTTATTGGAAGATTCCTTCAAAAGCCTTAATTTTTGCTAATTCAGGATTTTAATATAGCCAAACCACTAGAATAATGAATCTAGGAATTCCCTGGTTTTGCAAAGGAGAAACCTGGTTTTGCAAAGGGTAAACCTGATATTGGGTTAATGGTGATCTGCGCATGCTGCAAACAAAGCCATCTGAAAGGGTGGCGCATAAGTGATACCTTGCCACACGCGAAACTTCTCAAAAATCCCAAGTAATTAGCGATATGATCTGAATAACGCAAGGCTCTTTTAGTGGAGGGGGCGCCGCTGCTAGCTGCCTGCTACTCCCCTGCCCTCTCCTCCTCTCCGGTCAAGGCCGGTAGCGTCTCCAGGGCATCCCGGGCCGCCCGCTGTTCGGCCTGTTTTTTGGTGCGGCCCTGGCCCCGGGCCAGGGGGCGCTCCCCCAGGCAGACCTCTACCTCAAAGACCCGGGCATGGCTGGGGCCGCTTTCCGAGAGCAGGTTATAGGTGGGCGAGCCCTGGTGGCGGGCCTGGGTCAGCTCCTGCAACCTGGTCTTAAAGTCCTGCCAGGGCGACTCGTCCAAGCCGGCCAGCAACGGCGTAAACCAGCGCCGGGTCAGGGCGTCCGCGGCCTCGAGGCCGCCATCGAGAAAGACCGCGGCCACCACGGCCTCCAGGGCGTCGGCCAGGAGGGAGGGCTTCTCCCGCCCGGCCTGCGCCTCCTCGCCCCGGCCCAGGAGGAGGTAAGACCCGAGGTCCAGCTCCTGGGCCAGGACCGCCAGGCGTCGGGCATTCACCAGGGCGGCCCGGCCCCGGGACAGCTCCCCTTCGGAACTCTCGGGAAAGTTAAGCAGCAGCAGACTGCTCACCGTCAGGGCCAGGACCGCGTCCCCCAGAAACTCCATCTGCTCGTTGCTGGGGCCGGCCTCCGGGTTTTCATGGGCAAAGGAGCTGTGGCGCAGGCCCTGATCCAGCCGCAATAGGTCCTTGAACCCGTGGCCCAAGGCGTCGGCCAGATTCATCAGTTCCCGCTGGCGTCCGGCCGACAAAGGGGGACGATCAGGTGGGGCTTTCTCCGGCATCATTCCTGCTCCTCTTGGCTGACTTGGTTCGCAGGCCAGGCTTTCCCCACCTCTCCGGGGAGGAAGATCCAGGGCTGCTCCAGCAAGATGCTGTCTGAAAATAAATACCGCAATTGGGCGGCCAAAGGAAGCAGGGGATGGAAAAAATCCTCACCCGCCACCGGCGGCCCGGGCTTTCATAATCAGGGCGCCTTAGCCAAAAAAGGCAAAAATAGGGGAATACGACAGGTGAAATCAGGGAAATCCTTATTGTCAGCAAGCGGAATTATTTATACCTTGCTCCTACATGAAATTGATTTCCCGCTTTATGGGGTCACTTAGCATTAAAACCATAGGTTGTGCGCAGGGAAAGGAGACACTATGGAGGCCATCATCCGGGTAATGGAGTCCACCATCGCAGCCAGGGACCCCTATACCGTTGACCATCAACAGCGGACCACGCACATTGCCATCGCCATTGCGCAGCGTATGGGGCTTTCTGAAGAGCGGATCGAGGAAATCCATGTGGCCGGTTGCCTCCACGACCTTGGGAAGATCGCGGTGCCGACGGAAATCCTCTCCAAACCCGGAAAATTGACGGACCTGGAATTCGCCATCATCAAGACCCACCCCCAGGTAGCCTTCAATATCCTGAAACCTCTGGAAATTCCTGGCCAAATCACCCAGATCATCATGCAGCACCACGAAAGATTGAACGGCTCCGGCTATCCCTACGGCCTCGATGACCGGGAGATTCTTCTGGAAGCTAAGATTTTGGGGGTGGCGGATGTGATTGAGGCCATGTGCTCCCACCGGCCCTACCGTCCGGCCCTGGGCATTGACAAGGCCCTGGAGGAGATCGAACGGAAGAAGGGGGTCCTCTACGATGCTGACGTGGTGGAAAGTTGTCTGCAGCTTTATCAGGAGATGCCGACGGCCCTGATGGGAGAGGTTTGCCATATTAGACGGGAACCTGCGGACCCCCAGGACGCCCTGCCCCAGAAGCCGGCCAGAGCCGCACAGGTTTTGACCTGCCCGTGGCCCAGGAGTTGGGTACACGTGGTGGACACCCACCCCCACTTCTTCCTGCACGTGATCGCCGCCACAACCATCGGTGGGAGCATCTTTTACATGGCCCGCCATATCTAGCCCGGCGGCAGCAGGATTCCGTCCCAGAAGCGGCGCCCCAGGGCGCCGTTTCCGTTTGGCGGTGGTGGTTGCCAAACTCCGCTTGACTTTTCCCCGGATGCCGGTTATTATCGTGATTAATTCTCAATTACAGCATGACAACGTGGTGAAATCCGAACTTCAGATATTTCAGGAATATATTCGGCTGCGGGGGCGGCGGCGCACCCCGGAGCGCGAGGAGATTCTGCGGGAAATCTTCGCCTGGCACGGCCATTTTGATGTGGACGAGCTTTATCTGCTCCTCAAGGGCAAAGGCTCCAAGGTCTCCAAGGCCTCCATTTACCGGTCCCTGCCCCTGTTCATGGATTGCGGCCTCATCCGCGAGGTGGATTTCCGCGAAGGCCACTGGCACTACGAGCATATTTACGGCCACGACCACCATAATCATCTCCGCTGCCTGGGCTGCGGCGAAATCCAGGAGTTTGAGGAACCAAGCTTAAAGCTCCTGGAAGAGCAGTTGGCCCAAAGGTATAATTATCAAATCAAAGGCCACCAACTGCAGGTGCACGGTTACTGCGCCGCCTGCCGGCCAAAGGATAGAGGAAATCAAGGTGTTTAGAAGGTTTCAGAAGGCGGCCCCGGAGGTACCGGAAGCCGCGGACTATTCTCTGGCCCTGGCCCAGCCCGGACAACGGGTGCGCATCACCGGCTACCAGGGCGGCCGCATGCTGCGGGCCCGGCTGCTGGCCCTGGGCCTCAACCTGGGCCAGGTGGTGGAGATCCTGCAGAACAACCACGGCCTCATTATTGTCGGCATCAACGGCGGCCGGGTGGCCCTGGGCCGGGGCATCAGCCAAAAAATCCTGGCCGAACCGGAAGCTTAGGCGAATCTTTTTTTTACGAAGGGCGCCTAAAGGCGGCGCCGCTGAGCTTTCACTCGCCGGTTTCAATTAATCTTATCCCCCAACTAATGGCCGAGTCCAAGCACCCCATCCCGGCGGAGATCGCCGCCCAAGCCCTGGAAACCCTGGAGGGCGCGGTCGAGCGCCTCACCTTTGCCAACCCGGAAAACCACTATGCCGTGGTGCGCCTCAAGGTTAAGGGGGCGCGGCACCCCGTCACCGTGGTGGGGCCTCTGGCCGGGGTCCAGGAGGGCGAGCAGCTCCATCTCAAGGGCACCTACGAGGTCCACCCCAAGTGGGGCGAGCAGTTCAAGGTGGTCTGGTGGTACGCGGTGCTCCCGGCCACGGTGGCCGGCATCGAAAAGTACCTGGGCTCGGGGCTGGTCAAGGGCGTCGGCTCGGAAATGGCTAAACGCCTGGTGGCCCATTTCGGGGCCGAGACCCTGAACGTCATCGATCAGCAGCCGGAGCGCCTCAAAGAGGTGCCCGGCTTCGGTCCCAAGCGCCGCGAGCAGATCCGCCTCGACTGGCAGGGCCGCAAAGAGATGCGGGACGTGGTGGTGGCCTTGCAGGGCCTGGGGGTGGGCCTGGCGCACGCCGGGAAGATTTTTCAGAAGTATGGCGCCCAGGCCATAGAGGTGGTCACCACCAACCCCTACCAGCTGGTCCTGGATATTCAGGGGCTGGGTTTTTTCACCGCGGACCATCTGGCCGGCCGCCTCAACCTGGACCCCCTGGCGCCGGCCCGCCTGGCCGCGGGCCTGCTCCACACCCTGGATGCCTTCGTCTCCGACGGCAACGTCTACGTCCCGGAAGACGAATTGTTGGATCGGACCCAGGAATTACTTAAAGTGGAGCGGCCACCGCTGCTCAGGGCCCTGGAACTCCAGGCCCGGGAAGGGCGGCTGACCCTGCCGGACCTGCCGTGCGGCCGCGGGGTTTACAAACGGGTCGCCTGGGTGGCGGAGACCGGGGTGGCCCAGACCCTGGGACGCCTGGCCACGACGCCCGGCAGCGCCCCGCCCCTGCATCTGGAAGATTTGGTCTCCCAGGTGCAGGCCCGGCAACATATCGAACTCTCCGAGGAGCAGGCCCAGGCCGTGGCCGCGGCCCTCCAGGAGAAGCTGCTGGTCATCACCGGCGGCCCGGGCACCGGCAAGACCACCATCATCAGTTGCATCCTGGACCTCTACCTGGGTCTGGGGGCCCGGGTGCTGCTCATGGCCCCCACGGGCCGGGCCGCCAAACGCCTGAGCGAGACCACCGGGGCCCCGGCCACCACGATTCACCGGGCCCTGGAGTTTTCTCCCCAGACCGGCGGCTTCAAGCGCGGTCCCGCCGAGCCCCTCAAGGCCGAGGTGGTGGTGGTGGACGAAACCTCCATGGTGGACATCTACCTGATGTACCACCTGCTGCGGGCCATCCCGCCCAACGCCCGCCTCATCCTGGTGGGCGACTCCCATCAGCTGCCGGCGGTGGGACCCGGCAACGTCCTCAAGGACCTGATGGACTCCGGGGTCGTGCCGGTGGTGCGCCTCACCCAGATTTACCGCCAGGCCAGGGAGAGCCTCATCGTGGTCAACGCCCACCGCATCAACCAGGGGGAGTTTCCCATCCTGCCCAGCCAGTTGGGCCGGGGCGATTTCGTCTTCATCGAAGCGGATGAACCCGAGGATTTGAAGCGGCGCCTGCTGGACCTGGTGGGCCGCGATTTGCCCCGGCAATACGGCCTGGACCCCATGCGGGACCTGCAGGTGATCAGCCCCATGCACCGGGGGCCGGTGGGCATTCAGAACCTGAACCACGAGTTGCAGCAGCGCCTCAACCCCGATGGCCAGGCCTGGCAGTGGGGCGGCCGGGCCTTCCGCCGCGGGGACAAGGTGATGCAGCTTCGGAACAATTACTACAAAGAGGTCTTCAACGGCGACATCGGCCAGGTGGGCGGCTTTGTCGCGGCCACCGGCCAGCTCCAGGTGGATTTTGACGGGCGGCTGGTGACCTACGACCCGGCGGAGAAGGACGAGGTCACCCTGGCCTACGCGGTGACGGTGCACAAGGCCCAGGGCAGCGAATTTCCCGGGGTGCTGATTGTCCTGACCACGCACCACTATATGCTGCTGCAACGCAACCTGCTTTACACCGCGCTGACGAGGGGCCGCCGCCTGGTGGTCCTGCTGGGGAGCAAACGGGCCCTGGGCATGGCCATCCACAATGACCGGCCGGTGAAGCGTTATACGCATTTGGCCCCGCGCCTGCGGGAGACCCTGGCGCCCATCAAATCTTTAAAAATGCTTGACTTTTCCTCGACGCAAGGGCACAATCAAATTTAAATAAACAGGGGGTTTTGGTGGTTACCGATCTCTTTACTGTACTGGAACAGAAGTTAGAAATGGTGCTCGGTCAGACTGCCAGGCTGAAGGAAGCCAACACCGCCTTGGAGCAAACCCTGGCCGAAAAAGAAGAGGCTCTCAAGGAGGCCGCAGCCGCCCTGGAGAAGCTGTCCCAGGAGCGGGAACTGGTTCGGCAACGGATCGATAAGATCCTCAACCGCTTAAAGATCATCGATACAGGAGAATCGGCATAAAACCGGGTCAGGAGCCAGCGCCGGTCATGGTGGAGATTTTAGGGCGGACCTTCACTTTGAAGGGGAGCATATCTCCAGACGGCTTGCAAGCCGTGGCGCGCAAGGTGGACGAACAGCTCCGGGAGCTCCAGCGGGCCTTTCCCGCCAGCCCCCTGGCCGACCTGGCGATTTTGGCCGCATTGAATCTGGCATATGAATGCCTTGAAATCAAGGAGGATTACCAGCAACTCCAAGCCGACATTGAACAGCGGTCGAAACTATTGATTCAGATGCTGGAGACCCACGATTCCTATTTTCCTCCCGGTCCTTGAGAGGGGCGGCGGGAAACGGCATGGGGTGAGGGAGACGGGAGAACATATATCATTCCGGGCGGATTGAAGATATAACGCGACAGGTCAGAATATCGACCCACGCGGCAGGACCATGACCGGCATTTTTACACCTGGGCCATCCCGGGAATCAGATATTGGCTTGAAAGGGGAAGTGCCAAAGCCAACGCCAGGCTTCGACTTAAATGAGAACTCGATAGACTGAAAGCTTAACGGCTGTTCCACCGGAGCAGCCCCCAGTCCGCTAATTTCCGCCCGATCGCCTCTCCCGGCGGCTGCCGTCAGCCGCTACCCATCCACTTGCCTGCTCAACGGAGTTCATCTCCCGGCATCGCCACCTCTGCGACCAGCGCCCTGACCCCAAGGGCAGGCAACTGCGCCGCGGTAAAGATATACGCACAAGGGAATTCCCATGGATATATTGTCACACGTTCTGGTTGAAGGCATGGCCCTGGCTGCGGGCTTCGCCTCCGGTTTCTTCTATCGCAAATACATCATGGACGCGCACCAGGAGTCCCTGGAGGCCCTGGGTAAGAAGATCCTGGATGAAGCCCGAAAAGAAGCGGATACCATCAAGAAAGAAACCAAGCTGCAGGCCAAGGATCAACTCCTGCAGATGAAGATGGACTTCGAAAAGGAGACCCAGGACCGCCGCCAGGAGCTCAATCAATTGGAGCGTCGCCTCTTGCAAAAAGAGGAGCACCTGGAACGGAAGGGCGACTCCCTGGATGAGCGGGACGGGGAGCTCATCAAGAAACACAAGCAGGCAAGCCAGCGGGAGGATGAACTCAAGGCCGAGATGGTCCGCTACGAGCACTTGGTGGCGGAGCAAAACACCCGCCTGGAGCAGATGGCCGGCATGAGCGCCAACGAGGCCAAGGATTTACTGCTGCGAGCCATGGAACGGGAAATCCGGGCTGACACCGCCCGCATGGTGAAACGCCTCGAAACCGAGGCCCGGGAGCACGCCGACCGCAAGGCCAAGGAGATCATCTCCCTGGCCATCAAGCGCTACGCCTCGGATTACGTGGCGGAACAGACGGTGTCGGTGGTGGCCCTGCCCAACGAAGAGATGAAGGGCCGGATCATCGGGCGGGAAGGCCGCAACATCCGGGCCCTGGAGGCGGCCACCGGGGTGGACATCATCATTGACGACACCCCCGAGGCCGTGATCCTCAGCGCCTTTAACCCCATGCGCCGGGAAGTGGCCCGCCGCAGCCTGGAGCGTCTCATCTCCGACGGCCGCATCCATCCGGGGCGGATCGAAGAGATCGTCGAGAAGGTCACCACCGAGCTGGAGACCAACATCCGGGAGGCCGGCGAAGAGGCCGCCTTCGACGCCGGGGTGCACGGCCTGCATCCGGAACTCATCAAGCTGCTGGGCAAGCTGAAATTCCGCACCAGTTATGCCCAGAACGTCCTGCAGCACTCCGTGGAGGTCTGTTACCTCTGCGGCATCATGGCCGCGGAACTGGGCCTCAACGTCAAGCAGGCCAAGCGGGCCGGACTGCTGCATGACATCGGCAAGGCGGTGGATCAGGAGTCCGAAGGGGTGCACGCCCTGATCGGCGCCGACCTGGCCAAGCGCTACGGCGAATCCCCCAAGGTGGTGCACATCATCGCCGCCCACCACGAAGACGTCCCGCCGGAGGGCATCATCGCCGTGCTGGTCCAGGCCGCGGACACCCTGTCCGGGGCCCGTCCGGGAGCCCGCCGGGAGATGCTGGAAACCTACGTCAAGCGCCTGGAAGACCTGGAGAAGGTGGCCCTCTCCTTCGGCGGCATCAGCAAGTCTTACGCCATCCAGGCAGGCCGGGAGATCCGGCTCATCGTCGAGTCCGAAAAGGTCAACGACGAGGAAGCGGTGCTGCTGAGCCGGGAGGTGGCCAAGAAGATCGAGCAGGATCTCACCTACCCCGGCCAGATCAAGGTCACCGTCATCCGGGAGACCCGGTCGGTGGAGTATGCCCGCTAGGCGGCCCGGGTTATGAACATCCTGTTTATCGGCGATATCGTCGGCAGCCCGGGCCGGCGGGCGGTGGAAGAGCTGCTGACCCGGCTGGTGGACCAGCATCTCATCGACCTGGTGGTGGCCAACGGGGAGAACGCCTCCGGCGGCATCGGCATCACCCCCCAGGTGGCCGACGAACTCCTGAGTTACGGCATCGATCTCCTCACCAGCGGCAATCACATCTGGAAGCACAAAGAGATCAAGCCTTACCTGCAGGATACCGACCGGCTGCTGCGCCCGGCCAACTATCCGCCGGAGAGCCCGGGGCGGGGCTACGCCATCGTGGAGACCGCGGCCGGGGAGAAGGCGGCCGTCATCAATCTGGAAGGCCGGGTCTTCATGGAACCCCTGGACTGCCCCTTCCGCACCGTGGATGCCATCCTGAAGGAGCTGCCCAAGGAAATCAAGGTCATCCTGGTGGATATGCACGCCGAAGCCACCAGCGAGAAGCAGGCCCTGGGCTGGTTCCTGGACGGCCGGGTGAGCGCCGTGCTGGGCACCCATACCCACGTCCAGACCGCCGACGGCCGGGTCCTGCCCAATGGGCACCGGCTACCTCAGCGACGCCGGCATGACCGGCCCGGTGGACTCGGTCATCGGCATGCGCCGGGAGATCATTCTGGAGCGCTTCTGGAGCCAGTTGCCCCAACCTTTCAAGGTGGCCACCCAGAATATCCAGCTCCAGGGAGTGTTGCTCCAGATCGACTCCGAAGGCCGCTGCCGGGAGATAAAGGGGTTGCAGGTGGGGATCAAGTCGTAAGAGTCTAGGCTAACCAGGACATCGGCCAGATTTCCATCTAATCCTCATGCTTTAGTTTTATCTAAGATGTAGGGCTTACCTTTAAGGCGGGTTGCCGCCGCCTGGTTTAAGGCCCCCTTCGACCTGCCTGATGCTCTTAATATTTCAGGCTAATTTAATTTTAACTAATTTATTTTGCTTAATAAAATTCCGAAGTGGCAGTTCCCCTTCCATGAGCGCATATTTCTTATTGTTGATAATTTGTTATCATTTTTTATTATTTTTTTAGATTTTATAGGTATTTTTGTGTTTTTTGCATAAGACCCCTTGACAAATTATGTTTGCGAAATTAATATAAACCCATCTAAGAAAAAACCTAGCTAATGCCAAACCCACCGTAAGGTGGGGACGGAAAGCCACGGGTCTCAAGGAGAGAGATGGCCGGGTTGCCTGGGAACGGGAACCGGCCGTTTTTTTTTGAGGCCGCCGTTATCCCTGGAATTTTAAAAAGTTTGAAAAAGCCAAACTCACCGTAAGGTGGGGACGGAAAGCTACGGGTCTCAAGGAAAGAGATGGCCGGGTTGCCTGCAAAGGTGACGCGGCTTTATGTTTTTTGGTCCCTGTTTACGTACCCCGGACTTGTTCCAGGGCCCTGCGGCAAGCGGAGCTAAATTCAGCCTTGGAAGGAGGGGATTGCGGATTCCAGTATCTGCAGAAAAGGGAAGGATATCGATTTTTCTTCGAGAGGAGGGGAAAAAATGAGAAGCAAATTTTTACGAGTATTCTATGCCACCCTGCTGGTAGTGGCAGCCGTGGCGGTTTTGCCGGGCCAGTCGCAGGCGACGTGGATCGACCTCACAGCCAGCACCTCCTTTGTCAATGACTACATTGACTGGGCCCAATTGGGACCTGACTCTACGGTCGTACCTACTCCCGTCACAGTGACGACCGGGGTGTATGGCCACAGTGTCACCCTCTCGGGTACTGGCTCATTTGAACGGCTCGATCAAGGAACCGGCTGGGGGGGCAATTTCGCCCCCGGAGATGCCTTGATCTACAACGGTGACGGCGCGATGAACCTGAATTTCACCTCCACTAACCCACTGTTCATCTTCCAAACCCAGATCCAGGGAAATGATTTCGGTCCCTTCACCGCCACCATCTCGGCTTACGATAAGGACGGCAACCTCCTGCACTCGTTCTCCGAGGTTGGGGATTCCAATGCCGATGGCAATAATTCAGCCATCGTTATCGGGCTCGAAACCACTTTAAAAGATATGACGGAAGTTCGTCTCAGCATTGTAAACAATGAATTCGGCACACTAGATTTTGCCATCAACCAGGTGGACCTGCTGGAATGCAATTTAACCCCTGCCCCTATTCCTCCCTCTGCACTCCTGCTGGGCACCGGTCTTTTGGGTCTCCTGGCCCTGAGGGGGCGGCGCAAGGCCTGAAAAGCTTAAATGAATCGCCGAAACCAGAAGCCCCCGGCGCTTAATCAGCCGGGGGCTTTCTTATGGGGCCGGGATAGAGCAGCAACTTGCTCCTTAGGCCCGGCGCCCTCTGTAAAAAACTGCCGATAATTATTGTCATAAATTTGCTGATTTTCTTGAGGCTCTCGATTTTCCTTTGCTTCTCCTGCTCCTCTGGTTTAATCTTTTCCAATCTTCGCTTTTGGAAGGAACGCCTATTATGAAGATTCACGAATATCAGGCCAAAGAATTGCTGCGGAAATTCCACGTGCCGGTGCCCGAAGGCGCGGTGGCCGACACCAACCGGGAGGCCCGGCAGGTGGCCGAGGAATTGGGGGAAGGCCCTTTTGTGGTCAAGGCCCAGATCCATGCCGGCGGCCGCGGCAAGGGCGGCGGCATCAAGACCGCCGTCACCCCCGAGGAGGTGGAGCGGGTAGCGGACCAGATCCTGGGCATGACCCTGATCACCCACCAGACCGGCCCCGAAGGCAAGGTGGTCAACCAGGTGCTGGTGGAGCGGGCCCACGACATCGCCCAGGAACTCTACCTGGGCATCGTCCCGGACCGCGGCCTGGAGCGGCCGGTGATCATGATGAGCGCCGCGGGCGGCATGGAGATCGAAGAGGTGGCGGCCCGCACCCCGGAACTGATCATCAAAGAGGCGATCAATCCCATCACCGGCTGCATGGGCTATCAGGCCCGCAACCTGGCCTTCGGGATCGGGCTTAACCCCGCGCTGCTAAGGCCGGCGGTGAGCTTCATCGAGAACCTCTACCAGATGTTCGTCACTCTGGATTGCTCCCTGGCGGAGATCAACCCGCTGGTGGTCACCAAGGACGGCAAGCTGCTGGCCCTGGACGCCAAGCTCAATTTCGACGACAACGCCATGTTCCGGCATCACGAACTGGCGGCTCTGGAAGACCCCTCGGAGATGGACCCCCTGGAGTTTGAGGCCCGGAAGCACCACCTCAACTATATCCGCCTGACCGGCAACGTCGGGGCCATGGTGAACGGCGCCGGCCTGGCCATGGCCACCATGGACCTGATCAAGGCGGCCGGGGCCGAGCCCGCCAACTTCCTGGACGTGGGCGGCGGCGCCTCGGCGGAGATGGTGACCAACGGCTTTCGCATCATCCTGGGCGACCCCAACGTCAAGGGGGTGCTCATCAATATCTTCGGCGGCATCCTGCGCTGTGACGTCCTGGCCAGCGGCGTGGTGGAGGCGGTGAAGACGGTGCAGGTGAAGGTGCCCATCATCGTCCGCCTGGAGGGGACCAACGTGGAGCAGGGCCGGGAGATCCTGAAGACCTCCGGCCTCAAGTTCACCGTGGCCGCGGACATGCTGGATGCGGCCAAGAAGGTGGCGGCGCTGGTGGGGTGAGCCCCCTCCTCCCGTGAGCGATGGGGGTAAGGGCGGTTCGAGAACCTCCCTTACGGTACAGGCACAGGTTAACGCCTGCGGCTACCGATTTTTTCCTTCAGAAAGGTTGTCATATGAGCGTTTTGGTAAATAACGACACACGCGTGGTGGTGCAGGGGGTTACCGGCAAGGAAGGCTCTTTCCATGCCCTGGCCTGCGCCCAATACGGCACCAAGGTGGTGGCCGGGGTGACCCCGGGCAAGGGTGGCCAGAAGGTGGAGGCCATCCCGGTATTCAACACCGTGGCCCAGGCCGTCAAGGAGACCGGAGCCAACACCTCCCTGATCTTCGTGCCCCCGGCCTTTGCCGCGGACGCCATCCTGGAGGCCGCGGCCGCCGGGGTCAAAGTGGCGGTGTGCATCACCGAAGGCATCCCCACCCTGGACATGGTCAAGGTCATGGCGGCGCTGAAAGACAGCGGCTGCCGCCTCATCGGCCCCAACTGCCCGGGGATCATCTCGCCGGGCCAGGCCAAGGTGGGCATCATGCCGGGGCATATCCACCGGCCCGGGCCCATGGGACTGGTCTCCCGCAGCGGCACCCTCACTTACGAAGCGGTGCACCAGATGACCCTGCTGGGGATCGGCCAGAGCACCTGCGTGGGCATCGGCGGCGACCCGATTATTGGAACAAATTTTATAGATATGCTACAGTTGTTCCAGGATGATCCCCAGACCGAGGGCGTGGTGCTCATCGGCGAGATCGGCGGGGCCGCCGAAGAGGAGGCCGCGGCCTTCATCTCCCGGCACATCTCCAAGCCGGTGGTGAGCTTCATCGCCGGCCAGACCGCGCCTCCCGGCAAACGCATGGGCCACGCCGGCGCCATCATCTCCGGGGGCAGCGGCAAGGCCGCCGACAAGATGGCGGCCCTCACCCAGGCCGGAGTGACCGTGGTGGCCAATATCGGCGACCTGGGGCAGACCGTCAAACGGATAATGGGGTATCGCACCTGACGCCTGACTGATGAAAATCTTGCTGCACATCTGTTGCGCCCCTTGCGCCGTCTACCCGCTGGAAGTCTTGAGGGCCTCGGGCCACCAGGTGCGCGGCTTTTTCTCCAACCCCAATATTCATCCCTACCAGGAATATCTCAAGCGGGCCGGCACTTTGGAGACCTTTGCCGCCAAAGCCGGCCTGCCGGTGATCTGGGACCGGAGCTACCCCCTGGAAGAATTCCTGCGAGACCTCACCTTCCGGGAGAAGGAGCGCTGCCGGTTCTGTTATTATCGCCGCCTGACCGCCACGGCCCGGGTGGCCCGGGGCGGGAAGTTCGACGCCTTCACCTCCACCCTCCTGTACAGCAAATTCCAAAACCACGAACTCATCAAGGAATTGGCCCAGTTGGTGGTCCGGGAGGTGGGGGTGCCTTTTTATTACGAGGACTTTCGCCAGGGCTGGGCCGAAGGCGCGGCCACGACCAGGAAGCTGGGGCTCTATAAGCAGCAATACTGCGGCTGCATCTTCAGCGAGCGGGACCGGTTCATGCGGTCTGAACCGGAGCGGAGGCCGAGGCTGGTGGAGAAGTGACAGCTGAACTTTTTTGAGCCGGGAGCGTCCGGACCGCCGAGGCCGCCCCAATCCCCTGGATTTTTTCCTTAAGTTTATGGTAAAACTGGACGAACATAGGCATGAAGAATGGCAGTAAGGAGCAGCGCGCCAGGGACGGCAACCTTGGAATAACGGATGGTCCGCAGGCTGATTAGCGCTGCGAGAGGACCCGTGCGGCGATGGACAATAGCCGTCTGACCCTGACTAATCGACCGGAAAACCTGCGCCTGCTGCTGGACTTCGTCCAAAAATGGTCCAGGGACCGGAGTCTGCCCCCGGCCAGGCTCGATTCCCTGGAACTGGTGGCCGGCCAGATCTTCCGGCACCTGGTGGAGCACGCCTATCAGCCCGGCGAACCCGGCTCCATCGCAGTGGCCTTGGAGGAGAAGGGCCGCAGGTTGCGCCTGATGTTCGAAGACGACGCCAAGCCGCCTATCCCTGGAAACCCGGAGCCAGCCGAGCCTCCCAACAACCCACCGCATCTCAATGGCTTGCAGCACCTGGCGGAAAGCCTCATCTACTACCGCACCGGGGATAAGAAAAACCGGTTGGTGGTCTTTTTGAATTGATGGGTCTTCTAAGCCACGGAAGGTAGCGCCGGCGCCCTCGCCGGCCTGAGAACCGCCGAGGTCGCCGGTTCTACACGTTTAACGGCGTGCGCTCAGACTTCCTTGGCTATCTCTGGCTTCAGCCCCTAGGGCTTGCGGGAATATTGCTTGGCCTTGGCAAAGGCATCCTCGGCTTCTTTCTGCTTGCCGTGGTCCCTGAGAAATTCCCCCAGATAGTTCCAGCCCTCGGCATAATCGGGCTTGATTTGTACGGCCTTACGCAGTTCCCTTTCGGCCTCATTGAGGTTGCCTTCCGTGGCCAGGGCGCTGCCTCTAAGGCTGTGGGCCTCGGCCCAGTCGGGCTTGATGCCGATGGCGGCGCCGAAGGCATTGGCCGCATCGGCAGTGCGGCCTTCCTCAGCCAGGATCAGGCCGTATTTGAAGTAATCCTGGGCGGCCTTCTCGTTGGCGGCTTTCACTTTATCTTGAGCCCCTTGGGCTCCGGCGAAGTTAACCCCGCCGCTTAGGGCCAGGCAGCCGGCCAAAATCATCACACTGAGCCATCGCACCATAGTGTTCTCCTTCGAGAAATTAATATCTCACGCAAGGTCGCAAAGACGCCAAGACGCAAGAAAAAAGATTGCACAGCCGCCTGCACCGATCGTCAGGCTGGGCTGAGCGCTGAAAGCCGAACGACAGGTGCGCCAGGCGCACCCTGCTCATATCCAATTTAATCTTCCAATGAGATTAGGCAATTAAAGGGCGACCCAGCGGGTCGCCCCTACGGCTATTTAACCCTCTCCTCCCGGCGGGGGCGATTGCGCTCGTAGATGATCTTCAAACCCTTGAGGGTGAGATAGTCATCCACCGCGTCGATCGCCTTGGTTTCCGAGGCGATGAGGCAGGCCAGGCCCCCGGTGGCGATGACCCGGGCCTTGTGGTTGCCCAGGGCCTCTTTGATGCGGCTGACGATGCCGTCCACCAGCCCGGCGTAACCATAGATGATGCCGGCGTTCATGCTGCTGATGGTGTCCTTGGCGATGACGCTCTTGGGCTTGGCGAAGATCTCGACCCGGGGCAGCTTGGAGGCCTTGAGGAACAGGGCCTCGCAGGAGATCATCACCCCGGGGGCGATGACCCCGCCCAGGTATTCCCCCTGGCGGGAGACCACGTCGAAGGTGGTGGCGGTGCCGAAATCCACGATCACCACCTCGGCGTGCACCTGCTCGAAAGCCGCCACGGCGTTGACGATGCGATCCGCCCCCACTTCCCGGGGATTGTCGTAGTAGATGGGCATGCCGGTCTTGATGCCCGGCCCCACCCACAGGGGCCGCACCTGCAGGTAACGCAGGGCGAAGCCTTCCAGGGTGTTGTTCATGGGGGGCACCACCGAGGAGATGACCAGGTCGGTGCCGGGCTCTAAGGTCAGGCCCTGGGCCTGAAAGAGATTGCGCAACAGGATGCCCAGTTCATCGATGGTGGCTTCCTTCTCGGTGCGGATGCGCCAATCGCTCAGGAGTTGATCGTTTTGGTAGACGCCGATAACCGTGTTGGTATTGCCCACATCCATCACCACCAGCATGAGCCGCTCTCTCCTCAGTTCAGCAAGGCGTCCAGGGCCTGAGCCAGTTCCTGGACCACCTCGTCTATCTGCTGTTGATCCTCGCCTTCGGCCATCAGGCGCAGTTTCGGTTCGGTGCCGGAGTAGCGCACCAGCAGGCGGCCCTGGGAGCCCAGGCGCCGTTCCGCCTCATGTATGGCCTGCCGGGCCTGGGGCAGGGTATTCAGGTCCCGCCTCTCCTTAACCATCAGGTTGATCAGCACCTGGGGGTAATTCTCCATGAACGCGGCCAGTTCGGCCAGGGGCTTATTCTCCCGGCGCATCACCGCCAGCAGCCTCAGGGCCGTGAGAATACCGTCCCCGGTGGTGGAGTGATTCAGGAAGACCAGGTGGCCGGACTGTTCTCCGCCCAGGACATAGCCCCCTTTCTTCATCTCCTCCAGGACATAGCGGTCTCCCACCTGGGCCCGCAACAGCTTCAGGCCGTGTTGCTTGAGGGCCACCTCCAGACCCAGGTTGGTCATGACCGTGCCCACCACCGTCTTCTTGGGCAAGCGCCCGCGGCGCTGCATGTCCAGGGCGCAGATGCCCAGGATGTGATCGCCGTCCACCACCTGGCCGTGGTGGTCCACCAGGATGCAACGGTCGCCGTCGCCGTCGAAGGCGATGCCCAGGTCGGCCCGGTGGCGCTTCACCAGGGTGGCCATGGCCTGGGGATAGGTGGCGCCGCACATGCGGTTGATATTCTTGCCGTTGGGCCGGACCCCGATGGGGATAATCTCCGCCCCCAACTCGCTGAAGACCTCCGGCGCCACCTTGTAGGTGGCCCCATGGGCGCAGTCCAGGACGATCTTGAGGCCGTCCAGTTCCAACTCCTTGGGAAAGGTACTCTTGAGGTAGGAGAGGTAGCGGCCCTTGGCGTCATCGATGCGGACGGCCTGGCCGATATCGGTGGCGGTGGGCCGGGCGCCGTCCACTTCGGGGTTGACCATCAGGCTTTCGATGTAGGCTTCGATCTCGTCGGGCAGCTTGAAACCGTCCCCGGAGAAGAATTTGATGCCATTGTCCTGGTAGGGATTATGGGAGGCCGAAATGACCACCCCGGCGTCGGCCCGCATGGAATTGGTGATGTAGGCGATGCCCGGGGTGGGCAGCGGGCCCAGCAGCATGACATCCACCCCCATGGAGCAGATGCCGGCGGTAATGGCGTACTCCAGGAGGTAGCCCGACAGGCGGGTGTCTTTGCCCACCACGATGCGGTGCCGGCCGGGGCCGTATTTGATTACATAGGCCAGGGCCCGTCCCAATTGCAAGGCCACCTCGGCGGTCATGGGATAGACGTTGGCCACCCCTCGAACCCCGTCGGTGCCGAAAAGATGTCGCGTATCCGTCATTGCACCAGCACTCCAGTGAGCTGCTTTTTAAACTTCACTTTTCGCTGCATCTTTTTACCATAATCGCCAACAAATGGCATCAGTCAAGGACAGGGCGCCGGCCAGCTCAAATGGGTGGGGCGATGGTAACCAAAAGCCGCACGTCCGTTTTGGCCTTGAATCCATGCGGTTCAGCGATGTCGCAGATGAGCGCGTCCCCTTTTTTGGCCGGCAGCGAGGCGTTATCCGCGCCCAGGAACTCGCCCTCCCCTTCCAGGACCACCAGGCAAACCTGGCCTTCAATGTCGTGGGCATGCACCGGCAGTTCCTGGCCGGCCTTGAAGTTGAAGTTGAGGATTTTGAAATAGGGTGAGTCGTGCACCAACAGTTTTGCCATGCCTTTATCGGCAAACTTGCCCTCGGTATAAAGTTCGACCTTTTTCATGCCTTAACCTCCGTCAGTTCATGGGTTTCCAGACCCTACATTTCGTCGGCCCAATGGATGCACGACACCGGGCAGGAGTCGACGGCTTCCTGGATCTTGTCGTCCGGGGCCCCACCGGGGTTGATCACCTGGGCAAATCCCAGGCCTTCGTTGAGCCTGAAGACCTCGGGGCAGAGCTCCTCGCAGGTGCCGCAGGCAATGCATTCGTCCTCCACGATGAACGGTACGTGTTCGGCCATGCTTTTCCTCCTCAGCGATTATTTCCAAGGAAACCAGGGTGAACACACGGTTCGCCCCTACGAGCCAACTGCCTGCTGCTGCAAATGCATCTCCACCCGGAAGGTCTGGGACTCCAACTGCCGGGTGAGGCTGAAACCCAGGCGTTTCACCATCTCCAGCATCGGCTGGTTGGTGGCCAGGACCTCGCCGTAGAGGAGCTTCACCCCCCACTCCCGGGCGATGGCGACGACCTCCTCCACCAGTTTGGGCCCCAGGCCCTTGCCCTGCCATTGGTCTGCCACAATGATGGCAAACTCCGCGGTCTCACGGTTGGCCTCCATCACCAGGCGGCTCACCCCCAGCATGACTTCCGGACCCGGCGGCCGGCCGATGGCCATCAGGCCCAGCTCCCGGTCGTAATCATTCTGGGTGAAGCGGATCAGCATCTCGTGGGTCCACTTCTTGATCAGCCGAAAGTAGCGGAAATAGAGGGTTTCTTCCGAACACTTGCCGAGAAAGTCGTGCACCAGTTGCTCATCTTCCGGCTTCATGGGGCGGATCAAGAGCGGCGTGCCGTCCCGCAGCATCCAGTCGATTTCGTACTGGTTGGGATAGGGCGCAATGATGAGATGCCGGGGCGCCGGCACCGTAGCGGGCTGCAGCACTATGCGGGCATCGACGCCCACGAAGCGGCCGCTGATGACCGACATGGGGTTGATGTCCATTTCGACAATTTCCGGGAAATCCGTCACCAGCTGAGAGACCCGCACCAGGATTTCACTCAGGAGGTCCAGGTTCGCCGGCGGGAGGTCCCGGTAGCCGTGGAGCAGCTTGGCGACCTTGGTCTTTTCGATCAGCCGGCGCGCCAGCAGCAGGTTCAGGGGCGGCAGATCCACCACGGCGTCTTCCAGGACCTCGGTGAAGGCCCCCCCGGCGCCAAAGAGGATCAGGGGTCCGAAATCCGCGTCCTGCTTGCAGCCGATGAGCAGTTCGCAGTCGGGGTGTTTCTCCTGCTCCTGGACGGTGACTCCCAAAATGCGGGCTTCCGGCCTTTGGGCCCGGACGTCTTCGATGAGTTCGTGAAACACCGCCAGGACCTCGGATTCGTTCTGGATATGGAACCGGACCCCCTTGACCTCGGCCTTGTGGGTGATATCCGGGGAATTAATCTTCATCACCACCGGAAACCCCAGGTTCCGGGCCGCACTCACCGCCTCCGGGGCGGTCGCGGCCGCCACCGTGCGGTTTACCGGGATGCCGTAGGCCGACAGGATGGCCTTGGATTCCAGCTCCGTGAGGATGGTGGCCCGGCGTTCCAGGCAATGGTCGATGAAGCTCCGGGCCGTCCTGGTGTTGATCTGCAGCTCCCGGGCCATCTGGGGCGGAGTCTCTTGCAGCAACTGGAGATGCCGGGAGTGGAAATACATTTCCATGAAGATGTCCACCGCCTGCTCCGGGGTCTCGAAGGTGGGGATGCCGGCGTCGGTGAAGATTTTCACCCCCGCGGCCACCTCTTCGCCGCCCATCCAGACGGCAAACACCGGCCGGGCCTGGCCCTGCACCTCCGGCGCCACGGCCCGGGCCGTCCCGGTGGGGTCGGCGAGGGCCTGGGGCGACAGGATGATCACCAGCCCCGAAAGCTCCGGGGCCTGCATGGCGAGGTGCACCGCCTGCTGATAGCGTTCCGGCGAGGCGTCGCCCAGGATGTCGATGGGATTGGCGCGGCTCCAGTGGGACGGCAGGATCTCATCCAGTTGGGCCAGGGTCTCGGCGGCCAGGACCCCGGGCTCCGCCTGCCAGCGGGCCAGGGCGTCCACCGCCATAACCCCGGGCCCGCCGGCGTTGGTGATGATCCCCAGGGCCCCGCCGGTGGGCAGCTTCAGCTTGCCCAGGGCCTCGGCGCAGTCGAAGAGCTGACCCACCGTGTCCACCCGGATGATCCCGGCCCGGCGGAAGGCGGCATTGTAGGCGGCGTCCTCCCCGACCATGGCCCCGGTGTGGGAGGCCGCGGCCCGGGCCCCGGCCAGGCTGCGGCCGGCCTTGATGACGATGATGGGCTTGACCCGGGAGACCGAGCGGGCGGCGCTCATGAATTTGCGGTGCTGGGTCAGGCTCTCCATGTAGAGGATGATGGAGCGGACCTTCTCGTCATTGCCCAGGTAATCGATGAGGTCGCCGAAGTCCAGATCGGCCATGGAACCGACGCTGACGAAGTGGCTGAAGCCGAGGTTCTTTTGGGCGGACCAGCCCAGGATGGAGTTGCACAGGGCGCCGCTCTGGGAGATGAAGGCCAGGTTCCCCGCCGGCGGGGCATAGACCGAAAGGCTGGCGTTGAGATGGCTGGCGGGCGCAATCAGCCCCATGGTGTTGGGCCCCAGATAGCGCACCCCGGATGCCGCGGCCTCGGCCTTGATGGCGGCCTCGATCTCCTTGCCTCCCGGTCCCACCTCCCGGCCGCCGGCCGAGATGATGATGGCGGCCTTGATGCCGGCCTGGCCGCACTCCCGGATGACCTCCGGCACATCCTTGATGGGGATGGCAATGATGGCCAGGTCCACCGGATCCGGCAGCGAGGCCACGGCAGCGTAGGCGGTCAGACCGTGAATCTCGGGGTAATTCCGGTTAATGGGGAAGATGCCGCCGGCAAAACCGCCCTGGATCAGATTTTGGACCAGGGTCGAGCCGATGCGGCCCGCTTTTTCGCTGGCCCCGATCACCGCCACCGAATCCGGCTTGAAAAAGGCATCCAGGAGAATTTTTTTCATGGTCACGTCCTTTTCCGAGAGGTTGGTCCAGCGTCCGATGCCGTATCCGCCCGCAAATCTTGGTGGCGCAGGCGTCTCGCCTGCGCACCGTAGGGTGCGTTTACGCACCCTAATCTCTGGAATGATTCGGATATACCTGTGCGTAAATCGCGCTATTTTTCAGGCCGCCATAGAAGACCGTGACCCGGTGGGGCGCAGGTCCGGTGCGGCCCCGGCCGTAGCGGCTCAAGGACGGCGATTCCCGGTGCCGCAGGCTTTGCCAGTCTTGGGGATCGCCGGTGGCCCCGCCGCCGGCCTCTCCCACTAGAATAAGATAATGCAGAAAATCCGCCTGGCAAATCCCGGCCAACGATTGTCCCGGCGGCGGCCAGGCATAGAGCACCGCCTCGGGCCGAAAATCCTGGACCGCGGTAAAGACGTCGCCCCGCTCCACCCGGGGGTGCGACCCGAGCCCGGATTGGAATTCCCCCTCGCCTTTGTCCACGGCCCGGAAGGCGAGGCCCGCCGTCTCACAGAGCGGGGCCAGGGCCGCGGTGAGGTAACCCCGGCCGGCGCCGGCCTCCAGCAGGCGGGTAATCTTCGAGAGCTGCAGAAAGCGCAGCAGCCGGAGCGGCCATTCCCGGGAGGGAAAAAAATAGACCCCGGTGGCCTGGGACAGGGCCATGAGCCAGGCCGCCGGGTCCGGTTCCCGGTCGAGCAGTTCCTGCCAGCGGGCTTCCGGCAGCAGATAATCCAAGGGGCCTTCGCCCGGTTCGGGCAGGCGCACCAGGGTTCGGGCATATTCCAGAAATTCCTGCCTGGCGCGAAAGGTTAAGAACTGCAACATCTTATTTTACCTGTGGATTAAAGCCGGAATATCGTTCGGCGATATCGGGCCGCGATGCTTTAAGGTTGAAGCTTGCCTGTCATTGTGAAATAATCCTCATGATAATGCCAGAAGTTCTCCAGGATTGCTGATTAAAAATTGCGCGGATTTTAGGCCATGGCCCCTCCCGTCCCCGAATTTGAGCCAACCGGTTTGAGTTTTAGTCTTTTTCGTCTAGGTTGCCTCCTGGGCCTGGCCCTGCTGCTCCTGGCCGGGGGCTGGGGCTGTAAACCCGGCTCCGGGCCCGCGGCCCACGCCATTTGCGTGGCCGGTTCCACCTCGGTACAGCCCTTCGCCGAGAAATTGGCGGAAATTTTTATGCAGCAAGAACAGGATTTCCGCGTCGACGTACAGGGCGGCGGCTCCAGCGCCGGTATTCAGGCGGCCATCCAGGGGGCCGCCAACCTGGGGGCCTCCTCCCGGGAGCTGCTCGGCCCGGAAAAGCAGCTCGTGGAGATCCCCATCGCCTATGACGGCATCGCGGTGATCGTGCATCCGTCCAACCCGGTGGCCGACCTCAGCGTGGCGCAAATCAAGCAGATCTTCACCGGCCGGCTGACCAACTGGCGGGAGCTGGGCCAACCGCCCCGGGAGATCGACGCCATCAACCGGGAAGAGGGCTCCGGCACCCGGGAGGCCTTCGAGCACCTGGTGATGGGCCAGACCGAAGTGAGTCCGGCGGCCATGGTGCAGGACTCCAACGGCTCGGTGCGGGAGATCGTGGCCGGCGACCCCAACGCCATCGGCTATATCTCCGCCGGCCTGGTGGATAGCCGGGTCAAGGCGGTAACCATCGAAGGCGTGCTGCCTACCCCGGAGAATATCAAAAATCATAGCTATAAATTGCGGCGCCGCTTTCTGCTGGTCAGCCGTGAGGCCCCGACCGGCACCTGCAAACAATTCATCGATTTTGTCCTCAGCCCCCAGGGGCAGCAGATTCTGGAAAAAGAAGGCCTGGTGGGGATCAAATAATGCAGCAGGGCAAATTCATCGAGCGGGTCCTGTTCCTCCTGGCGCTGTCTTCCATCAGCTCTCTGGCCCTGATCACCATCTTCATTTTTTTGGAGGGCGCGCCCCTCATTTACTTCGCCGGCCTGAAGAATTTCCTGGCCTCCAGCCACTGGGCCCCCACCAAGGGCCACTTCGGCATCCTGGCCATGATCGTCTCCTCGCTGCTGGTGACCCTGGGGGCCATGGTCATCGGGGTGCCCCTGGGCCTGAGCTGCGCCATCGTCCTGGCGGAATTCTCCCCCCACCGCCTGAAGCTCATCTTGAAGCCCACTTTTGAGCTCCTGGCGGGCATCCCTTCGGTGGTCTACGGCTTTCTGGGGGTGATCTGGCTGGTGCCGCTGATCCGTAACTACCTGGGCGGGCCCGGACTGTCGCTCCTGGCCGCGGCCATCATCCTGGGCATCATGATCCTGCCCACCATCATCAGCATCTCCATCGACGCCCTGAGCGCGGTGCCCAGCCTCTACCGGGACGGCTCCATCGCCCTGGGGGCCACCCAGTGGCAGACGGTGCGCCGGGTGGTGCTGCCGGCGGCCTCCTCCGGCATTATCACCGCGGTCATCCTGGGCATGGGCCGGGCCGTGGGCGAGACCATGGCGGTGATCATGGTGGCGGGCAATGCCCTGAAGATGCCCACCTCGGTCCTGGACCCGGTGCGCACCCTGACCAGCAACATCGCCCTGGAGTTGGGTTACGCCGCCGGGCGCCACCGGGAGGCCCTGTTCGCCACCGGCATCGTGCTCTTCGTGATCATCATGATCTTGAACCTCAGCGCCACCCTGGTCACCCGCCGGAGATAAGCCGCCCATGCTTCTTTTGCCCCGCACCGTCCAAACCCTGATGAAGACCCTGCTGTGGGCCTTGACCGGCTTCACCCTGCTCATCCTGGTCTTCATCATCGTGGACATCTCCATCAAGGGCCTGCCTCAGGTGACCCTCAGCTTCCTGTCGCACGAACCCCAGGACATGGGCCGGGCCGGCGGCATCTTTTCCACCATCGTGGCCACCGCCTATATCACCTTTCTGGCCATTTTGCTGGCCGCGCCTTTTGGCGTGGGCACCGCCATCTACCTGACGGAATATACCCGGGAAGGCTGGACCACCCGCATCATCCGCTTCGGGTCCGAATGCCTGGCCGGGGTGCCCTCCATTATCCTGGGGCTCTTCGGCTTCGTGCTGTTCGTCATGAAACTGGGCTTCGGCTGGTCGGTGATCTCCGGCGCCCTGACCCTGGGCATCATGGTGCTGCCCATCATCATCCGCA
Source organism: uncultured delta proteobacterium (assembly GCA_963797235.1). Classification (GTDB taxonomy): domain Bacteria; phylum Desulfobacterota; class Desulfobaccia; order Desulfobaccales; family 0-14-0-80-60-11; genus JAPLJC01. The sequence continues at coordinate 561,327 of CAWCOX010000003.1, forward strand.
CCTCGGAGGAGGCCATCAAGACGGTGCCCCAGGAGTACCGGGAGGTCTGCTACACCCTGGGGATGAGCCAGTGGCAGACTATCACCCGCATCGTGCTGCCCAGCGCGCTGCCGGGGATCACCACCGGCATCATGCTCAGCGTCGGCCGCTCCCTGGGGGAGACCGCGGTGCTGCTGTTCACCGCCGGGGCGGCCCTGCGCACCCCGGTAACGCTCTTCGACTCCGGCCGCACCATGGCGGTGCACTTCTATATCCTGGCCCGGGAAGGCCTCTCCATGCCCAACGCCTACGGCACTGCCGCGGTCCTGGTGATCTCCATCCTGGCCATCAATCTGATCGCTTATAGCTTGATGCAGAGGATGATGAAGAGGTATTCTTAAGACAGTTTCGAGTATAAAAGATAAGGCTTAGAGAAATCTTGTAGCCGCAGGCTTTAGCCTGCGGCTTAAGACTAAGAACGATCGGAAAAATTTAGAGAAACGCCGTTCTGCGGCTATTGAATGGGTGTATAAAAGAACTTCCTCTTTATCTCCTCTCCCCCGCTGGGGGAGAGGGTTAGGGTGAGGGGGAAGTAATCTCTTTCCGGCAACTGGCAGGGCTCGCACCGCCGATGCAGGTGAATTAGTGAAATCCAGGAAAACACTGCAAACCACCATCATCGGCCTGACTGTGATCCTGCTGTTGCTGGGGTTTAATCTCAGCCGGTCCTCTCCGGCCGCGGCCGCGGACCCGCCGCCGGAGCGGGCCATCACCATCGCCGCGGTGGGCGATATCATGATGGGCAGCGACTTTCCCTGTAAAGCGGACCTGCCGCCCCAGGACGGCCGGGAGTTATTTAAGCCGGTAAAGGAGGTCTTGAGCCGGGCGGATATCAGCTTCGGCAACCTGGAGGGGCCGTTGTGCGACGGCGGCGAAACCACCAAGGACCTGGATAGCGGCAATGTCTTTGTCTTCCGCACCCCCACCCGCTTTGCCGTCAACCTCAAAGAGGCCGGACTCAAGGTGGTCTCCCTGGCTAATAATCACGCCCTGGATTTCGGCCCGGCCGGCCTGGCCTCCACGGAGCGGGCCTTGGACCAGGCAGGGGTCAAACATTCCGGTCAGGACGGCGAAGTGGCTAAATTCGAGGTGGAGGGGGTGAGGATTGCCTTAATCGCCTTGTCCTTCGGCCCCAGCCCCCGGTCCATTAACCAGCCCCGGGCGGCCCTGGCGGAAATCGCCGACCTGGCCAAAAAATACCAGATAGTGCTGGTTTCTATGCACGTCGGCGCCGAAGGCCGCGGCGCCCAGCACGTGTACAATGAAACCGAATGTTTCCTGGGTGAGGACCGGGGTAACTCGGTGAAATTCGCCCACGACGCCATCGACCGGGGCGCCGCCCTGGTCCTGTGCCACGGGCCTCATGTGCCCCGGGCCGTGGAAGTTTATAAAGGCCGGCTGATTGCCTACAGTTTGGGGAATTTCTGCACCTACAAGGGCATGAATCTCACCGGCCCCAGCGGCTTGGCCCCCATCCTTTGGGTGGAACTGAACGGCCGGGGGGAATTTCTGCGGGGCAAGATTCATTCCTGCCTCCAGGAGCGGCCGGGGGGGCCCCAGCCGGATGAGCAGGCCCAGGCGTACAAACGCATCAAGGCCCTTTCCCTGGAGGACTTTCCCGAATCCTGCCCGCTCTTTACCGGCGCCGGGGCCATCTTGCCCATGGCCTGCCAGGAGAAAATTGCCCCTTAATATGGACATGGATTGAAGATGTAGAACCGCCGCCCTCGGCGGTTCCTGCGCCGGCGAGGGCGCCGACGCTGCATTTTAAATGCCTGCGGCTGCAGTATGCGGGTAGGCAATGCCCAATTTCATTGGCGTTCGGCAATTTTAGCTTGCTGAAAGCTGAAAGCTGACCGCTGAGAGCTATTAATGAACGACCAGTCCCAAGCCAAAATCCGGGTGGAGCACCTCTCCTGCTTTTACGGCGATTTTCAGGCCATTGACGACCTGTCGCTATGGAGGTTCGCCCCCGGGAGGTCTTCGGCCTCATGGGGCCGGCCAAGAGCGGCAAGTCCACCTTGCTTCGGGTCCTGAACCGGATGTGCGACCTGATCATTGGTGCCCGGGTGGCGGGCGGCGCCTGGTTGGACGACGAAGACATCCTGGCCCCGGACTACGACCTGGTGCGGCTGCGCCGCCGGGTCGGGCTGGTGCTGAGCAAGCCGGTGCCCCTGCCCCGCTCCATCTTCGAAAACCTCACCCTGGCCCCGCGGCTGGCGGGCAAAAAAAACCGGCAGGAGCTCGCCGACTTGGCCGAATCCAGCCTGCAGGCCGCCCGCTTGTGGGACGAAGTCAAGGACCGGCTCCAGGATTCCGCCCTGAAGCTCTCCGGCGGCCAACAGCAACGCCTGTGCCTGGCCCGGACCTTAGCCATGGAACCCGAAGTCATCCTGCTGGACGAGCCCACCAGCGGTCTGGACCCCATTTCCACCGCCAAGATCGAAGAGACCTTGTCTCAACTGAAAAAGAGTTATACTATCATCCTGGTGAGCAACAACACCAAGCAGATCGCCCGGGCCACCGACCGCACCGCCTTTCTGCTGATGGGCAGTCTGGTCGAGGTGGGCGACACCCAGCAGGTCTTTACCATCCCTAAAGATAAACGCACTGATGACTATATCTCCGGCCGCTTCGGATAGCCCCCTCCAGTGCCTCCTCGAAGGGCTCATCACTCTTCGGCACCTGCAGCTATTTTACGGCGACTTCCATGCCTTAAAGGACGTCAACGCCGCGTTCCAGCGCCGGACCATTACCGCCTTGATCGGCCCCTCGGGCTGCGGCAAGTCCACGCTGCTCCGCACCCTGAACCGCATGAACGACCTGATCGACGGGGTCAGGATCGAGGGTGCAGTAAGCATTGACGGCCAGGACATCTTTGCGCCCGACGTCGACCTCACCCAATTGCGCAAAAAAGTGGGCATGGTCTTCCAGCGCCCCAACCCCTTCCCGCTGTCGATTTACGACAACGTGCTTTACGGTCCCCGGCTTCACGGCCGGCCCCGGAAGGCGGAACTGGACGCCATCCTGGAGCGCTCCCTGAACGCGGTGCAGATGTGGGAGGAAGTGCAGGACCGGCTCAAGGCCCCGGCGCTCTCCCTCACCGAGGAGCAGCAGCAGCGCCTCTGCATCGCCCGGCTGCTGGCGGTGGAGCCGGAGATCCTCTTGATGGACGAGCCCTGCTCGGCCCTGGACCCCCTGGCGACGCTGCGCATCGAAGAGCTGATGCAGGAACTGAAGAAAGCACTACACCATCATCATCGTCACCCACAACATGCAGCAGGCGGCCCGGGCCTCGGACGACTCGGGTTTCATGCTCCTGGGGGAGCTCATCGAGTTCGGCTCCACCGATCAACTATTCACCCGCCCCAAGGACATCAGGACGGAGGATTATATTACCGGGAAGTATGGGTGAGGAGGATAGGGGGAGGGCCAGGGTTTTCCAAAGGCGGGATGCATTGCTGCCGGCCTCTGCCCCCCCAAAGCCGTCATAGACTCAGCATAGAAGGCTATTCATCTTGCGATTTTCGGCATTCTTGGCATAATGATTGTGGGAGGAGGAGCCAACGATATGAAGAAATCCTTCACCATTGTGATCGAAAGAGATCCCGAGAGTGGCTGGCTGGTGGGCGAAGTGGTAGAACTGCCGGGGTGCTATACACAAGCTCCGGATTTTCCGACCCTGGAGGCCAACATGCGGGAGGCAATCCTGGCTTATCTTAAGGCAGGAGAGGTGGAAGAGCCTTTGCCCGCCTTTGTGGGTACCTGGCAGATGGAGGTCACGGCTTGACCAGGCTGCGCCTGGTCCCTTACCGAGAACTAAAGAGGGTGGCTGAAGCCTCAGGCTTTCAGTGGGTCAGGTGCGAGGGCAGCCACAATGTTTTTCGCAATCTTTCCGGCCGCATAGTAACCATTCCCGACCATGGTTCCCAGGTCATCGTCAGGCCCTTACTCCGCAAAATTCTTCGGGACCTGGGCCTTAACCCCGCAGATTATCAACGTTTGCTTGACGAGTAATAGTCCGTTCGATATTCGGTTTCGCAGGGCACGCCTAGGCGCCGTTATTGGTGCGTAGGACGCACCCCACAACCCTCATCATTTCCCGCTCAGGTGCTCCATTACCCGCATGATGGCGGAGATGTCCTCGTCGCCCCAGCCCTGGGCCACGCCCAGGCGGTAGAGGTGGAGCAGCATCTGGCCGGCGGGCACCGGGGCGCCCAGCTCGTAGGCCGTATCCAGGACGAACTTGGCGTCCTTGGCCAGGTGTTTTAAGGGAAAGGCCGGCGGATAGGTCTTCACCTTGAAATTTGCGGCCTTGACCTGGAACATGGGGGCGTTCATGGCGCCGGAGGCGACCACGTCCAGCATGGCCTCCAGGTCGAGCCCGCCCAGCCTCCCGAAGTTGACGGCCTCGGCGAAGCCTTCCATCATCACGCCCAGCAGCAGGTTGATGAACATCTTCATCATCGAGCCCTGGCCGGTCTTGCCGCAGTAAACCACCTTCTTGCCCATGGTCAGGAACAGGGGCTCCAGCTCCTGGACCCGCTGCCGGTTGCCGCCGGCCAGGATCACCAGTTGGGCATCCTCGGCGGGCTTCTTGGTGCCCGAGACCGGGGCGTCCACGAAGCGGATGGCCGTGGGGGCCAGCTCTTTGCCCAACTGCAGGGTGAAGCTGGGCGAGACCGAACTCATGTTGATGAACACCTGCTCCGGGTTAAAGGCCGCGGCCGCGCCCTCCGGGCCGAAGAGCAGTTCGTAGATGGCCTCGGGGCCGGTGACCATGACGATGATGATCGCCGCGTCTTCGGCCAGGGCCTTGGGGGTGGCGGCCACCCGGGCTCCGAGTCTGGCTAAAGGTTCGGCCTTGTCAGGGGTGCGGTTATAGACCATTAAGGGGTACCCGGCCTTGAGGATATTGGCGGCCATGGCGGAGCCCATGATACCCAAACCCATAAATCCCACTTTTGGTTTCATTGTTCCTCTCTTTCCAGACCGGGAAAATCCCGGCCCGGTAGGTTTCATTTGATAAAAATAATAACTATATAAAAGATTAGCCATGAGTTATTCAGTTTTTTCCAGAAAAAGAGGTGACCTATGCCCAAACTGGCGCCGGGTGATGCGGCCCCCGGCTTCGAGCTGGCGGATCAGCACGGCAACATGGTGAAACTGGCGGACTTTAAAGGCAGGAAACTGCTGCTCTATTTTTATCCCAAGGCCGACACCCCCGGATGCACCCGGCAGGCCTGCAGCGTCCGGGACGCCCGGGAGGAGTTGACCGCCCTAAAGCTGGCGGTGGTGGGCATCAGCCCCGACCCACCGTCGAAGCAACAGAAATTCGACGACAAATACGGCCTGGCCTTTCCCTTGCTGGCGGATACGGAGCGCCGCACGGCCCGGGCCTACGGGGCCTGGGGCGAGAAAAACCTGTACGGGAAGAAGGTCGAGGGCATCATCCGCTCGTCGTTTCTGATCGATGCGGCAGGGAGGATCATCCAGGCCTGGTATAAGGTGAGCCCGGAGGATACGGTCCCCAAGGCCAAGGCGACGCTAACGGCTTAATTTTAATGTAGGACAGCCGCCCCCGGCTGTCCTGGACAGGCGAGGGCGCCTGTCCTACGTCGGCACAGGTGAGACGCCCAGGCCACCAAGCAGAAAGGGGCGACCCAGCGGGTCGCCCCTACGTTTTACCGGTGTTTACCTAGTGCTCGCACGGTGAGTTCCGACTTGTAAATGGGCAGATATCTCATGCCCAGGTCGAAGATGACGACCGCCAGGGCCACCATGGACAGGGTCATAATGATCTCGATGAAGGACGGAAAGTAGCTGAACTCCCGGTAGCCCCCATAGCTGGTGAGGCTGACGTTGAAGCGGTTCAGCACCACCCCGAAGGCGGAGAGGCCCGCGGCCCAATAAAGCCCTTTTTGGGAATTGCGCACCTCCTTGAACAGTAGCAGCAGGGCCGGCAAGGCCACGGTGCCGAAGAGCTCCAGAAAGAAGAAGAAATGGGGCTTATCCCAGACCCAGACCGTGGCCCCCCGGGCGTAGAGGTCCGTCACCTTCATGGCGAAGTAGACCAGCAGGACGATACCCAGGCCCTTGCTGAAAGCCGGCAGGATGTCCATTTCCGGCCGACGTTTGTAGACCCGGGCACTGATCAGGCTCTCCAGGGTGACCACGCTCATGCCGCCGATGACGGCGCTGGTGAAGAAGAGCGGCCCGATGGCCCCGCTGGCCCACAGGTCGCTCATCTTCTGGGGCATCAGCAGGAACAGGGCCCCCAGGGAGGACTGGTGCAGGGTGGAGAGCATGACGCCGGCCACCACCAGGACCAGGTAGATATCCCGGAAGAACTTGATCCAGCTCTGCTTGCCGTAGCGCTCCAGGCCGATGATGAAGAGGTCCAGGCTCAGCACCGTGGTGTAGAGCATGACGCACCAGGACACCTCAAAGAGCACCGAGTGGGGGTTCCACATCACCATGGGGTGCCAGATGCGCCAGGGCTGGCCCAGGTCGAAGAAGAGCCCGACCACGAACATCATGTACCCCAGGAAGGCCGAAAGCTTGGCGGGCCGGAGCAGGGGCTCGAACTTCTTCAGGTTGAAGATGTAGATGGCCGCGGCCATGGTGAAGCCGCCGCCGGCCAGGGCCACGCCCGCCAGGATGTCGAAACTGACCCACAGGCCCCAGGGGTAGCCGTCGTTCAGGTTGGTGGTGGCGCCCAGTCCCAGGAACAACCGGGCCATGGCGGAGACGAAACCCAACACCAGGATGACATAGATGATGGCCCAGCCGGGGGTCAGCTTGCCTTCGCCGGGATACCATTTTTCGATCTTGCTCGCCATGGCTCAATCCTCCTTCCGCTCTTCGGCCTGAACTTCGCCCCGGCGGTGGTTCAGATAATGGAGACCCACCGCCAGGCCGCCCACGGCCACGGCCACATAGGGCACCTTGGACATCCATTCGCGGCCGCGCAGGCCCTGGGGGGTGTCCCCCAGGTCGGTGCGGAAACCCGCCTGGACCAGGCCCAGTTCTTCGAAGGGCAGCGCGGTGAGATAGAGCTTGGAGGTGCCGCCGGCGATCTTCTCGCCGTACACCTGGGGATAGTACCGGTCGGGTTGGGCGCCGAGGCGCCGGTGCGCCTCCTTCAGGAGTTGGTCCCGGTCCCCGAACAACAGGGTGCCGGTGGGGCAGGTGGTGGTGCAGGCGGGCTCCAGGCCCATGGCCTGCCGGTCGGCGCAGAAGGTGCATTTGCGGATCAGGGGCACCGCCGACTCCCACTGGAACTTGGGAATCTGGAAGGGACAGGCCATCATGCAGTAGCGGCAGCCGATGCACTTGGCGTCGTCATAGACCACCGGCCCCTCCGGCAGTTTGGTCAGGGCCCCCACCGGGCAGGCGCTGGCGCAGGCGGGGTCCAGGCAATGCATGCAGCGGCGGGAGATAAAGTGCCATTCCACCCGGCCATCGGGACGGGCGATCTCCCGGAAGATGATGCGGTTATATTGATTGCTGCTCAGGTAGTCTCGGATTGGACCAGGTCTCGCTGAAGGTGGCTTTCCCACCTGGCAGATCGTTCCAGCTCTTGCATGCCACCTGGCAGGCCCGGCAGCCGATACACTTGGTGGTATCGATCAAGATGGCTTTGCTCATATGCGTTCCCCTTTAGGCCTGCAGCCTAGGCCTTGTCCACGTTTACCAGGAAGGCCTTGTATTCCGGGATCATGGTATTGGCGTCCCCCACCTCGGGGGCCAGTTGATTGGCGGCGTAATTCTTGCCGTTCGGCCCGCCGGTGGTCAGGCCGGCAAAGCCGAAGTGCCAGGGCAGGGCCACCATTTCCACGGTGTTCTGGAGGCCGCCGACCCCGCAGCAGAAGGGGGCGATCCGGTGGGTGACATTGGCCCGGGCCAGGACCTCGCCCCGGATGCTGCTCACCTTGACCCAGTCGCCCGCCTTGATGCCCTTGGCCTGGGCCAGGCTGGGGCTCATCTCCACGAACATCTCCGGCATCATTTCCGACTGCCAGGCGAGGTTCCGGGTCATGGCCCCGCCTTGCCAGTGCTCGGTGACCCGGAAAGTGGTGGCGATGATGGGATACTTGGGGTCGCAGATCTCGGCGAGTTTGGACCAGGCCGATTTCCAGATCTTCACCACCGGGTTGGACTGCTGCGGCGACATGGGGTTGTTGAAGGGGCATTCCAGGGCCTCGTAATGCTCCGGGAAAGGCCCGTCCTTGCAGAGTCCCTTGGGAATGAAGAGGCGAGCCTTGCCTTCGGGCAGCATGAGGTACGGGGCCTTGGCCGATTCATCCGGGGCCACCTGGACCTTGGTGGCCGGGTCGATCCATTTGAAATCCGGCACGTCGAGGTTCTTCCAGGCCTTGGCCGCCTCATCCCAGCGCACCAGGGCCCGGTCCTTGTTGAAAGGCTGCCCCTGGACGTCGGCGGAACAGCGGTTGTAAATGATGCGCCGGTTTACCGGCCAGGCCCAGGACCAGTTGGCGTAGAGTCCCAAGCCGCTGGGGTCCTTTTTGTCCCGACGGGCCATCAGGTTATTTTTCTTGTCCGGGCCGGGGTAGGAGCCGGAGTAGATCCAGCAGCCGCAGGCGGTGGAGCCGTCATCTTTCAGGCCCAGGAAATTGAGCACCTGCTTCTTGTCCGCCACGGTGTAGCCGTTGACCTCCTTGGCCACCAGGTGGACGTCGGGGTCGGCGCCGTAGTTCCAGTTCAGGTTGACGATGGGCTCCGGAAAGGCCGCCTTGGGGTCTCCTTTATAGAGCTTCTGCAATTCCAGGCCCAGGCGGTTGGCGTACCAGAGATCGCTCCTGGCGTCGCCGTGGGGCTGGACCGCCTGGTAGCGCCACTGGACCCAGCGGCCGCTGTTGGAGGCGCTGCCTTCCTTCTCCAGGGAGTCCGCCACGGGGAAGAGGAAGACCTCGGTCTTGATGTCCTTGGGGTTGGCGCCGGGCCGCTTCCAGAAGACCGAGGTGTCCGTCTCCCAGAGGTCGAAGGCCGCCAGCCACTCCAGCTTGTCCAAGGCCTGATAGGTCTGAGCCAGGTTGGGAGCACTCACCGCGGGGTTCATGCCCCAAACCAGCATCCCCTTGATAGTGCCGGCGCCCATGGCCTCGAACAGGGGAATCCAGGAGTAGCCGGCTCCCTGGAAGCCGGCGCCGGCCTTGGGAAGATAGTCGTAGGCGAAGTCGTTTTCTTTGGTGGCGGCGTCACCCCAGAAGGCCTTGAGGAGGCTGACGAAGAACTTGGGCATATTGATCATGAAGCTGGCCTTGGGGGTGTTTTTGTCCAGATAATCCTTCAGGGTGGGATGGGCCGCTTCCATGGGGGCGACCATATAGCCCGGGATCAAGTTGAAAAGTAAGGCCATGTCCGTGGAGCCCTGGACGTTGTTTTCGCCCCGCAAGGCGTTGATGCCGCCGCCGGCCACCCCCATGTTGCCCAGCAACAGTTGCAGGATGGAGTAGCCCCGGATGATCTGCACCCCGGTGGAATGCTGGGTGCCGCCCATGGCATAGAGGAGGGCGCCGGATTTGCCGACCTGGCCGGTGGCGCCGTAGGCGGCCGCCAGCTTCAGGAAGATGTCCTTGGACACGCCGGTGGTGGCGGCCACCAGCTCCGGGGTGTAGCGGGCGTACAGGGCCTTCATGAGCTGGAAGACACAATGGGGATGGTTCAAAGTCGGATCGGTTACCGGTTTGCCGTCTTTGTCGACTTCGTAATCCCAGGTGGCCACGTCATAGGCCCGCTTATCTTTCTGATATCCGGAGAACAGGCCCTCATGAAAGGCAAAGTCTTTATTAATCACGAAGGCGGCATTGGTATAATTGACTACGTAATCTTTGTGAAACAGGTCGTTGGCCAGGACATAGTTGATCAGGCCGCCCATCAGGGCGGTGTCGGTGCCGGGCCGCAGGCGGGCATAAATATCGGCCTTGGCCGCAGACCGGGTGAAGCGGGGGTCAACGACGATGAGCTTGGCCCCTTTTTCCTGGGCCTTGGTGATCCATTTAAAGCTGATGGGATGGTTTTCGGCGGGATTGCAGCCGATGATCATCAGGCAATCACTGTTGGCCAGATCGTTCCAGTGATTGGTCATGGCACCCCGGCCAAAGGTGGGCCCCAACGAGGCCACGGTGGAGGAGTGTCAGAGGCGGGCCTGGTGTTCCAGATAGACGATGCCCAGGGCCCGGGACAATTTGGTCAGGAGATAGCACTCTTCGTTATTCAGGGCGGCCCCGCCGATGGAGGCCAGGGTCTCGGTGCGGTTCACCGTCACGGCGCCCGACTTGGCCATGAAGTTGGCGTCCCGGGTGGCCTTGACCCGCTGGGCCAGGGTCTGCACGGCCCATTCCAGGTCCTTCTCCTCCCAGTGGTCGCTGCCCGGGGCCCGGTAGCGCACTTTTTGCAGGCGCCGGGGGCTGGTGACCACCTCAAAGACCGCCTGGCCTTTGCTGCACAGGGACCCTTGATTGATGGGATGGTCCGGGTCGCCTTCCACGTCCACCAGTTTGCCGTTTTTCGTGTACGCCACCAGGCCGCAGCCCACTCCGCAATAGGGACAGATGGAGGTGGTGGCCGTGGCCTCGATGATCTTCGCAGGCTTCACCGCGCCGGCCCACCCGGACCGCAACAGAATGACGTCCGAGAGGCCCAGGGCGGTGAGCCCGCTTCCCAAACTCTTCAGAAAGGTTCTGCGGGAAATACCCATAAATTACCTCATCTAAATTTGTTACAGGTGTGCAAGAAGGATGATAGCGGAAAAATTAAAGAATCTAACACGTTAACCACCAAATGCACCATTGTGCTCAGAGCGTAGTTCTACGTTAGAAGATTGTTCCAAAATTGTCAACTTGTAACAATGTTTTTGCACAAATAGATTTGACTGCCCCGGGAATTAGAGGTTGACTTGTGCGAAAGAATCGGGATAGTAAATGGGATAAATCGGCCACGGCGGGGGCGGTTTAAGACCGGCCCTTGGTTTGCCGATGCAGTCCAATGGAGAACAGCCGCCCTCGGCTGTTTTTGCAGGCGAGGGCGCCTGCTCTCCAACTGGCGGGGGACGAGACCATTGAACCCAAATCCTGCCCCGAGGAGTACCGGGATGCCCACTGAAAAACGTAATGCCGGCCGCAGTTTGCGGGCCTGGTTGGCGCTGGCGGTTGGCCTGGGTCTGTTGGCCGGTTGCGCCTCCTTGTGTAACAAGCATCTTTACCTCTTTCGGGAAGCCGAGCCGAAGCAGCCCCCGGCGCAAGTGGCCCTGGTGATTACCGATCCAACTCTGGTGCAGGCGGTCATGCCCGGCGCCGACCTCAACCTCCAGGGAGCCGAGTGGGCGCCGTTGCAGCCGTCCTATCTCCACCGCGATGTATCGTCTGCAAATCGAGACAGTGGACGGCCAGAAGGTTTACCAGGGCCTGTGTCTGGACTACCTGCCGATCTTCGCCGTGGAACTGAAGCCGGGAAGCCGCCGCCTGGCGGTGCGAGCCGACCTTATGAGTCCCGAGGGGCAGGTAAAGTTCACCGATACGGTCCAGGTCGATCTGCAACCGGGCCAAGCCTACTTCCTCAGGCCCGAGTGGCAGGAGTTGCTGAGCAAACGTCTGGTGATCAAAGCCGAGCCGCTGCCCGAGGCCTACACCCCCTTGCTCCGGGCCCGGGTCATTGACCGGCAGCGGCAGACCGAGAAGGGCGCCTCTTTAGATTAACCATCCAAAGGAAACCTGAAAAATGATTCGCAGCCTCACCCTGGTTATTGGTATTGCCCTACTGGCCCTTTGCCTCGCCGCTCCCGGCGTCATGGCGCAGGACCAGGTCAGCGTGCCCGTTTTGTGTTACCACCGCTTCGGCCCGACGGTGCCCGACAGCATGACCGTGACCACCAAGAACTTCACCGACCAGATGCAGTGGCTCAAGGACAACGGCTACACCGTCATCCCCCTCAAGACCCTGGTAGCCTACCTCAAGGGCGAAGGCCCGGCGCCGGCCCCCAAATCGGTGGTGATCACCGTGGACGACGGCCACAAGACGGTCTTTACCGAGATGCAGCCCGTCGTCAAGAAATTCAATATCCCGGTGACGCTGTTTCTCTATCCTTCGTGCATCTCCAATCCCCATGCGCCCTATGCCATGAGTTGGGAGCAGCTCAAGGCGCTGCAGCAGACCGGCCTCTTTGATATGCAGGGCCACACCTTCTGGCACCCCAACTTCAAGAAAGATAAGAAGAAGATGAAGCCGGAGGAATACGCTAAATCGGTGCAGACCCAGCTGGTCAAGTCAAAGAATGTCCTGGAAAAGCGGTTGGGAACCAAGATTGAAGAACTGGCCTGGCCCTACGGCATCTATGACGATTACCTGGAAGCCGAAGCCCAGAAGGCCGGTTACGTGATGGCCTTCAGCATCGATCGCCGCAATGCCGCTAAGGACGAAAAGCCGATGGCGCAACCCCGCTACCTGATGCAAAACGGCGCGCTCCCCGGGTTTATCGCCGTCGTTGAGGGCAAAGCCCAGTCCAAGAAGGGCAAAAAATCCGAAGTTGCTTATTAGGAGAAAACTATGAAACTTAAGTTGGCGAAAAAATTAGGTTTATTGCTGGTCATCGCGGCCCTGTTCTTCATCCTGGGCTGCTGAGGCGCGGGCAAGCAGCTGCGGTCCAGCAGCCTCCAGTGCCAGCCCCCGGTCCAAAATACCTTAACCGACAATCACCGGCCGGAGGCCTAACTTTGTCGGCAGGTATGTGACACACCGATAATGTCGAACCTTGATAAGTACGTCACTCTGGCCAAAGAGCTTAATATGCTCCATGCCAATCTCATCACCCCGCAGGAGATCTTTTTCGATATTCGAGCCTTGTTGAAGTGCAGGTGGGGTTGTGAAGATTATTATCGCCGTAGCCTTAGATGCGATATCCGGGAGACTACTTATCAAGAACGGCTTGAAATGGTTGGCAGATATAACCGTATTCTGTTAATCCATTCGCCTGATGGACATTAATTGAGTAAGGCCGTTCTGGAGATTGAGAAAACGGCTTTTCTTGATGGCTACTACTTTGCTTTTGGGATACGGTTTTGTAATCTCTGTAAGGTTTGCGCGGTGCAACGGGGGAACCCTTGTCCAACCCCGGACAAGGTAAGGCCTTGTGATCAAAGCTTCGGCATCGATGTTTATAAGACTGTGCGCCACCTGGGATTGCCCTGCGAAGTCTTGCAAAGCAAAGATGATATTCCGCATAGGTTTGGCTTTGTTTTGCTTGATTAACCAGGAACGGAATGACTAAGCGGTTCTGGTAATAAGCCGCATCTCATTCGCTTGGCGCACCTGGTAATTGACAGTTTCACCAATCGGGGGAGATGCATGAAGAAATTTGCTTTGCTTTGCTTGATCCTGGCGGCCCTGCTTCTGGCCGCCACCGCCCAGGCCGCCTATGTCGGCAAGATCGTGGACGCCAAGACCAAGGCGCCCGTGGAAGGCGCCCTGATCACCCTGGGCGCCGAAGTGGCCCATACCGGCAAGGACGGCACCTTCCGCCTCGAAAGCAGCGGCGAGACTTTGAAGCTGCGGGCTCCGGGCTACGCCCGGCGGGAGATCGCCACCGCGGAACTAAAGGAGCCCAATGCCGAGATTCCCCTGACCTCCTTCCAGCCCAGGGCGCTCTATCTCACGGTCTACGGCGCCTGGAGCAGCAAAATCCGGGAAGCCGCCCTGGAGACCATTGAGAAAAACCGGATGAACGCCCTGGTCATCGACATCAAGGGCGACCGCGGCTACATTCCCTTCAAGGTGGACCTGCCCCTGGCCGAAGAAGTGCGCGCCCACTTTGGAGCCGAAAGAACTATCCTGATCAAGGACATGAAGGCCCTGGTGGCGGGCCTCAAAGAGAAGGGCCTCTACCTCATCGCCCGCATCGTGGTCTTCAAGGATGATCCCCTGGCCGCGGCCAGACCGCAGTGGGCCGTCAAGGTTCAGGGCGGCGGGGTGTTTAAGGATCGGGAAAGACTGCGCTGGGTCGACCCCTTCAATAAAGAGGTCTGGGATTACAACATCGCCATCGCCAAGCTCGGTGCGGAACTGGGCTTCGACGAGATTCAGTTCGATTATGTCCGCTGCCCCGATAAAAAAGGGGTGGTCTTCTCCGAGCCGAATACCATGGCAAACCGCACCAGGGCGATCAGCGGCTTTCTGAAGGCGGCTCACGAGGCCCTGGCCCCCTACAACGTCATGGTGGCCGCCGACATCTTCGGTTACGTCTTCTGGAACCTGGACGATACCGGCATCGGCCAGACGGTGCAGGACGCCGTCAACTCCGTGGACGTGGTCTGCCCCATGCTCTATCCCTCCGGTTACCATCTCGGCATCCCCAATTACCGCAATCCGGTCCAGCATCCCTATGAAATCGTCTACCTGACGCTGAAGCGGGGCCAGGAACGCACCGGGGTCACGCCCCTGCGCTTCCGTCCGTGGTTGCAGGCCTTCCGCGATTATGCCTTCCACGGCGGCGATTTCGGCGAAGAGCGCGTCCAGATGCAGATCAAGGCCGCGGAGAAATTCGGCTCCAGCGGTTGGATGTTCTGGAACCCGCGCAACATCTATCCCAAGGGTGGCTTCACCAGCAGCCACGGCGAGGATAAAGACGCCACGCCGGTGGCGGCGCCGGAGGCCGAAAGCTCCAAATAGTTTATCGTCTGGGCAAAAAATTGGGGGGCGTGGCCAGGCCCTGGAAAAAGACTTGAAGGGGTGCGGCAGGCCGCGCCCCTTTTTTTTGCCGGTGACCCTGACCTGCCGGGACCGCTTGCTTAGCCGGTGGCGGCCTCAGCGTCTGGAGGGCAGCAGGTTGATGGTAAAGGACATGAGGGGGCGGAAATGCTGGTCCACGGCCGCGGAAAACTTGAGTAAGACACTGTGCTCCGTCGGCGAGGCGGCAGTGATGAGGGGCAACTGAAACCCGGTCGCCAGCATGGTTTGCGGGGCCGTAAAGATGTTCTTAAAGCTGAGAAGGCTCTTGAGCGAGGGCGGTTTGAGTTGGGCGTAACCCGAAAAGGTCTGACTGACGGGGAGATAATAGGTTAAACCGTAGCCGATTTTTAGGCCGGACGGCGCGGCCACGAATCTGTCTTTGTTAGTCGTAGTGGAGAGTTTGTCTTTGGTGACCGCAGATACCGGGGTGTCTTGGCTCACCGAGATAGAGGTGGTCAGGTTATCCATCATGCCGCGCTGCTGCCAATTTCCGCCGGAAAATGACAGGGTGCGGATCATGGTCCAGGAACCGTCGTTGGACTCAAAATCGACCATCTGATTAGGGGAATAGGGCCGGGCCGACCGAATGATGGCCCCGGGAGAGTCCGGCGCCGGCCGGCGCAACAGGGCTTCAATCCGTAGGCCCGTGGGGAAAATCTCTTGCTCAGGAGGCAGACTTTGAGCCAGAACGTCAGCCGTTAGCAGCGGAACCATGGCACTCAGGAAAACCAGCAATATCATGATAAATTTTCTCATGGTCCCTACCAGATATCATTACTGTTACGGTTACAATTGTCGCGGAAAGTTCATCTTGTTTTGATTAATATTTAGGTGGGATTAATTACCCGATCAATGGGTAAAAATGCCTAATTTAAAATAAAGGAGCGGCAATAAGGATATAGGTAGAATTACCTATTGGGGGAGCTACTTTAAATAATTGCTAGGT
Organism: uncultured delta proteobacterium; assembly: GCA_963797235.1. GTDB lineage: Bacteria > Desulfobacterota > Desulfobaccia > Desulfobaccales > 0-14-0-80-60-11 > JAPLJC01. The sequence continues at coordinate 577,057 of CAWCOX010000003.1, forward strand.
AAAATTACCTATTTCCGAGAAACATTAGTGATTATTATCAATAAACTCTGGTTGGCGAGCCGGTGGGTCAACTTATTTGGGGAATTTTTTGAGGAAGGATTGCTCAGACCAGATGCTAAATGGCGATCAGGAAGCCGTCCCGCCGGTGAAAGTCGGGTCGGGGGCCGGGGTGGGTCAGGGCCCAGTAGGTCAGCCGGCCGTCCGGCGCCTGGATAACCGCGGCAATGGCCACCTCGAGGGGCCGGTCCGCCGGGACGATCCTGGCCAGATCGACTTCCAGGGTCAGCCGCAAGGTTTCCGGACTGCGGTGGACGGCCAAACGGCAGGGAGGCAAAGGCCTGCTCGATCGCCTGGCCCTGCCGATAATGGCTGAACCGGTAGACATTCCAGTCTCCGGCCGGGGAGAGGTTGAATTCCCAGTATGGCGCCGCCTCCTGGAGGGCCAGAAAGAATTCGAAACAGGTCCCTTCCCACAACCGGTGGCGGCGGGCCGGGGCGGCCAGCGGCGCGGGAAGCAGCACGTCCGCCAACCGGCCCTGCAGGCGGTAGCCGATGGTGAGGGCGTCGGGACGCCGGGCGAGATGGCCGGTAATCTCGACCCCGGGCCGTGGGCCTTCAGGGGCAAAGGGCCTCAGGACAAAATTCCGTTCTTTCACCTCAGGTCCCGGATGAAGGCGCGGATGGCGGCTTCCTGGGCTTCGATACTCTCGGTCAGCTTGAATTGCACCAGGGCCCGGGCCAGATTGTGTTCCGGGCGACTGGCCTTGAAGTAGACGTTGCCGGCCAAATAGTCGGTGAAAAAGCGCAGGCCCAGTTCGAAGGCGATGAGCCGGATGGCCGCGAACAGATAGTGGTAGTCGTGGTCGGTGAGGAAGCCCCCGGCCCCGGCCAGATAGCCTTGCAGGAGGGCCCGGCCCAGGTCCGGATCGAAACGCACCGCCTCCCACTGCTCGGTCTCTTCTCCCCAGGGGTTGCAGCCGGAGCGCAGGCAGTCGCCGATATCATAATGCACCAGCCCGGGCTTGACGGTGTCCAGGTCCACCAGGGCCACCGCCTTGCCGGTGGCGGTGTCCAGCAGGACGTTGTTGACCTTGGGATCGCCGTGCACCGGCGAAAGCGAGAGCCGGCCCTGCGCCCGCGCCTCCTCCAGGACCCCGGCCCAGACCCGGCGCGCCGCCACAAACCTCAGGCAATGAGTCACTTCCGGGGATGGGGGCGGAATCTTCCGCCCCAGGACCTCATCATAGTGCGCCAGATAGCGCGGGGTGACGTGAAATCCGGGCAGGGTGTCGGACAGATGCGCGGCCGGCAGGTCGCTCAGGAGATGGTGGAAGGCGCCCAGGGCGTAGCCCACTTCCCGGGCGTGCTCCAGATCATGAATAGTATCAAAGGTCTGGGCGCCCTCAATAAAACTCAGGGCCCGCCAGAACGATCCCTGCCCATCGATAAAATAGTCCCGGCCGTCCCGGGCCGGCAACACCCGGGGCACCTCCCAGCGGCGGCCGGGGCTGATGGGAGCCCGCGCCAGACGCCGGCGCAGATGTTCGGTGCAGGTGCGCAGGTTGGCCATGACCAGCTCCGGCCGGCGGAAGACCCGGGTGTTGAGGCGCTGCAGGATGAAGTTTGGGGCTGCGGGGCGGTCGCTGGTCACCAGGAAGGTGTCATGGACATTGCCGTTGCCGTAAGCCCGGACGTGCAGGACCCGGGCTAGTGGAGTGAATTGCTGGGCGACAGCTTGAAGTTGAGGCAAGGTTCAGTCCCTGGAAAATATCAATGCTTGGCAGCGGCCCTATTAGTAGCGCGTCCCACTTTACTGCCGATAGACATCCTTCCGATGCCCCACCTTGACCACGTACACCAGCAGATTTTGGTCTTCGATGGCATAAAGGATACGGTAGCGACCCTGCCTCATCCGGTACTTTTCTTGTCCCGATAATTTTTCATATCCGGGCGGCCGGGGGTTTTCGGCAAGCTTGGCAATGGATTCGATAAGCCGCTGGCGCTCTCGTTTAAAGGGGATGGCTTCAATTTCTTTGACCGCCGAGGGCTTGATCAGCAGCCTAGATCTTGCCACGCTGCCTCAAATCTTTCAGGACTTCTTCAAAAGGCAGGTTGGGTTCGGAGGCCCACGCCTCGAAGGCGGCCAAATCCTCGGCATCCTCAGCCAGGCTCAGCTTTACCGCTTCATTGACCAACTCGGACACCGACTGCTCCGTCTCGGCGGACTTAAGCCGCAAGGCCCGGTGCAGGTCCGGATCGAAATAGATGGTGGCCCTTTGGCGACGAGGATTTCATGCAGGGATTGTAATCTTGTAACGCCAAGACGTCAACTTGAACCAGCTCCAGGCGCCCTTACTGGCTGATAGCTGGCAGCTGCTTCAATGGCTGCCGGCGTCTTCGCTCCACAACCGCATCTGGTACTGGGATTCGGTCTCCGGGTTTTGATACCAACTCATGGTGGGCGGAGCCTGGTAAGCCGGCCGGCTGTCAGTGTAGCCCTGGGCGCAGCCGGTCATCAACACCAGGCTGGCCAGGACCAACCAAAGCCAGTTTTTCATGGCTGACCTCCCGGATTGGATTTAGAGGTTTAGAGGCGGCGCCGCAGCCGGCTTGGCCTCAATGAAAAGATAAGACTCGATTTGGAAAAGTTAAGGGGCCGGGCGGCATTAACGGAGAGAGGCTGAGGGCGGTTCGAGAACCGCCCCTACCGGACTTTTTTTTACAGGGCGCGATACGCTTCGGGCCGGAGCGACCCCGGCCGGGATTGCGCCGCCCGGACTTCCCGAATCAGCCGGTCCCGGTCCGCGGGCAAATCACCGGCCAGGGACAGGTAATTGGAGGCGTGATTGGCCCGGAAGACGCAGGTCCGTTCCAAGGGACCGATATTTTCCAGCAGGAGGCGGAACTCTTCCATGACCTCAAGGGTGGACAGGGGCGCAAAGGTCCCCTGGGCGATACCGCGGTCCAGTTCGCTCCCCGGGTAGGGCATCAGCGTCAGGCAACCCAGATAGTGCGGGGAGATGGCGGTGATCATCCTGCCGGTAGCCTCGGCATGTTCCCGGGTCAGTTCCCGGCCGCCCAGGCCGATGATCACCGTGCAGGAGAGCCGGAAGCCCGCCTCAATGGCCCGGCGGCAGGCCCGGATGGATTTCTCGGCGGTGCTGTGCTTTTTTATCCGCCGCAAGACCTCGTCGTGGCCGGATTCGAGGCCCACGTAGAGCAGGGTGACGCCGGAGTCGTAAATCGCCTGGAGTTCAGCCGGGGTCTTATGGAGCAGGTCCTGGGGGTGGGCGTACATCGAGATTTGCCGCAATCCGGGAAAGAGCCCATAGGCCATCTCGCTGAGGGCGATCAGATCGGCGGCGGGCATCACCAGGGCGTCTTGGGCCAGGAGGAAGATCTTGGGCACTTCGGGGCCGTAAAGCTCCCGGGCCTCGCTCAGGTCTTGCTTGATCTCCTCCAGCGGCCGGATGGCGAATCTGCCGGTGACCGAGGAGATGCAATAGGTGCAGTGCGCAAAGGCACAGCCCACGGTGGCCTGGATCAACAGGCTGCCGGCCTCGCTGGGCGGCCGGTACAGCGGTTCTTCATAATACAGGGTCATGCCTGAACCTCCGGGAATTCAATGCTTAAAATAAATTATAGGATATTGGGGGAGAAAAGCAAAAAGGGGAAGGGTATTCTTGGCTGGGCATGCCCAGGAAAGGAGGCCCTTTCAGCAGCGAGGTCGCCAGTAGAATGGGCGGCGGCGCTGGTGGCAAACCGCCAAGATGCGAATCTCATCGCCCACAACTGAGTAAATGATGGAGTAGGGGAATTTCCGGAGCACTTTTCGCCGTACCCGACCTTGCAGGATGGGCGCAACTTCCGGATGCGACACGATTACTTCGATGGCATGCTCAAAATCGTCCAGGAAGACCAAGCCCAGGCCGGGCGATTCGATATCCAGGAACGCCGCAGCTTCGCCGATCTCGGCTTCTGCGTCCGGGTGAAACCGAACCAAGAAGTTCATCGCAGTCGTAACCTGGCGTCCTTTAACACTTCATCTGCCGGTCGCAATGACACCTGGCCCGCCTCGATCTCGTCATCCCGCCGCCGGGCCTCAGCTGCCCATAACAGCTCGATCTCGGCCTCGGACAAGTTTTCAAGACTTGCCAGGAGGGCATGAGCCAGTTTAGCCCGCGCCTCTGGGGCCAGTTTCATGGCCTCATCTTTCAGTTCTTCCAGACTCATGATTCCCTCCACCCAAACAGCTTAGACTCTTGTTGGGGATGCCTTGATAAAAGCAAAAAAAGAAAATTCCTGTTTTTCGCCGAACTCGCCTGGATAAGCAAATTATAAGAGAATCTGGGGCGAAAATCAAAACAGAAGTAATCTTTAAATATCCAGCACATTTGGCCCAAGCCGTGCTTAATTATTCATCCTTAGTCAGATTTTCCTGCCCGCAGCCGCCGGGCCACCTGGTCTTCCAGGTCCTGGGTGAGGCTTTGCAGGTTGCGGCTGACCGGGACGGGGCCGGAGTCGCCCCAGCCTCGGCGCAGGGCCTCCTGCTGCTTGGCGCGGAATTCCTCGGCGCTGTGGGCCAGGTCCTTCCAGAGCAGCAGCTTCTGGAGGATGTGGCGCTCCGGCGAGGAAAAGTCCTTTTCCAGGTCGAAGGTTTCGCCTTTTTGGGTGGTGTAGAGCATCTTTTCTGGTTCCGAAAAGTCAGGCCTCACGCCAAGGCGCCAAGGCGCAAAAAGACAGCCTAGAAGGCGGGCGGACTTGCCAGGGAAACGGCGGGCTTTGCTCACCGGCCAGAGGCCTGTGCCACTAAGGCCCGCCCCACCGGCATAGCCGCCGAGGGCGGCGGCTCGACAATTTGCAGTATTTGTAGTCAATGCTTTCCCTGCTGTTCCCGCTGCCGGCGGCTGGTGACGGATTCGCCGCCGATGCCCCAGTTGTCGGTGTCCACTTCCTCGATGATCACCACGGTGGTCTGGGGGTTCTTGCCCAGGATATCGGCCAGCAGACCGGTCACTCCTTGAATCAGCCGCCCCTTCTGCTCGGCCGTGGCCCCTTCTTTGGTGATTTTGATATTCACGAAAGGCATAGATTCCTCCTTAGCTAATTTTCGGTCAAGGCTTATGGATTTTTTGAGGCCTGCCTCGATCGTCTTCCTCCGAGACTTCCAGATGAAAGAGGTGCAAAAAGCGGTGGAAGACCGGGGCAATGAGGATGCCCATGGAGATCACCACGATCAGCCCGCAGTAGAGGGCATAACAGCCGGCGAAGAGCTTGCCGGCCCGGGTGTGCAGTTCGCCCACCGGCCCCATGCCGCCCAGGATCATGGCGGCATTGACGAAGGCATCCAGCCAGGACATGCCCTCAAGCTGCCGATAGCCCAGGATGCCGATGAGCAAGGAAACCGCCGCCAGACCGAAGGACACCGCCCCATATTTAACCAGGCGCTTGATGAACAAGTGGCGTGGGAGTAATCGTTCCCGGCGACGTTCGAACATATTCTCCTCAGGATGGTGGTGGGCTATTGTCAGGGTGAAGTTGTGGTAAACTCCCCCCTTCCAGCCTCCCTGGTCAACGGTAATAATTGACCGGTGTAACTATCAGTAATAAGCTGACAATTGATTAACATAATAATATTTCAAGATTTTCACAATATCAATAAGAAATGCGCGGTCAGCAATTAAGACTCTTTAATTTATCGACAGATCGTCTTATAATGGCAGCCATGATTTCACCAATGTCCTGCCGTAGCTTTGTCGCCTGGTTGAGCGCGCTCGCCCTTGCCTTAGGTCTCGCCGGTCTGAGCGGCTGCGCCCAAAAAGTCCTGCTGCCGCCCGTCGCCAAGGTGGAGCCGCCGCCGGTCGAGACCCCGGCGCCGCCGGCCCCCGAGGCCCTCAAGATCCCGGCCGAGGTCGACTCGCCCCGCTTTGCCCGCATCGCCCAGGTGGCGAACCAGGAGATCGCCGCCGGGAATACCCCCGGCGCCGTCATCCTGGTGGGCAACCAGGGCCGGGTGGTCTATAAGAAGGGCTTCGGCCTGCGGACCTCCGTGCCCCATCCCCAGCCCATGACCACGGATACCGTCTTCGATCTGGCCTCCATGACCAAGGTGGTGGCCACCACCACGGCCGTCATGCAATTGGTGGACGCCGGACGGCTGCGCCTGGACGATCCCGCGGCCAAATACTGGCCGGAATTCGGCGCCAACGGCAAGGGCGGCATCACCATCCGGCAGCTCATGATGCACACCTCCGGGTTGCGGGCCGACGTGACTTTTCATGGGGGATCGGGTTACGAAGCAGCAGTGGCCGGCATCGCCGGCGACCACCCCGTCCACCCGCCGGGGACCTCGTTTAATTACAGCGACGCCAATTTCATTTCCCTGGGCATCATCGTGCACCGGGTCTCGGGCCAGATGCTGGACGTGTACTGCGCCCAACATATCTTCGGGCCCATGGGTCTGAAGGACACCTCGTTCCGGCCGCGGTCCGCCCTGCAACTCCGGATAGCCCCCTGTGACATCAGGTGCGGCCAGGTGCAGGATCCCACCGCTTATCGCATGGGCGGGGTGGCCGGGAATGCCGGGGTCTTTGCCACGGCCGACGATCTGGCGGTCTTCGCCCAGATGATCCTCGATGGCGGCAGGTGCCGGGGCCGGAAGATTCTCAGCCCCGAGGCGGTGGCGGCCATGACCAAGGGCCAGGGCGTGCCGGGCAGTTCCACCCGCCGCGGCCTGGGCTGGGATATCCATTCCCCTTATAGCCGCATCTTCAATGCCTCCTTCCCCGCCGGTTCCTTCGGGCACACCGGCTATACCGGCACCTCCATCTGGATCGAGCCGCGCTCCAAGACCTACCTGATCATCCTCACCAACCGCCTCTATCCGAACGGCCGGGGTCAGGTCAAGGCCCTGCGGGCCAAGACCGCGGCGGCGGTGGCCGCGGCCGTGCCCATGGGGCCGCCGGCGTCCACCGCGGCCCTGAGTGACGCCGACCCCGATCTGATCATGGGGGGCTACGGGGCCAGCGATACCCCCGACCGGGTGCAGCCGGGCATCGAGGTCCTGGCGGCGGAGGGTTTCGCCTCCCTGAAGGGCAAGAACGTCGGGGTGATCACCAACCAGACCGGCATCGACGCCGCCGGGCGCTCGACCTTAAGCCGGCTGTGCCAGGCCCCCGGGGTCAAGGTGCGGGCCATCTTCAGCCCGGAGCACGGCCTCTACGGCAATCTGGATGAAAAGGTGTCCTCCTGTACGGACCCGGCCAGCGGGCTGCCCGTCTACAGCCTCTACGGCAAGACGCTCAAGCCCTCGGCCCAGATGCTGCGCGGCCTGGACGCCCTGGTCTACGATATCCAGGATGTGGGCTGCCGCTACTATACCTACATCACCACCATGGCCTACGCCATGGAGGCCGCGGCCGCGGCCAACCTCGATTTCTACGTGCTGGACCGGCCCGATCCCATCACCGCGGCCGCGGTGCAGGGGCCGGTGCTGGACCCCGACTTAAAGTCTTTTATCGGCTATTTCCCGTTGCCGTTACGCTACGGCATGACCGCCGGGGAGCTGGCCCAGCTCTTCAATAAGGAGCGGGGCATCGGCGCCCGGCTGCACGTGGTGAAGATGGCGGGCTACCATAGGTCCGCCTGGTTCGACCAGACGGGGCTCCCCTGGGTCAATCCGTCGCCGAACCTGCGCTCCCTGACCCAGGCGATCTTGTACCCGGCTACCGGCTTGGTGGAGTCGGCCAACCTCAGCGTCGGCCGCGGCACCCCCACCCCCTTTGAAGTTGTGGGCGCCCCCTGGATTTCGGGAGCACGGCTGGCCGATTATTTGAGCAAACGGCAGCTCCAGGGGATCGCCTTTGAGCCCGTAACCTTCGTGCCCGCGGCCAGCCCCTATCGGGGGCAGCGTTGCCAGGGGGTGCGGCTCAGGGTGGTGGACCGCAATGGACTGGACAGCCCGGCCCTGGGGCTGGAGTTGGCCGCTGCCCTGAGCCACCTCTATGCCGGGCAATTCCATCTCGGCAACACCCTGGGCATGGTGGGTTCGCGCCAGGTGCTCCAGGCCCTCCAATGCCACGAGGACCCCCGGGAGATTGAGCGCCGCTATCAGCCCGGGCTGCAAGCCTTTCTGCGCCTGCGCGCCAGGTACTTGCTCTACTGAGACCGCACTGAATCGTGCCCCTCGGCTGACGCCCCCCTGCCCCGTGGGAAGGGGAAAAAGCCCCCGAGTGCCGGAAACCCTGAAAAGATGTCCCCGAGATCCCAGCTGCCCAGCGGGCTGAGCCGGCCAGCTCCCCCTGAGATTCCCCCAGGTAATGCTTTCCGCCATTTGCCAGCCAAAACGCTCCTTAAACTTAAATTATTGGGGTTGGATGAGGATTTTTCAAAGGTTGGCAGGAAAGTCAACCGGGTACTTTTGCCTATGGCAAATTGGTCAGTACTGACTAATGGACAAATATTCACTAATGCTTATGTTTTTAAACAATAGTCCCAATTTAGAGTCGGCATTTTTTAGCCGGCCAGCCGCGCCGGATCAGGCCTGACTCGGGGGTAATCGATCCGATCGACTCCATTTGGCGCCGCGGGCCCGGATCAACAGATATGGCTCGAGCTGCGAAGGCTGGGCTTGACCGCCCGGAGAGCGGCTTAAATTATTAAGGGGACCAGCAACTTCAGGGGCCAAACTGGCGCCGAGACCGGTTGGTTGTTTCCAAGGATGGAGGGTTAATACAGAGATGACACCATATCAAATAGTCTTGTGCGATGACCACGTCATGGTTCGTGAAGGCATTCGGGGGGTTATCGAAAGCAGGCCCGACCTCCAGGTGGCGGGTGAAGTGGGTGACGGCCTGGAACTGCTGGAATTCATGAAGACTGCCGAGCCGGATATGGTTATCCTGGATATCTCGCTACCCAAGCTCCTGGGGATCGAGGCCACCAAGGAAATCAAGCTGATCCATCCCCAGGTGAAGGTCTTGATTTTAACCATGCACAAATCCACGGAATACCTGATTCGCGCCTTCTCTGCCGGGGCCGACGGCTATCTGCTGAAAGAAAACGCCAGCGAGGATCTGCTCGCCGCGATCGATAAAATTCGCCAGGGCAAGACCTATGTCTCTCCCTTGATCACCGACCTGATCGGGGAAATGTTCGTCCATAAGACCGGCAGGTCCAACGGGGCCGCCGCACCTCTGACCACTCGGGAAATCGAGGTATTGACCCTGTTGTCGGAAGGCAAATCGAGCAAGGAGATTGCGGAACTACTGTTTATCAGCGCCATGACCGTGCAGAACCATCGCGCCAATATCAAAAAGAAATTGAAGGTTAGAAAAAATGCCGACCTGGTGAAATACGCCATCCAGAAAGGCTATACTTCCCCTGCTGCCTCCCAATCCAGCCCGGGCGGCCTTGCTTAAAACTGGTCGGGACGGGCGGATTCGAACCGCCGACTTCCTGCTCCCAAAGCAATTACCCTGAGCTTCCTAACCTCCTCAAATTATTGGAAGCCATTGAAATAACCAATTTTCCTTTTAGCCTGTCTTTTCAGATTTTGGCAGGCTTTGGCATATTCTTGAACCATTTTCTCACACAGATTCACACACAAAAGTCTGCATACAAGGAGGGAAGAAACGAAAGATCGGTCTCGGAAATGAGCATATATTAACTCGGGATGCCGAACTACTGGCTGGTTTTGCTCCGCTTCTTGGCCATCGTAACGCAGTAAATTCCCCTGCCATCGGATGCAGGGGCGAAACATGCATTGTCTGAAACACATTCCGCTTTGCGGCGGTCACCCTCCCACCAGCGCCTGACGAGTCCCGGCTCGCAAATCAGTGGCCGGCTCATGGAAATGTAGTCGGCCGTTCCATCCCGGACTAACTCCTCGGCCACCCCGCAGGAGCGGATGCCGCCCACCAGAATTAGTGGAATTGTGACTTTCTGCTTATAGAGCCTCGCAGCTTTCCGGTAATAGACCTCTTCCTCCGGGGTCTTCAGCCTGCCTGGGCGCACTGGTAGGAACTTTTCAGGGGAATTCATCGTCCCGCCGGAGAACTCAATAGCATCGACGGATACCTTCTCGAGCATACCCGAGACCTCCACGGCCTCTGGGCACGTCATACCTTCATCCAAGAAATCCTCGGAGTTGATTTTGACGAGAACTGGATATTCTGGTCCTACCGCCTCTCGGACGCTCCGTACTACTTTGAGAAGAAGCCGCGCCCGGTTTTTGAGTTCGCCTCCATATTTGTCTGTTCTCTTATTAAACGCGGGGGAGAGGAATTGGCTGAGCAGAAAGCCATGGGCAGCATGGATCTGTACCGCGTCGAAGCCTGCCTGTTTCGCTCGGTCCGCGGCCTGAGCGAAGGCAGAGACGACGTTCGCAATATCCTCCCTAGCCACCGGACGGCAGGTTGGCCGGCCGTTTTTCTCGACTGCGGATGGCCCAATAGACTCCAAGCCACTCAGCTCAGGATTCGCCTTACATCCTCCGTGAGCCAGCTGCAGAGCGATCTTTCCTCCGGCTGAATGCACCGCGTTGACCATATCTCGAAGCCCGGGCAGGAAACGATCATCGTAGGCAGCCAGCTGTCTGGGACTGACTTGGCCCTCGGGACTGACGAAGGCGTGACCACTAATGATCAGTCCAACTTCTCCTCTGGCCAGCTCCTCCATCATCTCAATGAGTCTGGGGGTAACGGCGCCATCCTTGTCCCCCAAACCCTCCCAAGTCGCAGATCGTACAAATCGGTTGGCCAGCCTCATGCCGTTGATAGAAGTGCATTCAAACAATTCAGCCATGGTGATCGTCCTTTTTGTGTTCCTGCTTCTTGTTAATCCAACGGGCCGAGCCATACCCTGTTTTGGTAGGTACTTCCTTGTATCAAATGGTTGGCTCAGGTTCCATCAATTTTCGCCACATAATCTAGGTTAAGATTTCTGCCCAGGTTAACCATATTCGGTCGGTGAAACACTGTGTTTCGCTATGCCCCCACTTCTATAGAACCGGTCCATTCGGTCCAATTGGGCCACGACCCCATCAATTATGATTCTCCAGGTTTAATCCCTGGACCGAGTTGACTGGGATAATGGGCCAGCTGCAATTTTTTCGGGCCAGAATCGGCTGCCCAGAACTATCCTATTACCGCTGACGAAAGCCCCCGATTAACAAAATACATTTATCGGAGGGCCTCCCCCAGCATTACTTCATCATTGACAGAATCTGCCCTACCACAGCCAAAGCTGGTACCTGGCGGAGGCCGGCAGACCGATTAACATGGCGCCCATAGTATAAGGGCACCTCCAAGGCCCATTTAGCCCCTTCCTGGCACTGGATCGTTGCCCGGCTGAACTTCGGCCCTGATGGCCCTCAGTTCCCCCGGATCCGTTCCATCCGGCCTATGGTCAGGATGCCAGGAATCAGGTCTTCGCAAGTGACCTTGCGGCCCTGGTCCTCCAGAGCCTTTAAGACCGCTTCCAGTATTTCCGGGTACTCCTGAAAGCTGACTTTCACTTCCTCTCCCGGTACCCGATCTTCAACAGTGACATACACCCACCTCACCTCGGTCGGGTCCCGGCCGGCAAGGGTTAGGACCTGCCGCCAGGTCTTCACCAATAACCGGATGTCTTCCAGACAAGAGACGCCGATCTCCAGATGTTTCGGTCGCTTCTTCATTTACGTGGCTCCTTTCTATGTGGTTCTTTTGGGGGGCATTCCCAGCAATGCCGCAGAATAAGCCAACCCCTTAGATGGGAGTGCAGGAAGGAATTCTTCCTGCACTCCCTGTGTTTAAGGCAACATCGCTCAATCTTTCAGCCCATTCTCCGGACCATGGTAACCATTGGCCCCAGAGACCCTTAGAAGCGGCTGATCCTGGTCTACCCGGCACACGATGAAGAAGCCGGGGATGATTTCGTTACGGGTGAACCTGAGGCCGTCTTTCTCCAGGATGCCTAAAAACCTGTCCAGCACCTCTGGGATCTCATAAAAGTTGAGACTTACCTGCTCTTCTGGCAGCCGGTCATCTACGGTAGCAGCTACTATGGCGGACTGGCTGGTTCCCGGGGGCTCAAGGGCCAAGATCCGGTCCCAGGCTTTTATTAAGAGCCTGATGTCCGCCAGGCTAGAAACGCCAAACTCCAACCTGCACAGATGCGATTTCATGTTGTCTTCTCCTTCCTCTTAGAATTTGAAAATCATTACCAAGCCCATAAGGGACAACTCCCTGGACATTGAGGGCGCGCCGAACCCATTTCAAGGACTTAGGCGTACCCGGTAATAGAAGGGCGGCGTGAAAATACGCCGCCCCTGTCTTTAAAAGGAACATCCAGGGTGTCTTTTAGTCAGGTTAGACCGGCATGGCCAGCTGCTGCAGGTCCATTTATGTCCGGCATGACCCCATGTTCATTGATTGGATCGGCCCTTTCTGGGCCTCGGGTTCCCTGGCCAGAGTTTCCGGTAGCCGGGGTAGGATTGACGCCTGTGCAGGCCCAGTAGCCAATCTCCTCCCGTCCGCCATACCCTTCTGGATGGATTCCTTCTAATGGTGCGCTGTCCCACTGATGTCTTCCTCCTTTAAAGTTTTATGCAGTATGCCCAGCCCAGGCTATCGTCAGGCAGGGTCGTCTTAAAGGCCGAGAACCTTGCATTTCAGGATCTGAAGAGCGAATAGATGAACCTCGTGTACATAGGTCCCGTCCCCTATGGGGATTTTGTCATTGCGAATGAAGCCCTCGATTACCACATACTCCTTCGGACTTAAGTCTCTGACGGCAGCCAAGGCAAATGGTTGTTGGCAGACTACCGTTATCATGCCGGCAGATCCCTCACTCACCCTTAAATCCAGAATGAAAAAGGCCAGCGGGGTGTTTTCCCCAATCAGGATGAGTTGCGGTGGGGCAATTACGAGGCCACTGAAGACATTGCAATTGAGCATGGTGCTTCCTCCTAATTTTAATTTTTCAACCTCTTCAACAAAGCCCATCATTGAATGGCGACGAGGTAATGGTCTGGGAAGCTAGGCCCGGCGGAATATACAGTGAAATCCTCGACTCGTACCTTCAGGTGATCCAGGAATTAACCTGACCTGGCTGGGCTTGCACCACGGGACAAACGTACACCGGTGGCATCCGTGGTTAACGTTGGAGTTCTGTCGGTTCCGCCTGGGCTGCGGAGTCATCGGTGGCTAAACCATCTGCGCTCCCTACCAGGTTTGCGGTCCTAAAACAAACGGCCCAAGACCGGGATGGTCTTGGGCCTGAGATGGTGAGAGCCGCGGCCCGATTGCCGCGGCTCCAGGTTGGTCTTATCAGGTTAGGCTTGGGCTTGGTTTAAGAGTTAGGCTTTAGCGACAATCGCTTCGTTCCGGGCCTTGGTGGCCCAGATAGCCGACACACAGAACACGCTGATCAACACCGTGATCCCCACCACACCGATACCGGCGCCGACCATCGCCATCTGAATGGCGATGACCGTAATCGCCGCCTGCGGCATGGAGAGATCACCCGCTTGGAAATTTCAAACCCCGGCTCCGTGGAGACCAGGTTCGAGATGGATGCTCGACAGCCTTCGCCTGCTGAGTCACCCATTCCCAAGCCTTCACTGCCTGCTCCTTGCCGTAAGACCAGGCCTTCACGACCTGCTCTTTGGCATAGGAATAGGCGCCAACAATCCGCTCTTTCAAACTCATCAGATCCTCCTAAGGATTTATGCATGGGCTCCTCCCACAGGGAGAGTAGACCGGCGCTACCCGGCCATCCAATCACCAGTTCAACATCATCGACGTCCAAGTCACATAGTAAAGGCCGTCAGCCTCTGTCAGGGCCAACGGCCTTCCTCCATCAACTGCCGGATAAACCAAAGGCTTACACCGTGACAACGGCATAGGACACCTGTCCATCGGACAGGGCCTTCACCTCGGCGCGCACCTTAGCCATCACCTGCTTGAAGTTCTCTTTACCACCGAGACCTTCCAGCACGAGCTCCTTCACCAGGTAGATCCGCTGCACCGTCACCACCACCTTGCGGCTGATGGTCATGCACGGTTTCACGGATCTTGGTGCAGATAGCCTTGGCTTTAGCTTGAGTCTCCTCGGAAGTAGCCCACGCATAGGCAGCCTTCACCTTGGAGATCAACCAAGAGATTCCAGACACGATCTTCTTCAACAACTGTATCACCTCCCTCTTTTGAGGAATTAAGCCGCAACAGCCCTACGACAGCATAGGGCCCGTCATCAGAACGGCGGCCGTCAATATCCACTCAAACTGCTGCACAGCACATATATCCAGTACGAGATAGAAACTGCCCACTGGGGGTTGGATCTTCCCCTGCTTGCACAGGGGTTCCGCCAGCAGGCAGTAGCGACCGATTAACCTCACGGACTTGGGCGGCTCACCTCCAGGGCCTACAGTTCCTGGCGGTCGGGCCGACTTGATTGCCCCCATAAAAGAGCCTGGGGGCTCGAAACGCGAAGGGGACCCTAAGATGGGACCCACTCTCATACCTGGGGCCTAAGCAGGAAATTTCAGTTTCCAACCCTCAAATTTTTTTCTGAAACAGACCCTATAAGGAGAAGTTCTTGGAAACGGGGTGGCTGGACATGATTAAGCTTCTATGAATCTTCTTCATGAAGATAGAAGATTATTTTTTCAAAGATTTGTACTTTTTATATTTTTGAGCCTAAAATTATGCCAAAGTTACGATGGTAAAATCAAATCGCGACCCCAGGGCCATTGTGAATCAGGCCCCTGTCGTATATTTCTCTGAATAACTATAGAGTACCTTCTTTCCCCAAAATGGAGTCTGTATCATGGCTGAATCTCAACCACCTGTAGAAATCAACGGACCGATAGTCATCCGGGTCTTTGTCTCCGCTACCTTCAAATATATGCAAAGAGAACGAGAGGAGCTCATCATCTTCCCGAAGCTGCGCAAGTTGCGCCAGCCCCGGAGTGAGGTCTGGAGCGAAGTGAACCTGCGCTGTAGGGCCAAGTATGCGATGGGGTCATTGAGTCTTACCGACCAGCGATAAGAGGAACCCATGAGCTTCTGGAAGCGTATTTTCGGTCACAGCGGTGACAACAAAGCAAGAACACCTTCTCCAAAATTATGCAATCCTGATGACCCTACCCAGTCACCTTGCACCCCGCCCCTGGCGTCCCCCCCAGCAGACACCACCAACGAGCTGATCGGGAAAGACCGTGTCATCCGCGTCTTTATCTCCTCCACGTTCCGCGACATGCACCTTGAGCGCGAGCTGCTGGTGAAGCAGGTGTTTCCCGAGCTGCGGCGCCTCTGCGCCGAACGCTTCGTCACCTTTACCGAGGTGGACCTGCGCTGGGGCATCACCGAGGAGCAGGCCGCCGAAGGCAAGGTGCTGCCCATCTGCCTGGAAGAGATCCAGCGCAGTCGGCCTTATTTCATCGGCCTGCTCGGCGAGCGCTACGGCTGGATTCCCGAGAGCGTGCCGCCGGAGGTGATGACCCGGGAACCGTGGCTCAAACAGCACGTGGGCGGCCGCACCTCCGTCACCGAGTTGGAGATACTCCACGGGGTACTCAACAACCCGGCCATGTCAAAACATGCCTTTTTCTACTTCCGCTCTCCCGCCTACCTGGCGTCGGTTCCGGAGAAAGAACGGGCTGACTTCGCCACCGAGAACCCGGAGAGCCAGGAGAAACTGCAGAATCTCAAGGACCGCATCCGCCGGAGCGGCCTGCCCCTCCTGGAAAACTACGCCGCCCCCGAGGCCCTCGCCGCCGCGGTGCGTCAGCAGTTCATCAAGCTGATCGACCATCTCTATCCCAAGGAGGAGCTGCCCGACTCCCTGGACCAGGAGGCCCTGGGCCACGAGGCCTACGCCCGGAGCAAACTCCTGGCCTATGTGGAACACCCGGCGCATACTGCTGCCCTGGATAAATTTGTCAGAGCCGAGTCGACTGGGCGAGGGCTGGTGCTCACCGGCGAGAGCGGCGGCGGCAAGACTGCCCTGCTCGCAGCCTGGGTGCGACATTGGCAGGAGAGCCACCCAGACGACTTCGTGTTGCCGCACTACTTTGGAGCCACGCCGGAGAGCGCTTCGGTGGACGGCTTCCTGCGGCGGCTGCTGGGTGAGCTGAAGCGCCGCTACGAGATCACGGACGAAATCCCCGTCGAGCCCAACAAGCTGCGGGAGACGCTACCGCTCTGGCTGGCGCAGACCATCGGGCGGGGCCGGATCGTCCTGGTGCTAGACGCCCTCAACCAGATCGAGGGCGAGGAGCCTGACCGCCGGCTTGGCTGGCTGCCCCGACACTTTCCACCGCATGTGTGCGTCCTCGCCTCCACCTGGCCTGGACCAGCGCTTGAAAACCTGCGTGAGCGCGGCTGGAGCGAGCATCTGCTACTGCCGCCCGACGTGAGCGAGCGCGAATGGATGATTAGCACCTTCCTCGATCATTATCGAAAAACCCTTCAACCGAAATTCCGCGAGCAAGTGGCCGGGGCGCCCGGCTCTGCCAATCCCCTCTTTCTTCGCACGGTGTTGGAGGAACTGCGCCAGTTCGGCAGCTTCGAGCAACTCCCTGACCGGGTAGCTCATTTTCTGGAGGCGGCTTCGCCCGAAGAGTTGTTCCGCCTGGTGCTCCGCCGCTGGCAGGAGGATTTCGATGGTGGCCGAGACCTGGTGCGGTGCAGTCTTTCTCATCTCTGGGCCGCCCGGCAGGGTCTGGCCGAAACCGAATGGCTGGAGCTGCTGGGGACGACCGAACAGGCGCTGCCTCGGCAGGAATGGACACCGCTCTTTTACGCCATGGAGCCACACCTGGCGCAGCGTGCCGGGCTTTACGCCTTTGGCCACGACTTCCTGCGGCAGGCCGTAGAAGCCGAATACCTCTCCTCCCCAGGGGCTCAAAACGAGGCCCATCTCGCCCTGGCTAATTATTTCGAGCGCCAGCGTGGCATAACCTCGCGCAAGGCTGCGGAATGGCCCTGGCAGCTCCGGGCCGCCGAGGCCTGGGAACGACTCGAAGCGACTCTAACTGATCTGGACTTGTTCATAGCTCTTTACAACGAACGGCCCAAGTGGGAACTAACGGGTTACTGGTTACCTTTGCGGCAGCAGGGTCGTAACATGGAAAAGTGCTGTGCAGGCGCCTATGAGCGCCGTGCCTCTGGCAATGCTCACCTTGCTTACTCATTGGGGGCATTTTTAATTGAAAATGGCTGCTACCGCACAGGCAAAGCCCTGACGGAGAAGGCAGCCGCATCTTCAAAGGCATCCTCTGGCTCTCTTGGCGAGTTCGATGCCAACTACATTACATCACAAGCCAATCTCGCTCTCCTTTTAGAAGCGCAAGGGGATTTCACAAGTGCTGCGGCAATTCGTGAGCTTGTTCTATCGACCTATGAACTTTCATTTGGCAAGCGAGACCGCTATACTGCCATATCTTGCCTCAATTTGGCCGGAACTTATCTTCAAATGGGGCGCGGGAGCGACGCAGAAAGGCTGGTCAGACGTGCAATCGATATAGACGAGCAGATTTATGGTACAGATCATCCAGAAGTCGCGACCGACCTTATCTCTCTTGCTGAATGCCTTCGCTCTGACAACAAACTTTGTGATGCTGAAGCAGTGTTGAGGCGCGCGTTATCGATTTGTCGAAATCACTTGCCCTCGAAACATCCATTGCTGGCCACAATTCTAAGCAACCTCGCCACAATCCTGGTCCAATCTGACCGGTCACAAGATGCTGAGCCCCTGGCATTGGAGGCGGTTGAAATCGACCGAGAATGCTTAGGTAATGAAAACCCTAAGCTTGCAACTCGGCTGAATAATTTGGCTATGGTCATAAAGGCCAATGGCCGCATTGGCGGTGCACTAATGCCAGCCCAAGAAGCTTTGGAGATTCTCGTGAAGCACTCAGTGCGTGCGGGCGTCCCCCATCGCAACATAAAAGCTGTTGCTATCACCCTCGCTTCGCTGGCAACTGAGACAGGCCTTCCGCAGCCGTTAGTTATTAAAATAGTGAACAATATTTTGTGCCCTCTTAGGGACATTGGAAAAGAACCAGTGTCCGGGGATACAAGTTTACCGACCAATACGTTTCCAAAAATGATTGGTGCGCACGAGAATCCAGCGCAAATCGATACCGCTATTGATAATGACCAGGTATCAGATAGGCAAGGCAGAGATGATAATTGTACAGAATTAAAAAATGATATAGGAGCAGAAGGAAATCAAATTGACTCAATTTCACAGCTGCTTGTACAACTAGATCCCGCGCAACCTCCGATATCGAGCAGATCGTGGTGACCCAAAAGCACAATGTCATTTGGCTGTGACATACGAAAGCGAAGGTAACTTTGAACAGGCGGTGGTATGGTATCGGTGCGCAGCTGAGAATGGCGTCGCTCAGGCGCAGTTTAACCTCGGAGTGCTTCTTATGAAAGGAGCCGGCGTCGACCAGAACTTTGCTGAAGCGGTACGGTGGTACGAGGCGGCGGCCAAGCAAGGTTATCTGAATGCTATCTATAACTTGGCGTTCATGTATGAGAACGGGTACGGATGCACCAAAGATTTCAGATTGGCACTTCAACTATATGAAAGTGCGGCGAATAAAGGGGAGAATGACTCGTTATGTAAACTTGCTCTCTTGCTGCTTGACGAACAATTGCAGGCGCAGGCAGGTGTCCAATACCGCCGTGAGGGATGGAATTTCGTTCCGGCTGACTCCGCAAGATCAAAGCTCTTGCTCAAACAAGCTGCTGAAAATGGTGACGAAATGGCAGCTGAGATTCTTGCCGATCTTGGTTGGAGTTGATTGTCCAACAGCGCTGAGGTCCCGGCCATACTTCCTCAGAATCCGTGGCAAGCAAAGTAGTATAGGTTGTGAGGAGATTTCTTATGGCTGAACAGGATAAACAGGTGTTGCGATATGGCGACAGGTCATCATGCTGGCGATGGATCATGTGAACAGCCGGATTTGCGAGGAGAACTTGCACACCCTCAAACGCCGGGACGATCGGCTTGAACGATTGGAGATGAACCGATGACCAGGGTGTCTATCTCGGATGCGCGGGGCGATGGTGTGTCGTTTACGGGACAGTACGCTAACCTGACCGTATTCCTGGATTTTCGAGAAAGGAGTCATTATGGCAAACGATACTAAAAAGATCGTGGTAGCAGGGGATGTAACCATTGACTGGTTGCAATGGCGGGTCAAGGCTAAGGACCCTGTGGGGGGCGGGGCAGGCGGGGCGCCTGAACTGGGAACTCTACCAGGGCACCCGCATGGCGGCCCGGCCCGGCGGCGCCCTGCTCCTGGCCCGCTTGGTGAAAGCGGCCGTCGCTGAAAATATCAAGGTCCTGACCCACCGACTGCAGAACCTGAATAATGTTTCACCGTTGAAAGCCTTACACTCCATTATCCTCCTCAAAGAATTTCCTTACACCCAGGACAAACGGGATGCCAAAAACCGCATCTTTCGCGTGGACCAGAACTTGGGATACGCCGGCCCTGAAAAGGCCAAGATCCAGCCCCTGCCGGTGGAGGGCGATACACCCGAGGCAGCATTGGTGGTCCTGGACGATGCGGGCAACGGTTATGGAGATAATCGCGATGATCATACAGATATTTGGCCAGCAGCTATAACCACCCCAGATAAAAAGCCCCTGGTTATTCTGAAGATGAGCCACCCCCTGCAAACCGGAAAGTTGTGGGCTGCCCTGCGAGACCATGCCGAGCGGCTGGTGGTGGTGGTCAGCGCCGACGACCTGCGGGCCGAAGCGGTGAACCTCTCCCGGCGACTCTCCTGGGAACGCACGGCCATGGATTTTGTCTGGCATATAACTAACAATCCCATGCTAAGGCCCCTGGCGCAATGCCGCCACCTGGTGGTCCGCTTCGGGTTGGACGGAGCGGTCTATTACCGCGGCGGAGAAGTCCCCCAGGCCCAACTCTATTATGATCCCCTGCGGGTGGAGGGCGCCTTTCAGGAAGCCTTGGGCGGAGGTGGCATGACCGGGCTGACCATGGCTTTTGTGGCCGGTCTGGCGTCCAAGATCGTGGTCCACGGCCTCCAAGGAGTCGGTGATGGTGCGTGCCGGGGGATCATGAGTTCCCGGCGCATGTTGTTGCTGGGTTTCGGCAAGGACGCCGCTCATTTGAACTATCCAGGCCAGGAGATCTTTCAACCCCAGGAAATCTTTTTTAAGGAGAAAGAGGGAGATAAACGGGAACCCGACCCTGCCATCTACAGTCAAGAAATACCCCCTGCCGGACCACCGGAGTGCAGCGAGCCCAGTTATTGGATGATCCTGGGAAAGACTGTCCAGGATAAATTGGAAGAAGTGGCAGGCAAGTATGTGCTTCACGGAACTAACCCGATCCTGGACCCGGTGCCGGTGGGCCGGTTCGGTAAGCTGAAGACCATGGACCGGACGGAAATCGAGAGTCTCCAGAGTATCAAGAATCTCTTGGATGAATACGTGCACAAGGACAATCCGGAGCGTCCCTTGTCGTTAGCGGTATTCGGGCAGCCCGGATCGGGCAAATCCTTTACGGTGACCCAGGTGGCGGAAAGTGTGGCCCATGGCATTATTCAGCGTCTGGAATTCAACATCTCCCAATGGCAGTCGCCTAATGATCTTATCAAGGCACTACACCAGGTGCGAGATGTGGTCCTCAAGGGCAAGGTGCCCCTGGTCTTCTTTGATGAGTTTGACAGCAAATGTGGCGAGGAGCTGGGCTGGCTCAAATATTTCCTGGGCCCCATGCAGGACGGTGAGTTCAAAGAGGGGGAAATCACCCATCCCATCGGCAATGCCATTTTTGTCTTTGCCGGCGGCACTAACCACACGCTCTCGGAATTCTGCCGGGAAAAGTTGGCAGAAAAAGATTTGACCGAAGCGGAACAGGGAAAAAAGGTTAAAGAATTAAAGGAAGCGTTCAAAGGCGCCAAAGGCCCCGACTTTGTCAGCCGCTTGAAGGGTTATGTAAATATCCCCGGCCTGAACCCCGGCAAGGAAAAGGACGACCGGTTTTACCTGGTGCGCCGGGCCCTGCTACTGCGCAGCCTTCTGGAGCGCAAGGCGAAAGAGTTGTTCGACAGCCAGGGAAACTTGCAAATCGACAGAGGG
>CAWCOX010000004.1:0-724190 GCA_963797235.1 uncultured delta proteobacterium
GCCATCGTCCATCAAGAGGTATTGGGTTCTGACAAGAACTTCATCTCTAAGCCATTTAATGCAACGGAACTTTTAGAAAAGTTGCGAGAGGTGCTCCTCTCCACTTCTGAAGTCTGACTTCGAGTGGAGGTCCCCCATGGTCTTCTTTTCAGCATAATGTGTATACTGGGTCTCTCTTGAAGATCACTTTGGTACGCAAGTTCCGTTCCGTGATCTCCTTATTCTGTCTGGGGCAAGCGAGAAGTTGGCTATTTAGGCAAATTTGAGACAGATAAAATTAACTTAAATTATCCATGATGATAAGAGATGGAAGATGAAACCGTATCTTCTGGTATTGGCTGATGATCACGTTTTGGTACGTCAAGGTATCAAGACACTTATCGAAAAGGCGGCAGATCTGAAAGTAATCGGAGAAGCGAGCGATGGCCTCGAGCTCCTAGGACTCTTGAAGGAACTGTCTCCCAATATGGTGATTCTCGATGTCACCATGCCCAACCTGCGAGGAATTGAAGCGGCCAAAGAGATTAAGAAGCTTTATCCGGAAATCAAAATTTTAATCCTGAGCATGCACAAGGACAAGGACTTCCTGGATCAAGCCTTATCTTCGGGCGTAGATGGGTATCTGGTTAAAGAAGATGCTGCTAAGGAGCTGTTTTCCGCCATCGAGAGAATTCGCCGAGGTGGCACTTACGTATCATCGATTATTTCCCAAGAAATTCAGGATCTTCTATTCCAGAATTACGGGTGGAAGAGATCTGCATCCTCTTCAGATATCCTGACTGACCGCGAAAGGCAGATCCTGAAGCTTATTGCTGAGGGAAAATCGAGCAAGGAAATTGCCGGGCTCATATCCATTAGCATCCGTACGGTCGAAAAACACCGATCTAATACCATGAAGAAACTACATATCAAAAAAAGCATTGACTTGGTTAAATACGCCCTCAGTAAAGGGTATACCCCTCCTGGTGCTTAGAAACGTTTCATCCTCGAAATTCTTATCCATCCGCAGTTCTACTCATTTTCCCTACGTAATTCTACGTATTATCAATTAAGTAATTCAACTTATATACAAATTAGGGATTGCCACCTACAAAATTGGGATTCTCCCTATTTTGTATATTATCGAGTTATGCCATATTAGCCTTAACGATAAGTAGCTAAAACTCAATTCTCGGAGACCATGAAAATGCTATCTAAAAATTTGGTTATCGATCGCAACGGAGATATTCACCCCCAGTATAAACTAAATAAAGTTCTGACGTTGATATCTGTAACGTTATTAACATTAATGGTTATGTTTACATATAAATTAATAAGCAATCTTATGTCTCCAATTTTATCCCCTCTAAATAATGAAATTAATACGATTCTATCTAGTTGCCTGGCTGTTAATATTGCCGCATGTTTAATACTATATAAGTATCAGTTAGTAGTGAAAGAGTTGGAGGGTCGCGCTGAAATAAAGAAGGCGCAAGCCAAAGGTGCCAGCAAGAATATTAAGATTGAAATCGAGGAACGCAAACGCCTTGAGTTGGATTTACAGAGAAGTGAAGAAAAATACACCTTACTTCTAAGCTTGGTCCCCGCCATAGCTTTTAAAGGCTATATCGATTTTACGGTTGATTTTTCTGATAACCAGATTGAACAACTTACAGGTTATAAAGAACATGATTTCAAATCTGGGAAGACTAAATGGTCTGACCTCATCATAGAAGAAGATCTCAGCGAGGCAAAGAGGCAATTTATTGAAGCTCTTAACAATGGCAATCGATATGTGAGGGAGTATAGGATACGAAATAGAGAGGGGGAAGTTCTCTGGATACAAGAAAGGGCAAAGATTTTCTGCGATAAGGAAGGGAGGGTTGAATATGTAAGAGGGGTACTTCTTGATATTAATATCCTCAAACCCAAGCAAGCCGAAGAGGGGCGGTCCCGCTTGGCTGCTATTGTGTAATCAGTAAATGGCTCGAAAATGGTTGAGCCTTGGAAAACCAAGGCGTCTAAGAAATATGTTGGTTCCGTTACCTAGAGGGCCAGGAGCCAGCAGCCTCGGTTGGGGGCAGAGTTTCTTTGCAGTCTGTGTTTTTGTGTAGGCGGTTTGGTTTTGGGAGGAGGGTTGTCAAAATGAACCTTAGGGAGTTGGAAATCTGCTTGTTGTTTATTATTCTCATAAGCGGGGGGACCGCCTGGGGGGTGGAAGATCAGAAAAAGCTCCAATTGGTGGCCCGTATCCAGCCCCGGGCTTCCCTCAGCCTTGACCGCACCTTAGTCACCTTTGTCGGGAATGAGGACCAATCGGTTATCAAAGCCCAAGAAGGACCGGTGCAAGTAACCGTTAAGGGACGAGCCAGTGCCAGTCAACCCCTGACCCTGACATTGCGTTCCGAATCCGATTTGGAAAGCCCCACCACTCGTATCCCTATTCAGCAGGTGCAATG
Source organism: uncultured delta proteobacterium (assembly GCA_963797235.1). Lineage (GTDB taxonomy): Bacteria > Desulfobacterota > Desulfobaccia > Desulfobaccales > 0-14-0-80-60-11 > JAPLJC01. The sequence goes on from CAWCOX010000004.1 coordinate 2,439, forward strand.
GCGAGCACAAGGCAATGGCTCGAAAAATGGAACATTAAACCGCGTCAAGGAGCAGTCGGTGGGCCTTTGGACCGATAGCGGGGTACATGATTGCCAAATCTACTTTGCGCTGAAAAATGAGGGAAACTTGGTTCCTGGAGATTATGCGGCCTCGGTTACATTCACGCTTTCCTCACCCTGAAGTCAAATGCCCTTACTGAGAAATCTAAATGTCATGGTTGATGGGATAATCTTTGAGCCTCACCATAGAGAGCTGGAAGGAGCAAGCGATGCCCCAGATAATCGAGCAAGAAATATTCAAACCGATATTGTCTCCGTACCCTGAATTTAGATTGCATCATATGCCAGGGTACACAAACGATACCGCCATCCATCATACGGCGTTGGATAAGGCTCCGCTATCTATCTTGGTAGTAGATGATGAGGAGGATTGCAGAACTTTTCTCCAAGATTATTTTCAAATAGTGGGTTATTTATTTAACGGAGCATCAGATGCTGCTGAAGCTTTGAGAATCTTTAGCCAAGATAAGATCGATTTAGTAATTAGTGACATTCGAATGAATGGAAAAGATGGATTAGAATTGATGCAAAAGGCTCACATAGATTATCCCGATATACCATTCATTATTATGACAGGCTATGCCCCAGAATATTCTTATGAAGATATCATTAATGCTGGAGCTACTGACTTCATTGCTAAGCCTTTCTCTTTGGAAGAATTAAAAGCCAAGATTTTACGAATCTTAAAAGAGGCAGAAACCCAAAGGCAACTTCAGCAAACTTTAACAAGGGTCAAAAATCTTTTCCGAGACACAGTTGGAGCCCTTGCGGCAACCCTGGAACAACGGGACCCCTATACTGCCGGACATCAACGTCAGGTCAACGACCTTGCCTGTGCGATAGCCCGGGAAATGGGCCTTGAAAAGGTAAGAGTTGAGGCAATGTCCCTAGCTGCTCTCGTCCATGATATAGGCAAGATAAACGTCCCCGCAGAGATCCTTAGTAAACCTGGAATCCTGAAAGAGACTGAAATGGCCTTGATCAGGGTGCATTCTCAGGTAGGCTACGATATCATGCATAACATCGAGTTTCCCTGGCCTGTTGCGGAAATGGTTCTACAACATCATGAAAGACTCAATGGCTCGGGGTATCCGCAAGGACTTGTTGGGCAGGAAATCCTTGTAGAGGCAAGGATCATCGGAGTGGCTGATGTGGTGGAAGCCATGACTGCCCATCGCCCTTATCGACCTGCCCTGGGTTTAAGTACTGCATTGGAGGAAATCTCAACAAACAAAGGCATCCTTTATGATAGCGAAATTGTTGATGCTGCATAAAGCTTTTCAATGAAAGGAATTTCATGTTTGGATGACCTGACAAATGGACCTCAGTGATTTTCGTGAAGAAATAGCAAAATTAAAAACACTAAATGGAAAGCAACCACCCCAAGAACTCAGCGAGCGCAAGTAGAAAGAAGAAAAACAACGCCAACAGCTATTATGTAATCATCCATTTACGCCACCAAGTGTTTCGCTAACTGCTATAGTCTGAAACTTATCACCGAGCCCAAAACCCATCATATCCAGACCATATCGACTCCTTTCACCCCAATTTCCCCTTATCTTCCCAGCCGATAATCTGTCCTTCTCAAACATGCACACCTGAAATCTTCCCCCCACGCAGGCTCTTGGAAAATATGCAGATCATATATGCAGTTTTTGCTGGCGCTGGGATAAGGGAAAGTTTTGGCAAGATACTCGCTATCGCGCCTATAGCCAGGCCACCATCGAGGCGGTGCTGGCCTGGTCTGCTATGCCTGGAATTTGAAGAAAAAGTGATTATTTTCTTATCACCCAGAGCAAGGTGATTGAGGTCTGTTGAATCATGAAAGGCAAAACGATCAATGAACTTGAGGTTGGGGAGTCGGCGGAATTTTCGAAGACTATCTCTGAATCGGATATTTATCTGTTCGCAGGAGTGAGCGGGGATATGAATCCGGCACACATTAACGAAGCCTATGCCAGGACCACTTTCTTTAAAACCAGGATTGCTCACGGGCTTCTCCCTGCCGGCTTCATATCAAACGTCATTGCAATGAAACTGCCCGGCCCGGGGACCATTTACCTGCGCCAGGAGCTTAACTTCAGGGCACCGGTTAGAATCGGCGATACCATCATGGCGCGTGTGGAGGTACTCGAGATCATGAAGGAAAAGAAACACGTGAGGCTGAAGACCACGTGTACGAATCAGGACGGGACCATCGTTCTGGATGGTGAAGCCGTCGTGAGTCCGCCAAGGGCGTAGGATACGCAAACAATATGAGCGGAATGATTCACGTGGTGGAGTAGGTGATGATCTCTTGACTCTTGCCCATCCTATAATTTGGCATTCGCTTCCTTATCCCTGCGCTCAAATATACGGCATTTTTGCCTTTGATATCCCTGCACCATAATTAAATATGTGCCGACCCTGATCCCCGAACCCCTGGCCAACCCATTGACCTTTACTTTTTGCATGATTAACTTAAAGTTTATCCCAGGTTCTTCTGATCTCTTTCGCTAACCTGTGCATGTTCCTGCCTCAGGCGTTCCATTTATTGAAACCGGGATTTAAATAAGCCGCGAGTTTGCAATCCTCTTGTCTATAGATATAGAGGGGAGCGATCTGATTAGGTCTTTATGATCAAATCCTCAGCGGTGGCATGATGATGTAATTTTATCCTCAATGATAGAATTTAAGTGTCAGAAACAAGGAGTACGCCATGAAGCCTTCAACCAACAGCATAAAGGATGCAGGTGGGTCATTGGAACCGAGTGCTGACATCTATGAGAAGATGATGACAGCCATGCTGGAGCACGCCAAGGCAGCCCAGACCTACTGGGTGGGACTGTCCCGTTCGGTTTCAGATTTCATGGCACCTGCATTGATGACTCTGAATTCCCTGGCCGAGGTAAAACGAGAAAACTTCGAGGGCTTTCCCCGGCAGGATATCTCCAGCGAATGCCAAGGTCTTTGGGAGAGCTTGCTGCAGATGTCGGAAAAAGGACTTAACAGCGGTCTCAAATCCATGAATGATTTTCACCTCCGGCAAATGGATGAGGCCTTTCGGGCCTGGACTAATACTCTTTTCGGGCCGCGAGGGCGAAGATCTTGCCGCCTTTATGACCAGACAGGCAGAAACGTTAGAACTTTTGGTCCATGGCTTCCCCCGGGCCATTAAGGGAATCGAACCAGAATATGGCTTTCACTTCGATGACGAGCGCTATATCAGGGTGGCGGAAACCGACCGCTTTTACCTTTACCAAGTATTACCCTGGCATAAAAATGTTAAGGTCCGGAAATTGGGAAAGCCCATTCTCCTTCTTCCTGCATATGTGCTGGGGTGCAACATCATGGCCCTTTTGCCCAAGAAAGATAAAAGCTTCGTACACTGTTTTGCCAATCAGGGGATTCCGACCTATATCCGTGTAATAAAGGATATAGCAACTACGCCGGCAGTACAGCTGATGACCGGAGAGGACGACTGCCGGGATACCAAAATCTTGTGCGAATTGGTGAAAAAGCGGCACGGGAAAATGGTCACCCTATGTGGCTACTGCCAGGGCGGGTTCATCGCAGTGCTCAATCTTCTTTCCGGGAGGCTGGATGATTCGGTGGATGCTCTCATCACCTGTGCGTCCCCCATGGACGGCACCCGCAGCGTCGGCCTATCGTCCTATCTACGCCAGCTATCCCCTGAATTCAGGGATATAAAGTTTGCCATGAAGCCCCTCCCCAACGGCAATCGCGTGGTAAACGGCAGATTGATGAGCTTGCTCTTTAAGCTCAAGAACTTTGAGATCGAAAACCCGATATCCAGCTTTTTTCGGGACCTGAAGATGCTGGAAAAGGGGCAACGGTTGCCTAAAACTGCCGCGGCAATCAATCATTGGATGCTATACGACGTTGCGGATTTGCCGGTGGCCATCACCAAACTGAGTTTTGATAGCTACACCATACCGGTGACTAAGGATGGAACCCTCCCCGTCAAGCTTTTTGGCCGCTCCCTTAATTTCCAGAGGATAAATGAAAAAGGGATTCCCTGGCTCATCTGTTGCGCCGACCATGATGATCTGGTGGAAAAGGAGTGCGCCCTGGCCCCCCTGGATTGGGTGAAGGCTGAAGTCACTCTGTTTCCCAAAGGCCACGTAGCTATGGCCACCTCCTGGACTTTGCCGACCTCCGAGTGTTCTCTGACTGCCTGTTTTGGGGATAATTGCCGGGGCCCGGTGCGTTACCAGCTGGATTTAGAGGCAGCCATGGCAGGCCGTAAATCCTCGGCGGCCGTTACCAAACTAGTCGCACCGGCGGTACCGCCTGCCAAAACGCCTAAACGACCCAGGGCGGCCGCGGCCAAATCATCTAAACTCGGAGCGCCGGTGGGGAAAAGTTAACCGCAGTTGAGAATCTTCTTCTGGAGGATAATTATATGGATCGAAGTTTTCTGGAATTCTAGGGGACTTTCTTGCTTCAGGTCCAAAGGAAAAAAACAGTTGGCAGAACTTGCCAATTGCTCCAAACGGTCGTTCCTCATTTTCGGAGATTTCACCACCCTGTTTTGCCAGGCGGATGAACCCGCCCTTACTCGGTTCTCCGGCCTACTCTTCCGGAGAGGCCTTACTCCGGCTATTCTTCCTCTCTTTTTCGGGAAGGATTAGAAAAGAGTTCCAGAAAAGGATTGAGGTGCCCCATCGTCTTCTGAGGCGAGGCCGAAAAATCCATCCCCAGCTCGAGCCACTGCCGGAATTGCTCATCCATGGCGCTCTTATAAGAGAAATAATTTTGCAGGATTTGTTCCATGTATTTTTCGAAGAATTCACTGACCATCGTCTCTCCGTAACGGATGATCAGGTAAAGGAGGGAACTGGGTAAGAGAACGGTCTTCTTCTTGGCCTCTTCAAAAACTATCTGGGTGAGGATGAAAGCGGTGACGTCTTCCTTGGTGTCGGCGTCTACGACCTCCACCTCCCTGCCGGCCTTGATGAGTTCAGCTACCTGGGACAGTGTCACATAGGCGCTTTGCTCGGTGTCATAGAGGCGCCGGTTGGAGTATTTCTTGAGTACAATCTTTGCGGCCATGCTTATCCTTCCAACCAAAGGATAGCAAGCTCCTTGTCATTTTGCAATAATATAATGACTTTAGATATAATCAAATATCATAGTATCAATTAAAATAATCAGTAATTATAGTAGCTTAAGCATTTATTGGGATAATCATCGGAACCTCTAAATATTTGTTGCAATGCACAAATTATCCTTGACAGCGAAAATTTTCGGTCTATATTTAGATCATACCTGCCGCAGGCGGGGGGCAACTAAAACCGCAGCAATATTCCAGGAGGCATACGATGGACCCCAAAAAAATGGCAAAGCAAATGATCGATTTCTACAAGACCAGTTTCGATAACACCTATAGCGCCCTTTCCATCATGCAGGAGCAGACGGAGCGGATGACCAATATGTTCATTGAGCAGGCCCCCGGTCTGCCCGCAGATGGGAAGAAAGCCTTTCAAGAGTGGATGAAGGCTTCTAAAAAGAGCTGTGAAGAATTCAAGAAGAACGTGGATGAAAACTTCAAGAAGGCGGAGAGCATCTTCTCCGAAGCCGAAAAACCTGCTAAGGGTGCTTAAGTTTAGCTTTTAGGGGAGCTGCGAGTGGTTCCAGGCGATCAAAAGCTTGAACCACTCCCCCATTAAGGCGAGGATTAGAAATTAACGCCAAATTTTAGGGGACCGCGCTTTATGTATGGGTTTGGATTAGATCTGTGCACTAAATTCCTGAAGACCTGGGGCGAGCTCTGCAGGCCAATTCCCACACCTAAATGGACGACTGAGAACAGCATTAAACTGGAACTTCCGAATGCTATCCTGCGTGATTTTTCTGTTGGGAAAGATGATGACGCTATTTTAATAATTCCTCCGCAAGCTGGCCATCATTCTTGCATTGCTGATTTTTCCCGAGGGCAGAGTCTGGTCGGGGCTGCCTTAAAAGCCGGGAAAAAGTCCGTCTACGCCATTGAATGGAAAAGCGCCGCCCTGGAAAGAAAAAATGAAACCATCGCTGATTTTATTTTATCGATGCGTGAATTTATCAAATCAATAAACTCAAAAGTGACTTTAATTGGTTTGTGTCAAGGCGGCTGGCAATCTGCCATTTATACCGCCCTCTTTCCTGATGATGTAAATTGTTTAGTTCTGGCCGCGGCTCCCATAGATTTTCATGCCGGAAATAGTAAAATCGGAAAATGCACGTCTTTATTTCCATCATTATTTTATAAATCATTGGTAATGATGGGCTGTGGCCTGTTAGATGGCAAGTATCTTTTAAGCGGCTTTAAAATGCTTAATCCGATGGAAAGATATTGTGGTGATCATTTAGATCTTTTCTTTAACATTTCAGACGATAACTTTTTAGAGAGAAATAGAAAGTTTAGAGAATGGTATGAATACACCCAATGTATCCCTGGTGACTTCTTCATCCAAGTCGTAGAAGATCTCTTTATTGGTAATAAACTAATAAATGGCGAATTGATTATACTTGATAAAAAAGTTGATCTTGCCACTATTACACAACCATTGTTTTTAATTGCCGGGGAAAAAGATGACATAACGCCATGCGATCAATTGTTTAACATTGAGTATTATGTAAAATCCCAAAATATTATTAAACATACATTGCCAGCGGGGCATATTGGTATATTTATGGGAAGGAAAATAATCGATAATTATTGGCCCAAAATTTTTGAAGAAATTTTTAAGGCCATTAACTAAGCAAGATTACTCTCGATACCATCACCTTGTCCAGGTATGGAGCTTATCAGCAGAGTTTCCTCTACGATGGTCTAAAACTTATCACGGCGCCAAAAACTTCCCATATCCACGCCATATCCATACTTCTTGCCCTGAAGTATTTCTACCATTCCCGCCGGTAATCTGGCGTTCTTTCATCATCGACATCTGAAATTATCCTCCCCACAAAGGCCCTCGGAGGATATGGAAATCATATCTGCAGTTTTCGCTGGCTCGGTGATAAGTGAAGGGTTTGGCAAGATATGTCGCAGTCGACAGGCCCCAGGGTCTCCTACTGAAAATTAGGGATTTCCCCCCCCTAATTCATGGTTCTCCCGATGTCCTTTTCAAATTCTCCGCACTATGATGAACTCAACAATTTCAATCGAATTAAAGAAGGGGGGAATTCAAAATGGCAAGAGCAAAGATTAAAGGGGAGAGATTGGCAGTAGATATGGGAACCCCATTTTATTTTAATTTACCGCTTCGAAAAAGGTTGGAATTTCTAAACTTCTCCTCACAACAGTCTCTTTATCATCGCATCTGTGAGTATAATGAGCATCTGGCAAATGAACAATCCGATTCAAAGCTGCGATTTGATAAAACATACATGCTTGAAGACTCGCAAGATTAATTTTATGCGCTGTTGTAGAATACATCTATCGTATAATTGCCCAATGATAATCTAATGACTTAAACGAGGCAGATGTATGATAATGGTAACTGAGGTTTTAATGTCTAATAGCTTAAGAAATAAACTAATTGTAGCTATATTGTTAATATTTACAATGGTCTTGATGCCATTATCATATTCTTATGCCGAAAATGTCAGAATTGGTGTATTAGCTAATAAAGGTGTTGAAGATGCCAAAGGAAGGTGGAATCTGACTGCAGAATATTTGCAAAAGAAGATTCCGGATTCCTCGTTTTCCATCATTCCGCTATCCTTTGAACAAGTTGAACCAGCAGTGAACAAGGGTGACATTGATTTTCTAATAACTAACCCAGCCATGTATGTGGAAATGGAATCTTTGCATGGGGTGAGTAGGATATTGACGTTAATTGATAACGGTCTTACCCAGTTTGGTGGGGTTATATTTTGCAAATCGGATCGCCGAGATATTCAGACAGTCAATGACCTTAAAGGTAAATCCTTTATGGGCGTCGAACAAGACTCCTTAGGAGGGTGGCTGATGGCCTGGGGAGAATTGAAACAGCATCATGTCGATCCTTTTAAGGATTTTGCCTCTATGCTCTTTGGAGGAAATCATAAGGCCGTGGTTTACGCAGTGAGGGACGGTAGGGTCGATGCCGGCACCGTTCGCAGTGACACCCTGGAGCGCATGGCCAAAGAGGGGAGTATAAATCTCTCAGATTTTCGTATTATCAATGAGAAGCATTATGCAGGATTCCCACATCGAATAAGCACCGCGCTCTATCCCGAGTGGCCCCTGGCCAAATTGACGCATACTCCGGATCAGGTTGCCAAAATAGTGGTCGAGGAACTGCTGAGTATGCCAGCAGATAGTTTGGCGAATCGAGCGGCCGGAATCGGAGGGTGGACTATACCCCTGGATTATCAGCTAGTGCACGAGTTGATGAAGGTTTTGCGGATTGGTCCTTACAAAGATTATGGCCAGGTTACCTTGTTGCAGGTCGTACGCCAATATTGGCAATGGTTTCTCTTAGTGCTGATTGTCTTGTTGCTCATAGGGGCGGCTCTCATAGTAATCTATAGAATCAATCGAAAATTAAAAAGTATCAACTTACAACGTGAGCAGGCGGAAAGGGAACTCAAAAGGGCCCATCAAGAAAATGAGATGATCTTGAACTCCATGGGCGAGGGTCTTGTGGTGTTGGACCAGAGGGGCATGGATCACCTTTTTCAATCCCGCTGCATCCGTCTTGACCGGATACGAGGCTGGCGAGGTGATGGGCAAAAACCTACATGATCTGATTCATCACAAGAAACCGGACGGCACCCCTTACCCCCAGGAGGAGTGCTCCATGAATACCACTCTCAAGACTGGGGAAATAAGTCAGGTAGCCGATGAAGTATTCTGGACCAAAAATGGCGAGCCGCTTCCGGTGGAGTATTTGACTACCCCCATTAAACAAAATGATCAGATAGTAGGGGTGGTGGGGGTGTTCCGGGATATTACCTGGCAAAAGCAAGCGGAAGCTGATCTCAAAAAGGCCCATCAACAAAATGAGACGATCTTGAACTCTATAGGTGAAGGTCTTTTCGAGATTGGCCAGGACGGTAAGGTCATTTTTATCAATCCAGCCACGATTAAATTGTGCGGGTATGAGGCTGAGGAATTGGTGGGACGGAACTTACACGAACTTATCCATTACAAAAAAGCGGATGGCTCCCCTTACCCTGAGGTGGAGTGCCCCATTCATGCCACTCTTCAGGACGGGAAAAGTCGTTTTATCACCGATGATGTCTTCTGGACCAAGGGAGGCACGCCACTGCCGGTGGCCTATTTGACTAATCCAGTTGAAGAAGATGGTCAGATAGTGGGGGTGGTGGGGGCGTTCCGGGATATTACCTGGCGTAAGCAAGCGGAAGCGGAACTCATACGGTCCAATGAATACCTGGAGAAAGTCTTCGATGGCTCTACTGAAGGGATCGGCATCGTCGACTCCAAGGGGCTTGTCAGGAAATGGAACAAGGCGTCGGAAGAAATCTACGGGTATACCTTCGAAGAACTTCAGGGAAAACCGGTCTTCGATCACTATGCGGATAAAGAAGAACTGGATAAAATGATCAGACATCTCCGCCGGGATGGTTATGTCAAAAATTACGAAATTACCATGAAGCGGAAAGATGGTAGTACTTTACCCAGCAGTCTTTCCATCAAGGTGTTGCGTGATGAAAACGGTAAGAATATGGGCAGCGTCACGGTAGCCAGAGATTTAACAGAGGTAAAGGACAGAGAAGCGAAATTACATTCGGCTAACGAACAACTCAAGGCTCTGTTTGACGAATCCAAACAGCACAACCGCAATATGGCCCTGCTCCAGGAAATGGGCGATGTCTTCCAGTCCTGTCAGACCTCCGGAGAAACCTACAGCGCCATCGCCCACTTCGTGCCCCAATTGTTTCCCGGCTACGGCGGGGCTCTCTATATCCTCAATAACTCCAAGGACCTCTTCGAGATGACGGCGACCTGGGGCAACGTTTCATCTCTGGAAGTGGTGTTCGGCCCCGACGAATGCTGGTCCTTGCGGCGCTCTCGGGCCTATCTGGTTCATGATTCCAAAACCAGCATGAATTGCCACCATGTCTCCTCCGAAACGCCCGGTAGTTACATGTGCGTGCCCATGATGGCTCACGGCGAAATCATGGGCATTTTCCATCTGCGCAAGGAGGCTGCTGGGGAGCCGGATCAGATCAAGGCCATCGGGCAGTTTGCTTCGACCGTAGCCGAGGCCATGGCCATGGCCCTGGCTAACCTGAAACTCCGGGAGACCCTGCGCAATCAGGCCATCCGGGACGGCCTCACCGGGCTTTACAATCGTCGCTATCTGGAAGAGACCCTGGAACGGGAGCTGAGTAGAAATAATCGTCAGGGAACCCCCCTGGGGGTGATCATGCTGGACCTGGATCATTTCAAGGAGTACAACGACACCTATGGCCATCATGCCGGAGATGAACTCCTGTGCGCCCTGGGCCAATTAATCCAAGGCCAGATTCGTCAAGAAGATATTGCCTGCCGCTATGGCGGTGAGGAGTTTCTCCTGATCATACCCGGGGCCCAGATGGAGATTGTCCTGGAGCGAGCCCACGAGTTGATCCTGAGCGTTAGACAGCTCCACAAGCAGAGTCCCTCTTTAAGAGCCATTACGGTCTCCGCCGGAGTGGCGATCTTCCCGGCTCACGGCTCCTCGGGCAAAGACCTGATCAAGGCCGCGGATGCCGCCCTGTATCAGGCCAAAGAGGAAGGCCGCGACCGGGTGGTGGTGGCGCACTGCAACAAAGAGCATGACTTTAGCCAACTAAAGATAGTGGGGTCTCCACAAATAGGGGGCTCCATTTGACCCAAATAAAATGTTAATCCCCACTTCGTTGCCAGAAAAATCGAGGGCCTGGCAGAAAAAATCGCCTTCATAAGGGACTCAGAAGTTTCAAGCCTTATAATCGAGATTTCCCAAATGCATTATTACGGAGCTGTGTCACTTTAGTTATTAAAGGAAATCTAAGTGCCTTGGTTATTGGGATAATGTTTGAGCCTCAGCACAGAGAGCTGGAAGGAGCAAGTGATGCGCCAGATAAGTGAGCGAGAATTATTTGAACCTGTATCGTCTCTGTATCCTGAATTTAAGTTGCATTACATGCCCGGGTACACAAATGATAACGTCATTCACCATGCGGAGATAAGTAATGCTCCGCTCTCTATTTTGGTAGTGGATGATGAGGAGAGTTGCAGAACTCTTCTCCAAGATTATTTCCAAATAACTGGTTATTTGGTTAAGGGTGCATCAGACGCTGCTGAAGCTTTGGAAATCCTTAGCCAAGATAAGATTGATTTAGTAGTTAGTGATATTAGAATGAATGGAAAAAATGGGGTGGAATTGATGCAAAAAGCTCACAAAGATTATCCCGATATACCATTCATTATTATGACTGGCTATGCCCCACAATATTCCTATGAAGATATCATTAATGCTGGGGCCACTGACTTCATTGCTAAGCCTTTCTCTTTAGGAGAATTAAAAGCCAAGATTTTACGAATTCAAAAAGAGAAGAAAACCCAAAGGCAACTTCAGCAAACTTTAACAAGGGTCAAGACCCTCTTCCGAGACACAGTTGGAGCCCTTGCTACAACCCTGGAAAAACGGGACCCCTATACTGCCGGACATCAACGTCAGGTCAACGACCTTGCCTGTGCGATAGCCCGGGAAATGGGCCTTGAAAAGGGAAGAGTTGAGGCAATGTGCCTAGCCGCTCTCGTCCATGATATAGGAAAGATAAACGTCCCCGCATCGATCCTTAGCAAACCTGGAATCCTGAAAGATTATGAAATGGGCTTGATCAGGGTGCATTCTCAGGTAGGTTACGATATCATGAATAACATCGAATTTCCCTGGCCCGTTGCGGAAATGATTCTACAGCATCATGAAAGACTCAATGGCTCGGGTTATCCACAAGGACTTGTTGGGCAGGAAATCCTTGTAGAGGCAAGGATCATCGGAGTGGCTGATGTGGTGGAAGCCATGACTGCCCATCGCCCTTATCGACCTGCCCTGGGTTTAAGTACTGCATTGGAAGAAATCTCAAAAAACAAAGGCATCCTATATGATATCGAAATTGTTGATGCATGCATAAAGCTTTTCAATGAAAGGAATTTCAAGTTTGGATGACCTGATAAATGGATCTCAGTGATTTTCGTGAAGAAATAGCAAAATTAAAAACACTAAATGAGTTGTACCACCCCAAGAACTCAGCGAGCGCAAGCAGACAGAAGAAAAACAACGCCAACGGCTATTATGTAATCATCCATTTACGCCCACCAAATGTTCCGCTAACTGCTATATCTGCGCGGTCTTAGCTAAAATAATAACTATTTGATATGGTTATCATAACTGCATTTCAAATCACTCCGTTTTTTAAATTTTGCCCTCAATGTCATGAAAGGGATTAAGAAGCGGCTGGAAAAGATAGAGGCCATCCGGGGGAACTGGAAGCAGCCCTATTAACCGAAACAAAGCAGGAGGATGTCAGATTTGGATAATACCAACCACTGACTCAGGTAAGCAGGAATTAGTTAAAGAGTGCAGGGAAGCAGTAGACTCGGATTATAGCAGAAGTCGTGTGCAATACTAAAAGACCGAGCAGAACTCACAAATCTTCGCTTTCATAAAAAATCTTTTAAAGCTTGCCAATAAGCATAAAGGTAAAAACATATATAATTTCCTTTATTATTTAAACATATAGTTTATCCCACCAAAGGTGCGTTTGCCTTGTGCTACCCATAGATTGACATTATCAGAATTTACTAAACGTGGCTCATTTTCGATTGTGTATGCCGTATAACCATGCTGCCAAAATAAATTAAAAAGCTTTTCAAAATTAGGGTTAATTTCTCCATCGAAGTTTTCAGTAAGGCCATGTTCTATAATCCAGATAGGTTTTGGTTCCTGCCGCAACACTACAGTCGCCCCCCTTAGAACATTAAACTCGTTACCATCTACATCCATTTTAATTAATAAACGTTTACCTTTAAGTCGATCAGCAATTAAATTGTCGAGTGTATTTACTGGCACAAGTGTCTGGTAAGTTGAATGTATCCCACCCCAACTTTTCAACAGCGATGCACCTTGTCCTCCTCCAAAAATAGGCACAATATCTACTGCATCACCGAGTGCTAAGGGATATACTTCAATACCATTACAGTTATTAATTTTCAAATTTCTATAAAGTTGCTTAAGATTGTTAAAACAAGGCTCTACCGATAGAGTAGCAACGTGACATTGATAGGCTATAATAGTAAACAATCCAACATTAGCCCCAATATCAACAAAATAGTCTACCGTTTTAAAAAGTTTTGTCATCAAATTAACTTCATTAGATTCATGTCTGGAAATATCGAGGTTTTTATCTCCAATAAGCTGAAACCCAAACACCGTATCATAGGGCTTGCTCCGAATAAAATACCAATTGTCACGCAAGTACCTATACAAAACAGATATTTTGGGGAACCATTTGTCTAAGACACCTTTAATTGATATTCCTTTTAATAACATAATTATCCGAGATTATGCGGCAACCTTATCCGCCGCGGTTGAAAATTGGTTTTTGGGGCCTTTTGGCCCGGAGAAAATCCCCGAAGGTTTCTGTTCTTGAAGCCGAAACCTATAATCGACGCCATGATAGCACAAGTTTCCTTGAAAAAGTAATTTTTTCCAAAAATTGCGCATACCACATGGGCTTTAGCCGTAGTAGTCAATATTTACTATTTTTCACTGAGGAAGGAGCCTTCAATGCCATCTTCCGGCCCAACAAGAAGGTTTGTGAGGAAGCTTCTAATGGGTGACGTAAGGATAGGAGGTTGATAGCCTGCGATTTTCTCCCATTGCATTTGACCCACAGTTTCCTATACCCCGAGATACCTTGCAGAGCTATCTTCCGGTCGGGCGTGAAGGTACTTCCCCGTTGTAGCTACTGAGGCGTGGCCCAAGGTGGCTTGCACTAAATGAATCGGCGCACCCCTATCAAGCGCATGGCTGGCATGGGCATGGCGCAGCCAGTGGGGAGACACCGGCGCATCTATCCCGGCCTTTTTAGCAGCAGCCTTGATAATGCGGTCAACCTGGACCGGATGCAAGTGGCCCTGCCCCTTACGGCTGGGGAACACAGGGTTATCAGGATCAGCGTCACCCCGGAGCGCTGTTAACTCCCGCCAAGTTTCGGGAGAGAGTAGCACAACCCGAGTTTTCCCACCTTTCCCGTAAACCGTCACCTGCCCCATAGTTTGCCCTTCAATGGTCCTTTCCTGCATATCCCGCCATTTGAGCCCACAGACTTCCGACACCCGGCCCCCCAGGGCATAGGTGAGCAAGAGCAAGGCCCGGTTGCGTGGGGAGGGCTCAAGGCTTATCAGGCGGTGTACCTGTGTCTCTGTCAAAATTCTTTCGGCCAGGGTGTTCTTAATCTTGGGAGCATGAACGGCGGCGGCAGGATTGAAATTGAGATAGCCGATTTTTTGGGCAAAGGAGAAAAGGGACTTGACCGCATTGATAGCCCGGCCCTGAGAAGTGGGGGCCAGGTCCGCCAGCCCGGAGAAGAACCTCTGTAAATCACCAAGAGTTACTTGATTGAGGGGCTTATCCACAACGGATAAGAGCGCCCGGACCTCATAGGCATAGGCTCTGCTTGTGGTGGCCGGGCGGCCATGTAACCAGAGGCCGATAACCTGTGTATCATTTTCGGCCTGGCGCACCTGGACAACCGGAGCTTGCCCAACATTTCCTTGAACGGTCAACCCTCTTTCCTGCATGGCCCCTTTCCTCCCGTATGTTATTAAAGCATCCTTATCTAACATTCATTTTAGGTATATTATCGGCCTTGGCAAGCCATATATAGCTATTTATAGTCTTATATGATAATTTATTGTCATATATAGTCCGATATGATATTGATTGAGAAAGGAGGTAAGGGGATGACGGAAAGAGAAGTGATGGACGCAAATGATGCGGCGGACTTCTTGGGATTAAGTGCCCCCACAGTGCGGCGGTATGCCAAGCAAGGGATTATCCCAGGGAAAAAGGTGGGGAAAGAATGGCGGTTTGTTAAAGCGAACCTATTGGACTGGCTTAAGGGCACAGAATCCCTGGCAAGGGAAGGTTGATAATATCTTTTGACAATCAAGGGGGGCTTTTCTATCAAGGGGAATTCAATCAATTTTTCCTTGATTTATCATAATTTTCTTATATATTATGGGAACATACTGGACATTCAGGGTTTTTAAAGATGATGGGAGCGATGCTATAGAACAATGGCTGAACAGCTTGCCTCCAAATATCTCTGAACGGTTTCGCAAAATCATAGCGCACATGGAAATTACGGATCAGTGGGTTAGACCATATTTTGATAAACTTACTGGGTATGAGAATCTTTATGAAATATTGGTACACAGTAGCATTCAGTATCGCTTGCTTGGGTGCTTTGGACCAGGAAGAAGAGAGTTCACTTTGCTAATCGGAGCTTGGAAAAGTGGAGCTTCAAAAAGGAAAGCTGCTACTTGGAGGCCCAAAGATGCCCGGAAACGAGCTGACGAGCGAAGTAAATTAATCATTGAGGACAGGGGGTGTACAGATGAATATTCTTAAGCGTAGTGAAAAAACAAAAGCCAGACTACTAATAAATAAAGAACAGAGAGATGCTTTTGTATTGGCGGATGTTGATGTAGGAATATCATTTCAGATTAGAGCAATGCGCACACAACGAGGCTGGACCCAGGCAGAGTTAGCCGGTCGTGCTGGCATGAAGCAGTCGTGGATTGCTAAACTCGAAAGTCCATATAAAGGATTCTCATTGCAGACATTGCTGAAGGTAGCATCGGTTTTTGATGTAGGTTTACTTGTTAGATTTGTTCCTATAAGCGAATTAGTGAAACGTGAACTTAAATTATCGCCGGAATCGTTGACGCCTGTGAGTTTTGATGAAGACCCTTATTTCCGACCTCCCGTTCACGAGGCTGTTGCACAAGGGGGATTTGTTCTCGAAGGGGGGTGCTTAGTTGATTTTATTAATCCGTCTCAGGATCAACCGGAACCATTGGCTCTTAATGTCAAAGTCCAAGATCGGATTAAGATTAATGAATCACCCCAGACCACTGAAACGAGTATGGGGGCTGGCGTTGGTACTTTAAAATCTATAAAACCCAAGCGAAAAGAATTAAAAGACCAGCTTTTCCAATTTACTATGCCAGGACAGGGCACAGGAGAAGAATATAATGAAGCTGCTGTCGGTTAAACAAGCACGCTCTATTTGGCTTATTAATTTAGTTGACCTTAACCCTCGTGGTCTAAATTTACTTGCTTTCCTTCCACCACTCGTTTCACGATATAACTTTCAAATATACCCTACTAAACCTGAAGAGATGTTTGGTGAAGATATTAAGGAAGTAAAATTTAAAGGCGGCAGTTTTCAGAAAGACCCCCAACATAACATAGCTGTTGATCTTACTATCTTTAACGATGGTTTTGTGGTAGATACACGGTCGTCCACCAAGGATTCAGACGCCTTTCTTAATGATTTTCTTACTTGGATACCTACAGAATTTGATTTAGTTCCATATCAGGAGATTATTAAATCAAAAATATATGTTAATGAAGTATGGGTTCAAACAGATAAATCGTTGAATAGTCTCAACCCTAAGCTTGTGAGTTTTGCTAAACGAATAACTTCATTGATAGAAGGACATAGTCATCATCCTATCGCCTACGAAACCTCTGGCATCATGTTCTGGACTGACCCGGGAGTTATTAATCCTCCAAACCCCTTCAGATTTGAACGGATAATAGAACGACCATTTGCTGAGAATCGTTATTATTCAGCAGCCCCTCTCCAGACAGAGGTACACCTTGCATTGCTTGAAGAATTAGAAAGCATCCTCAGCAGTTAGGACTTTTACTCAGCTTTCTTCTCCCACGTGGTCTTAGAAGCCTTGCGGGCAATCTCTTTGCGCTGCTCCGGAGTGAGTTTTTCGGCGCGGGCTTTGCCGCTTTTTGTCCACCAAGACGGCCCAAGGCTATGGCATGGGGATTTTTGTCGGAAGGTTCTTCGGCGGGTTCGTCCTCTGTGGCTATCTCGACAATTGTTTTCGCCAAGATATTCAGAATAGCAATAGCAAAAAGAGATTTGAAAGCTGTGTAGCCTAATTAAAGGAGTATAGACATGGCAATCTTAGCTGAGTGCCCACGGTGTCACAAAAGACAGGCGGTTAAAAATCGGAACTGCCTTTGTGGGGCCGACCTGGTTAAAGAAAAGCGCCTCAAGAAGGTGCGTTATTGGGTAGTCAGTCGGTTGCCGAATGGTAAGCAAAGGTGGGAACCTGTGGGGTTATCCATCGAAGAGGCCAGGGCCGCGGAAGGGAAGCGAAAGGCACAGAAATATGAAAGCCCCGGCATTCTGGAAAAAGTACCATCGGAGCGCATGACCTTTGCCGAGCTTGCCGAGTGGTATCTTGACCTGAACCCGGTCAAGAAACTCGCCTCTTATGAGCGAATCAAAATTGGTCTGGCGAACTTCAATAAAGCCTTTGGTGAGCGGATCGTAAGCAGCCTGAAGCCCCTGGACTTGGAAGATTACCAGGAAAAACGGGGAGTGGAGGGCAGGGCGCCGGCGACCATCGATATGGAAATCTCCCTGGCCAAGACCATGATAACCAAGGCGTTCGATAATGACCTGGTTGACGGCCGGACGGTCAAGGCATTTCGGACGGTCAAAAAGAAGCTGAAAAAAGCGGCCAATGCCAGGAAGCAGACCGTAAGCATTGCCGAATATCTGAAGCTGGTGGAAGTGGCGGCCCCGCACCTTCAGGGGATCATCACGGTTGCCTTTAATACCGGTTGCAGAACGGGTGAGCTTCGAGGCCTGAGGTGGTCACATATCGACCGGGAGAAATGGGTTATCCGGTTGCCTGCGGACCTCACTAAAGAGGCCCGGGCCAAAGTGATACCTATTAACCAGCACGTCAAGAGGGTGCTGGCGAACGTGCCCCGAGCTATCCACCATGACTTTGTGTTTACCTACCAAAACGAGCCTATCAAGAGCCCTGGCGGGCTGCATAAGTCATTTCTCACGGCTTGCGCCAAGGCAGATATAGCCCACGGCCATAATGAACCGAACGGGATCACCTTTCACGATATCCGACGGACGGTCAAAACCAATATGCTGAATGCCGGAGTTGATAAGGTGCATCGGGATATCATCTTAGGCCACTGCTTGACCGGGATGGACGTTCACTATATGGCCCCCTCTGAAGAAGACCTCCACCGCGCCATGGCCAAATATACCGAGTGGCTTGACGGTCAATTTGCAAGTGTTAGCGAAACCGTTAGCAACGGAAGTAAAAAAGGTTAGCCAAAATCGGCTAACCTATTGATTTAGTTGGCGCGCCCGGAGGGATTTGAACCCCCGACACATGGATTCGTAGTCCATTGCTCTATCCGGACTGAGCTACGGGCGCCCTGGGTTGGCTGACGGCTCGGGGGGCTCGCTCCCGGACGCCATCACACCCAAATTTATAACCTCTGCGGCGTTAAAGGTCAACTCCTTATCGAGGCGCTGGCGGTGAGGCGCCATGGCCTTAATAGCCATAGTTCTGCTGCACTACCCTGGCCAAGACGGAGCTTTGGGCCAAAAGGATGTTCCCAAGCGGCGGCGACCGAGACGCCCGCTCCACGGTTCCTGGCCCAGGCTGGAAGGCCTGTGCTACCAAGATCCGGTCTTAGGGGTATTTGGGGAGGACCCCGGTATGCGTCGGCAAATAGGGCGGACACCCAGGTCCGCCTCGACAAAAACCTATCATATTTTAAACCAGGACACCCGGAACCTGGCACTGTGTGCCCGTTTCGAGGTATCATCTTTGCCAGAGGAGGAAGGTCTATGCCGTACATACCGGTGGCACAGAGACAGGCCTGCGATGGGCTCATTGATGAGTTGGCCGGACAGATCGTCCGGCTGGCGGAGGAGGGTGGCTCTGACGGGGCCTTTGCCGGGCTGCTGAATTACGCCTGCACCCGATTGGCGTTACAGATCGTGCGCCGGCGCTGCGGCGGCCTGCGTTATTGGCTGATTGCCCTGCTGACCGGCGTTTTCAAAAATATCGCCGATGAGTTCTATCGGAGGCTGGCGGCGCCTTATGAAGACCGACAGCTGGCCAAGAACGGCGATGTGGATCTGTATGCCGAATATCTGGCGGAAATTGAGAAGCTGGGGTGAAGGGCCAAAGCGGCAAGAACCCTAGGCGCAAAGCGCGGAAAAATAACTACAAAAAAGCACTAAGGTGACGAGGGTATTGCGGATATCGTTGGCGTGTTTCAGGGGCTTGGTCGCGGCTTTTTTTCTCTTTTTGATGGTGACATAGGTCCAAAAGGCCAGAATAAGCCAACCGATTACTAAACCCGTGAGCAAGCCGACGAAGAAGACCATTATCGCCATTGCTTGATACCTCGCAAGGTCAATTACCCTTACCTGGGCTTAGTGTATCTAGTTGAATTAAGGATAATATTATCATTGAAAATTTACAATTAGGGAATACCTGAAATTATCTTAGGCAAAACTACCTAGTAGGCTTAAGGTCAATTATGGGGTTATTTTGGTCCAGGGCCAGTGGTAAAAAATTTGGTAGCGGTCAGCGGATCCCCTCCGATGAGCTAGATCAACTCGCCCCCAACCTCAATTTTTCGTGACGCTCAGAAGGCCCCTGCCCTCCGCAGGCAGGGTTGATGGCGTCTATTTTTGGCTCAGGGTTAACGGCTAAAAGAGGTTGGCCGGGTCGATGTCCAGGGTGAGGTCCAGGCGGTCCCGGGCGGGCGGGGCCCAGAGCCGGCGCAGGTGTTGCAAGGCCGCGGCCAGGGGCGGACGGCCATAACTTTTCAGCAGCAGTTGCCAGCGGTAGCGGCCTTTCAGGCGGTTCACCCCGGCCGGGGCCGGACCCAGCAGCTGCACCAGGGCGCCTAATTTTGCATCCTCTTGCAGGGCTTTTTTCAGGGCGGCGGCCAGCCGGCGGGCCTCCCGGGAGACGGGCTCGGCCTCGGGCCCGCTGACCCTGACCAGCGCCAGGCGGGTGAAGGGCGGATAGCCCAGGGCGCGGCGGGCAGCGATCTCCCGGGCGTAGAACCCCACGAAATCCTGGGCCTGCACCATTTGGAAGACGTGGTGCTCCGGTTGATGGGTCTGGATAAGGACCTGGCCGGCGGCCTCGCCCCGGCCGGCCCGGCCGGCCACCTGGGAGAGGAGTTGGAAGGTGCGCTCGCCGGCGTGATACTCCGGGAAAAAGAGGCTGAGGTCGGCGGCGACCACGCCCACCAGGGTGACCCGGGGAAAGTGGTGCCCCTTGGCGATCATCTGGGTGCCCACCAGGAAGTCCAGGTCGCCCGCGGCAAAGCTCTCGAAGATGGCGAGGGCCTTGCCGCTGTGGGGGGCGGTGTCCCGGTCCAGGCGGGCTACCCGGGCTCCGGGCAAGAGGCGCCGTACTTCGCTTTCCACCTTTTCGGTGCCCACGCCGTATTGCTTGATGGCGGTAGCCTGGCAGTGGGGGCAGTGCTCCGGAATCTCCTGGGAGAAGCCGCAGTAATGGCAGATGAGGCGGTCCGCGGTTTGATGACGGGTCAGGGCGACGCTGCATTGGACGCACTGGAAGACGTGGCCGCAAAAGAGGCAAAACAGGGCCCGGGCATAGCCGCGGCGGTTCAAGAAAGAGCAGGGCCTGTTCCCGGCGTTCGAGCACGCCTTCCAGGGCGGCGAGCAGGGGCCGGGAGATGATCTTGACGGACTTATCGCCCCGTTGGGTTTTCAAGTCGATGAGGTGGATCTCCGGCAGGGACTGGGGGGTGACCCGGCGGGAGAGGTTGAGATAACGGTATTTACCGGTTTGGGCCAGGTGATAGGTGGTGATCTGGGGGGTGGCGGAGACCAGAACCACCGTCGCGGCCGCGAGCTTGCCCCGGTAGAGGGCGACGTCCCGGGCCTGGTAGAGGAGACCGCCTTCCTGTTTGTAGGCGGGGTCGTGCTCTTCGTCCACCACCACCAACCCCAGGCGGGGCAGAGGGGCGAAGACCGCGGAGCGGGCCCCCACCACCACGTCCACCTCACCCAGGACCAGACGCCTCCACTGGTCCAGGCGGGCGGCCTCGGAGAGGCCGCTGTGCAGCACGGTAACCCGGGGGCCGAAGCGGGAACGGAAGGCCCGGGCCACGGGGTGCGTCAAGGCGATCTCGGGCAGTAACACCAAAACCTGGCGCTGCCGGGACAGGGCCTGGTCGGCCGCGGCCAGGTAGACCTCGGTCTTGCCGCTGGCCGTGACGCCGTGCAGGAGGAAGGGTGCGAAGGCCTCGGAGGCGAGACCTTCGGTAATGGCCGTCAGGGCCTCGGCCTGTTCCGGCACCAGGGTCAGGGGTGGTTGAGCCGGCATCCGGGGCTGGCTTTCGAGAGGGTCATGTAAGGCGAGGCGCTGGTCGAGCCGCACCAGGCCCAGGTCCGCCAGGCGGCGCAGGATGGGCCGGCAACCGGAAAAATGCGGCAGCAGGTCTGGGGCCCAGGCAGGGCCGGATTCCCGCAGATAGGCCAGCAGGGCCCGGGCCTTGGGACCCAGGCGCTTTGGCAGGGGAGGGGCCTCGGCCTCGGGCACCGGGGCGGCCCAGGTTTCCAGGCGGCCGCCGGCGGGCCGGGCGCCGCCGGGGATGAGGTGGCTCAGGGCCTCGCCCAGAGGATACTGGTAGTAGTCGGCCAGCCAGCGGAACAGGGGCACCAGTTCCGGGCCGAAGCGGGGGATGGCATCCAGCACCGCCTTGATGCGGCGCAGGCGCACCGGCGGGGCGGCCTCGACCGGGGCCAGGAGATAGCCGGTCACCACCTGGCGGCCTACCGGGACCTGCACCAGGCTGCCCACTTGGGCGGTGATGGCCAAGTCCGGGGGCAGGCGATAGGTCAGGGTCCGGTCCAGGGGCAGGGCCACGGCGACTTCCCAGAGATCGGCGACCTCTGGAGGAGATTTATCTGGGGCGGGAGATGGCGACATAGTTGGGGCGAAAAATGAAACCGTAGGCGCGGCTGGCGAGCCGCCCTGCGACTACAATTTTAACCTTAAACCGGAAGCAAGGTTATAAATCTTTGGATGGTCAACTTAATCGGCCCGAACAGCCTTACTCAACGGGCGGCGCCGCGGCCGCGAGATTATCCGGGAAACCCTCGGCATAATCGGACTGCAAGCCGAAGATATCGGCATAGGCGGCGGTTACGGTGCAGCAGGTGAGCGGCACGGTGACCAGGAGGCCGATTCCCAGGGCCACGGCGCCCGCCAGGTTGATCAGCATCAGGAGCAGCAGGAAGGCAAACATGCCGAACCAGATGGGGTTGACCGTGCGGCGGCTCAGTTCGAGGGCCGGCCAGAAATCGAGGCGGCGGTCGACGACCAGGGAAGCAGCGAAGAGATAGCCGACCAGCAAATAGACGCCGGGGATGACGAGCAGCAGGAAACCGATGCTGGTGAGCACCCCGCCCACCAGGGCCGTCAGCAGCAGGGGGACGAAGAACCGAAAGCCGAGAAAGAAGTCGCTGAATTGGGGGGGGCGACCCTGAAGCAACTTGGCGCTGACGATGAAGTTTCCCATCAAGAGGGCCGGTCCGATAACAAAACTGGCCACCCCGCCGAGCCAGGGAATGAAGTGCAAGGCGGTTTGAATCACCAGGTAGATCAGGAAGAAGCCGATAAACCCGCCGGGGTAGTGCAGAAACAGGCCCCAACCCGTTTTTAAATAGTCCCCCAGAGGCAATGAGGCCGAGGTTCGTCCGGAGGGTTCAGGGACGGGGGGTGGCTGGGTCGCCGGCCGGCCGCAGGCAGGGCAAAATTTCGCAAACTCCAACATTTCGTTCCCACAACGGGGACAATGGGGCATGGTCCGGCCTCCTGGCATGAACAGTGCGGAGCGCCTTGGATAAATCTGTTTACCTTGACCGCAGGCGATGTTATCAGTTATGGGAGTAAATGGCAAAAACAATCAGGAGCGGCCTCCGGTCGCGGCGGTGAGGAAAAGAACATGGCGCTTATTTTAACGGATTTCCACGACTCCATCGGCACCATCACCTTAAATAACGACTGCAAGCGCAACGCCTTGAGCGGCGCTTTAATTCATGAACTCATCCAGGCCCTTAACGAGATGAGTTTACCAATCGGCCCGGGTGATCGTCCTCCGGGCCAATAAGGGGGCGGGGGTGTGGTCGTCGGGCTTCGACATTGCCGAATTTCCCAAGTCCGGCCGGGACCCGCTGGCCTATGACGATCCTTTGGAACAGGCCATTCGGGCCCTGCAACGTTGTCCGGCGCCGGTGATCGCCATGCTGGAGGGCAGCGTTTGGGGAGGCGCGGTGGAGCTGGCCATGGTCTGCGACATCCTCATCGGCACGGAAAAGACCTCCTTTGCCATCACTCCGGCGCGGCTGGGGGTGGCCTACAATCCCACCGGCATGTTGCATGTCATCAATATGATCGGTCTGACCCTGGCCCGGGAGATGTTTATTACCGGACTGCCGGTGCCCGCGGCGCGGGCCCTCCAGTCCGGCCTGCTCAACCACCTGGTGGCCGCGGCAGAGTTGGAGGACTTCACCTACGATCTGGCCCGGCAGATTGCCCGGAATTCGCCCGTCAGCATCTCGGTCATGAAGGAACAACTGCGCCTCCTGGCCAACGCCCTGCCGCTCAGTCCGGAGACCTTCGAGCGCATCCAGGGACTGCGGCGGCTGGTCTATGACAGCCAGGATTACCTGGAAGGGCAGCGGGCCTTTCTGGAGAAACGGCAGCCGGTGTTTAAGGGTGAGTGAGTCGCGGGCTACCTCCGCCGCCAAGGCGCAAAAATAAATAGAGGCTGATAAGATGCAACGCAAACTGGTGGGCATCGTGATCTTTCCGGAGGTGGAGGTCCTGGATTTTTGTGGACCTTACGAGGTTTTTAGCGTCATCCGCCTGGATGAGGTGCGGCGGCGGGTGGAGCCCTCGCCGTTTCAGGTGCTGTTGGTCGCGGAGACGTTGGCTGCGGTCCAGACCGCGGGCGGGATGCGGGTGCTGCCCGATTGCACTCTGGCCGACTGCCCGGAGTTGGATATCCTGCTGGTGCCGGGTGGTTGGGGGACGCGGCAGCAAATTCTGAATGAGACTTTAGTGAGTTGGCTGGCCGCGCGGGGGCGTCAGGTGGAGACGCTCGCTTCGGTGTGCACCGGCGCCATGCTGTTGGCGAAAGCCGGGCTGCTGGACGGCCGCCGGGCCACCTCCCATTGGGGGGCGTTGGCGTGGCTGCGGGAATCCTTCCCGACCGTGACCGTGGAGGAGAACTCGCGGGTGGTGGAGGATGGCCACCTCCTGACGTCGGCGGGCATCTCCGCCGGCATTGATCTGGCCTTAAAGGTGGTGGAACGCTACTATGGCCAGACCGTGGCCCGGGTTACGGCGCGGCAGATGGAGTATCGATTGGCAGAGGATGAATCCCATCGAGTTTAATTTTCCAAGGGTGTGCCTCAAAAAACGGGCGGACACCTATGTCCGCCTCTACGGCACAAGCTGAAAGCTTCTGAGTAGCAGTGCTTAAATGCTCTTAAAAAAAGGCAGGGCCTACTGGCCCTGCCTTTTTATTATGGGATTGGGGGAGGGGTTTGGGGAGGGGGTAAGGGCCATCGGCCCTTAGCCTCCTCCCCAAGGTTCTTCTTTCCTACTTCCGCCGTTCGCCGAACTGGCGGACCTGGTACATGAAGGCCTCCAGGCGGGTGCGGGTGTGGCTCTGCTCCTGGCCGTCGTAGGCCAGGTTCAGGAAGGGGATGTTGTCGTGGTCCTCGCGGAAGCGCTTGAACAGGGAGTTGACCACGGTGCCCGGCATGCAGGTGAAGGGCATGATGTTCACCAGGCCGCAGGCGCCCTTGCGCACGAAGTCCCGGGACTTGCCCATGCTGAGGATGGCCTCGCCTTCGAAAGAGGGGTGCAGGTAGTCCTTGGCCAGTTCCAGGGTTTCGGCGATGGAGGGCTCCTTCAGGTTCTTGATGCTGCCCTGGAAACACTCCTCCAGGCGGTGCTCGTCTTTTTTCTGGATCCGGTCCTTGATGATGATCTGGAGCAGTCGGCCGAAGTGGCGGGCCACCCAGGCGTCATGCCGGGAGGAGTGGGTGACGTAGAGCAGCCACTCGCCGATGGGCGGCATCCAGACCTCGCCGCCCAGGGCCTCGATCTCGCGCACCGCGTCCTCATTGGAGAAGGGTTGGCCCGGCAGTAGATCTCGCCGACAACGCCGACGATGGGCTTGCCGCCGTTCTTGCTCAGGGCCAGCTCGTCGAAAGCGCCCCGGGCGGACCTTGAGCACCGCCGGGATGTCTTGCCGGTCGCGCACGGCTCTCATAGGTTTTCTGCAAGTAGTGCTGGTAGACTTTGTCGGATTCGCCCGGCATGGCGCTCATAGGGCCGGCACTGCCGGAGCTTCTTTTCCAGGAGGTCGATGGCGACGATACCGTTCCAGGCGATGCGGTCGAAGTCGCCGCCCACCATGCCGATTTCCCGGTACATGTTCTCGCTCTGTTCCGGGGAGTAGACCGGCATCTGGGGGTAACCCAGATCGTCCAGGACCATGCGGTGGAAGCGGTGGTACTGGCCGAAGCGGCAGGGGCCGTTGGCCGAAGGCATGAAGAAGGCGCTGCGTTCCGGGTTGAAGTCCGGACGTTGGAGCAGCTTGGCCAGATCGCCGGTGGTGAGGATCAGGGGATAGCACTCCTTGCCGGAGGTGAGGCGGCGGCCCAGTTCCAGGGTCTCTTCGTCGGAGTCCGGCAGGGCCTCGGCCTCGCCGCCGCAGGCCTGGAAGGCCGCCACGATGCCCAGGGCGTGGTCAGTCATGGGCGGCAAGTAAATCTTGCGCTTCAGATTGCCCGTCACCCGGTAGCGGTAGGGCGAGACCCGTTCGGGCATGGCCTCCACCTTGACGTTCTTGAGGCTGTCCAGGAAGGCCTCCAGGCGGGTGATGGCGCCGACGTCGGAGGAGTGTTCGTCGATCTCGATTTCGAGGTAAGGCTTGCCGCGCATGCGGTCCTTGAAGAAGTGCTGGATGAAGGAGTCGGGGCCGCAGCCGAAATTGGTGATGAAGACGCCGTAGAGGCGGGGGTCGCGCGGACGTGTTCGGCCACGCCCAGGATCTTCTGGCCGAAGCGCCAGTACATGGGCTTGATTTCATCCAGGTCCTGCACCTGATCCACCGGCAGAAAGTCCATGGGCATGGCCAGGACGCCCAATTGCCGGAGCTTGCGGTGCAGGTTGAGGTTCATGCCCGGGGTCCAGGGCATTGTAGGGCCGGCCGATGAGGATCATGAGGCGGCCGTCCGGGCGGCAGGGAGTCGAGGATCTCCTGGCCCCGGGCTGACAGAGATGCTCGAGTAGGCCTTTTGGGCGGCCACGGCCCGGCGCATGGCCCGCCTGACCTGAAAGATCGACACCCCCAGGTCTTTCCCCAGGTCTTGCAGGCCCTGGCGCAGCCGTTTATCGCCCCGGCCGAAATAGAGGACCGGGCGAGAGGACTTTGGCGTCATAGGCGGCAAAGTCGATGGCGATGGGCACGGTGTAGGCACAGGGACTGGGCCATGGGGCAGACCACGCCGCTGCCTGGATCTCCGGGTTGGGGTTGGCCATGTCGATGATGCTGGGCAGGAAGATGCGCTTGACCCCGGCCTTGAGGAGGTCCAGGAGATGGCCGTGGGCCACCTTCACCGGGTAGCAGGGCTCGGCGGCCAGGGCCTCGACGCCCTGGTTGATCACCGACTTGTTGGTCTTCTGGGAATAGACCACGGTGAAGCCCAGGTCCTCGAAGAAGGCCCGGAAGAAGGGCATGAGTTCCTGGAAGAACATGGTCCGGGGGAGGCCGATGGCGCCGCGTTTGCCTTCCTTCGGGGGCTCGGGGCCGTAGAGCCAGTCTTCCCGCTCCTTGAGCAGGTCCGGCAAATCGTATTGCTTCTGGTTGGCGGCCACTTCGTACTTTTCGCAGCGGCTGCCGTAGAACAGGGGCTTTTCGCCTTCGATCTGCACCTGGCGGATTTCGCAGTTATTGGGGCAGCTTTTGCATTCAAAGGAAGTGATTTTATATTTGCGATCGGCGAGATCGAAGCCCTTGAATTTGGAGACCTCCCAGTCGCGTTCCCGCATGGCCAGCAGCGCCGCGCCGATGGCCCCGGTGACGTCGTGGTGGGGCGGCACGTGGATGGGCTTGCCGCAGACCTGCTGAAAGGCGGCGACGATGCCGCGGTTGGCCGCTGTGGCGCCCTGGTAGAAGATGCGTGTTGCCGATGGGCCGGTCTTCGGCCACCTTGTTCAGGTAGTTCTGGACGATGGAATAGGACAGGCCCGCCACCAGGGCCCGCTTGGAGGCACCCCGCTGCTGATGGTGGACGATGTCGGATTCCATGAACACGGTGCAGCGCTCGCCCATGCGCACCGGGTTTTGGGATTCCAGGGCCAGGGCGCCGAACTCCTCCCGGATGGAGATGCCCAGCTTTTCGGCCTGCTCCTCCAGGTAGGAGCCGGTGCCGGCGGCGCAGACCTTATTCATCATGAAGTCGACGATGGCGCCGTTGCTCAGGCTGATGAACTTGGAGTCCTGGCCGCCGATCTCGAAGATGGTGTCCACTTCGGGGTCGATGGCCGCGGCCGCGGTGGCCTGGGCGGTGATTTCATTGCGCACCAGGTCGGCGCCGATGAAGTCGCCGGTGAGGTAGCGCCCGGAGCCGGTGGTGGCGGCGCCCATAATCTTGACCCGATGGCCGATCGTGGCGCCCACCCGGCGCAGGCCCTCGGTGATGGCCTCCAGGGGCCGGCCCGCGGTCATGAGGTATTCCCGGGCCAGGACCCGCATCCCGGCATCGATGACCACGACATTGGTGCTGATGGAACCCACGTCGATGCCGAGGTAGGCTTCAATCACGCTGCCGTCGTCGGGCAGCACCATCTACCTGGTAGTCTTCCGGCCCCAACTGCTTCGGAGGAGTAAGCTGCGGCAGGTGCCGGATCTGCTCGGTTTCCTTAAGCAAATGCTGGCGGAGGGGTTCCAGGTCCAACGAGAAATCGGCGGGGGGATTTTCCCGGGCCACCAGGACGGCGCCCACCGCGCCCAGGGCGCAGAAGTGGGGCGGAATGATCAGGCCGGCGTCGTCGAAGCCGAAGACCTGGCGGAAGGCCTGGCGCACCCCGAGGTTGTGGGCCACGCCGCCCTGGAAGGCCACCGGCGGGACGACGGTCTTGCCCTTGCCGATGTTGCTCTTGAGGTTGCGGGCCATGGCCTGGCACAGGCCCGCGATGATCTCGTAGTCCGGGGTGGCGCCCTGCTGCAGGTGGATCATGTCGGTCTTGGCAAAGACGCTGCAGCGGCCGGCCACCCGCGGCGGGGTGGTGGATTTCAGGGCGTGCTCGCTGAACTCTTCAATGGTGTAGCCCAGACGGTGGGCCTGCTGGTCCAGGAAGGAGCCGGTGCCCGCGGCGCACATGGTGTTCATGGCGAAGTCCTGGATCACCAGATGGCCGTCTTCCTCGGCCACCATGATCATCTTGGCGTCTTCGCCGCCCATGTCGATGATGGTGCGGGCCTCGGGGCAGAAGTGGTGCGTGCCCCGGCCCTGGGCGATGACTTCGTTGACCGAGGAGCCGCCCAGAATCGCGGCCAGCCGTTCGCCGCCCATGCCGGTGAAGGCAGCCAGGCGGATGGACTGCGCCGGAAACTCGGCTTCCAAGTCTTCCAGCAGATTTAAGGCGGTGCGGTAGGTGTCCCCCAGGTGGCGGCGGTACTCTTCCCGGACCACCCTGCCCTCGGAATCCAGCACCACCAGGTTGACGCTGACCGAACCGACATCCATTCCCACATCGAATCTTTCCATAATTCGAATCCCCCGAATGAGCGGATCATTGATCTTGGATTGGTGTTGCTACATCTCACGCAAAGACGAAAAGACGCAAGTCTTATAGGGCGGCCTGTGGCCGCCGAATTCCATAAATATCAGGCTTCGGAAGCCTGACGATAAAACTCCTGATCACAGTAAGCATGGCCCGCCACCTGGCCGGTCTCGCACAGGTGCAGCAGGCGCTGGCGGACCTCGGCCAGGGGCAGCCCGCATACCTTGGCCAGGTCGGCGGCGGTCATGGGCCGCCGGGCCAGCATCTCCACCAAAACTGCGTCATCACAGGTTGCCGCGGCTTGGGCGCGGCTGCTGAAGGAGGCGATCACCTCGACTTCGACCTCGTCCCCCAGGTAATTGGCGATGGCGGCCATTTCTGCCTGGGTTAAGGCCCGGGCGTAGTCCTCCACCCCGGGACGCACCGCGGTGTTGAGCTGCACCTTGTCCGGGGCCAGAGTGCGTAGTGCCAGGCGCAGGGCTTCCAGGTCGGCTTCCGAGTCGTTGAGGCCCTGGAGCAGCAGGATCTCCAGCCAGATCTGCCCGGCGTATTCCCGCCGGAAGGCTTCCAGGCCTTCGATCAGTCGGCTTAAAGGGTAGTCCGGCAGGGGCCGGTTGATGGCCCGAAAACTCTCCTCCCGGGCCGCGTCCAGCGAGGGCAGGACCAGGTCGGCGGCCTTGAGTTCCTCCCGCACCTCCGGGAGATAAAGCAGGGCGCCGTTGGTCAGGACCGCCACCGGGGTGCCGGTGAGGGCCTTGAGGCGGCGAATGATCCTGCCTAATCCCAGGTTCAGGGTGGGCTCGCCGCTGCCGGCCAGGGTGATGTAGTCCAGCGGCGGCGGGCCTTGATGCAGATACACCGCCAGTTCGGCCATAATTTCGTCCGCCTGGTAGTCCAGGCGCTCGATGGTCTTTTGCGTCGTGGGTCCCACCTCGCAA
The DNA here is from genome assembly GCA_963797235.1 of uncultured delta proteobacterium. GTDB lineage: Bacteria > Desulfobacterota > Desulfobaccia > Desulfobaccales > 0-14-0-80-60-11 > JAPLJC01. Next base: position 32,337 of record CAWCOX010000004.1, read on the forward strand.
TAGATGCAGTCATAGGGGCAGGTCTTGCGGGGGACCAGGTCGACCCCCAGGGACCGTCCCAGGCGGCGGGATGGAACCGGACCGAACAGATGGGACATGGCTAAAAGCAACCCAGCTGGCACTGTTTGATTTTAATTTTGAGTTCGTTGAGGAGTTTCCCCATATCCTTACGGGAGATGACCAGTTCCTCGGCCAGGCGCATGGCTGCGCCGCAGGAGATCTTGCCCTCCGGGGCCGCGGCCTGGATCTTGGCTTTCAGTTCTGCTAGGCTCATGTTCTTTCTCTCTGGATGATAAAAATATATGCAACCGGAGCGTAGAAATCAAGCAGAAGGCGCCCTACGCCCGCCTGGAAAGCTGCGTCAGGAACACCCCGCCAAGACCCGCCAGGCGGCCGCGGCCAGGGAATCCGCCAGGTCGGAGAGGTTTTGGGTGATCCGGTTATAAGCCTTGAAGACTGCTACCTGGAGCACCAGTCCGAGGACCATGGCCGCGGCCACCTCCACCTCCATCTCCGGCACTTCCCCGCGGGCCATGCCCTGGGCCAGGACCTTTTGCAGGACCGTCACCGCGGTGGCCATCTCCGGGGGCACCTTTTTGAGCTGGGAGTGCTGGGCCAGGAGCAGGTAGCTGAAAAGCACCGGGTCCCGGTCGAAAAAGGTGCAGAATTGCCGGATCATGGCGGTCAACTTTTCGTGTAAGGTTCCGTATTCACGCTGCAATCGATCCAACTCTTGGGCGAAGGCGGTGTAGTTGGTATGAAACAGCTCCCAGGCCAGCTCTTCTTTGCTCTCGAAATGGCGGTACAGGGTGCCTTCGGCCAGGCCCGCGGCCGCGGCGATATCCCGCACCGTGGTCTCGGCGATGCCCTTGGCCACGAAGAGCTTCAGGGCGGTGCGGGCGATCAGTTCTTTGGTATGGTTACCGTTGCGGGTCATATGGAGATAAGATAATCAATGTGAGCGTTCACTCATTTAATAACATTCGCCTGGGGCTGTCAAGGGTTTTCCGCAGAAAAAACGCCGCTGACCTTGCCTATCGGTGATTATCGGCGTTCATCCGCGGCTAAATTTGTGGTAGTTTAATCGCATAACCGAGATAAGGAGGTAGTGCCTTGAAGGTATTGGCTATTGGCGGCTCGGCCCGGCCCCAGGGGAACACCAATCTGTTGCTGCATGAAGTTTTGAAATCCTTAGAGCAGGAAGGGTTGGAGACGGAGTACATCTCCTTGCACGACAAGCAGATTCTGCCCTGTCGGGCCTGTATGCAATGCGCCAAGGAGAAGAACCGCTGCGCCCAGGAAGACGATTTCATGCCGGTTTATGAGGCCATGGCCGCGGCCGACGGCCTGCTGGTGGGCTCCCCGGTCTACTTCGGCTCGGCCACCCCCAACCTCATGGCCCTGCTGGACCGGGCCGGCTACGTGGCCCGCCAGGGCGACAACCCCTTTTACCGCAAGGTGGGCTCACCCGTGGTGGTAGCCCGGCGGGCCGGGGTCAATTTCACTTACGCCCAGTTACAGTTCTGGTTCTGCATCATGGGCATGTTTACCCCGGGGTCGACCTACTGGCCCATCGCCTACGGCCTCAAACCCGGCGACGCGGCCGGCGACGCCGAGGGAATCAAGACCATGCAGAACCTGGCCCAGAATATGGCGTGGCTGATGAAGAAGTTGGGGTAAGAGGCCGGTCCCATAAGGCTTTTATTGTAGGGGCACGGCGTTGCCGTGCCCTTTAATTTCAAGGTGAGTAAGAATGAAGCAAGATAGCCGCCACCGCCGTTCCATACGATTAGCTGAATATGATTATTGCCAATCAAACATCTATTTTGTGACCATTTGTGCGGTGCAGCAAAAGTGTTTGTTTGGAGACATCCAAGAAGGTGAAGCAAGATTATCTGAGGCCGGCAAAATTGTGGTGGAAGAATGGCGTAAAACCGAACAGCTCAGGTCATATGTCAAGACGGATGAATTTGTGGTAATGCCCAACCATTTTCATGGAATTTTGGGGATAGTGAAAGAAAATGAGGGCACGGCACGCCGTGCCCCTGCAATTCAAGAATTCGGTCGGCCGGTGGCACAATCGCTACCGACCATTATAGGCGCATTTAAATCCGCTGCCGCAAGGAGCATCAATTTAAGGCAGAGCACACCAGGTGCGCAGATTTGGCAGCGTAATTTTTACGAGCATGTTATTCGAGATGAACAATCATTGAATCGCATCAGAGAATACATTATTAACAATCCTTTGAGTTGGGAACTGGATCGAGAGAATCCGGGCAGGAAGGATGAAGACGGTTTCTATAGGTGGTTGGCGAGTTTTAAGACCCTGCCTAAAAAACCGTAGGGGCACGGCGTCCCGTGCCCTGCGCTTGGCAAGAATGAAATAAAGGGCACGGCAACGCCGTGCCCCTACGCTAGAAAAGCGGGATTAGCCCTTGGCCGCCTGGAGGCGTTCGGTGACGGTGGGGAAGTATTCCATCTTGGTGTGGGGCAGGAAGAGGGCGGCGATGTACTGATCCATGAAGCCCGGGGTTTCGGAGAGCTCGAAGTTGGTCATCATGTCGGCTATCCGGCGTTCTTCGGCCAGCAAATCCCGGGAGAAGGCCAGCAGGGTGGCCCCCTGGAGGGAGGCGTTGCCCACGAACTGGAAGCGGTCCCGGGGCAGGTCGGGCAAGAGACCGATGGCGATGGCGTTTTCGATGTTGATGAAACTCCCGAAGGCCCCGGCCAGGATAACCTGTTCCAGGTCCTGGAGACTGAGGCCGACGCTTTCCAACAGGGTGACGTAACCGGCGAACATGGCGCCCTTGGCCCGCATCAGGTTGTCGATGTCGGCTTCGCTGATGGTGAGGTCCTCCCCGCCATGAGTATCGGAGGCGAAGACCAGGACGTACTCCAGGCCGCTGTCCCCCGGGCGGATGCGGGTGGTGTTCAAGTCTTCCCGCAGCTTGCCGTTGGGCGAGATGATGTCCGCCTCCATCATGGCGGCGATCAGGTTGATCAGGCCGGAGCCGGCGATGCCCTTGGGCTTTACCATGTCGATGGTGATGAGGGTGGGCTCATAGGTCTCGGGATTGATGATGACGTCCTCGATGGCGCCGGCGGCGGCCCGCATGCCGAACTTGATGCCGCCGCCCTCGAAGGCCGGGCCGGCGGAGCAGGCGGCGGTGGCCAGCCAGGACTGGTTGCCGATGACGATCTCGCCGTTGGTGCCGATGTCGATGAACAGGGTGAGCTTGGGGTCCTTGTAGATGCCGGAGGCCAGGATGCCGGAGACGATATCGCCGCCGACGTAGCTGGACACGGAGCTGACGCTGTAGACCGCGACGTGGTCCGGCACCTCCAGGCCCAGGTCCCGGGCCCGGATCGAGGGAATGCTGCCGGCCGTGGGAGTGTAGGGCGACAGGCGGATGTGCTTCGGGTCGATGCCGTAAAAGAGGTGGGTCATGGTGGTGTTGGCGGCCACGGTGATGTGGGAGATCTCGTCCACCGGCAGCTTGTGTTGCTTCAGCAGCCGGTGCATCACCTGGTTGATGGTGGCCACCACCGAGCGTTGCAGCTTTTGGAGGCCCTGCTCTTTCTGGCTGTAAACGATGCGGGTGATGACGTCGTCGCCGTAGCTCATCTGGGAGTTGTAGTCCGCGGCGTGGCCGAGGATCTCGCCCTTGGCCAGGTCCAGGAGCTGCACCCAGACGGTGGTGGTGCCGATGTCGATGGCGACGGCATAGTGGCGCTGGGTGGTGTCGCCGGCCTCGACATTGACCATGTGGGGGGAACGGTAGCGGCGCCGGGAGAAGTCGAGGGTGGCGGTCACCTGGAAGTTCTGTTCGCGCATCACCCGGCCCAGCCGACGCAGCAGGTAGAAGTCCAGGGTGAGGCTGTCCACGGCGTGCTGGCGGGCCAGACCGTCCTCCAGGCGGGCCAGGTCGTTGATGTTGTCCCCCTGGGAGGGCGGCGCCAGTTGGACGAATCTCTTCTTGAAGGCCGGGTTATAGAGGCCCTCGGCCTTTAAGACGGCCAGATCGATGGGACTGGGGCGCAGGCCGATGCCGCCCCGGCGGCGGGTGAGGGTTTTGCGGTCCAGGAGGGATTCCGGCGGGATGCGCACCACCACATCGGAGAGCACATAGGACTGGCAGGCCTGGCGGTAGCCCAGGTTCCAATCCTCGTCGCTCAAGAGCCCGGAGCGGAGGCTCTCCAGTTCGCCTTCTTCCAGGAGGATGCGGCACTTGCCGCAGACGCCCTCGCCGCCGCAGGAGGCATTGATATGCACTCCGTTCTGCAGGGCGACCCGCAGCAGATTTTCACCTTCCGGCACCTCAACGACCAGATCATATGGCTTAAAAGTGACACGCTTGGTCAAGATTCGGTCCTGTTCATCCTATATAATCTGGCGCATTCTATCACAGGCCCCGGCCAAAGAAAAATGCTAAAATAGCATGGCGGCCTCAGTTTACCGGCTTTCCCGGCGGCCGACGACGATTTTCGAGGAATTATAGATGCCCCCAGCCAGAGTGGGAAAATTGCTCCAGGAGTTATACGACAAGTTGTGGCAGGCCTTCGGGCCTCAGGGCTGGTGGCCCGGAGAGACCCCGTTTGAGGTGGCGGTGGGGGCGATTCTGACCCAGAACACCAATTGGGGCAACGTGGCCCGGGCCATCGCGGCGCTCAAAGACCGGGACCTCCTCGAAGCGCAAGCCTTGCATGACCTTCCTGAGGCGGAGCTGGCCCAGCTCATCCGCCCGGCGGGCTACTATAATCTCAAGGCCCGGCGGCTGAAGAATTTTTTGGCCCTGTTGCAGGGGCGGTACCAGGGAGCCATGGAGGTCATGGCCGGAGATGACCTGGAAGACTTGCGGCGCCGGCTCCTGGAAGTGAAGGGCATCGGCCCGGAGACCGCGGACAGCATCCTGCTCTACGCCCTGAATAAACCCACCTTCGTGGTGGACACCTATACTTTCCGGGTCTTGAGCCGGCACCAGTTGCTGCCGGAAGCCTGCGCCTACGAGGAGTTGCGCCGGCTGTTCATGGATCATTTGGCCGCCGACCTCGGGCTCTATCAGGAATATCACGCCTTGCTGGTGCGGGTGGGCAAAGAGTTTTGCCGGCCCCAACCCCGGTGCGCATCCTGCTTTCTGGAGGGTTGGCCTTAAGGGTTTCAAGTTTCGAGATTGATCTCACGCCAAGACGCCACGGCGCCAGAAATCTATCTAAGAGGGAGAAGCAGAGGCGATGGATGCCTTTGATTAACATTTGGAATGGGAATTGCATCTAATCTGGCAAGGGTAAACTTATGGCAAACTTAGACCAAGACGAATATTTCCTGGTGTGGCTGGCGGAGCCGCTGCAGGACGACTTGCTGACGGCCGGCAATTTCCACCTAATGGAAACCTCAACAGACCAGGCGGCCGGCCTTACCGACACCGAGCCTGCCTGCGGTTACATCATTCGGGACTGGTTCGGGCCTTTTCTCTTCGGGCCACTCGGTGGGGGGATGCGCGGCAGATGTTGAGCCGGGCGCCAAGCCCGTCTCTTTTGGGCTACAGGTTGATTTTCCCCGCATTTCCATCCCCTTACGACCTGATTAACCAGGATTGATCGGTGGTTTTTTCTAAAGATGAAGTGCCCCAGGGGCGGTTCGAGAACCGCCCCGGCTTTTTCTTCCTACCTTCAGCCGCTGCCGCGCCGGCTTAAAGCCTGCGGCTGCCTGAGGCCCCCCCCAGCCCTCTCCGGTAGAGCAGCAAAGTCAAATGGCCGGCCAACCCACCGATAAAAAAATTCCCAGGCACGGAGGAATGATGATAATATCTTCCGGCAGGTAGCTAAAATTCTGAACATCAGCCCGATATTGTTTAAATAAATGAACATCATCGCTCTCCAACGACATTCTGCTGAAGAATTAATTACTTGCCTCCGCCGGGTCCCCCTCCTGCAACAGCCGGAGGTGTTAATTTACGCCCGGGCCCTCATCAGTTTGGAACAGATTCACACCGATTCCCTCCACCCGCCGCAGAATTACCTGTGGCTCAAGGAGCTGCGCAAGACCCAGGAGTTGCGCTGGAGCCTGGCCGAGCACGGGGTGGACCTGTTTCGCCTGGACGGCTACGTCACCTATACGGTGCGCCAGGAAGACGGCTCGGAGGCGACCTACGACCTCTATCCGCCCATCGTGGAGGAGTCCATCGAAGCGGACGGCACCGTGGCCCTGCTCATCAACGACGGCATGCACCGTCTCTACCTGGCCCGGCTGGAGTGGGTGGTGCCCCAGGTAACCTACATCCGGGGGGTGGATAAGGCCTACCCCTATTACGCCTATCCCCGGCGGGAGCGCTGGGAGGGGCTGGACCTGCTGGCCGACAACCCCGACCCCAAGACTTACCTGAAGAAATGCCATCGCGTGCGACACAACAAGCGGCTGTACCGGGATTTTCAGGCGGTGTTCGCCAATGTGGGCCGCTCGCGCAGCCGGCTGTTAGAAAAATAGGGGCCTGAGTCAGCCAACCGCCGGCTGATAATTGACCGGGGCCGGGACGGCCCCTGATCTTGAATACCGAGAGCGGAGGAGCGTCGAAAAATGATTGACCAGACTGGGGCAAGGACCCATTTAAAGGCCATGGCAGGTCGGAGTGCGAAACTTATCGTGGCAGTGGCGGCGGTTTGCCTGCTCTGGGGGCTGGCCGGCCAGTCCTACGCCGGGACGGTGCATGAGGTCAATGCGGGTCGGGGTGGACAGCCCTTTGAACTTAACAAGCTGCCGGTGCAAGGCAAAATCACCGTGGTGGACTTCTTTAGCCAGTATTGTCCACCCTGTATGCGCCTGGCGCCGTTGCTGGAGCAACTGGCTCAAAAGCGTTCGGACCTGGCGATCAAAAAAGTGAACATCCAGCGGCCGGAGGTCTCAGGCCATATCGATTGGCAGTCGCCGCTGGCGCAGCAACTCCAACTCCGTTCCATCCCGCACTTCATGATTTTTGATCAGAAGGGTAAATTGTCCTCCGAGGGGCAAGAGGCGATGAAACAGGTGTTGGGTTGGCTCCAGGAGGCCGGGTTACTGAAGCAATGACCTTCCAAAAAAATGGGGGCTGCACCGGAGCTTCGGCAGCAAGGAACAGGAAGCCATGAAGCCTTCAGATGGGATTGGCCGGCTGGCGGCGGTGCTTATGCTTGTAGTCGGCTTGCTCGGCTGCGGGCTGCCGCCGGCCGCAGCCGAGCCGCCTCTGAGCGTGGCGGCGGCCCAGGCTACCCTGGATAGCTGGAATCCCAGCTACTGCAAGGTGGCTGAGTTTTATGGTCTCTATAAACCGGAGGGCGGCGGGGCCGTCCAGGTGGCTTACGTGAACCTGGTGAACCCCAGCGACAAGGCGCAAAAGCTTACGATCTACGCCGCCACCTTCCAGCTTTTGAGCCGTCCCGACGGCAAGCAGCAGTGGTTTCTGACCAGCCTGCTCACCCACGGGCAAGGACTTTTTGTCAAACGGCAGGGCTGGGATAACCTGATGCTCCCACTGAAGGAGCCCGGAGCTGGCAAGAAGTAGCAGTGAGCACTAGGGAATGAGCCTTCGGCTCACCCCTAAAAATTATAAAAAGCTGGCAGGGCGGGCCTGCGGGCCCGCCCTTTCGCGTCCCGGCCGGGTGAGCGCCTGATTGGCCCTGGGCCTTCCTAGAGCCCTCAACCTGGATTTTATGTCCCAATTTGGTGCCTGGAACGCACCTTACACCTTGGGAGTAAATTGGGCCAGATCATAGAGGCCTAGTTGCTTTTCTATACCCGCCACTTCGGCGACGATCTTCTCGAAGCCGTCTTGGCCGAACAATTTCTGCTCTTTATCCTCAAATTGATCGCCCAAGGTATCAAATTCCTTGGGGGTGATGACCGAGCGGAAGGCGGGGTAGAGGACCGTATCCTCCCAGGCGGCGTGGGGCCGGTACATACGGTTGAAGGCGGCCAGGAGGCTCGCGACCTGGTGGCTGGTGGCCGGATCTTTCAGGTTGGGAGCCGAGGTTTCCAAGGCGGCGATGACCCGGCGGCCCGCCTGATGTTGGGCAAGCAGGACCTGCACCAGGTCCGTCAGCTTGCCGGCCTTGACGAACCTGGGGAAGATGGCGTCTTCTTCATCTTTCTCGTGATAGTCCTGGATGAAGGTGCGGATGAGTTTGGCGGCCTGGGTGATCAGCGCCGGGGAAAATGCCGCCGCGCCCTGCAAATGCCTGGCGAACTCGTCAAAAATGAGCGTGAGGCGGCGCAGCACCCCGTGCTCCCGCATCAGGTCCTCGGTGGGGGTGACATCGATGGCGGCTGTTTTGCTTGGTGCGGCCAGGAGCTGAGCCGGACCCAGCAACGCAGCCGCGGCGGCCAGGGCGCCGCCCTGGCGGAGGAAATGGCGGCGTGCAGCGACGAATTTGACTTGGTCAGCCATGGGGGACCTCCTGAAAAAGGAACCTGGGAGAGATCCCGCCGGGTGACAGAACCTCATGCAGCTAGGTTAAGCATTTGCCGGCTCTTTGCCACTTATCCGGTGAACTATCCAGGTGCGGTTTCATTAATCTCCAGCCGCCAGCAGGCCGGTGGCCTGGGTTAGCAAAGATAATTCTCTAATGGCCAGGCGGTATCAGGAGTTTGGAGGCGAAGAGAGAAAGCGGAAGACGCGGTTAAGCAGTTGTGGCGGCGAGCCCGAACCAAAAAGCCCCCAAGAAATCCTTGGGGGCTTCGCTCGTTCGATCAGCCGGAATCTCTAAGCCAGAGATGCCGAGCCACGGATAATGGATCAACCACCCTGTTCCGGGGATACCGGTAGCGGATGGATGACCGGAGCCAATTTCTGGTACTTCATGCCGAAGGCCCGAGTTTCAAAGGCCTTGGGATTGAATGCCTTGGTCAGCTCCACTTCTTCCGGGGTCAGGATCCGGACCATGCCGTAAGGATCCATCACGGCGAACCGCTCGCCTTTGGCCAGGCACGAGGCTACCGTCTCTTCCCCCTTGAGTTCCTGCTTCGAAACGCAGAGCAACTTGGCGCCCGGATTGGCCGCTTTCTGCTGGGCCACTGACGCAGTTACCATGAAACAAACTGCCACCAAAGCCACCATCAACCCTACCAAAACTTTTGACCGCATGCTCCTTCCTCCTTAGCTAAGGTTGAAACCCGGCTTTCCCCCCCTATGTGGTGTCACTGAGAAAAGCCGCCAAAAACTCCTTTCCAGGCACATAATATATGTGCCGCGGTAAAAAAGTCAACTTAAATATGCGCCCCGGAAAAAAATCACTTTTTGGGCAACTGCCTAGTTATATGGATGAATTGCCGTAAGCCGGGTCGACCGGCTGGGTCCCCCCGGCAAGGCATCTCCTCCCAGGAAAAAATGCGTCGGAGGCCAGGCTTAGGCCGGCAAACCCGCACCAGGCCCGGCGCCCTGGCAGCAGGCTAAAACCCCAGCCTCACTGTTCCGGAGAGACCGGCAGCGGCGGAATGGCCGGCGCCTCCTTGAAGTACTTAACGCTAAAGGCCCGGGTCTCGAAGATCCTGGGGTTGAAGGCCTTGGTCAACTCCACTTCTTCCGGGGTCAAGATGCGCACCAGGCCGTATTCGTCCACCACCGCGAATCTCTCTCCCTTGGCCAGGCAGGAACTCACGGTTTCTTCGCCCTTGAGAGTCTGTTGGGAGATGCAGAGCAGCTTGACCTGCGGCTGGGCCACTGAGGCCGCCGCCAACAACAGGGACGCCAGGGCCAGGATCAGGATCACCTTGAGCTTCATAAATTGATACCTCTGACGGATTAAGATTCTGCTTATTCCCTGAGAATGGTTCTTAAATATTAAAATAGGCCTTCCAGGACGAAAGTCAATGGTAGCGACGCTGGGAGAGAAAAAATCCGCGGCCTTTGGCAGGAGGGGGCGGCTAGGTCCGGCTTGAGATAAGATAATAAGGGTACCCGGGCATGGTATATTTTTCTTAAGAAAAAATAAATTAGAAAAAACGGCCAGTTAATCTGCTTGGCAGGCGCCGCAAGTCAGGGGCGTGCAATTTTTTTTGGACAATTGGCAAAGAATAGCATAATCTCACTGTTTAGAAATTCATCACAAGTTTGCGCAATTTTGCAACTGTCGGGAAATTAAACAATAAAAATGAAAAAATTTTCGCGCCTTGATTTTTCCCTTGTCAGAACCCATTAAATAAGTGAATAATTTCACATAAATTTCTTACTTTAACCGAATTTTCAGCGGTAATCAGATCAGCTAAGGATTGGAGTTATGGCGAAAGCTAGATCACTGCTTCGATGGGCTGGGTTCCTGGTGGTGTGTGTCGCGGTCTCGTTTTACTGTATCGGGGCTCAGAGCGGGGAGGGGCCGGCGAAGACGGTGCCAGCGCCGGAGTTGGGGCGGCCGGACCTGATCAAGATTGACACCCTGGCGGCGTACGGGAAACTGGAGTTGCCGCCGGTCACCTTCTCCCACGATAAGCACACCGACGTGCTGCTTAAGGAGAAGAAGACCTGCGAAACCTGCCACTCCGTGGATAACGGCAAGCTGTCCCTGGCCTTCAAGCGCCGGCCGACGACGAAGCCGACCGCGTTCAAAGACCTCTATCATCAGTACTGCATCGGCTGCCACATGGAAACCGCCGCTGCCGGTAAGCCGAGCGGGCCGCCGGACGGTTTGTGCCGCGGCTGCCACAATGCCGAGCCGCCACAGGCGGTCAGGCTGGACGCCGGTCTGGACAAGACGGTGCATTTTCGCCACGTGGACTCCAAGCAGGTCCCAGCGCTGGCGGGCGAGAAGGACAACTGCGCCAGTTGCCACCATGAACTCGATAAAAAGACTAACAAGCTCGTTTACGTCAAAGGCAAGGAAGAGAGCTGCCGCGTTTGCCACCTGGATAAGCCCAAGGACGGCGTCAAGAGCCTGGGGCAGGCGGCGCACCAGCAATGTGTGCTCTGCCATCTCGACCTGGCCAATAAGGGCGTGAAAGATAACGGACCTTACCTGTGCGCCGGCTGTCATAGCGCCGCGGGCCAGGCCCTGGTGGCCAAGAAGAATCAGGAGATGCTGGCCAAGCTGCCGAATAAGGAAGTCCCGCGGCTGCTGCGGGGGCAACCGGATGCGGCCCTGGTCACCCCGAAGCTGGAGGAGGGCAAGCCAGCTAAGGCTGGACTGATGGAGCCGGTGGCCTTTGACCATAAGGCCCATGAGAAATACAATAATGACTGCCGGGTCTGCCACCATGAAGGCATGGAGGCGTGCGAGAACTGCCACACGCTCGGGGGCTCGAAGGACGGCGGCATGGTGACCCTGGAGCAGGCGATGCACTCGCCGAAGAGCCAGCATAGCTGCGTCGGCTGCCACACCGCCAAACAGGCCGCGCCGAACTGCGCCGGGTGCCATAACCATATCAGCAAGTCCAACAAGCCCGAAGACGCTAACTGCAAGCAGTGCCACATTCCAGGCTGCCTGCAGGGCGCCGGGTCGGTGGGCGAGAAGCTGGCCTGTCTGCTCAAGCCGCAGAAGGCCAGCCTGGCCGAGACCATCCTCAAGAGCCGCAAGCTGAACCCCGGCACCTATGCCGAGGCCGACATCCCGGAGACCGTGGTGATCAAGGAGCTGACGAACCAGTATAAGCCGGCGGAGTTTACGCACCGCAAGCATGTCCTGGCCCTGCTGAAGGGTATGAAAGGCAATGAGCTGGCGGAGTACTTCCATCGCGATCCGGGCACCATCTGCCAGGCCTGCCACCATAACAGCCCGCCGGCCAAGAACCCGCCCGCCTGCCTCAGTTGCCACAGCGACCAGAACAAGCAGGTGCGGGAGGGAAACCGTCCGGCCCTGTTGGCGGCGCAACATCAGCAGTGCATGAGCTGCCACAAGGACATGAAGCTGGAGAAGCCGGCGGCCACGGCCTGCACCGAGTGCCACCAGGAAAAGAAGAAGTAATTCGGCCTTGGGCTGATAGAGGAGTAGATCTATGCTACGAAGAACGTTTCTTGGGCTGCTTGGAGCCGCCGGGATGGGCGCGGCGCTGGGCAAGCCGGCTCATGCCGCCGGACACCAGGAGTTCAAGGGGTATCCCGGGAGCTTCGGCGTGCTGTTCGACGCCACCCGCTGCATCGGCTGCCGCAGATGCGAAGCCGGATGCAACCAGGTGAACGAGCTGCCGCCGCCGCCCGAGCCTTTCGAAGACCTGAGCGTTCTGAACCAAAAGCGTCGGACCCACGCCTGGACTTATACCGTAGTCAACCGCTATGACAATATCCCGGGGGCGCCGGGACCGGTCTATAAGAAGTGGCAGTGCAACCATTGCCTCGAGCCGGCCTGCGCCTCGTCCTGCTTCGTGCGGGCCTTCACCAAGACCCCGCAGGGCGCGGTGACCTGGGACGGCACGGTGTGCGTGGGCTGCCGCTACTGCATGATCGCCTGCCCCTTTGAGATCCCGACCTTCGAATACAACGAGCCGTTGACGCCCCGGATCATGAAGTGCACCCTGTGCAATCCCCAGATCACTTCGGGCAAGCTGACCGTGCCGGGCTGCGTGGGGGCCTGCCCCGTGGAGGCCCTGGTCTACGGCAGGCGGGACGACCTGATTAAGATCGCCCGGAAACGTATGCATGATTTCCCGGGCCGCTATCTGGATCAGATCTACGGCGAGCACGAGATGGGCGGCACCAACTGGCTCTACCTTTCGGGGGTGCCCTTCAGCGCTATCGGCATGCGGGAAGACCTGGGCACTACGCCGGCGCCGGAGCTGACCTCCGGGGCCCTGGCCACGGTACCCATCGTGGCCGCGGTCTGGCCCGTACTGCTGACCGGCATCTATGCCATCAACAAGCGCAAAGATAAAATCTCCCGGCAGGAGGAGGCTCAGGCCGTGGGCCGGGCCGTGGCGCAGGCCCAGGTGGAGGCCGAGGCCAAGCTTAGCAAGGCCCTGACCAAGGCCGAGGCCGAGAAGAAGGCCGCCATCGAGCGCGAGGTCAAGAAGGCCCTGGCAGAGGCCGCCAAGGGTCAGGAGGGTGAATAGCATGACCACCGAAAATCCCAGCATCAAGCCATCGTTGGTCACGCCGTTCAACGTCGTGGTCGGCATCATCATCCTGCTCGGGGCGGTAATCACCTTCCTGCGCTTCAGCAAGGGGCTCGGCGCGGTCACCAACCTGTCGGACAATAACCCCTGGGGGGTGTGGATCTCTTTTGACCTCCTGTGCGGCGTGGCCCTGGCGGCCGGCGGCTATACCACTTCGGCGGCCTGCTACGTCTTCGGGATGAAGCGTTATCATTCCGCGGTCCGGCCGGCGATCCTCACCGCCTTCCTGGGCTACTCCCTGGTGGTCTTCGCCTTGAATTACGACGTGGGCCGGCCCTGGCGGCTGCCCTATCCCATCTTCGTGCAATCCGGCACCACCTCGGTGCTCTTCGAAGTGGGCCTGTGCGTCTTCCTCTATTTGATGACCCTGTTCGTCGAGTGGACGCCGGCCGCGCTGGAATGGCTCGGTTTCAGGAAATATCGGAATATGATCGTCCGGGGAACCCTGGCCCTGACCATCTTCGGCGTCGTCCTCTCCACCATGCACCAGAGCTCTCTGGGGGCCCTGTACCTGATCGCGCCCTCCAAGCTGCACCCGCTGTGGTATTCGATGTACATCCCGGTATTCTTCTTCATTTCGAGCATCGCCGCCGGGCTGTCCATGGTGATCTTCGAGGGGACGCTGTCGCACCATTTCCTGCACCACAAGATGGACAAGACTTACCTGAGCGAGCACAACGACGTGGTCCTGGGCTTCGCCAAGGGCGCTGCCATGGTGCTGGCCTGCTACCTGCTGCTCAAGGTGATCGGCCTGGCCCTGGATAACAAATGGCACTACCTGCTGACCGGCTACGGGGCCTGGTTCCTGGTGGAACTGCTGGGCTTCGTGGCCCTGCCTTGTTTCCTATATGCCATCAGCGTCAGGGAGCAGAACCTGAAAATGGCCAAATGGGCCTCGGTGCTGACTGTGCTCGGCATCGTGCTGAACCGCTTTAACGTCTCCTGGTTCGCCTTCAACTGGCAACTGCCCGCGGCCGACCGTTATTTTCCCAGCTGGATGGAGATCGTCATTTCCATCTATATCGTCACGATCGGCGTCTTGATCTTCCGTTTCATCTCCAGCCACATGCCCATCTTCCATGAGCACCCGGAGTATCGGGAGCATGCCCCGCATGAGGGTGAGGAAGAAGAGGGGCCTGAGTTCACCGAGCACAAGCTGCACCGCCACCCCCAAACCTTTGGGCACTAAGGAAGGAAACCATGGAAAACCAATTCTATACGCTGCACGACTTCCTGGTCTATACCAAGGGCGCGGCCTATTACCTGATGGGCGTGTCGGTCCTTGGCATACTCGGCTTCTGGCTGTACATCACCGGCAGGGACGAAGACACCTTCATCAAGTAGCGGCGAGGGCCGTCCGGCTTTCTTTCGGAGGAGTAGAATATGCAACAAATATATCTGTTTCTCACCGGTCCCCTGCTGTGGCTCTCCTTCGGGATCTTTTTCGTGGGGCTGGCCTATAGGATTGTCAATTATGTCCGCGGCCTGGACTGGCAGCTCGACCGGGTGGCCTACCAGGCGCATCCGGCCCTGGGGATCAAGGGCGCCATCCGCTCCATCGTTCACTGGATGATTCCCTACTATTCCGTGGGCTGGCGGGCCAAGCCCCTGTATACCTTCGTCTTTTTCCTCTTCCATATCGGGCTGGTGGGCGTGCCGCTGTTCCTGGTGGGCCACGCGGTCATCTTCAAGGAGCGCTGGGGGGTGAACTGGCCGACCATGTCCATGGGGATGGCCGATATTCTGACCATCGCGGTGCTGGTCACCGCGGTGCTGATCGCCATCCGGCGCCTCGGCCTGCCCGAGGTCCGGATCGTCACTACGCTCTATGACTATTTCCTGATCGTGGTGAGCGTCACCCCCTTCGTCACCGGCTTTTTGGCCGTGCATCAGGCTCCGGACTACGACCTGTGGCTCCTCGCCCACGTCCTGAGCGGCGAGCTCCTGTTGGTCCTGATTCCGGCCACCAAGCTCTGGCACGTAGTGGGATTCTTCCTCTCCCGAGGCCAGATCGGCGCGGACTTCGGCATCAAGCGGGGTTATAAAGGCAAGGGTTTTGCCTGGTAGAAATATTGTCCAGGATAAAATATGGTATATAATAAAGGAATTAATGTTTTTCGGGTTGCCCGCCGCCGGTCGCGGCCGGCAATGCTGTAAGGAGTGAAGATCCATGCCGGAAGGAACCCTCTGCAACAAGAAGACCGTCGACACCAAGGAGTATCTGGATGCACTCCTGGCCGACAAGAGCGGCAAGAAATATTATGAGGAGATGCAGCATCTCGACATCGACACGGAGAAGCTGAAAAACACCCTGGCGGCCTCCCTGAAGTCGAGGATGCGCACCTGGCTGGAGCTCTGCTCCCATTGCGCCCTATGCAGCGACACCTGCTTTCTCTACCTGGCCAACCGCCGCGATCCGACCCAGGTGCCGTCGTACAAGATTCAGTCCACCCTGGGCAAGATCGTCAAACAAAATGGCGACGTGGACAACGCCCACATGCGCTACTGCATGGACGTGGCCTGGTCCAAATGCACCTGCTGCAACCGTTGCGGCACCTTCTGCCCTTACGGCATCGATATGGGAGTCATGTTCGGATACCTGCGGGGCCTGTGCTTCTCGCAGGGCTTTGTGCCCTGGGAGCTGAAGATCGGCTCGGGCATGCACCGCATTTACAAGGCGCAGATGGATGTGACCTCCGAGGACTGGGTGGAGACCTGCGAGTGGATGGCCGACGAACAGCAGGAAGAGTGGCCCGACCTGGAGATTCCGGTGGACAAGGTGGGCGCTGACCTGATGTACACTTTGAACGCCCGGGAACCCAAGCACTATCCCGAGGATATCGCCGAGGCCGCCATCCTCTTTCACATCGCCGGCGAGAACTGGACGGTGCCGAGCGAGGGCTGGGAACAGACCAGCCTGTCGATGTTCGCCGGGGACTGGGGCGCCTGCAAGATCATGGTGGAGAGCGTTTACGCGGCCATGGAGCGCCTGAAGCCCAAGCGGGTGGTGGGCACCGAATGCGGCCACGCTCACCGGGCCACGGTGATCGAGGGGCCCTATTGGGCCGGACGCAAGGACGGCCGGCCGCCGGTGGAGTATATCCACTACACGGAGTGGGTGGCCGAGGCCCTGCGCACCGGCAAGATCAAGATCGACCCGGACAAGAGGATCAAGGAACTGGTGACCTTGCAGGATTCCTGCAACTACATCCGCAACTACGGGCTGGCGGACGTCACCCGGGAGATCATGAGCTACCTAGTGGAACCGGGCTACTTCGTCGAGATGACCCCGAACCGGGAGCACAATTACTGCTGCGGGGGCGGCGGCGGCTTCAACGGCATCGGCATGTACCGGCAGCAGCGCAACGTCGGTCTGAAGGTGAAGCGGGACCAGATCCTGGCCACCGGCGCCAAGCTGGTCATCTCCCCTTGCCACAATTGCTGGGACGCCATCCGGGACCTGGAGGAGATTTACGAACTCGGCATTCGCTGGAGTTTTCTGAAGCCTCTGCTCATCAAGATGGCCATCATCCCCGAGCACCTGAAGCCCAAGGAAGAAGAAGAGTAAGAGAAGTTTTTCAGGCTAAAAATATGGGTGCCTGGCTTCCTGGTGGAGTCAGGCGCCTTTTTTGCCGCAAACCGTCCTGGCTGGCCGTGTCGGGAAGGCGGAAAAGGCGCCCCCGTCACGGTGAGCGGTAATGTTGCAGCTTGGCGGGCTCTGCCGAAAGGCCGCACAGGCTGGAAAGCCGGTGCTACCGGAAAAATGACCTGCCGACCCTGGGTTCCCCTGCACCAGCCATTTTTGGTAAGCGGCCCCCAGGCGAGGAAAATCCCACCCCTGACCCGATAAAAATCCAAAAGTTTCCCCTTCAGATAACGAGAACCACCCAGAAAAAAATCTTGCAAACCCCACCAGGGTATAGTACAAAAGAACAATATCAAACCATCTAAGGGGGGAGGGTCAATGTACCTTCCGGATGAATTAAAGGAAGAAATGCAAAAAAACATCCTGTCCAGGTTGCGGAAGATCGAAGGGCAGATCCGCGGGCTCCAGGGCATGGTCAACGACGGCAAGGAGTGCGAGCAGGTCCTCACCCAACTGCGGGCGGCCCAGGCGGCCCTGAAGTCGGTGAGCGCTCTGGTGCTCAAGAGTTTCCTGATGAAGTGCTACAGTGAGGTCGGTAAGGAGCCTACCCCCGACGAAATCTACCATAAGATGGAAAAGACGGTGATGATGCTGACCAAGTTCATCGGGGCCTGAGAAGTTTCCGGGCATTCTCCGATTATTTTGCAAGTCGCTTCCCGTTTCTGCCATCGGGGAGAAAGTCCGACTGCCATTAATTTTAAAGTGTCTGGGAAGACCAGGAAGGAGATCAATCCAATGACTGAGCAAAACCAAACTAAAGAACGGGCTTGTTTTATCTGTTCCAGAGACACCATGGACGGGGCTTATCCGGCCCTGATTCTGGGCATCAACGCCGCCCGCTTGGGCCTGGAGACCAAGGTGTTTTACACCTTCATGGGCGTCAACTTGGTGCGCAAAGGCGGCATCGAGAAGGCCAAGTTCATCCCACCCGGGGTGATGGGCGCGGTGCCCGGCATGTCCAGCATGGCCACGGCCATGATGAAGAAGAAGATCGAGAAGGCCAACATTCCCACCCTGCCGGATCTGATGGAAATGGCCCAGTTGGAAGGGGTGGAACTCATCGCCTGCAAGATGACCTTCGACATGATGGAAATGAAGGAAGAGGACATGATTGAAGACGTGCTGATCTGGGACGCGGCGCAATTTATGAAATACGCCATGGAAGCCAAGCTCTGCCTGTTCACCTAAAATGAGACGCTGACCGTCGGGGCGCCTTGGGAGACTGCACTTCCAGGGCGCTTCGTATTTTCGGGGTCCCTTCAAAATGCGGAAAAAAGACTTACTATAAGATCAGCGAAATTGGCATGGGATTGATTCTTTTCCTGGGAGGACCGGAAGATGGTGGGAATACATTGGACTGAGATCGTCTTTGGCGCGGGTACTTTCGTGGTCTTAACAACTTATCATGTCTACTGGGCCTACAAATTGCACCATGCGCCGCTCCAGACTTACCGGGGAATCAGCCAGTACCTCAGGCACATGTGGGTGGAGTCCATCATGTCGGGGAAACGGGAGCCCATCCTGCCGGTGCAGACCTTGCGCAATTGGGTCATGGCCTCCAGTTTCCTGGCCTCCACCGCCATGATCATCGGCCTGGGGCTGATGAGCCTGTTGTTCAGGCCGGAGCATCTGACCGAAGTGCCCTTCGAATTCAGCCTGATCTTCTCCCGGATGAAGACCCTGTTCCTGGCCAAGCTAATGCTGCTGATGGTACACTTCTTCTTTGCCTTTTTCAGCTTCACCATCTCCATCCGCTACATGAATCAGATCAACTTCATGATTAATGTGCCCATAGAGTGTGATCCGCTGTTGACCCCGAAATTTGTGGCCCATACCCTGGACCTGGGGATGCTGCATTACACCCTGGGGATGCGGGCTTATTATCTGGCGGTGGTGGTGGCTTTGTGGCTGTTTGGCCCCGTCTGGATGTTTTTGGGCAGCCTGGTTCTGACCTTCGTGCTTTATAAGCTGGACCATTGCTGTGCCCTGGATTACTCCACCGCCGGGTGCGATATCAAGACCCACGGCATGCAATATTTCAGTTATTAGTTTCGAGTTGGTGGGGTGGGCGTCTCGCCCGCCAGTCTGCCTATATTCTGGTTCCCAAGTTGGTAGGGCGGGCGACTCGCCCGCAGTGTAGGGTGCCACTGCGCACCAATTACAGGCGAGGCGCCTTTTTATCGTTGGATATAGGGCGGCCTGTGGCCGCCTTATTTGTCTGGTTCCCAAGTTCAACCTGGTAACCAGAGCGGAGCAGGGCACCGCGAGCTGTGCCCCTACGGAACAGAAGGGCCGTCCCGGGTTGCCGGGCGGCCCTTTTTCCTGGTCATTAATGTGGTTAATCAACCGAGCTTGCAGACTCCGGCCCGGCATTTCTTCTCCAAGATGTGCTCCTCGAACTCCTGGCGGAAATTCTTGAAGGCGCTCAGCATGGGCGAGCCGGCGGTCTGCCCCAGGGGGCAGAAGGAGGCGTCGATCATGACGCCGGCCAATCTTTCCAGGAAGTCCAGGTCCTCCATCTTGCCCTGACCCCGGGTGATGCGGGTCATGGTCTCCAGGATGCGGGGCGTGCCTTCCCGGCAGGGGGTGCACTGACCGCAGGACTCGTGGCGGAAGAAGACGGCCACGGAGCGGATGAAATCCACGGCGCAGACACTTTCATCCATGACCAGCATGGTGCCGGAACCCAGGGCGCCGCCCACCTTGGACATGGAGCCGTAATCGATGGGGGTGTCCAGGGCTGCCGCGGTAACCAGGCCGGCCGAGGCGCCGCCGGTCTGGCACATCTTGAACTTGCTGCCGTTCTTGAGGCCGCCGCCGTAGGTGTCGATCAGCTCCCGCAGGGTAAGGCCCGCCGGGACTTCGACGATCTGCGGGGTTTTCACATGACCGATGATCTGGTAGATCTTGGTGCCGGTGGTGTCCGGCGTGCCCAGGGCTTTGTACCAGGCCCCGCCTTTGGCCAGGATGGCCGGCACCGCGGCCAGAGACTCGACGTTATTGACGATGGTGGGCTGGTGCCAGAGGCCGGCCACGCCCGGGAAGGGCGGCTTCATGCGGGGGTAGCCGCGCTTGCCCTCGATGGATTCGATGAGCGCGGTTTCCTCGCCGCAGATGTAACAGCCGAAGCCGGAGCGCACCTAGATCTCGAAGGAGAAGTCGGTGCCGAAAAGCTTCTCGCCCAGGTAGCCTTTGGCTCTGGCTTGTTCGATGGCCTGGTTGAGCCTCAGCTTGGAGAGGTAGTATTCGCCCCGGACATAGATGAAGCCTTTGTTGGCCCCCACGGCAAAGCCGGCGATGGCCATGCCTTCCAGGACCTTGTGGGGGTCGCCCTCCATGATATAGCGGTCCTTGATGGTGCCGGGCTCGCCTTCGTCGGCGTTGCAGATGACGTATTTCTGGGCCGCCGGCAGGGGCCGGGTGAAGGACCACTTGAGGCCGGTGGGGAAGCCGGCGCCGCCGCGGCCGCGCAGGCCCGAGGTCTTCACCTCCTCGATCACCGCCTCGGGGGTCAGGCCGGTTACCACCTTTTTCAGGGTGGCGTAGCCGCCCTTGGCCACATAATCCTCGACCTTAGTGGGATCGATGACGCCGACGTTGTCCAGCAGGATCATATCGGCAGGGCTCTGCTTATAGATGCGGAAATCGTTGGTGCTGTAGGGCAGCTGCTGATAATCAACCGCCTTGCCGGCGCGGTAGTCGTTCAATACCTGCTTGATCTTGGCTGGGGTAAGGTGGCCCACCACCACTTCGTTGATCTGCATGGCGGGTGCGACTTCGCAGACCCCCAGGCAGGCGGTGAGCTCCAGGGTGAAAAGGCCGTCGGCCGTGGTTTCGCCTACGCCGATCCCCAACTCCTGTTGGAGGGCGTGGAACATGTTCTCAGCGCCATTGACGTGGCAGGGCGGCGATTCGCACATGCGCACGACGTATTTGCCTTTGGGCTTCCAGGTGTACATGGAGTAGAAGCTCATCACCCCGAAGACTTCGCTCCCCTGGATATTGAGGCCGAGGGCGATGCGCTCCTGGACTTGGGGCGGCAGATACCCCACGGCCTCCTGAATCTCTTGCAGGACCGGCATCAGGGCTCCACACTGGTCTTTATGCCGCGCAATGATCTCATCGACCTTAGTCAAGGTTTCCGGGCTTAACGGCGCCGTCTGGCAGGTGCATGAATGGGCAGTCATGGTCGGCCTCCTTACGCTTTCTCGATCTGGACCGCACAGACCTTGTATTCCGGAATCTTGGAGACCGGGTCCAGGGCGGCGTTGGTCAGTTTATTGGCCGAGGCTTCGGCGAAATGGAACGGCAGGAAGACGGTGCCGGGCATGGCCTTGGGGGAGACCTGGGCCTTGACGGTGATGGCGCCGCGGCGGGTGCTGACCCGCACCTGGTCGCCGGAAGCGATGCCATATTTGGCCGCGTCCGCCGCGGACAGCTCCAGCAGGCATTCCGGGGCCTTTTCCGTCAGGCCGGCAGCCCGGCGGCTCATGGTGCCGGAATGGTATTGGTACAGGAGGCGGCCGGTGGTGAGATAGAGCGGGTATTCGGCGTCGGGCATCTCGGCCGGGTCCTTATGGTCGATGGCGAAGAAGGTGCCTTTGCCCTTGGCGAACCGGTCCTTGTGGAGGTAAACGGTACCGGGGTGTTCCTCGTTGGGGCAGGGCCATTGCAGGCCGCCGGCTTCCAGACGCGGGTAGGAAATCCCGGCGTAAGCGGGCGTCACCTGGCGAATCTCCTCAAAGACCGCCTCGGGATTGGCGTAGTTCATGGGAAAACCCAGGCGGTTGACCGATCTCGCAGAGGATCTTCCAGTCGGGTTTGCTTTGTCCCACCGGGGCGATGGCCTGGCGGACCCGGGAAACCCGGCGTTCGGTGTTGGAGAAGGTGCCGTCTTTTTCGGCGAAAGACGAGGCCGGCAGGACCACGTCGGCCAGTTTGCCGGTTTCGGTTAGGAAGATATCCTGCACGATCAAGAGTTCCAGGGCCTGCATGGCCTTGACGGCGTGGTCGGAGTCCGGGTCGGTGAGGGCCGGGTTTTCACCCATGATGTACAGGGCCTTGAGGCCGCCCTTGGCGATGGCCGGCAGCATGTCGGTCATGGTCATGCCCACCCAGTCGGGCAGATTTTTGACGCCCCAGGCCTTCTCCATCTTGGCGCGGTTCGCCGGGTCGGTGACCGCCTGATAGCCGGAGAAGACGTTGGGCAGGCCGCCCATGTCGCAGGCGCCCTGGACGTTGTTCTGGCCGCGGAGGGGGTTGACGCCGCCGCCTTCGATGCCGATGTTGCCGCAGAGCATGGCCAGGTTGGCCAGGGTCTTGACGTTGTCGGTGCCCACGCTGTGTTGGGTGATGCCCATGCAGTAGACGATGGAGCCGGCCTTGGCTTTGGCGTACATCCGGGCCGCGGCCATCATCTGGTCGGCCGGCACGCCGGTGATCTTTTCGACGTATTCCGGGGTGTACTTGGCCACCGTCTCTTTCATGGCCTCGAAGCCTTCGGTGCGCTCGGTGACGTAGGCTTCGTCGTAGAGCTTTTCCTGGATGATGAGGTTCATCATGCCGTTGACCAGGGCGATGTCGGTGCCCGGAGTCTGGCGGAGCCAGAGGCGGGCAAACTTCACCAGGCCATGCTTACGGGGGTCGATGACGATCAGGTCTTTATTCTTCAGGCGCGCCGCCCGCTTGATGCGGGCCGCGATCACCGGATGGTTTTCGTTGGTGTTGGAGCCGATCACCAGGATGCAATCGGAGTCTTCCAATTCGCCGATGGAATTGGTCATAGCTCCGGAACCGAAAGACGCGGCCAGCCCGGCCACGGTGGAGCTGTGTCAGAGACGGGCGCAGTGATCGACGTGATTGGTGCCGATCCCGGCGCGCAGCAGTTTTTGCATCAGGTAATTTTCTTCGTTGGTGGCCCGGGCGGAGGTCCAGCCGCCGATCTTTTCGGGGCCGTGCTGCTCTTTGACTTCCTGCAGGCGGCCGGCCACGAAGTCCAGGGCCTCATCCCAGGTGGCCTCCTGGAGCTCGCCACCTTTCTTTTTGCGGAGCAGCGGCTGTTTCAGGCGATCCGCATGTTGCACAAAGCCCAGGCCGAAGCGGCCCTTGACGCAGAGCCGGCCTTCGTTGGGCAGGGCCTGGGCGCCCATGGCCTTGACGATCTGGCCGCCCTTGACGTGGAGGTCGATCTGGCAGCCGACCCCGCAATAGGGGCAGGTGGTGCGGACGTGGCGGCGCTCCCAGGTGCGGCCCTGGTGCATGGAGTTTTTGTCGAGCAGGGCCCCCACCGGGCAGGATTGCACGCATTCGCCGCAAAAGACGCAGTCGGAGTCGATGTAGGGAAAATCGGCCTTGGCCACGATCTTATTATGGTGGCCGCGGTAGCCGATGCTGATGGCCTGGTTGACCTGGCGCTCATTGCAGCCCCGGACGCAGCGGCCGCACATGATGCACTTGGAGAAGTCCCGGACGATCATGGTATTATCGTCTTCGTAATAGTACGGAGTGCCCGGGGGGTTGGCAAAGCTGGGGGTAGGCACCTGGTAGCGATAGGCCAGGCTCTGGAGTTCGCATTCGCCGTTGGCCTCGCAAACCAGGCAGTTATGGTTGCCCGAGCCCAGAATCAGTTCCAGGACCATCTGGCGGGAGGCGTCCACCCGGGGCGATTCGGTCTTGATCACCATCCCGGGGTTGGCCACGGTGGCGCAGGCCGGCAGCAGGGTGCGGGCGCCTTCCACCTCCACCATGCACATGCGACATGACCCGGTGGCGGTAGTATCCTTGAGATAGCACAGGGTGGGGATGGTATAGACCCCGTGGCCCCGGGCCACTTCCAAAATGGTCTGGCCGGGTTGAAATTCCACGGTCAGGCCATTAAGGGTGAGGGTAGCCTTGCTCATGCCTAAGTTACCTCCATCTTGAAATCGGCGAACAGTTCCTGCTAAACGTAAATTGTGGTCGGGCGATAATAACCGGAGAATCTGTGACGGCAAGAGCGGCGGAGCAGCGCGGCACCGCTATCTGCCAGCCCAAATCATGTACATATTAGCACAAAGTCAGGGTAAGGAACAGGAAAATCCAGGTATTTCAAGTCAGGTTAGACGGGTCTGACGATTTAAAATGGCGGGCAGTCTGGCAGAGACCGGGCCAGGGCGGCGAGAGCCGCTCCTGGCCCGGCGGCTGAGATCGTTAGTTGCTGTTCAGGATGCGTTGCTTATGGGAGTAGGTCTGGTTCTCCAGGACCACCTGTTTGCCTAGTTGGGCGCGCCGGTTGATGAGGATGGGGCTCACCAGATTGGCGGTGGCATCAGCGGGGCGTCCCGCTGGGATGGTGAGGGTGACCAGCACCTGCAAATCATCGGGGCTGTGGGCCTCCAGTTCGTGCAAGGTGGAGTTGAGGCGGCCCAGATTCAACTGGCTGACCAGGCTGGTCGGGTCGGTCACCAAAAAGGCCAATTCCGGCTGGTCCACGCATTGCAGGATGGCCAGGGGAGAGGTCTCCGGCCGGGCCAGCAAGACATAACGGTGGTAATCGCAGAACCCCAGGATGCCATGGCCGAAGGTGATGATTTGATTCTCGGCGCACTGCGAGGGACCTATTCTAGTGCTATCGATGGATAGAGAGGGACCTGGTTGCGGCGGTGCGGCCTGGGGGGTCACCCACTTGACCTGGCCATTGACGGTAGTCCTAAACTCGTGCACGTCGCCCAGATGGAAACTGGAGGCCTGGAGATTCTCCTGGTTCAGGCGCTGATAGAGTTCGTCCCGGAGGACCACCACTTCAATGGGGGCTTCGAGCCCCAATCGGACCTGCTTGCCCCGGACCTCCAGGACCACTACGCGGACATCGTCCCCGATGATCACCCCTTCGCCTATCCTACGTGTAAGTATCAGCAAGTTCTTCTCCCATCCTTGGTATTTTACGGATAATCCTGCCGAAATCCCATCGGCCTGGTCAGCGTCGGAGAAAAGAGTTCCAGCAACTTCTCTCCAGTGTTCAGCTTTCTTGAAAGTATCAGGGTAGATTGATTTGGCCCCGATCGCTCGCCATTAAATTATGCAATTACCTTGCCAGTTCTCCAAATCGGCAAAATAGTAAAAAGCGCCCCAGGGCCAATGGCTTTAAAGTTCTTTACGGACAAAGGAAAAGATCGCTTTAAGGTCGGTTTAAAAGAAGTGGCGGAGACTTTGAGAATGACAAGGAGACCGTAAGTGAGCTTCTAATGTTTCGAGAAGTGATCATCAGGTTAAAAAATAACGACTCAATGTAAATTACCATCCAAAATTTCGTTCAAGAGAAGCGTCAGGATGAAATTAGCAGTCAAGGCTCACGGCATGAGATAACCGGCCGGGGTAGGGGTTAAACCCGCCTCCACAGTGTCGGCAAGACCTGGTCACGGGCAGCAAAGGCCGGGTTTCCAGTCTCTAGTCTGGCATCATTTCTGCTTTGCAAAAAGCTGCAGGTACTGGCCGTAGCCTTCCTTCTCCAGGTCTTCCTTGGGGATGAAGCGCAGGGCGGCGGAGTTCAGGCAGTAGCGCAGGCCGGTGGGCGGCGGGCCGTCCTTGAAAACGTGTCCCAGGTGGGAGTCGCCGCATTTGCTGCGCACCTCGGTGCGGACCGAGAAAAGGTGGCGGTCTTCCCGGGTGACGATGTCGCCGGGCTCCAGGGGTTTGGTGAAGCTGGGCCATCCGGTGCCGGATTCAAACTTGTCCAGGGAACTGAACAGCGGCTCGCCGGAAACGATATCCACGTAGATCCCTTCCCGGTGGTTATCCGCAGTACTCATTATTGAAGGCGGGCTCAGTGCCCTCTTTCTGGGTTACCTGATATTGCAGGGGGTTCAACCTTTGCCGCAGTTCCGCCTCGCTGGGCTTGGTGCATTTGGGGTCGCCGGGAGGTTCGGCGGCCTGCAGTTGTCCGCCCCAGATCTTCTGGAGAAACTGGTCCCGGCCGCAATTCCAGCGGTAATACTTATAGCGCACCGGGTTTTTATGAGCGTAATCCTGATGGTAATCCTCCGCCGGGTAGAAATTGGTGAACTTGACGATCTCGGTGGCGATGGGTTTCTTAAACCGCCCGGAGGCGGCCAGGGCCTTTTTCGAGGCCTCCGTCAGACGCTGTTGTTCGGCATCATGATAATAAATGACGCCGCGATATTGCGGGCCCCGGTCACAGAACTGCCCGCCGCCGTCGGTGGGGTCCATGTGCCGCCAGAAGTAATCCAGGATTTGCTGATAGGTGAGCTTTTGGGGATCGTAGAAGACCTGGACCGCCTCGACGTAGCCTTTCTCGGCGTAATCTTCATAGGTAGGATTGGGGCCGTGGCCACCGGCGTAGCCGGAGACCACCCGCACCACGCCGGGGAGCTTGCGGAAATCCGATTCCACGCACCAGAAACAGCCGCCGGCCAGGGTGGCGACCGGCAAATTTGGTTTATCAGGCATGGCGATCCCCTGAGTGGGCTTTTTTTCGGGTGCAGCCTTGGCCGGCGGCGAGCCGGCGGCCAGGAGCAGCAGGGCCAATATGGAGATGGAGAAACCTAGATTTTTCATGGTTCGATCGCTTCCGGGGCGATTAGGTGCTGAGCAAAGATTAAGCTCGATTTTTGAAAAATCAAGGGGAAGCCTGTCGGGTGCTCTTGACCTGAATTCCGGTCCGGCTAATAAACCGGCTTTTTTGGATAGGCGCCTCGTTACCGCAGGACCTGTAGTTACTTCTTGACATTACATCTGGTTTTTATATAATAATATATTCTATAAGGTGGGATTCACAGCCAACCCAAACGTTACTACAAAAAAAGCTTACCCAAAGTCCTTGTCGCTGGCCATCCCAAGTCCGTCATAAGGCAGGAAATTTTTTGGGGCTCAAGCCGCGCCTGGTCCTCATACCTCAAGAGGGCTGCTGCCGACCCCGATATCTTTGAATACACCGGGTATTTATTTACCCGAACTACAAAATAAAGGAAGTTTATGGAATTTAGCAAATTTGATTTTCACCCCCAGGTTGCGGCCGGCGTTAAAGCGGCGCGCTATACCACGCCAACGCCGATCCAGGCCGAGGCAATTCCGCAGGTCATGCAAGGGCACGACATCGTGGGCCTGGCCCAGACCGGCACCGGGAAGACCGCGGCCTTTGTGCTGCCCATCCTTCATCGCCTGATGCAAGGCGGACGCCGGCACGTCAGGGCTCTGGTGGTTGCCCCCACTCGCGAACTGGCCGAGCAGATCCACGAGGCCATCGGCACCCTGGGACGCACGACCGGACTCAAGAGCGTGACTATTTACGGAGGAGTCGGTTTCAATCCTCAGGTGGATAAGCTGAAACGCGGCGCCGAGATTGTGGTTGCCTGTCCCGGCCGCCTGCTGGACCACCTCAATCAGGGCACCGTCGACCTGTCGCATCTGGAAGTGCTCGTCCTGGACGAGGCCGACCGGATGTGCGACATGGGATTTATGCCCGATATCCGCAAGATCATCAAGCATGTACCGGCAAAACGCCAGACGCTGTTGTTCTCGGCGACCATGCCCGAGGATATCCTGCATCTGGCCCGCGAGGTCCTGAAAGCCCCGGTTACGGTGCAGGTTGATGCGACGGGACCGGCAAGCAGCGTCTCCCATCAGCTCTACCCGGTTGCGCAGCACCTCAAAACCGCGCTCCTCCTCGAACTGCTGCGCCATACCGATACCGAGTCGGTGCTGATCTTTACGCGCACCAAACACCGGGCCAAGCGTCTGGGGGAACAACTGGGGAAGGCCGCCTATCGGGCCGCCTCACTGCAGGGCAATCTCTCGCAGGCGCAGCGCCAGGCCGTGATGAACGGCTTCCGCAACGGCACCTTTCAGATCCTGGTGGCCACTGATATCGCCGCCCGCGGCATCGACGTGACCCAGATTTCCCACGTGATCAATTATGACATGCCGGATTCGGTTGATGCCTATACGCACCGGATCGGACGTACCGGCCGCAATGCCAAGACCGGTGATGCCTTCACTTTTATGACCTCTGAAGATGAGGATATGGTGCGCAGCATCGAGCGGGTCCTGCGCGCCAAGGTCAAGCGTTGCACCCTGACCGGTTTTGATTATAAAAAGACGGCGCCGTCGCGCGATACCGAGTTTGCCCGGCCGCCGCGCCAACCGCAGCGCCGCAGCGAACCGAAAAAAACCGGACCATTCAAGGCGCATCGTGAAGGGCCCCAGGTTTTTGGACACAGATAAAGGTTAAATCAGGAAGACATATTTGCCACGAAAGTTGATTGATTTGTGGCGCAAGGCGGAGCCCAGGCTCCGCCTTTTTTTATATATTTTTATATAAGGGGTGGAGAGGGGTCTGGGGGAGGGCAGGGGAGTTTGGCGTCTTGGTCGCGGCTTGGGCCGGCGGCGGCACCGGGGCTAGGCGGGCCTTACGCCACCGCCGTGATCAGCGGACGGCGGGCGGGCGGGACGCCCGCCCCATCATGACCACCGCACCGGCGAGACGCCGGTGCCAGGGCATTACAGTACGCCTTTGGTGGAGGGGACGCCTTGGACCCGGGGTTCGGGTTGGGTGGCGGCGTCCAGGGCCCGGCCGGCGGCCTTGAAGATGGCCTCCAGGATGTGATGGGTGTTTTCGCCGTAAGGCACCGTGATGTGCAGGGTGAGGCCGCCGTGCACGGCTACGGCCCGCCAGAATTCCTTGAGCAATTGGGGGTCGAGGCCGGCGGCCCCGGGGGGCAGTTCCGCCTCCAGGTGGAGGAAGGGGCGGTTGCTCAGGTCCACGGTGACCTGGGCCAGGGCCTCGTCCATGGGCACCCGGGCCGAACCAAAGCGCCGCACGCCGGGGCGCTGCTGCAGGGCCTCGCGGATGGCGTGGCCCAGGCAGATGCCGATGTCCTCGACGGTGTGGTGCTGGTCCACCTCCAGGTCGCCGGTGGCCTTGAGCTTCAGGTCGAAATAGCCGTGGGCCGCGAACAGGTGCAGCATGTGGTCCAGGAAGGGGATGCCGGTGTCGATCTCGATCGTGCCGCGGCCGTCCAGTTCCAGTTCCAGGTCGACCTCGGTTTCCCGGGTTTTACGGTGGACTTTGCTTAAGGGGGACATGATCATTCTCCTTTAAGGCGTCTCGGGGAAAGAAACATCTCCTGCCAAGACGCCAAGCACAGGATCATCATAAAACTTTTCGGGGGTTACGGCAAATGGTAATCTGGCCTTAATAATCCTGCCTGAAATGGGCGTGGCGGGCCGCACCGCCGCCTCGGGTTCAAGGTTCAAGGTTCGCAGTTAATCAGGCCTTAGCTCCTTTTGAACCTTGAACGTTCTAATTGGTTGAAGCTGTGGCAATTCCGGATAAAATATAAAAAAAGTCTTGAGGACGCCCATGAGCGACAAGCGGCAGCATAGACGGATGACGGCAGACGGTCTCCCGTCTCCGGTCAGGCTAATCAGCGGGATGATTTTTCTGGGTATGGTGTGGCTGGCCATGAACCTCTTGGGAGGCCAGGCGTCGGCGTCGCAGCCCAAGATGGTGCTGGCCGAAGACCACTTCGACTTCGGGGAGGTCTTCGAAGACCGGCTACTGAACCATGCCTTTGTGATCAAGAACAGCGGCAACGCGCCTTTGGAAATCAGCAAGGTGGACCCGGACTGCGCCTGCACCGTGGCCGACTACGAGCGCACCATCCCCGCCGGCGGCCAGGGTGAGATCAGCCTGAAGATCAAGCCCTATTCGGTGCTGCACCAGTTCCGCAAGGAGACCCGGGTGTGGACCAATGACCCGGAGCAGCCCCAATTCAGCCTGGTAATCACGGGAAACGCCAAGCCGTTCATCGAGATTACGCCCACCCACATCGTGCACCTGCGGGGCTCGCCGGGGAAGGACGTGCAGGGTGAGGTGCGCTTCACTTCGCACCTGCCCGGGGAAGTTTGAGATTACCAATTTTCGCACCAATATCCCGGACAAAATCGAGGTGAGCCTGAAGCCGGTGGAGCCGGGACGGGTCTATGTTCTGGAAGTGAAGAATAAGGCGCAGAATTCCGGGACCTTATGCCGGCCTCATCGAACTGAGCACCAATTCCAAGGAGCGGCCCCGGCTGATCGTCCGGGTGTTCGGCGAGATTTACCTGCCGTCCACCAGCGGTCAGTAAAGGAGCAGTTCGTTCAGCAGGTGGGCGGCAAAGGTCCGGACCGCCTGGCCCAGCAGCAGTTCCCGTTCCTTGGGGGCGGGCGTCCCCGGATTGACCGGGGAGGACACCTTGAGGTGATCCTGAAAGGCGAACAGGGTCTCGTCGCCCCGGCGGATGGCGCCCTGGACCGTGAGGTCGGCAGTGAGCCTGCCGAGGATAAAGCGGAAAGTGGCGCCCTTGATCTCCACCTGCTGCACCGTGCCGCTGAGGGTCGTGGGGCTCCGGGGGTCGAGCTTCAAGCCGTTGGCCCCCAGGGCCCGGGCGAGCTCTTCTTGCAACTGTGCCTGAAAGGTCGTCGGATCTACTCCCTGGGCGGCTTCCACGGGGAAGGGCTCCAGGGCGTAGGTGGTGCGGGCCGGGTCGAAGTCGGGAGCCCGGTAGGAGGAAGTGAGATAGCGGCCGGGCTGCAAGGCGAGGCCGCCCGGCAGGGTCGGCGCCAGGCCCGGGGCGCAGCCCCACAGACCAAGCAGTGCCAGGGCCCAGACGAGGCCCCAGGAGATGCGCGGCTTCATCCACATGGCCATTTGATTACCACAAACTAAGGTTATCTGCCAAACATTTAACCGTTTTCCGGCGATTAAACGGGCCGCCGGGCCGCGGGCGGCAAAGCGGGACGCCATCCGGGCCTGCCGCTAGGACAAGTACTGCGACGTCCCGATCGACGACGCCACGCGGCTGAGGCGTTGGTGCAGGGATAGAGATTGCTGGGGCGGGCCTCCGGGTCCGCCCCAGCTTTTTATTGTCTTGCCGATAACCTCATCCCCGAAGTCAGGCTCCCTGATATGGATCGCGTTCCTTTCAGAGGAGAGCTATCAGTTGAAGCGGGAGAGGCTGGGATTCGCCCGCGCCGCCAGGATTAATGCCTCTCAAAGAGTAGAATTGGCAAAATGTAACCCTGCGCCTGCCTTGACAGCGATTTTAGACAATACTTATTATATAAGTCAGAAAAAGGCGAACAACCGGCTGGGCCTTAAAGGCACCGCAGGGGGTTTCCAGTGGCGGGAGGAACGATCTGGACCGGGTATATCCATTTTGGGGAGACGAATGTCCCCGTGAAGCTGCATGCCGCGGTCAAGGAAAACCGGATTCAGTTTCACCTGCTCCATAAGCGTGATCAGGTGAGGTTGCGCCAGCAGATGATCTGTGCCTTTGAAAAAGTGCCCGTCCCCCCGGAACAACAGGCCAAAGGGTTTCCCTTGGAAGATCGAAAATATATCCTCCTCGACCCGGTGGAACTCGAAGCGGTTGAGCCCGAAAACAGTCGGATGATCGAAGTCCACGAATTCGTCAAAACCGCCCAGATCGATCCCATCTTCCTCGATCGGGTTTACTATCTGGAGCCTGATACCCTCTCAAAAGGATACACGGCCCTGGTCGCGGCGTTGCAAGAGTTGGAGGTGGCAGGCATCTGCACCTGGACCATGAGGAAACATTCTTATTTCGGGGCCCTGCAGGCCAGCGGCAAGATCCTGCGCCTGAATACGCTGCGGTATGCCGACGAAGTGATTTCGGCAAAGTCTCTCGACCTGCAAGAATTTTCTTTGTCTGAAAAAGAATTGCAGGTCGGCAGCGATCTGGTCAACGCCTTGACCGTGCCTTTTCAGCCGCAGAAATTCGCCAACGAACATCAGCAAAAGCTGGAAGAATTGATTGATAAAAAAGCGCGGGGAGAAAAAATTGTCATCCTGCGCCCCAGGCATTTGAAAGCCACCGAGCCGGATAACCTGCTTAAGGTTCTGGAAGCAAGTTTGCAGAAGGTCGCCTGAATATAGAGAAGGTTGCGTAAAATGGCCAAATCACGCTCCCGTTCCGGCAAATCGAAGCCATCTTCCCGCCCAGAGCCTGCCGGGGCTTTGCACACCATCTGGAGCGGCACCATCAGCTTCAGCCTGGTGGCGATTCCGGTCCAGTTGACTAAGGCGGTGGAACCTGGCCGCGTCTCCTTTCGCCTGCTCCATAAGAAAGATTATTCCCCCCTCGCCAGAAAAATGTTCTGTCCCGCAGAAGAAGTGATGGTTCCCCCGGAAGAGTTTATCCGTGGTTACGAACTCGGACCGAATAAATACATCTTAATTACGGACGAGGAACTGGAATCGTTGTCGCCCGAACGGAGCCGCACGATCGAGATCGTCGAGTTCATAGATCTGAATGAAGTCGATCCTATCTATTACGATCACCCGTATTATCTCGTTCCGGCGCAAGGAGGCGAAAAGGCTTATCGGCTGCTGGCTGAAGTGATGCAGCGAACCAATAAGGCCGGTCTGGCAAAATTAGTCCTTAATGAGCGGGAATATCTTGTGGCTCTTAAAAGCATGGATGGCGCCCTGAATCTGATCACCCTCCACTACCGCGCTGAAATACTTTCCGACCAAGATATTCTACCCGAAGATGAAAAGATCGACGCCGAAGAGAAAAGCCGCCTGAAACAAGAGCATCGAAAAAATGCTGGCGGACTTTAACCCGGGAAAATACGCCGACGAGCGCCGGCAAAAGATCATGGATCTCCTGAAGCAGAAGGCGGAAGGCAAAGCCCGGGTGGAGGCTCCTGAGGTGGCAGAAGCCGAGGGAGAAGGTCC
This sequence comes from uncultured delta proteobacterium, assembly GCA_963797235.1. Taxonomy (GTDB): domain Bacteria; phylum Desulfobacterota; class Desulfobaccia; order Desulfobaccales; family 0-14-0-80-60-11; genus JAPLJC01. The sequence continues at coordinate 64,786 of CAWCOX010000004.1, forward strand.
GCCCGATCTGATCGCCGCCCTGGAGGAGAGCATGCGCCAGGTGAAGAAGAACCGGTGAGTGGCAAAGTAATCGAAATTGCCGGCAGAAGACTCGCCTTATCGAACCTCGAAAAGGACCTCTATCCTTCCTATGGTTTTACCAAGGCCCACATCCTGGAATACTACCGGCGGATGGCCAGGTTCATCCTGCCCCATTTACAAGACCGGGCCTTGACCTTAAAGCGCTTTCCCGAAGGAGTGGATAAAGACTTCTTTTTTGAGAAGCGCTGTCCGGCTCATCGTCCGGCCTGGACGCAAACCGCGGAAATCCGCCGGGATGATGGCGAGCCGATGACCGTCTGCCTGGTCAACGATCTCTCCACGCTGATGTGGGTGGCAAACCTGGCGTCGCTCGAACTCCATGTCCCGTTGGCCCGGGCCGGCTCCCCCGAAACGCCCGATTCCCTGGTCTTCGATCTGGATCCCGGCGATCCGGCCAACCTGCTGGATTGCGCCCGGGTGGCGCTGATCCTGCGGGACCTGCTCAGCCCTTTGGGGCTTACCAGCTATGTCAAAACCTCGGGCCAAAAAGGGCTCCATGTTTTTGTCCCCTTGAACCGCCGGGAGATGACCTTCGAGGCTACCAAAAAATTTTCCAAGGCCGTGGCGGAAGTCATGCAAAAAAATTATCCGGACCTGGTGACCGCGAAAATGGCCAAGGAACACCGAAAATCCAGGGTCTTTATCAATTGGGAACAAAACGACGCTAAAAAGACGATGATCTGCGTTTATTCACTGCGGGCCCGGGAAAAGCCATTCGTCTCGTTCCCCCTGGCCTGGCGGGAACTGGAAAATTTAGCCGGCCAGGGCGACCCGGAAAAGCTGCAGGTCCTCCATTCGGAAGCCGTGCGCCGGGCCGAACAACAGGGTGACCTCTTTCAGGAAGTGCTGGCGAAAAAACAGCAGCTGCCTCATTTATGATGGGTTCTTGCACGTCAGCGAGGGGAAATGGGCAAAACCAGGTTAGAATCGTTCAGTGATTGTGTGTTTTCCGTCATTATCACCATCATGGTGCTGGAGATGCGGGTGCCTCACGGCGTGACTTTTCAGGCTCTGGCGCCACTTAACCCCGGTGTTCCTGACCTACGTTTTGAGCTTCGCCTACCTGGGCATCTATTGGAATAACCATCACCATATGCTGCATACCTGTGAAAAGGTGACGGGAACGATGCTTTGGGCTAACCTGCACCTCTTGTTTTGGCTGTCGCTCATCCCCTTTACCACGGGCTGGATGGGCGAAAACCATTTCGCCGCCACACCGTCGGCCCTCTATGGGGTGGTTCTGCTCATGGCCGCCATCGCCTACTTTATCTTGCAAGAGGTGATTATCGCCTCGCAGGGTCGCGATTCGCTTTTGAAAAAAGCGATCGGCCGCGATTGGAAGGGAAAATTGTCGCCGGTCCTCTATGCTCGCGGCCATCCCGGCGTCGTTCTGGTTGCACTGGGTGGCGCAGGGTATATATGTCCTGGTTGCCCTGATTTGGCTGATCCCGGACCGGCGCATAGAGAGAATGCTTGCAAGCCTGGAAGAATGACTTTCGGTGGCTCCCGCCATGGGATTAAAGGAATACAAAGCCAAACGGCAATTCGAGCAGACTCCCGAACCGCAGCCGGTCCCGCGGCCTCAGGGGGACCACCTCATTTTTGTGGTTCAGAAGCATGCGGCCCGGCGCTTGCATTACGATCTCAGGCTGGAGCTGGCAGGGGTGCTGAAGAGCTGGGCGGTGCCGCGGGGGCCGACGCTCAATCCTGCCTTAAAGAGACTGGCCGTCATGGTTGAAGACCATCCCCTCGATTACCAGGATTTTGAGGGCGTGATCCCTGAGGGCAATTACGGCGCCGGCAGCGTCATCGTCTGGGACCGGGGCTTTTACCAGCACCCTGCCGCCAGAGACCGGGAGGAGAATGAGCAACTGCTGCTGGCTGGATTGAGCCAAGGCAATCTGAAGTTTGTGCTCGCCGGGGAAAAGCTTCGGGGTGAATTCGCCCTGGTGAGAACCAAAAAGGATGAGAAGTCGTGGCTGCTTTTGAAGAAAAAAGACCGCTATGCCACTAAAGGAGACCTGCCCGGCGATAACCGTTCCGTGGTGTCCCACCAGACCCTGGAAGAGATTGCCGCGGCCAACCCGAAGGTCCTTTCCAGGCAAAAAAACCTGGACCAAATCCGTCTTGCGGAAGCCCTGGAGAGCGCCGACCTGCAGGCTGCCCCGGTCAAACCGATGCCGCACGGCATCAAACCAATGCTGGCGACCCTGGTCAGACAACCGTTTGATCATCCGGAATGGCTCTTTGAGGTGAAATGGGACGGCTACCGGGCCCTTGCCGAAATCCGGGACGGCCAGGTGGCACTTTATACCCGCAACCTGATCTCCCTCAATAAAAAGTTTTCCCCGATTACCGACGTCATTACAGAAACTCGGGTTTGAAGCGGTTCTGGACGGCGAAATCGTCGTCGTGGATGATCAGGGACGTCCGAATTTCCAGATGCTGCAAAATTACCAAAAATCCGGCCGTGGGCACTTGCTTTATTATGTCTTCGATCTCCTGTTCTTCGCTGGACATGATCTGACGAATCTGCCCCTGCTGAGGAGAAAAGAACTCCTGAAAAAAATTCTCCCGGCTGACCAGTACCTGAAATTCAGCGATCACGTCAGGGAAGAGGGCGTCTTGTTTTTCCAGGTCGTCGCAGCCAAGGGCCTGGAGGGGATCGTCGCCAAGCATTCTCAAAGCGCCTACCTGATGGGCGGCAGGAGCCGGCAGTGGCTGAAGATCAAGACGCAGCTCACTCAGGAAGGGGTGATCGCGGGATTCACGGAACCGAGAGGGGGGAGAAAATATTTCGGCAGCCTGGTCTTAGGGGTGTATGCAGGGGACGAGTTGATCTACATCGGCCATTCGGGAGGGGGATTCGGAGCGGCAAATCTAAAGAAAATCCATGCCAGATTGCAGCCTCTGATCCGGCCGGCATGTCCCTTTAAAGTGGAGCCGCCTGCCGCCACGCCGGTCACCTGGGTAAGGCCGGAGCTGGTCTGCGAAGTCACTTTCGCCGGCTGGACCGAAGACGGTCTGATGAGACATCCCGTTTTTTCCCGGCTGCGCGCCGATAAGTCCGCCCGTGAAGTGGGGCGCGAAAGTCCCGGGGAAATTCAAGCTTCGAGAGCAGAAGAGCAACCATGAAAATCTTTGTCGGCACCAGCGGCTATAGCTATAAGGAATGGCAAGGCAGGTTTTATCCCGCCAAGATCGCGCCCAGGGAGATGCTGCGCTTCTATGCGGCACGTCTCGCCGCGGTAGAGATCAATAATACCTTTTATCATATGCCCACCGAGGGCGTCCTCGAATCCTGGGCGGACCAGGTTCCCGACGATTTTGTCTTCGCGTTTAAAGCCCCGCAAATCATTACGCATCTAAAGCGTTTAAAGAATGTCGAGGCGGAGATTGAGTACTTTTTTAGTGTACTGCCAATTTTAGATAGGCAACTGGGGCCGGTGCTTTTTCAGTTTCCCAAGAGTTTTCAGGTGGACCGCCCGCGGCTGGAAGCTTTTCTCGCCCTGATTCCCGGCAATATCTCCTGCGCCTTCGAATTCCGCAGCCCCTCCTGGCTTGAGGATGAAATTTTTGACCTCCTGCGTGCCAGGGAGTTAAGCCTGTGCACCGCGGATGCTGATGAGAATCCGGCCGATCAGGTTATCAGTACGGCGCCTTGGGGGTACCTGCGCCTGCGCCGTTCCGATTATACGGAGGCCGATCTCTCACAATGGCTGGAGAGAATCCGGGCGCAGAAATGGGAGAAGGCCTTCATTTTTTTTAAACACGAGGGCCTGGCCAAAGGCCCCGAGCTGGCGCTGCGTTTTCGTGAGCTGGTCGATTCCGGGGTAAAGAGAATTTGAGTGTTAGCCGCACTTATAGCGGCGGTAATTTGCTTGCGCACCTAAGCGGAGAGAACTATATTAGCAGCAGTTTGTTCTGGGTCCTGCCTCTCAAAAGCCCGCAATCCGTGGGCCAGCCACCGGCTGCAATCTTGAAGGGATTTTAATGACCATGATGGAATTTTCCTTTGGACCCCTAATCGGGGCCTTACTGGACGGCGATCACGCTAAGGCGGTGACGGAGGCGCGTGAACTGTGCACCGGCGGGGTAGATCCAAATATGATCGTCACTGCCGGGATCGAACCGGCCATGTCCAGGCTGGATGAAAAGTGCACGGTGGAGCATTTTAATCTGCTGGAAATTATGCTGGCCGGCCGCGCCGTCGGGGCGGTGATCAAGGAACTCTACCCTGAAGGCCGGCCGGCCGGGGCCGCCAGGCATACTTTTTTGATCGCCACCCTGGAAGGGGATGTCCACGAGTTGGGCAAGAATATAGTGAAAAGTGTTCTCTCAGCCAAAGGTTATCGCCTCATTGATTGCGGCAAAAATTGCTCGCTGGAGAGGCTGGTGCACACCGCGGCCCGGGAGGGCGTCCAGGCCGTCCTGGTCAGCGGCTTGATAACTTCGGTGATCCCCCAGGTCCGGCAGGTGCGCGGCGCCCTGGCGGCCAAGGGGCTGGCGGGCCTCAAGGTAGTGGCGGGCGGGGCGGTTTTGAAGCAGGCCAGCCCTGAAGAATTGCAGGTGGATTATGTGGCGCAAACCGCGTTTGACGGCGCCCATTACCTCGATCAGACCATAGGGATACGGCCATGAACAGCCTGGAGCGAATCGCCGCGGCAGTGAATCTGGCCCCGGTGGATCGGGTGCCGGTGATTGCTCAGGTCTTTGGCCATGCCGCCCGGCTGGTCGACCTGCCTTTGCGGCGCTATCTCACCAGTGGTGCAGATTTGGCCGCCGCGCAACTGGCGGCCCTGGAACGTTACGGCTACGACGCCGTCTTCGCCCTGATGGATGTTTGCGTGGAGACGGAGGCCGCGGGCTCGGTCTTGACCTTTTACAATGAACAGTATCCGGACGTGGCGGCGTATGCCCTTGCCGCGGTGGACGATTTGCCTAATTCGGTGCCCGACCCCCGGACGGCAGGCCGGATGCCGGAGTTATTGCAGGCCGTCGCCCTCCTGCGCCGTGAGCTGGGCAACCGGGTGGCGGTGGTGGGCTGTGTGCTGGGCCCCATGACTCTGGCTACCCAGTTGTTGGGCATTGAAAAGGCCCTGTATCTGGCGGTGGACGACCCTGAAGGGTTCGAGCGGGTCCTGGACTTCGCCACTGACCTGGTCATCCGCTTCGGTATCGCCCAGGTGGAGGCCGGCGCCCATTTGCCCATCGTCTTTGAACCTTCCAGCTCGCCCGCCGTGGTGCCGCCACAATTCTTCCGCGAACTGGTGGCGCCCCGCCTCACCCGGCTTTTCTCCGCCCTGAAGCAGGCCGGAGCGGCCTTTAACTGGCTGCATATCGCCGGGCCGGTGACCGCTATCCTGCCGTTTTATCCCGGCTTGGGAGTCGATATTGCCAATTTCGACTATGAAGTCGATCCCCTGGCGGCCCAAAAGGCGCTCCCCCACACCTGCCTGGATGGCAACCTGAAATCCCTGGCCTTTGTCACCGGCTCGCCGACAGAGATTGGGCAGCAGTCGCGGGAGTTGCTGGGCCTGTTCGGCCCCCGCCGCGGCTTTATCCTGTCCTCCGGTTGCGAGATTCCACCGGAGGCCAAGCCGGAGAACGTGGCCGCCATGGTAGCCGCGGTGCGCCAACCGGGATAATCGCGTGGCCGCAGCTCACCGTTTTCATCGGCCAGGAGGAACGCCGCCTCTCTTTCCAGCCCGGGCTTTCGCTGCGGGATATCCTGGAAGAGGCGGGCTATCAAGTACGCACTGCCTGCCGTGGGCACGGCGCCTGCGGTCTTTGTGAGGTGCGCTTACTAGCCGGCCGGGCGGCTGAGCCGAACCTGAGCGAACGTCTCCATATCGCCCCGGAGCGTCTGGCCCAAGGGGTGCGCCTGGCCTGTCAGGTGCGGCCCCAGGTGGATCTTAAGCTGGAAATTCTCCATCCTGCCGCGCCCACCAAATGGCAGAGCGTCTCCTGCGAGGCTTTCCCGCCCTCCGGCTGGCCGCCTGCCGAGCCACTGCCGGGAATGGTTCAGGAGGTCAAGGGTCCTCTGGGGGTGGCGGTGGACCTGGGTACGACCAACATTCGCCTGGTGCTCTTGAAGTTGGAGGACGGCCAATGTCTGGGCCAGCGCCGGGGACCCAACCCCCAGGCGAGCTTCGGCGCCGACGTGCTGACCCGCTTGGTGGCGGCGGCAGAGTCGCCCGAGTCGGCCCGGGCCTTGAGCGAACTGGCGGCGGCGGCCATCGGCGAGGGGCTAAACGACCTGGCCAGACGCGAGGGCATCAATTTGCGGCGGGTGGCCTCCCTGGCAGTGGTAGGCAATACTCCCATGCTGGCGCTGTTGGCGGGAAGAAACCACCACCTGCTTTTGCAGCCGCAAAACTGGCAGAGTCCCATTGATTGTCAATCTTTCGCCGCGGCCCGTTGGGCCGAAGCCTGGGGCCTGCACCCGCGGGCTGACGTGCGCCTCATCCAGCCCCTGGCCGGGTTCGTGGGCTCCGACCTGTTGGCCGGCCTGGTGGCCACGCGCTTGCTGACCGGGCCTTCGCCGGCACTGTTCATCGATTTCGGCACCAATTCCGAAATCGCCCTGTGGGATGGCGTGAACCTTTGGGTAACCTCGGCTGCGGGCGGGCCCGCCTTCGAACTCTGGGGGCTGTCCCACGGGATGCCCGCTGAATCGGGGGCGGTATCCCGGGTCGTCCGGGGGCCTGACGACAGCCTGCGCTATCAGGTGATCGGCGAGGTGGAGCCTCGGGGATTTTGCGGCTCCGGGTTGGTGGATCTCATTACCCGCCTCCTCGAGATCGGCCAGTTGTCCCGCACCGGGCGGTTCCCTGCTGGTCCGGATGAGTCCCGGTGGGCTGTTGCTCCGGGAACCGTCCCCCTGGGTCTGACCCCGGAGGATGTGGATAATTTGCAGCGGGCCAAGGGAGCCGTTGGGACGGGGGTTATGGTCCTGGCCAGGCACTCGGGGGTCAAACTGGCCCAACTGCAACGGGTTTGCGTGGCCGGCGAGTTCGGCCGTTTTCTCGATGTGGCCAGCGCTCAGGCCATCGGGCTGCTTCCGGCGGTGCCGGCGGATCGGGTGGCGCTGATCTGTGAGGCCGCCTTGCGGGGCTGTGGCGACCTCCTGCTTTCCGCCGCGGCGGCAGACCATCTTTCCGGAATGAGGACTTCCGCCAAACTGGTCAATCTGGCCCTGACCCCCGATTTTGAAGAATTATTTCTCACCAATCTTTACCTCGAACCTCTCAAAGAGGATTAAATGATGGGCAAGCCGTTCTGCTCCCGGGAGGATCAACTGCAGGCACTGGTAAAGGCCTACCAGTATCTCGCCGGGTTAATTTCGGACCGGGAGGTTTGGGTAGAACTGGAAAAGGTGCTGACCCACTACTTCAAGGCAGACCTGGTAGCCTTCCTGGGTCGACGACCGGATGGCGAAATCGTCCTGCAACATCTCTCCCAACTCGATCAGGCCACGAGTGCACAAGTGCTTCAGGAGACCGCCGCCACTGCCGCCGAGGTCTTGGAAAGCGGCTTTCTGGCCACGGAGATTCTGCACTTACCGCGGGCCTATGCGGCGGCTTTTCTCCCCGTTTCCGAGCGCAATCAGGCCACCCGGGTAATGCTGGTGGGCCACCGCACCGACGAACCGCTGCCCCGGCCCTTGCTGGATATCTATCTGGCGCTGGCCGGCCTCTGCGGCGCCACTTTGGAAAGGTTGTCGTCGGAGCGCCGGGTGCAGCGCATGACGGAGAAGGTGCCGGAGATGCTTTTCGAGTTGCTGGTCTATCCGGACCGCAGCCTGCAATTCACTTACGTCAGCCGGCAATCCCGGGCCATCTTTGCTCAATCGCCGGACGCCTTGCTGGATAATCCCAACCTCATCTTCCAGGCCCTGCACCCGGATGACCGGCCGGGATTCCTGGCAGCTCTGACCGGCGGCGCCACCGAAGGGAGGCATCTCTCCATGGAAGTCCGCTGCCTCACTCCGTCGGGCCAGGAAAGCTACATTCTGTTTCACGCCCTTGCCAGTCTTCAAGAAGACGGCGGGGTGGTGTGGGACGGCGCCTTCAAGGACATTACCGGGCGCAAGCGGGCGGAGGCCGAGGTTGAACGCCTGCGGCGCCAAAATGAACTCATTTTGAACTTCGCCGGTGAGGGTATCCTCGGCGTCGATCTGGAAGGAAAAATCACCTTTGTCAATCCGGCGGCGGCGAGAATGGCCGGCTGGGAAGTGGAAGAATTGATCGGCCAGAATCACCATGACAATCGTCCACCATACCAGGACTGACGGCAGTCCCTACCCCCAGGAAGAGTGCCCCATCAGTGCGGTCTTCAGAGACGGCAAGGTGCGCTCGGCGGAAAATGAGGTTTTTTGGCGCCAGGACGGCACCAGTTTCCCGGTGGAATACACCAGCACCCCGATTCGCAATGAGCGAGGCGAGTTGTTGGGCGCGGCGGTGGTGTTCAAAGATATCACCGCGCGCAAGCAGGCGGAGGAGGAAATCCGCCAACTCAACGAGGAGTTGGAACAGCGGGTCCGAGAGCGCACCGCCCAGTTAGAGGAGGCCAATAAGGAACTGGAAAGCTTTGCCTATTCCGTCTCCCACGACTTAAGAGCACCACTCAGGGCCGTGGATGGTTTCAGCCGCATTTTGCTGGAGGAATGCAAAGATACGCTCACTGAAGAGGCTATGGGTTATCTGGACCGAATCACGGCGGGAGCGCGGCGCATGGGGCAGCTCATCGACGATATTCTCAAACTCTCCAGGCTGTCGCGCACTGAAATGGTCTTTTTCAATTTCGACCTAAGCGCCATGGTTCGGGAAATCGCCGCGGAGTTGCAAGAAGCGGAGCCGAAACGCCAGGTGGAATTCACCATCGAAGCTAATCTGATGGTTTCCGCCAGCCAGCGACTGCTACGGATCGCCTTGGTGAACCTGCTGGAGAATGCCTGGAAATTCTCCGCCAAGAGCCCTCGGGCGAGAATTGAATTCGGGAGCAAAGAGCACGACGGTGAACGGTGTTATTTTGTGAAGGATAACGGCCCCGGGTTCAAAATGGACTATGCCGACAAAATATTCAAGCCCTTCGAACGTCTATACAAGGAGAGCGAGTTCCCCGGGACCGGCATCGGTTTATCCATGGTGCAGCGCATTATGCAGCGGCACGGCGGCCGCGTCTGGGTCGAAAGTGCCGAAGGACAGGGAGCAACCTTTTATTTCACTTTAAAGGAGTCTAAAGCATGACCGACAAAGTCATCCTGTTGGTGGAAGACAACCCCGATGATGAAGCGCTGACTTTGAGAGCGCTCAAGAAAAATAAGGTGGCAAATCGAGTCATAGTGGCCAGGGATGGCGAAGAGGCTCTGGACTATCTGTTCGGCGCCGGAGCCTACGCCGGCCGGGACGTTCGGGATACGCCGACCCTGGTCTTACTCGATTTGAAATTGCCCAAGGTGGACGGCTTGGAGGTATTGCGCCGCTTACGCGCCAATGAACCTACTCACTTTACGCCAGTGGTTATTCTCACCTCTTCCAAGGAGGAAGGAGACCGGCTGCAAGGCTATAAATTGGGGGTTAACTCCTACGTAGTCAAACCGGTCGATTTTTCCCAGTTTAGCGATGCCATCAAATATTTGGGATTATACTGGCTCGTGCTGAATGAACCTCCTCCAGGAGCTTAACCTTCTTCTTCGGCTCTGGGGCACCTCGTCTCACCACTCTCAACCACCGAAAATGATCAGCTTAAAACTCGACCACTTTAGATCAAAGGTGTCGAGTACTGTTATATAACCGCGCTCTCCTCAACCTCAGAAACTTCTGCTATTCATACCAACCCTGGCCCCCTGGCGCCGGACGATTTCTCTGCCGGGGTGCTTGATAAATTCCTGCGGCCAACCACCCCGTTTTTGTGGTAAGATAGCCCAGATTATCTTCCCTTAGAAATGACTAATTTGCTTACCGAGGCGGAGCCGGGCATAACGGCGCTGGGGTGGGGCCGGCGGCTGCCGGGGCGGGATGATGGCGCTCCGTAAGATTATATTTCTCACCTCTATCCTGATGGCCCTGCTGGTCTTGGGCAGCCTGGGCTTTGTCTGGCTGGAAGGCTGGAGTTATTTCGACGCCTTCTATATGACGGTGGCCACCCTCACCACCCTGGGGGGCGGGGAGGTGCAGCCCCTGTCGAAGTTGGGCCGGGTCTATACCATGGTCCTGCTCCTGGCGGGAATGGGGGTCCTCCTTTATATCGTCACGTCCCTGGCCCGGGTGGTGGTGGAAGGGGAGATCAAGGCAGCACTGGGAAGGCGCAAATTGGTCAAGCTGATTAAAGGACTCAAAGACCACTATATTATTTGCGGTTTCGGCCGCATCGGGGAGATCATCGCCCGCCAGCTCAAAGAGCGGGGCATCCCCGTGGTGATCATCGAAAATAAGCCCGAGAACCTGAGCCGTTTGGAGGAGGCGGGTTATTATGCCGTCGCCGGCGACGCCACCCGGGAGGAGGTCTTGCAGGAGGCCGGGATCGACCGGGCCCGGGGCCTGGTGGCGGTGGTTGGTTCGGATGCCGACAACGTTTACATCGTCTTGACGGCCCGCAGCCTTAAACCCGGCCTCTACATCGTGGCCCGGGCCGAAGAGAGCGGGGCCGAAAAGAAGCTGCTGCGGGCCGGGGCCGACCGGGCGGAATCCCCCTATGAGATGGGAGGCCGGAAGATGGCCCACGCCATCCTGCGTCCCACCGTGACCACCTTCATGGAACTGGCCATGACCGAAGGGGTGGAATGGAGCATGGAGGAGGTCAGGGTAGGGGAGGGCTCCGCCCTGGCGGGGGTGGCCCTCAAGGACTCGGGCATCCGCCAGAAACTGGACCTCATCCTGGTGGCCATCAAGCGGGCCGACGGCGCCATGCTCTTCAACCCCACCCTGGAGACGCCGATCCTGGCGGGAGATACCCTGATCGCTTTGGGGATGCGCCATAATCTGGAGATGCTGGAAAAAATGGTGAGGTAGCGGTCAACTTTCAGCCAGGGTTCGTAGGGGCGCACCTATGTGTGCGCCCTTCAGAGGGCGGACACGCAGGTCCGCCCCTACTGTACCGATTTTGGAGGACGCCATGACTCAAGAGATCATCGGACGCGGGGTAAGCGTCACCTATTATGGCCATTCGGCTTTTAAATTGGTGGGGGGCGGGGTGGCAGTGGCCATCGACCCCTGGCTCAGCAATCCTTCGCTCCAAACCCCGGTGGCGCAGGTGGGGCCGGTGGATATCATCCTGGTGACCCACGGCCATGGCGATCACGTGGGCGAGACGGTGCCGCTGGCCCAGCAGACCGGAGCTACGGTGGTGGCCATCCACGAATTGTCGCAGATCCTGGCCGAGCAAGGGGTCGCCCGGGTGGTGGGCATGAACAAGGGCGGCACCGTGGCCCTGGCCGGGCTCAAGATCACCATGACCCAGGCGGTCCATTCCTCCACCCTGGCGGTGGGGGGCAAGATGATCCCCTGCGGGCGAGGCCGGCGGCTTTGTGGTGCAGTTCCCTAACGGCTTTACGGTCTACCATGCCGGCGATACCGCGGTCTTCCGGGACATGGAACTCATCCAGGAGCTCTACCACCCCGAGTTGGCCCTGCTGCCCATCGGCAGCCACTACGTCATGAACCCCGACGGAGGCGGCCCTGGCCTGTCGCTTTCTCCAGCCCAAATGGGTCATTCCCATGCACTACGGCACCTTCCCGGTGCTCACCGGCACGCCGGCGGAGTTGATTGAGCTGCTCAAGGATACGCCGGAGATCAAGGTGCTCGTGCTGAAGCCGGGGGAGACGGTGGAGTGAGTCCATGTAGGGTGCGCACTGCGCACCATAACCAGGCGCGGGAGCAGTAAGCAGTGAGCAGATTACCCCGGATTTTAGGCTAATTTTCAACCCAATTAACTCAAGAGGAATCGAGATTATGGCTTCCGATCAACAACTCAGTCTCCGGCGGCGCCTCTTCAACTCCCTGACGATCCCCTGGGTCGACAAAACCATCGCCGTTCTGGCGGTATTGCCCTTCGCCTATGAGCTGGTCAGGATAGCGCTGCGCGGCGAGATGAACATTCCTCGCGCCAGCGTCGCCATTCAATTCCTCCTGGTCATTGCCACGATGGTTCTCCGCAACGCGCCGGTTCGCGTCACTCCCAATCCGTGGTATTGGCTGTTAGCCTTCTTGGCTAGCTATTGGGGTCTTTTTACCGCAACCTTCGCCCAGAAGGGAGTTGCCCTCACCCCCGGGGTGGTCACCAATGCCATTTCCATACTTTCCCTGGTGATAGCCGTGTATGCCCGTCTCAGTTTAGGCCGCAACATCGGTCTCGTCCCGGCCCAGCGGGATATCGTCAGCCGGGGGGCGTACCGATTTGTCCGCCATCCCATCTATACGGGCCTCATATTATCCTACCTTGGGTTCACGCTGCGCATGTACTCACCACTCAACCTGACGATGGCACTCATCGTGATCGGCATGTTCGTGGTGAAGAGCTTCATAGAAGAGGGGTTTCTACGGGTAGACCCGGGGTACGCCGATTACCTGGCGCAGGTGCGCTGGCGCTGGTTTCCCGGATTGGCCTGAAAAGACAAAGCTTTCAGCTGATTCAGCTGTCAGCCAAAAAATTAAACCAGGTTTGGATTTTAAGTGTAGCCGCAGGCTTTAGCCTGCGCAGGCTGAAGCCTGCGGCTATGCCGGTTCGGATAACGTCTGGCGGCGGGCCCGGAGGCCCGTCCCACCAAAGTCCGTAGGGGCGAATCTTGTCTGCGCCCGAGGGAATGCGGGCCATTAAAAGCAGGGCGATCACCAGGATCGCCCCTACTAGGAGAGCAATTGCGCCGCAAAAAGTATTAGAGGCCGGGGGTTAGAGGTTCTGTAGGGGCGCTTCTCGAACCGCCCTCCCTGCACCTGTATTTTCGGGGTGGGCAAGATTAGGCTTTCCGTCGGTTTTTACTGACTACTGGCTGGCTACTGAAAAGCAGTCAATCATCCTTTCTTTTCTGGAAAATTCTCCCGGTTTAGGTGATTAAGGGATAATATGGCACAGATGCATCGCTTATCCAAAATCAGGCGCCTGGGACCGTTTCTGTTCCGCAACATCTGCGGCCCTTGGGCGGAAATCTCCTGACAAATTAGCGGGTTTCCTGCCGTCCGCTCCGGCCCGAAGCGGCACGCCAGCGGCACAATTTCCGCAAAATATTTTTGCTGTGAAACACCCCGGGTGGCCAACTGTTCCAGGTTTATCAAAATAACCGGGATTAAATTAGCAGTTTTTGCTGTTAAATGCTGATTAAAGGTGTCTAAATGCGGCGGAAAAAGTGCTGGCAGGTGCAGCCGGAGAGGCCGGAGCAGGTGAAGGAGCTGAGCGTCCGCCATGGGCTGCCGCCCCTGGTGGCCCGCCTGCTGGTGAACCGGGGCCTGAACGGGGTGGAGGAGATCGAGGCCTTTCTCGACCCCAGCCTGGAGCGCCTCTACCCGCCCTTCGGCCTGGCGGACCTGGAGAAGGCCGCCACCCGCCTGGGCCAGGCGGTGCGTCGGGGCGAGCCGGTGGCCGTCTACGGCGACTACGACGCCGACGGCATCACCGCCACCGCCGTATTGCACCAGCTTTTCACCGAGCTGGGTCTCACTTGCTGCAACTATATCCCCAACCGCCTCAAGGAAGGCTACGGCCTGAAGGTGGGGGGCCTGCAGGAACTGGCCGCCAAGACGAAATTAGTGGTGACGGTGGATTGCGGCATCAGCGACGCCGAGGCGGTGGTCTGGGCTAAAGCACAGGGCGTGGAGGTCATCGTCACCGACCACCACGAGATCCCGCCGGAACTGCCGCCGGCCCTGGCGGTGGTCAATCCCAAGCGGGGCGGCGCGGCTTATCCCTTCGGCGATCTGGCCGGCGTGGGTGTGGCCTTGCTCCTGGCCCTGGGAGTGCGGGCCGAACTGCGCTCCGAGGGCTGGTTCGCCAGGCATAAAGAGCCCAACCTCAAGTCGTATCTGGACCTGGTGGCCCTGGGCACCGCCGCGGACGTGGTCCCCATCCTGGGAGAGAACCGCATCCTGATGCGCCAGGGGCTCAAGGTTCTGGAAGAGACTCGCCGTCCCGGTCTGGTCGCCCTGAAGGAAGCGGTTAAGCTGGAGGGCAAGCCCATCTCCTTCCGGGACGTGGTCTTCCGGCTGGCGCCGCGGCTCAACGCCGCCGGCCGCCTGGGCCAGGCTCGCTGCGCCCTGGAACTGCTGCTGTGCGACGATCTGGCCCAGGCCCGGCTCCAGGCCAATTACCTGCACAACCTGAACCGGCAGCGTCAATCCCTGGAAGAGGCCATGCTCAGGGAAGCCGCGGTCCTGGTGCGCCGGGAAAAGCTGAACCAGCGGCCGGTGATGGTCCTGGCCAAAGAGGGCTGGCATCCGGGCGTTCTGGGAATCGTGGCGGCCCGGCTGGCGGAGGAACATCATCGCCCGGTGGCCATGGTGAGTCTGCAGAACGGCACGGGCCGGGGTTCGGCCCGCTCGGTGGAAGGCTTTCACCTGTTCAAGGGCCTGCAAGCCTGCGAGGCGGTGCTGAAGCGCTACGGCGGCCATGCGGCCGCGGCGGGCTTTGAAGTGGCGTCGGACCAGGTTGCGGCCCTGCAAGAGAAGCTGGAGCAGGCCCTGCACTCGCAGTTGGGGCCCGAGCCGCCCCGTCCCACCCTGAAGGTGGACGCCCAGGTGCAACTGGCGGAGCTGAACCGGGAATTCTTTGGCCACCTGGAGCGCCTGCGGCCTTTCGGCCCCGGCAACCCGGCGCCGGTCTTCGTCTGCCGGGAGGTGGAGTGCCTGAACTCCCGGGTGGTGGCGGAGCGCCACCTGAAGGTGCAGTTGTGCCAGCAGAATGGCGTTCCTATGGAGGCCATCGCCTTCAACCAGGCCACCCATCACCCCCTGACCGGGGAACTGGAAGTGGCCTTCAGCGCCCGGCTGTCGCACTACCAGGGGCGCTCGACTCCGGAGTTGCTGCTGCTGGATTGGGGCAAGCCCTAAAGACAGTTGCCAGTAGCCAGTAGCCAGTTTTCAGTAAAAATAGAAAGCAAGGCTGTAATTTAGCCAAAAATTAGCTGATTACCGGGACCAGGCGCAGAACCTCATAATAAAGAGGCTGGAAAACTAAGAACTCGAAACTCGGAACTCGAAACTATTTTTCCGTCTCCATCTCCTTCAGCAGACGCTGGGCTTCCTGGCGGTCTTCTACCAGGTCTTTGGGAGTGAGGGCATGCTGGCCTTCCTGCAACACCTTCTGCAGTTCTTCCCGGGCCTGGTCCTTCTTCCCCATATCCAGCATGGTTTCGGCCAGGTAGAGGTGGTTGGTGCTATAATTGGGGGCCAGGCGCACTGCGGTGGTCAGGTGGGTCAAGGATTTTTGCTTGTCTCCCACCGAGATGGGCCAGGACGGGGCTTCAAAATAGATGCGGCCGATGACGCGGTGGGCCCCGGCATCATCATAGGTTGCATTCAGGGCCAGAACCCGTTTAAGTTCCTCCATGATCTTCGGGAGCAGCTTGAAGCCCTGCATTCGGGTGCCGACATCGGCCAAACCGCTCAGGTTCATGGCCTTCCAGTAGTGGCCGGCGACCCCGTTGGGCTCCTGGGCTAAGAGCTTGTCGGCGTAAGCCAGCCCTTTTTCGTAACAGCGCCCCCGTTCCGAGAGGGGAGCCAGGTCCCCCAATATAAAGCAGGCCCGGGCCAGGCGGGTCAAAAGCGGCGGCGGCCCCTGGAGCAGCCCCTCGTAAAGGTTTAGGGCTTGCTGGGCTTTGGGAAAGTCGAGGTTGGGACTGGCCAACAAGGCGTCGGCCTGGGCCATTTTATCCGGCTCCCCGGCGGCCTGGCCGAAGCTGGCGCATCCCAGCAGCAGGCCGATCACGACAAAAATAGTGCGGTAGCAGGTCATTTTGTTCCTCACCAATTGGCTTGAAGTCAGGCTGGTCCAAAATATAACGTCTGAGCCGCGGCTTGGCAAGCCCGAGGCCGGCCCCGCCGACCTTTCCAAGCATCCGCTGATAAGTCCTTGCCCGAGGGCGATTTCTGTGATAGAGGTTTTAAATACCCGAACGCCAGCAAAGGAGGAGTCATGGCTGGGGTCAATAAGGTTTTTTTGGTTGGCAATCTGGGGAGCGACCCGGAAATGCGCTACACTGCCAGCGGCACGGCAGTGTGCAAGTTTTCCCTCGCCACCAGCCGGAGATTTACCGGAAAAGATGGACAGAAGCAGGAAAAGACCGAGTGGCATCGCATCGTGGCCTGGGGGAAGCTGGGGGAAATTTGCGGTCAATACCTCGCCAAGGGCAAACAGGTGGTGATCGAGGGTCGGATCGATTACGGGTCCTATGAAAAGGACGGGGTGAAGCACTATACCACTGACATCGTCGCCGAAAACATGCAGATGCTGGGCAGCCAGGGCGGCCAGGGCACTCGGGCCCAAGAGCCGGAGCCCGGTTTCGGCCCGCCGGAAGGCGGCGTCCCGGACGACGATATCCCGTTTTAAGACAGGCGGGGCCAAGACCGCGGTGCAAGCGTTTGCCGGACTTTATTGACTTCTGAAAGGGAATAACGGGTTAATTTGAAGACGCGGCGGGTCCTTAGAGCCGAAATTACCGGCATGCTGCGCTCGGCCGATTTCACTGCCTTGACGGAGTTGGCCGTAGCCGACCAGCGCGTCGGCGAGATCCTGCTGCAATTTCTTTATGACCCCGATGACCTCTTGCACTGGCGGGCCCTGGAAGGCCTGGGCTATGTGGCCGGGGCCCGGCCGGGCCAGGTGCAAAAGCTGATTACCCGCCTCCTCTGGCTGTTGAACGAGGATTCGGGCAGTTTCGGCTGGGGCGCGGCCGCGGCCCTGGGGGAGATCGGCAGGGGTAACCTCTCCCTGGTGAAAGAGATCATCCCGATGTTTTGCGGTTTCCTGGAGGAGGAGTTCTCCCGGGCGCCCATGCTGTGGGGCGTCGGCCGTTTGGCGGAGGTTGCGCCGGACCGGCTGAACGAAGTTATGCCCGTGATTGTGCCTTTTCTCACAAGTACCGAGCCGCAGGTGCGGGCGCTGGCGGCCTGGGCCTTGGGAAAGGCCGGCTATGGCGGGGCCGCGGCGGACCTGCAGACTCTGCTGAGCGATGACCGCCCGGTGGCCATCTATGACCGGGAAGAGTTGCGCCGGACCACGGTGGCTCAGGTGGGCCGGGAGGCCCTGGCTGCCTTGGAAGAGCGGGGAAGCGGTTGAATTTAGCTAAAATTATCTGTTGCGGCAGGCACCAGATTAACTTCGCGTAGAAAGGAAAAATCCCATGGGTTCAATATTGTTGCTGCTCATCGGTATTGGGGTCGGCGCTTACTATGGTAAGAAGTATCCTGAAAAGGTGGACCAAGCGACGGATTTCACCAAAAAGACCTTCAACGATATTAAGGAAAAGCTCGGCGGTAAGAAGGAATCTTCCTGATCGACACCGGCAGCACGGTTTAAAACCTCGGCCGCGGCGCTCTAACCCGGTCGCCACTCCCAGGTCCGGCCTGCGCCCGAATAGGGCGGGAGGTTCCGGATCGCCAGGGCAAGTAGGGACGCCGGTCTGCTTTGGTAGGCAGTGGCCGGGGAGCGAGGCGTCTGATTGTCAGGATTTCAAGGCGATTACCGTGCCCTGGCGCCCGGTGATTTTATCCCGGCGGTAGGAGAAAAACTCGGCAGCGCGGCAGCGGGTACAGAGGCCGGCGACTTCGATGTTCTCCGGCTTGAGTCCCGCGGCTATCAATTGGTCGCGGCTGAGTTGCCAGAGGTCGAAGTAACGGGGGCGCACCTCATAACGCCATAGTTCCGGCGGGAATTCGCGGCGGAAGTTCCGGAACTCGGCGCAGCACGGTCCCAGGCTGGGGCTGATGGCGGCATACAGGTCCGCCGGCCGGCAGCCGTAGCGGGCGGCGAGCCGCGCCACCGCGGCCCCCAAGACATTCTGTACCTGGCCGCGCCAGCCGCAATGCACATTGGCCGCCACGCGGCGGCCGGGGTCGTAAAGCATGACCGCTTGGCAGTCGGCCTGTTTGATGAGCAGGCCGATGCCGGGTCGGTCGGTGTACAGGATATCCGCAGTCGCCATCTCCCCGTTGGGATCGGCTGGATTTTCCGTAATCACAGCCCCGCCCCGGCCATGCACCTGGTTGGCTCCGGCCAGCCCGGCGAGCCCCAAAGCCTGTTGGACCCTGCGGCGATTGGCCACCGCGGCCTCCCGGCGGTCCCCCACGCTCCAGCTGAGGTTGAGGCTGTCATACGGCGCCAGGCTGACGCCGCCCCTCCGCGTGAAAAATCCATGCACCAACTCCGGGAAGGCCGCCAGCAGGGGGCTTTCGTAGAAGCTGAGACCGGCGGTCTCCTGCAAATATCCAGACATAGAAAAGATAAACCTCACGCAAAGACCTGAGACGCCAAGAACTATAGCTGACCGTTTATAAAAATTTACCCCGGCCGTTTTCAAAAGGCTATAATCTTTTGACCCTTGGCAACGAGTCCGGGGTGATTATTTTTAATGGCCAAGGATATTTTAAGATGGGTGAAAAGACCTTTTTGATCGTACAACACATGGACTGGGAGGGGCCGGGCCAGCATCTCCTGGCCGCCCTGAAGGACGCCAAGGTCGATTATCGGCTGTTGGAGGCCTGGCACGAGCCCGTACCCGCGGTGGCCGATTTCGCCGGCTGTATCGTCTTGGGGGGCGGCCCCAATGTGGACGAAGAGGAGCAGTTTCCCTACCTGGCGCCCTTAAAGGCCGCCACCCGGGAGGTGATCGGCATTGGTAAGGCTTACCTGGGCTTCTGCCTGGGACACCAGCTCCTGGCCCACGTGCTGGGCTGCCGGGTGGGACCCCTGCCCCAAAAGTCGGTAGGCTTTATCACGGGGGAATTGACCCCGGCAGGCCTGGCGCATCCGGTCTTGCAGGGATTGCCGCCCCGGCCCAAGCTCTTTAAATGGCACGGCCAAGGGGTGTTGCCACCTTTACCTCCTGGAATAGAGCTCCTGGCGCAGTCGGACGCGGCGCCGGTGGAGGCCCTCGGGGTGGCGGGCAACCCCAGGGTGGTGGGAGTGCAGTTCGACAATCACGTGGGACCGGGTGATGTGGAGCAGTGGTTGAATGCGGATGCGGCTTGGGCCCTGAGCGGCTCCGGGGCCGACCCGGCGGCCATCATGGCCACGGCCAGGTCCCAGGACGCGGAAATGAGCCGGGAGTTCCACCGGTTCATGGACAATTTTCTCCGCCTGGCTCTGGGCTCATAAGCTCTCCCGGAGAGGTTATGGATAGCCAATTGCTGAGGTTTATCAGCGGATATTAAAAAAAATTAAAATATACCGCAAGCAGCTTAGACATTGGCATTAATCTTGGAATCTAAGAGAAGAAATTAGATTCTCGAGGGTCCCAATGAAACGTAATAAACGCACCGAAAAGGTTGGCGATCAGAACCTGAGCCCGCTGACCGAGAAGGTCTTAGCCCTGATGGGCTCGGAGGGGGCAGCAATTCGCCGGCGCTTACAGCTCTTTTACCAAACCCGCGTCGAACCGGGTGAGGGCGGAGTGGAGGAAAGCTATATTGCTGGATCCAAACCAACCTGACCTGGGATTTTCCGGCACGCCGTGGAAGTCTGGGTCTATGAACCTCCAAGTATAGACTTTGGTCCCACCTCCGGTGATTCGAGTTAACCAAGGTTTAGTCAGCGTCATCTGGGCTCGAGGCAGGTTCTCCTTCAGAAAACCCCACATGTGTGCTTGCACCAAGGTTATCCCGGAAAATTGCGATAATCCTTTCCGGCGCCGCCCTTTTCATTGACGGCGGCTCTGGAGGTGATTATAGTGGGGAAAACTTCCACAGATCGCAAGGAAATATCATGCCCTGGCTGCGTCTCCTGCTTCTCGTCTTGATAATGTCGTCGGTTGGCTGCGAGCACGTACTTTTTCAGCGGTTCGAAAAGGATATGTGGGCCAACTACGTCCACTCCAATGAGCTGCATACCGGTATGACCAAATCGGAAGTGGTTGGGATTATGGGTGAGCCCGGGATCAAGGAGGAGGGGGATTACCGCGGCGGCCACTATACCACCTATTTCTACCTGACCCACAGCATGGATTTCGATGATTCCAATACGGTGCGGGGCGGCTATACCCCGCTGGTTTTCAAGGAAAACAGGCTGGTAGCCATCGGCAAGCGGGAATATCGCTCGGCGGTGGATCGTCCCGACGTGGGTGGGATGCCCACCCCCTCTCCGGGAAATCGCTGAGCCCCCGGGTAGATCATTGTAGCGGTCAGCGGTCAGCGGTCGGCTTTCAGCAAAAGGGCGAGTTTCGAGGAAGCGGCATTTGGAATGACGTGGGTCTAAGCGGGCGACATAGAAGATGGTGAGGCATTCTTTCTAAGGCGGTTCTCGAACCGCCTTAGCTTATTCAGGCCGGCCCCAGGCTAAACAGTCATGGCCGATATATGTACCTCCGGGAATGTTGCCACCCTCCGGAAATGCAAATTCCCCCTGCCCCCTTTTTCAATAAGAGTGGTTTTGAAGTCCCCATTTGGCAAAGGGGGGGTAGGGGGATTTTGACTTTCGCGGTAAAGTTTGGGGCCACCAAAGGCTTGGGCTGCTGCAGCCGGTCAGGCCCGCACCCCCGCCAGTTGGCCGCAGGCCGCGCCGATCTCCTGGCCCCGACTCTCCCGGATGAATACCGCATAATTGGCGGCTCGCAAGATCGCCTGGAACTCCAGGACACGTTCCGCCGGCGGAGGGAGGAAGGGCAGTTCGGGATGGGCATTGAAAGGGATGAGATTGATCTTGGCCCGGAAGCCTTTCAGGAGCCGAGCCAGTTGCCGGGCCTGGGCCGGGGAGTCGTTGAGGTCGCGGAACATCACGTAGGCAAAGGTGATGCGCCGGTGCTGGGGCAAAGGAAAACTGCGACAGGCGGCCAGCAGCTCGGCCAGCGGATAGCGCCGGTTGACGGGCATGATGCGGTGGCGGGTTTCATCATCCGGGGCGTTCAGGGAAACCGTGAGGTTGGCCCGGGCCTCCAGACCCAAACGGGGGATGAGGGGGGCCAGACCCACCGTGGACACCGTCAGGCGCCGGGTGGAGAAGTTGAGTCCCCAGGGCGCGGCGATAATGGTGAGGGCCTTCACCAGTTGGTCAAAATTGGCCAGGGGCTCGCCCATGCCCATGAACACCAGGTTGCTGAGGGGCGGGCCGTCGGCCGGCAGTCCGCGGCGCACCGACATGACCTGACCGACGATTTCGCCGGCGGTCAACTGACGCGTCAGGCCGCGTCGGGCGGTGAGGCAGAAGCGGCAGCCCTGGGCGCAGCCCACCTGGGTGGAGAGGCACAGGGTCAGGTGGCCCTCTTCCGGGATGAGCACCGATTCGATCAGGTTGCCGTCCGCCAGGCTGAAGAGGAATTTGCGGCAGCCGTCCGCGGCCTCCTGCACCTCCTCCACTCCGAGCCGGCCAAAGACCGCCCGTCGGGCCAACTCCTCGCGGAAGACCCGGGCGACGTCGGTCATTTCCTCAAAATCGCTGACTCCTTTATAGAGCCACTTGAGCAACTGCCGACCGCGGAAGGCCGGTTGGCCCCAGGCGGCCATGAGCTGCTCCATGTCATTCAGGGTGAATTCTTTTAGATCGACGCGGTGGGTCATTTAATCAGTGGTCAGTAGCCAGTGGTTAGTGGTCAGTGTTTTAAGGCTGATTAGGTGACTGCTAACCGACGAAGCAGGGCACTTGAGGAGAGATGGTTCTTAGCCGTTATTTAAAGTTATTAATCACTTGGGTTTCTGCAGATCATCAATATTGAACAATATTTATTATACCATGCAGGGCCACCACAGTCCATAAAACATTCTCTGCAAATTCTTCAGGCATCTCATCTCCTGGCGATATTCTGTGGCTTAAGCGGTTATTTCGGAGATTTTCTGGCAACTGGCCACTGGCCACCGGCCACTGCCGTTAACGTCCCCGGGCGCGCTCTTCCTCTTCCTGGCGGGATTTGCAGGCAATGCACATGGTGGTCACGGGGCGGGCGATCAGGCGTTTCTCACTGATTTCGCCGCCGCAGATTTCGCAGTAGCCATAGGTGCCATCTTCGATGCGTTCGATGGCCTCCCGGATCTTGGTGATGAGCTTGCG
The DNA here is from genome assembly GCA_963797235.1 of uncultured delta proteobacterium. Classification (GTDB taxonomy): domain Bacteria; phylum Desulfobacterota; class Desulfobaccia; order Desulfobaccales; family 0-14-0-80-60-11; genus JAPLJC01. Next base: position 87,053 of record CAWCOX010000004.1, read on the forward strand.
CTCCCGGTCCCGAATCCTCAAAGTGAAATTACGGTCGGTTTCCAGAGTGGCCCGGTCCGCGGGGTCGGGGAAGGGCGCCACCGTGCTGGTCATGTCAGTCCTGGTCTTGTCAGCTTCACCCAGGATCTCACCAAGTCGTTCTTTTAAGAGGTTACGAAAAAACTCCAGACGTTCCTCATCCATACATCAGCTCCGGCTAAGCAGATTGGTTCGAGCTTTCCTGGGAAGCCTGTGGGCGGCGGTATTCACCGCTGGCTCCGCCACTTTTTTCCAACAACATTAAGTCCTTGATCACCAGGCCGCGATCTACTGCCTTGCACATATCATAAAGGGTGAGCGCGGCCACCGCCGCGGCGGTGAGGGCTTCCATCTCCACCCCGGTGCGGCCGAAATTCCTGGCCCGGGTCTGGATGAGCACGGCCCATTCCTGAGGTTCCAGGCTGAAATCGACCTCCACTCCGGTGAGGGGCAAGGTATGGCACAACGGAATCAGTTGAGCCGTATTCTTGGCAGCCATGATGCCGGCGAGCCGCGCCGCCGCCCAGACATCGCCCTTGGGCAGACGACCGGCCTGGAGCAGGGGAAAGACCTTGGGGCCGACAATGACCCGGCAAGCCGCGGTGGCCTGGCGCCGCGTTTCGGCCTTGTCGCCCACGTCCACCATGCGCAATTGCCCGGTTTCATCCAGATGGGTGAACTCACTCATGTCCCTGCCCCGGTCGAGACGGCCGATCCCAGGTGCGCCACTGCTTCCAGCAGCTCTTTCTGCCTGGGGCTGAAGTCATTGGGAGCGGTGACCACGATCTCCAGCAGTTGGTCGCCGTCGGGTAGGCCGGGGCCGCCCGGGACTCCAGCTCCCGGAATGCGAAAAACCACGCCGTTACCGGTTTCCTGGGGCAGTCGCAGCGTTCGGTAGCCGTCCAGGGTGGGGACCAGGACGAAGTCGCCGCGGAAGGCTTCGGCAAAAGAGACCTTCACCTGGCAATAAATGTCGTTGCCCCTCCGGGTAAAGAATTCATCCGGGGCCACGTGGATGACGACCTCCAGATTGCCCGGCGGACCGTGGTCAAAGCCGTCGCCGCCTTCGCCAGCGAAACGCAAGCGGGCGCCGTCAGCGGTGCCCGGAGGAATATGCAGCCGGTATTCCCGTTTTCCCCTGGTTGTCCCCTGGCCCTGGCAATGGGTGCAATTCTCGGCAATGATCCGGCCGCGGCCCCGGCAGCGCTGACACAGCGGGCCGAAGCGCAGCAACCCCGGACCGCCGAAACGGCGACCCCGCCCCTGGCATTGAGGGCAAGGGACGTAGGCGCTGCCCGGGGCCAGGCCGGTCCCCCGGCAGGGGCGGCAGTTAAGGTTGCGGTCCACCTGGATGACCGTTTGCGTGCCCCGCACCGCGGCGGCCAGGGAGATTTGCAGGTCGTAGCGAAAATCGGCCCCGGCGGATTGCCGGAAGCGGGCCGGGCCGCCGTTAATGCCGAAGAACTCCTCGAAGAGTTCGTGGTCATCGGAAAACCGGGGCCGGTGCAGATTCTCCGAGGCGGCCCGTGACCGGGAGCGGGATTGCTGGATGGTTTCATAGGCTTCCGCCAAGCGGCGGAATTGGGCCACGGCCTCGGGATCATCAGGGTGGTGGTCCGGATGGCATTGGCGGGCCAGGGCCCGGAAGCGCCGGCGCACCTCCTCCAGACTGGTGCGGGCAGAAACCCCTAAAATAGTGTAACAGTCCCGAATAGTCATGATCAATCTGCGTCTGCCGCGTCTGCCGTATTGGCGCCGGCGATCAAGCCCTCCACCATGGCGGCCTTATCCGGCTCGCCGGCCAGCTCGTAAGCCCGCCGGGCAAAGCGTAATTTGCCCTGGTCCAGGGCACGCTCCGCCAGTTGCCGCCAAGTCTTCGGCTCCTGGGGGCTACCCAGGCGGCCCAGCAAAAAGGCGTCTCCCGTCTCCAGACAATAGACTTTGATTTTTTCCAGACCTGGGGCGTCGCCGCATTTATGGAAGAAGTCCAGGGCATCCTGCCACCAGCCCAGGGCCAGAAATCTTTCCCCATATTCTCGGCAAAGTTCAGGCTTAAGCTCCGGGTCATTGAGGAGCCGCCGCTTCTTCAGGCAGCCGGGCAGGCCCTTGGGCAGCCCCTGGAATGGCATAGACATATTTTCACCTAACCTATCCTAAATTTATAAAATATCTCAATTGTCTTGTAAACCGTAATTTTCCGGGGGGCAAAGACAGGCCGGTGAAGCCTGGAAATAGTTGACTTTCAATCGGCCATTGGGTAAGGTAGTCATGTCTTTTGGCCTTTAGCCAGTCATTTCCGGTGCTTTTCGATCCTGGGGTGACGCAGCTTATTATAATTGGCAGCAAAGAAGAGGCCCATACGATCGGCATCCTATCCACGGTGAGCCGGACAGAGCCGCATCTCTCCCAATGCAGATGATTAAGCGGATACTGGAGCGTTTTCGCCGGGACCGGGGCCTGCACAAGGCTACGGTCAAAATCGATTTTTACCCTCAAGACCAGGTGACCCCGCAAATCACCTGGCATCGCAGCCAGAACCCCGAGAAAGATACGATTCCCCTGGTGGTCTTCACCTATGCCCGTTTCTTGTACGAACTGGCGGAATTGAATGAAATTCGGGTGGCTCGGGAATTGATCGGCTTTCTCGAAAAGGTGGGCAAGCGGGTGTTAACCGATGCCGGCCCGCCCCGGCGGCCTCACCTGCCCTTGGGGCAATTGCGCCTGGTGAATGACCCGGGCGTGCCGGCGGTGCGCACCTACCAGGTGGAGTTCTTTGAGATGCCGGGCGATGGCTACCGTCTGGAGTATCAGGGCAGCCTGGGTAAAGAGGCTTTTTATCTGCCCGGCGCCTTCCTGGCCCTGCTGCAATCCTGCCTGGACCACCTGGGAGACGACGCCCTCCGGCAATTGGCGAAGGGCCTGGAGCGGCTGCACGATTACTACCGCTTACGCCGGGATTTTTGGGAAGGCGGGTCGCTGATCTCCGGGCCGGCTTACGCCCTGGGGAAGGAAGAGTTGCGAGCGGATGAGGCAGTGTTAGAAACTTAAGGGGTTAGAAAGGTGCATAAGCAAAAGGGCGGCCGGTTTGGCCGCCCTTTTTTAATTATCAGATCTGGTTTCAGGCCGAGACCCGCTGCAGCAGGCTGGCCTTGAGACGGTCGAACTCCTCGGGGCTGATGACCCCGTCGTCCCTGAGACGGACGAAGCCCTCCAGCTCTTCCCGGAGGCGTTCCGGCGGCAGCGAGGCAGGCACTTCCACGGCCTCGGCCTCGAGGGTGAGAGGTCCTTCCAGGGCCAGGGTGCGGGGCCGGCCCGGCAGGGCCGCAGCGGTTAGCGGGTCCTGCCCCTGATAGCGCAAGGTAAAGGTGCCGTTAAGCAGGGAGATCTCCACATTCTTGCCGCCCTTGGCGGCTTCCCGCATCAGGTCCTGGAATTCGCTGCCCTGGGCGGCCATCCTATTCTTGAAGCTCCCCCAGCGGCGGTAGAGACGCCAGCCGATCCAGGCGCAAATGGCGGCGAAACCGGCGAACAGCCAGGGAGTCAAGCCCAGGAATTGGGTGAGCCAGACCAGGATGACGATAAGCACGAAGGGAATGGCAATCAGAAAAATCAGCAGGCTATAGAAGTTGGCCAGATTCCCCAAAGAGGAGACTGAGGGATCGGTGGCATCCGCTTTAAAACGTGAAAAGAATTTACCCATCTGAAAAACCGGTTCTTAAGTTTGAGTTCGAGTTTTTAGTTTTTAGTTTCGAGCCTGACAAAAAATGCCAAAACTATGGGCACAGAGAGATTGCATCATAAAGATTAGCATTTTTTTATGGAGTTGCAAGTCAAGAATGAGCAGGGTAGGGGGCTTAAGGGTGCAAGACCGGGCTGCCCGGGCAGGCGCGGCCTGGCCGCGATAGCCGGTAGTCGCTGGCGGGCGGGGACGCCCGCCCCACCAGTCAGGTTTTCAGCCGGCGGTCTCTCGCGGCCGGCGGTTGGCGCCACAAAAAAAAGGGCGACCCAGCGGGTCGCCCCTACGGTGGCGGGAGGCGGGCGGGACGCCCGCCCCACGGGAGGCCCGCCTTGCTTAGGCGGCGCTGAAAAAGGCGCGGTAGGCCTTGAAGGTCATGTAGAGGTCCGCCTTGGAGGCCACTTCGAAGGGCGAATGCATGGAGAGCAGGGGCGTGCCGCAGTCGATAATCTCGAGGCCGTGGATGGCCAGGAACTTGGCGATGGTGCCGCCGCCGCCCTCATCGATCTTGCCCAATTCCCCCGATTGCCAGATGACCCCGTGCTCATTGAAGATGCGGCGAATCCAGCCGACGTACTCGGCATTGGCGTCGCTGGTGGAGTACTTGCCGCCGCTGCCGCCGTACTTGTGGAAACAGACGCCGTAGCCCAGGCGGGCGGCGTTGCGCTTCTCGTGGACTTCGGGGTAATCCGGGTCCAGGCCGCCGGTGACGTCGGCGGAGATGGCCCGGGAGGCCATCAGGACGCGGCGGCGGGCCTGGGGGCTCTCACCCTGGCGCTCCAGGAGGAGTTCGACGATCTCTTCCAGGATGCAGGCCTTGGCGGAGGTGTTGCCGTCGGAGCCGATCTCCTCCTTGTCGTAAAACAGGGCCACGCAGGTGTGCTCCGGCTCCTCTACGTCCAGCATGGCCGCCAGGGAGGCGTAGGCGCAGGAGCGGTCGTCCTGGCCGTAAGCGCCCACCAGGCTGCGGTCCCAACCCAGGTCCCGGGCCGGGCCGGCGGGCACCATCTCCAGTTCGGCGCTGATGAAGTCTTCTTCAGTGATGCCGTAGCGCTCTTCGAGAATTTTCAGGAAATGGAGTTTAAAGCGCTCCTTGGTCTCGCCATTTCCCAGGGGCAGGGAGCCGGCCAGGACGTTGAGCTTTTCGCCCTCGAAGGCGTCGGTCACCTTCTTGTCCATCTGGGCCTTGCGGGCCAGGTGCGGCAACAGGTCCAGGACAGTGAAGACCGGGTCGGCCGGGTCTTCGCCCAGGCTCAGGTTGACGCTGCTGCCGTCGGCCTTGAGGACCACCCCGTGGATGGCCAGGGGCCGGGCCAGCCACTGATACTTCTTGATGCCCCCGTAGTAGTGGGTCTTGAGGAAGGCCAGGTCGGTGTCCTCGTAAATGGGATAGGGCTTCAGGTCCAGGCGGGGGGAGTCGATATGGGAAGCCACCAGGCGCAGGCCGGCGCTCAGGGGCCGCTTGCCCTGGACCACCAGGGCGACGCTTTTGCCCCGGTAATTATAAAAGGCCTTGGGCCCCGGAGTCCGGGAGGCGAGATCGACAAAGCCGAGGGCCTGGGCCTGGCGGAGGATTTCGTTAACGGCCAGGCGTTCGGTCTTGGCCCGGTCCAGAAAGGTCTTGTAATGGTCGCCGAAGGCAAAGATGGCGCCCCGTTCGGTCTGGTCCACCTTGTCCCAGACCAGTTTCGGGCTCAGGGCCAGACGGTCCCGCAATTGGCTCAGTTCGTCTTTTTCCTGGACTTCCATATTGCATCCCCTTATGGCAAGGATTTATCTCACGCCAAGGCGCAAAGACGCAAGAGAGTTAATAAATGGTGCGCAGGACGCACCTTACAAGGTTCCAGGCGCAGGCTGAAAACCTGAATCACCAAATGGTAATGCGCCGCGCAGAGGCAAGGCACAGCAAGCTGGGCCCCTGCGGGCCGGTGGCGCAGGCTAAAGCCTGCGGCTACCAAAAGCGCCCAAAGCGCAGATTTGCGTCACAATTTCATAACATGAAATCCTGGCTGAGACAACCGGGCGGCTTAGATCAAGAGCTTCAGGGAGTATTCAGCTTGACTTAAGGCGGGAAAGTTAATAAATTTATTAGATGAATACCCGCGAGAGTGGCGGAATCTGGCAGACGCACCGGATTTAGGGTCCGGCGGGATACCGTGGGGGTTCGAGTCCCCCCTCTCGCACCACCCCGGCGAGGGATTTTTGGTAAGTTTTTGGTAAGCAGCCGGGGGAACCTCCTATTGGAGATAAATAAACTACTGGAAATTGTGAGCTGATACCATGACCCAAAGCGCAGCAAAAGCGGAAGTTGAGAATCTGAGCGAAGTCAAACGGAAACTGTCGATTGAAGTGCCTGCAAATGAGGTGACCGAGGAAGTGGATCGGGCTTACCGGGATTTGGGCAAACAGGCCAAGGTCAAGGGCTTTCGCCCCGGCAAGGTGCCCCGGTCGGTCCTGGAGATGTATTACCATAAACAGATCAACGAAGAGGTGTCCGAGGCCCTGGTGCGCCGCTCCCTGAGCGTGGCCCTGAAGGAGAAGGACCTGGAGGCGGTCAACCTGACGTGGCCGGAGCCGCCCCCGCCGGTGGTGGCGGGGCAGGATTACCGCTACAGCGTGGAGATAGAGGTCACCCCGAAATTTGAGCTGCAGGATTACCGGGGTCTGGAGCTGGCCGCGGCCCAAGTGGAGGTGACCGACGCCGAAGTGGAGGCGCGGCTGGAGGAGGTCCGCCAGCAAAACGCCCTGGTCAAACCCCCGCGGGAGAACCGCCCGATACAGGAAGGCGACTTCGTGGTGCATGATTACCAGGCCTATTTCGCCGGGGAACCGGCGGAGGCCGGCAAGGCCGATGGCACCTACGTCGAGGTGGGCAGCGGCAAGTTCAACGCCGAATTCGAGAAGAACCTCATAGGGTTGATGGAAGGGGCGGAGAGCCGCTTTGCGGTGGATCTGCCCAACGACTTCGCCAACCCCCTGTTGGCCGGCAAATCGGTGGAGTTTCAGATAAAGATTCAGGAAGTGAAGGAAAAGGTGGTCGCGGACCTGGATGATAACTTCGCCAAGGCCCTGGGCGGCAATTTTCAGACCCTGGACGCCTTGCGTGAGGCCGTCCGAGAGGATATTATTAAAGGTAAGGAACGCGAGCGGCAGGCCATGTTGGAAAACCAGGTGCACGACCAGCTCATCAGCCGGCACCCTTTCGAAGTGCCGCCGTCGCTGGTCAATCAGGAACAGGAGAATCTCTTCCGGGAGCAGTGGGAGCGCTACAGCCAGTACGGTATTGATCCGGCGAAGATGGACCATGCCAAGCTGATAGAGGCCCTTAAGCCTATGGCGGAACGGCGGGCCCGGGTCAAAATCCTGCTGGAGCGCATCGCCGAGCAGGAGGGTTTCAGCGTCGACGACGCCGAAGTTGAGGCCACCCTGGCGCGCATCGCCGTCCACAGCGGCAAGGACGTCAGCGAGGTCCGGAAGTTTTATCAGGAACGGGACCTCACGGGAGCCCTCAAAGAGCAGCTCAGGGCTGAAAAGAGCCTGAAACTGCTGCTGGACGAAGCCAAAATTAACGACGCGCCCCAGGCTGAAGAAACCGCCCCGGAGGCCAAGGAATAACATGCAATTAGTCCCGATGGTAGTGGAGCAGAGCAGCCGGGGGGAACGGGCTTACGATATCTATTCCCGGCTCCTCAAGGACCGGATCGTCTTTTTGGGCACGGCCATCAACGACGACGTGGCCAACCTGGTCATCGCCCAGCTGCTTTTTTTGGAAGCGGAAGACCCGGACAAGGAAATCAACTTTTACATCAATTCTCCCGGAGGGCATGTGACCGCCGGGATGGCCATATACGACACCATGCAGTATATCAAGTGCCCGGTGGCGACGCTGTGCATGGGCCAGGCGGCCTCCATGGGCGCCTTGCTCTTGACTGCGGGAGAGGCGGGGAAACGGTTCTCCCTGCCCCATGCCCGGATCCTGATCCACCAGCCCCTGGGCGGGTTTCAGGGCCAGGCCACCGACGTGGACATCCAGGCTCGAGAGATCTTGCGGCTCCGGGAGGAGTTGAACGAAATCATGGCGCACCACACCGGGCAAAACATTGATCGGATCAACCGGGATACGGAACGCGATTTTTACATGTCCGGCGCACAGGCCAAGGAATACGGTCTGATCGACGCGGTCATCACTAAGCGGGAAGTGGGCCGGCTCTTTCCGGGCCGGTCTAAGGAATAAAAATTGCAAGACCTGAAGTATCCGCAGAGGGATGACGATAACGGTCTCAGGCGGAGAGCATATACCAAACCCGGGGACGGGCTGGAAGCCGTTGGGGTTTGGGGAGGAAGCATATGAGCAAGCGTGGCATCGACAAGAATGCCGATTTACTCTGTTCTTTTTGCGGCAAAAGCCAGGGCGAGGTGAAGAAGCTTATCGCTGGGCCCGGCGTTTACATCTGCGATGAATGCATCGAGCTCTGCAACGACATCATCGCCGAGGAGTATGAGAAGGACGAAGCCAAACACTCCAGGCTGTCCATTCCGGAGCCGGCCACCATCAAGAAGCAAATCGACGAATACGTCATCGGCCAGGAACGGGCCAAGAAAATCCTTTCCGTGGCCGTCTATAACCACTATAAGCGCATCAACGCCGGGTCCGATCTGGATGGGGTGGAACTCCAGAAGAGCAACATCCTGCTCATCGGGCCCACCGGCTCGGGCAAGACTTTGCTGGCCCAGACTTTGGCCCGCACCCTGAACGTGCCGTTCACCATTGCGGACGCCACCACCCTGACGGAAGCCGGCTATGTGGGCGAGGACGTGGAGAACATCATCCTCAACTTGCTCCAGATGGCGGATTACGATGTGGAGAAGGCCTCCCGGGGCATCGTCTACATCGACGAAGTGGACAAGATCGCCCGCAAGACCGACTCGCCCTCCATCACCCGGGACGTCTCCGGCGAAGGGGTGCAGCAGGCCCTGCTGAAGATCATCGAAGGCACCATGGCCTCGGTGCCGCCCAAGGGCGGCCGCAAGCACCCGCAGCAGGAGTTCATCAAGGTGGACACCACCAACATCCTGTTCATCTGCGGCGGCGCCTTCAACGGCCTGGAAGACATCATCGGCTCCCGCATCGGCCGCAAGTCCATGGGTTTCGGGGCCGATATCCAGAGCCGGGCCCTGCGGCCCCTGGGCGAGATCCTGGTGCAGGTGCAGCCCCCGGACCTGCTGAAATTCGGACTTATCCCCGAGTTTGTCGGCCGCCTGCCGGTCCTGGCCACCCTGGACGAACTGAATGAGGACGCCCTGGTGCGCATCCTGAAAGAGCCCAAAAACGCCCTGGTGAAACAGTACCAGAAGCTTCTGGAGCTGGACCAGGTCAGCCTGAAGTTCACCGACGACGCCCTGGTGGCGGTAGCCAAAGACGCCCTGAAGCGCAAATCCGGGGCCCGGGGCCTGCGGGCCATCCTGGAAAAGGCCATGCTGGACATGATGTACGAATTGCCGTCCATGAAGGACGTGCATGAGTGCCTCATCACCGAAGAATTCATCACCAAACATGCCGCCCCCATTTTGACCTACGGGTCGGAGGAAGGGGCTTGGGATAAACCTGGAGTGGCGGTGCAATAATGATTTTTAGACTTCCCAAGTCGCGGATTCCCGGAGAAACGGACCGGCGCCACGTGGTCACCGTGCCCATGCTCCCGCTGCGGGATATCGTCATCTTTCCCCATATGGTGGTGCCGCTGTTCATCGGCCGGGAGCGGTCCATTCACGCCCTGGAATACGCCATGGGGCAGGAGAAGTATATCCTGCTGTGCACCCAGAAGGACCCGCGCAAGGATGAACCCCGGGAGAGCGAGGTGCATAAGTTGGGCACCATAGCCTCCATCCTGCAACTCCTGCGCCTGCCGGACGGCACCGTCAAGGTCCTGGTGGAAGGCAAAGGCCGGGCCGTCGTGCGGCAGTTTCTCCAGAGTTCCCAGTTCTTCCAGGTAGAGGCGGAGGAGATCTACGAGTTTTGGGAGATCACCCCGGAAACCGAGGCCCTGCGCCGCGCCGCGGTGACCGGCTTTGAGACTTACGGCAAGCTGAACAAGAAGGTGCCCCAGGAAGCCGTGCAGAACGTCACCGGGCTGGAAGAGCCCGGCCGTCTGGCCGACCTCATCGCCGGCCACCTGGCCGTCAAGGCGGATGAAAAGCAGGGGCTCCTGGAGAATCTGGACGCCAACCGCCGCCTGGAAGCCGTTCTCACCCTGATCAACCGGGAAAACGAAATCCTCCAGATCGAAACCCGCATCAAGAACCGGGTCAAGAAGCAGATGGAAAAGACCCAGCGGGAATACTATCTCAATGAACAGATGCGGGCCATTCAGAAGGAGATGGGGGAAAAGGAAGACCTGAAGGGCGAAATCCAGGAGCTGGAGCGCCGCATCCGCCGCAAGAAGATGAGCGCCGAGGCCACCACCAAGACCAAGCACGAGCTCAAAAAGCTCAAGCTCATGAGCCCCATGTCCGCCGAAGCCACGGTCTCGCGTAATTACATCGACTGGATTTTGTCGCTGCCCTGGTCCGAACGCACCCGGGACAAGCTGAATCTGGAAGAGGCCGAGAGGATTCTCCACGAAGACCACTATGGCCTGGAGAAGCCCAAGGAACGCATCCTGGAGCAGCTGGCAGTGCAAAGCCTGGTGAAAAAGCTGAAGGGCCCCATCCTCTGCCTGGTAGGGCCGCCGGGGGTGGGCAAGACCTCGCTGGCCAAGTCCGTGGCCCGGGCCTTGGGGCGCAACTTTGTGCGGCTCTCCCTGGGCGGCGTGCGGGACGAGGCCGAGATCCGGGGCCACCGGCGCACCTATATCGGCGCCCTGCCCGGCAAGATCATCCAGTCCCTGAAGAAGGCCAAGAGCAACAACCCGGTCTTCTGCCTGGACGAAGTGGACAAGATGAGCACCGACTTCCGGGGCGACCCTTCCGCCGCTTTGCTGGAGGTGCTGGACCCGGAACAGAACTTCGCCTTCAATGACCATTATCTGGACATGGACTATGATTTGTCCGAAGTGATGTTCATCACCACGGCCAACAACCTTTACTCCATCCCGCCGCCTTTGCAGGACCGCATGGAGATCATCCGCTTGGCGGGTTATACCGAGGTGGAGAAGGTCCTGATCGCCCAGCAGTTTCTGATCCCCAAGCAGCGCACCGCCAACGGCCTGGAAGCGGAGAATATCCAGTTTTCGGAAAACGCCATCCTTACCCTCGTACGGCAATACACCCGGGAGGCCGGCGTGCGCAACCTGGAGCGGGAACTCGCCTCCATCTGCCGGAAGGTGGCCCGGGAAGTGGCCTCCAAGGGCAGGGACCACCAGGTCAGGGTGAACAGCCAGGCCGTGCCCAAGTACCTGGGGGTGCCCAAGTTCCGCTATGGCCGCACCGAGGAGGCCGACGAAGTGGGCCTCACCACCGGGCTGGCCTGGACCGAGTTCGGCGGCGAACTGCTGCAGACGGAAGTAGTGGTGCTCCCCGGCCGGGGTAAGCTGCTGATTACCGGCAAGTTGGGCGAGGTCATGCAGGAGTCGGCCCAGGCCGCCTTGAGCTACGTGCGCTCCAAGGCCGAGAGACTGGGATTGCCGACGGATTTCTATCGCACCATCGATATCCACATCCATGTACCGGAAGGGGCGATTCCCAAGGACGGCCCCTCCGCCGGCATCACCATCGCCACCAGCATCGCCTCGGCCCTCCTGAAGATTCCGGTGCGCCGTGATATGGCCATGACCGGGGAGATAACCCTGCGGGGCCGGGTGCTGCCCATCGGCGGCCTCAAGGAGAAGATCATTGCGGCCCATCGCCACCAGATGAAGACGGTGCTCATCCCCCGGGACAACGAAAAGGATATCAAAGAGATCCCGGCCCGCATCTTGAAGTCGGTGGAACTGGTGTCGGTGGATCATATGGACGAAGTGTTGAAGAAGGCCCTGGTCCTGGACGACCCGGAGAGCCTGTTCAAGGAGCCGGCGTCGCCGGCCCCGGAGCCGGCCTTCATCCCCACCGGAGTGCCGGAGGTGGGGGAGATCCAGGCGCATTGAGGGAGGGTTAGCGGTTAGCCTTTAGCAGTCAGCAGAAACCCGAGAAAGAACTCCAAAACTGCTCACTGCTTAGGGCGCATGGCACTTTACCTCTTGACAGCAGGGCCGCCATGGGTGACTATTACCGGGGCGGGCGGATAGCTCAGCTGGAAGAGCATCGGCCTTACAAGCCGGGGGTCACAGGTTCGAGCCCTGTTCCGCCTACCAGTTTTTGATTCGAAGTTCAAGGTTTGGTTCAAAGTTTTGGCGCCAGCAAGTTTGGACTTTCAACCTAGAACTCTCCCATCGGGGGCGTAGTTCAGTTGGTTAGAACGCCGGCCTGTCACGCCGGAGGTCGCGAGTTCGAGTCTCGTCGTCCCCGCCAATGAAATCAAGGGGTTAGCTCAAAGGGGCTAACCCTTCTTTTTTGGTTTCCAACCTGCTGGCAACCTGGTTACGGGCCAGGGACTCCAGATGGGGCGGTTTGACGGATTGCCGCGGTGGCTTCGATTTGATAACATTGATTGGATTGAGGTTATAGGAATCACCTTATGTGTGTTGCCAGGACTCTGACTCATATTTCCGATGTCACCGATTTTGACCGGGGTCCATATTTTGCCACCCCGGAGAAGGTCAGTGCCTATTTCACCGTGGCAGTCATGGAGCTTAACTCTCCCGGCTGGTCTAAAAAGACCGGCTTGCAGCAAGCCGATTTGGATGAAATGGCCGGAGCGGTGATCCATCACCGGTGGCACTGCCTTTTTTGACGCGTCCGGCAAATTTTTTTAGGGCGGCTGCCCGATGAGTTTAACCAATGAACGACTTTATTCGAAACGGAGATGCGGATATGCAGTTTGAAGGAACCGATCGCTATTATCTGAATCCTGAGTTGCGGGAGATCGTCAATATCGCCATTGCCATGGAGAAGCCGCTCCTGCTCACCGGCGAGGCCGGGACCGGCAAGACGCAGCTCGCCTTTGAAATTGCCCGGGCGCTCGACCTGAACATGGAGGAGGCCCGCTGCAAGTCCACCTTCAAGGGCGAAGAACTCTGCTACGTCTATGACACCGTGTTGCGCCTGAACGACTCCCGTTTCGGCAGCGGCGAGACGGGGCGGGCCGTCACCAACATTTGGGATTACCTGCGTTTTGGCCCCATCGGCCGGGCTTTCCTGGCCGAAGACCGGCGCATCCTGCTGATCGACGAGATTGACAAGACCGATTCGGACACCCAGGACAACCTGCTGGACGTCTTGGAGGACAATTCCTTCGTCATCCGGGAGATCAATTATAAGGTGACCGCCCGGCAGCGGCCTATCATTATCATCACCAGCAATGCCAAACGGGAGCTGTCGGACCCTTTTCTGCGCCGCTGCTTCTGTCACTACATCCCGTTTCCGAGTCGGGAGGAAATGATCCAGATCGTTTGCCTCCACCATCCCAGCCTGCCGGAGCCCTTCCTGGAAGCCAGCCTGAACAGCTTCTACCGCCTGCGGGAGCAGGGCTTCGAGAAGCCGCCTGCCACCGCCGAATTACTAGATTGGCTGGGCTCCATGCAGGCCGCCGGGGTGCAGGCTCCCGGCGCGGGTAAAGATCTGGCGCATATCGGCACCCTGCTCAAACGCACCGAAGATTTGTTGAAGTTCAAAGGGATTACCAAGCCGGGGCGGTTTTAACGGCAGGCTCGCAGCCTTCGTCCGGCAATTTTTTCCAGGTGACGGCATGGTAGGTTTCATCTATGAATTGCGGGAGGCCGGGGTCCCGGTAAGCGTCCGGTATATCCTGGAATTTTACCAGGCCTTGCGGCGCGGCATCGCCCAAAATCTCGAACAGCTCTTCCTCCTGGCCCGGCTCGTTTTCGTCAAGCGGGTCGAGCACTATGATATCTTCGAACAGGTGTTTTCCGCCTATTTCCTCAAATCCGGGCTGTATCGCAAGATGCGAAACTGGGAAGAGCTGCTGGATGGCAAGCCCTTCCGGGAGTGGCTCCAGGAACAGATCGACAACGGCAGCATCACGCCGGAGGAGATTCGCCAGTTCGGCAATGAAGAATTGCTGGCCCGTTTCTGGGAGACCGTCCTGGCGCAGCAAGCGCAGCACCAAGGCGGCAGCACCTGGGTCGGCACCCGGGGCAGATCCCCTTTCGGCCACAGCGGCCAGAGCGCCGGCGGCATCCGGGTCTACGGCCAGAGCCTGTACCATTCGGCCCAGAAGGTGATCGATTCCCGGCGCTATATCGATTACAGCGAGAGATCGACGCTTTCAAATGAAAACCTGCGCCAGGCCCTGGCCTGCCTCAGGAGCCTCAGACCGATGGGCCCGGAAACCGAGTTGGATATCGATGCGACCATCGCCCGGACCGCCAAAAACGGCGGCGAAATCGAGCTGGTGTTCGAACGGGAATTGCGCAACCGCTTGAAGTTGATCGTCCTCCTCGATAACGGCGGCTATTCCATGGACCCGCATATCCCCCTGGTGAGAACGATCTTCAACAAACTGGGGGATCTCTTCCAGGATATCCAGTTCTACTATTTCCACAACTGCGTTTACGGCGCCGTGTACAAAGACCCGCGGCGGCGGGAGCCGGTGAAATGGGAAAAATTCCTGAGTGAAGCCAAAACCACCCGTTTGGTGATCATCGGCGACGCCAACATGGCGCCCTCTGAGTTGATGGCCGCCAGCGGCTCCATCGATATTCATACCAGCGCCCGGAAGCCCGGCCTGGAGTGGCTCGAAGAACTGCGGGCGGCTTACCCGGTAAACGTCTGGCTCAACCCCATCCGGAAGGCCTACTGGGCGCATGAAAGCATGACCGTCCGGCAGATCGGCCGGGTCTTTCATATGGAAGACCTCACCCTGGCCGGCATCAAGAGTGCGGTGGCCTACCTGAACCTCCAGGGCCAGACCTTCGATAATCTTTAGAGCCCCCGCAGGCTCACTTTACCCCCAAGCTAACCACGGTCTCAAGCCCCATCCCCCCGTCTTGGCATCCCCCCGATCCCCAGAGGCAGTCAGCTCAATTTTTAATTAAGGTTTCTGGAGCATGAGGCGATAAGTAAGTAGCTCTGGCTGGAAGATGAAGCCTGACCGCGGCGATCTGACCGGTTGTAGTGGGGTAGTGGGGTGCGTCGGCGCGGCGGTCGCCCGGACTCTGCCGCCAGCCGCCAGGGAAGAGCGACCCAGCCATAGCTACCGATGTTCACGATAACCAATCTTTGATTAATTTCTTGAACATTCCTGTGGCTCCCGAGTGGCAGGACACAGAGAAATTATAATGAGATCAATATGATAAGCATATTGGCATTGGCGTTGCATAATTACTCTTGTAAGGAAACAAAAAGAGGATGGTATGGAGAGAAACCTCATGAACCTGGCTCACAAAATATTGACCCATAAATGGATCATCCTGTCCGTCGGCATCTTGTTGGCGGTTTTAGCTATAGTGACCGATAAATAAAGACGACGCTGACGGACTGCAGGGTGAAAATCCCTGCAGGCGATCTGCAACCGCCTATCCCAGTTTGGCACCCATAGGCCGCCAGCAAAGGAGGCTGACATGGAAAGGCGTCAGGCGCATCGGCTTTACCCGAACCTGCCCATGGAATGCCGGGCCATCCTCCAGGATCAAGGAAGCACCTTTGCCACCCAGGCCCTGGTGAAAAATATCAGCCGCGGCGGGGCTTATCTGGAATGCGACACCCAACCCCAATTATTCCCCGGAGAGATTGGCCACTTTACCTTCAGTGCTCCGGCCGGCCAACCCGAGTCGGGAGCCGTTCGACTGGCCGCCAAAGCCAGGATCTGCCGCATAGACCGGCACCATGGAGGTAAGGCCTCTTTTGGCCTGGCGGTGGAGTTCCTTTCCGGCCCCCTGATTTTTTACCAGGAATGAAGTTTATTCCTTAAACTCGCCTCGTTTTCCCTGGTATCCGGTTTGACCGGCCTCGGGAAGCCAGTTTGCCATTTGAGCACAGAATGGCTGTCCCGGGTGCGTACCTGGTAATCTCACCTTTTTGCCGGTCCCGGTATTTCCTGGTGGTTGTCGTATATTCAAGTTAGCGGTGATAGAATAAATTCGCAGGCAGCACGACCATGCCGTCCGCTGCTCGCCTTGACAGGTCGAATCTCGTTGCATAAAACCAAACAATTGCATCTCGCGCCAAGCGTTCAGGAGAAGAAAGTGTATTGGGACGCAACCATTGAAACCATAAAAACTGCGAAATTGCGGGAACTCCAGCTGCAGCGGCTCAAAGAGACGGTGGCCCGGGCCGGCGGGAGCCCCTTTTACGGCGAGCGCCTGACCCAGGCCGGGGTCTCCGCCGATCGGATCAACCGCCTGGAGGATCTCCGGAAGATTCCCTTCACCACCAAGGCCGACCTCAGGGCCCGGGGCCGGGAGATGCTCACCGTACCCCTGAGCGAGATCGTGCGGCTGCACGCCTCCTCGGGCACCACCGGCCAGGCCACGGTGATCTATTACACCCGCCGGGATATTGGGACCTGGGCCGATCTGGTGGCCCGCTCCATGTACATGACCGGGGTGCGGCCGGGGGACGTCTTTCAGAACATGATGGGCTACGGCCTGTTCACCGGGGGGTTGGGTTTTCATTACGGCGGCGAACGCCTGGGCGCCCTCACCATCCCGGCGGGCGCCGGCAACAGCGCCCGGCAGATCCAGCTCATGCAGCAGTTCGGCAGCACCGTGATCCACATCATCCCCAGCTTCGCCCTTTATCTGTTGAACACCTTTGCCAAACACGGTGTCGATCCCCGGGACCTGCCCCTCCGCATCGCCTTTGTCGGGGCCGAACCCCATTCGGAGGACATGCGCCGGCGCATCGAGGCGGCTTACGGCCTCAAGGCCTATAACTCCTATGGCCTCTCCGAGATGAACGGCCCGGGGGTGGCTTTCGAGTGCCCGGAGCAGAACGGCATGCACGTCTGGGAAGATGCCTTTCTGCTGGAAGTGTTGGACCCCGAGACCCTGGAGCCGGTGGGCCCCGGCGTGGTGGGCGAACTGGTCTTTACCAACCTGACCCGCCAGGGCATGCCGCTCCTGCGCTACCGCACCCGGGACCTGGCCGCTTACGACGACAACCCCTGCCCCTGCGGCCGGTCCTCCCGGCGCCTCTCCCGCATTCAGGGCCGCAGCGACGACATGCTCATCGTCAAAGGGGTCAACATCTTTCCCCTGCAGATCGACCAGGTGCTCATGGCCATGCCCGAGGTGGGCAGCCACTACCTGGTGGAAGTGACCCGGGAGGACTTCAGCGACCTGATGCACGTCAAGGTTGAGGTCCAGGCCAAGTTCTTCCAGGAGGATTTGAAATATCTGACCAAATTGCAGAAACGCATCACCGAAGCCTTGAAGAGCGAGCTGCTGGTGACGCCCCGGGTGGAACTGGTGGAGCCCAACACCCTGCCCCGCAGCGAAGGCAAGGCCCAGCGAGTGGTGGATAAGCGGAAGTAGGGGCGGTTCTCGAACCGCCCTGATAAACTCTCGATAGAGAGCGGCCTGCGGCCCGGCAGGTCGGGCGGTATAATATAGGGCGGGGGGTGCCCGCCGAATTCTGGCTGCAATTGGCTGGTTTTAACTGTCGTGGCCTTTTTACGGTGATTTTTAGCAATTTAAGCCGGAAAACCTGGAAAACCTGGGACAGTCGGCAACGCCGGGTGTTCCTCCATGATTAATTTTTGCGGAAATTGTGCCGCTTTGGTGCCGCCGGGAGCCGGGGGTGTCTGACCAACAACTTCCTTTATTTACGGGATAATCCGCCGGGCAACCGCGACCGTTGCGGAACAAACCCACTAGTCCCCGCATGGCGCAGCCGGAGGGGGAGTCTGTTTCTGCCATGTTTCTTAGTCACATAAATAGGGGGGAAATTCCAGAAAAGAAGGAATATTTGACACTAAAAGCGCCCCCAAGAAGGCGGACACGCAGGTCCGCCCCTTACAACACCCGGCCCCTGCATTGACAATCCCGGAAGCGGATGGTAAACATTCGGGGTGAGGAGGGATGGCCGAGCGGTTTAAGGCGGCGGTCTTGAAAACCGCAGACTCTAACGGGTCCGGGAGTTCGAATCTCTCTCCCTCCGCCAGAAAAAGAGAGTTTGCGGTTTTCTGGAAAAACACCGGAAAAGACAGAAAACACCGAACCGAAAATAGTAAGCGTTCTTGTCAGGAGAGATGACCGAGAGGCCGAAGGTGCTCGCCTGCTAAGCGAGTGCGGGGAGAAATCTCCGCCGAGGGTTCGAATCCCTCTCTCTCCGCCATATTTTATTTTGGCTGCCGGAACCCACCCGGCCTGGGAAGGCCCCAGGCCTCCAGGTTATACTTCCCCAAGCTTATTCAACAGAGGCGCTCTGGCGTTGCAGATCAAAGAATAATCGGAGAAAGAATGTTGGCGAACCTCAAACCCGGAGAGCTTCTGGCCATGGCGGGCCTGCTCCTGCTGCTGGGGCACAATCTGGTGCGCCGCCGACTGGTGAAATCCAGGCGGACGGTCCGGGGCCTGGCCCGGTTCTGGTTGCAATGGGGGGACTTGGCGGTGTTTCTGATTATCCTGGCGGGCCTGACCCTCATGTGGACCCAAAAGTAAAACAGGAATCCGAGGTGAATGGGACAACTAATTGAATGGCTGTTACCACGTGAGACCTCTGCGAAAATCCCTGCCAACCTGTCGAGTATCTAATTCAACAGCATATACTGGAGAGTAGGCGCCCTAGCCTGCAAAACACAGCCGAGGGCGGCTGTTCTCCATGATTTCCAAAAGGTCTCAACTTCAAATATATCAATCTTTGTTAGGGTTGGCGGTGCTGGAGGTTTGCGGCGGCCCCTTGATCCAGGAGCCAATGCAGCTCTCCCCGCTCCGGCTGAATAAGCTGGGCCGGCAACCGCACCGGGTCCCGGGGCCCTTGTCGCACTTCCTGCACCACCGCGGCCTTGGCTGCCCCCGCCACCAGAAAGGCCACCACCCGGGCCTGATTGATGATGGCCGCGGTGAGAGTCAGGCGGTACATATCCTGGGCGTCGACATAGACCTCCGCCACCCAGCGCTTCGGCTCGCGGAGCACCGGATCGCCGGGAAACAGGGAGGCGGTATGGCCGTTTTCTCCCAGACCCAGGAGGATGAAGTCGAAACGGGGCTCACCGGCACCGAAAAAGTTCCGGAGCAGGGCCTCGTAGCTCCGGGCTCCGGCCGCCGGAGTGGGATGACAGAGCATGGGATAAACCTGGCCGGGGGGGAGGGGCACGTGGTCGAGCAGCGCCTCCCGGGCCATCCGGGCATTGCTCCGGGGATCTTCGGGGTCCACGCAGCGCTCATCCCCCCAGAAGACGTGGGACTGGGCCCAGGGCAGCCGGTCCCGGAAGGCCGGCTGGGCCAGCACCTCATAGGTGCGCCGGGGAGTGGTCCCGCCCGACAGTGCCACGCTGAAGCGTCCCCGGGCTGCCACGGCGTCTCGGGCGGTATCGACCAAAAACTCCGCTGCTCCCCGGCTCAAGGCTTCCGGGTCGGCAAAGACCTGGATCATGGCTGCACCATGGTCACCCGGCAGACGGCCGTATCTTCCTGGCACTGCAGGAAGGTGGGCATCACCCAATTGCGGCCGTCAGCCGCGAGGAGGCTTTCGGCGGCCTCCGGACCCCAGGTGCCGGCCGGGTAGTCGGGAAAGTCCATGGGCCGGATGCTTTCCCAGGCGTTCAGGATGGGGGAGAGGATTTTCCAGGCGGCCGCGGTCTGGTCAGCCCGCATGAACAGGGTGGCGTCTCCCAGCATGACGTCCAGCAGCAGGGTCTCGTAGGCCTCCGGCGGCGTCGATTTGAAGGCCTCCCGGTAGTAGAACTGCATGATCACCGGGGCGAGACGCATGGTGGGTCCCGGGTACTTGGCTTCGAAGCGCAGCAAAATGCCTTCTTCGGGCTGGATGGCGATGAGCAGCCGATTGGGGCGGGCATCCATGATTGCGGCAGATGGGAAAGGCTGGTGAGGGACCGGTTTAAATTGAATGGAGACCTCGGAGATCTTGGCGGGCAGCCTTTTGCCGGTGCGCAGATAAAAGGGCACGCCCTGCCAGCGCCAGTTGTCCACTTGCAACTTTACGGCCGCGAAGGTTTCGATGCCGGAATCCGGGGCCACATTGGCTTCGCTGCGGTAGGCGTCGACGTGCTGGTTCTCAATCCAGCCGGCGCCGTATTGACCCCGCACCGCATTATTTGGCACCATTTCCGGCGTAATGGGGCGGATGGCGTGGAGCACGTCCGCCTTCTTGTTGCGCACCTCGTCGGCGCTGAAGGAAACGGGGGGTTCCATGGCGATCAGACAGAGGATCTGGAGCAGGTGGTTCTGGATCATGTCCCGCAGGGCCCCGGCCTGGTCGTAATAGTGACCCCGGCTCCCCACCCCCTCGGATTCGGCCACGGTGATCTGCACGTGGTCGATGTAGTTGCGGTTCCAGACCGGCTCAAACAAGATGTTGGCGAAGCGGAAGGCCATGATATTCTGCACCGTCTCCTTGCCCAGGTAATGATCGATGCGGAAGATCTGGGATTCGCGGAAGAGTTCGGAGAGTTTGCGGTTCAGGGTCCGGGCCGAGTCCAGGTCGCGGCCGAAAGGTTTCTCCACCACGATGCGGTCCCGGATGCGGTCCTGGTTGAGCTTCGCCCGGGCCAATTCTCGAGCCACGGGCTCGATCATGGTGGGTGGCAGGCTCAGGTAAAAGATGCGGTTGGCCCGGGCATTCCACTCCCGGTCCTGCTCCGCCAGCTTCCGGGCCAATTCTCCGAAGACCTCGGGCTTCTCCAGGTCGGCGGTCATGAAGGTCAGGTGAGCGGCGAAGGCGCTCCAGCCCTCCTCGGTCAAGGTGCGGCGGGCGTACTTGTCCACCCCCGCTTTGAGGTGGCTGTGAAAGGCCTCCTCTTCCATATGCCGGTGGCCGGTGCCGATGATGCGAAACTTTTCCGGCAGCCAGCCATCCTCGTAAAGGCTATAGATGGCCGGGATGAGCTTGCGCCAGGACAGGTCGCCGGCGGCTCCGAAGATGATGAAAACCGTGGGCTCCGGACGGATATTAGCTCCCATGCGATCTCCTTAGTCCTGGGGTGAACTAAAGGCTTAGGATAGGTCCTAAAACCTGCTACTGCTCACGACTCCGTCGTCAGCCCCAAACAGGCCAGGGCTGAACGGGTGCACTCGTAGTCGGTATGATGGATGCCTTGGATGCCCAGCCCTCGGGCCACTTCCACGAACATGGCCCGGTCATCGAGGTAGACCACCTGCTCCGGCAGCACCTGGGCGCAGTCCAGGGCCAGGCGGTAGAGGTCGGTGTCGGGTTTGCGACAGTGGACGAAACAGGAGAAGATGAAGAAGTCCACGTAGGAACTCAGGTTGAACTTCTTGATGCGGTAGCGGGCAATTTCCAGGCCTTCGTTGCTCACCGTGGCCACCTTAAGGTGATATTGGGCCCGCAGCCCCTTGAGCAGCGCCTCGGTTTGGGCCATTTCCGGCTGCTGCTGGGACTGGGCGAACATGAAGGCCTTAAAGTCTTCCCGGGTGAAGGGCCGGTCCTCGTAGAAGACCAGGCGGGTGAGGTATTCATCCAGGCTCAGCTTGCCTTCCTCATAAGTGTCAAAGGTGAGGTGGTGGCGGTCGCTCATTTCGGCGTAGTCCAGATGGAACTGCTCTGCGGCCTCCCGGCGGGACTGGTGCCCCCAGCCGTTGGTGAGCAAGACCCCGCCGATATCCAGAAACATGGTGGTGATGTGCATGCCGTTTCTCCCGACAAGGCCGACTCCCCTGAGCGCTTTACCTGCACCAGGGCCTGGGCCGGCGGCAGATTGGCGTCGGCGCAGGCGGCTGATTTAAAAATAGGGAGCATTGGCCAAAAAGCAACGCCTATTTACTTTAAAGAAATGAATTTCCCCCAACTGCGAACGGAAAATCCTGATAGGAAAGAGCAGGTCGATTGGCCGGAAACCAAGGCTTTCTCTCTTTGTGTCCAGGGGCCGCCTCGATTCTCAGTTTACCAAGGTTAAACATGATCGGGCTTAGCCGTTTTCGTCTTGCCGCGGTAAAGATTGTAAATTTTTTATAAAAATTGATTGACATTGATTTAGAATGAACTTAAATTATAGGTCCAGTAAAATGAAAGCCAAACCCGTTGCAAAGCGGGGACGGAAAGCCACGGGTCTCAATTTGGTTGAGATTGCCGGGTTGCCTGGAGTGAGGCAGCGCGGCTTTTTTTATTCAAACCTGCGACCATTGTGGACCTCGATGAAGAAATTTACCTTGCTATGGGCAGCGGTGGTGATTCTATTATGCCATCTGGGCTCCCTCAGCGATGCGCGGGCGGACATCGCGGGACGCCTAACCATGGTGGAAGGTAGTGTTGACCTGCTGAAAGGCGGACAGCTGCCGGCCAACCCCGCTAAGGTCGATGATGGGGTGCAAACAGGGGATGTACTCCGGACCAAGTCTCTGTCCAAGGCTAAGATTACCTTCATTGATAATTCCACCCTGACGATTTCCCCCGAGAGCCGGGTGGCTATCGAAGAGTATATGTTCAACCCGGCCCAGAATAAGCGCAATGCGGTGATCCAGCTCTTCCAGGGCCTGGCTTACGTGGTGGTCAACAAGGTCTTCAAGCCGGCCGAGCCGGATTTTGTGGTCAAAACCCATACCGCCATCATGGGGATTAGGGGCACCGAGTTCGGCATTCGCCTCTCTCCCAATAGTTCGACGATTATGGATTTTCAGGGCGTCATCCAGGTGGCCAACATCTTTCCCGAGGTGGGACAACTGTTCCGGCGGGCCTTCAAGATCGCCTACGCCTGGGGCGGAAATACCCAGGGGGGGGTGCTCTTGCAGGCTATGACCGGCACCACGGTGGAGCGGGGGATGCCTCCCACCCTGCCTTTTGCCATAACCCCGCAAGACCAGCAGACCTTCATGAACCAGCTGTCCCTGGGCCTGACCCGCCGCCTGGGCGCCGGCAGCTCAAGCAGTATCGCGACTTCTGAGAGCTCGGGAACGGGCGGCACCAGCATTACCGGTCAAGGAGTTAATGCACTGGGGCTCGGTTTTCTGCCCATGGTGGTTCCCACCATAAAGGTTCAGACCACGGCGCCAGCGCCCCCCGAGATCACTGCGCCAGCACCGCCACCATCACCAACACCCCCGGCGCATAGTCGATAGGTCTTCTTTCACTCTGGGGCAGATGGGGAGAACAGAGGATGAAAAAATTGAATTTAATGAACCGGGTGAAATTAACCGGGGCAACAGCTTTCGCTTGCCTATTTTTTCTGGCCGGCGTCGCCCACGCCTCAATTATCTGTGATAACCTGAGCTCTGCCTCCAACGGAGGGGATCCCGTGGCAGGATGGACCCTTGATGGATGGGTGAATTTGCCGCCGCTTTTCGACTCGTTCTCCTCGGGACCGGTCGACACCACCCTCCTGGATATTCAACTGATGCTCCGAGGGACCCCCTCATCCGGTTCTATCTCCGTGGCTATTTATAGCGACTCTAATACGTCACCTGGAACGCTTCTGCACACCATCGGCACCCTGAGCGACAATTTACTACCTTCGACCCTGTCAGTCGTAGATTTCTACACTGCTTACCCACTGGCTGCTGATACGCGGTACTGGATAGAGGTGAATTCTATCAACGACAGCACTGCTGTATGGAGCTGGTCCAAGGATCAGGATGCCCTCGGCGTAGCCGGAGAGTATTTCGGCCATGCCGCCTACTTCCCGGGTTACACAACAACAAAAGATTGGGTTTACTCAACAAACGATGGAGCCTACCAGTTGGCTGTGATTACGCCCCTCCCTGGCGCGGTGTGGCTCCTGGGCTCTGGTCTGGCCGGACTAGGCCTCTGGCGTGGCCGGAAACGCTTTAGGGCCTGACCCGAAAATTATCTGGTGGCAGAGGCCCCCGTTGCCGAGCGGCGGGGGCTTTTTTTATCTTAAACGATGCCTCAGTGATGAACCGGATATAGCCGCGGCGCCCGGTTCAACGGCTGGCGGGTTTGATGAAGGTGCCCTCCTCGTATTCCTTGAAGGCGATTTGCAGCTCTTCTTGGGTATTCATGACAATGGGGCCGTACCAGGCTACGGGCTCGCCGATGGGAAGGCCGGAGATCAGGAGAAAGCGCACCGGGCCGGCCGGGGCGGCTACCACCACCTCGTCGCCCTCCCCGTACAGGACAATAGTCCGGTCGCCGCAGACGCAGCGGCGCTCGAAATCGAAATAATTGGCCCCGACGACTTCATGGGCGTAGGCGTCCCGCTCCGGGTCGAAGTAGCCTTCTCCCGCAATGACGTAGGCCAAGGCCGTGTGACCGCGCCGGATGGGATGATGAAACTCGGCCCCGGCCGGGACCGAGACCTCGAGATATTCCGGGTCGGTGACGATATCGGTGACCGGTCCCGTCGTGCCGCCAACCCGGCCGCAAATGATCTTCACCGTGACGCCCTGGGCCAGAGAGACCTCGGGAATCTGGGCGCGCTTCACGTCCCGATAGCGAGGCTCCATCATCTTGTGAGAGGCCGGGAGATTGGCCCAGAGTTGAAAGCCATACATGCGCCCCTTATCGTCACCCTGGGGCATCTCCTGATGGATGATGCCGCTGCCGGCCGTCATCCACTGGACGTCTCCCGGGGTGATGACCCCTCGGTTGCCCAGGCTGTCGCCGTGTGCCACCTCTCCGGCCAGGACGTAGGTGATGGTTTCGATCCCCCGGTGCGGATGCCAGGGAAAGCCTTTGAGATAGTCGGCGGGATCATCGCCGCGAAAATCGTCCAGGAGAAGAAAGGGGTCGAATTGGGGCACCTGGTAGTAGCCGAAGGCGCGGTGGAGATGGACCCCCGCCCCCTCCAGCGTGGGCTTGCTTTGCCAGACTTTGTTGATTTTTCTGATCTTGGTCATGATATCGGACCTCTCTGCATCACGCTCACGCTTGAGCCGAAACGCCGCATGATCTGCGGTCACAAGCGCCGGTTTCGGGTTCAATTCCACTTCCTCAAAGGGCGCGGAACATGGTTTCGGTTACGCCCCATAGCCGCTATCTACGTTTAGCACGGCACCGGTAATATACGACGCTTCCGGGCTGGCGAGAAAAACGATCGCAGTCGCGATCTCCTCGGGACGCCCATAGCGACCGAGCGCCACGATGTTGACCGTAATATTCCTCGACGCCGGGTCTCGCGCCGCGCCCTTGCTGTAACCAATATTTCATAGAGGAGATTTTCATAGCGCACGGCGGCCTCCTATCGGGTCACCCTTGCAGGCACGTTTGCCAAGAGCGCGGTCAGCCCCTCGGCCACGGTGGGATGGGTGAAAATCCCCTGGCCCAGCGTCGTATATGGCAAGTGTCCAATCATGGCGGTCTGAACCACCGCCATCAGTTCGCTTCCCTCCACGCCGAATGCGGTGAATCCCAAAATTTCATCACTCTCGGCACCGATGAGCATTTTCAGAAAACCGCGAGGTTCAGAGAGAGTCCGGGTCTTCAAGATGTTGGCCATGGGCATTTTGACCAGGCGGTAGCCAATGCCGCGACTCTTGGCCTCGGATTCGTTCAATCCTACCCGTGCCAGCGACGGATCGGTAAACAGGCAGAAAGGCACTAGCCGGTTTCTCGTGGTGCGATTGCCGCCGTTCAGGTTGTCGTGAACCACCCGGAAATCGTCAAACGCCACATGGGTGAACTTCGGACTGCCGGCGCATTCGCCCATGGCCCAGACCTTCGCCGCGGTGGTCTCCAGGCGCTCATTGACCTTGATATAGCCATGTTCGTCTATCTCCACTTCCGCCTCATCGAGTCCGATCCCCTGAGTGTTTGGGGTCCGGCCTACCGCGACGAGAAGGTCCGTTCCTTCGATGACCGCTTGGCTCTTCGGGCTTTGGGTGTGGACCCGGACCTGCCGGCCGGAGAGTCCCTCGACCCGGTCGACTTGCGTTTCGAGCCTGACGTCGATGCCCTCGTCATGGAATAATTCCAAAAGTGCGCCGCCAACGTCAGGGTCCTCGTGGCTGGCGAGCTGCGGAGCCTCTCTCGATCACGGTCACCCTGGCGCCGAAACGCCGCATGGCCTGTGCCAGTTCAAGGCTGACAAAGCCGCCGCCCAAGACAATGAGATGGTCTGGCAGGCGGTCGAGATCGAGGGCCTCGACATGGGTCATGGGCTGGGCCGCCGCCAGGCCGGGCCAATCAGGCAAAGCCGCCCGGGTGCCTAAATTCAGAAAAACCCGATCGCCGGCGATCCGTCTGACGCCGCCACTGTTCAGTACGGACGATTATCACTTAGGCTTTGAAGAACGCCAGCAGCTCCTCGTTGACCTGGTCCTTGAGCGTCGTGCACATGCCGTGCGGCGCGCCCTGGATAGACCTTCAGCTGCGCGCCCTTGACGATCTTGGACGAGAGCATGGCCGACGTCGCCGATCGGCACGATCTGGTCGTCGTCGCCGTGCAGGATCAGGGTCGGCACGTCGAATTTCTTGAGGTCCTCGGTGAGGTCCGTCTCGGAGAACGCCTTGATGCAAAAGTAGGCGGCAGGGAAGCCGGCCATCATGCCCTGCAGCCAGAAGGACTCGCGCACGCCTTCCGAGATCTTGGCGCCCGGCCGGTTGTAGCCGTAGAACGGCAGGCTGAGGTCCTTGAAGAACTGCGAGCGGTCGGCCAGCACGCTGGCGCGGAGCTGGTCGAAGACCTCGATCGGCAGGCCGCCGGGATTGGCCGGCGGTCTTCAGCATCAGCGGCGGGACCGCGCTGATCAGCACGGCCTTGGCCACGCGCTTGGTGCCGTGGCGGCCGATGTAGCGGGCGACTTCGCCGCCGCCGGTGGAGTGGCCGACGTGGATGGCGTCCTTCAGGTCGAGCGTCTGCGACGAGCTCCGCGAGGTCGTCGGCGTAGGTGTCCATGTCGTTGCCGTTCCAGGGCTGGCTGGAGCGGCCGTGGCCGCGGCGGTCGTGGGCGATGCAGCGATAGCCGCGGGAGGCCAGAAAGAACATCTGGTCTTCAAATGCATCGGCGCTGAGCGGCCAGCCATGGCTGAAAACCACGGGCGGTCCGCTGCCCCAGTCCTTGTAATAGATCTGCGTGCCGTCTTTGGTCGTGATCGTGTTCATGGGATACTCCTTTCGGGTGAACCCTCCAGGCTGCAATTGAGTTACTTGCTTGTCACTGCCAGCCCTGGGGTGATAGGCTCGAACCGACTAACTACGGTAAAGGAGAGGCGAGCTGAGGGGACTTAAGAGGGAAGATGCCTCGAGAATATTTATAGGCTAGATATGACCTGTCGCCATGTCAAGAGCACCCGCCAGGTGGGAGAGCGAGGAAATATCTGAACGTCATGGCAATAATCCAGAAAAAATCAGGCTTTAGGTTGCATGGCTATCTGGACCCCAAGAGGAAGGCCAGCGGCAGCTGTTGTAGAACTTTTTGGAGGGGCAGATGTTTGAGGGTGGCGGTTTCCCTGGCTTCGCAGACCCTGCCGGTAAAAATATCCTCCCAGGCCACCGGGGCTTCCGGGGGCAGGATGACCTCGGTGTCTCCCCAGACTTCCCGGCCGGTGGGTGGTTGACCGGCAGGGGTCAGGGTCGTAAAGAATCTGCCGGCCACGGCCAGAACCCAGTCCTGGCCCTGCCGGCGGGCCAAGGCCAGCACCTGGTTTTGCCGCTGGCCCCGTGCCGCTATCGGCAGATAAGCCCCTTGCCGGAAGACTTCTGGGTAGGTCCGGCGCACCTTCAGGCCCCTGGAAGTGACATAAAGCTTGAGGCGGCCATCCTGCCAGTGGCTGAGCAACTCGGCAACCAGGGCGCCCCGGCCTTTTTCTTCTTGTTGTTTCAAGTCCTTGAGGAGGCGAGTCCGCCTGGCGAAGTCCACCGGACGCCGGTTGTCGGGGTCCACCAGGCTGAAATCCCACAATTCCGTCCCCTGATAGAAATCGGGGACTCCCGGCGAGGCCATCTTGAGAAGCAGTTGCGACAGAGAATTCAGGGCCCCGAAATAGGCCAGACGCGACTGCAACTGCCGGAAGTCTTTGAGGAACTCCCGGTTGCCGGCTTCATCTAAAATGGCATCCAGAAAGGCCAGCAGGCCATTTTCGTGGTCCAATTGCGGGGCAACCCAGCGGGTGTGCACCATGGCCTCCCGGGCGGCTTTGATCAGGTAAGCCTGGAGCCGTTCCTTAAAGGCCGGGACTTCCGCCGGATCGAGAGGCCAGGCCCCCAGCATGGTCTGGTAGAGGAAAACCTCCTGATTCCGGTCCGGCACCGGGTTGCCGTTAACCACAACTTTTTTGGCCAGGTTCAGGGCGCTCCACCGCTGCAGGCAGGCCTGCCATTCTCCGGGGATTTCGGAAAGGACATTGAGGCGGGCCCGGACATCTTCGCTCCTTTTGGTGTCATGGGTGGAGGTGGCGTTCATGGAGCCGGGGCAGGATTTTTGTCGGTTTAGATTGAAGGAATGGAAGTCGTCAACCTGGACCGGCTGGAAGCTTCCACCAACTTCATTCTGTGATATCAGTGGGTTGTAAATATAGAGCACCGTATCTTCGAAACCCTTGGCCATGATGGGGCCGCTGAACTGCTGCAGGTGCATGACGAACTTGAGCCAGTCATGCCGCTGCTCCGTGGTCAGATAAGGGGGAAAATCGAGGCGGAGCACCCGAAACAGAAAATCCAGGGCCGGTTGGTTGAGATGAGGATGGAGGCGGCGCACCTCGGCAAAGGTCCACTCCAGGTAATCCAGCTCCCGCGGCGCCACCTTGAGGCTGCGGAGGTAAGTGCGGTAGATGGGCAACGCCGCCAGCACTTCCACCAAGGCCTCGACCAGATCGCCCCGGGCCAGGTCCCGGGCCTGCCGGTCCTGGAGGGCCAACTGCCTTAGATAGTAGACGTGGTTTTCCACCTCCCCGCCGAAGAGGGCCTTCAGGATGAGTTTCTTCTTGTCCCGGATCAGTGCGTTCAGGTCAGCCGCGGTTTCCACAAACCTGGTGTAGATCTCCGTCAGTTCCTGCAGTCCCGCTGCTTGAATAAAGACGCCGTTGACCCGGTTCAAAAAATCGTAGCCGGTGGTGCCGGCCACCGGCCAATCCTCCGGCAGGGTCTCCCCCGGGGCCAGGATCTTCTCCACCACGATATAAAAAGGCGCGGCCGCGGTTCTTCCTGCCGGCGCCAGGCGGCCTTGCAGGCGTTGGAGATAATCCAGCGGGTCGTAAAGTCCGTCGATGTGGTCAACCCGGAGCCCGGAAATCTTGCCTTCGTCCAGCAGTTTGAACAGGAGCCCGTGTTTGAAGGCCTCGAAGACCTGGGGGTCTTCGATGCGGATGCCGATCAGGTCATTGATGCTGAAAAAGCGGCGATAGTTGATCGCCTCCAGGGCCACCTGCCAGAAGGCGAGGCGGTACGGCTGCGGTTGCAGGAGCCGGTCCAGGGCGTCGAAGCTGGCCGGCTCGTCCGGACGGCCGTTCAGGACCTGGACGGCCTCATCCAGGAGGCTTTTCACCTCCGGCGAGCCCTGGTAGAGCAGCCAGAGATTCTTCTTGATGACCTCCTTGTCCCGCTGCCGGCCTTTGACCTTTTTGGGCTGGCCGGGGGTGCAGGGCGGCAGGTTGGAGACCAGGCTGACGATGCCCATGAGGGCGATGCTGGCCGGATTCTCCTCGCCCAGTTCCCGAACCAATCCCTCCAAAACGGGGGCGAGAATCTGGTGGTAGGTTTTGGGGGTCAGGGGAAATTTGTTCTCGTAATAATTGATGAAAAAACCGCCGGGCTCCAGACTCAACCGCAGTTCCTGGTTCTCGAGGGCCTGGCCGTAAGGCCGTCCCAGAATGGGCAGCAGCAGCTTGCCCTCCAGGAGGCGATTGGGCGGGTGCCAATCGATGTCAAAGAAAATGGCGTACGGTGAACCATGGCCGTCTTCCAGAACCTCCATCCACCAGGGATTATCCGGGCTCAGGGCCATATGGTTGGGGACGATATCAAACACCATTCCCATGTCCAGGCGCTTAAGTTTCCGGGCCAGGGAATCGAAGGCGCGGGAGGACCCCAGTTCCGCATTGAGTTCCAAGGGGTTGGTCACGGAATAGCCGTGGAGGCTGCCGCGACGGGCCTTGAAGAGGGGAGAGGCGTAAATGTCGGTGATGCCCAACTCATGCAGGTAGGGCGCAAGGGCCTCGGCCGCGGCGAACTTGAAGTCGCGGTGGAATTGCAAGCGGTAGGTGGTGGTGGGAACCCGTAAGCTGGTCATTTTTGAGTTTCGAGTTTCGAGTTTTCAGTTTTCATTTTCAGTTTTGCTCTGGTTTCGGTAACGAGTGGTAAAGCTATGAACCTTGGATCTTTTTGATTATTCGACCTTCACCGACAGATCCCGGCCCAGTTGCAGGAAGCTCGCCACCCAGTCATGGGCCTCCGCCTCGCCGTGTTCGGCCTTCCAACGCCATTCGGGCAAGGCGGTGTGAATCATTTCGAAATAGATATTCTGCACCTCCCAAAGCCTCACTTCGAACGGCACAGCGCCTACCAGGCTGACCGCGGCAGCCAGTTGCCGCAGATAGTTGAATTCGCGAGGTTTTTCCCGGAAGGCGGCTGCCAGGCGTTCCAGGGTCCCGCGCATGGTAAATTCCAGTCTGACCTCATCTAGTTGAACTTTCAGGACCTGGGCCTCCGAGAGGGCGTTCTGGATGTCCTCCGGAACTATTTCCGGCTGCTCAAAAAACTGGCGCAGCTTATCGTTCAGGACAAATTGGGCGGTACTCGGTAAAGGTTCGGGCAGGGGGACGCCCAGGTCGGTGAGGAACCGCATGAAGGGCAGGTGGGCATCGTAACCCTTCCGATAGACGAAGCGGGTCCCTTCCATACTGGCCTCCATGATCAGGTTCAATACCCGGCGTTGTTCATCCCGGAACAGGGACCGGAGGGAGAAGGTGCACGCCCCATAGTGCCGGTCCAGGCGGTGGATGGTTTCAGGGAATTCCCCGGTGCCAAAGCTTTCGGCCACCTCCCGGACCATGGCTTCGTAGTCCTCGAGGTTTTGGGAACCCTTCACCGCGGCACAAAGATTTTGTTCACCGAAATGGAGGGCGCCGAAATCCAGGGTAGTCGCCTCCCGGGTAATCTCGGAGGTGATCCGCACCCGGCCCACCGCCAGTTTGGCATTCCCGACTTCCGAAAGCTGGAAGGCCTCCTGGTCCACGGTATAGCAATAGATCCGGGCCTGTTTGGGGTATTCCTGGAAAATTGAGCTGACGGCATAATGGGCCCCCACTCTCTCCAGGTCCAACATTGTCGGTTTGACGAACTTTTCGTAGATTTGGCGGCCATCGCCGGGTGCAGGAAGGTTGCTCTTGGCCTGTTCCAGGCGCTCCAGGAAGGCGGCCTCGAGACCGTCGCCACCGATGTCCTGCATGAGGGTGAGGGCGCGGCAGGCGTAAAGGATGACCTGGACCGTCTCGATCCCGGAAAGTTCGTCGAAGAACCAGCCGCAACTGGTGTACATCAACATGGCGCTGCGCTGCACCCCCATAAGCTTAAGGACCGTAAGCTTGTCCGCGTCGGTAAGCTCCCTGGCGGCGTGGCGGTTCAGGAAATTCTCCACGTTCTCCGGGCTGCGATCCAGGATGACCCGAATAAAGTCATCGCGAGCTGCCCAGGGGTCTTTAAGATATTGACCGGCATTGGCTTCGAATAAGGGCGACAGGCTGTCCCGGAGCCAGTCCAGGGCCTCCCGCAAGGGGGTGCGCCAGGCCTGGTTCCAACCGGGGTGGCCACCGCTGTTGCAGCCGCAATCTTGCCACCAGCGCTCCACCCCGTGGGCGCAACTCCAGGAGGTGTTTTCGAAGATCTCCGCCTCGGACAGGGAAGAATGATTTATTGAAGAATGCTTCTCCAAATACTCCCCGTAATTGGTGAGGCTGGCCAGTTTTTCCGACTCGATATACTGGAGGGCGTAGGTCAAAGCCATGTCGCCGAAGCGCTGATGGTGGCCGTAGGTTTCGCCATCGGTAGCGATATGCACCAACTGCGGCAATTGGCTCTCGGCTGCAAAGGCCCCGATCAGGCGTTGAGCCAGGTTTTCACCCTTGCTGAGCAGACCCTCGAAGGCCACGGCCCGGGAGATGGGACCGTCATAGAAAAACGCCGCAATTGAGCGGCCCGAGGGAAGCTTGATCTCATAGGGCAAAGTAGGGTCAATGTTTCCCTGGGCCACGTCTATCCAGGCGTCCTGGCCGATCAGACGCACCTGTTTGGCTTGGTGGGGCGCCAAGATAGTGAAATGAATCCCCAATTCCGCCATGATGTCCAGGGTCTCCAGGTCCACGGCGGTCTCCGGCAGCCACATGCCCTCCGGCGGCCTCTGAAAGCGGTGTTCGAAGTCCCGAATCCCCCAGAGAACCTGGGTATATTTATCCCGGCGGTTGGCCAGGGGCATGATCATGTGGTTGTAAGGCTGGGCCAGGGCGGAGCCGTGGCCTGAAAAGTTCTGCTGGCTCATGCGGTCGGCCGTTAGAATGGCCTGGTAAGTCTCCGGGGCCTTGAGCTCCAGCCAGGCCAACAGGGTAGGGCCGAAATTGAAGCTGATCCGGGCGTAATTGTTGGCCAGTTTGACGATGCGGCCTTCGCCGTCCAGGATGCGGGAAACCGTATTGGGGGCGTAACACTCCGCGGTGATGCGCTCGTTCCAATCGTGGTAGGGGTAGGCCGAATCCTGGACCTCGACGTCCTCCAGCCAGGGGTTTTCCCTGGGGGGCTGGTAGAAATGGCCGTGAATACAGATGTACCTGTCCATCAGGATTCCTCTGACGTGCGGGCGAGCAGGATTAGTGACTGAGCCGGCAGGGTCAGGTTAAAGTCCGGCTCCGCCTGAAGCGTCGTAGGGCTAAGGCTGCCGGGACCGCCCCAGACGGCCGCGGGGAAGGCTCCCAAGGTGATGGAGTGCATTACCACTCTCCTGAATCTTAATCTGTCATCCCGTGCCCGGACATACTGCCGGAATCCGCCACATCCCCGATAACCCTCAAATAACCCTCAAAACTCGATAACCGACTGGCCGGGATGTTGGCACAGAATCATCAGAGTCAGATATTCCCGAATATCCCGGGTTATGAGGAAGTGCTGCCGGACAAACTCCCTGGCTTTCTGCCCCAGGCGCCTGGCTATTTCCGGCCGATGCAGCAGATAGCGGATGCGAAAGGCGCAACCTTCGGGGGAATGTACCAGAAACCCGGTGTTATAATCCTGGAGCTGCATGACGATGCCCCCCGCCGCTCCACCGATCACCGGCTTACCCTTCCACATGGCTTCAGTCACCGTCAGGCCGAAGCCTTCTCGTACGGATTTCTGCACAATGATATCCGCGGCCCGCTGCAGGGCGTTGATCTCAAGGTGACTGTCCGGCGGCAGCAGCAATAATTGGATATCGGGCTCGTCCTGGGCCGCCTCCTGCACCTCGGCGTAAATCCGGGCGCCCTCCGGATCATCGGTGGCCTCGCCGCCGGCCAACACCAGCTTACAAGGCGTACGGCGTCGCACCAGTCGAAAGGCCTGAATTACCCCCAAGGGGTCTTTGAAAGAATCGAACCTGGAGACTTGCAAAATAATCGGCTTGTCCCGCTCCACCCCCAAGCGCTCCAGCGCGGCGCTGATCTCCTCCTCGCTAAGATCCCGATTCTTCTCACTCAAAGGGTCGATGGAAGGATAGATGAGATATTGCGGATGCGGCAGAATCTGAGAGAAATTGGGCATGGAGAAGATGGAGGCGTCGTATTGCCGCACCGCGTCTCGCAAAAACCGCCAGACCTGCCGGTCCGGCCGGGAGGCGTCGATATGGCAGCGCCAGATCCAATATTTGGCCCGGGGCCGCATATCCTCGATCAGGAAGGCCGGCTGAGGGTCATTGATCACGGCAAAATCGGCCTCCCAGGTGAAGCGTCGGGCATTCTCCCGGTTGACCTCCCGGTAGTGCTGCAGCATGGCCGGAGAGAGGCGCACCTTCTGACCTTGCAGGGCATTGTGCATGGCCTTGGTGACCTCAAAGAAGGCCTCGTCCCCCTGGATGACCTCCCAGCTGGTCTCGAGGCCCAATAGGTTAAAGAGGGGCACGCTGCGCTCCAGCATCTCGGCCACCCCACCGCCTACGCGGGTGGAATTGATATGCATCAGAGTCCTGGGGGCCAGGCGCTCCGCCAGCCGGCTGAGTTGGCTGACCACTTCCTCGCCCGCAATGGACCCGTAATCACTCAACTGGGTCACAGGCGCCTCCCGTATGGTCTTTGACCAGAGACAATAGGGTGTCCCGGACTTCAGGCAAGGTGTAAAAATAGACGTCGATCTCCCGAATGGCTGACACCAAGTCCGGCAGCTCAAAATTGCTTTCGATCCAGTGGGAGAAGTCGTCTTTCACGCCCTTAAGGTTTGCCAGCCGCCGGCGAGCCTCGACGAAATGGTAATAGATCGAGTCCAAGCCCACGGTCTGCAAGCCCGCACAGAATTCCCGCAGGGTCTGGGCGGCGATGTCCGAACTTACTACTACTACGGAGGCCTCGCAGAAATACAACTCATAGCCGGGCCGGACCTGGGGATTATAAGGAAAATCCCAGAGATATTCCTCCAGCAGCTCCACCAAGGCTTCTCTGATCTGGTTCAGGTCTTCATAATCCAACGGGTCCACGGAACTGAGCCTTTCCGCCAGGTTGGGGTCATTCAAGGCCTTGGCGGCCCACAGGGCAAAGTCATTGGGATATTCCACGGCGGTTTGGGTGATGCTCAAGCGTGATTGCCAGAAATGGTATTCCAGCACCGGCTCACTCATCTCCTGCAGATGCTGCAACAATTCCCTGAGGTTGGTGGCCTTTTTGCCGGTGGGCTTGGGCATCAGGAAGTATTCTGAAAACCAAAAGACATTTTGAGCCGGCTGGTCAGCCAGGGTAACCATGGGTTACCGCCCTCCTTACTACGAAAAAATTATCGGCCCCAATAAGATCTGGGACCATGCCGGGATAGGCGCGGGGTACCTTTCTTTTCCCCGGTGCGACAGCCTTAAAATAAGAGGGAAAATCGGAGAAACAAGGCGATGGTAAAAATTTTTGGGATTCGGGCTTGGGCAAACACCACGGAGGGCTTAGAAAAATGGCTCCGACGCACTCAACTCAAGAAGGGCAGGGGGCGGCAGCTATGGGCAGCTCCTGGAATAGCTTTGCGGGTTAGAGCCGAAGAGAGCTGAGAGCAAAAAGCTAACCACTTGCTCAAGCCCCGGGTGTTTGATCATCAACGGTTTCAGCTTCTTTAGTTGCTGCCTTTTCAGTTTTTTTGGGTGCTTCCTTGGTCAACTCCTTCACCGCCACCGCAACCGACGGATAGATGACGAAGCCCACCCGGCCGGGCAGATGGGTGGTCATCAACACCTTCCGGAAATGCCCTTTGACTTCGCAGACCCCCAACATAATGCCTTGATTTTTCAGGCTGATTTGCAGATTTTCCAGGATCTCAGCGGCGTTCTCATCCATATCCACGATGGCCTCGGAATTAATGAGGAAGAAGGTCACCGGCTGCGGGGACGAGTCGATCACCTCCTGCACCCGGTTGGCGAAATAGGCGGCATTAAAAAAGAAGAGCGGCCCGGCAAAGCGGAAGATGAGTAACCCCGGCACCTTCGGAGTCCGGATAATGGTTTCGTAGGGCCGGGCCAGACGGTGCAAGACCAAGATGATGGCCAGGCCCACCGACACCAGGATCCCGGTCATGAGACCGGCGATCAGCACCGCGGCGGTGGTGATCAGACTGATATAGGCCGAAGCCGGCCGGGTGCGAAATATCCTGTAGAGTTCCAGCGGGCGCAACAGCCTGATGCCCGCCACGATGATGATGGCCGACAACGCTACCGCCGGGACGTTTTTGAGAATACCGGTGAAGTAGAATAAAAACACGCCTAGAAAGATGGCGGCCAGGAGTCCGGCAAACTGGCTGCGGCCGCCGTACATATCATTAATGGCGGTGCGCGAGTGGCTGGACCCGATGGCGAAACCCTGGAAGAAACCGGTGCCCATGTTGGCCAGGCCCAGTGCGACCAACTCCTGATTGGGGTCCAGGCGGTAGCCACCTTGCAGGGCAAAGGCCCGCCCCGTAATGGTGGTATCCACATAAGAAACCAGGGCCACCCCCGCGGCCACGGGCAGCATGGTCAGAATATCGCCGAACCCCACATGGGGAATCACCGGATGCGGCAAACCCGCGGGAACCAACCCGACCAGATGGACTCCCTGGGCCCCCAGGTCCCACCGCAGCACGGCACGCGTGGCCAAAACCACCACAACCACGGCTTCCGGGACCCAGCGCAGCATGGGGCGCATGATGAGCATCCCCAGGAGGCAGGCTCCCCCCACATAAACCGTAAGCAGATGGGCTTCCTGGGCCCTGGCGACCAGTTCCAAGATGCGGGGGAAAAAGGCCTCGGTCTTTAGTTCAATCCCGGAAAACCGGCCGGCCTGGGCCAGGATGATGATCAGCGCAATGCCGTTAATAAAGCCGTTGACCACGGATTTAGGGATAAAATCTGAAACGAATCCGAGCCGGCCCACTCCGGCACAAACCTGCATGACCCCAATCATGATGGCTTGCAACGCGGCCAGGGTGGCAAAGCGGACCGGGTCTCCGCCCGAATAGATCGAGGCCACCGAGGTGGCCACCAGAATCGCCACCGCGGCCTCAGCATCGATGATTAACTGGCGCGAGGTGCCGAAAAAGGCATAAACCCCCATGGCCAACAGCGAGGCATAAAGGCCGTTAATGGGATGCAGACCGGCAAGTTGGCCATACGCCAGCGCCGCCGGAATGGTGGTGGCAAAAATGACCAGGCCCGAGGTAAAGTCGCCTAAAAACCACTCCGGCCTATAAGCTCGCAGTAGATCGAGCCTCAGGATGGCGGTGGTGCCCTCCCTCGAGTCGGGGAGCTTCCCGGGCTTCGCTTTTACCGGCATTCCTTCACCTATGAGCCGCAGTGGTCAGCATGGTCAGCAGCATTATGCCATGAAAATTTCAAAAAACTTGTCCTGAGGGAAGTTTCTTTGGGTTAATTCCGGCGCTGGGTTTCCCCTCGTGCCTATCCGAGGCCCGTGCCTATGAGGATAAGCCAGTAAAACTATTGATTAATATTCTTAATGGGTTTGCATAACCAATTTTAGTGCTTAGTTTTTGGATTGCAAGGGATTATTTAGGACTCGGGAGTATTTTCGACTTTGTCCCCGGAGGTCATGGACATGTTTTACGAATTGCTTGAATCTACCCTGACATTACAGCAGGCGGCGGGGAAAGTCATAGACAAGCTCAATAGCTGGTTCGTCGCCGGCGTCAAAATGCTGCCCAACCTGGTGGTGGGCATTGTTATCTTCATAATTTTTTGGATCTTGAGCCTTTACGCGGCAAGGTTAACTAATCGGGTCGTGTTACGGTTCACGAATTATAGCCACATTGCCAGACTCATTTCCAGGTTGACCACCGTGGTGGTCATCCTTATCGGTATAGTGCTGTTTCTGAATGCACTTAACCTGGATAAGGCCGTGGCTTCCATGCTGGCTGGCATCGGCATCGCCAGCGTAGCTGTCGGCTTCGCCGCCAAGGATCTATTCGCCGATTTAATCTCGGGCATAGTTCTGCATTTTGAACATCCCTTCCATTTGGGCGATCGGATCCAGACCTTACTAAAAAGCGGTACTCCTTCGGGTTGGAAATCGGATGAAGTCCTAGGTTATGTAGATTCCATCAACTGGCGCGCCACTATAATCCGCGGCAGGCGAGGGGAGAGATACACCATCCCGAATAAGGAGATATTGGAGAACCCGATTGTCAATTTTTCCATTAGCGGGGATCGCCGGATAGATTTATATGTTGGCGTCTCTTACACCGGCGACCTCGAGGAGATTGAAGACCTGGCTCTGGAGGCGGTGAGAGCTTTGGACTCGCCATTTCGGAACCCCGACCGCGCCGTGGAATTTTTTTATGAAGAGGTTAACGGCACCATGGTCACTTTTAGGATGCGCTTCTGGACCAACGATACTGACCAGATGACCTTTTTAAAGGCCAGAAGCGAGGCCATTAAGGCCATTGATAAAACCTTTAAAATTAATAAAGTTACCTTCCCGGCCCAAAATGTCTCCGTGGACTTCGGGATCACCGGAGGACCGAGTCTGCGGGAACAACTGGAAGGGGTTAATCTGTTGGTCTCCCTGCCGGAGGCGCAGCCAGCCGGGAAGAGGAAAAAGAACCGCAGGGAAAACGGACAGAAAAAAGAAAAGACGCAGGAGAAACCAAGGAAAAAGAACGCGAGGAAATCTGAGTGAAAATCCGGTCCTCATAGGCCATCAGGACCGGCGGTTGTGGCTCGCCTGGCTGGCGTATCCCATTATTAGGGTAAATCTTGCATCGGTCCCAACCGAACTTATCTTATAAATCTTCAGCAAAACCATAGTCTCGGAGAATGTCGTGTCACTAGCCGACAAGATATTTGGGCGACCGCTCGCCTCGTCGGAGAGGGCGAAGGAAAGTCTCAGTATCTGGACCGGGGTGCCGGTTTTGGGATTGGATGCCCTGGCCTCAACCGGGTACGGTCCCGAGGCCGCTCTGACTATCCTGGTGCCCCTCGGCCTGGCCGGTCTTAAATACTTCCCGGTTATCGCGGTCTTCATCTTGATAGAGCTTACCACGCTCTATCTGTCGTATCGACAGACCGCCGCCGCTTATCCGGGCGGCGGTGGCGCCTACATTGTCGCCAGTGATAACCTCGGTACCTATCCCGGGGTGGTGGCGGCGGTCATGCTGCTCCTGGATTACCTGCTAAATGTTTGTGTCGGCATTTCGGCGGGGATCGGCGCGGTGGTCTCGGCCTTTCCGGCCCTCCACCCCTACACGTTGTCGCTCTGTCTCTCGGTTCTGATAACGCTGACTATTCTCAATCTGCGCGGCATTCGCGAATCGGGTCAGGCCTTCGTTGTCCCGGTGATCATTTTTATTGGGTGCATGGCAGTCGCCATTGTTATCGGGCTGTTCAGCATCTGGCAGAGCGGCGGCCATCCCCACGCCGTCGTGGCGCCTCCTAAACTTCCCCCAACCATTGGAACCATGAGTACCTGGATACTTTTGGCCGCCTTCGCCAACGGCTGTACGGCTCTGACCGGCGTCGAGGCCGTCAGCAACGCCGTGCCTCTTTTCCGCAAACCCACCGTTCTCAATGCCCAGAGAACCTTGACGATAATTATGTTGATCCTCGCCCTGTTCCTGTTGGGCATCAGCCATCTCTGCCCCGCTTACCACATCGGGGCGATGGATGAGACCAAGCCGGGTTATCAAACCGTCCTCTCCCAACTGGTTGCGGCCGTGACGGGGCGGGGCGTATTCTACTACGTCTCCCTGGTCAGTATCTTCATTGTCCTCACTTATTCGGCCCAAACCAGCTTTACGGCCTTTCCGCGGGTCTGCCGGTTTCTGGCCGAAGACGGTTTCCTGCCGCCTTATTTTGCCAACCGCGGCCGGCGGCTCGTTTTTTCGCATGGCATCATCTTTCTTGCCGTTATTTCCGGCCTGCTGCTGATTGCCTTCGGAGGGGTAACCCAGGCGCTGATTCCCTTGTTTGCGGTCGGGGCGTTTGGGGCGTTTCTCTTCTCACAAAGCGGCATGGTGGTGCACTGGTTGCGTAAGAAAGGTCCGGGATACCGAACCAAATTAGCGTTCAACGCCCTTGGAGCGACGACCACCGCAGTCGCCCTGGTAATCATTGTCGTGGCGAAATTCCTCGAGGGCGCCTGGATGACGGTTATTTTTATTCCAGTGCTAACGCTTTTGTTACTGACCATCCATGGGCACTACAAAAGAGTTGCCCAGGTGGTGGAGCGTCCGCTCGAATTGCAGGCAGAGAAATGTTTGCAAACCCCGTTGGTGATCGTCCCGATCCAGGGTTGGGACCGCGTCTCTGAGAGAGCCGTGCGGTTCGGTCTGCTCCTATCAGACGAGGTCACCGCGATCCATGTGATCACCGAGAAGGATGATCCGCAGCGGCTCAAGGAACTCTGGGCCGAGAAGGTCGAGAAACCGGCGAAAGCCGCGAAATTTGCTGCTCCTCGCCTGGAGATCATCTCTTCCCCCTATCGCAAGATCAACGAGCCGATTTTGGATTTGGTCAAAACCACCAGAGCGGCTAATCCGGACCGGATCATCGCGGTGATCCTGCCGGAATTGGTCGAGCCCCATTGGTATGAATACGTGTTGCACAATCTGCGGGCCACGAGGCTGCGGGCCTCCATTTTTCTGCTCCGCGACCGGCGCACCGTGGTGATCAGTACCCCATGGTATTTGCGGGAATAAAGGGCTCCCGCTTCATCCCGGCTGCACCGTCTGGCTACCGGGGTGATGTTCTTGAACCTCGAACGCCTGCCGCGGCTCTTCCCCAGCTTCGGATTTATCTGGCGTTATACGACTAAAGTTCCGATCCCTTCAGCTAACCGCACCAAATCCACCCAGTAAAAGTGTGAAAAAACCCGGCAACTAAATCTTTCAAAAAATCTCCTTGCAAACCTCCGCTTCTTGTGCAAATTTTGTTTAGCAATTATATTTTTCTAGAACCGGCATCACCAGAGGATTAATCAAGGAAATCATGGCCTACTTTGTTCTGACCCTGTCGATTTTGCTGCAATTCCTGGCCGCCGGCCTGGCCTTGAGACTGACCGCCGTCACCGATCGCGTCAGGATTTGGGCTCCCATCGCCGGAGCCATCTGTCTCATGGCCCTGAGACGCTGCCTGGTGCTATATGACTGGCTAACCTATGGCCCTAAGACTTGGGACGTCCCCGCCGAGTTGACTGCCCTGACTTCATCTGCCCTGATGGTCATCGGGGTCTACCTGATTACTCCCATCCTCCACAGGACCCAGCGCTCTCTGGAACGCCTCAAAATCCAGCATGAATCGATCTTAAACTCGGCCGGCGAAGGGATCTTCGGGTTGGACCGGGAGGGCAAGACCATCTTTGCCAATCCGGCGGCTCTGGAGCTAACCGGGTACCGCGAGGACGAGCTGATCGGCCACAACCTGCATTATCTCATTCATCACAGCAAGGCGGACGGGACTGCCTGTCCCTTTGAGGAATGCCCGACTTACCTGGCCCTGAACGATGGCAAGATCCATCGGGCGACAGAAGCGGTATTCTGGACCAAGGAAGGCAAAAGCCTGCCGGTGCGCTATGTCACTACGCCCATTAAAGAAAATAACCAGATAAGCGGCTGCGTCGTCTTGTTCCGGGATATTACCGAGCGCCGGCAGGCAGAGGCAAGTCTGCGGGAATCCGAACAAAACCTGCGCTATCTGGCAACCCAACTTATAGATGCCCAGGAGCGGGAGCGGGAGCGCATTTCCCGGGAATTACACGACGAACTTGGGCAGGCGTTGCTGGTCTTGAAGCTTCAGGCCGGTGATATCGAGGAACAGATCAAACAGAATCCGACGGGTGCCGGGGCGGAATGCCGGGAGATGTCGGCCAATCTGGACCAGTTGGTGGAAAATGTCCGACGCCTGTCTCGGGATTTAAGCCCCGCCATCCTGCAAGACTTGGGGCTGACCGCGGCCTTGAGACACCTGGTCAAAGAATTTGCCAAACGTCACAACCTGCAGCCAAACCTCGATTTGCCTCTTGACCTGGATGGACTTTTCCCTCGGGAAGCGCAAATCAATATCTATCGGATATTTCAGGAGTCTTTGACCAATATCGGCAAATACGCCCAGGCCTCCAGCCTCACCATGGCAGTAACCCAAAAAAACGGCCGGATTGTCTTCCGGTTGGCGGATGACGGCCAGGGTTTTGACGTGGATAAGGTCATGGCCCAGGAGTCGACCCGCCGCGGCCTGGGACTGGCGGCCATGGAAGAGCGGGGCCGGATGCTGGGCGGCAAGGTGGACATCAAAAGCCAGCCGGGTGAGGGAACTGAGATAACCTTGTCCATGCCGCTTCGGAATGGCGCTGAGGTGGCGTCTTAGCCGGCGATCAACGATAGTGGTGTTGTACCCCGCGGCAAGTTTCTCCCAAGTAATCAGGCGGGCCGGGCGCCGCGCCTTACGATTAGCCCGGGGCGCCTCGCCTAAAGAACTGCTTTGATGGGACCCGCTTGTCAGGGCGCGGCCTGGGGCCGCGCTACCCTTGGAGCGACCCCCTCTTGCCAGGCGATTTTTCAGCCCTGAGCGCGCGCGGTACTGCTCCTCTCAAATCCGCCTCCCAACTCCCTCGTCTACCCACTGGAACTGGACAAGAGGTCCGGCAATGCCTAGAACAAAGTCAATAGCGTTTCACCGGCAGGCCGCAGCCGGCTGACCCGGTTGCGCCCTGACAACCGAGGTTTTCAGGAAACCGGAAGTCCAAGGGTGGAAACCCCTGCCCTGAGGGAAGAATGGTATGGGAGAAATACTGAACCTCTTTATCGGGACCTTCACGACGCTCTTGGCAGTCATTAATCCTTTGGAGGCCTTGCCGGTCTTTTTGGAACTTCTGGAAGAGAAGGACGAACCGGCCCACCGCCGGGTCGCCTTGCGGTCCTGCCTCTATGCCACCCTCCTGATGGTATTCTTCCTGGTTTTCGGCACTCTGATCATGCGTATCTTTGGGGTGCCACTCAGCATGGTGCGCATGGTCGGGGGCATCATTCTCATGCGCCTAGGTTTTGAGCTTTTTGCACCCTCTCCCGCCAGCCGATTAATCCCCGCCAGTAAGGAAGAAGCAGAGCAGGGAGATATCGCCTTTATTCCCCTGGCCATGCCCATCATGGTTGGTCCGGGAGTCATCGCCACCGTTCTGGGTATGGCTTCGTTGGCCAAACCTACCGACCTTTTCCCTTTGGTAGCCATCTTGATAGCTATTGTGGCAGCCATGCTCGTAACTTACTTGTCACTGGTCTATGCCGGGAAACTTACGCGCTGGTTTGGGCAGAAGGGTATCGACGCGGCCAGCCGCATTGTCGGTTTTTTCGTGGCCGCCATGGGCATGGGCTTGATCTTCCATGGGGTGATTGATGCCCTGCATTCCTATGGCATCATAGCCTCGAGATAAGCGTCAGAAACCATAACGAAATATAACCAAGAGGAGGACCTCATGAAACCGTGCCCAACTAATTATGGCAGGCTTTGGCTGTTTCTGCTCGGGGCCGTCTTTTTATTGACGGCAGTGCCGGGCCTGGCCCAACAAGCCGAGAAGCCCGGTGCCACCGCCCCGGCTCCCCAGGCCGCGCCCCCTGGCCCACCGGGGCCGGTCGGGGCGCCGGCCACCCCCGGCCCGGATCAGGCCAAAGAACAAGAGGCCTTCGAGCTTGGAGTAGAGGCCTACATCTACGGCTACCCGCTGGTGACCGTGGAAATGACCCGGCGGGTGATGACCAATGTGGCCAAGCCGGAAGGCCTGCATGGCCCCATGGGCCAGTTTGCCAACGCGAGGGAATATCCCACCGCGGCCTTTAAGGACGTCACCGCCCCCAACGCCGACACGCTCTATTCGAGTGCCTGGCTGGACCTCTCCCAGGAGCCCTACGTCCTGAGCCTGCCGGACGAACACGGCCGCTACTACCTGATGCCCATGCTTTCCGGCTGGACCGACGTCTTC
Organism: uncultured delta proteobacterium; assembly: GCA_963797235.1. GTDB lineage: Bacteria > Desulfobacterota > Desulfobaccia > Desulfobaccales > 0-14-0-80-60-11 > JAPLJC01. The sequence goes on from CAWCOX010000004.1 coordinate 130,494, forward strand.
CAGGTCCCGGGCACCCGCACCACCGGCACCAAGGCCCAGACCTACGCCATCACCGGCCCGGGCTGGCAAGGGACGCTGCCCCAGGGGGTGACGGAGTATAAATCGCCCACCAACATGGTATGGATCATCGGCCGCACTTACTGCACCGGCACCGCGGCGGACTACCGGGCGGTGCATAAAATCCAGGACCAGTACAAACTCGTGCCCCTGAGCGCCTACGGCAAGCCCTACACCCCGCCCCCGGGCCAGGTGGACGCCGCGGTTGACATGAAGACCCCGGTGCGGGAGCAGGTGAATGCGATGGACGCAGGGGCCTACTTCAAGACTTTTGCACTGCTGCTGAAGGAAAACCCCCCGGCGGCTGCGGATGCACCCATGGTGGCCAAACTGGCCAAGATCGGCATTGTGCCGGGACAGGACTTCGACCCGGGCAAATTGGACCCGGCAGTGGCCAAGGGTTTGGAGCGTGTCCCTAAAGCGGCGCAAGAAAAGATCCTGGCCGAATACAAGAAAATTGCCGTACCGGTCAACGGCTGGGTGTACTCAACGAAGATGGGCGTCTATGGCACCGATTACCTGGTCCGCGCTGATCACTGCCTGGGTCGGCCTGGGGGCCAACCGGCCCCAGGACGCCATCTATCCAATCTCGGAGATGGATGCAGAGGGCAAGCCCTATGACGGCGCCCAGAAGTACGTCATGCACATCCCCAAGGGGCAGATGCCGCCCGCCAAGGGTTTCTGGTCCCTGACCATGTATAACGCCCAGTACTTCTTCGTGGCGAACCCGCTGAACCGCTACACCTTGAGCTCGCGCAACAAGTTCAAGTACAACAAGGACGGCTCGGTGGACCTTTATCTTCAGAACGAGTCGCCCGGCAAGGACAAAGAAGCCAACTGGCTGCCGGCCCCGAAAGACCGGTTCGTCCTGATGCTCAGGCTATACTGGCCCTATGAGCCGCCCCACGTCTCCATTCTCGACGGCACCTGGAAGCCGCCGACGGTGACCCAGTTCAAGTAAGGATAACAATTTATCGGAGGGCTGGGAGATCAATCCCCCGCCCTCCGCCGGTTTTCTCTTTCAATTCTGCGCCAATGTTTAATTCCCTACTATGAACAGTTCGTTAGACTTTGCAAAGCTCAAAAGATACCGGCCCATGATAAGCCCATTGAGCCAGAGGTGATTGATGCATATTTTTATAAATAATCGGACTTTGGCAAGGATAATTCCAGTCTGGAACATGGTCGGTGGTTATCAGCCTCGCTGACCGACCTGGAGTCGCAGTGGCCTCACAAGTTCGCAACCGCATGATAAGTTTGGACATATTTCGCGGCCTGACCATCGCCGCAATGATCGTCGTCAACAACTTGGTGGCCTGGACCGATACCCCCCGCTTCCCTCGCCTGACCCATGCCGAGTGGCACGGCTGCACCCTGGCCGATCTCATCTTCCCCTTTTTTATTTTTATAGTCGGGGTCACCGCCTCAATTTCCTTGGACCATCGGGCCAAAAGGGGGGCGAGTCCGGCGCAGTTGTACTGGCATATCCTCGGTCGCAGCGCCGCGCTTTTCGGCCTTGGTCTGGTGGCGTGCAGCTATTTTTTCTGGGGCTGGCTATTCCAGGCCATCTGTCCACCCGGAGTAACTCGAGAGAGTATCTGGGCGATTTTCTGGTCGCCGCCGGCCAATACCGATGAGTTCTATTTTTCTCTCGAAAACCTGAGAATCATGGGCGTGCTCCAACGCATCGCCCTGGTCTATCTGGTAGTCTCAATCCTATTGATCCATACCCGTTGGCGGGTCCAGGCCCTGATCGCCGGCGCCTTGCTGCTGTTATATTGGGGCCTGATGAGCCTTCCCGGCTTCCCGATGGAGCCGGGGGAGGACCTGGGTTCCTTCATTGACCGGGCCGTCCTGGGGGAAACGCACCTGTGGCGGTATGCACAAACCTGGGATCCGGAAGGTTTGCTAAGCACCCTGCCTGCCATAGCCACCGGCCTAGGCGGCGTCCTTACCGGCCAATGCCTGCGAGGTCCGCAGGACCGGCGCGACACCCTTATCGGCCTCTTCTTGTTCGGTTTCTTCGGCATCCTGATCGGCACCCTGTGGGGATATGTGTTTCCCCTTAACAAGTACCTCTGGACCAGCTCCTTTGCGGTCTATACTGCGGGCTACGCCCTGCTGTTTCTGGCATTCTGGTACTGGCTCATGGATCTCAAGAAGGTTCAGGCGGTGCTGGCCATGCCCTTCGTTTGGCTGGGCATGAACCCTCTATTGGCGTATTGCGGGGCCCAGATCGGCTCCTTAGCCCTGGGCGTCCTGTATATCGGCACCCCGACTCAACATACCCATCTCATCGCGCTTATCATGGCCAGGATTTTCGGGGAAAATTGGCAGGTCGTCGGCCTGACGCACTGGTGGGACCCAAGGTGGCCCTCACTCTGTTGGGCCATGATCTACCTGAGCTTCTGGACCTTGGTGGCGGGCCTTCTGTACCGGAAGCGCATCTTCGTCAAGATTTGAGCCGCCACCCACGGCGTGGAATGCGGCGAAAGGATATTTGTGGCAGGAATGACTGAAGTCTCTCTATCAATGGCGCGGCCGACCGGGAATCAGATCACCCATCACTAGCTAAACTTTTTCGGCTTTTGCCCCAAGTGCCAAAAGGCGGGGCAATCGGCTGAAACCAAGGAGCGAGAAAATGGCTTAGGATAAAAAGACATTGACCACGGCTTTTGGGATTCCTGTGCCCGACGATCAGAACAGCCTGACCGCCGGTGAGCGCGGGCCGGTTAAACTGATGTTGTGGTTCTTTCAGGTAGAGGAGTCTTTAACTGGCCAGGCAGGGCTTAAAACTCACACTAAGCTTAGCCTACGGCTTCCATATATGAAAAGCATATCAAAACCAATGAAGGCCGTGGGTAAGTAGGTGATCTATAGCAGATAGTGAAAGTTCTAAAGCGGGTTTTCTGCTCCTACTTACACAGGAGTTCTCCGTTTTATTGGATAAACGCAGTTCCGCCCCGACCCCACAGCCATGACGGCGGGCCTGCTCCAGTTTGGATTTGGTGGGGTCATACTCAGGTTCGGTCTTGCTCTGGTAATGGCACTTGGCTCTGGCATCGAAAGTCGATCCGATGTCGGGGAGTAAGGCCGCTTTGGTCAATGAAGACATAGTAGACAACTTTATCCGGGCAGTCCTTCTCCAGATACAGGGTGTGCGAAGCAGGGCAAAATCAGGATGGCCTCGATGCTGAACGGCCGGATAGGGGCTCCTAACCCAAATGTCCAAGGGGTATGAGTTTCACTTTTCCGCACCGGCTCGATTCCACCATCAGGCCAGCGTGAGCAAACCGGCCGTCAGTTGTTTGACTTGTCCCTGAAGTTCCTCCGTTGGCTAATCACCTTCATAAGTGAACGCTTACACTTCCCGGTCCGCTTTATCCTCAAGAGTCTCACCCGCCGGGAGGCGGGACCACGCAGTAATTAAGGTCAGTACCCTGATAGCAGGCCTGATAATAGTTGCTGCCGTCATAGTAGTAGGTCTGACCCCCATATACCTGGGGGGAGGCCCCGGAGGGCAAAGCCTCCAGAATTGTGCCAATCGCCAAAGCGGCGATAATCGCGGCGGCGATTCCCCCTCTTCTTACTGCCGGAATAGGCAATGGGCCATAAAGCCTACTGCACTGCGCCAATCATTTTCGCATTTCCCCCCCCGCGGCACGTACAAGGTCTTCAAGAGCCTGGTAAGGCTGGGCGCCGACCACTATCCGCCCCTCAATCATGAAAGTTGGAACTGCTGTAACGCCGCAGGTGCGGGAATACTCCCAGTCACGGTCTACTGCTTCCTTGAAAGTCCTCTCAGTCAAGGCCTGTTCCGCCATCCGGCCATCAAGGCCAATTGTCCCGGCGATCTCTTTCAAGACCGAAATATCAGCGATGTTTCTTCCATCAGCGAAGTATGCCTGAAATACAGCCTGGTGAAACTCATCCCCTTTGCCCAATGCCTCAGCCCATTTCCCGAGTTCATGCGCCCGGCGGCTATTGTAGGTTCTTGTGCGCCTACCCCAGGGAAGTCCCAACTCGGCAGCGACTTGCTTCAGATGCTCCATGGACGAAGGGAGATCTATGCCCCGTCCTTTGAAAAGCTCCTCAAGGCTCATGCCCTCTGCTGGTGTTTCCGGATGTAAGGGGAAGGCAATCCACCTGATCCCTATCTCGTACTCTTCCTTTAGCCTTTCAACACGCCCGGTGATGAAGTAGCACCAGGGTCAGACGTAATCGGAGAAAACCTTCAGGATCAATTTATCGTTTTGGTCCATGGTATGATACCCTCGATAGCGATATCCGAGATTATGCAGCAGCCTTGGCCAGCGCAGTCAAAATAGAGGGTGGGGGACATCTCTCCCCCGGTTATTTTGTAGCCAAATTGCCTCTTGGAAAAAATGGTAACACAAATACCGGAGGGACAGGTATCTTTTAAAATCGGTCATGCCATTCCCCTTCATTGTTAGCGAGTATCTTGTCAGGAGCGGTAATTATCGATTGAGTGGGGGAAATTGTAGGTATGTTCTGCATGGCGAAAGAGGCGCTACAGGGATTGGGGGCAGAAAGATGGGAACGGTAATCAGTAGCCAGACCACACCTTAATCCACGACCAGGGGCATCTCCACGCTCCTCACCCCCTCCTCGGTGGCCTTGATGGTGAAGCCAAGTTTTTTCACCAAGCCCAGCATGGGCAGGTTGGCGGCCAGAACTTCACCCCAGAGCATCTTGACTTTATTATCCCGGGCAATCTCAATGACCCCTCCGATGAGTTTTTCACCCAGGCCCTTGCCCTGCCAGGGGTCCGCCACGATCACGGCGAATTCCGCCGTGGACCGATCCGCCGCCATCACCAGGCGGCTCACCCCCAGCATGACCTCGGGGCCCGGCGGCTGGCCGATGGCCATCAGTCCCAGCTCCCGGTCATAGTCATTCTGGGTGAAGCGGATGAGCATTTCATGGGTCCACTTCTTGATGTGCTTGAAATAGCGAAAATAAACGGTATCTTCCGAACAGTTGCTGAAAAACTCGGATACCAGGGATTCGTCTTCCGGTTTCATGGGCCGCAGCAGCACCGGCGTCCCGTCTTCCAGCAGCCAATCGTTTTCATATTGGTTGGGGTAGGGGGCGATGATCAGGTGCCGAGGGGGCGGCAAGTTGCTTGGTTCCAGGAGAATCCTGGCATCCACACTAACCGGCCGGCCATTACTGACCAGTAGGGGATTGATGTCCAGTTCCACGATCTCCGGGAAGTCCGTCACGAGCTGGGAGAGGCGCACCAAAACCTCTTCCAAAAGTTCCAGGTTGGCGGGTGGGATGTTGCGGTACCCCTGAAGAATCTTATAGATGCGGGTGCGCTCCATCAGCCGCCGGGCCAGGAGCAGATTGAGGGGTGGAAGATCCACGGACGATTCACGGAGAACTTCGGTCAGCACTCCGCCCAGACCGAAAAGCAGCAGCGGCCCGAACTGAGGGTCTTTCTTGGCCCCCAGAATCAGTTCCAGAGGCGATTTTTCCACCTGAGTTTGGATGGTCACGCCAAAAATCCTGGCGTCAGGCCTGGCAGCCCGGGCTCGGTTCACGATGTCCTCAAAAGCGGCCACCACTTCCTGCTCACTCTTGAGAAAGGCCCGCACGCCATCCACCTCCGATTTATGAGAAATTTCCGGAGAATGAATCTTCGCCACCACCGGGAATCCCAGCTTTTTGGCGGCGGCGGCGGCCGCGGCGGCGGAAGACGCGGTCACAGTGGGATTTACCGGAATGCCATAAGCCGAAAGAATCGCCTTGGCTTCCACTTCAGTCAGCAGCAGCGATTGGCGTTTGAAGCATTCGTCGATAAAGGTCCGGGCCTGTTTCGTGTTCACTTTCAGATCAGCGGGCAGCCGGGGTGGCGTTTCCTGCAGCAGCTCCAAGTTACGGGTGTAAGAGTACATCTGCATGAAGGTGTCCACCGCTTCTTCGGGGTTATCGACAGTGGGGACGCCGGCCTCATTTAACAACCGAATGCCTGGGGCCACGTCCTGGGCCCCCATCCACACGGCAAAGACGGGCTTGGCTTGTTTTTTGATGTCCGGGACCAGGGCCTGGGCGACGCCGGTGGGGTCGGTCATGGCCTGAGGGGAGAGGATGATCACCAGACCGTCCACTTCCGAAGCCGCCAGGAGCACTCGGGTCGCCTGGAGAAAACGGTCCGGGGCTGCATCGCCAAGCACGTCCACGGGATTGCCGCGGCTCCAATAGGGGGGCAGGAACTCGCTGAGTTTGCTGATGGTTTCTGGAGTCAGGCCGGCCGGCTCCATCTGCCACTTGCTGAAGGCGTCCACCGCCATAACGCCGGGGCCGCCGGCATTGGTGATGATGGCCAGATTGCCCCCCACGGGGGGCGGCATCTTGCCCAGGGCCTCGGCGCAATTAAAGAGCTGGTCAATAGTGTCCACCCGGATGATGCCGGCCCGCCGGAAAGCGGCGTTATAGGCCTCGTCCTGTCCGGCCAGGGCTCCGGTGTGGGAGGCGGCGGCGCGGGCGGCCGCGGCGCTCCGGCCGGCCTTGACCACGATAATCGGCTTCACCCGTGAGACCGAGCGGGCCGCGCTCATGAACTTACGGTGGTTCACCAGATTTTCCATGTAGATGATGATGCTTTTGGCCCGGTCGTCGTTCCCCAGGTAGTCGATCATCTCGGCAAAATCGATGTCTGCCATAGAACCGATACTGACAAAGTGACTGAATCCCAGGCTCTGGACCTCGGCTATATCCAGAATGGCGCTACATATGGCTCCGCTCTGGGAAAGGAGGGCCACACTCCCGGGTCGCACCGAATGTGCTGCAAAGCTGGCGTTGAGGCGCGCCTGGGGGCACAGGATCCCCATGCAGTTGGGCCCCAGATAGCGAATACCGCCAGCCTGGGCCGCCGCGTGGATATCGGCTTCGATCTTCTCCCCCTCTTCTCCCACTTCCTTTCCGCCGGCGGAGATGATGATCACTCCAGGGACCTTGGCCTGGCCGCACTCTCTGCATGATCTCCGGCACCCCTTTAATGGGAACGGCCACGATGGTGAGATCTATGCTGGCTGGCACGTCTGTGATTGAAGGAAAAGCCGGAATCCCCAAGATCTCTCCTCTCTTGGGGTTGATGGGATATATGCTCCCCGGAAAGCCGTCCTTCTGCAAATTCTCTATCAGGATGCGGCCGATACTGTTCTCTTTAGAGCTAGCTCCGACAATGGCAATGGACTTCGGTTTAAAGAAATTATCCAGAATATGATTGGGCATCATGACCCCTTGTTGTTTGAAGTCAATTTATTTGCAAATTAATTATGCAGTCGACGGATTGCAACTGAGATTCGTTCCGGCCAGTCTGTCAATTTGAAATGCAGAATCCTAATTCAAGGGTCGGTGGCTTTAATGAAAGGTAACCTGTGGATCAGTTTTGGGGGGCTGGTCATGGCTATGACTGGAAAAGATTGGTGGAGTGAGAGAGATCCCCGATATGATCTGGATATGCGAAGTTTTTAGCACAGTGATAAGTCCCGGATCATAGCAGATATACTCCTGTGAGGATTGGTGGGATTTTGAGTCGAAAGATCGAGAAAAAAACAGCGGCGCTTAATGCACCGCTGTTCCGTATTTATCAACTGGATGATTACTTGCGTTCTTTGGAGACTTCCTTTTCCTTCTTGCCGGGTTCGGTTTCCTCGGGCGCGGCTTCATCTACAACCGGGGCCTCGGCGCTGATCTCCTCTTTCCTGGGCGCGGCAGCGACGGCGATGACTTCTTCCGGATCGGCCAGGACTTTCACCTTGTCTGAAAGGACGATATCGCGTACGCGGACGCTATCGCCGAGTTCAGTCAGACCGGAGATGTCAACCATGATCCGCTCCGGCAGGTCCTGCGGGATGCACTCGACCTCCAGCGCGGTCAAGCCGGTGTGGATCTCGGCGTTGAAGTTCTTGACCGCCGGGGCCGTGCCGGTCAGCCTGATGCCGACCTTGGCGTGCATCTTCTCAGTGAGGGAGACGATCTGGAAGTCCACATGCAGCAGGCGGTTCTTGAGATGATCGCGCTGCTTCTCTCGCACCTGGGCCAGGCATTGCTTCCCCTCCAGGTCGATGGTTACCAGGCTGGACGAGGTCAAGAAAGGCAGTACCTGCGACCCCTCATAGGCATCCAGCAGGATCGGCGTCGTCTCGACATGGTGCCCGTACAGCACGGCCGGGAGTTTCCCCTGGCGGCGCAGGACGCCTGCCTTGGTGGCGACCACGTCACGCTTGCTAGCTTTCAGAACAATATGTTCCATCTTACTTAACTCCTCGAGCGCCTCTCACCCAACGGACCTCGAATGACTCAATCAGTCGGGTTACCTCCGCTCATTTCTCAGGTTTGTTTCGCAGAGACACCCGCTTGGGGCTGCTTGAGACCGGCTGGTGTATCCGGCAAAACGGAAAAAAGGCCTTAGCTTTGGTTTCTAAACAGGAAAGGCGGCCCGAAAGCCGCCTTTTGACTACGGGGAAATCACGGGGCCAGAAGTGTCGGCTGCCCACCTGCGGCCGCCGGAGTTCCGTTAATGCCGGTAGCCGCCACCGCCACCGCCAAAGCCGCCTCTCTCCTTCGGCTTGGCTTCGTTGACGGTCAGCGGGCGCCCGCCCAAATCCCGGCCGTTGAGCATGGAAATGGCCTTCTGGCCCTCCAGCTTGGTTTCCATCTCCACGAAGCCGAAGCCCCGGGCCTGACCGGTTTCGCGGTCGGTGATGATCTTGGCCGAGGTCACTTCTCCGGCCTCGGCAAAAAGAGTCTGCAGCTGTGGTTCGGTCATCTCGTAGGACAGATTGCCCACGTACAATTTCATAGTCATATCTTCTCCTTGTTGGTCATGCCGGGATGGACTTGCCGGAGTCTTGGACCGGCAGGTCCTTCCCATTCGCAGGGGCAAAAAATGCCCGAACTCCGAGGGCCAGGAGGCCGTCGGAGTTCGGATCATCAGCGGTTCTGCCTAAAGCTTTACCACGTTTTGGGCTTGATCGCCCTTGGGACCCTTGACTACCTCAAACTCCACCGAATCTTCTTCCGCCAGGGAGTGAAAGCCCTCGCCCTGGATGGCGCTGTGATGCACAAACACATCCGGACCGCTTTCCCGCGTGATGAAGCCAAAACCCTTGGAGTCGTTAAACCATTTTACCGTGCCAGTTTCTTTCAAGGTGAAACCTCTTTCTTGATGCTGCAAAGATATACCCGCCAAAAAAGCAGGGCGCACAGCTGTCAGGCAAAAAAATATCGGGCGGGAAACTTAGCAACCCGTCCGATCATTGTCCAGGACTTGTGGCCCGGCTTTCAGTCTGACATGCTAAACTTTTCAAATTTTACAAGAATATTTCTCAATGTCAAGCTAATTAAAATAAAATTGGACCTGCTCATAAATTGCAAAGATTATAAGTTAGGATTAACAGAGAAACAATGGAATGAAAATAGCAGATATTATTGTAGCTGTGAAAATAATATGCATGGTCAATAAAATCCATTATTTTACTGGTAGCTAATATTATTTGCCGTTTAATAAATATCTATTAATAGTAGTTATCCGTTATCAGTAATTCCTTTTCTAATGACAAAACAATAATTTAGTGTTAAATTCAACGACGGAGCAGAATAAGGGAAATGGATTTGGCCCAGTTGATCAAGGTGTGACTCCGAGCGGCCGCGGCGACTGCCGCTAAGGTCACAGTCCTGCTCATTGTAGTGGCTCCATCGCCAGAACCTGACCCGTCACCACAAGCCGCCTTTCACCATAAAAAAGCAAGAGTCTTTCATCAGATTTCGGTTAAGTCAGCCGATTAGCCCAGATGGAAAGGAGACCTCAAGAATGGCGTTGAGCAGCAAGAGCATTGGCGAGCCCTTGCTCCGTCTGAGGTCCTGCCTCTCGGGAGGCGGCTTGGGGCAAAGATACGTCGGTGACGAGCCCCCACTGCGATCGGAGTTGTTCAGCGCCGATCAGATGGAGCAGCATGGCAAGACCCTGGCGGGCTCGCACCAGTTGAGCCCGGGGGGGCCTCAGGGCCGGCTGCTGAAGCGGTTAGCCGAGAATAAAGCCGTCCTCATTGGAGTCCGCAACCTGCTGACTGAGGCGGTCAAGGCAAACCGCCGGATTACCCCGGCCGGGGAATGGCTGCTCGACAACTTTTATCTGATCGAAGAGCAGATTCGCACCGCCAAGAGGCATTTGCCCAAGGGTTACAGCCGAGAACTGCCGCGCCTGCTGACCGGCCCATCGGCTGGGCTGCCGCGGGTGTATGATCTCGCGCTGGAGACGATCTCCCACGGCGATGGCCGGGTGGATCCGGAAGGTCTCAGCAGTTTCATTGCCGCCTACCAGACCGTCACGGACCTGAAGTTGGGTGAATTGTGGGCCGTCCCCATCATGCTGCGCCTCGCCTTGATCGAGAATCTCCGCCGCGTGGCCGCCCGGATCGCCACTGACAGGATCGACCGCAACCTGGCCGACTATTGGGCGGACCAGATGACGGAGATTGCCGAGCAAGACCCGAAGAGCCTGATTCTGGTGATCGCAGACATGGCGCGGTCGGATCCGCCAATGGTGAGCTCGTTTGTGGCGGAACTGACGCGCCGGCTGCAGGGGCAGGGGCCCGACCTGGCCTTGCCGCTCACCTGGATCGAGCAGCGGCTGGCCGAATGCGGGTGGACGAGCAAGGAGTTGGTGCAGTCGGAGAACCAGCAACAGGCCGCCGATCAGGTCTCCATGAGCAACAGCATCGGCAGCCTCCGTTTCCTGGGAGCGATGGATTGGCGCGTTTTCGTCGAGACGCTGAGCGTGGTCGAGCAGACCTTGCGTCAGGACCCTGGTGGCGTCTACGGCAAGATGGATTTTGCCACCCGTGACCGCTACCGTCATGTCGTCGAGGAGATCGCCAAGAACAGCCGGCACTCCGAAAGCCAGGTGGCGCACGAGGCGATCCAACTGGCCTTTGAGGGCGCGGCCAGGAAAGGCGGCGACGACCGCACGGCCCATGTCGGCTTTTACCTGATCGATCAAGGGATTGGCGCAACTCGAGCGGACCGTGGAACTGCGCCGCTCCCCTTTTGCGGCGCTTTGCAAAGTGAGCCGCCGGTTTCCTTTGCTGCTGTATGTCGGCACGATCACGCTGGTTACGGCCATCCTTACCGGCAGCTTCCTGGCGAAGGCGCAGGCCGACGGGCTATCCGGTTGGCTGCTCGGGCTGATCGGGATCCTCTCGCTCTTGGGCGCCAGTCATCTGGCGATAGCCCTGGTTAACTGGCTGGCAACGTTGCTGGTGAGGCCCCAGCCGCTGCCGCGCCTGGACTTCTCCACAGGAATTCCGCTGGAATCCAGTACCCTCGTGGTGGTCCCGACTATGCTCACGAGCCCTCAGAACATCGCGGCTCTGATCGAGGCGCTGGAAGTCCGGTTCCTGGCAAATCGGGACGAGAACCTGCACTTCGGCCTGCTCACTGATTTTCGGGATGCGCCCGCAGAGACGCTGCCGGAGGACGAACCGCTGGTGCATCTGGCCCGGCAGGGCATCGAAGAGTTGAATGAAAAGTACCGGGGCAGCAAAGGCGATATTTTCTTCCTCTTTCATCGCCCGCGCCGGTGGAATCCCAGCGAACGGATTTGGATGGGCTACGAGCGCAAGCGCGGCAAGCTCGCGGAACTGAATGCCCTGTTGCGCGGCGGCTCCAGGGATTGCTTCGCACTCGTCGTCGGTACGATGGCAGTCTTATCGGGCGTGAAGTACGTGATCACCCTGGACACCGATACGCAACTGCCCCGCGACTCGGCCTGGCAGCTGGTGGGAGCCATGGCGCACCCCTTGAACCGGGCGCGGTTCGACGAAGACAAGCAGCGTGTCTGTGAGGGGTACGGCATCCTGCAGCCCCGTGTGGCCGTGAGCCTGCCCGGCACGAACCGGTCGCGGTATGCGCGACTCTGGGGGAGTGATCCGGGCATCGATCCGTATACGCACGCCGTCTCCGATGTCTACCAGGATCTGTTCCAGGAAGGCTCGTTCATCGGCAAGGGCATCTATGAGGTCGATGCCTTCGAGCAGGCGCTCAACGGGCGCTTCCCCGAAAACCGGATTCTCAGCCACGATCTTCTGGAAGGGTGCTACGCTCGGGCCGGGCTGCTGAGCGATGTCCAGTTATACGAGGAATACCCCTCTCGCTATAGCGCCGACGTGAGCCGCCGACACCGTTGGATTCGTGGGGATTGGCACATTGCCCGGTGGCTGCTGCCAGGGGTTCCCGGACTTGGCGCACACCTTCAGAAGAATCCGCTCTCGGGGCTATCCCGATGGAAGATCTTCGACAACTTGCGCCGCAGTCTCGTGTCCGCGGCGTTGACGCTCCTGTTGCTCCTGGGTTGGACGGTGTTGTCATCAGCCTGGTTTTGGACCTTGTCGGTGATCGGCATCATCTTTATTCCTGCTTTGTTTGCCTCTTTGCTGGAAATGTTCCAGAAGCCGGGCGATGTGCTCCTGGGCCAGCACCTCACTGCCTTAGGGCGCTCGGCCGGTCGACACTTCGCTCAGGCTGCCTTTACGCTCGTGTGTCTCCCCTATGAGGCATTTTTCAGTCTGGATGCGATCATCCGCACAGGCGTCCGGATACTGATTACCCACAAGCGACTCCTGGAATGGAATCCGTCGAGCGATCGGGAGCGCCCGAGCCGCTCGGACCTCGTCGCCTCCTTTCAGGCGATGTGGATCGCCCCCGTAATCGCTTTAGCCGCGGCGATCTACCTGGCGTTTTCGAAGCCAACCGGGTTATCGGTGGCTGGGCCCATACTGGGCCTCTGGTTTGCCTCTCCGGCTATCGCCTGGTGGATCAGTCGACCGCTCACTCGCCGCGCCGCCAGATTGACGGCCGACCAGACCCGGTTCCTCCAGAAGATTTCCCGAAAGACCTGGGCCTTCTTCGAGACCTTCGTCGGCCCGGAAGATCATTGGCTGCCGCCGGATAACTATCAGGAGCATCCCGTGGCCAGGGTCGCCCATCGCACCTCGCCGACCAACATGGGACTGGCGCTCCTGGCGAATTTAGCCGCCTACGACTTCGGCTACATTTCAGCCGGACGACTCGTCGAACGCACGGAGAACGCCCTCCACACGATGGCAGCTTTGGAGCGACACCGCGGCCACTTCTATAACTGGTACGACACGCAGTCTTTGCAGCCACTGTTGCCCATCTACATTTCGACTGTGGACAGTGGCAACCTGGCTGGCCATCTGCTGACCTTGCGGGCCGGTCTGCTCGCCCTTCCTGATCAGCAAATCCTGGGCGCACGCTGGTTTGACGGACTGAGTGACACGATAGGGATTATTGTGGACACGGCGGCAGGAGCCGCTCTGGGCCCCGCTGGCGCAACTTCAGAAGGATCTGGCACCGGTTGCCGATTCCCGGCCAACCACGCTGGCGGCGGCCCGGCTATGCCTCGACCGGCTGGCGACGTCCGCCGAAGGTCTGGTCCGCAGCCTCGACGCTGATCCCGAGAGCCAATTGCGGTGGTGGGCGCAGAGCCTGTTCCGCCAGTGCCGGGATGCCCTCGATGAATTGACCTTTCTCGCTCCGTGGACCTTACTGCCGGCTTCGTTCGGTAATCTGAGCGAGGCCCAGGGTATTGGCGAGATTCCTACGCTCCGCCAATTGGCCAGGCTTGAGGTGGATCTGCTGCCGGCCATCGCGCCTCAGCTCGCTTTGGCGGTAACGCCCGAGGAGTGCGCCCGGTTTGATAAGCTGCAACAGCTCATCACGAAGGCCAGCCGGCGCGCCGCAGCCAGGATTGCGGCTATCGAACGGCTGGCCCGGCAATCCAGCGAACTCGCCCGGATGGAGTATGGTTTCCTGTTCGACCAGGCTCGTCACTTAATGGCTATCGGCTACAACGTGAGCGAGCGTCGGCTGGACTCGAGCTACTACGATCTGCTGGCTTCGGAAGCGAGATTACCCACTTTCGTGGCGATTGCTCAAGGAGAGTTGCCGCAGGAGAGCTGGTTTGCCCTGGGACGTCTCCTCACTACCGTCGGGGGAGAATCGCTTCTGCTGTCGTGGAGCGGGTCGATGTTCGAATACCTCATGCCGCTCCTGGTAATGCCGACCTACGAAAACACCTTGCTCGACCAGACCTGTAAGGTGGCGGTGGAGAGGCAGATCGAGTATGGCCAGCAGTGCGGCGTGCCCTGGGGCATTTCAGAATCCGGTTACAATGCCATCGATATTCATCTCAATTACCAGTACCGCGCCTTCGGCGTGCCCGGCCTGGGGCTCAAGCGCGGACTGGCCGAGGACCTGGTCATTGCCCCGTATGCCTCAGCGCTGGCGCTGATGGTGGCGCCCGAAGAGGCCTGCTTAAATCTCGAGCACCTGGCCGCGGCAGGGTTTGAGGGAAAGTTCGGCTTCTATGAAGCCATCGACTACACGCCTTCGCGCCTGCCCCGCGGCCAAGCGAGCGCCGTGGTGCGGTCCTTCATGGCCCATCACCAGGGCATGAGCTTCCTCTCCCTGGCCTATCTGCTCCTGGACCGGCCGATGCAGAAGCGCTTCGAGTCGGACCCTCTGTTCCAGGCGACCATGTTGTTGCTCCAGGAGCGCATCCCCAAAGCCACGACATTCTATGTGCACGCCGACGAAATCACCGGATCACAACCGACTTCCAGAGCTCCGGAGACGCCGGTGCGAGTTTTCCACAGCCCCGATACGCCGATACCGGAAGTGCAGTTGTTGTCGAATGGCAGATATCACGTGATGGTCACCAACGCCGGCGGCGGTTACAGTCGCTGGAAGGATATCGCCGTCACCCGCTGGCGCGAAGACACTACCTGCGACAACTGGGGCACGTTCTGTTACCTCCGCGACGTGGCGAGCGGGGAGTTCTGGTCCACCGCCTATCAGCCAACCCTCAAACGCTCTGGGAATTTTGAGGCGATTTTCTCGGAAGGGCGAGCCGAGTTCCGCTGCCGCCAACAAGACTTTGACGCCTATACCGAGATCGTGGTGTCGCCCGAAGACGATATCGAGTTGCGCCGCATCACCATTACCAACCGCGCCCGGACCCGCAGGGAAATCGACGTCACGAGTTACGCGGAAGTGGTCCTGGCGCCGCCTGCCGCGGACGCACTTGCATCCGGCGTTCAGCAATCTCTTTGTGCAGACCGAGATCATCCGCGACCGGCAGGCGATCCTCTGCACTCGCCGGCCCCGCTCCCTTGACGAGCAGGCGCCCTGGATGTTTCACCTGATGGCGGTGCACGGGGCGGAGATTGGCGAGATTTCCTACGAGACCGACCGGATGCAGTTCATCGGCCGCGGCCGGACCGTCGCCGATCCCCAGGCGATGAGCGGTCCAGCGGCGCTCTCGGGCAGCGAGGGCTCCGTGCTGGATCCGATTGTCGCCATCCGGTATCGGCTGGCGCTCGATCCGGGAGAATCGGTAACGGTCAATGTGGTCTCCGGCATCGGCGAAACCCGCGAGGCCTGCCTGGGCCTGGTGGAGAAATACCAGGATCGGCGTCTGGCGGATCGCGTCTTTGATCTGGCCTGGACGCATAGCCAGGTGGCCCTGCGGCAGATCAATGCCTCAGAGGCCGACGCGCAGCTTTACTGTCGCCTGGCGAGCTCGGTAATCTACGCCAATGCATCGCTCCGAGCCGACCCGAGCGTCCTCATCAAGAACCGCCGCGGGCAATCCGGTCTTTGGGGCTACTCTATTTCCGGCGATTTGCCCATCGTGCTGCTGCAGATTGAAGATCCGGCCAATATCGATCTGGTGCGCCAACTCATCCAGGCCCATGCGTACTGGCGTTTAAAAGGACTGGCGGTGGACCTGGTGATCTGGAACGAAGATCACGCCGGTTACCGGCAACTGCTTCAGGACCAGATCATGGGGCTCATTGCCGCGGGGGTCGAAGCCAGCGAAATAGATCGGCCAGGCGGCATTTTCGTGAGACCTGCGGACCAGATAGCGGAGGAGGACCGCATTCTGTTCCAAACGGTCGCCCGCGCCATCATCACCGACAGCCGGGGAGCGCTGGAGGACCAGCTCAGCCGTCGGGACCGTGTGGAAGTGACCGTACCGCCCCTGACGCCGACCCGAACCCACCGGGCCGAACCCCCGGGGACGGGAGAGTTCTCCCGCGGTGATCTGATGTTTTTCAACGGGTTGGGCGGATTCACCCCGGACGGACGCGAATATGTCATTACGACCACCGACCAGCAGGTGACTCCGGCTCCATGGGTAAATGTGCTGGCCAATCCGCACTTCGGCACCGTCATCTCAGAGAGCGGCCTGGCCTATACCTGGAGCGAGAATGCCCACGAGTTCCGCCTCACTCCCTGGGGGAATGATCCCGTGAGCGATGCGAGCGGAGAAGCCTTTTACCTCCGTGATGAAGAGACCGGCCACTTCTGGTCCCCCATGCCGCTGCCCAGCCGTGGCGTGACGCCCTATGCCAGCCGCCACGGCTTCGGCTATAGCGTTTTCGAGCACACCGAGGACGGCATTAGCTCAGAGGTGTGGGTTTACGTGGCCCTGGATGCACCGATCAAGTTCACGGTGCTCAAAGTGCGGAACGTCTCGGGCCGGCCGCGCCGACTCTCCGCCACGGGTTACGTAGAATGGGTTCTGGGAGATCAGCGGTCGAAATCCGCTATGCACATTGTCACCGAAGTTGACCCGAATAGCGGCGCGCTCTTGGCGCGCAACCCCTACAACACGGAGTTCACCGATCGGGTTGCCTTCTTCAAGGTGGACGCTGCGACCCGGACCTTAAGCGGCGACCGGACTGAATTCCTGGGACGCAACGGCACGCTACGCGAGTCCTGCCGCGCTGTCCCGGTTGCGGCTTTCTGGAAAGGTGGGAGCAGGTTTGGACCCCTGTGCCGCGCTGCAGGTTCCTTTCGAGCTGGCCGCACGGGCAAGAGCGTGAGATCGTCTTCACTCTCGGCGCCGGGCGAGACGTCGACGACGCCAGGGACCTCGTGCAACGCTTTCGAGGCTCCACCGCGGCGCGCGAGCGCCCTCGATGCGGTGTGGCAGTACTGGAATCATACTCTCGGCGCCGTGCAAGTGGAAACACCCGACCAGTCCCTCAACGTACTCACCAACGGCTGGCTGTTATACCAGACTCTGGCGTGCCGCCTTTGGGCGCGCAGCGGCTACTACCAATCGGGGGGCGCCTTCGGTTTCCGCGATCAGTTGCAGGACGTGATGGCGCTGATCTACGCCGAGCCGCACCTGGTGCGCGAGCACCTGCTCCTGTGCGCCTCCCGCCAGTTCCCGGAAGGAGATGTCCAGCATTGGTGGCACCCCCCCTGGGGCCGGGGCGTGCGTACCCATTGCTCCGATGATTACCTCTGGCTGCCGTTGGCGACCTGCCGCTACGTCCTGAACACCGGGGACACCGGCGTGTTGGATGAGCCTATCCATTTCCTCCAGGGCCGCCCGGTAAACGCGGAGGAGGACTCGTATTACGATCTGCCCAATCAGTCTCCAGAAACGGCCAGTTTGTATGACCACTGTGTGCGAGCCATCCTCAGGGGCCTCAGATTTGGTGAGCACGGCTTGCCGCTGATGGGCTCCGGCGACTGGAATGACGGCATGAACCTGGTGGGCGAACACGGCAAGGGGGAAAGCGTCTGGTTGGGCTTTTTCCTTTATGAAGTGCTCACGCGGTTCACCGAGGTGGCCCGGACGCACGGCGATGTCGTCCTTCGCCGAGCGTTGCGCCGAGGAGGCGGCCGGGCTGCGCCGCAATATCGAGGAGCATGGCTGGGACGGCGAGTGGTATCGCCGCGCCTACTTCGACGACGGTTCACCGCTGGGGTCGGCGGACAACCCCGAATGCCGGATCGATTCGATTGCGCAGAGCTGGTCCGTGCTATCCGGTGCGGGAGAGGCGGCGCGGGCGCGCCTGGCCATGGAAGCGGTGGATCAGCGCCTCGTGCGCCGGGAGCAGGCGCTCATCCAGCTCCTGGATCCGCCGTTTGACAAGTCGGATTTGAATCCCGGCTACATCAAAGGGTACGTCCCCGGGGTGAGAGAGAATGGCGGGCAATACACCCACGCGGCGATCTGGGCGGCGATGGCCTTCGCGGCCTTGGGCGACGGGGGGCGCGCCTGGGAACTACTGGCGATGATCAACCCGGTAAACCATGCCAGATCTCTCGAGGAGATCGCCATCTACAAAGTCGAACCCTACGTCGTTACGGCCGACGTCTATGCGCTCTCGCCTCATACCGGCCGCGGCGGCTGGACGTGGTACACGGGGTCGGCCGGCTGGATGTACCGGCTGATCGTGGAATCGCTCCTGGGACTGAGGCTGGAGGTGGACAAATTGCGGTTCACGCCGTGTCTCCCGGCGGATTGGCCGGGCTTCACCATGCACTATCGATATCGGGAGACGGTCTACCACATCGCTGTTCAGCGCCCCACGGCCGAGAAGGGCGAAACGCGGGTGACCGTGGATGGCGTCGACCAACCCGATAATACTATTCCCCTGGTTGACGACCGTCAGGAACACTATGTCGAGGTGAGCATCCCCTTAGTGCGCAGTCAAACGCAGAATTGACCACTGAAAGAAAATGGCCAACTCGGTTTTACCCGGATCGGCCATCTTCCCCCCCGGCAAGGTAGGCACCTTGCCGTCTGGCCTTGCCTGATCTTGTCGTGCTTTGCCATGTTTAAGGTCAAAAACGACCAACTGATGGATGCAAGATAAGTTCCAATCAATTGGGCCGGGCTATGGCTCCTCCACGCAGGCCACCTTATATTAAAACCACCGTCCCCCGATTTTAATCCCTCCGGGAGATTTGCCCAGAGAATTCGGGGAAGGCTAATGAGGGATTTCGTGCCACCCTTTACTTAAGGAGGGCAAGACCATGCGGCCCCTATGTTCTAATTGCAAGTTTTGGCATAAGATTGGAGAAATGCCGGGACGTCCGGGTCAATGGGGACTTTGCCGGCGTCATGCCCCCCAAGCCCAGGTTACCCCACAGGAAACGTTTCAACACACGGCCTGGCCCCCCACGGCAGATAATGAGTGGTGCGGTGAATATCAACAGGAGAAGTCGCCCCAGCCTGAACATTATAAGACTTTATGAGAACTATTCGGGCCGGACGCGTCGCTTAGTTAGCCGACTGACCTCGTCCATTAGTGCCAGGGCGACATCCTAAGATATCGCGGCAGCCGACGCGATCAAAGGAGAGGTGAGATGAACGAACAGGAAGCCAAGCAGGAAATAGCCCAAGCAAAAAAGGAACTTCTGGAAGCCAAAGCCAAACTGACCGAATTACATGCTAAACTAATGGAGCTCTCAAACGTGATGGATAAAATCGAAGCAGCCCAGGGCCGACTGCAAAAAGTGGAGGAAAAACTGTTTCTCGAAAGCTTCAGCCAGAAATCGTCTTTCGACCGCATCGGTAATGAAAAAGATTAGCAGGGCTTGAAGGCAGCGTAACCCTGGGATAGGCATTCACTATCATTTATCCCGGATAGCGCTGGAAGAAGATGGTTTCAAGGGGGCTTCCGCTAACCTGCCCTGGAGCGCCGCGGGAACCTCTATCTGCCGCTCATGTATGATGGCTGTGGCCTTTTCCCGCACCAACCTCCTCATGTTGAAGAGATCCTCTCCCAAGGCGCAGGCCACGATGTACTCTACGAATCTGGTCGGGTTTTGCCTCAACATACCGATCATCTGGGCCCAGAATTGACGCCGGTATGATGGCCGGACCCCATGCCACAGAGTATTGTGCAAAAAGCCTTGATTTCGATTAATATTCGGCGCAACGCTTCGGACAAGCGATCTTTTGGTAAAGGGGCCCTTGTAGCGACCGCTTGGGACCGGTGAGTCGGCCGCATGGCCAGGAAATAGCGGTAGGCCCTCGCCAGATAACGGGATGGTTCGTACAGATAGTTCCAGGCCTCGACTTATTCCTGCATGATCTCGACTTCCGGCCTATCCGGTTCGTAGTTCAATTCTGAGAAGGTCCCGGCGGCATCTCCCACATCCCGGCGCAGCCGCCCTTCTTTCCCCAATCGATGCCACAGGCTGGTATGTGGCGCAGCCTGCAGGACCCCAAGCATGGTCACGGGTATATCAGTCTGTTCTATAAAGGCGCAGATCGCTCGCCGGCCCCTTTCGTTTCCCCGTCCAGGCCGATAATGAAACTGCCAATAACCCCCATGCCATTCTTCTTGAGAGTGTACAGCGATTCTATGAGCGGGTTCTTGATGTTGTGATCTTTGTGGCTGGTCACCAGCACATTCTCATTCGGAGACTCGATCCCGATAAAGACTTCCCTCAGGTTGGCCGCGGTCATAAGGTCTATCATTTCCGGATCTTGCCCCAGGTTCACCGAGGCCTGGGTCAAGAAACTGAAGGGTTCACCCCGACTCCTCAACCAAGGGGTGAGTTCTTGCAGGAAGGATTGGGCGTGCTTCTTACTGCCGATGAAGTTGTCGTCGCAGATAAACACGGAACCCCTGGCCCCGAGCCGGTAGAGGGTCTCCAATTCGGCCATGACCTGTTTCGGGGTCTTGTAACGGGGTACGCGTCCGAAAAGGTTCACCACATCGCAAAATTCGCAGTCAAAGGGGCAACCCCGGGAAGTCTGGATCGTCACGGAGGCGTAATCGTGCAACTGCAACAGATCAAACCGCGGAATCGGCGAGGTCGATAGGTCTGGCTTGGCGCCGTGTTCGATTATCCCGGTCTTGCTGTGCCGCATCGCCTCCAACAGCAAAGGAATCGTAGTCTCGCCCTCGCCCCGCACCAATAGCTGCTACCATAGATGACCTGGTGTCAGAAGAATAGGTAAGTCTCAACTTTTATGAGATCCCAGAGGTGCTGGACAGGTTTTTAGGTATCCTGGAGAAAGGCGGCCTCAGGTTCACCCGTAACGAAACCATCCCCGGCCACTTCATCACATGCCGGGTAGACCAGGAGCCAGGCGGCCTAAGTGCCCTCGACACCAATGGATACCATGGTCCGGAGAACAGGCCGAAAGATTGAGCGATGTTGCCTTAACCAGGGAGTGCAGGAAGAATTACTCCCTGCACTCTCACTAAGGGGTTGGCTGATTTTGCGGCATTGCTGGGAATCACCCCCAACTGATCTGAAATGCGGTTATGATAACCATATTGAATAATTATTATTTTGGTGGAGACCCCAGAGATATAGCAGTGAGCAACTATATACGCTCGGGGACTATTTCAGATAAACACACTCCGAATATTGTCCTGAAAGTGCATAGCCACTCTCCGTACTTGTATGAAAGCCTAAGCCTCCTTAAGTGGGCAATACGATTACCATAGCCCGCCCGCCCTCAAGTCGGCAAACGTACCGCTAAAGTAGCTGCTGTTCCAGAAGGCCGTGTGGGCGATCTCCTCCGCGACTTTCCGGGCCAGCTCCGGCTGGTCGGCAAAGACCACAATCCGCGTCCCCTTGTCGGTGTAAGGCAGTCGTCCATAATCATTCGCCACTTTAACCTCTCCCGGCTGAATGTTCACCGACCCAGGGACAGTCCCTTTGGCGAATTCCTCTTTGGGGCGGGCATCAACCCAGACGGCGGTTTTGTCCGCCGGGTAGATGTACTTGCACCCAGCCATATCAGTCTGTACGTTATTGCCATAAGCCCGCCAGACCGGCATGCCCGACTGGTAGCGTTTAATGTTGCTGTAACCCCTTTTGAATAGTTGTTCGGCCACCCGCTTCACTTTGTGGCAATACGGCCCATTGCAGTAAATCACCAGGCCCGCCTTCTGGTCAGGCAGTAACTGCATCAGTTTATCCAGAACCTTCTCGTAGATATGGAGGCTACCGGGAATATGGGCGATGGCATATTCTTTGGGCGTGCGCACATCCACCACGGGTGCGGATTTGTTGGCCAGAATCTGCTTCAGGTCCTCCGTGGAAATCTCCACGCCAATGCCGGGCCGGTTCTTTTGGCTGGGCTGCCAGGCGCGTTGGTGTTTGCGCCGGCAGAGGGGCAGGGGCCAGTAAGAAGAGGGAAACCAAAAAAATCGCCAGAATATCCAGAGTTGATTTCATTCGATCTTGGTGCATCTGCTTTCCTCCGGTGGATTTTTTCCATGATCATGAACCAGTGGCCTCGGGCAACCCTCTTTGCTGCCATTCCGGAAAGCCGTGGGGGTCACGGTAAACGTTCTGATAGCCAAGCTTGACAGCCACCCGGGCTGCAGAGTCGCTCCGGACTCAGGCCAGGCCAGCTCAGTAAAAGACCACGCAGCGCCCTCGATCCGGTCCCAAGAGCTTTTCCAGCGGTTTTCCGGCTGTCCACCTGGCTTGCCAGGTGGACAGCAAGGGAAAATTAACCGCGCCTGGGATATGGCCGAGGGCGAAGTATCCGGGGTCGCGGGTATCAACTAACAAGAGGCCTGATGGATTTTTCCGGTAACGCCTCGCCAGTTCAGTCGTGGTAATGAGGCTGTAGCCTCCCCTTTGCGCCGCGGTCAGAACCATATCCCAACTAGCCGGTTGGGGGGGGACGATAATGGTGCAAAAGTCGGAGTCCCAGCCATACCAATACGGCGCTTGCCACACCAGACAATAAAATAACTGGCACCTTCATACTATTTCCTTCCCTTGAGGGCTCAGCCCCCGGCCGTGCAATTGCAGGCTATCGGCCCCCAAGCCAATCTTTCCCACAGTTCGTAGGTTTCTCGACAAAGGGCCGGTTGGAAACCGAGCCAGTCGGCCAATCGCCTGTAGATCTCCGCCCGCATGGTCTCCTGGTAAAATCTGACGCCGCTGGGTGAGGTATGATGTCTCACTGAAAAAGCTCTCTTCCCGGAGAAAAGTCCCGGAAGTTTCCTCAACGTCCCCACGGTGACGCGCTCCGGACCCAGAAGGCTCACTTTTTGGGCAATATCCCGGTAATGCTCAACCCCGACCTCCGCGATTATCGGGTCAATGCGGACCCGGACGCGCCAGCCGGCTGCTTGCAAGGCGCGAGCGGCCGCCAATCTCTGATAAGGATGGGGAGTGTGGCTCTCGAAGCGCTCCCAGGCCGTTACGGCATTGATAGAAAATGAGACCCAAACCTGGGGAGTCGGATCCAGGTCCAGAAAAGGACTGATATCAGCGCTCTTGGTAGTGAGGAAGAGGAATTTTTCCGGTTGCCGGCGAAAGTAAGCAATAGCCGGCTTGAGCAAAGGCGGGTGGGTGGCCAGGCTATCCGCCCACTCTCCGGTGGAGAAGACCCCGGCGGTAATTTGCTCCAATTGCCTTTCGACTTCCGGCCATGGATGGGTAACCTGCACCGGCGCGTGCTCGCCTCCTTGGGTCAAATGAAGATAACAATATCGACACTGGAAAGGACAACCCGTGGAAAGGATCAGCTCATAAAAGCGATTACACACCAGCCCTTCCCTGGATTGGTCGGAAGGCCTGACCAGGCTGGTGCTTTGGGGTCCACTTATGTCATGCTTTTGGGCTTGGGCCTGATTATCGAATTTTTCTGCCAACATTCCCGAAAATCCTTCTTGCTCCTGTGCCTTCACAGTAACTCGCACACCAGCCGATCCCGGGCCTCATCCAAAAGCTCACAAGCCCGTTGCAGGATTGTCACTGCTTAGGTCGAGGCTCCGGCGGCATTGTCCAGGGCCATCTGGACATAAGCCAAGGTTCCGGTCATCAGCGCCGTTTTCAGTTCCTGCACCCGGTGGCGGTTTTGAAATCCCGGGTGCAGGAGCAGGGGAATGACCGCGGCATTATTAGGAATCATGACGATTACCACCTCTATCTCGGCGATGCTTGATAGTTTTTAAGGGCCGACTCCATGCCAACTATGGCGCCAGCCCCTGCCAGGTTCTCGTGCCTTATTCCTCCATGATCAGAGCGTCGGCGATCATCTCCCAGATGTATGTCACTTCAATATCCAGCTTGAACTTGGGCTTCAGGTTTTTCATGATCTGATCCCGGCAGTTGGAGCAGCCGGCGATGACCAGGTCGGCGCCCGTGGCCCGGATGTCTTCGGCCTTGAAGCGGCCGTGTTCGGTCTTCTCCTTCTCGAAAGGCCCCGGCCAGTTACCGGCCCCGGCGCCGCAGCAGTAGGACTCCATGCGGTTGTAGGGCATCTCCCGGAAATTTTGCATGTCGATGCAATAGGAGATGAGCTTCCGGGCCTTCTCGAAGTTGGAGTCGTCCCCAAAGGCAAAGTAGGCAGAGCGGCCGTGCTTACAGGAGTCGTGCCAGGTGACGATCCGGCCTTCGTGCACACTCTTATCCACCTTAATGCGTCCTTCTTGCAGCCACTGCAGCAGCACATCGAAGAAATAGACGTAGTTGTGGCCGGTCTCGGGGCCGAACTCGTGCTTGAAGTGCTTCTCGATATTTAGGCGGGTGCCGTAGGAGGCGCCGCCGCAGTCGGGCAGGATAAAAGTTTTGGCTTGCAGGCGCTTCATGTTCTCCACTTTGCGCCGGGCAATTTCTTTACTGGCCTCCATATCAGCGGTGAAGATACCCCAGTCCACCGATTCCCAATTCTTGGCGGAGGTGGTCCAGTCGGCCTTGGCGGCATAGAAAATCTTCCACCACCATTTCATGTCGTCGGGTTCGGCGTAGGCTTCCTTGGAGTTCTGGAAGTGGAGGTACTCCGCCCCCACTTTCTCCACCGGAGTGACAAAGCCAGGGCAGCACTCCTCGGCCAGTTCCTCGCCCAACTCTTCCAACAGGGTGACGTAGTCATCCTCCGGGATGCCCATGTTATTGCCGGTCTTCAGGACCATAGCGACGCCTTTATGGAGGACTCCAGGCACCTTGTCCCGGGGTCGCGCCGCCTTGGCCGCCGCCCACACCTTCACTAGCTTGACGCCCATGGGGCAGCCGGCCACGCAACGTTCGCAGCCGGTGCAGATCCACACGAAGCGGGAGTTGATGAGCTCCTGGTCCATGCCGAAGGCGGCCATGCGGATGGCCTTGCGACAGTCCAGACCCTCGTCTTTAGTGCTTTCCATACCGGTCAAGGGGCAGCCGCCGGAGCAGGTGCCGCAGGTGAAACAGGCATTCATATGGGTTTCCGGGAGAATGCCGGTAAAGATGCTTTTATCTCTCCGCTCTGCCAGGCTCCTCAAATCCAGAGGTTCCATAAGATATTTCTCCTCGCTGGTTTGCTGGTTAAATTGTCAAGGCGGTTGTTGAGTTGCACCGAACGCAAAAATATCCGGAGCCCCCGTAGGGTTCAGGCGGTGATGGACTCAAGTGACTAAGCTGGAAAAGCGGAAAGGATGTGGAAATTCGGGGAGGATATTACCTTTTGGGGAGGAATACTGTCCTGGTACAGCTAACCGAAATCAGACTCCGATCCCAGGTGATCCGCCCCGCCCCTTTCCTGCTTTGCGGGCTTCAAGAGCCTTTCCAAGGCTCTCCGGTCGCCTGAGCTTCAGGATTTCAGTCTAATGGGAACCAATAGCCGATACACCAGGAATTACCTCCTCATGTGAAATTCAGTACATTATATGGTGAAAATGCTATGATCTTCAACAATTTTTTCTGTGCTTGCCTGCCATTCGAAACCTTTCCGTCAAATTCTATATAGCTTGCCAAACCCTTCGCCTATCATCAAGCCAGCAAAAACTGAAGATATAATCTGTGTATCAGAAGGAGCTTCTTAATGGGAGCAAATTAAGGAGTCTGGCTGGTTAGAATCAATTTCCTCAGGATAAAAGAACTATTAAGGGTTGATGCGTTTGCGTAATACCCCAGATGCCTTGAACACCAAAATTTTTCGAACGGCCAAGACTAAACTTTCTTTGGTTTGAGGATTTCTCCCTCGACGCGCATTCTTTTGCCTCACCGAGAATTTTCTAAACCCGCTAATGAGTAACTCTTCTCCCCCGGTCAAGGTATCCTTCATTATCCCCAAGAGGCCCTCCACTAATTGTCGAGACTCTTGTTTGTCCAGGCCTACCTGCGTCTGGAGACGGGTGATCAGCTTATCTTTTCGGAGCGACATCTCGTCCTCAATTTGTAAAGTAACTCATGCCGGAAGTAATTGGGTAACCTGTGGCCGAAATCATGACAGGTGGTGTGGAAGATGTTCATTGCTTCCCGGCTTATTCCGCCTTTTCCCCTGGGGTTTCATCGGGTTTATAGATCACCGGAGCCAATGAGACGCTGGTCGAATAACGAATGATAAATCCGAAAGCGGGGAACAGCTGCGGCAGGCGGATCATATTGAAGACCATTACCCCGATGGCAAAGCGGTCCATCCAGGAAGACATGGGCCAGCCGATGCAGACCTCCACATGGCGGTCGGCAAACTCGGCTTCCGCCAGCCGTAAGATGCCCACCATCTCTTGAAATCTGCTTCTAGATCTCATTAATGGAAAACGAAAATGGTTGGGCGCCGCCCTGGGCGGCATCCAAGCTCGCCATTTATTCCCGCAAATACCACGGAGTACAGATCACCACGGTGTGCCGGTCGCGTAGCATAAAGATCGAGGCCCGCAGCCTCTCGGACTGCAGATTATGCAGCACGTATTCAAACCAGTGTGGCTCGACCAATTCCCCAAGGACCACCGCGATGAGCCGATCGGGATTGGACTCTCTGGTTGTTTTGACAAAATCCAAAATCGGCTCGATGATCTTGCGATAGGGGGAAGAGATGATCTTCAAGCGAGGAACAGCAAAATTCGCGGCTTTCGCCGGTTTTTCGGCCATCTCGGCCCAGATTTCTCTCAGATGCGGATCATCCTTCGCAGTGCTCACATGGACAGCAGTGACCTCATCGGATAGGAGCAAACCAAACCGCACGGCCCGCTCGGCGACGCGGTCCCAACCGGCGATCGGGATAATCACGATGGGGTGCTGCAATTTCGCCGCCTGCAATTCTAACGGTTGCTTCACCCCCCGGGCGACTCTTTTGTAGTGCCGGTTGATGGTCAGGAGCAAAAATATGAGCGCCGGGATGAAGATAACCGTCATCCAGGCGCCCTCGAGGAATTTCGCCACGATAATGATCACCAGGCCGACCGCGGTAGTTATCGCCCCTAGGGCGTTGAACGCCAGTTTAATTCGGTATCCCCGGCCTTTCTTGCGCCACCAGTGCACCACCATACCGCTCTGTGAGAAGAGAAAGGCCCCAAAGGCTCCGACCGCAAACAAGGGAATCAAGGCCTGGGTTACCCCTCCGAAGACGATCAGCAGCAAGCCGGAAACGACGGACAGGAAGATGATGCCGTGCGAAAAAACCAGCCGCCGGCCGCGGTTGGCGAAATAGGGCGGTAAAAAACCGTCTTCCGCCAGCAGCCGGCACACTCGCGGAAAGCCCGCAAAACTGGTCTGGGCCGAACAGGTGAGGACAAAGAAGATACTGGCCAGGGAGATGTAGTAGAACATGCCCCGCCCCGCTACGGCCGCTACCATTTGCGAGAGGACGGTTTGATAACCCGGCTTGGTCTCATCCATCGCCCCGATGTGGTAACCGGGACAGAGATAGCTGATACCCAGCAGGAATAGGGCGAGGATCACCATAATCACCGTCAAGGTCCGCTGGGCATTGGGAACGGCTGGCTTACGAAACAGGGGGACGGCGTTGCTGATGGCCTCGATGCCGGTCAACGCCGTACAGCCGTTGGCGAAGGCGGCCAAAAGTATCCAGGCGCTGACGATTTCAGTCGCCCGGGGAATTGGCGGAGGCGGTGCAACGGGGTGGGGTTGCCCGCCGCTCTGCAAGACGCTGAACAGTCCGATAACAATGGCAACTGACATGCACCCAATGAAAACGATCACCGGGATGATGAAGGCCTGCCCCGATTCGCGCATGCCGCGTAGATTGAGAATAGTCAGCGTTATCAGAACCAGTAGACAGAGCGGCAGGGTGTACGGGTGGAGTGCCGGAATAGCCGAGACCACTGCGCCGATCCCGGCCGAAATGCCGACGGCAACATTCAGGAGGTAATCCAGGAGCAACATAACTCCCGACCACACTCCAGGATTGGTGCCGAGATTGTCGCTGGCAACGATATAAGCGCCCCCGCCGCCGGGATAGGCGGCGGTGGTCTGCCGATATGACAGATAGAGCGTCAAGAGCTCTACCAAGATGATGATCACGATAATCGGGAAGTATCGCAGTCCGACCAGGCCCAGGGGCGTCAATATAGTCAGCGCGGCCTCAGGGCCGTACCCGGTCGAGGCTAAAGCATCCAATCCCATAACCGGCACGCCCGTCCAGACGCTGAGACTTTCCTTCCCTCTTTCCGATAAAGTCATCGGTCGTCCTAATAACTTGTCGAACAGCCGCATGACATTCTCCGAGATTATTTTTTTGGAGTTGCCTTACCTATAAGATAAATTTGGTTCGGACCAAGACAAGATTTACCAGGGTGATGGCCCCGATAGACAGCCAGGTGAGCCACACCCGCCGGTCCTTAAGGTGGTAGGTGAGCAGCCGCCGCCGGGTCAACAGAAAGGCGAACAGCCCCACCAACGACAGGTTGAGGACTATGAGGACGAGAGCTTTCACCTGGATTTCCCCAACAGAATCAATCCTTCTGCCTCTAGTTCAAGCTACCCACCTATGCATCTTTAGCATCCTTGGTGGAGGTTTTCTCCTTCGCGGTTTTTTCTTCTTCCTGAGACGGACCCTTGCTCAACTCCTTAGCACCCTTAGGACCCTTGGCGGAGGGCTTTCCCTTCGCGGTCTTTTCTTTTCCCTGCGACGGCTCTTGGCTCAACTCCTTAGCATCCTTGGTAGAAGGCTTTTCTTTCGAGGGTTTTTCTTCTCCCGCAGCCTGCTCTTTCCTCAACTCCTTAAACGCCTCATCTACCTTAGACTGCCTTTCACCCAACTGCTTAACCGCCGCATCCACCTTAGCCTGCTCTTTATCCAACTCCTTAATCGCCTCCGCCACCTTAGACTGCCCTTTGCTCAACTCCTTAACCGCCTCCGCTATCGAGGGATAGATGACAAAATTCGCGCGTTGCGGCAGGCGGGTGTCCATCAGCAGCTTCTTAAAATGCCCTTTGACTTCGCATATCCCCGTGAAAATACCCTGCCTTTTCAGAGTGGAGTCCAGTTCTATCAGAGTTTCGATAGCGTCAAAATCTATATCCACGATGGCCTCGGCATTGATGAGGAAGGTCGTGACCGGTTTGCTGGCTGACTCGATCACCGTCTGCACCCGGTGGGCGAAATAAGCGGCGTTAAAAAAGTAGAGCGGCCCGGCGAACCGGTAGATCAACAACCCCGGCAACTTTGGCGTCATAGTGATGGTTTGGTGGGGCCGGGCCAGGCGGTGCAGCACCAGGGCGATGGCCAGGGCCACGGACACCAGAACGCCGATCATGAGACCGGCGAGGAGAACTGAAAGAGTGGTGATCATACTGATATAGCCGGAAGCCGCCCGGGTACGCAAGATCGCCAGAAGTTCCCGCGGTCGTAAAAGCTGGATGCCTGCCAGGATAATGATCGCCGAGAGGGCTACCACCGGTACGTTGTTGACGATAGAAGTGCCGTAGAGCAGAAAGACACCGAGCAATATAGCCGCCAGCAGTCCGGCCAATTGGCTGCGGCCGCCGCTCATTTCATTAATAGCGGTGCGTGAATGGCTTGATCCGATCGCGAATCCCTGGAAGAAACCGCACCCGAGGTTGGTCAGGCCCAAGGCGACCAACTCTTGATTGGGGTCCAGGTGGTAGCCGCCGCGGGTGGCAAAGGCCCTTCCCGTCATGGTGGTGTCCAGGTATGAAACCAGGGCCACGCCCAAGGCGACGGGAAACATGGTGAAGATATCTTGGAGCCCCACATTCGGTAGCAGCGGGTGCGGCAGTCCCGCTGGAACCTTGCCGACCAGATGGATTCCCTGAGCTCCCAGGTCCCAATGCACCGCGGCCACCGTCGCCAGAACCACCATGACCACGGCTTCAGGGATCCGGCGGAGCAGCGGGCGCAGGATTAGCATCCCCAACAGACAGGCTCCCCCCACGTACAGAGTCAGATGGTGGGCTTCATGGACCCTGGAGATCAATTCATAGATTCGAGGAAAAAAGGCTTCGGTTTTCAATTCAATCCCGGTGATCTTCCCCACCTGGGCCAGGATAATGATCAAGGCCATGCCGTTGATAAACCCGGCGACTACGGATTTGGGGATGAAGTCCGCCGCGAACCCGACCCGGCACACCCCCGCCAGGGCCTGCATAGCCCCCACCATGATGGCCTGTAAAAATGCGAAAGCGGCAAAACGGACCGGGTCTCCGCCGGAATACGCGGAGGCCACCGAAGCGGCTACTATGATCGCCACCGCAGCTTCCGAGCCAACGATCAACTGACGTGAAGTGCCGACTAAGGCATACACCGCCAGGGCTAACAGGGAGGCATAAAGCCCGTTGACGTGCTTGAGACCGGCCAATTCCCCGTAAGCCAGCGCCGTCGGGATGGTGGTGGCGAAAATGAGCAGGCCGGCGGTCATGTCGCCCATGAACCATTCCCGCCGGTAATGTCGAAACAGATCCAGACTGGGGAAGATTGCGGTAGAGCGTTCCCCATAGGCGGAGGGCTTTTCGATCCATAGTTTTTTTCGCATCCTAATCACCTTGCTGATCGTTCTAGTTCATGGCGTGGCCTTATGCCCAAGAAATTTCAAAATGCTTATCCTGCAGCTTTTAAAAATTATTCAAGTGCAAGAGCACGAGGTAAAAATCCTTAGGCTCCTCGGCAGATTAAGATAAACATCGGTTTTCTAAATCGCCATTACCCGCTCCCAATTTTTGCGGCATTTTGGCATTTTTTCCCTCGGCTCATGACCTGCCCCCAGTGATTTATCCTGGCCCTTGCCTTCCAAAAATTGGACCTTATCTTCTATCGAGAATACGCAAAGATAAAAAATACTTCAATTGGTTAAACTATTTATACCTAAAAGAGGAAAGCCGCGGTGGATGATCTCAAAGACAAATTTCCCCACCTGCCCGAGAGAATCGCCGGCCTGGGGGAACTGGCCTACAATCTCTGGTGGAGCTGGCATCCCGCCGCCCGGATGTTGTTTAAGAGGCTGGATCGCCTGGCCTGGAAGGCCACCGGCCATAACCCGGTAAAGCTGTTAAAAGTGCTGCCCCAGAAATTTTTGGACGCGGCGGCCAGCGACCCCGAATATCTGGGCCATTATGACGCGGTCCTGACCGAATTCCACCGGGAGATGCAACCTCAGGTCTGTTGGTTTAGCGAAAACGTCACGGCCACCGAGTGCTCTCCCATCGCCTATTTCTCTCTGGAGTACGGGTTGCACCGATCCCTGCCGTTTTATGCCGGCGGCCTGGGTTTTCTGGCCGGGGACCATCTCAAAGAATGCAGCGACCTGGGGATACCTCTGGTGGCAGTGGGCTTTATGTATCGGGATGAGTATGTCCATCAGAAAATCAATGCCGACGGTTGGCAGGGAAACGTGGACGAGATCCTCGATCGGGAGGCGGCGCCCATCACCCGGGTTCGCGATAACCAGGGGGCACAGCTTATCGTCAAGGTGCCCTATACCGATCCACCCATCCAGGTGGCGGTATGGCAGGTGATGGTAGGTCGCATCCCCCTCTACCTGATGGATACCGATTTGGAAATCAATGACCCGGCGCACCGGCCGATCTGCGACCATCTTTATATCAGCAATATCGAACAGCGGCTGCTCCAGGAAATCGTCCTGGGGATCGGCGGCAGTGAGATGCTGGCCACCCTGGGAATAAAGCACTCGGTCCTGCACATGAATGAGGGCCATCCGGCCTTTGCCCTGTTAGAAAGGATCCGGGAGCGGGTAGAGGATAAGATGAGGTTGGAAGAGGCGGTTCAGCAGGTACGGGCCACCTCGGTGTTCACCACCCACACCCCGGTGCCGGCGGGGCACGATGTGTTCCCCTTTGATCTGCTGGAAAAATATCTGGGCCATTCTTACCCCAAGCTGGGGCTGAGCCGGGAGGACTTTTTCCGGTTGGGGGTCTCACCCACGGACCCGCCCAAGGCCGGCTTTAATATGACCGCCTTCGCCTTGCGGCTATCCGCCTATCACAACGGGGTCAGCCGGAGGCATGGGGAAGTGGCCCGGCGTATGTGGCAACCCCTCTGGCCCGATCTGCCGGTGGAGCAAGTCCCCATCGACCATATTACCAACGGGGTGCATGTGCCCACCTGGATTGACCCCAGGATGGAACTCGCTTGCAATCAACGCCTGGGTGCGGATTGGCTGGCGGATCATGAAAACCCCGCCGTCTGGGAGTCGGTGGCAGATATTCCGGACGCTGAACTCTGGGGTGTCCACTACCGGCAAAAGATCAAGTTGATCAATTTCATCAGAGAACAGACCCGGCGGCGTTGGCTGGAAGACCGGATCGGTTTAGGCAATGTGGTGGCGGGGGGAGGCATGCTGGACCCCTCGGTCTTGACCATCGGTTTCGCCCGCCGTTTTGCCACCTACAAGCGAGCGGACCTGATTTTCTCTGATCTGGAGCGTCTAAAAAAGCTCCTAAACGACCCCTGGCGGCCTCTGCAGGTTATTTTCGCTGGCAAGGCCCATCCGGCGGATGACCCTGGGAAAAGAATCCTGCAACGGATTTTTAATTTTGCCCAGGACCCGGACCTGGGAGGCAGGATTGCCTTCGTGGAAGACTATGGGGAGCAACTGGCGCAGTACCTGGTCCACGGAGTGGATGTATGGCTCAACACCCCGCAGCCGCCCCTGGAGGCCTGCGGCACCAGCGGCATGAAGGCCGCGTTGAACGGGGTGCTGCACCTGAGTATCCTGGACGGCTGGTGGCCGGAAGGCTTTAACGGCAAGAATGGCTGGGCCTTTGGCGAGGACACTGAGGCCAATCGAGACGCCCAGGATGCCGAGGCCCTTTATGCTATTTTGGAGCAGCAAGCAGTGCCGCTTTACTACCAGGTAAATGATGCGGGCATCCCCGTGGACTGGGTCAAAATGATGAAGGCGGCCATGAAGAGTACTGGTCAATTGTTTAGCGCCCGCCGGATGGTGAAGGAGTATTCCCGGAAATTTTACCAGCCGGCGCTGCAATCCACAGCAACTTAACCTCCCCCGCATCTCTATAAGGGAGCTATGATAGCGAATAACCTGCCAGGAGCGATAATTATCGTCGAAGCGGCAAAAGTTCAAGATATGAAGTGGATATGCGAAGTTTTCAGACTCGTGATAAGTCTCGGGTTATAGCAGTTATCAACGGTCTCTGGAAAGGCGCTCCGGATAACAATTTGCCAACCTCACCCCCCGTTCTTCGGCAGCGCAAAGAAAAAGGTCGCTCCTTCATTCACTTTTCCATGAGCCCAGACTCGGCCGCCGTGCCGCTGGATGATGCGCTTGACGATGGCTAGCCCGACGCCGGAGCCTTCGTATTCTTCGATACCGTGCAAGCGTTGGAAGGGGCGGAAGAGGTTGCTGAGATAGCGCTCATCAAACCCGACCCCGTTGTCCTTGATGTAGTAGACGGTTTCCTGCTTTTCTTCCTTTCCTCCTACCTCAATGGCCGCGGGTTTTTTCTTCCTGGTGTATTTAATCGCATTGCCCAGCAAATTCTGTATGACCTGGAAGAGCAAGGATTGATCGCCTAAGCCCGGGGGCAGGTCGCCCAACGTTAATTGCAAGTCTCTTTGTGGCGCCTCTGCCCGGAGTTGCTCAAAAACCTGCCTGACCAGGGCGGTCAGATTGACGACGGATTTCCTTATCTGCAACCGCCCCAGGCGGGACAGGGCCAGCAGGTCATCAATGAGATGATGCATGAGTTTGGTATTGGTGGTGATGACCTGGAGCAGCCGGAGGGCTTCGGCATCGAGTTTATCGGTGTGCTCTTTCATCAGCATCCGGGAGAACCCCTGGATGGCCCGAACCGGGGTCTTGAGGTCGTGGGAGACGGAGTAAGAGAAAGATTCCATCTCCTCGTTGGCCGCCTCCAGGAGTTGCTGCTTAGACCTGAGGTCATCGTTCAGCCTCTCCTGCTCCTCCTTTTGGAGGATAAGCTCTTCAGCCTGAGTTGCGAGTTCTTCATTAGTTGCCGCCAGTTCCTCGGTTAGGGCCTGTTGCTCCTGCGCCATCTTCACGAGCCTGTCGTTCTGGGCCCGCAATTTATTGCCCTGCGTCTCCAGTTCGGCGTTCAAGTCCTGTAACTCTCTTTGGGCCTTGAGCAATTCCGAGTTCGTTTCCACCGCCGCTTCGTAGGTGGAGATCAGTAGGTTCATAATCTGTAAGCGGTCGGCATTGATCCGGAATTTTTTCCCATGAAAGACCACTTCCACCGGCTCCGGTTTTTCTTTGCGTTTCCGGAGATCCTGACTGGCCAACAGAAGTCGGATCCGTTCAATAAGTGGCTCTTCTTTGAAAGGCTTCATAATAAAGCTATCGGCGCCGCACTCCAGGGATTTCATAATATCCGCCGGGTCGGATAGGACAGTCAGAAAGATGATCGGCAGGTCCTCCATGCCCTGTTCGGCGCGGATAGAGTGGCAGAGTTGGTAGCCGTCCATTTCGGGCATGACGATGTCACTGATGAGCAGATGGGGTTTGTACCTGGCCACCATGTCCAGGGCCTCTCGCCCGTTTTTTGCCGCCACCACCTGATACCCATGCTGCTCCAGGAAATACCTGAGGTTCTCAGCCTGGGTGGGGCTGTCTTCGGCAATGAGAATCACCCTGAGATCGTTTGGAATTTCCATCTGACTCTTCCCGTTAGAATGGTAGCAAGATAATTAATGCTATTTTATAACATCCGGCCTGGTTTCCACCAAGGCTTTGAGGAGTTCCGCAATCCTCTCCGGGGCCAGGACATAGACCGCGGCTCCCAGCTTGATGGCTTCCGCGGGCATGCCGTAGACTATCGAACTCTCTTGATCCTGGGCAATGGTAACCGCGCCCTTTTCCTTCAGCAAGGCCAGTTCGGCAGCCCCGTCGGCGCCCATGCCGGTGAGCAGGACGCCCGCGGCGCTGGGGCCATAGAATTCCGCCACCGACCGAAAGAGGGCTGAAACCGCCGGGCGCAGGCCATTAACCGGCGCCTGGGTGCCGAGTTCGATCCGGCCGAACCGGCCTACTTCCAGGTGAAAGCCGTCGGGGGCGAGATAGGCTTGGCCAGGTAAGATCTGCTCCTGATGCCGGCCCACCCGAACCGGGAAGTGGGTGCTTTGCTGCAGCCATTCGGCCAGCCCCGTAACGAAGCCTGGAGACATATGCTGCACCATGAGCAGCGGCGCTGGAAAATCCAGGGCCCAGGCCCTCGAGTATTTTTTTAAGGGCCAGGGGTCCTCCGGTCGAGGCCCCCAGGGCCACGACCTCGATCTTTTTCGGGCTCTGCTTTACTTCGATTTTGGGCGCCGTTTTGGCCGGGGATTTGGGCCAGCGCCTGACCACCTTGATCTCGGACATCAATTTTACGGTGCGTAGCAATTCGGCGGCCCGGGTGTGAAATTCCGGGTGGCCGATTCCCAGCGGCGGCGGCAGGAAGGTCAGGGCGCCCGCCTCCACCATCTGGAAGGTCTTCCCTAAATTCCGGGGATCGTAACTGGCGCTGACGATGATGATCGGCGCGGGACAGGTCTCCATGATCCTCCGGGTCGCCTCATAGCCGTCGATTCCCGGTAGATTGACGTCCATGGTAATCAGGTCGGGGCTCAATCGGGCCGCGGCCCGAATGGCTTCCTCCCCCGTGGAGGCCGCGCCGATTACCCGGATGGCGGGGTCTCCGGTGAGGATATGACTGATCAAGTCCCGCACTACCGGGGAGTCTTCCACCACCAGTACGCTAATGGGCCTCCGGGTCATATGAGTCTCTTGACGGTCTCCAGAAGATTGCTCTGGTCAAAGCTGCTTTTAACGATGTAGGCATTGGCTCCGGCGTCGACGCCCCGCTCTCGGTCCTCCCGGGATTCCAGGGCGGTGACCAGCACCACGGGGATTTCCCCCAGCTCCCGGTCGCGGCGAATCCGGGCGGTCAGGTCGAAGCCGTTCATCCGGGGCATATCCACGTCGGAGACCACCAGGTCGAAGCCGCCGGCTTGCAGCTTGCCGAAGGCATCCAGGCCGTCCACTGCGGTCTCCACCCGGTAGCCCGCGGCCTCCAGGATGTTCTTGAGCAGGGTTCGGGCCGTGATGGAATCTTCCGCCACCAGGATAGCGCCCAGTTCCCGTTCTTTCCGCACTTCGGGAACGGGCTTCCCGCCGGCGAGGCTCACCTGCAGCGCGGACTTCATTAAATCGGCCACATTGAGGATCGGCGCCAGCTCTCCAGTTCCCAGGATGGTGACCCCGGAAATATTTCTGACCCGGGAGAGCTGCCCGCCCAGGGGTTTCTCCAAGACCTCTTGCTCGTAGAGCACTTCGTCCACCCCGAAGGCCAGACGCTTGTCCGCCGCCGTGAGGACCACCACCGCCACCTGCTCGGTCTCACGGGACCAGGTTTCCGCCGGCAGTTCCAGGACCTCGGCAAGCCTCACCAGGGCCACGGCCCTCCCATCCAACTCAATGGTTTCCCGGTTTTCCACCGTCCGGATCTCTCCCCGAGGCAGACGCCGTACTTCTTCCACGTTTCGGGTCGGCATCACAAAAAGGCGGCTGCCCAGGCGCACCAGGGTGCCGCGCAAAGCGGTCATGGTTATGGGCAGCACCAGGCGGAAGGTAGTTCCGACCCCGGGGGTGCTGGCCACCGCGTAGGAGCCCCCCAGTTTTTCGGCCTTTTCCCGCAGGATAGCCAGACCCAGGCCGCGGCCGGAGATGTCTGTGATGATGGGGCTGGTGGAGAGACCCGCCTCGAAAATAAGGGACCAAATTTCGGATTCTTCAGTCCTTTCGGCTTCCTCCGGAGTCAGCACCCCGAGTTTGGCCGCGGCCTGTCGCACGCTGGCCGCGTCGATCCCGGCGCCGTCATCCGAGACGCTGATCTCCACCTTGCCGCCTTCCTGGGGGACTATGGCGATGGTCACCCGGCCTTGGGGAGCCTTGCCGCGCGCGCCGCCGTGCCTCGGGGCTTTCAATGCCATGGTCGAGGCAATTCCGCACCAGATGCACCAGGGGGTCCTTGATTTCCTCCAGGACCCGGCGGTCGATTTCGATATCGCCTCCCTGGATGATCAATTCCGCTTCTTTGCCGCCGGCGCGAGCCAGGTCGCGCACCAATCGGTGCAAACCCTCCAGGGCCGGCTGGCAGGGCAGCATCAGGACCTTTTTCAGGTCCGCCGTCAGGCCCTCCACCAGGCGGCTCAACAACCAGTAGCCTTGCTCAACCGCCTGGGTTAGCCGGTCGGCTCGGCCTGCCAGAGACTTGTGGTAGGCCTCGTTCCAATGGAGAAACTCGAAGAGCCGATGGTCCTGCCGGCCGCCGGCCCCCGATTCAGCAGCCCGGACCAGGGGCTGGACCTTACTCCACTCCGCCCTCCAGGCCGTCAGCGCTGAGCTGACTTCGCGCCCTTCGATTAGGATTTGTCCCATCGCCAGCCTGGCCGACAGGAACTCCTCCGATTGCCGTAAAAGGTCCTCTAATTTCGCCAGGGAGACTCGCACCGACTCCGGGGCGCCGCCTTCCTTAGCGACCCTGGCTTGAATGGCCGCGGGCTCGACCGCTGCGCCAGGCTCTTCTATCCCATGCCGGGGGGCCTCGGAAGGACGGGCCGGTAGGTCCTGAGCCGCCAGGTCGAGCTGGGCGAGCATCTCCCTAACCCGGTTTTTTTCGGCGGATTCAGCCACTGCCGTGCCGGCCGCCGCCAGCCGCTGCACCAAATCCACTGCCTGGTGGAGCAGGTCGAACTCTTCAGGAGACGAGCTCATCTCCCCTCGTTTCCACCGGGCAAAGACGCTTTCCAGAGATTGGCAGACGGCCTCGATTTCGGCCAGGTTTACGGCTCGGGCTGCGCCTTTAAGGCTGTGGGCTTCCCGAAAGATGGTTTGGATGATCTCCGCCCGCTTTTCGGGAGCTGGCTCTTTCTCCAGTTGCAGCAACCCGGCGGAGATGGCCTTGAGGTGGTCTGCGGCTTCAACCTTGAAGGTGCCTAACAGCCTCTTCAGGAATTCTTGGTCTTTGGTGCCCATTTTGGTTTTCAGTTAAAAGATCGCCTTGAGCAAACGTTCTTCGTCTAAATGAGGGCCCAGCCGGCTGTGCCCCTATGGCCAATCATCAGTGATTCCGGGGCGCGCTACCCCTTCATCAAAACTCGAAACTGCCTTTAAACCTTGTAGCTTTCGGCTAATTCCTTCAGTTTGGTGCCGACCCCGTGCAGATCGTGGGCGGCGGCCTCGGTCTGCTGGGCCGCGGTGAGATTTTGACTGCTGGCCTGTTTGATATTTTCCATGGCCGAGACTATCTGGTCCATGCCCACCAATTGCTGTTGGGTCGAGGCCAGGATCTGGATGGCGGCCTGGGCGGATTCGGCAATGCTGTCGGCCAGCGCCCGGATGGATTCCCCGGCCACCGCCGACTGCTTGACCCCGGCCTCCACTGACTTGGTGCCCTGTTCCGTCGCCAGCACCGCGGCGTTCATGGCTTTCTGGATGTCGCTCAAGATGCCTTTGATGCGGCCGGTGGCCTGCTTGGACTGTTCTGCCAGGTTGCGGATTTCCTGGGCCACCACCGCGAAGCCCTTGCCCTGTTCGCCGGCTCGGGCGGCCTCGATGGCCGCGTTCACCGCCAGCAAGTTCGACTGCTCGGCCAGATCGTTCACCGCGTCGTTGATCTCGCCGATGACCTGGCTATGCTCGCTCAAGCGCAGGACGCTATCCGCGATGGATTCGATCTGGCTGCGGATCTGGTTCATGCCGTCGATCAAATCTGCCATGGATTTCTTGCCGCTCTGGGCGATCTGGTCGGTCTTTTGGGCGGTCTCGGAGACATAGCCGGCCTTTTGCGCCGAGAGCTGGGCCGCCTGGTTGGCTTCGGCGACGGTTGCCGTGGTTTCGTTGACCGAGGTGGCTGACTCGGCGGTGCTGGAAGAGATCTCGGCAGTGGCCGCCACAATTTCACTGGCCGCCGACGCCAGAACCTCCACCCCGCCCCTGACCTCTTTGGCCAGCTCCCGGATATTGGTCACCATGGCGGCGAAGGCCTTGCCCAGCAGGTCCTCGTCTGACCGGGGTCTGACCGTGACGGAGAAATCCCGGGAAGCCAGACGGTCGGCCACCCCAGCCATCTCCTTGAGGTATTCGATCATCCGGCTCACCGATTGCCCCAGCCGGCCGACCTCGTCGCCTCGCTCCTCCATAGCCACCGTCACCGCCAGGTTCCCCGAGGCAATCTTGGCCGCCAACTGGGCGATGTCCTGCAGCGGCCGGGCTATGAGGCGGGACAGGAACATGACCAGGACGCCGCTGATCACCACCGCCACCACCGCGGCGATCAGGAAGATGAGAGTAGCTCTGGAGGCGGCGTCCTCAGACTCCTTGGTTTCCCGCGCCCCCCTGGCCTTGGCCATATCGGCCATTTTTAAGGCCATGGCCCGCAGCTTCACGTATCGTTCATCTTGAATGCCCATGGCCAATCTCTTGGCTTCGTCATTTTTCCCCTGATAAGCTAATTGGATAACCTCTTGATCCCGGGTCTGGCGGAAGGCCATCAAAAGATTTTTAAATTCATTCAAAGTCTTGAGAAAATCAGGATCTTTGCCGCCGGCCTGGGAAACTGCCTCCAGGATTTGATCATTTTTTCTGGCACTCTCTTTGACATCATTCTCTATCGACCTTTGTTCTGTTTTATCGTTAGAAAAAACCATTTTTAGCATGGCCAGCTTTTGATAGTTTAAGTTGGCCCGGAATTCGATGAGATTGGCCACTACTTCAACTTCTTCCTGGATTACCGATTTGTAGCCCTCCTGGACCGTTTTAATCCCCCCATAGGCCACGACAACCACCAAAGCCAGTAACAGGACGATTAAACCGAAGCCGCACAGGAGCTTGTTCCGGGTGGAGAGATTTACGAACCAGTTCATCGACTTCTCCTCTTTCCTATTTGGTTGGCAGTTCCACTTCTTCGTGGACGATTAATCTCGGGTCGGTCAGGATCTTTTCGGCATCCAGGATGATTAGGGCTTCCGGAGTGATCCCCTGGAGGTAATCCGGACCGAGGCCCTCCAGGGTGGGCAACGGGGCTTGCATTGCCGATCTGGGGATGGCCCGCACTCCGGCCACGGTGTCTGCCAGGAGGCCCACCTCCAGCCCTCGATGGCGCAGGATGATGACCTTATTCAGGTCGCTCAGGCTCTTATTCGGCAGATTAAAGAAGCGCTTCAGGTCGATGACCGCCAGAATCTGCCCCCGGACGTTGATAATTCCCAGGATAAACGCCGGGGTGCACGGCAAGGGAGTCAGCTCCTTCAAGGGATAGACTTCCCGCACCCAGGAGGTTTCCAGGGCGTACCGTTCATAGGCCAGGGAAAACTCTAACACCTCAAGATAGGTTTCGGATTCGGCCCTGGCTTCCGGCTCCTGGGCCAGGACCCTGGCCCTGTCCTGCAGAATCCTCTGCATCCCTTTTTTAGGGTCGCCCCCGGCGGCATTACTTAATGGCGGTCTTTCTTTCACCCAGTCTCCTCGCGGCGATGGTGGAAAGGACGATCTCTTTCAACCGGCCGGCGGTGATCCCCTCCGCTTCCGGCAACGGCTCATCCGCTCGAAAACCCTCCAACAGTGCCAGCACGTTGTCAAAATGCTTCCTGGCGCCCCGGGCGTCACCCTGCCGCAGGGCCAGATTCCCCAGGGAAAAATAAGCCATGATGAAGCCCTGATCGAGATAAATGGCCTTCCACAAAGACAGGGCGGCTTCGGCCATGGCATCCTGCTCCTGCAGGATCGCGGCCCGCAAATAATGCCAGGCCGGATTGAGCCGGTCCACGGTCACCGCTTGTTCGCACCAGCCCAGGGCGGCGGTCAGGTCACCCAGGTTGGCGCACTTCCTGGCCAGGGCGACCAGGTCCTCGACCCGCTCCGCCCGCGGCCCTTCTCCCCGGTCGGTCGTCTCGTCCGCCACCCGGCCCGGGGGCTCCGAAATCGGCGGCGCCGCAGCCTCCAGGGGCCCCGGCCTGGTCGGTTGGACCACTGGCCGCTCCTGGAGCCTCGGGAAGTCTCGCCGCGCCGTCCCTGGATCGCCAGGCTGGACCGGCTGCAAGGTGGGACAGACGGCCCCTGGTTCAATCCGCTGGGCGTTGGAATCCTTACGATAGACGGTGGCCTCGGGAAAATTCACCGTCACCAGGGGCGAAAAACGGACGACGGAGGTCTCGGTAAGGCTGACGATCAGCCAGCCGCCCTCCTTCAGGGACCTGGCCAGGTTGGACAGGACTTTCCGGGCTTGCCCGGCGGAGAAGTACATCAGGACATTGCGGCAGAGAATGAGGTCCAGGGCGTTGGTCTGGGTCGCCAGGGAAGGATAAACGTCCTCTGCCAGGTTAAGGTAAGCAAAGCTCACCAGCCGCTTTAGATCTGGCAGGATTTCGAAACGCTGCTCTCGTGGCCTGAAATACTTCTGCATGATCTCCGGCGGGGTGGTCCGGAACGACCATTTGCCATAGAGGCCCAGGTCGGCCTTCTGGAGGGCCAGGGGGTTGATGTCCGTGGCCAGGATATGAATCTGCCAGTCCCGGAGATCGGCAAGCAGCCGGCTGAGCAGGATGGCGAGGGTATAGGCCTCTTCGCCGGAGGCGCAGCCGGCGCTCCAGATGCGGAGATGCCGTTGGCCCTGCCGCCGCCGCTCGCGGATGAGCTCCGGCAGGATATGGTTTTCCAGGACCGCCAGGCTCTTTTTCTCCCGGAAAAAATAGGTTTCGCCCACGGTGAGGTGGCTGGCCAGGATCTCTATCTGCTCCCGGGCCAGGGGGGCCAACATGAGCTGTCGCACATACTGTTCGGTGCTGTCACAGCCCAGGTCCCGGGCGGCGGTTTTCAGGCTGCGGGTCAGGTCCGGCCAGCTCTTGGGGGGAAAGGACAACCCGATTTTGGCGGCCAAAAAGTCGCTGAATTGGCCCAGCAACTCAGCCGAAATCTTCTGGGTCATGAGGTCCCTAATCCCTTCAAGGCCCGGTTCAGGGACTTTTCTTCGTCCAGGGAAAGGAAGCTTTCCAGGTCATGAATAAAGATTAGGCCGTCCTTGAGCTTCAAAACCCCGGCCAGATATTCGAGGCCGGGGACGATCCGGTCTGCCGCAGTCACCTCCGTCTCCGGGTATTCCAGGACGCCGGTCACCCGATCAACGCTAAAGGCGAGTTGCCGCTTCGAGGTTCGGGCGATCATCAGATAGTCATAGAGCCCCGCTTCCTTCTCGGGCAGGCGGAAGCGGCGGCGCAGGTCCACCACCGGGATGATCCGGCCGGAGAAATTGATGACTCCCAGGACGATCTCCGGCGCCCGGGGGAGGGGCGCCACCTCGACTACATGGACGATCCTCTCCACTGCCGCCAGGTTGACGGCATAATCCTGACCATCCAAACCAAACCCCACCAGTTGCTGCAATTGACTCAAGGTACAGCCTTCCCCGACCCTTGGTTGCTGAACCGGACCATAGTGCTCCCCAAGAACTTATTTCATTATATCTTCTATACCCTTCTGTTGCAGATTTCAATGTCTGGAATAGCGATTAACGATTATCTTGCCAAAACAGAATCTTCGCAAAAAATCCAAACAGATACGATCCGCATATCTTATGCGGGCATTTGTGGGGGGCATAATTTCAGATGTCGGTGATAGAGGAACCCCAAATTACCGGCGGGAATGGCAGGAATCCTTCAGGCCAAGAAGGGTTGATATGCTCTGGATATGGAAGGTTTTTGGATCCGTGATAAGTTTCGAATCATAGCGGTTTTTTTAACATATGGGCCCGGCAGTGGGGTTATTATGTCTGCTCCAGCTTTTGGTTAGTCTCTGTTCCTTCTTGCATATATAATCGTGAGGGTCAAACCAAGCCGCTTCTCAACTCTTCGACGAGCCTGCAGTAGCCGGGCCTGCATCAAACAGTAGGCTTGATATTCTGGTTAATGCGGAATAGGTTCGTCGGATCGTACTTACTCTTGATGGTGACCAGCCGCGCGTAGTTATCACCGTAAGTTGCTTTAACCCGATCCTCTCCCTCTTCCATCATGAAATTGACATAGGCTCCACCGGCCGAAAAAGGATGTAACGCTTCCCAATATTCCCTGGCCCAGGAAATGATCCGGGCATTATTGGCCGGGTCCGGATCAACGCCGACAATGACCTGAGCCCAAGTGGCATCGCGATAGGCCCATGGAGTATCATGCTTACC
This sequence comes from uncultured delta proteobacterium, assembly GCA_963797235.1. Lineage (GTDB taxonomy): Bacteria > Desulfobacterota > Desulfobaccia > Desulfobaccales > 0-14-0-80-60-11 > JAPLJC01. The sequence continues at coordinate 173,781 of CAWCOX010000004.1, forward strand.
GACCCTGTGCGCTGCGCCGTTAATCGGGTAAAGATGCATTATCGAAAGCATGGTTGGGAGCTCTGAGCCATATTTTTTGTGCAGAGCTATGGCTTCATCGCTTAACTCTTTGACAAAGTCAGCCTTCCAGTACATTTGCAGCCCCGGCGGATATATCGGATCGAACATGCTCTGGAGCATTGGATACGGCATTGGGCCTACCAGATCTAAGGCCGGGGTCTTGAAGCGGCGAATGGGTTCGAAGGCTTTTTCGGCCTGATCCAACGGGCCGGTGTAGCACCAAATAACGCCGCACATCGTCTTGTTGTGGAGATGTTGCGAGAAGGGTGGCCCTGGCGGCACAACCAGGAAGGCAAAAAAGCCATTGAGGTCTTCCGGTCCCTGAGAAATGAACTCACGGTACCATTGCATAATCTCGGTGACCTGCTCCACTCCCCAGAGCATCGGCCCGGCGTAAACCGTGCTGACGGGGTGTAATCTGAACAGGAAAGAGGTAACCACACCAAAGTTGCCTCCCCCACCGCGTATCGCCCAGAAAAGATCTTCGTTTTCTTCGGCACTGGTTGTGACAAATCTGCCATCGGCCAGCACCATGTCCGCAGAAAGCAGATTATCTATGGTGAGACTGAACCGGCGTGTCAGGTGGCCGAGCCCGCCGCCCAAGGTGAGCCCCCCGACGCCGGTGGTTGAGATGACGCCCGCGGGTGTGGCCAGACCGAAGGCATGAGTGGCGTGGTCCACCTCACCCCAGGTGCAGCCGCCTCCGGCCCGGACGGTTCGTGCCACCGGGTCGATGCGCGTGTATTTGATGAGCGAGAGATCAATGACCAGGCCATCATCGCATACACTCAGGCCCCCGGCATTGTGGCCGCCACCTCGAATGGCCACAAGCATATTGTTCTGGCGGCCAAAATTGACTGCGGCGATAACGTCCGCCACGTCCGCACACCGGGCAATGAGGCGGGGACGCCGGTCAATCATGGCATTGTAAACCTTGCGGGCATTATCATAGCCCTCATCGGTTGTTTGGATGAGTACTCCGCGCAGACTCGCCTTGAATTTTTTTATGGTTTCTTCATTGAGCATGAGGTACTCCCAAATTTATTGATATTGCCCCGAGTGAACTATGAATCATCGTTAGGCGCGGTTGGCTGGGACTGAAAGGCTCTATTGGAATTAAAATATTTACTATCTTAAGCTCGTCAAGTAGCCAATTAAAAGATTTCTGCCATCACAGTAGAGGAACTTTTAAAAAGTTTCAGCCTATATCTTGCCAGGATCGTCAATTATCGCTTGGGTGGGAAAAATTATAGATATGATCTGGATAGCGAACTAGGTTTTTTGTGGGGGCCAGCATGTCAGACTGCCCCGCTAAACAATGACGTTGCGGATCTTACCTGTCAGACATCTCGTTATGGAATCAAGGGCTTCGACCCACTGGCCGAGTCAAGGCCCAGGCCGCCGGGGGATGGGTTGAGGCGGTTAATGCTGAGGGTAGCTTTGGTAAGTTGCAATATATTATCGCCCGGAAACCGGAAGAGGTGACCGGAAAGATTGAGAAAGCCGTTGCGGCATTTTAGGCCAAACACACCCGCTGTTGCATCGCATTGATCACTTGATCGGCATCCATCCCTCCAATTCCTTTCGCCCTCTGCTGAAAAGGCCCACCATTATCTTTTTCCAATACTGAAATGGCTTCTTCAAATGTGTTCGCAACTAAATCTAATATCGCCTACTTCGAAGTATAGTCAGACGACGTTGTTTACTTTATCTAATAGATCCAGCGGTTAATTAACCATTATTACTATTAGCGTGGATCTTTCATGCTGTCCATGATAACAAAGCTGTATCGTTTTTCTTTTTTATAACCTACATAATTCACAAAGGGACTGCAGTAATCTTATTTAAGGTGACTGAGATTGGGAGAACTGGCGGCGGAGTTAGCCTGATAGAAGTAAGTCAGCACCTCAGAGAACCTGAAGGAGCGTCGTCGAAAGCTGATCTGGGCCTGGTTGACCATGGGGAATTTTAAGCCTGAGCTTGTAACGCTTGTATTTATTTGGCCGGCCAAATAATTCAGGAGTAAAAAAATGTCTGCCCTGATTGATCACCGATTTTTCGAATTACAACCTGGCGGCCCTGATGGCCATGGCGGATCTCTGCTGAAGTTCCGGCTTCGACCGAAGCCAAGGAAACCAGCATAGCTGCTCGGGTTCGGGAAATTGCCATGGCGGCCAGCGGGAACATTGCCGTTGGTGAAATCACCAAAGACATGGTGAACTCGCTGTCCATTTCATCACTCCCCACCACCCCGGCAGAGTGGAAGCACTGGAGAAAGCAGGTTTCTAATAGCCTGGGCCGTCTGGCGAAACAGGGGTTGCTGGAGAGGGTCAAGGGGAAGAAGGGCACTTACTGCCGGCCCGGTACCCAGCAACAGAACGATCGGGCCAATTGTGGCGACGACCTCATCACCCTGGAGACTCCCCAGGCATACGATGAGGCCCAGAGGTCCCGGTGGCTTGCTTTCCGCAAGGCCAACCGCATGCCCCCCCCTGAGAACCCCAGCGATCCTATGCCCATAGGCTGGCCCTGTGGGCTGGTGAAGGTAAGAAGGATTTGACGCAGACCCTGCGAGGGCCGAAGTCCCGCCCGGGAAAGAGCTTGACCGTGGTTACTGGGGCCAAACCGCCCCAGTAGCCCCAGTAATAACCATAGGGGGAAGCAACCTCTAATGCGAGTAATCACTGGGGCCAAAACTGGGGCCAAACTGGGACAAGCAGCCAAAACAAAAGGCGTAACCCCTTGAGATTACGCCTCATTTAATCAACTGGTGCCGAAGCGGGGATTTGAACCCCGACGGGGAAACCCCCACTGGACCCTGAACCCAGCGCGTCTACCAGTTCCGCCACTTCGGCTGAAGGCCAGCAACCTGCCTGGCATTTTTCATCTTGATAATTTATAATAAGCCTTTAGCCCTGTCAAGGCTCAAGACCGGGGCGAGCCCGCTCGATGAGATAAAGTCCGAATTTTCTGGATGATTTTTTGAATCAATTTTGTCGCGCCGCGTGCGGCTGAAAAATAACTGCGGAAAAGGTGACACTGGTGTTGGTTTTCTATGATCTGCCGGCGGGCAAGTCGCCCTTGGCCCGGACGGTGGTCACCATCGGTAATTTTGACGGGGTCCATCTCGGCCATCGGGTCATTCTGGCCCGGGTCGTCCAACGGGCCCGGGAGTTGGGCGGCCAGGCGGTGGCCATCACCTTCGACCCCCATCCCCTGAAGCTGCTGCGGCCGGAAATGGCTCTGCCGCTGCTCACCACGCCGGAGCAGAAACTGCAACTGCTGACGGCCTGCGGGCTGGATGCCGCGGTGGTGCTGCCCTTTACCCCGGAATTCGCCGCCCTGGGAGCCCGGGATTTTGTCAGGCAATATTTCTGCGAACGCCTGCAGGTGCGGGAGGTGGTCATCGGCCATGATTACTGTTTCGGCCGGGGCCGGGAAGGCAATATCGACCTGCTCAAAGAGATGGGGGCCGGCAGCGGCTTCAGCGTCCAGGTGGTCTGGGCCGTGGAGGCCGAGGGCGCCGTGGTGAGCAGCTCCCTGATCCGGGCCCTGCTGCGCCTGGGAAAGGTGGATGAGGCCGGGCGCCTCCTGGGTCGGGCCTATGGGGTTTCGGGCCAGGTGGTCCGGGGCAAAGGCCGGGGGGCCAAACTCCTGGGGGTGCCCACCGCCAATATCCGGCCGGTTAATGAACTGCTGCCCGCTTCCGGCATCTACGCCGTCCGGGTGCACCGGGGGACGGAGGTGCTGCCCGGCGTGGCCAATATCGGCACCTGCCCCACCTTCGACAACCTCGAATTCTCCCTGGAAGTGCACCTCATGGATTTCAGCGGCGATTTGTACGGCGAAGAACTGGGGGTGGATTTCAGCGCCCGCCTTCGGGAAGAGCGGCGCTTTCCCTCCATCGAGGCCCTGGCGAAGCAGATCCATGAGGACATCGCGGTGGCGAGAAAGGTGTTGGCCGAAGAGTAGGATAGGTAAAGGGGGAAAGGCGAAAAAATAGAGGAATAATCCCACCTTCCGGTCTTCTAAGTAAATTTGTGAGCCCAGAGTCATTAATTTAAGGTGCATTTTTCGGCAATTTTAGACAGTTTTTTTGGTGACAATAAGACAATCGGCAGCCCTGCGTGTATCACTGAAAAAGAAATTTGCGGAATTTGTACCGCTTTTGAGCCGCTGAGAACCGTAGGCGTTTGACCGGCAACCCTCTTTAATTCCAAGGTATTTCTCACTCTAATCGTAGTTGAAGCGGAACAGAGATTGACGCTCTCGCTGAAACCGGACAGCCGGAGGCGGCTGTGCCACCTTCCCATTAGTCGCATGGCCGTGGAAAAAGTTCCAGAAAAGAAAATTAGATTGACCCAAATTTAGCTTTAAACCCAAAGAAAATGGTGCGTAGGACGCACCCTACGGTAAGCCTGCAGCAAATATAGGGTTATGACTTATTCCAGTCTGCTCTGGCATAGGCTAAAAAGCGGCTACATTTACAAAATGATAAGTTAACCCTGAGACTTGTGAAAATGCTCAGACATTGCGCTAAATGCAGCCATTGCGGCCGGGTTACAGCCTGGTGCGGGGACGTCGAAGAGAGCCGGCGGGAAGTTCGGCGGCACCTGGAGGAGGCCCACGGCCTAAACGAGGCCCGGGAGCCGGCGGATTATCTAATGGCCGGGGCCAGACAGTGCGACTATTGCCTGGAGCCCTATCTGGACGACTGCACCAAGTGCCGCCATGATTTCTGCGCCGGGCACGCCGGCGATATCGACGGGCTGTGCGGCGGCTGTATCTGATTTAAAGCTTCAGCTTGCAGCGATCAGCTTTCAGCTAATGCTTAAGGTAATTTCCAAGTGGGACTTTGGAAGGAAGAAAACCATAGCGTTGAGCGGCCTCTCGGCCGTCTCTGAAAGAGGCGGGCACGGAGGCGCGCCCCACCATAGTTAGGGTAAATATGCCTTGACTTTCCGCAGAAATTTTCATAGATTATAAAGTTGAGCGGGCATAGCTCAGCTGGTAGAGTACAAGCTTCCCAAGCTTGGTGTCGCGGGTTCGAATCCCGTTGCCCGCTCCAGCACGGGGGCGAGAAGGCTTTGGGGTAGATGGTGGCCTGAAAGCGAGCGAGCCCGCCGCGGAAGACCCACTTCCCCCATCGAGGTGGCCGGCTAAAGGGGCAGGATGGCCGGCTGACTTTGAGGGCGGAGATAAGTAGTTGCTCTGGGGCGCCCCGAGATTAAACATTGTCTTGGATTTTCCCGGAAGTGGGCTTAGTGCCCGCTTTTTTATTTGGCTAAGATGCGCATTTGGGACCTCGAACCGGAGCGGCTGTGCCGGCAGCATTTGCTGGGTGAACACCGGGAGCTGCACGGGCTGTGGGTGATTCTGACTGAGGACAGGCGCGGTTTCGCCCGGCACCCGGAGACGGCCCGCTGGCGGGGCAAGCTTAAGGCCCTGTACCGGCGGCATGAGGCCCTGGTGGCAGAAATGACCCACCGGGGTTATCGGCACCAGACGCCGCTGCCGGCAGCGCAGGCCACAGGACTGGAAGTCCAGGAAGACTATAAAGATTCGCCGGCTGAACAGGTGAAGATCTTGCAGAAGAAAGGTTGCGGCTGCCGGGTTTGAATTGTGAATTTTGAGTTAAGCGGGACAGGGCTGAGGTTTTGACCTGGAATCCAGCGCCAGGCTGCGTTAATGTCAGGATAATGAATCTAGCGGGAATTGAATGGTTTGCAGGGTTCGTGGCTTTGGGGTTGGCTATCGGGGCCTTCGGCACCCTGATCGGGGCCGGCGGCGGTTTCGTGCTGATGCCGGTGCTGCTGTTGATCTATCCGCACGAGCGCCCGGAGCACCTGACGGCCATTTCCCTGGCGGTGGTGTTCTGCAACGCCCTTTCGGGGTCCCTGGCCTATGCCCGGATGGGGCGGATCGATTGGCGCTCGGGATTGATGTTCGCCGCCGCGGCCACTCCCGGCGCGGTGATCGGGGCGTTGAACACGTCCTACCTTTCCAGGTGGCAGTTCAACCTGGTGTTCAGCATTGTCTTGATCGGCGTGGCTGTGGCCATGGCCCTGCGGCCCGAACTGCACCGCAATCCCAGGAAACCAGGGAGGCGGAAGCGGTTCGAGGCCAGGCGACATTTGGTGGAGGCCGACGGCACTTGCCTGGATTGGACCTTTCGGCCATGGGTGGGCGTAGTCCTGAGCTTTTTTGTGGGATATTTTTCCAGTTTTTTGGGCATCGGCGGGGGGATCATCCACGTGCCGGCGCTGGTTTGGCTTCTGAACTTTCCGGTGCACATCGCCACGGCCACGTCGCATTTTATTCTGGCCATCATGGCCTTGAGCGGTACGCTGGTGCATCTGGAGATGGGTTCCCTGTCTCACGGCTTATCCCGCACCCTGCCGCTGGCGGTGGGGGTGTTGCTGGGGGCGCAATTGGGGGCGTATTTCTCCAACCGGATCAACGGGGCCTGGATCATCCGCAGCCTGGCCCTGGCCCTGGGAGTGGTGGGGGTGCGGATTCTGATCGGCACTTTTCACTTGGAGTTAACCAAGATCCTGGGCGCGGCGTTGGCGGGACGAATTAAATAGTAATTTAACTAATTGAATCATAAGAAAGATTCAGCCGAATGGCGGAAAGAGACGAAACCATCACCCGGGTGACTGAACTGCTGCAGCCGCTACTAGCGGCTCAGGGAGTCGAACTGGTGGAGTTGCAATACAGCCGGCCGCGCCGGGGCCGGGGCACACTGCGCCTCTTTCTGGACCAGCCCGGCGGGATCACCCTGGCGGTCTTGAGCCGCCTCAGCCGGGTGGTGAGCGAGCTGCTGGACGTCCACGATTTGATCCCGGGATCTTTTACCCTGGAAGTCTCTTCGCCGGGGGCGACCCGGGCCCTGAAGCAGCCGGAAGATTACCGGCGCTACGCCGGCCGGCTGGTGCGGGTCACCACGCGCACTCCCTGGGAAGGCAGCCAGGTGCACCGGGGCATCCTCCAGGGACTGGAGGACGAGACGGTGTGCTTGCAGGAAGGAGAGAAGGTGATGCGCATTCCCCTCGGGGAGATCGCCAAGGCCCGGCTGGATCTAGAGATAAAAAATACTGGCAAGGAGGGCTAGTACCTCACATGAACTTAGAATTGAAACGGATCATCGATCAGGTCAGCCGCGACAAGGGCATCGACAAAGAGCTGCTGATCAGCGCCCTCAAGGACGCCATCCGCTCCGCGGCCAAGAAGAAATACGGCCCCAAACTGGAAATCGAAGTGGAATACAACGATGACACCGGGGCGATCGAGGTCTTTCAATACAAAGAAGTGGTGGAGAAGGTAGCGGATCCCAGTGCGCAGATTACCCTGGACGAAGGCCGTGGACTGGACCCGGAATGTGAAGTGGGGGATGTCCTGGGGATCAAGATGGACGCCTCCGCCTTCGGACGTATCGCCGCCCAATCGGCGAAACAGGTGATCATGCAGCGCATGAAGGATGCCGAGCGCGACCTGGTTTTTGATGACTTCAAGGACCGCAAAGGCGAGATCATCAACGGCATCGTCCAACGGGTGGACCCGGAAGGGATCATCGTCAACCTGGGACGCACCGAGGCGCTGTTGCCGCCGTCGGAGCAGGTGCCCCGGGAGATTTACCATAAAGGCGAGCGGATCCGGGCCTTCCTTCTGGACGTCAAGCGCCAGACCCGAGGGCCCCAGGTCATCCTGTCCCGCACCCACCCGCAATTTTTGGTGGCCCTGTTCGACGCGGAGGTCCCGGAAATCTCCGAAGGCATCGTCCAGGTGCTGGGCTGCGCCCGGGAGCCGGGCAGCCGCTCCAAGATCGCGGTGGCTTCCCGGGATTCCGACGTGGACCCGGTGGGGGCTTGCGTGGGCATGCGGGGCTCCCGGGTGCAAAATATCGTCCAGGAACTTCGGGGCGAAAAGATCGACATCATCCCCTGGCACCCGGACGAGGCCAAGTTCGCCACCAACGCCCTGGCGCCGGCCCAGGTTAGCCGGATCGTCATGAACCAGAGCGGCCAGGCCATGGAGGTCATCGTCCCGGATGACCAGTTGTCCCTGGCCATCGGCAAGCGGGGCCAGAACGTGCGCCTGGCTTCCCGCCTGGTGGGCTGGAAGATCGACGTCAAGAGCGAGTCCAAGTATTCCAAGTCTTTGAAGGAAGGTTATCTCTCTCTGCTGCGGATTCCCGGAGTGGGTGAGATTACCGCTAATCTGCTGCACGAGGGCGGTTATACTTCAGCCCGGGAAGTGGCGGAAACGAATTTGGAAGAGTTGATTCAGGCCACCGGCCTGACTGAGAAAAAGGCGACGTCCCTCATTGAATCGGCCCAGGAAATGGTGCGGGGCGCCACGGATGAAGAAACCGGTGAGGACGCCGTCACGGGCGAGGTCCAAGCTTAAGAATTTGAATTGAGCGCCGCGAGCGAACAATAGTTTCGGGGGTAAGGTTGGGTTTATGGCGAAGACCAGAATTGTCAATTTGGCCAAGGAATTAAAAATAGATGTCAAGGATCTGATCCAACGCCTCAAGGATGACTTGGGGCTGTCGGAACATTTCACCTATCTCAGTTCTCTGGATGAGCCGGTGGTGGCACGGGTGCGCCAGGTCATCAGCGTGGCCAGTCCACAGATGGAGGAACTGCGGGTAGGGGAAAATGTCAAGCGCCGCCGTCGGGTGGCGCCGGTGCAGGTGGCAGCGCCGGAGCCGGAGCCGCAGGTCGAAACTGCACCGCCTCCGGAGCCTCCCAAGGAGGAGGCGGTCAAACCGCCCAAACCCAAAGAGAAGGCCCGGATCGTCGCCTTACCCCCCAAAGAAAAAGTCCCGGAGGAAGCGCCGCCACCGCCGCCGCCCGCGGCGGAACCTGAGCCTGAAAAGGCCGTCGAGCCCGCCAAAACTCGCAAGAAGCCGAAAGCCGAAGCCCTTAAAGAGGCGCCGGCGCCGGCCGCGGAATCGACTCCTATCCCGGAAGCGCCCCCAGCGCCGCCGGCCACTCCGGCTCCGGCGGCCGATTCCGGCACCGCCCTGAAGCGCCAACGCGGCAAGGCCAGGAAGAAGGAAGTCCCGGCCCGGATTATCAGCCTGCCCACGGAAAAGGTGACGCCGCCGTCTCCTCCGCCCCACTATGACCTTTCGGCGGAAGGCGCCAGATCCCGGGGCGCGGCAGCCAGACCCGGAGCGGGAGCGGCCCGGCCCGGAGCGGGTGCAGCCAGGCCCGCGACCGGCGCCCCCCGACCCGCGGCCGGCGCCGCCAGGCCCGGCGCGGGCGCGGCCAAGCCGGTAGGCGGCGCGGTCAAGCCCGGCCCCATCGAAGAAAAGAAGGATTTGAAGGGCAAGAAGAAGACCAAACGCGTCGAGACCCCTGAGGTGCGGGGGGCGAAACCGGTCAAGAAACGGGATGTGCGGGAACGGGCCGACCTTTACGGCGTTTCCGAAGGCCAAACCCGCGGGCCGCGGCGCAAGGGCATGAAAAAGGCCATCAAGAAGGTGACCAAGTCCGAAATGACCATGCCCAAGGCCATCAAGCGGCGTATCAAGGTGGGTGAAGCCATCACCGTGGGCGAACTGGCCAAACGCATGGGCATCAAGAGCAACGAAGTTATCAAGCAACTTCTGCATATGGGCGTGATGGCCAACATCAACTATCCCATCGACTTCGATTCCGCGGTCATCGTGGCCGGCGAATTCGGCTACGAGGCGGAACACGCCTCCATGCAGGAAGAGGAGCTGATGTCCCTGGGAACCCGGAAGGAAGGGTCGGCCAAACCGCGGCCGCCGGTGGTCACCATCATGGGCCACGTCGACCATGGCAAAACTTCGTTGTTGGACGCCATCCGCGAAACCCGGGTCACGGAGGGCGAAGCCGGAGGCATCACCCAGCACATCGGCGCCTATCACGTGACGCTGCCTGGTGGCCAGGGCGAGGTGGTCTTCCTTGACACCCCGGGCCACGAAGCCTTTACCGCCATGCGGGCCCGGGGCGCCAAGGTCACCGACCTGGTGGTCCTGGTGGTGGCCGCGGACGACGGCGTCATGGAACAGACCGTAGAGGCCATCAACCACGCCAAGGCTGCCGGCGTGCCCCTGGTGGTGGCGGTCAACAAGATCGACAAACCCAACGCCAACCTGGAGCGGGTCAAGCGGGAACTGGGCACGCACGGCGTGGTCTCCGAGGAATGGGGCGGCGACGTCCTGTTTGCCGAGGTCTCTGCCAAGAAGCGGATCGGTATCCCCGAATTGTTGGAAAAGATCCTGTTGCAGGCGGAGATCCTGGATCTCATGGCGTCTCCCGACGTGGCGGCCAGCGGCCGCATCATCGAATCCCGGCTGGACAAAGGCCGGGGCCCGGTGGGCACGGTTCTGGTGCTGGACGGCACCCTGAAGGTGGGCGACTACTTCGTCTGCGGCTCCCAGTATGGCCGGGTGCGGGCCATGTTCGACGACCGGGGTCTCAAGTTGGAAGAAGCGACCCCCGGATTGCCGGTGGAAGTGCAGGGATTCAACGGGATCGCCGACGCCGGCGATGAGTTCCAGGTGCTGGAGGATGAGCGCAAGGCCAAGCAGATCGCCATGATGCGCCAGCAAAAACTGCGGGAAGCCACGCTGGCCCGCATCAGCCGGGTGACCCTGGAGAAGCTCTACCAGCAGGTGAAGGATGGGGCGGTCAAGGAACTGAAGATTGTGCTCAAGGCCGACGTGCATGGCTCCATCGAGGCCCTGGCCAAGGCCCTGTCCGAACTCGGCTCCAAGGAGATCAAGGTTAACCTGATCCACAACGGCATGGGCGAAATCACCGAAAGCGACATCATGCTGGCCTCCGCCTCGGATGCCATCGTGGTGGGCTTCAACGTCCGGTCCAACCCCAAGGCCCTGGCCCTGGCGGAACAGGAACAGGTGGACGTGCGCTACTACGACATCATCTACAACCTGTTGCAGGATATTCATGACGCCATGGAGGGCCTGCTGGAGCCCATCGTCGAAGAGAAGGTGATGGGCCGGGCCGAAGTGCGGCAGGTCTTCAGCATTACCAAGACCGGCACCATCGCCGGCTGCATGGTCCTGGACGGCAAGTTGGAGCGCAACTCCCTGGCCCGGGTGCTGCGGGGCGGCAAGACGGTCTCCGAAGGCGGCCGGATCAATTCCCTGAAACGCTTCAAGGAAGACGCCAAGGAAGTCCTGGCCGGTTACGAATGCGGCATCGGCATCGACCGGTTCAGCGACTTCAAGGCCGGGGACATCATCGAGGCCTATGTCCAGGAAAAGGTAAAGGCCCAGTTGGAGGCCCTGAGCACCAGGCCCCAGAAAGAGGAGTAGGGTAGGGGGGATGACCCTCCGGCGCCCGGGAAATTAGAGATGATTGTCGCGGCAGCTCGTCTGACCATGATTATCCCGGACAATGACTCGTTGAAGGGAAAAAGGAAGGTGGTGAAGAGCCTCATCGAAAAGGCGCGACACAAATTCGACGCGGCCATCGCCGAGGTGGGCGACAACGACTTGTGGCAAAAGGCCCAGGTCGGCATCGCCCTGGTGGGCAATGACCCGCAATTGCTGGAAACCCGGATGCAACAGATCACGAAATTTATCGAAAACCAGTACGTAGTGGAGATCATCGACTCCCAGATGGAACTCTGCTACCTGAAGGAAGAGTAGGGGCGATGCGACAACGAACCACCAGCGGCCGGCCGCAGCGGCTGGCGGAACTTCTCCGGGAACGCCTGGCCCTGATCCTGCTCCATAAGAGCGCCGACCCCCGGCTCCAGGAGCTTACCCTGACCCGGGTGGAGGTGAGCCCGGATTTAAGGCAGGCCAGGGTCTATTACGAGACCCGGCCCCAGGTCGACGAGACCCGGCTGCACCAGGCCCTGGACAAGGCCATGGGGTTCATCAAGCAGGAAGTGGCCCGGGAAAATATCTTCCGGTTGATGCCGGAAATTACCTTTTTGCCGGATAGGGGCCTGGATGAGGCGGAACGGTTGGAGCAGTTGTTGCGCGAGGCCGGGATTACCGGTACGCCCGGCAAAGGTTCGGATAGTTAGAGTTCCAAAACTTAATAGAATTTAGCCTGAGCTATCAGGTTGATGGGAGTGTGCGGATAAGTTATGGCTGCCAAGTGGAGAAGCAGAAGAGAACCGGGAATAATCTTCAAGGGTGGGGAAGCGACCGCGGTAATCCAGGATAGCGAGTTTTACCAGGACATGCTCGAAGGACTGGAAGTTGCTGAAGACTTGATAATGCTGATGGAAATACGGCAGAAGCCGCTTCGTTTCCGAAGGTTAGAGGATTTCCTGGAGACGATGAACTGTAGTCAGATTATCAACTGAGACTAAAAGAATCACCACAGAGACACAGAGAGCACAGAGAAAAGCCTTAATAAATATATGATCTCCGGCATCCTTTTAATTGATAAACCCGAGGGCTTCAGCTCCTTCGACGTGGTGCGCCGGGTACGGCGGGTTATTAAGGAAAGGAAGATCGGCCATCTGGGTACCCTGGACCCCTTCGCCACCGGGCTTTTGCCTCTGTGCCTGGGGGAGGCCACCAAGCTGGCCCCGTACCTGATGCCGGGGGCCAAGGTTTACCGGGCGACCCTGAAGTTGGGGGAGGCCACCGACACCCAGGACCCCACCGGCCAGGTGATCTCCCGGTCGGAGGCGTGGCCTGCGCCGGAGCAGGTTTATCAGGCCGCCGCCGGATTCGTGGGCGAAATTCAGCAGGTGCCTCCCATGCATTCGGCCCTGCATTACCAGGGGCAGCGCCTCTATAAGCTGGCCCGGCGGGGCGAGAAGGTGGAGTTGCCCCCCCGGACGGTGACGATTTACCGCCTGGCGGTAGAGGCAGTGGAACTACCCCGGGTGACCATTCAGGTGAAGTGCTCCCAGGGGACTTACATCCGCACCCTGGCCGCGGACCTGGGCGCGGCGCTGGGTTGCGGGGCGCACCTGACGGCCTTGCGGCGCCTGGAAGTGGGATCGTTTCAGGTGGCAGAGGCCCTGAGCCTGTCCGATTTGGAGAATCTCGGCCCGGAAGAGCAGCTGGCCAGGATTATCCCCCTGGCTGATTGTCTACCGGGCCTGCGCCAGTTAAACGTTGGCCCGGAAGAGGCCGGCAAATTGCGCCAGGGGCAGGCCCTGGCCTGGCCGGATGAGGATTTTCCACCGGATGAGCCGGTGCGAGTCATGACGGCCGGAGAGTTGCTGGCCCTGGCTCGGATGCGACGGCACGCGGAGCAGGTGATCCTGGCGCCGGTGCGCGTCTTTTTAAGCAGGCAGCGATCGGCAGAAGCCGAGTCTCCTGACCAAGATCGCTGAACAGAGTGGTTAACCAGTCCGGCCGCAGCTGCGGCTGGAAAAAATAAAGTGAGGCAAATAGTCGGCCCGCAACCTTAAACGGCAGCAAAAGAATATCCTGCATTTTTTTAGCTGACCGCCGACCGCTGAGGGCTGACCACCAAAACAAGGAGGAAGACGTGGGCTTAACTACCGAACAGAAGCAGGAGATTATTGACCGTTACCGGCTGCACAATTCCGATACTGGCTCTCCGGAGGTGCAGGTGGCCATTTTGAGCGAGAGGATCACTTACCTGACGGGCCATTTCAAGACGCACGCTAAGGACCATCACTCCCGTCGGGGGCTGATCAAGCTGGTGGGCCAGCGCCGGCGTTTGCTTAATTACTTGAAAAATAAGGATATTGAACGTTACCGGACCCTGATTGAGCAACTTGGTCTGAGACGATAGGAGGCTCATCTGACTGATATGCCAAAAAAATTTAGCGTCGAAGTTGGAGGCCGCGACCTCAGTTTCGAAACGGGTCGCCTGGCCCAGCAAGCCAGTGGCTCCGTTTTGGTAAGATACGGCGAGAGCACGGTGCTGGTCACCGCGGTGATTTCCGACGACACGCGGGAAGGCATCGACTTTCTGCCCTTAACGGTGGATTACATGGAGAAGGCCTATGCCGCCGGGCGGGTGCCTGGAGGCTTTTTCCGCCGGGAGATCGGCCGTCCCAGTGAAAAAGAGACCTTGACCTCGCGGTTTATTGACCGGCCGTGTCGGCCACTGTTTCCCAAGGGCCTGAGGAACGAGATTCAGATCATCGCCACGGTGTTGTCAGGCGATATGGAGATCGACCCGGATATCGTCGCCTTGAATGGGGCGGCGGCGGCCCTGGAGATCTCCGACTGCCCCTTCCAAGGCCCGGTGGCCGCGGTGCGGGTCGGCAAGATCGACGGCCAACTGGTGGTCAATCCCACCAACTCCCAGCAGAAAGAGAGCACCCTCAACCTGATCGTGGCCGGAGCGCCCCAAGGACTGGTGATGGTGGAAGCCGGCGCCGTCCAGATCTCGGAAGATGAGGTGCTGGAAGCCCTGTTCTTCGCCCAGGAGCAGCTCAAGCCCATCCTGGACCTGATTATCCAGATGCGCACCGAGATCGGTGTCCCCAAGCGGCCGACCCCGGAAGCCCCGGACTACGGCGACTTGCCGGAAAGGGTGGCGGCCCTGGCCAAAGACCGCATCCTCGCCGCGGTGCAGACGCCCGAAAAGAAGGCCCGCAATAAGGCGGTGGCCCAGGTTTTCCAGGAGGTGCTGTCCGACCTGGGAGAAGAGGTCGTCGGCCAGGAAAAGATCGTAGCGGCCCTGGTTAAAGATACCCATAAAAAGGTGGTGCGCCAGATGGTCTTGGACACGCAGCGGCGCATCGATGGGCGCGACTTCACCACGGTCCGGCCCATTTCCGGGGAGGTCGGCATCTTGAGCCGCACCCATGGCTCCGCGGTCTTCACCCGGGGCGAAACCCAGGCCCTGGCAGTGGTTACCTTGGGGACGCCGTCGGACGAGCAGAAGATCGAAACCCTGGTGGGCGAGACCTTCAAGTCCTTCATGCTGCATTACAACTTCCCGCCCTATTCGGTGGGCGAGACCCGGCCGATGCGGGGCCCGAGCCGCCGGGAAATCGGCCACGGCGCTCTGGCCGAACGCGCCATCTCCCAGGTGTTGCCGAGCGCGGAAGAGTTTCCCTATACCATCCGTATCGTTTCGGAGATCCTCTCCTCCAACGGTTCCTCCTCGATGGCCACGATCTGCGGCGCCTCCATGTCCTTGATGGACGCCGGCGTGCCCATTAAGAGCGCCGTGGCCGGCGTGGCCATGGGCCTCATCAAGGAAGGGGACCGGGTGGCGGTGCTCTCCGACATCCTCGGGGACGAGGACCAGATCGGCGACATGGACTTCAAGGTCGCCGGCACCGCTAAAGGTATCACCGCCCTGCAGATGGATATCAAGATGACCGGACTCACCCGGGAGATCATGGGCCAGGCCCTGACCCAGGCGAAAGCGGCCCGTTTGCATATCCTGGGCGAGATGGAGAAGGTGATCGTCGTGCCTTCCCCGGAACTGAAGGAGCACGCCCCCAAGATCATCGTCCTGACCATCAACCCCGACAAGATCCGGGAAGTCATCGGACCCGGCGGCAAGATGGTGAAGAGCATCGTGGCGGCCACCGGCGTCAAGATCGACATCGAAGACGACGGCCGGATCCACATCTCTTCAGCGGACCAGACCGCGGCGAACGAAGCCATCCGCCGGATCAATGAGATCATCGAAGAGGCGGAGATCGGCCGGGTCTACCACGGCGTGGTCAAGAAGATCATGGACTTCGGCGCCTTCGTGGAGATCCTGCCCGGCACCGACGGCCTGGTGCACATCTCGGAGTTGGCGCACGAACGGGTCCAGAATGTCACCGACGTTCTGAAGGAAGGCGACGAACTGGATGTCAAGGTCTTGGACGTTGACCGCCAGGGGAAGATCCGTCTCTCCCGCCGGGTCCTGCTGCCGGTGCCTGAGGGGATGACGCTTCGGGAGCCGGAGGCCCGCCCGACTAGATCGGATAGAGAGAGAAGGCCGGGACGTGGTGTACCGAAAAGACGTTCTGAATAGCGGCCTCAGGGTAGTCACCCAAGAGCTGCCTTACTTCCAATCGGTGGCCGTGGGGGTGTGGCTCAATGTGGGCTCCAGGGACGAGACCCGGGCAGAGAACGGGCTCAGCCACTTCCTGGAGCACATGGCCTTCAAAGGCACCCCCAGGCGCACCGCCTTGGATATTGCCCGGGAGATCGACCAGATCGGCGGCTCCTGCAACGCCTTCACCAGCAAGGAACAGACTTGCTTCCACGGCAAGGTGCTGGCGGAAAACCTGCCCAGGCTGGTGGATCTTCTGGGCGATATGATGCTGCACTCCCTCTTGGAGCCCGAGGACCTGGAAAAGGAGCGCCAGGTCATCCTCGAGGAGATCTACTCCCAGGACGACAATCCCGAAGACCAGGTGCAGGTCGGCTTCAGCCGCAACTTCTGGGGAGATAACCCCCTGGGGCGACCCATCCTGGGCGAAGCCGAGCACATCGCCGCGGTGAACCGGCAAGAGCTGCTGGCCTACCGGCAAGCCAGCTTCCGCCCGCAAGAGACGGTGGTGGCGGCAGTGGGCCGGGTGGATCATCAGCGGTTGGTCGATCTGGTGGCCGGTCATTTCCAGAATTTCAGCAATGGCTTGCCGTCGCGCTCGCGGCGTCAGGCCAGCTTCTTTCCAGGTGTCTACCCCATTTCCCGGGACCTGGAGCAGGTTTACGTCTGTCTCGGCACCCGGGGTCTGGCCGCCGGTGATGCTCGCCGGTTCATTGCCACCATGTTTCAGTTACTGCTGGGAGGCAACATGAGCTCCCGCCTCTTCCAGGTAATCCGGGAGCAGCTGGGTCTGGCCTACGCCATTTATGCCTTTCACAGTTTTTTGAGCGACACCGGCCTGTTGGGTATCTCCGCCGGAGTGAGTCCCAAAAATCTGGAGCCCTTGATGGCCGCGGTCTGTGGTGAATTAAAGAAGCTGAAGATTGAGCCCGTGCCGGAGGCGGAACTCCAGGCGGCCCGGGAATATATGCGCAGCTCCATTTATCTGGCCGCCGAAGACGTGGATCATCTGATGATGCGCCTGGCCAAGAACGAAATCAACTTCGGCCACTACATTCCCCTGGAGGAGATCGTCGCCGGCTTGATGCGGGTCACTCCGACCGAAATTCAGGAATTGGCCGGGGAATTTTGCCGGCCCGAAAACTGGGCCCTGACCATGTTGGGGCCGCTGACCTCGGATTTCCGCGGCCCGCTCGATTTTTAAACAACATCCGGCCGCAGGGGGTAGAGGCGCCTGGACTTGACAGCCCCAGCGCCGGGCCTAACGGTCATTTGTGGTTCACCGAAAAAGAGAACACTAATTTTTTTCATAATAACTTCCGATAATGACTCCAAAGGTCATAGGCGCCCTCAGGTTGGCGGCCTCTGCCCGGCCCACCAGGGTCGGATTGGGATGCAGGCCGCCTCCGGCTAGGAGGTTAGCATGGAAAGACGCCGGTTCCCGAGATTAGCCCAATCTCTGCCCCTGGAATATAGTTGCCGCCTGCCCGGTTCCGAGGAAATCTGTTCAGGGAAGGCTTTTAGCCAGAATACCAGCCTGCGGGGCATCTATTTTAAGTGTGGTGAATCTCAGCTCGATTGCGGCTTGCAGCTCGATTTGGCCATCATCGAGATCATTCAGCTGGCCATCGGCTATGAGACCCTGAAATTTAAGTTGGCTGGCAGGGTGGTGCGGCTTGATCCTCCCCAAGCCCAGGCTCCCGGTTACGGAGTGGCGGTGCAGTTTCTGAGGCCCATGGACCTGTTCGGGCGAGATTTTTCCGGGAACGACCCCGGCAGAAGTAATCGTCCGCGCTCGAGCCGACTTTTACCATGCTGAAGCGGGAATTTGCCGTGGCAGGCCTGGTGCAGCAGGGCGGCTTTACCTGAGCGGGCTGCCCCGACGCCGTGTGCGCCGCGGTGGTGACCCTGCCCGGGGTCGGCAAAGTTGACTATGACGCCCAGCGGGACCGGTTTTCTCTGGAGTACGACCCCGAGCGGCTAGATTTAGTCGACATCTTTGCCGCCGTGGTGCTCGCGGGGAAGAAAATGGGCCGGGAATACCGGCCTCGCTTGCTGGAGTGAAGGGCTCGCTCGTTATCGCCAGCTCAAAAAAACCATTTCCACTCAACCCCTTCTTGGTTAAAATAATACCCATGCTGAAATTTCTACCGGAAAATGGCGGCAATATCCTGGGGTTCCGTGCCCAAGGGACCATCACCCTGGAAGACTTTGACCAGACCCTGGCGCCCTGCCTGAGAGCCGTGATCCAGGACTGGGGCAAGGCCCGGATGCTTCTGTACCTGGAGGAGGATTTTGAGGGTTTTGACCTGGAGGCCCTCAAAGGAGACTTCGGAGCGCAACACCGGGATAACCTGGAGAAGGTCGCGGTGGTGGGGGGCTCCTTTATGATTAATCTGCAAATCCGACTCGGCGCGGCCCTGCTGGGAGGAGAGGTCCAGACCTTTGCCAGCGAGGAGCTGGAGGAGGCCTGGGATTGGGTCAGGGAATAACTGCCTAAGGAATCGGGCGGCAGGCCCGACCCGCCCTAAAAAAGACTGGCATGCAGCAAGGCGATCACTGTGGGCCGCCTTTGATTTTTTTAACCGAAACCTGAAAAAAACCTTCGCTAAAAATCCTCCCCGTCTTCGAGGATGGCCTTGTTGATGAATTTATAGAGGCTGCCGATCCATTCCAGTTCGTTTTCCAGCTCCGAGTTGGCGAAGATCCACTCGCCGTCCCGGTCCTTGGCGATGATGACGATCTCCTCGATATCATCCAGTTCCTGGTAGAATTTCTCCACCACCTCCTTGACGGAACGCTGGGCCCTGGCAAAGGGAATGATGTTTTTTGTCATGTTGCTGTGCGCGGGATTTGAAGCCCGTCACCCTCCCGTAGTTTAATCCCTTCGAGCGAAGAGTGGGGCGGACCCCATGATTAATTGTTTATTGAACGGTCCAAAAAAGCAATGATAATCTTATTCACTTCCGCCGGGGCCTCCTCCTGGGGGGCATGTCCCACCTGGGGCAGAATATGCAATTGGACGCGGGGCAGGCGTTCCTTGAGCCAGTGGGCCTGGCGCAGCGGCAGGATGCGGTCCTGCTCTCCCCAGATGAGGCACACCGGCTGCCGGTTTTTCTGTAACTTTTGTAAGAGAGATTCGACCCGGGCCAGGGGCAGAGGGTTGAGCTGCCGGCAGAGGCGTCCCAGGGCCAGACGGCGGGAAAACTCCCGGAAGGGTGCGGCATATCCGGCAATTACCTCCGGGGTGATGAGCTCCCGGCGATGATAGATCAGGCGCAGGGCCGGCGGGATGATCCAGGGTCCCAGGCAGGCTGCGGCGAGTCGGCCGAGCCGCGGCAGGCGCAGAGGGTAAAAAATCAAGGGAACGCGGGTCAGGGCCGCGGCCGGGGCCAGCAGCACCAGGGCCGGGAAACGCTCCGGGTATTCCTTGGCCAGGAGCAGGGCCAGGCCGCCGCCCAGGGAGTTGCCCGCCAGGGCGGCCTGTTCAATGCCGCGGCGGTCCAGAAAATCCAGGAGGCCCCGAATCTGCCCGGCCACCGTGTAGTCGCCGTCTAAGGGCGCCGGGGAGCGGCCGTGGGGCGGCAGATCCGGGGCCAGCACCCGGAAATGCCGGGACAGGGGGCCGAGATTATGGCGCCAGGAAAAGCTGGAAGCCCCCAGCCCATGAAGCAGCACCAGGTTCGGACCCCGGCCCTGGTCGAGGCAATGCCAGTCGTTTTCAGGTGATAGGAGATGTGCCATATGTCGAGTTCTTTAAATCCCCCTAAATCCCCCTTTTGCAAAGGGGGACTTTTCGAGGAATCCCCGACCAAAAGTTGAACTTAGGGACGAACCTGGTGGCCAGGCCGGTCCTGGCGCCAAAAAAGGCAATCATAAATACAACTTAGGGTCGATAAAATGGTGCATCAATCAAGTTACGCATATTACTATCTTTTTAGGTCGGTTGGTCACTTTTTTAGGGGTTTAATCCCGCAATTTGCGGCCCTTCGGGGCCGACTTGTGCCGGTGCACAAAAAATTACCGCAAGATGTTACGCATAAGCTGCTTAATTTGCTAACTTTAGCTCGCTGAGGTGGCGCTGATTCAGCGGTCCGGAACCGCCTAAGCACCGCCTAAGCACCGCCGGCGTACCGCAATTGTGCCGCTTGGCGGCCGGGCGATTCGGGAGTGGAGCGCCTAAAGGTCACACAAAGATAACTTAAGGCAGGAAGGAAGCAATTTCCAGAAAACCTGGGACAGTTGGCGAGCGTCCGGAGCTTAAGGGGGAAATAGTTGGAGCCGGGCCAGGGGGAGGAGATTTTTCACGCCAAGACGCCAAGATCATGGGGGGGAGCTGACGCCTGAAGGCGGCTTGGCACCGCAACGGCAGAGAAGAGGTGGCCAGGCGGTAAGGGAGTCCAGATCCATATAAGGTCTAACCTGGAATTGCTTCCACATATCTAGCAGTGAGCAGCTCATTTTGGTTGTTGGACTTGTAGGCCGCAGGAGTGGCCAGGTCGCGATATTTGCAACCTCGCCTCCGGAAAGCCTGGCTTAGTCAATAATCCTGCTTCGCCGATTTTTTCCCCTTAGAAGTCATTCCTTTACGGCAGGTGAACTCCCTGAGATCGGGCCGCAGGAAAGAATTTCCTTCGGAACATTCTTGACAGTATGACATTTTATTCTGTATAATGACGATCAATTCATTTAATGAATAATTTATTCATCTTCGGAGGTCCAACGTGGAAGGTCAGAATCTGCCACGGCGAGAGAGGGAGAAATTACGGCAGCGCCAGGAGATGCTGGCGGCCGCGCTCGATCTCTTCTCGCAGAAGGGCTACCACAATGTCTCCATGGCCGAGATCGCCGAAAAGGCCGAGTTTGCCATCGGCACCCTTTACAAGTTCTTCCAGAACAAAGAGGACCTCTACAAAACCATTGTCCTGGAACGGTGTGATGATTTCGAGGATGCTTTCAGGTTGGCCATGGAGCAGTCGGACGACGAGGTTGAAAAATTGCGCCATTACGTGCGCTTCCGGGGGGAAAGATTTCGCAACAACCTGCCTTTTGTGCGCCTGTATCTGGCCGAAAGCAGAGGTATCAGCTTCAACCTCAAGGTGGGCGTGGATAATGAGATGCGCAAACGATATTACGACATCCTCCAGAGACTGGCCTCGGTCCTTGCCAAGGGGATGGCTAATAAACGGTTTAAAAAAATCGCCGACCCTTATTATCTGGCGGTGGCTCTCGACAGCGCCATCGATGCATCGCTGTTACTCTGGCTTGACGACCCCGAGCGCCATCCATACCCGGAAGACCCGGACGCCATTTTGGATATTTTCTTCAAAGGATTGCTAGAGCCGTAAGGCCACAGGGAGGTGCGCGGGCTGAATAAGCTCGTAACCAATATTTGGGGAGATTCTGATGTACGTGCACAAGAAAGGCTATACACCACTGGCATGGATTGCGGCTTTGCTGGCGCTGGCGATTTTGCCCGAGGGCTGTGGCAGCGGGTCCGCCCAGCAAGCCGGGCCGCCGCCGGTTCCGGAGGTGGCCACGGTGACCATTAAGCCCCAGCCGGTTGAACTGACCACCGAATTGCCGGGCCGCACCTCTCCATACCTGGTGGCGGAAATTCGGCCGCAGGTCAACGGCATCATCAAAAAGCGCCTGTTTACGGAAGGCTCCGATGTTAAGGCCGGCCAACTGCTTTATCAGATTGACCCCGCGCCCTTTCAGGTAGCGCTCGATTCCGCCAAGGCCTCTCTCGGCAAGTCCCAGGCCAATCTGCCGTCGGTCCGGTTGAAGGCCGAACGTTACAAGGAATTGCTGGTGGACAAAGCGGTCAGCCGGCAGGACTCCGACGACGCGGCCGCGGCCATGGAACAGGCCCGGGCCGATGTTGAATATTGGAAAACTGCGGTGGAAGGGGCCCGCATTAATTTGGGCTACACCCGGGTCACCGCCCCCATTTCCGGACGCATCGGCAAATCAAGCGTGACCGACGGCGCCTTGGTAACGGCCTATCAGCCTGCCACCCTGTCGACCATTCAACAGCTTGATCCAATTTACGTGGATGTGACGCAATCCTCCGCCGACTTGCTGCGGTTGAAACGTAATCTGGAGGCGGGGCGAATCAGCGCCGACAAGAAAAACGGCAGAAAAGTGTGCATTCTTCTGGAAGACGGAAACCTGTGCCCCCAGCCCGGCAGCTTGCAATTTCGTGATGTCACGGTGGACCAGGCGACCGGTTCTTTCACCCTGCGCATCGTAGTCCCAAACCCGAAACATCTGCTCTTACCGGGCATGTTCGTGCGAGCTGTGGTCCAGGAAGGTATCGCTGAACAAGCCATCCTGGTCCCACAACAAGGGGTGAGCCGCACTCCCAAAGGGGAACCCGTCGCCCTGGTGGTGGATGAGGGCGGCAAGGTCCAACAGCGGATGCTAAAGCTTAATCGCGCCATCGGCGACCAATGGCTTATTTCCTCCGGGCTGTCGGCCGGAGACCGCGTGATCGTCGAGGGTATGCTGAATATAAGGCCGGGCGCAGCCGTCAAAGCCGTTGCCTGGGAGGCCCCCAAGGCCGGCGCGGCAGTTGCGAACCCGAAACCCCAGAGCGCGGAATCGCACTGACGGAGAAGCGTGATGTTATCGAATTTCTTTCTGGACCGTCCGGTCTTCGCCTGGGTCATCGCCATCATCATGATGCTGGCGGGTGGGCTGGCCATCTACAATTTGCCCATCTCCCAGTATCCGCCCATCGCCCCCCCATCCATCGCCATTGACGCCTTTTATCCCGGGGCCTCGGCCGAAACCGTGGAGAACAGCGTAGTCCAGATCATCGAACAGCAGATGACCGGATTCGACAAGTTGCTGTACATGTCCGCCACCAGCGATGCCTCCGGCGCCGGGAGGATCGAGCTCACCTTCGCCCCGGGGACCGATCCGGACCTCGCCTGGGCCCAGGTGCAGAACAAGCTGCAACTCGCCAACGCGAGTTTGCCCGCGGTAGTGCAGCAGCAAGGAGTCAAGGTTAGCAAGTCCACCAGAAACTGGCTGATCATCGTGGCCCTGACCTCGGAAGACGCCAGCATGGATGAATTTGACCTGGCGGATTACGCCCAGGCCAACATCCAGCAAGTGCTGGCCCGGGTGCCGGGGGTGGGTGAAGTGGAAACCTTCACTTCCCAGTATTCTATGCGGGTCTGGCTCAACCCCGACAAATTGAACAATTTCCATCTGACGATGGATGACGTCACGAAGGGTCTTCAGGCCTACAACGTGGAGATTTCCGCCGGCCAATTCGGCGGGATTCCGGCAGTTGAAGGCCAGCGGTTGAACGCCTCCATCATCGTGCAGAGCCTGCTAAAGACGCCGGAGGAGTTCGCCGCCATCCCGCTGCGCATCAACCCGGACGGCTCCATCGTGCGCGTGCGCGACGTCGGGCGGACGGAGCTGGGGACCGAGCGCTACGGAGCCAACGTGCTGTTCAACGGCAAACCCGCGGCCGCCCTGGCCATTCGGCAGGCCGCCGGCGCCAACGCCCTGACTACCGCCGATGCCATTAAGGGCAAGATGCAGGAACTATCCAGGTATTTCCCTCACGGCATGAAGGTCATCTACCCCTATGACACCACGCCCTTCGTGAGGGTGGCCATATACGAGGTGGTCAAGACCCTGCTCGAGGCCATTCTGCTGGTTTTCCTGGTGATGTATCTTTTCCTGGGGAACTTCCGGGCCACGCTGATTCCGACCCTGGCGGTGCCGGTGGTGATCCTGGGGACCTTCGCCGTCCTGGGTTTATTCGGATTCTCCATCAATATGCTGACCATGTTCGCCATGGTGCTGGCCATCGGTCTGCTGGTGGACGACGCCATCGTGGTGGTGGAAAACGTGGAACGAGTCATGCGCGAGGAAGGGCTGCCGCCCAAGGAGGCCACCCGCAAGTCCATGGGCGAAATCACCAGCGCCTTGATCGGCATCGGGCTGGTGCTCTCGGCCGTGTTCGGCCCCATGGCGTTTTTCAGCGGTTCCACGGGGGTCATCTACCGCCAGTTTTCCGTGACTATTATTGCCGCGATGCTGCTGTCGGTGCTGGTGGCCCTGATCCTGACGCCGGTGCTTTGCGCCTCCCTTCTCCGGCCGGTGACCCAGGGGCATGAACCCGGCGGAGACTGGTTTTTTCCTCTTTCGGCCCTTTTTCCGTTGGTTCGACCGGTTTTTTTTCCGAATCAGAGACTGGTACCGGGACACGGTCGGCTCGGATGCTCGGTAAGAAGGTCCGTTACCTGGTGATTTACCTGGTGTTGGTGGCGGCCCTGGTATTCCTGTTCCAGCGCATGCCTACCGCCTATCTCCCCCAGGAGGACCAGGGCATCATGTATATCCAGGCGATGCTCCCGGCGGGTTCGACCCTGGAGCAGACCAAGCAGGTCCTGGATCAGGTCCGCAGCCATTTTCTGGAGGATGAGAAGGATGCGGTGGAGGCCATGTTTACGGTCGCCGGCCGGGGCTTTTCCGGAGCCGGGCAGAACGTGGGGCTGGGGTTCGTCAAGCTCAAGGACTGGGACCTGCGCCCCGGGTCGAACCTCAAAATAGATGCCCTGGTCAAACGGGCCATGGCCAAGTTCTCGCAGATCCGCAACGCCAGGGTGTTTGCCTTTCCGCCGCCGGCAGTCCTGGAGCTTGGCCGAGCGGGCGGCTTCGACTTTGAATTGCAGGACCGGGGCGGGCTGGGACACGAAGCCTTGATGGCGGCCCGCAACCAACTGCTCGGACATGGCTGCCAAAGACCCCAGGCTGGTCCGCGTCCGGCCCAGCGGCCTGGAAGATGTGACCCAATATCGCATCGATGTGGATTGGGAAAAGGCGGGTGCCCTGGGGGTTCCCATCAGCTCCATCCACAACACCATTTCGGCGGCCTTCGGCAGCGCTTACGTGAACGACTTCATCCAGGGCGGGCGGGTCAAGCGGGTTTACGTCCAGGCCGACGCGCCCTACCGGATGTTGCCCAAAGACCTTAATCGGCTCTACGTTCCTAATGCCAAGGGGACCATGACGCCGTTCACTTCCTTCGCCGCCGGCCACTGGTTCCTGGGGGTCGCCCCTCTTGGAGCGCTTCAACAGCTTCCCGGCCTTGAACATCTGGGGCGAGCCGGCGCCCGGGAGGAGTTCAGGGGAGGCGATGCAGGCCATGGAAGAAATCATCCCCAAGCTGCCCAAGGGGGTTGGTTTTGACTGGGCCGGACTCTCCTTCCAGGAACGGCTGACCAAATCCCAGGCGCCGCTGCTCTACGCCTTTTCCATTCTCGTCATTTTCCTGTGCGTGGCGGCCCTGTACGAAAGCTGGACCATTCCCGTGGCTAACCTGCTGATGCTGCCCCTGGGTCTGTTAGGCGCGACCGTGGCTACGTCCTTGCGTGGTCTGCCTAACGATGTCTACTTTCAGATCGGCATTCTCACCACCCTCGGGCTTTCGACCAAGAACGCCATCCTGATCATTCAGTTTGCCAGGGAACGGCGGCACCAGGGAGCCGCCTTGGTCGAGGCGACCCTGGGTGCGGTGAAAACCCGATTCCGGCCGGTGATCATGACGTCCCTGGCCTTTTTCTTCGGCGTCCTGCCCCTGGCCTTGACCACCGGCGCGGGTGCGGGCGCCCAGAATGCCATCGGCACCGCGGTGATCGGCGGCATGATGTCAGCCACCTTCATCGATCTCTTTTTCATCCCGCTGTTTTACGTCCTGGTATGCAGTCTTTTCCAGAGAAAACGGCAGCAACTTCCTGAACCTGATGCGGATTCTGTAAGCCTGCAGGGACACTGATATGACCAGAAAATTGTTGTTGGCGGGTCTGCTGATTTGCCTTGGCGGCTGCACCATGATCCCGAAATATACCCGGCCTGAAGCGCCGGTTCCCGACGCCTGGCCCAGCGGCCCAGCCTACAAAAAGACTGCGGCTGCGGAAAAGGCTCCGGCGGCCTTAGGCCTGCAATGGCGGCAATTCTTCACCGACGAACGACTGCAAAAAATCATCGACACGGCCTTGCAAAACAACCGTGATCTCCGGGTGGCCGCTTTGAACGTGGAAAGGGCGCGCGCCTTATACCGCATACAACATGCTGAGCTTTATCCCGTAGCGGCAACCGGCATCACCGCCAGTAAGCAACACGCCCTGATTTCCGGCACCACCGGTTTGGTGACCATCCAGCAGTATAGCACCACCCTGGGCATCAGTGCCTGGGAGCTCGATTTCTTCGGCCGCATTCGCAGCCTGTCACAACAGGCGCTCGAGCAATACTTCGCCACGGAACAGGCCCGCCGCAGTGCCCAGATCCTGCTGGTGTCCGAAGTTGCCGATGCTTATCTGACGCTGGCCGCGGACCGAGAAAACCTGAAGCTGGCCCAATCCACCCTGGAGTCCCAGCAGGCCGCCTACCATTTAATTCAGCGGCGCTTTGAAGTCGGGATCGCGCCTGAACTGGACCTGCGCCAGGTGCAGACGAGGGTGGATGCGGCGCGGGTGGATGTCGCCAAGTATACCGAATTGGCTGCTGAGGATGAAAATGCCCTCAACCTGCTGGCCGGCTCGCCGGTGCCGGCCGAGCTGTTGCCGCAGGAGTTGAGTGTCGTCAAACCGTTAGCCGGACGTTTCGGCCGGCACCTCCTCTGAAGTGCTCCTGCGCCGTCCTGATATTCTCCAGGCGGAGAGCCTGCTCAAGGGCGCCAATGCCAATATCGGCGCGGCCCGGGCGGCTTTCTTTCCCCGCATTTCCCTCACCTCGGCGGTAGGCAGCGCCAGCGGCGACCTGTCGGGCCTATTTAAATCCGGCTCGTTCGTCTGGAATTATGCCCCCCAGCTGGTTTTGCCGATTTTTGATGCCCGCACCTGGTCGGCGCTCAAGGTAACCAAGGTGGAAAGGGAGATCGCCGTGGCGCAATATGAAAAGGCGATCCAGTCAGCCTTCCGGGAGGTTGCCGATGCCTTGGCCAAAAGGGGAACCTTGGGGGATCAGATGCAGGCGCAGCAATCCCTGGTGGATGCCACCGCCAAAACCTACCAGCTCTCCACCGCCCGCTATCAAAAGGGGATCGACATCTACCTGAACGTGCTGGATGCCCAGCGCTCTCTCTACTCCGCCCAGCAGGGCCTCATTGCCATCCGCCTGACAAAGCTCTCCAATCAGGTACAGCTTTATGGGGTCCTGGGCGGAGGCAGCGACACCGGCACGCCACCTGAGGGTGGATAATACCTGGCTGCTTAAAGAACATTGGGCAGAATTGAAGAGATTCAGATAGGAGTTGATAAGAAACTAAAAACTCGAAACTCGCAACTTCCTTCATCCGGCAGGGGAGGGGGGGCGGGGAGGTTGATGGTTAAGCAGCGGGAAAGGGGACGCCCCGGTGCACCTCGTCCTCCACCTGGGCCTGCTGGCGGCGCAGTTGGTCAATCAACTCCCGCCCCCGGTTCAAAGTCTCCCAGACCCGCCGCCGGTAGGGACTCGCCGGGGGCAACGGCCCGCTGATCAGTTTTTTGAATTTTTTGTAATAGGGATAGTTCAGGAGCTCGTCCCAGAGGCTGAGACACTTGGTGAAGAGGTCGGGATAGAAATAGGCCAGTTCGTCCTCGATGGCCGTCAGAAAGGCCACGGCCAGGGCCAGCCGGCGGGCGGGGCCGGGGGCCCGGCGGTTTTGTCTTTTTCGTCCAACTGGGCCAGTTTTTCCAGAGGCTGCAGGCGCTGCGCCTGGGAGAGATAGGCCAGGCGATGCAGCACCTCCCGGTGCAGCTCTTCGTGTTTGCCAAAGGCCTCCCGGTGCTCCCGGTTCAGGAGGTAGCTGTTCAAGACCTGCTTGGCCGCCTCGAAGCCCTCATGACTGTAACGACCCAGGCGGCGCATGTTCTTGGCGAGCCAGGCCGAGAGAAACTTGAGCCGCTCTTCGTGGGTCTTGGTGCCGGTGATGAGTTCGCTGCGGCCGTAAGAGATGGAGCCGCCGTGCTCGCCCCGGACGATGTCCGTCAGCTCCTTCAGGCTGCGGCGGCTGTCCTTCAGGATATTGATGCCGGACTCGCGGCCGCCGTGGATCGGATGGATGAACTCCTGCTTGACCACCGACAGGGCCCGGTCTTCCAGGACGTTGAAGCGGTTGTATTTGTGCTGCTGGTAGGTGACCTTGAAAATCACCACCCGGCGGGGCGGGTCCACATAGAAGCCCTGGTCGCCGAGATGCGGGTTGGCCTCGGCCAAGCCCAGGGGCAGCGAGATGAGGGCGGTCTTTTCCACCAGGGGATGCTGCTTCTGTTCCAGGCCGGAGAGGCTGGTGATGGTGCGGTCGGAGGCGCCCAGGACCTTGATGAGATATTGCTCCTTCAGGCGGCTGAGCCGGCGGGCGAACAAGGCGGCGGAGGTGCGCCGCTCGGAGGCGATGGGAAAGCCGTACTGCTCCATGAGGAACTGGTAGACGAACTCCCGTTCCCGCTCGTAGGTGGCGCTGTCCTGGTCTTTAAATTTTCCCAGGCGGCGGCCCAGGGTCTTGAGTTCGGTGTCCAGGTCCGACGGGAAGGAGGCATAGACTCCCAGGAGGCGGAAATCGCCCTGGGGGGCGTCCCGGGCAATGACGTGGGCCCGGTCCATGTGAAACAGAGAGGCCACGACCTCCTCATAATGGGCCAGATCAGTGAGGTCCCGCGTCGTGAAGCGGCTTTTAAACACCGCCCGGAAATCCCGGTCCAGGTGGGGCAGGATCTTATCCAGGTTTTCTCGGACGCTGCGGCGCTTGCCGTCGTTCAAAGGGTGCAGCAGATCGAACTGAAAGGTCTCGTCCTGGTAGGAGAGGGGCCGGTTGAAGGCCACCATGCTGAAACTGGGCAGGTGTTTGTATTCGGCGAAATTCTTCTCGAAGGACGGCAGCAGTTCCCGGGGCTCCACCAAGGGGTAGTCAGCCGCATAGGGCTCCAACAGCCCCTTTTTCAGGTGGGTGTAGTCCAGAAACTCCTTCAGCAGGTGGCGGTCCCGAAAGGGGATCTGACCCAACTTGAGGTCGGCCAGGGGCTGGCCGTTGAGGCGGACCTCGGAGAGGAATTTCTGCCGCTTCTTCATCAATCCGCCACGATCTTGAGGTGCAGGCGCCGGGTGCGGGGCCCGTCGAATTCGCAGAAATAGATGCCCTGCCAGGTGCCCAGGACCAGGCGGCCTTCGTTAATTATCAGGGTGAGTTGCGGACCGAAGAGGGAGGACTTGATGTGGCCTGGAGAATTGCCTTCCCGGTGGCGATAAGGCTCGTGATCGCTGATGACCTTATTCAGGACCATCAGGATGTCGGCCTTGACCGCGGGATCGGCGTTTTCGTTGATGGTCAGCGCGGCGGTGGTGTGAGGCACGAAGAGGTAACAGAGACCTTCCTTAACGCCGCTTTCCCGGACCGCGTCCTGAATCTGGTCAGGTCAGGTCCAGATAACTCGGTATGCTGGCCGGTGCGCACCGTCAGGGTCTGAAACATGCCTAACTCCGAATGAAGGGCGAGTCGCCGGGCAGGGTCAACAAGCCGCCGGGTTCCCGGGCCTCCTGGGGTTTTTGAGATTCCTGCCAGGCCAGGCCCAGGGTCATTTTGACCAGGCCCAGTAAGAAGGGGTTTTCCCCGCCCAGGGCGGTGGACTCCGGGTGCAGCAGGTCCGCGGCCACGACCCGGGCCTGCCGGGCCTCGTCCGGGCGCTGGGCCAGTTCCAGGTAATAGGCCATAACCAAAAGCCGGCGGCCCCAGAGCGGCCGCGTCTCCGGGGGGAACAGGGCCCGGGTGGCTTCAGCCAACAGAGCGTCGGCCCGCACCGCCTTTTGCTGGTCCGAGAGCACCAGGGGGCTCTGCTCCACCTCCCGCACCTTGTCGAGCCAGGGGGTGATTTCCTCCAGGCCGGGCAGCCAGCTATGGAACAGGGGAGAGCCGGCCAGCTGGCGGGATTGCTCCAGGAGGCGGCCGCGCTCGCCGGGTTCGATGGTTAGCGGCAGTGGCGAAAGGTCCGGGGCCTCCTCGGGGCGGCCCCAGTTTTGCCAGATTTGCTCCCGGACGGAGGCATAGCGCCGGGTGGCCTCAGTCGCCACCTCCCGGCCCCGATAGGCCTCTTCCAGCAGGCGCACCGCATAAGGACCGGGCACCGGGAACCAGTCTGCCAGCCCCTGCCGGCGGTAGTATTCCCAAAATTCCGTCTGTTGCCGGCTCTTCAAAACCAACAGGTGGCACTCCCGCAATCCTGCCGCATCATTAATGACGGCCACCAGGAAGTTGCCGCCCAAAATCTCTTTGGGGGCCTCGAGGACCACGACGCTGTCGCCGTTGCCCAAGATGGGAGAGACGAGGGCCTTGACCTCAACCGGCTTGGTCCGGCCGATGACCGGCTCCTCCCGGGGCAGCAGCTCGCCTGCTACCTGCACCCCGCGGGTCTGGAGCAGGTGCAGGGCCCGCTTCAGGCCTTTGCGCCGGGCCTTGTCGGCGGCCCCGCCGAACAGGGCGGCCAGGAGCGGTGGTACGGCCGGGTGGCCGAGGTCGGCCAGGAGCGCCATGAGGTGCAGGTCCCAGAGGGTGTCCCGGGGATTGACGGCGACCAGGCTTTTCAGGCTCGTTAGGTCCCGGCCGGCGTCGCAGGCCGCGGCCACCAGCGCCACCTGGGCCGCCAGGGCGGCGGCGGCCTCCGGAGAGAGGGCCGGCAAGGCGGATTTAGGCCTGGCTTTAGATATTTTGAGGGCAGTCATTTAAATAAATACGAACCTAATAATGAGAATCATTGGTGGGGCGGGCGAGACGCCCGCCTCTCAAACTGCACGCACCGGCTGGAAAGCCGGTGCTACCACTAAAAACTCAAGAAGACTTATCAGGCCTTTCCGGCGGTCCCGACTCGATGGCCACCGCATCGGCCCGACCCATCTCCTGGAGATAGACGTTGACCCGCTGCCCCGGGGGCAGTTTGATGGCCTGGCCCACGAAATCGGGTTGGATGGGCAACTCCCGCCCGCCGCGGTCGATGAGCACCGCCAGCTCGATCCGGCGGGGCCTGCCGTAATCGATCAGGGCGTCCAGGGCGGCCCGCACGGTGCGGCCGGTAAACAGGACATCGTCCACCAGCACCACTTCCTGGTCGTCGATGGAGCCGGGCAGTTCGGTTTTACCCACCAGGGGCTTGTGGCTGAGTTGGGTCCAGTCGTCCCGGTAGAGGGTGATGTCCAGGACCCCAACCCGCATGGGCTTGCCGGTGTGCCGGCTGATGCGGTCTGCCAGGCGCTGGGCCAGAAAGGCGCCGCCGGTGCGGATGCCCACCAGGATCATCTGGTCCGGATTGGGGTGCCGGGCCACAATCTCGTCGGTAAGCCGCGCCAGGGTGCGGTCCAACTCTGCGGCGTTCATGCCAGAGGACTTTTTGGAAGTCATGTAAGTTCCTTGTTTCTCTATTCCTGGAAAATCAATTTACGTAATGCCTTATAATTGCTTACGACTTTTAAAACCAATATTTTACCCCCCCCTTTGAAAAAGGGGGGCAGGGGGGATTTTAACTAACTCCCTAAAATCCCCCTAAATCCCCCTTTTGCAAAGGGGGACTTTAATACCTGGAAGGATGGTCCCTCTCGGAAAGGCCAGCCGGGCAAATTCTCCATTAACTTAACATGCTTGGCTGGGAAAGACAAGCACGGGAAGGATTACCTCGGCGTTGAGGGATAAACGCCACTGCCCGGAGCACTCGCATCAGAATTTGCTCCGGGGCGGAAACCTGGTTATAATTGCAGTGCGACACCAGGGAATCTCGCCCCATGACCTTAGAAGAAGCCCGAAAACTGCTGGGGTTGGGACCACAGGCCAGGCGCCAGGAGATTCGCTCGGCCTACCGGCGGGAGGCGCGGCGCTGGCATCCCGACCGGGCCCTGGATCCCGGCGAAGAAGCCGAATACCGCCAACGCATGCAGCAGATTAACCTGGCCTACCAACGGATACTCAAATTCATTGAAGACTACCGCTTTGAGCTGGTGGAAACCTCTTCCCAGGAAGACCTCATGCAATGGTGGAACAACCGCTTTGCCACCGGGGTCTGGAGCCCGCCGCCCCCCAAAGATCCGGAGGACAACCAGGATTAAGCCGATTATCCGGTTTTTGCTGCTGCTGTTGCTGGTCAATCTCGGCCACCCCGGGTCCGGTCTGGCCGCCCCGGGGCCGGGCGCCGAACTGGAGAATTTGAATTACCGCCTGAGCCTGGGGGTCTGGTCCGAGGTAGCCCAGGTGCACCTGCGGCTGACTCAGGTCGGTCCGAACCGTTACCGGGCGGAGTTCTCCGGCGCGGCCGAGGGGATGTGGCGACTTCTGAGCCGCTGGCTGCCGGAGGGCTACGAAACCGACATGGTTCTGGAGGAAGGGCGGCTTAAACCCCTGGTCTTTCGGGAAGATTTCCAGGCCAAAGACCATCACATCCACAAGGAATACCGGTTCGATTACTCCCGGAAGGTCCTGGAAGTCTGGCGGGGCGTGGATGGCCGGGAACCGGTGAAAAGCTGGCAGGTCCCCCTGCGGGAGCCGGTCTATGATCTTCTGAGCCTGTTTTATAATTTACGTTTGGGGGCCTTTGGAGCTCTACAGGGCGGCGAAACTGTCAGAGTGGCCCTACTGCCTGCCCCGGAGCCCCGGGAGCTCGTCTTGCGTATCGGCCCCGAGTCAGCTGAAGGCCAGAAGATTATGCTGAAGGTGAAGGGGTCCAAGGGCGAAGCTGAGGCAGGCCCGTATTTTGCTCTCTGCACGCCGCAGTGGGTGCCGCAAGAGGCCTGGACCAGGGTGCCGCTCTTCGGGAAACTGGCGGGGGAGTTGCTCAACCCCGCCGAAATCAGGCCGGAGGGCTTGCTCAACCTTTCGCCGGCGCCGTCGCCGAGCCGGAAGGCTCCATAGGGATAGTTTCGAGGGCAAAATGAATTATTTAAAAGGCGAAGGCTGCGCCCGCGCCAACTCTGAACCACCAACGGGCAATCACTTTTTTTGCCGGGAAGGAAGGCCTTGAAAAAAATAGTGCTGATGACCGGGGCGGGGTGGCGTTCGAGGACCTGGCGCCGGCTGCAGCCGGGGGCCATCCTCCTGGCCCTGTTAACGATCCTGGCGGTGCAGGCCTGGTCTTGGCAGGCCCCGGCCGCGGCGCCCCAGGGTGAGGTGCTGGAGGACCTGAAATTCCGGGTGGAGTATCTGCTCTGGAAGGACGTGGCGCAGGCGCAATTGACCCTGAAAAGCCTGGGACCCGGGCACTATCAGGCGGAAATTTCCGGGGAGCCCCTGGGCCTGTTGAAGGCGATTACCGGGAAGCGCCGGGACAGCTACCAGACGGAGATGGTCATGCGGCAGGGCAAGCTCGTGCCTCTGGTTTACCGGGAAGAATCCCGGAAGAAGGGCCAGCGCCACCTGAAGGAATACCGCTTCAACTACGACCAGGAAGTCCTGGAATTGTGGCAGTTGAAGGAAGGCAAAGGGATGGTGCAGAAATGGCATACCGCCCTGAAAGGCCCGATCTACGATCCCCTGACCGCCTTTTACAACTGCCGTCTGGGGCTGATGGGGCCGATCCGGGAGGGTGAGACCTTCAAGGTGGCCGGCATCCCCTATCCCAAGCCCGAAGAGATCGAGGTCAGGATCGGTCCGGAAAGCGCCGAGGGGCGCAAGATCATGATCGGCATCAACAATAAGGCCTTTGAAAATGACCAGGGCGTGATCTTTGCCTACCTGGACGAAGCCCGAGTGCCCCAGCAGGCCTGGACCAACTCCCGGGTGGGCAAGATCAGCAGCCGGTTGTCCGGGGGCAAGCCCTTGAACGGCGGGCTGCCGGGACTGCCGGGGGCGGCTAATTAGGGGTCAAAACAAGATTTAAGCTGGCAAACCACCCGAGCCAGATCAGATTAACCCCCACCTTGAGGGCAGAATTTAAGAAATGGCGTAATTTAGAATGCGTTTATGATAAGCATATAGAATATCAATGACTTTGCTTGAAACGGCGCAAATCTAGCAGCAATTGACAACCGCACCATGGCAGGGAGGCCCCCCCCTCAATAGGCCCCCCACAATTAACTTTCAGTTGAAAGTTAATATAAACACTTTCTCCTTCCGGACCTTATGATGCCTGCTTTTTATCAGACTGATTACCTTTGGAAGAAAATTATAATAATTTGTGAAAAAACCTTTACTTGTGAAAAAAGGTACTTATCATATAAATCGTGAACAAAGCCAAACCCGTCGTGAGGCGGGGACGGAAAGCCACGGGTCTCATCTCATGGAGACAGCCGGGTTGCCTGGTTAGCAGGCAATCCGGCTTTTTTCTTGAGTGAGGATGGCGGGTTGCCATTGCGATAAGTGCCCCGAGAAATCTCGATGGAACTGGCTCGAGAATGAGCCTGGTTTATATTTACCGTATGGTCTTTGGGGACGATATTAACCGTCTCTGTGGCTCTTTACCCATTAATTTCCTTCAATGGAGGGTAATAATCTTGGGAGGGTAGATGTGCGACAACTTAAATGGAGTCGAAACAGCGCCGGGTCGCTAAATGGCAAAGTTGGGCATGTTACGCTATTTGTCATTGCCTTTTATGCAGAGCGAGGATACTTTTTAGCCCCGAAATTACCTGGGTTAAATAATACTATCCCGGTCAACTCTGAAGAAGACGGCAAAAAGAGGGCAGAGGTATTATACCAACGGTATTTAGACTTCTTGAAGGGAGCGGAATGGCATCAGGAATCCATAGCCAATAAGTCTCAGAGCGGCTTCTCGGGAAAAGGCTCTTCCTCCTTCTAAATCAATCCCTCCCCGTAATGGCTAGCCGGTGGGAAGGCGGAGGCCAATATTCCGTGACCCAAGTGAGAATCAATGAGTCACATTTATATTTGCCCCCGTATGCGGCAATAGGGTCTTAAAGACCCGACTCCTACCGTTATATCTCGTAAGAATCCACCCCCCTCCCTAAATCAGGACGTAAAATTTCCTGTTCTAGGCGTTGATCGACAAACGCAAAGAGCCCTCTCTTGCTGCCACCTCACTTGCCACACCCAGCGGTTATCAAGGTTAGGGAAAAACTTCCAGCTCTGATCTGCTTATAGGAAGTTTCAGGAGCCTTGATAACCCTCGAACCATGGCAGTACTTGTCACTCTCGCCTAATGGCGATTATGTGGTGCGCGGCGAAGGGGACGAGGCTAGCGTGTTCCCCGATCCCCTTGACTCGCCGTCGACTACTTGCCTCGCTTGGTGTCGCTCACTTGCCATTATCATGAAAAGCTTTTGAATACCAACAAGTTATTTATATGACCTGCATAATGAAATGTGGTTAGTGGAGGGGGCGGCACTTAAAATATCCTTTAGCCTTTGAACTCATCCCCCCCTTGACTTTGCCAAAATGGATGATTACTTAATAGTCAGAGCCTGAGGACCGGAAATTCTGCCGCCGGCCCCCCAAAAGCAATGCGAAAGAAGGGGCGCGATGTGGAGGTTGCAGACCCACCAGGCTATTCTGAGAGCCGTGCCCTGAGGGGCACGGCTTTTTTTGGGGGCAAGTCGGAAGCAAATCCGGGAGCAGTCGCCCGCGGTCATACCAAAGCGCCGGCCGGGGGGCCATTTAATCACTTGACAATGCCTGGATATTTAGATACTTATTTGCTTAATCGGTTTTAAAGAAGGAATTATGGTGGCAACTCGCAGCAAATCCAGAAATAACTTGACCGGGTTAGCGGACGCGGTTTCAGGCGCGGCTAACCATCATTTGGCCAACGGCGTCGGCGTATGGGTAGGCGCCGCGGCCTGCCTGTCGGGTTGGGCTCGGGAGGAGGGGATTTATTAGAATTACCCCTGATCTCCCGATTCCTTTGACTCCCCAGGCAGGGCCCTCCGCGGCCCTGTTTTTTTTTCGCCGGAGTGCGGGGCAGGGGCAAATAAATCTTGAAAGGAGGAGGGGCTTTTTGAGCGCCGGAGACGAGCTGCAATTGACAAATATCTAACATTATTTTAGCATTTCATATTCAACTTTGAGAAAATCGAGCCAGAGGCCAAGCCATGGAAAAAGAAGATCTGGAACTGATAGAGCAGCTGACGGACAGAGACCCGGAATTGAAAAAGTTCTGGGATGACCATCTCGAATACGAGCGGCAGTTGGACGAGTTTAACAAGCGGCCATACCTCACTGCGGCGGAAACCCTGGAGCGCAAGCGCCTGCAGAAATTGAAGCTGGCCGGCCGGGACCGGATGGAGCAGATCCTGGCAAAATACCGCCAGAAGGAAAAAATGTCATGAAAATGACCGGGGCGCAGATCCTACTGAAATGTTTGGAGCGGGAAGGGGTGAAACACATCTTCGGCTACCCCGGGGGCGTGGTCCTGGACATTTATGACGAGCTCACCCGGACGCCGCAGATCCAGCATATCCTGGTGCGCCACGAGCAGGCCGCGGTCCATGCGGCGGACGGCTATGCCCGGGCCTCCCGCAAAGTGGGCGTGGCCCTGGTGACCTCCGGACCCGGGGCCACCAACACGGTGACCGGCATCGCTTCGGCCTACATGGACTCCATCCCCATCGTGGTCATCACCGGCCAGGTGCCCACCGCCCTCATCGGCAACGACGCCTTTCAGGAGGTGGACATCGTCGGCATCACCCGGCCCTGCACCAAGCACAACTACCTGGTGAAGGACATCAACCAACTGGCCCAGACCATCCACGAGGCCTTTCATATCGCCCGGTCCGGGCGGCCCGGTCCGGTGCTGATCGACCTGCCCAAGGACGTGGTCCAGGCCAGCATTGTCCCCAAATTTCCCGAGGAAATCAAGATCAAGAGCTACAATCCCACTTACCACGCCAATCCCCGGCAGGTGAAACGGGCTCTGGAGCTGATCATGGGCGCCAAAAGGCCGGTGCTCTACACCGGCGGCGGCATCATCCTGTCGGACGCCGCCGAGGAACTGGCCAGGTTCGCCATCTCCCAACAGATCCCGGTGACCAGCACCCTCATGGGTCTGGGGGGCTTTCCCGGAGACCACCCTCTGTGGATGGGCATGCTGGGGATGCACGGCACCTACTGCGCCAACATGGCGGTCTCCCAGGCCGACGTGCTCATCGCGGTGGGCGCCCGCTTCGACGACCGGGTCACCGGCAAGCTCTCGGAGTTCGCCCCCCACGCCAAGATCATCCACATCGACATCGACCCGAGTTCCATCAGCAAGAACGTCCAGGTGGACGTGCCCATCGTCGGCGACTGTCTGGATACCTTGAAACAGCTCAACGACATGGTGCAGGAATTGCCCCAGAAAGACTGGGCAGAGGTCCGGCAGCCCCTGGCTGGAGACCGTGGCCGGCTGGGAGAAAGAACATCCCCTGACCTACACCTGGAGCGACACCGTCATCAAGCCCCAGTATGTCGTGGAAAAACTGTACGAATTGACCAAGGGGGACGCCTTCATCACCACGGAGGTGGGGCAGAACCAGATGTGGGCCGCGCAGTTCTACAAATTCAACAAGCCCCGGCGGCTGATGACCTCCGGCGGCCTGGGCGTCATGGGCTACGGCTTTCCCGCGGCCATGGGGGTGCAGGTGGCCCAGCCTGACGCCATCGTCATCGACATCGCCGGCGACGGCAGCATCCAGATGAACATTCAGGAACTGATTACGGTGGTGGAAAACAACCTGCCGGTGAAGATCGCCATCCTGAACAACACCTATCTGGGCATGGTGCGCCAATGGCAGCAGTTGTTCTACGAGCGGCGCTACAGTTCCACGCCCATGCGGGCCCCGGATTTCGTCAAACTGGCCGAGGCTTACGGGGCGGTGGGCCTCAGGGCCACCAAGCCCGAAGAGGTGGTGCCGGTTATCCAGGAGGCGCTGAAGACGCCTAAGCCGGTGATTATGGACTTCCGGGTGGAGCCCGAGGAATGCGTCATGCCCATGGTGCCTGCGGGTAAAGCCATGCATGAGATGCTGTTGGCCTAGGGGGGAAAATGGAGCCGAGACATACCATATCAGTCTGGGTGGATAATCTTCCAGGAGTGCTCTCCCGGGTGACCGGCCTGTTTAGCGGCCGGGGCTTCAACATCGAAAGCCTGTGCGTGGCCGAGACCATGGACCCGGAGGTTTCGCGCATCACCATCGTCTCCACCGGCGATGAGCAGATCACCGAGCAGATCATCAAGCAACTGCACAAGCTGATCAACGTCATCAAGGTGACGGACCTGAGTGCCCAAGATCACGTGGAGCGCGAGATGGCCCTGGTGACGGTGAAGGCCGAAGGCTCGTCCCGGGCCGAGGTGCTGCGCCTGGCCGATATCTTCCGCTGCCGGGTGGTGGACGTCAGCCCCAACACCTACAGCCTGGAGATCACCGGCAACCACGCCAAGATCGGCGCGGTGCTGGATAACCTCAAGGTGCACGGCATCCTGGACATCGTGCGCACCGGGACCCTGGCGATTCAGCGGAGTAATAAGAAGGAGTAGTAGCCAGTAGTCAGTAGCCAGTTTTAAAGAGTAACCGGAAGCCAAGGTTTGGCCGAACTAAACATAGCCAGGCGGACAGTTTCGTAGGGCGCGTTTCAGGCGCCGAACCTGGTGCGTAAAACGCACCCTACAACACTTGAAAAGGAATAACTTCAGATGAAAATGTACTACGATGCAGATGCGGATTTGGGCCTGTTAAAGGGCAAGAAGGTGGCCATCATCGGCTTCGGCTCCCAGGGGCACGCCCAGGCGTTGAACCTCAGGGACAGCGGCGTGGACGTGCTGGTCTCCGAAGTGCCCAGCTCGCCCAACTATGCCCTGGCGGTAAAGTACGGCTTCAAGCCGGTGTCGGCCGCCGAGGCTGCGACCCAGGCCCAGGTGGTGCAGATCCTGACCCAGGACCACGTACAGGCCATGCTCTATGAAAACGACCTGAAGCCCCACATGGCCAAGGGCAAGACCCTGCTCTTTTCCCACGGCTTCAACATTCATTACGGCCAGATCGTGCCCACCGCCGAAATCGACGTCATCATGGTGGCGCCCAAGGGCCCCGGCCACCTGGTGCGGGCCGAATACGAGAAGGGCGCCGGCGTCCCCTGCCTGGTGGCGGTGGAGCAGGACGCCTCGGGTAAGGCGTTGGAGACGGCCCTGGCCTATGCCAAAGGCATCGGCGCCACCCGGGCCGGCGTCCTGCAGACCACCTTTCGGGAAGAGACGGAAACGGACCTGTTCGGCGAACAGGCCGTGCTTTGCGGCGGCGTCTCCGAGTTGGTCAAGGCCGGCTTCGACACCCTGGTGGAGGCGGGTTATGCCCCGGAGATCGCCTACTTCGAGTGCTTCCACGAGTTGAAGCTGATCGTGGACCTCTTCTATCAGGGCGGCCTCAAATACATGCGCTACTCGGTGTCCGACACCGCCGAGTACGGCGACTATACCCGGGGCCACCGCATCATCACCGAAGAGACCCGGGAGGAGATGGCCCAGATCCTCTACGAGATCCAGTCCGGCGAATTCGCCAAGGAATGGATCCTGGAGAACCAGGCCAAGCGCCCGGTGTTCAACGCCCTGCGGCGCCAGGAAGCGGACCACCCCATCGAAGAGGTGGGCGAGAAGCTGCGCTCCATGATGGGCTGGCTGAAAAGAAAATAAGGGCGATAAAAATCAGGGTTAAAAGGGACAAAGGTGAAGTGGGGAAAAGGAAAGAGACCACCGGAAAAAGGTGGGCCTTCAACCTTTCCCCTCTTTCCCCTTTTAAGCCTTTCCCCTGGCGGAGCAATGGTTTAATATTTCAGGAAAGTCTTCAATCATGGTAACATCACAAACCAAAAAGTGCCCCAAGATCGCCGCGCCCGGCTATCGTTTTCTGGCCGGCAGCGTTCTGCTGATTTTACTGGGTTGGCTGTTAAACTCCGGTTGGCTTTGGGGCCTGGGTCTGCTGGCCCTGGCCTTTTTCGGCTATTTCTTTCGGGACCCGGAGCGCCTCATCCCGGCGGAGCCGGAGGCCGTCGTTTCTCCGGCGGACGGCAAGGTGGTCTTGGTCGAGGAAGTCCGGGAAGAGCGTTTCCTGAATGGAGCGGCCCGCCGGGTGGCCATCTTCATGAACGTTTTTGACGTGCACGTCAACCGGGCCCCGGTGGCCGGCGTCGTAACCGAGTCCGTGCACCGGGACGGCTGTTTCAAGGCAGCCTGGCGTGAAGACGCCTGCACCCTAAACGAGCAGCAGGCCCTGGTTCTGGAAGCGAGAGGCGACCGGGTGCTGGTGGTGCAGATTGCCGGCCTGCTGGCCCGGCGCATCATCTCGTATGTGCAGCCCGGCCAACACCTCGACAAGGGCGAGCGCCTGGGGCTGATCTGCTTCGGCTCCCGGGTGGACCTGTATCTGCCGCTGGAGGCGGAGATCCTGGTCAAGGTTGGCGACCGGGTCCAGGCCGGCAGCAGTATTGTAGCCCACTGGCCTTGAATCATGTATAATAGCGAAGGCGGTCGCGAAGTGCCCTGTCAGAGCAGGTAGCCCAGGCATTTTTGGCTGGCCGGGCAATTGCACTGGCCCCTATTTCGGGAGTGCTGGCCATGGCCTTTCGCAGACGACGGAAAAAACGGGATCGGCGCCGCTTTCGGGGCGTCTTCCTGATCCCTAATCTCATCACCACCGGCGCCCTCTTTTCCGGTTTCTATGCCATCGTGGCCGCCATGGACGGCCGCTTCCACGCCGCGGCCTGGGCCATTTTTATCGCCCTGGTGCTGGACGGCCTGGACGGCCGCATCGCCCGGCTGACCCACAGCACCTCCGGCTTCGGGGTGCAATACGACTCCCTGGCCGACCTGGTGTCCTTCGGCGTCGCCCCTGCCTTGTTAGTCTATCTGTGGGCCCTGAAGCCTTATCACCAGTTCGGCTGGGTGGCGGCCTTCCTCTTTGTGGTCTGCGGGGCTCTCAGATTGGCCCGGTTCAATGTGCAGCAAGGCTCCATGGACCCCCGCTATTTCAACGGCCTGCCCATCCCGGCCGCGGCCATGCTCGTCGCCACCTCCGTGGCCTTCTACTATGAAATCGGCGAATGGGCCCCGGAAAAACATATCTATATCCTGGTGACGATCTATGTGCTCTCCTTTTTGATGGTGAGCAATGTCAAATACATCAGCTTCAAGAAGGTGGACCTGTTCAGCCGCCACCGCTTCCAAACCCTGGTGGGCTTAGTGTTGATCTTCGTGGTCATCGCGGCGGCGCCCGATATTATGGGCTTTATTGCCATGGTGATCTACGTGTCTTCCGGTGTCGTCAGCACCATTATGTACTACCGGCGGCCGGCACCGGCCCTGGCTGAAAAGGAGGAGGGCGAGATCCCGACTCCGAAGCCTTCCAGTCCATAAGGCCCCGGCCCAACCTCTGCCCCCTGTCATCGTGAAAAACCTGCTCTATCGTTTCATAGCCGTGGTGCTCGGCTTTAGCGTGGCCTTCGGACTGGCGGAAATCACCGTCCGGGTGCTTTGTCCCCAGGAGGTCGGGCCGCCCCGCTTCGCTTTCGATCAGACTTTGGGCTACATACCGGTACCCGGGCAAAAGGCCCGGCGGAATTTACCCGGGGTTTACGACTTCACGTACAGCAATAATTCCCAGGGTTGGCGCGGCAGCCGCGAGTATGGACCGAAGCGGCCGGGGACGTGCCGCGTCCTCTTGTTGGGCGACTCCTTTACCTACGGGTTCGGGGTCAATGACGACCAGACCTTTGCCCAGCACCTGGAACAATACCTGCGGCAGCGTAACCTGCCCGCCGAAGTGATCAACGCGGGTAACCCGGGCAAGGGTACGGATTATGAATTAAAGGTGTTTCAGACCATGGGGGTGCAATTGCATCCGGACCTGACCGTCTTGTGCTTCTTTCCCAACGACTTTCAGGACAATGCGCTGGCGGCATATTATGAAATTGGCGCGGATGGCAGCCTGCGGGCCAAAAAACTGGACCCGGGTCAGGAGGGCATCAAGGCTTTCCTGTTTCATTTACCCGGCTACAACTGGCTGATCTCCTGGTCGCATGCCGCCAACCTGGTGAAGGAGTCGGCGGTGCGTTACCTGGTCGCCAGGCAAAATAGCCAGGATGGCCAACCAGGCCAGGGCAGCGCCGCGGCGGGGGCTTCCAATCCGGCGGCCTCCAGCCTGGTGGTCTCTTATTCCTACCAAGGCATGAAATTTTCCGACGACGCCAACCGGAAACTTACCGATATCTATGTGGCTCATTTGATGGCCGCAGTAAAACAGGCCGGCAGCGATCTGGCCTTTTGTTATGTCCCCGTTTCCAATGAAGTGGAGGCTTATCGCCGGACCCGGGAAATCTCCCCGGACGAAGCGGCCATCAAGGCTATCATCGAGGCCCGGGGCGGGGCGCTCTTTTCCCTGACGCCGGTTTTGGCCGCCAGGCCCGAGTCCATCCGGGACTTATATTATACCGAAGGCCACTGGACCCGCCGGGCGCACGCCCTGGTCGGGGAATATCTGGGCAGTCGTCTCAGCGCTCGGTGCCGGGAGAAACTGGCCGGGCCGGTCGCGTCCCACTAATTTAGGGAGAGCGAAGCTTCGGGCAGGAGAGCGGGGACGGAAAAATATTAGCCCCGTATTTTGGCCTTGCCTTTTTATTGATCGTGGATATAATCGAAATAGAGTTAATTTTAGGCAACCCCAATGACTTATTCTAAAAACCGCCCTCGATTCAATCAGGCCCCTCAGGGTCTGGCCTTGCTGCTGTTGTTGCCTGCCTAAGCGGGCAAATATCTATTTTTCCACACACAATTTAGCCAAAGATATTGTTTTAACTGCTTCTTTTTGAAGGGGACGGTGGTATAATACCGTTGCCTTCCTGGAGTCCCTTTGGGGAAAGGAGAGCCGTATGTCCGATAAAATCGTGATTTTCGATACCACCCTGCGGGATGGGGAACAAACCCCCGGGGCCAATCTCAACGTCGACGAAAAACTGCAGATCGCCCGGCACCTGGAACTGCTCAACGTGGACGTCATTGAGGCCGGGTTCCCCTTTTCCTCGCCCGGGGACTTTGCCGCGGTGCAGGCCGTGGCCCGGGAGATCCGGGGGCCGCAAATCGCCGGGCTGGCCCGGGCCTTCGAGAAGGACATCGACGCCTGTTGGGAGGCCGTCAAAGAGGCCACCAATCCGCGGATCCATACCTTCATCTCCACTTCCGACATTCACCTGAAATATCAAATGCGCAAAAACCGGGAGGAAGTCCTGGAGATGGCGGTGGCCGCGGTGAAGCACGCCTGCCGCTACACCGCCAACGTCGAATTCTCCGCCATGGACGCCTCCCGCAGCGACCTGGCCTACGTCGCCCAGATGTTCGCCGCGGTCATTGACGCCGGCGCCACTACGGTGAATTTCCCGGATACGGTGGGCTACGCCATCCCCTTTGAGTTCGGCGCCATGATCAAGTACCTGATGGAGCACATCCCCAATATCCATAAGGCGATCATCTCGGTGCACTGCCACAACGACCTGGGGCTGGCGGTGGCCAACACCCTGGAGGCCATCCGCAACGGCGCCCGCCAGGCGGAAGTGACCATCAACGGCCTGGGGGAACGGGCCGGCAACGCCTCCCTGGAAGAGGTGGTCATGGCCCTGGCCACCCGCAAGGACCTGTTCGACTACCATACCGAGATCGTCACCCAGTACATCTCGCCCGCCAGCCGCCTCACCAGCAAGCTGTCGGGGGTGTCGGTGCAGCCCAATAAGGCCATCGTCGGGGCCAACGCCTTTGCCCACGAGTCCGGGATTCACCAGGACGGGGTGCTCAAGGAGGCCAGCACCTTCGAGATCATGACGCCCACCACGGTGGGCATCAAGAAGAGCCTCC
Organism: uncultured delta proteobacterium; assembly: GCA_963797235.1. GTDB lineage: Bacteria > Desulfobacterota > Desulfobaccia > Desulfobaccales > 0-14-0-80-60-11 > JAPLJC01. The sequence goes on from CAWCOX010000004.1 coordinate 217,600, forward strand.
TGGTCCTGGGGAAGCTGTCCGGCCGCCACGCCTTTAAGAACAAGCTCCAGGAGATGGGCTTCTATCTGGCGGATGACGAACTGAACCGGGTCTTTGAACGGCTTCAAGAACCTGGCGGACCGCAAGAAGAAGGTCTTCGACGAAGACCTGCTGAGCCTGGTGGAGACCGAGGTCATCTATAAGTCGGTGCCGGAGCATTTCCGGCTCCTGGACCTGGTGGTGCTCACCGGCACCACGGTCAGGCCCAACGCCACCGTCAAGATGGAAGTGGACGGCGAGGTCAAGACCCACTCCACCTTCGGCGACGGCCCCATTGACGCGGTTTTCCGGGCCATCACCGAAGTGGCCAGGTACAAATGCAACCTGCAGAAATTCTCGGTGAGCTCCATCACCGGGGGCACCGAGGCCCTGGGTGAGGTCTCGGTGCGCCTGGAAGAGGAAGGCCACGTGGTCACCGGCCAGGGCGTGGACCCGGACATCGTCACCGCCAGCGCCCGGGCCTATATCAACGGCCTGAACCGCCTGCACTTCCTGAAGGAAGTAGGCGTAGGCCCCAAGGAAAACCCGGAGAAGCTGTAAGAAGCCGCGGGCTGATTAGCAGCAACTGGCGAGAAAAGATTAACCACAGAGACACGGAGAGCACAGAGAAACACAGAGAGGGATTTTTTAGTTTTGGCGCTGGAAGCGCCAAAGCTAAACAAACTCTGTGTCTCTGCGGTGAAATATATGGCTCTAATTAAAAGTTCAAGCTCATATTTGATTTGGAGATTGCAATGTCGAAACCTCAAACCATCACGCAAAAAATTCTGGCGGCGCATGCCGGCAAAGACTATGTGGAACCCGGGGAACTGATCCTGGCCAAGGTGGACATCGCCCTGGGCAACGATATTACCGCGCCTCTGGCCATCACGGCCTTTCGGGACGTCGGGGCCAAAAAGGTCTTCGACCGGGAGCGGGTGGTGCTGGTGTGCGACCACTTCGCCCCCAACAAAGACATCGCCTCCGCCATCCAGGTGCAGATCGTGCGCCAGTTCGCCCAGGAGCAGAACCTGGCCCATTTTTACGAGGGCGGCGACATGGGGGTGGAGCACGCCCTGCTGCCGGAGCAGGGCATCGTGGGGCCCGGCGACCTGATCGTCGGCGCCGACAGCCACACCTGCACTTATGGGGCCCTGGGGGCCTTCGCCAGCGGCGTGGGCTCCACCGACCTGGCCGCGGCCATGGTCACCGGCGAAGTCTGGCTCAAGGTGCCGGAGTCCATCAAGTTCGTCTATCAAGGCCAGCCCGGCCCCTGGGTCACCGGCAAAGACCTGATTCTCTATACCATCGGCGATATCGGGGTGGACGGGGCCAACTACCGGGCCATGGAATTCACCGGCGAGGCCATCGGCCGCCTTTCCATGGCCGACCGCTTCTCCATGGCCAATATGGCGGTGGAGGCCGGGGCCAAAAACGGCATCATCGCCCCGGATGAGGTGACCCTGGAGTATGCCCGAAATCGGGCTTTACGGCCTTTTGATACTAAAGACCTTTACAGCGATGATAATGCGACTTATACTCTTGTGAAAATCTATGACGTTGGTCAACTGGAGCCCCAGGTGGCCTGTCCGCCGTCGCCGGGTAATGTCAAGCCCGTCTCCCAGGTGGGCGAGGTGCGCATCGATCAGGCGGTGATCGGCTCCTGCACCAACGGCCGGCTGGAAGACCTGCGGGTGGCGGCCCAGGTTCTCAAGGGCCATAAGGTCGCCAAAGGGGTGCGGCTGATCATTATCCCCGCCACCCCGCTGATTTACCGGCAGGCCATGGAAGAAGGCCTGCTGGCCGTCTTCATGGAAGCCGGGGCGGTCATCGGTCCGCCCACTTGCGGTCCCTGTCTGGGCGGCCACATGGGCATTCTGGCTCCCGGCGAGGTCGCCGTTGCCACTACGAACCGTAATTTTACCGGCCGCATGGGCCATCCGCAGTCGAAGGTATATTTAGCCAACCCGGCAGTAGCCGCCGCATCCGCCGTCTCCGGACGCATCATTGGTCCGGCAGCATTATAGACCAGACGGCGCCGGCGTGATGATAATAGCTTCAACATCGGTTCCGACCAAAATGAGTTGGACTGGAGGAAGTTATGCGCCGGAGATCTGGACTTTGGCTGGCGGCCGCGGCCCTGGCTGCCCTGCTGTGGTGCGGCTGCACCGGGATTTTAGCGGAAAGCGAGAAAAATGGTCAGACGGATACGTTGCGAGTGGGCACCACCGACAAGTGGAGTTCCTTTGACCGGAACCCCACCAAGCAAGACGAATCTGCGATCATGCTAAAAAAAGAATCGACTTTTTAGTTGGATTATGGCATGCTTCCTGCCAAAATTATCCGAAACGATTGGCGAGTAAGACATGACCGGAAGGAAGTTTTTATTGTGGCTGGCCATATTATTGACCCCGGCGTGGTTGGCGGTTGGCTGCGCTGCGCCCGGGGTCCTTTATCAGAAGCAGCAGGAGGACGGCGCGGTGCATCGCCTGCGCCTGGACGGCGCCGAAGGCTGGAGCGATTACGACACCACCCCCCGGTATCGTAGTACTAAGCCCAAAGATCAGGATGGCTTTGGGATCGTGATGAAAAACGAGGCGACTTTTTAATCCCTGCGCTGCGCCCGCACCACCCGCTGGATCCCCTGATAATCCGCCAAGATCTCCAGGCGTTCGTAAGCCTCGTCTGCCGCAGCAATTCCCGAACCAGCTCCGCCTGTCCGGCTCCGACCTCCAGGGCCAGGCAGCCGCCCGGCTGCAAATAGAGATGCGCCTGGCGGGCCAGAACCCGGATCAGGTCCAGCCCGTCTTCGCCCCCCAGCAGCGCCGCTGACGGCTCATAATCCTTAATATCCCCGGGAAGTTGTTCCCATTCGGCCCGGGGGACGTAGGGGAGATTGGCCACCATCAAGGCGAATCTCGGCTGGGGTTTGACCCCCGCCAGCAGGTCACCCCGGACCAGGTGCAGGCGTTCGGCCACCCCATGACGCCGGGCATTATCCCGGGCCACGGCCAGGGCCGCGGCCGAGAGGTCCAGGGCCAGCCAGGTAATCTGGGGCAATTCCTTGGCCAGGGAGACTACCACGGCGCCGGAGCCAATGCCGATTTCAACGCCCCACGGGGAGGTCGTTGGCTGTGGATTCCGGGCTGCGAGGAAATCTTTGGCGGCCTCAACCGCGGCGGACACCAGGATTTCCGTCTCCGGCCGGGGAATCAGGACTCCGGGCGTCACTAAAAAATCCAGGGACCAGAACTCCCGGTGGCCGGTGAGGTAGGCTACGGGTTCACCATGGCGGCGGCGCAACATCAAGGCCTTAAACCGGGACAGCTCTTCCGGAGCGAGAGGCTGATCATAGCGCAGGTAAAGGTCCAGGCGGCTCAGGCCCAGGACGTGGGCCAGCAGCACCTCGGCCGAGGCCCGCGGCTCGGAAACGGACTTTTCCCGGAAGTGATCGGTGGTCCAGCGGAGAAGCTTCAGGATGGTCCAGGCGTCGGGGGCGGCGTCCGTCATTTACGCCTGTTCCAGGGCCTGGGTGCGATAATGGTTGGTCAGCGCCTGGAGAAGTTCATCCAGGTCGCCGTCAAGGGTGGCCTCCATCTTGAGGCCGTAGACCGTATAGCCGATCCGGTGGTCGGTGATCCGGGATTGCGGGAAATTGTAAGTGCGGATGCGTTCGCTGCGGTCGCCGCTGCCCACCATGGATTTGCGTTCTTTGGCGATTTGCTGCTGCTGCTCGCCCTGCTTCAGGTCGAAGAGGCGCGACCGCAGCACCTTCAGGCCCTTGGCCTTGTTCTTGTGCTGGGATTTTTCGTCCTGGCAGGAGACCACTATCCCGGTGGGCAGGTGGGTAATCCGCACCGCCGAGTCCGTGGTGTTGACGCTCTGGCCCCCGGGGCCGGAGGACCGGAAGACGTCGAAGCGCAGCTCTTCCGGGCTGATATGCACGTCCAGCTCTTCGGCCTCGGGCAGGACGGCCACGGTCACCGCCGAGGTATGGATGCGCCCCTGGGATTCCGTCGCCGGCACCCTTTGGACCCGGTGGACGCCGCTTTCATATTTGAGCCGGCTATAGACCCGCTCGCCGGAAATGGAGGCGATGACCTCTTTGAGGCCGCCGATGCCGGTGGTGGAATGGCTCAGGATCTCCAGCTTCCAGCGTTTGCGCTCCGCCAGGCGGGTGTACATGCGGAAGAGGTCGGCGGCAAACAGCCCGGCTTCCTCGCCGCCGGTGCCGGCCCGGATCTCCAAAATCACGTTCTTTTCGTCGTTGGGGTCCTTGGGCAGCAACAGAAACTTCAGCTCTTCCTCTATCGCGGCCGCCTGCTCCTTGAGGCTCTCGACCTCTTCCCGGACCATGGTCTTCATCTCTTCGTCGGCCTCTTCCTTGAGCAGGTTCTGACTATCCGCCAAGTCATGCTGCACCTGCCGGTAGCGCCGGAAGGCCTGAACTATGGGCGCAAATTCGGCGTGTTCCTTGCGGTATTTCTGGTACAGCTCCTGGTCGCGGATGACCTCGGAATTGGTGAGCTGCTGTTCCAGTTCGCCAAATTGCGCTTCAATTTTTTGCAGTCGGGTAAAAAACATATGATTATCTCGAGCGGCAGGCCGGCCGGCAGGGCTCAACCACCTGCCTGCTCCGCAAAATATTTCCAGCAATTCTTCTGGGAATTGGCCAGCGGGCGGGAATCCCCTTCGATCCTTTAATCTTTAATTATAAAGGAAAAAGCGCCGGAAGACAATGCGGGCGATCCGGAGGAGTTGATAATTTAGCGCCGCCAACTTAACTTTGGGAGAAAGCCTGCACGCGAGGTAATTACCATGAAAATTGCCGGGGTTTTTGAAGCGGCGCTGTTCCTGGGCGGTTGCGTCTTGCTGGTTATGTTCGCCGCGGCCGCAGCCGGAGCGGCCCCGGAATGGAAGTGCAAACCCACTCCGGCGGACGCCTTGGGGCCGTTCTATCAGGCCGAGGCGCCGCGGCGGACCAGCGTCGGCCAGGGCTATGTGCTCACCGGCGTGGTCAAGTCGGCCCGGGACTGCACCCCCATCCCCGGGGCCCGGATCGAATTCTGGCTGGCGGGGCCCGGCGGCGACTACGACGACGACCACCGGGCCACGGTCCTGGCGGATCAGGCCGGGGCCTACCGCTTCGAGAGCAACTATCCGCCTAAATATTCGTCGCGGCCGCCCCATATTCATCTCCGGATCTCCGCCGCGGGCTTCAAGACCCTGGTGACCCAACATTATCCGAAGCAGGGTCAAAGCCAGGCAACCTTCGATTTGGTGCTGGTGCCGGCAGGGTAGGGGGTGCGGTTTTGGTAGGCGGCCATCCCCGGCTGCCCCGATGAGGTTGGCGGGCGAGACGCCCGCCCCACAAAGGCCCGCCCTACCATTCTCAACCCTCCGCCAGGCGGCGGATGATCTCGGGGATGGTGGCGGTGGCCAGGTGGGAAAGGGAGCCGCCCCCCAGGACCACTTGCAGGGGGACCTGCAAATCCGCCGCGGCGGCGATCAGCAGGTCGCAAATCTGAAAATAGGCGTCTGCGGTGAGACCGATGGAGCCGTAGTCCTCCTGGTGGGTGTCGAAGCCATAGTACCAGAGGAGCAGGTCGGGCTTAAATTGCGCCACCAGGGGCAGGTGCTGGCGCACCTTTTCCAGGTAATGCAAATTGGCATCCTCGCCGCGGTTGAGGCGATTGACGTTGACATCGACTTCATGGCCGCCTTGGGCGCGGTAATCGAGCCCGCAAAAACAGAGCAGGAAGGCTTCGGGGTCGTCCCGGAGCAACTGGCTGGTGCCGTCGGCATGATGGGCGTCGGTATCCACAATGGCCAGGCGTCTGATCCGGCTGATCTCCCGGGTGTGAGTGAGGGCGATGACCACGTCGTTGAAGCAGCAGGCGCCCCAGAACTGGCCGTAACCGGCGTGGTGGCCGCCGGCGCCGATGAAGCAGAAGGCCCGGTCGAGCTCGCCTCGGGCCAGGGCCTCCATGCCCGCCACCACCGAGCCCACCGACTCGTAAGCCGTGGCGCAGAAGCCGTCCAGGGCCACCATCTCCAGCATCGCCGGGTCGTGCACCTTGAGAATGAGGTCCTCGGAAACCCGGGGCGCCTCAAACAGCCGCACGTTAGGCTTCTGAAGCACGGGCTCCAGGGCCTCGGGAAAATCCCGCAGCCGGTTGCCGATGGTCATATAGCTCTTGCGGCTGAAGGAGGGATGGTAGAAGACGCCGACGTTTTTCATGTTAGATTTCTGAGCTGCGAATCGAGGCTCTCATTCATATTTAGGCTGATTTTTTTGAAGATAACCCTTGCTTCCACAATCTCTCCCAGTCAGCATATTTGGGATAAAAAAGGTAGAAATATAGCAGGGATATGATCATGAACATGAAAAAGTCGGTGGCATTGCCGGTTAAGAAGAAGAGCACGAGGCCGTAGATGCTGACCGCTTCGCACAGGGCAAAGGTGATGATGGCCCCAGGCGGCAGATAAGCCGCCGATTTCAAGGAGAATTTTTGGAAGAATTTGATAATGAAATAATGCAATACGGCCAGGGCCAGGAAGATATACTTGAGGGTGGTGAAGATGCCGAGATTGGCGCCGGGCTGGGCTTTATAGGGCAGGTAGCCCTGATCGATGACTAACACGATGGCGGCATACAGGAAGACCGCGGCCATCATCGCCAAGCCGATATTATTGGTCGTCCTGAATTGCTGCTGCAGGGTTGCCTGGGGAATTTTGGCCACCACCAAAACCTCGATCAGCGTATTGAAGCGTTTAAAACGGCAACAAATTCCCTCTCCCCCGTGGGGGAAGAGGGTCAGGGTGCGAGGGCAATAACCGCCGGGGGCGGCGGTTCTACATCTCCGGGGAACTCAGCTTTTCTTGCAGGATACCCGCCAGCAGTTCGGCGTCGGCGGCGCTCAGGTTCTGGATGGCCTGCTCGAAGCGGCCCACCCGCTCTTTCTCTTCCAGGAAGAATTGGATATCCCCGGCCAGCCGGACGGCCTCTTCCAGGTTGCCGTGCAGGTCCAGCATTTCCGGGAGGGAGGTCGGCATTTGCTCCACCTTCCGGATGGCCTCGCCCAGACGCTGGAATTCCGCCAGCCATTCCCGGAAATCGCTCTCCTTCTTGGTGAAGGCGGCGGCATCGCCGACGATCCAGAGCCGCACGAGGTCCTTTTCTTCGCCGCCCAAGGGTTGATTTTGGTGCAATTTGGCGATAATGGGCTGCATGGCCGCGGCTGTCATCCGCTGCAGCTCTTCCCTGATCGCCTTCCTGGCCTTGACCAGGTCCATGCCGGCGGCGCTGAATCTGTCGGCCGAAGTAGAGGCAGCCGCCTCACTGAAGACCCGGCCGAGATCCGCTAATGACTCCATTTACTTCTCCTCCCTGAAAGTAGGGAGATGCGGGTGCTGTGCTGCCAGCCCAATCGAAGCTAAGAGCCGAACTTTTCCCCCACTTGCGGGCTTTCGGGCCGCGATAAAGTCCGGGGCCTTCACCTTGCCCAGTTCCTTGGTGCGAAACCGGGTGATGAGCAGGGCGCCCCCTTTAACCGCCACCTTGAGGCCCTGAGCGCTCACCTCCAGGATTTCGCCGGCCGCGGCGTGGTGCGGCAAGTCCAAAAAGGCGGCGTTATAGAACTTGACCTTTTCACCCCGAAAGGTGGTGGTGGCGCCGGGCTGGGGGTCGCAGCCCCGGATGAAGTTGAAGACCTGATGGCCGGCCTTGCTCCAGTCCAGGCCGGCCACCTTTTCATCACAAGGCGGATCATAGGTGCCCTTGGATTGGTCCTGGGGAATCCGGGTGGTCGGGCCTTGGGCGATCCGATCCACTGCCTCCACCACTGCCGCCACTCCCAGGGGATAGAGCTTGTTGAAGTAGACCTCCCCGGTGGTCTCACTGGGGCCGATCTCCACGGTCTTTTGCAGGATGATGTCGCCGGTGTCGATGCCCTGGTCCACCCAGAAGATGGTGAGCCCGGTTTGGGCTTCGCCGTTGATCACCGCCCAATTGATGGCGCTGGAGCCCCGGTAGCGGGGCAGGATGGAGGGATGATAGCAGATGGAGCCCAGCCTGGGTACATTGAAGACCCGGGGCGGGATGATGTCGGTGACAAAGGCCAGCACCCCCAGGTCGGCCTGGAGGGACACCATGGCCTCATAGGCCTCCTGGTCCCGCAGGTGGCCCGGCTGAAAAACCGGCAACCCGGCCGCCAGGGCCGCCTCCTTCAGGGGATCTACCCTGGCGCCCCGATCCGGCGGGCAAAAGACGCCCGCCACCTCCTGGCCGTGCTCCAGCAAACCTTTCAAGACATCCGCACCAAAAGCCGCCTGACCGATTAAGGCAATCCGCATGTCACCCCTCCTCTGCAGGTTGAAGTTCTAAGGGGAAAAAGGCCATACCCGGAGCTGCGGCCGCGCCTCTGGCGCCCGGGCGCCGATCTAATGGTGGTGTTCGTCCGGGCTCTTGGCCGGCTCCAGGCTGGAGGCATAGAAAACGACGCCGCAGGCCGCCACCATGGCGCCCACGCTCACCAGGGGACTGATACCCATAATAACCACGCCGATACAGGCAAAGACCACCAGAACCAGCAGGGCCTGTTTTTTGCGATAACCCTGATTTGTTTCGGACTTTTCGGACATGGTCAAAACCTCCTTAAGCTGGGTCGAATTATAAGCCGATTGGCCAAAAATTCCAGGATTTTTATTGGTTGCCCTCGGCAAAGCCGATGGCGGTGGCGATTCTTTGCAAAGTCTCACTTTTCCCCAGGATATCGATGATCTCATAGAGTCCGGGGCTGGCGGTGCGGCCGGTGAGGGCCAGACGCACCGGCTGGGCCAGGTTGACCATCTTGAGGCCGGTCTCCGCCGCCAGGTCGTGAAAGAGTTGGTTCAGGGCCGCCTCGTTGAACTCCGGCATGGCCTCCAGGCGCCGGGCCACGTCCTGCAGGATGGGGACGTTCGCCGGGGTCAGAAATTTTTTGGCGCCTTTCTCTTCATAAGGCCGGGGGTCCTGAAAATAGAAGCGGGACGCCTCGGCCATTTCCACCAGGGTGCGGCAGCGGGCGCTCAGGGTGGGCACCAGCCGGGTGAGATAGGCCTGGTCCGGATCGTTAATGCCGATCTTGGCCAGGAACGGGGTCAGCTCCCGGGCCAGGTCGGCGGGCGGCAGGGCCTTGAGATGCTGGCTGTTAATCCACAGGAGCTTTTCTTCATCGAAGACCCCGGGAGAGGTGGTGGCGTGCTCCAGGGTGAAGTAGTGAATCAGCTCCTCCCGGGTGAAGATCTCCTGGTCGCCGTGGGACCAGCCCAGCCGGGCCAGGTAGTTGCACAGGGCCTCGGGCAGGAAGCCCTGCTCCCGGTAGTCCAGCACCGACCGGGCGCCCCGGCGCTTGGAGAGCTTGCCCCGATCCGGGGACAGCATCAGGGGCATATGGGCGAACCGGGGCAGCTCGGCCCCCAGGGCCTGGTAGATCAGGATCTGCCGGGGGGTGTTGGGGATGTGGTCTTCGCCCCGGATGATCTGGGTGATGCCCATGCTGAGGTCATCCACCACCACCGCGAAGTTGTAGGTGGGAATGCCGTCGCTTCTTAGCAGCACCAGGTCGTCCAGTTCCTGGTTGTCGAAGGCGATGGGGCCCTTGATCAGGTCGTCCCAGCGGGTGGCGCCGGTGTCGGGACCGCGGAAGCGCACCACGGTGTGGGGGCCGGGCCCCAGGTTGCGGCTGCGGCAGCGGCCGTCGTACTTGGGCTTGTCGCCCCGGGCCAGGGCTGCCTCCCGTCTAACCTTCAGGTCTTCCGGGGCGCAGTCGCAGTAGTAGGCCGCGCCCCTGGCCAGCAGGCGGTCGATATATTCCCGATAGAGGTCCAGGCGCTCGGTCTGGCGGTAAGGGCCTTCGTCCCAATCGAGGCCCAGCCACTGCATGGCATCCAGAATTTCTGCGACAAACTCTGCTTTGGAACGTTCCTTATCGGTATCTTCGATCCTGCAGGACAAAGGCGCCGTGAAAATGGCGGGCGATGAGCCAGTTGAACAGGGCGGTGTGGGCGCCGCCCAAATGCAGCGAGCCCGTGGGGCTCGGGGAAAAACGGGTCCGTACTTCAGCCATCATCTTCACCTTTAAATAAAAATTGTTAACATAATTTGCCGCTCAAGGCCAGGGTTTTCCCGGTTTAATTGCTTGACAGCGAGACCGGGAAGCGCTATATTATGCACTAATGTTCAATAAACAGGCGGTTCTATGAAAATACGAACCGAAATATTTTTAAGCATGGAGGTTGGCATGCCTCAGGGATCATGTAAAGGAAAAGACCCGGCGCAGGGGTGCGCCTGCGGCTGCGGCGGACCGGGAAGCAAACTGCACGAGGCTCAGCCCCACACCTGTGTCTGTTCCTCGTGCGGCCGGGAGCTGGTGCATAACCCGGGAGACCCTTGCCGGGCGGGGATATGTCCGCATTGCGGGGGCAAGATCGTGCCCCAGGTTTAAGTTCAGGTAACTTCAAGAGAATCTAGACGACGATTGCCGGCGGGGCCTCGAGAGGCCCCGCCGGCAATTTCGCCTCAGGAGATTCGCAAAGAAGAGATTGTCCCGGGGGCGAAAACCTGTTAGAAATATTTTGCGACCTGGTCGCTCTCAGCCTTCCTCTGGATGGGGTGAACCGATGCCGGAAGCGCAGCCTGCCAAGATACAGAACCGGAACGACTGGTCCCGTTTCATAGTCGAGCACACCCCCGGCGCGGTCATCACCACCGACGCCCAGGGCCGGATTACCGAATTCAATCCGGCCGCGGCAAGACTCACCGGCTACCGGCGGGAAGAGGCCCTGGGCCAGCCGATGGACCAGGTGCTCAATTGCCAGGGAGCCGAGGCGGGGAGCCTGCTGGAGCGGGTGAGGCGCGGCACGGCGGAGGAGACTGAAGAACTGGTCCTCCTAAACCGATCCGGCGAGAAGGTGCCGGTCATGGTCAGTTCCTTCGCCCTGCGGGACCGCCAAACAGAGCTGCTGGGCGCGGCCGTCATCCTCCGGGATCTGACGGTGGTCAAGCGCCTGGAAACCGAGCGGCGGCATCTGGTGAGCATGTTCGCCCACGACCTGAAGACCCCGGTGGTGGGCATGGCGGGGCTTATCCGGCGGCTGGTCCAGGGCAAGGCCGGCCCCTTGTCGGCCGAGCAGACCAGATACCTGGAAACCGTCGATCGGGAAATGAGCCCGGGTGGAAAAGCTCATCACCAGTTTCCTGGAGTTCGCCCGCCTGGATTTGCGCCTGCTGACGCCGCACCCGGAGGCCATTCAGGTGGCCGAGGAGTGCCGGGAGGTCATCACCCTCCTGACCCCCCTGGCCGAAGCCAAGGGGATGAAGCTCGAAACCAGCTTCCCCGGGGAACTCCCGTCCCTGCGGGTGGACCCGCTGCTGTTCCGGCGGCTGCTGGAAAACCTCCTGAGCAACGCCATCAAGTTCAGCCCACCCGGCAGCGCCGTGCTCCTCAAGGTCTGGCAGGAGGGGAGCGAACTGGGCTTTGCGGTCCAAGACCAGGGTCCCGGCATCGAGCCTACAGAATTGTCGCATCTCTTCGAGTTTTTCTATCGCGGCAAGGCCGCGGGCGGGCAGGAGGGCTTCGGCCTGGGCCTGGCCACGGTGAAGCGCATCATCGATTCCCACGGCGGCCGCCTCTGGGTGGATACGGCCCCCGGCCAGGGCGCCACCTTCAACTTTACCCTCCCTAAAGAAGCCTAATCACTGTTTGGCGGCACAGCCTTTTCAGGCTGTGCGGATAATCTCCCCACAGGTTAGAAAGCCTGTGCTATCAAGAACTCTTGAATAGCCGGGACTTCCTGACTTATCAGTAACGGATAACTGGTTGGTGGGAATTTGGTTAGCGGAAGATAAGGGCGGTGCGAGAAGCGCCCCTACGGCTCATTGTTGCCGGTGGGGTAGGGCGAAATAGAAGGCGGCGCCTTCGCCGGGCTGCCCTTCGGCCCAGATGCGGCCGCCGTGGCGCAGCAGGATACGCTGCACGATGGCCAGGCCGACGCCGGTCCCTTCGAACTCGCCCTGTTTGTGCAGCCGCTGAAAGACCCCGAACAATTTCTCCTGATAGCGCATGTCGAAGCCGACGCCGTTGTCTTTGACCCAGTAGACGTTCTCGCCGTCGGCGCGCCGGCCCCCCACTTCGATGGCGGCGTCCTCCCTGAACTTAGTGAACTTGAAGGCATTGCTCAGCAGATTCACCAACACCTGGCGCATCAGGGAAGGATCGCCGCAAGCCGGGGGCAGGTCGTGAACGGTCAGTTCAACCCGGCGCCCCGGGTCCTCGTCCTTGATCTCCTTGAAGGCCGCGGCGCTCATCGCCGCCAGGTCGAGCCGGGTCTTCCTGATCTCCCGGCGGCCCAGGCGGGAGAGGGCCAACAGGTCTTCGATGAGTTGGGCCATGTAGCCGGTGTTGTGGCGGACCACCTCCAGCAGGCGCAAGGCTTCGGGGTCGAGCCTGGCGGTATGCTCGGCCAGCAGCATTTTGGAGAAGCCGTCGATGGCCCGGATGGGGGCCTTGAGGTCGTGAGACACGGAGTAGGAGAAGGCCTCCATCTCCCGGTTGGCCGCCTCCAATTGGGCGGTGCGTTCTCTGACCCGCTGCTCGAGTTCGTCATTGAGCCGGCGGATCTCCTCTTCCGCCCGTTGGCGTTCGGTGACATCCCGGGCGGCGGCAAAGACCCCCTGCACCTCCCCGGCCTCGTTTTTATAAATGGCGGCGTTGTACAACACGTCCATTACCTGCCCGGAAGTATGGCGCAGCGCCAGGGGATAATCGCGGACAAAACCTTGGGCCAACACCTGTTGATAGCCTTCCCTGGCCTTGTCGGGTTCGGTGAAGTAGTCGGAGAAATCGCTGCCGATGAGACGGAACCGGGAAATGCCGGTTGCCGCTTCGGTGGCCCGGTTGACGTCGGTGATCTTGCCCGCCGGGCTGATGGTGACCAGGGGATCCAGGCTCACTTCAATCAGGCTGCGGGCGTAGGCCAAAACCATCCGGATCTCTGCTTCGGCTTGCCGCCGCTTGACTTCCCGGTCCATGGACTCCAGGGCGAAGGAGAGGTCATCGGCCAGGGCCTCCAGCAGGGCGATTTCCGCTTTATTGAAAAACCCCGGGGTTCCGGCGTATAAAGTGATGGCCCCGACGACTTTGCCCCCCACCCGCAACGGGAAGGCCCCGGAGGAGAGGTAGCCCCGGGCCAGGGCTTTTTCCCGCCAGGGGGCCATGCGCGGCTCAGCGGCAAAATCGTTGCAGAGGTCGTATCTGCCCTCCCGCACGGCGGTGCCGGTGGGGCCTCGGCTTTCGGGAACATCATCCAGGGAGATCAGCAAATTATCCAGGTAGCCCTGCTCATGGCCATATTGGGCCACCGGCTTTGACCGCCTGGCCGTCGGGGTCGGTGAGGCCGACCCAGGCCATGCGCAAGCCGCCATCCTCAACGGCGATGCGGCAGGCCTCCTGGAACAGGGGCTCCCAGGGGTGGCGGCCCGGATAATGGTTTCGTTGACCCGGCTCAACACCTGGTAGAGCCGGCTGAGGTTGGCCGCCTGCTGCTCGGCCTCCAGCCGCTCGGCGACTTCGTTTTGCAGTTGCCCCACCGTCTGCCGCAACTCGGCGGTGCGCTCATGCACCCGCTGCTCCAATTCCTCATTCAGTTGATTTAGCGCGGCTTCGGCCCGCTTGCGCTCGGTAATGTCCCGGGCGAGGTGCACGCTGCCGAACAGGCTGCCGTCATCATTGAAAATGGGAGAGGTGGTTACCATAAAATCCCGGCCCATTTCCCGGACTTCGGCGGTATGCTCCCGGTGGTCCGCCAGTAATTGCTGGTGGGGGCAGTTGGCAGGAACGCGGCCGGAGTCGTGCATGAATTCGTAGCAGTGCCGGCCCGCCAGCTCTTTAGGCTCCTTACCCAGGGCCTGGGCCATGGCCCGGTTGACCCGGATCATGTGATGGTCGGCATCTAAAATGGTGATCAGGTCGGGCACTGCGTCAAAGGTGCGCTCCCAGTCTTGCTTGGCCCGGAGTATGGCGGCTTCATGCTTTTTGCGTTCGGTGGTTACCTGAAAATAGACGGAAATGCCGTCCTGGAAGGGAAATATCCGGACATCGTACCAGTTCCGGTAGGGCTCCGCTTCAAAGAAGGCCTCCAGGTTAATGAACTTCTGCTCCCGCAGGGCCTCGGCGTACTTCTCCACGAAGATCGAGCCCTCGGCTTCCGGGAAGGCGTCCAACAGCCTTCGGCCCAGCACTTCTTCTCTGGGGCGCCCGCCCCAGAGGGCCAGGGCGGCATTATTGACGTAAGTGACCACCATCTCCCGGTCCATGGAGAAGAAGCCGTCGCTGATGCTCTCCAGGATATCGGTGGTGCGTTTATCGGACTGGCGCCAGCGCCTCTTCGGCCCGTTGGCGTTCGGTGATGTCGATGGCGTAGATCCGCCAGACGTTGAGCGACTCGACGAAAGAGATGAGTTTCGAGAAAAACCTGGCCGTTGACCGGCACCTCGCGCTGGAAGCTATTTTGCCCGGTGCGATTGGCGGTCGCCAAGATATCAGGCAAATCGCCCGGCAGGAAAACCCTGAGGTCCGCAGCGGCCATGGCTCCCAGGGCTTCAGGGTCGCCTCGTTATAATAGATGATATGGCCGGCGGCATCCACCTCCAGGACCGGATTGGGATTCAATTGGGGAAAGGAGGCCAGGCGCCGGATTTCTCTGTTCGGCTTGCTTGCGGGCCGTGATGTCCTGGTAAGTGGCCACCCCGGCAATGATTTCCCCCTGGGCATTGCGCACCGGATTGGCGCTCACCTGGATTACTCCCGGGGAGCCGTCGGCTCGAATGAAATTAATTTCTTGTTCGAGGGTATTCTTCCCGCTGGCAAGGGATTGGGCCAGGGGATAGTCTTGCGGGCCGAAGGGGCGGCCATCTGGATGCAAGCCCCGATAATGCTTATATTCTTGCAGACTTTTGGCCATGGGCACGGCATGGCCGAGGATGGCGGCCAGTTGCCGGTTGGCCAGCAGGAAGCGGCCGGAAGGCGCCGCGGCAATGATGACCCCCGCCGGCATCTGCTCCAGCACGGTGCGCAACAGGGCCCGCTCGGTGTCCAACTCGCCGGAGACCCGCTGCAGCTCTTCATTCTGCATCTCCAGTTCCTCGGCCTGGACCTGGAGCTCTTCGGCCTGAATGCCAAGTTCTGCGGCTTGCGACTGCAATTCTTCGTTGGCCATCTGCAACTCTTCTATGAGTTGCTGGCCAGCCTCCGGTGTGCCGCCCTCAACAGGCGCCCCGGCCCCCAGGCGGCTGCGCAGGGCCGCGATGGTCGCCTGGGCTGCCAATAGGCGCTGCTCCAGGTCGCGCACCTGCTGCAAACATTCTTCCCTGGTTGGGCCTTTTGGGCTCATAAGGATTCCTTACTCAGGCAGGTCTTCCAGGTAGGCGGTGCTTGGGGCGAGAGGGGCCTGAGTAAGTAAGTTTAACTTAAATTTGGGGAAATATGAATACCCTTGTTTTATCAGGGTCCGGGCACTTAGCCAGAAAGATTGATTATTTCAAAATGGAGGGCGGCCGCGGCCGGGGGCAGGGTAGGGGGCCAACGCCCCGGGCCTAATACGGATAAATCTCCGCCTTGCCGGTCGTCCGGCTCTGCTGGAGATTTTGGACCAGACCCTGGCGATCGAAGCTGACCGTCAACACCCTGGTGGTCTGATTGAAACCCGGCGCCAGGGCAGCCGCCACGGGGACGAAATCGACGGCCTGGGGGTACTCCGTGACGTAGTAGTAATCCCAGGTCTCGGCGCCTTTGCGGCCGTAGGTGACCAGGACGGGAAATCCCAACCACGCCGTGACCTCAGCCTGGGTGGACTTGCCCGTTTCCAGCCTGCCCAGGGTAGCGGGTTGGGTAATCTCCCTGGCGCCGGTGGAGACGCAGGCGGATACCGTCAGCAAGGCGAAAAAAACCAAACTTGTCTTTAACCAAGGTCGCATGGCTGCCCCAGGTCCCAGGAGGGACTTGCTGTTGCATAACATGGATGTCTGCTGGTCTCAATAAAAAAGCGCCGCCCTAGTTTCAAGACAATTAACCGGACCGATGCAAAGAGGTGAGTCGAACCTGTCACTGAGAGGCGCCGCGCTGAAGAGAGTTAATTTATCTTAAAAAATTCGGCACCTATGGCTGGCGGCCAGGGAGGATTTAACTTAAGGTAGAAAAAGGAGGCGGCCTTGAACGACGCGGCAGGGAGAGTGAGTGGAACCCAGCACCCCGCAAGAGACTAAGGTCCAAGGGAAGTGGCAGGGGGCCTGGTGGCGGCTGGCGTTATTGCTCGGCCTGCTCCTGGCCGTGGCGGTCGGGGTCCGGTTCCTGGGGACCAGTGAAAAATTCTGGGCCCTGCGCCATTGGCTCACGACTCTCGGTCCCTGGGGAGTGCTGGTCTTTATCCTGATTTACCTCATCGCGGTGGTCGCCTTCATGCCCGGCGATCTGATTACCATGGCCGCCGGGGCCTTTTTCGGCTCGGTTCTGGGGATCGTGGTGTCATCCATCGGGGCCACCGCCGGCGCCGGCCTCGCCTTTCTCATCAGCCGCTATTGCGCCCGGGATGCCGTAGTCCGCTGGCTGGGAGGGAATAAAAAATTCCAAAGATTGGACCGCCTCACCGCCGAACACGGCGCCATTATCGTGGCCGTGACTCGTTTGATCCCTTTCTTTCCTTTCAACCTGCTCAATTACGGCTTCGGCCTTACCAGAGTGGACTTTTGGACCTACCTCTTCTGGACCTGGCTCTGCATTATCCCGACGATTGTCCTCTACGTGGTCGGGGCCGATGCCCTGACCCAGGGTCTGATGCAGAGAAAGGTACCGTGGACCTTGATCGGGGTCGGCGCTCTGGTCTTGCTCTTGCTCATCATCGTGGTGCACTATGCCAGACGCTCGCTGCGGAGGAAAGAAACCCTTGCCGGCCCGGCGCTGCCAGCCAATGGTCCTCGAGGGCGGCGCCGCCGGACCGGCAAGCGCGGCCGGGGCCGTTAGTCTAATGGTTCAGATCGATTCACCAATTTCTCCCTGCTCCATCCAGCCGGCTTTTTTTCTTGCAAGTTTTCACCTTTCCAGACAATATTCTTTCTGAATAGACTCTTACATGCAACCCTCCTGATTCTGGGACGCGGCTAGTCCCGAATGATCTAAAAAAAATGCAACGCTGGCGTCTGCTCCTCTGCTGCCTCTTTTGGCTCATTTTTCTGGGCACTCCCGCTCCAGGCCGGGAAGCTGCCCTGCGCTTCTTGTACGTCAATGATTTTCACGGCTTTGCCGAGCCTTACCAACCCCTGGGCAGCGCCGAACCTTTGGGGGCGCGGCTTACCTGGCGGGGGCGGTGGATCGCCTGAGGCATGCACGGCCCACCCTGCTGCTGGCGGCCGGGGACATGATCCAAGGCAACAACTGGGCCAACCTGTTTCAGGGGAAGTCGTCCATCGAGTTGATGAACGCCATGGGATTCGATGCCATGGCGGTGGGCAACCACGAATTCGATTTCGGTCCGAAGGTGTTGCAGGAGCGGCTAACCGAGGCGGAATTCCCGTTCCTGGGGGCCAACGTCCAGGGTTTGGCCGGGCTGAAACCATATGTGATCAAGACCAGCGGCGGGATCAGGGTGGCCATCATCGGGGTGGTCACGGCCGACACCCCCATCACCACCCACCCCGGCAATGTCGCCGGCCTGAAATTCACCTCTCCGGAAGCCGCGGTCGCCAGGTGCCTAAAGGAATTAAAGGGAAAAGCCGATCTAATGGTGGTGTTGTCTCATCTGGGCTATCCGGAAGACCGGGTCCTGGCCCGGAAGGTGCCGGGCATCGACGTGATTATCGGGGGCCACACCCACACCAGGCTGGAGACCCCGGTAAGGGTGAACCACACCATCATCGGCCAGGCCTGGGAGCATGCCAAGGCCCTGGGGGTTCTGGACCTGGACCTCGAGGACGGTAAAATCGTCAAATTTGCCGGCCATCTGGAAGAAATCAAGCCGGCCTCCGGTCCCGATCAGGCGGCGCAACGGATCGTGGCCCAATATTCCCTGCAGGTGGACGCCCGCCTGGATAAGAGCGTGGGGGAAACCGAGGTGGATCTGGATGGCGAGCAGGTGCGCACCCGGGAGACCAACCTGGGCGACCTGGT
The DNA here is from genome assembly GCA_963797235.1 of uncultured delta proteobacterium. Lineage (GTDB taxonomy): Bacteria > Desulfobacterota > Desulfobaccia > Desulfobaccales > 0-14-0-80-60-11 > JAPLJC01. The sequence goes on from CAWCOX010000004.1 coordinate 235,818, forward strand.
CACCGACATCATGCGGGCCGCAGTCGGAGCCGACGCTGCCCTGATCAACGGCGGCAGTATCCGCACCAGCCTGCACCGGGGGCAGGTTAAGGCCAAGGACGTTTATGCGGCGCTGCCGTTCGATAACTACCTGGTGGCTATCAGGCTGACGGGCCGACAGCTGCGCCAAGCCCTGGAACATGGGATTTCCGGGGAAAATGGGGCCGGACGATTTCCCCAGGTCTCTGGCCTCAGCTTCACTTACCGCCGCCGCGCCCCGGCGGGCGCAAGGGTCAGTGAGGTCTTGGTGCAGGGCCGGCCGCTGGACCCCGGCAAGCAATACGTCGTGGCCACCAATGACTTCCTGGCCGCCGGGGGTGACGGATACCTGGCCTTCGGCGAGGCCTTGAAGAGCGGCGCCGGCTACCGGGAACAAGGTGGGGCCCTGGCCAGCCAGAACCTGGCCTATTGCAATCCTGGCACCTGGCTCCGGGATCTGGTAATCGACTATATCAAGACTAAGGAGACGGTCTCGCCCCAGATAGAGGGGAGGATCAAGGCCCTGGATTAAGTAAAAGCGAGTCTAAGTTAATTAATAATCGGTGGTACCCCTGCTTTAGGAGTATATAGAATGGCCAATCTTGTTATAATATTAATGTCATTATTGCTATTAATTGCCACAATTATGCTTTGCAAAAGGCACGGGTCTCGACTTAACCTGGTGCAGGTTTATTTTATATTTGTAGCATTATATTTGGGGATATATTCTTTTTTGAAGGCATCAATTCAAGACTATTCCAATAACGATGTATTAAGTATTATTATGGTTTTTGGTCAAATTATCGCAATTCTAATAGTTATCTCGATTGTAACCAAATATTTTGCCGACTATTTAGGCGAAAGCATAGAAATTAATTATCTATTTCGGCAATGGGCCAAAGTTGATAACTACATCATTTATTCATTGATAATTATCGTCACAGTAATTAAAGCATTCGGTTACTATAAGTTCAATATTATTACCAATGTTGACGTAGCCTCATTAGATAAAATTGGCATGGGCGTGCCCTATTGGTTTTTTTCATTGATGACTCTTTGCATAGGGTTGCTCTTTTGTGTTTTTATTGCCTTAATTGTTAAAATTACTATTTCGTCAACTCTGGATAAGTTTTTCTGGTCGCTGTTAACGATATGGGTAATTATATTGTCCTCACTTAATGGGAGACGTTCTTTTATCAACATTGCCATTATCGGGGGTATGCTGTGGATTGCCTGTCACGAAAAGAAATTATTGAGGTTGAAATACTTATATGCCGTTTTAACGGTAGCTTTATCCTTTATTATCTTCAGTAATATTTACCAGTCATATCGTCAAAAAATGGAACTTCCCAGTATTGCACAGAATTCTGAATTTTATCATTTTCCTAAAGAAAATTTTCTAATCAAAACCAAGAGCCTGCCGATAGCCATCTTCAATATTCATTCAACCTTAAATAATTTCAAGATTAGATCCGCTCTCTGGGAATTTAACTATTTAATTATTAACAGCCAGCTAAGTGGCAAAATGCCAATTAATCCTTTTGGGAGTATACTCTGGCAAGGTTTTAAAAATTCTGTGCCCAGGATAATCTGGCCAGACAAAGAGGTTATTTCTTTAAATGACCTGACCGCACGATTATATGGATTGCCGATCATCGATTATGGCAAGAATATTTTTGCATTTTCACAAGCCGATTTCGGTCTTTTTTCAATTGTTATATTGCCCATAATATTTATAATTTATCTCTTCTCAATAAAGCTATTTGTTAAAACCACCATAGGTGACCCCAATCTATTCCTCCTGGTTACTGGTTTTTGCCTCTATTATTTAATTAATATTGAACAAAATTATGTCGAGATCTTTATCCTTTACAGGAATATTGGTTTAATAATCGGTTTTTATCTACTTGGTTGTGGAATTATTAAAATGGCTGATTATTTTAGGAATAGACGGGATCAGAAAGTCGGTTTGACGCAGCCTTAACCAAGGATAATACTTCTGAAACCTCCTGCCGGGCCGAAGCTGGCTGGAGAGGCAAGGCCGTTGATAAAATGCAGGTCTATGTGAATCAGCAGCCCGTGGAGGTGCTCCCCGGCATGACGGTGCGTCACGCCCTGATCGCGGCAGCCCTGCTGGAGCGCCTGGCCGCGGGTCAAAAAGCTTACGACGAATGGGGCAACGAAGTGGGACTGGATGGCGCCCTGGCCCCGGAGATGAAGATTTATGTTAAATGAGCCCAGCAGAGAGGACTGCCATGTCTGAGGTGGAACTACCCAACCCGGAAGAACTGGAAGAGATTAAGGGCAAGGCCTTTACCCGGCGCGTGGCCCTCACTACCGCCATCTTTGCGGTCATCCTGGCCGTCAGCTCCCTGGGGGGCAACAATGCCATGAAAGAGATGCTCCTGGCCCAGCAGCAGGCCTCGGATCAGTGGGCCTTTTACCAGGCCAAGAACATCCGGGAACATTTTTACCGCGCCCAAAAGCAGCGGTTGGAACTGGACCTGCTGGAAAAGGACACCCTGAAGCCCGAGGTCAAGCAGCGTTACGCCGAGTTGCTGCAGCAGGCGACGCTGGATGAGGCGCGCTACAATGTGGAGAAAAAGGAGATCGAGCAGGAAGCCAAACACCTGGAACACGAGCGGGACATCAACCGCGGCAAGGACCCTTACTTCGATTACGCCGAGGTGCTGCTGCAAATCGCCATCGTCATGTCCTCCATCGCCATCCTGGCCCATTCTCGGCTGATGTTCGGTTTCTCCCTGGTCTCAGCCACCCTGGGGGCGCTGTTGGCCGCCAATGGCTTTCTGATGATCGTGCATCTGCCGTTCTTCGGACATTGAAGCTGAGGGGCAGGGGAGCCGGGCTTAAGCACCCGGAGGCAGCCCTCTGCACCTCACCGCAGAAACCCCAGGACAAAGTAATATATCCCCCAGCCCCCCAGGATCAGGCCCAGAAGCCACACGATCTTCTTTTTGATCAGCGCCCCCACCGCCGAGCACAGGATGGCGATCTGCAGCAGCAGGACCGCCAGGGAAAAGTCGCCGTTCTTTAGTCTGTAGCCCTCCTGTTCCTTGCTGAGGTCATCGACGCCCTTCTCTAAACGGTCTTTTTCCTTAGCATAGCGGGCGATCTCATCTTCATATTCCTTGATCTTACCATTCAAAAACTTTTGGGTCTTGGGGTTCTTGGTCTCCAGCAGCCTGACGGCAGCCAGGATGTCCCGGTTGAGGGTGTAGCTGTGCTCTTTGATGCTCTGGAACTGGTAATAGCCCCACTGGTTGGCCTCTCGGGTGGTGGCGAGCTGCGCCCTGGTGGAATAGCTGGAGGCCCGCAAGGCAGCGATGGCCGCCAGGACCGCCAGGACGGTGGCGGTCAGGGCCACCAACTGGATCCAGGTTTCTTTCTGTTCCGGCATAAGACCCCCTAAAAATTCGTCCGGGGCTACGGCCAAACAATCGTCCCGGAAGATCATTTCAGGCTTGTAACGCCAGGCGGGGAAAAAGTCAACGCCGCGTCTAAATCAAAATCTTAGGCATTTAGAGGAAGATTATCGAGGGAGGGCGACATTTTTTAATTGAATAATCAGTTTCCAATCTGAATCAATTTAGCCGGCAACGGACGCGGCTCTTTTCAAGTCGAAGGCTGGCGCCCCCTTTGCTCCTCCGCCACATACCGGCCCATGACCGCGGTGACGAAATTCTGCGTCTCTTTGATGGATGGTATCTGGTAACCGCAATCGATGACCCGCTGAAAGCCGGCATTATAAGAGGCCAGGGCCAGGGGCAGGTTACCCCCGAACAGGTCGATGAGCTCCCGCAAGTAGCGGCAGCCGCCGAGGATATTTTCCCGGGGATTGAAAGGCTCCCGTACCCCCAAAAGGTCGGCCGTGCCGGGCATGAGCTGCATCAACCCCATGGCCCCTTTGGGGGAAACGGCCCAGGAGCAGAAATTCGACTCTGACTTAATGACCGCCTTGATCAGGGCGGGCGGCAGCCGGTGAATTTGGGCGGCCTCCAGGATGATGGGTTCCAGTTCGGCGTAAACCGGCATAGGCGGCATCTTGCCCGGGACTGCCGGGGGCAGCTCCGTGGTGATCCTTAAGCGCCCCTTGGCATCTTTAAAGGCGGTGACCCGGGGTGCGGCGCTGCTGGGAGTCGTGGGGTTAGCCGGCGCGCCGGCGGGTTCGAGCATGAGGAGCCGCCGGCACAGCAGCCCTGGGGGCCATCAAGTAGGGGTCGGCCTGGCGAGGCGGCAGCACCACTCCAGGAGGGAGGGGATATTCCACGGTCTTAATATGGGTGATGCCCTTGGCATCCCGGAAACGCCGGATGCCACCTTCGGTAGTAACCTCTACGGGTTGAGACGGCGCCGTCTTTACCGGCTTGAGTGGTTTGATACCGCCTTCGCCGTTCCAGGCCGCCGGCCGCCAGGCCAGACCGCCCTCGCCCTCGGCGGCTGCCGGAGCCGGCCGCCTGGGCAGCGGGTCATACCCCGCGTCGTCCCGCCTCCAGGCCATCAGGCCGGCGGGCTGCGGGGCCTCCCGGGGTTCGGGGGCCGTGTTCGAGATGTGGAGCACTCCTTTGCTGTCCCGGTAGTGCCGAATGAGGCCCGGCTCGCTGGAGGCCGCCGGCTGGACCGGGGCTGAGGTAGTCGGCAGGGTCGCCAGGCGGCGATCCTCCGGGCTCCAGGCGGCTTGGCGGAAGGGCAGCCGGAGCGGCGGCGCCTCTGGCTGGTCTAACTGCCTGGCCTCGCCACCTGGACTATTGGGGCGTTGAGCCAGCTGCACCGCCGGCCCGAGGTCTTCAGCTCTCGGCGGCGCATTGCTGAAGTGTAAAACGCCCCGGGCATCGCGGTAGCGCTGGATATCGCCAGCCGCCGCGGCTGCGGCGGTTGGCGGCGCGGCCGGCTGGGGAGCCGGCGCTGGAATGATCCCCTGGTCAGGAGAAGACTGCCTGACCGGCAGGTAGTTATAATCCACCGCGACTTCCGCAGCTTCCGCAGCTTCCGCAGCTTCCTTCCCGGCCACGGCCTGCCCCGCGGCGGCGATGACGCCTTCGAATTCGTGGGCTTCCGCCTCACCCCGGACCAGGCCCTGGCAGGCCTTCTGGATGGCATCCAGGTCGGATTCGGGGGTATAGGTTTCCTCAGTCTGACCGACCAACCGGGCATGACGGGTCCCGCTGCGCCGCGGCTCAGCCAGCATTGCTTCGGAAACCGCGCTGGGGCTCTCGAGCGGGCTCGGCGTCTGCGGGCTCGGAGTCGGTTGGCTCGGGACGACATTGCCGATATGGAGCACGCCCTCGGCATCGCGGTAGCGCTGGATATCGCCGGCCGCAGCAGCTTCGGTGGTCTGCGGCGCGGCCGGCTGGGAAGCCGGCGCCGGGATGACCTGCTGGTCCTGAGAAACCGGCTTCACCGGCAGGTAGTTATGCTGTGCTTCGACTTCCGCAACTTCCTTCTCGGCCGCGGCCTGCCCCGCGGCGTTGATGATGCCGTCGAATTCGTGGACCTGCCCCTCACCCAGGGCCAGGCCCTGGCAGGCCTTTTGGATGGCATCCAGGTCGGCTTTGGGAGCAGAGGTTTCTTCAATCTGACCGAGCAGCCGGAGATGACGGCTCCAGCCGCGCCGTGGCTCCACCATCATTACTTCGGGAAAGGAGTTGGGGATGTCGGGCAGGTTTGGCGTCGGCAGGCTCGAGGCGACGTTGCCGATATGGAGCTCGCCCTCGCTATTGGTATGGAGCTGGATGGCCCCAGAATTAGCCGCCGACGTTGCCTCCGGGACCGGTGGCGGTGTTTGGCTTGGCGGCTGGCTGGGCTCGGCGGTGGCCTGAACGCGGACGATGGCCGGGGCAGTCGTTTCCTTGGCGGGCGTGGATCCGGATGGCGGCCCCGACTCCGGCGTTGGGGCCTCAACGGCCGACGGGGGCGCAGCCGTCTCTTCCGCATGCAAGCGGGCCAGCATCAGGGGCTGAGCCAGCAGATCGCTTCCCAACAGGAGCTTAAGGTCCATCTGGTCGTGCAGCCTGGACCTGGCCTCTATTCTAGCGCCGGGGAAAATCTCGGACTGCAGCGCCCTGGCCACCTTCTCTGCCGCAGTCCGACAGTATAACGCCGGGTCTGCCACCCCGAAATCAATCTGGTTGCCGACCTGGGCGACGTTAAAATCTGGCCGAGCCAATAGGGGGGTTTGCGTGCGAGTACTTTTCCGAACTTCGATGCCGCTATCGGCTCTCTCGGCGGCAGCCAAGACGGCCCGGCGCAGGCTGGCCCCCGTTTCGGGGGTTGCCGCCTCCGGGACCGATGGCGGCGCCTGGCTTGGCGGCTGACTGGGCTCGGCGGTGGCCGGAGCGCGGACGATGGCCGGGGCGGTAGTTTCCTTGGCGGGAGTGGACCCGGATGGCGGCCCCGACTCCGGCGTTACGGCATCAACGGCCGACGGGGGCGCGGCCGTATCTTCCGCATGCAAGCGGGCCAGCATCAGGGGCTGAGCCAGCAGATCGCTTCCCAACAGGACCTTGATGTCGGTCCCGCCTTTCAGCCTGGACCTGGCCTCTATTCTGGCGCCGGGGAAAATCTCGGACTGCAGCGCCCGGGCCACCTTCTCGGCCGCAGTCCGGTAGTAGATCACCGTGGCAGTTACCCCGGAATCGAAGTAGTCGCCGATGCGGATGACGTTAAAATCATGCTGAGACAATAGGGTCTGGGTGAGGTGGGCCAGATTTGGAGTGCCGGTGCCGTTTTTAACTTCTATGCTGCTATCTGTCCTCGCCGCGGCAGCCGATACGCCCCCATGGTCGGGATGGCGCGGGCCGGTCTCCGACTTGGCAACCGACGCGGCCGCCGGGACCGGTGGCAGCGCTGGGCCTGGCGGACAAGCGGGCCCGGCGGTGGCCGGAGTGCGGCCGATTACCGGGGCAGCCGTTTCCTTGGCGGGGGTGGACCGGGGCGGCGGCCCCGACTCCGGCGTTGGAGCCTTCACGGCCGGCGGGGGCGCGGTCATCTCTTCTCCGAGCAGGCGGGCCATAATCCGAGGCTGAACCTCCAGATCGTGTCCCAACAAGACCTTGATGTCCGTCCCGTTTTTCAGACTGGAACTGGCCTCGATCCTGGCGCCGGGAAAAATCTCGGACTGCAGCGCCCTGGCTGCCTTCTCGGCCCCGGTCCGATAGTAGATCACCGTGGCTTCCACTCCGAAATCGATATAGTTGCCGATCTGGACGACGTCAAAACCTTGCTGAGATAGTAGGGTCCGGGTGAGGTGGGCCAGATTTTGAGTGCGGGTGCCGTTGCGAATTTCGATACCGGTATCTGCTCTCTCTGCGGCAGCCAGGACGATCCGGCGCTGGCTGGCTCCCGACTTGGGGGCGGCGGCGGCCGGAATGGGCTCGGCGGTGGCCGGAGCGCTGACGATTACCGGGGCAGCCGTTTCCTTGGGGGCTGCTGGCCGTGGTGGCGGTCCCGGCTCCGGCGTTGGAGCTTTAATGGGCGGCGGGGTCGCGGCAAGCTCTTCCCCAAGTAAGCGGGCCATAATCCGGGGTTGGACCAGCAGATCGCTGCCCAACAAGACCTTAAGGTCTACCCCGTTTTTCAGCGTGGAACTTGCCTCCAGGCGGGCGCCGGGGAAAATCTCGGACTGCAGGGCCCTGGCCACCTTCTCGGCCCCGGTCCGGTAGTAGATCACCGTGGCTTCCACCCCGAAATCGATATAGTTGCCGATCTGGACGACGTCGAAACCATGCTGAGACAATAGGGTCCGGGTGAGGTGGGCCAGATTTTGAGTGCGGGTGCCGTTGCGAACTTCGATGCCGCTATCTGCTCGCTCCGCGGCAGCCAAGACGGCAGGACCGGCCAGAAATAGCCAGGCCAGAACCGCTGCCAGGGTGCCGAGTCGCAATAACATAACTATTTATAATAATTAATAAATTACAATTAATGAGATCAAGGCTTCTCGTGGGAAACTATATATTAAAAGGATAATTAGCAAATGTCAAGTTATTTCGTAAGGATATTACAGAGTTAATGCAAGCCATCAACCCGGCTGATGGAGGAGTTGGGAAGGAGGACAGAGACCAAATGGCCCGGCCTCTCGTCGGTAGCGCTCCCGCCACAGTCCCCCTACTTGAGCGCCGCCTCGATCGTGGCCACCATTTCCGGGGCCCGGATGGTGGCGAGGGAGTGGTAGATGCCGCCCATGATGCGGCTCAACTCCGGCAGGCAGCCCAGGTCCAGGCAGGGGGCGAAGGCCTCGGTGTCGAGGATCAGGGAGTTGATGGCCAGGGTCTTGATCTGCGCCGACAGTTCCTTGACTTCGTCCATGGCGCGGCCGCCGCCCAGGCTGATGTTGGCCCGGCCGTCGGTGACCAGCACCAGGAGGAAGGCGTCCTGGGGGTGCCGGGCTTTTTCCTGTTTGAGCACCTCCATGGCCAGCTTCAGGGCATGGGGCAGGGGGGTCTTGCCGCCGGTGGGCAGATGCGTCAGGTGGCGCTGGGCCATCTCGACGCTGTGGGTGAAGGGCAGGGTGAGTTTGGCTTCCCGGCCCCGGAAGACGATGAGGCCGACTTTCTCCCGTTTCTGGTAGGCGTCCAGGAGGAGCGACAGGATGGCCGCCTTGGTTTCGGCCAGACGCACGTCGGCGCCCATGGAGCCGGAGGCGTCCACCACGAAGAGGATGTGGCGGCCGATGCGTTTTTCCCGCACCTTGTAGCGCAGGTCGGGCTCGGTGATGGCCAGGGCCAGGTTGCCCCGCTCCCGCACCGCCTGAAAGGGCGCCGCGGCCCGGAGGGTGGCGTCGATGGCCAGGTCCGGCGGTCCGGCCTTATGCAGGGTCGGGCGGACGTAGCGCCCGGTGCGGTCCTCGCTGCGGGTCCGGGTGCGGCTGCCCGGGGCTTTTTGAGTCTTGCGCTCCGGGTTCAATTCCAGGGGCCTTACCGGAAAGGTGGCTCCCGGCGCCACCGTCACTTCGCCGATGCGTTGGACCTGATCCGGGTCATCCCCCGAGTTGCCGGGTTCCGGCAATGGCTGGGTCTGGCTGCCGCGCTCCAGGTCCTCTTGATGCTTCCGGAAGGTCTCATCGAGCTTGTTTTCATCCATCTCGGAGTCGCTGAAGGGACGGCGCCGCAGCCGGTGCGGCAACACCAGCTCCGCGGCCTCCCGCACGTCAGGCTCCGTCACTGCCTCCCGGCCCCGGTAGGCCGCCAAAGTCTGGGCCACCTGGAGCATGTAGATGTCGGCCCGGTGGCCGTCCACCCCCTGGTCCAGGCAGATGGCGGTGATCAGGCGCAGGATGTCCGGCGAGTAGCTTACCCGCCGCAGGCGCTCCCGAGCGCTCAAAATGGCCTGGCGGATCATTTCCTGCTCTCCCTGCCAGCGAGCCGCAAAGCCCTCCGGGTCGGCCTCGAAGGCCAGGCGGCGCTGCACCACGTCCATGCGGGCCTGGAGGTTGTGGAGGCCCGCCACTTCAACGCAGAGGCCGAAGCGGTCCAGGAGCTGGGGCCTGAGCTCCCCTTCCTCCGGGTTCATGGTGCCCACCAGGATGAAGCGGGCCGGATGGGTGAAGGAGATACCCTCCCGCTCCACCACGTTCACCCCCATGGCCGCGGCGTCCAGGAGCACGTCCACCAGATGGTCGTCCAGGAGATTGACCTCATCGACGTACAAAATCCCCCGGTTGGCTCCGGCCAGCAGACCCGCCTCGAAATGCTTCTCGCCGCTCTTGATGGCGCGCTCGAGATCGATGGTGCCCAGCAGCCGGTCCTCGGTGCTCCCGAGGGGCAGGTCCACCACCGGCATGGGCCGCTCCCGCCGGGGCAGGACCTCGCCCTGGGCGCGGCGCTTGCGGCAGTGGTCGCACATCAGCTCGATTTTGTCGGGATCGCAATGGAAGGGGCAGCCGGCCACCACCGCCAGGGGCGGCAGCAGCTCCGCCAAGCCCCGGGCCGCGGTGGACTTGGCCGTGCCCTTCTCGCCCCGGATCAGCACCCCGCCGATGAGCGGGCTGACGGCGTTGAGAATCAGGGCCTTTTTGAGACGTTCCTGCCCCACCAGGGCAGCGAAGGGATAGACCGGGCGTTTGGGGGTCATGGGGATCCTATGTTATTTTAGCCCTTCAGCTAACCTTTTCAGTTCACGAAAATTGTAGCTATTGGGCAAGTAATTCTCTTTTACTGCCTGTTATTATTTAAGGCGCGCCGGGCGACGAAGTGGGAACTATAAAGAAATTGCCTGTCCGGGCAATTTCTGATATTTTCATCCTATCTCTAAACATTAACAAGGGAAAAGTGTATTTATGAAGGTAGGCGTCCAGACCATCGTATCAGAACTGCGCGAGCGGTTGCAGAAGATTTATGGTCCTCGCCTGGTGCGTCTGGTGCTTTTCGGTTCCCAGGCTCGAGGGGACGCCGCGGCCGGTTCTGATGTGGACGTGCTGGTAGTGCTCAGGGGACCAGTGGATGCGGGCTTGGAGATTTCCAGAACTGGAGACGTGGTAGCGGAACTGTCGTTGTCCCATGATGCAGTCATCGCCTGCGTGTTCATGGATGAGGAACGGTTCAGCCAACGGCAGGGCCCGTTTTTGCGGAATGTCCGGAGGGAAGGGATCGCCCTGTGAGCCCTGACCAGGAAGAATTGCTTCTTAAAGCCCGGGAGAGTATTAAAGCATCAAGTCTCCTTCTGGAGGGCGGATTTCCCGGATTCGCCATCTCCCGAGCTTATTATGCCATGTTCTATATGGCCCAGGCCTTACTGGAAGGTGAGGGTCTGGCTTTTTCCAAACACTCCGCAGTGATTGCCGCCCTGGGTAGGTATTTTGTCAAAAGCGGGCGCCTTCCGGATGTTTGCCACCGTTACTTGCTGGACGCCTTTGAAGCCCGCCATGAAGGAGATTACGCGCCGGTCTCGACCCTGACGATAGAGGCCGCGCAAGAGCATTTGGACCGGGCGGAGAAATTTATGGCTTTTGCTGTCGCCCTATTAGACGTGCCTTCCTAAATTCCTCAATTCCTTTCCCAACCCTTAAGCCCGTTTGCCATTCTCCTCAGGCCTCGCCTTCTATAAGTTGTTGACATCTTGATTGCTCAGCGTTAAATTTAAATTATCACAAGGGAACAAAGAGGTCTCCCCATGGATATCCGAGACTACTGCGACTCCATGTATGCCGAGCTGACCGGCATGAAGGCCCGGCTTTACGACATCCTGCGGGTCATCGAGCGGATGCCCCGGGAAGAGCAGGCCAAAATCAGGTACCAGACCGATGAACTGGATATCCTGGTGGGTGATTTGAGCCGGAAAATCGACCAGCTCCTGAAGGAATGCCCGGCCGACTGGAGCCGGGCCAAAGAAGAGATCGAAACCCTGAAGGAGAAGCTGGCGGAAAAGATCGACTGGTGGGACGAGAGCCACATTGCCGGGGGCTACGTCGGCGGCTAGGCGAAGCTGTGAAAACTGGGCCAATAAAAGAGGCAGGGCTTTTACCCTGCCTCTCGGTTTTTCTCAGGGCTGCATGGCCTATTTGCCGCTGGGCGGCGCCGGGGGCGCCGGGGCTGCTTTGGGCGGCACAGGCGGCTTAGTCTGAGTCGGCGGCATGGTCTGAGCCTGCGGCGCCTTGGGCTCCGCCGGCTTCACCTGCCCCTGGGGTTCCGGCGAACCCTCCTGCTCCGGTTTGATCTTCTGCAGGGCGGCGATCACCTCTTTATTGACCTGGGGCATGACGTCGCTCATATAGTCACCGTACTTCTGACGGATGGATTTGCCTTCGGGAGAGCCGTAATAGGCCGTCATGGCGTGGAGTTCATTGATGGTAAAGTGCTTCACCAGAGCCTTCAAGGTAATGTCGTAGGTAGTCTCCTGGAGAGATTTGCTCTGCATCACTTCCAGAAAGACCTTCTGGCTCTTTTCCGGCAGCATCTTCACTACCTTCTGGCTCATCTCCGTGAGTAGTTCCTGGGGCGGCGCCACCGCCAGATACTGCTTGGCCGCGGCCTGGCGGTTCGCTTCGCTGTCAGCCGCCGGCGCCGCTACGGATGGGGGAGCTTTCTGCTCCGAGCAGGCCGCCGCCACCAACAGAACCAGCAGAAGAAGAAGTGATTTCACTCTGAGCATCGGGCAATCCTCCAAGAAGAAATGACAATCCGCTAAACCCTACTAAATCCGCGGCTAAAGCGCAAGGCTTGCCGGGCCGCTCTGGAAATTTAGCGGCTTACTCAGCTCTGCCATAACTCCAGTTCACGCTCCCGGCGGCTGACCAACCCCGGGGCCACCTCGCCGTTGCACCGGACCCAGCGGCGCAATTGGGCCGGCACTTCGACGTAGGCGCCCAGATTGAGCAACCTCCAGAAGGGTGCTGTTTTTAAAGGCCGAGCTGCCGACGTTGAAGCAGAAGGAGACTAGGGTGTCGAACTGATTTTGGCTCAACTCCACCTCCACCCCCTCGTTGACGGCCTGGACCGCTCCGGCCAGATCCCGGCCCAGCAGGTCCAGGATTTGTGAATCGCTTAACCCGGTGGCATAAGCCGCCGCCTGTCCGTGAATCCAGATTTTTCCCGAGGCCAGTTCGCTCTTGGTCAGCAAGTGGCCGACCCCGATGGTGAGCTTCCCCCCCCGCGTCCCGATAAGGCCGGGCCCGGGAACCTTCCCATTCCTTAATCTTCTCCTTGCCGTGCTCGCTGATTTCCATCTCTGGTCCCTCCTGGGAGGAACCATATCTCGGCCTCATCCGATTCTAAAGAATGATCAGTACGATTGGCAGTTTATCTTAATGATCGGAATTTTTCCTGCTTGGTGGGGGAACAATGGGAGGTCGGAATTAAGGTAAAAGGAGGGCAGGCGCCCTCGCCTGCAAAAGCACAGCCGAAGGCGGTTGTTCTCCATAAAAGCTCAATCGGCTAACCAAGATAGGGAGTCTTGCTGATTCGCGATAGATCTTAGCGGATTACAGCTCGAGAATTTCGGCTGCCAGCGACTGGCCCGATACCCGGAGCAGGGCCAGGGTGACCGGCATGGTAAAGCGCCGCGGCCCGGCCGAACCGGGGTTCAGATAGAGGACGCCGTCCTGGCGCTCCAGGTGCGGGCGGTGGGAGTGGCCGCAGATCACCGCCTGGAACCCGGCCGCGGCGGGGTCCAGATCGAGGAGATACAGGTCGTGCAGGACGAAGAGCTGCACCCCGCCCACCTCCACCACCCGGGTCTGAGGGAGCTCGCGGGTCCAGTCGTCCTTGTCGATATTGCCCCGTACGGCCAGAACCGGGGCGATTTCTTCCAGGGCCGTACAGATCTCCGGGCCGCCGATATCCCCGGCATGGAGGATGAGCTCCACGCCCTGCAGGGCCGCGACCGCCTGGGGCCGCAGCAGGCCGTGGGTATCGGAAATGACGCCGATCAAGTGTTCAGTCATATTTAGAAAACTTACACGGGTTGGGAGGGGGTGTAGGGGAGGGCAGGGACGAAAGTCCCTGGCCCTCCCCCACAGTCTTTACTACTCTCGTTCACACACCACCGGGAGGCCTTCCAGCGGCCCCGGGGCGCAGATATCCTCTTCGAAACAGGTCTTGGAGAAGCCATCTTCCAGGGACACGGGGTAGTCGCCGGAGAAACAGGAGAGGCAGAAAGTCTCCTTGTCCATCTGGGTGGCCGCCACCATGCCGTCCAGGCTGAGGTAGCCCAGGTAATCGAGGCCCAGGAAATCCCGGATCCGGTCGACCTCCTGCTGGGCGGCGATGAGCTCGCCCTTGCTGGAGAAGTCGATGCCGTAAAAGCAGGGGAAGCGGTGGGGCGGGCAGCTCACCAGCATGCTCACCTCTTTGGCCCCGGCCTCCCGCAGGGACTTAACCCGGGAGCGGGTGGTGGTGCCGCGGATGATGGAGTCCTCGATGACGATGACCCGCTGGCCCTTGAGAATCTCCCGCACCGGATTGAGCTTCACCCGCACCGAAAAGTCCCGCATGGTCTGGGAGGGCTGGATGAAGGTGCGGCCCACGTAATGGTTGCGGATCACCCCCATCTCGAAGGGGAAGCCGGTGGCCGCGGCATAGCCCAGGGCGGCGTAAGTGCCGGAGTCGGGGAAGGGCATCACCAGGTCGCCCGTGAGGGGGTGCTCCCGGGCCAGGGCCGCGCCCAGGCGCTTGCGCACCAGGTAGACGCTCTGGCCGAAGACCAGGCTGTCCGGCCGGGCGAAATAGATAAACTCGAAGATGCAATGCTTCGGGGGGGCCGGGGCCAGGGGCTTGCGGGAATGGAGGCCGATGGCGTCCATGACCAGGATCTCGCCGGGTTCCACCTCCCGAACATAGTCGGCCTGCACCAGGTCCAGGGCGCAGGTCTCGGAGGCCACCACCCAGGAGCCGTTCAGCCGCCCCAGGCACAGGGGCCGGAAGCCCCGGGGGTCCCGGGCGGCGATGACCATGTCCTCGGTGGCCAGCACCAGGGAATAGGAGCCCTGCACCTCGGCCAGGGCCGCGGCCAGGGCGTCGATCAGGTCGATGAGGTCGCCCCGGCGGTGCCGGGCCATGAGGTGGACGATGACTTCCGTGTCCATGGTGGACTGGAAGATGGAGCCCTCGGCTTCGAGACGGCAGCGAATCTGCCGGGCGTTGGTCAGGGTGCCGTTGTGGGCGATGGCGATGGTCTGGCCGCCGTGCTGCACCACGAAGGGCTGGGCGTTGATGATGTTGGTGGAGCCGGTGGTGGAGTAGCGCACGTGGCCGATGGCCAGGTGCCCCGGCAGCGACTCCAGCCGCGGCTGGTCGAAGACCTCGGAGACCAGGCCCATGCCCCGGTGCTGGCTGACGTGTTGGCCGTCGCCGGCGACGATGCCGCAGGACTCCTGGCCCCGGTGCTGCAAGGCGTAGAGCCCGAAGAAGGTCAGCCGGGCCGCGTCAGGATGGCCGTAAATGCCGAAGATGCCGCAGTGTTCTTTGGGCTTGTCGTCGGCTTCATGATGATTGGCCAAATTATTAGTGGCCATGTTTGTACACGTCTCCTCGGGGCCTGATTTCATAGACCCGTACTTCTTTGTTCATCTCATCCACCATAAAGAGAATACGCCAGCCGCCAACTTGATACCTATAACAATCAGTTTTCCCTTTAATTTTTTGAATATTAGGCCCAAATTTCGGGCTATCTTCCAGGAAGGCAATACACCGATCAAGACCAGTTTTGATTTTATAGCTCAACCTCTTATAAACCTTGAAGGCCGGTTGAGTCAAAATCACATTATACGGCATCGGTCTTGACGTCCCGCCAGCGCACATATTCGCCTTTGGCGTAAGCCTCCTCGCCCTTGGCAATGGCCTGCAATTCCTCTTCCGTTGCCTCCACTTCCTCCGGCTCCTGGATGAAGCGGATGTATTCCAGGACGCCTTCCAGGGCATCTTCGGAGAGGGTATTGAGATTCTTGATAATCTCTTCGCGAATGTTCATGGGCGTTCTCCATCTCTATTATACAACACTTTGCCGTGATCTAGTACTTCCCGGATCAAGGGGTCGCCTTCCCGGTAGCGCCGTTCGGTGTCATCCGGACGCCGGGCCAGCAGGTCTATGGGAAACCGGGGATTGGTGCGGTTCAAGATTTCCAGGGATTTCCGGAAATTTTTGCCTTCAAAGGGCAGGACCACCAGCAGGTCCACGTCGGAACCCTGGTTCGGGTTGCCGTAGGCATAGGAGCCGAACAGGATGATTCGCTCAGGATGGAATTCCTGGACGATGAGGTTGCAAAGTTCGTGGATGGTTTGGTCATCTACCATGGCAGTCTCAATATGTGGGCCGTGGCCGCCCCGAAGCGCCGGCTAAAGCCTGGCGGCTACAAATTCCTTTCCCGAAGAGATTCAGCACTAGTTGCCAGCCTGTGCTACCAAAGGCAACTACCCCTTAACCGCCCTTAATTTGGCCTCGGATTTTTTTACCATGGCGTGATATTCCTGGAGGCTCTTTACTTCCAGTTTGCCTCGTTTCATGGCCCGGATGGCGTCCAGGGTGGCCCGGGCCGCGGCTACGGTGGTGGTGTAGGGGATGTTGTATTCCAGGGCGGCCCGGCGGATGGAGTAGGAGTCGGCCGGGGTGTAGCGGCCCTCCGGGGTGTTGACCAGCAGGTGGATCTCGTTGGTTCTTGATGTGGTCGATGATATGGGGCCGGCCTTCCCGGATCTTGTGGACGTTGGTGACCGGCAGGCCGTGCTTCTCGAGGTAGGCCGCGGTGCCGGCGGTGGCATAGATTCGGAAGCCCTTGGCCTGGAAGCCCTTGGCCAGTTCCAGGGTTGCGGGCTTGTCGGCGTCCTTGACGCTGAACAGCACCCCGCCGGAGAGCGGCAGGATCTGGCCGGCGGCCAACTGCGACTTGGCAAAGGCAAAGCCGAAATCCTCGTCGATCCCCATGACTTCGCCGGTGGAGCGCATCTCCGGACCCAGGAGCGGGTCCACCCCGGGGAAGCGCCGGAAGGGAAAGACCGACTCCTTCACGGCGAAATAGGGCGGCTCGATCTCTTTGGTGAAGCCCAGCTCCGCCAGGCTATGGCCCAGCATCACCTTGGTGGCCAGCTTGGCGAGCGACACGCCGGTGGCCTTGCTGACAAAGGGCACGGTGCGGGAGGCCCGGGGGTTGACCTCGAGGACGTAGACCTCGTTGTTCTTGATCGCGAACTGGATATTGATCAGGCCGATCACCCCCAACTCCGCGGCCATGGCCCGGGTCTGGGCTTTGATTTCTGCCTGAATCTCCTGGGAGAGCGAGTAAGGCGGCAGCACGCAGGCCGAATCGCCGGAATGGATGCCCGCCTCTTCGATGTGCTCCATGATGCCGCCGATAACGGTTTGCCGGCCGTCGCAGATGGCGTCCACGTCCACCTCGATGGCGTCCTCCAGGAACTTGTCGATGAGGATGGGATGGTCCGGCGAGGCCTCCAGGGCCCAATTCATGAAATTGACCAGGCCCGCATCGTCGGCGACGATCTGCATGGCCCGGCCGCCCAGGACATAGGAGGGCCGCACCAGCACCGGGTAGGTGATCTCATGGGCGATCTCCAGGGCCTGCTCCACGCTGGTGGCCGTGTCGTTGGGCGGCTGCTTGAGTTTCAGTTTAGCGAGCAGCTGCTTGAAGAGTTTGCGGTCCTCGGCCCGGTCGATGGCCGCGGCGGAGGTGCCCATGATGCGGACGCCGGCCTTGCCCAGGGGCACCGCCAGGTTCAGCGGGGTCTGGCCGCCGAATTGCAGGATCAGGCCCTTGGGGTTTTCCGTGGCCACGATGTTGAGGACGTCCTCCCGGGTCAGGGGCTCGAAATAGAGCTTGTCCGAGGTGTCGTAGTCGGTGGACACGGTTTCGGGGTTGGAGTTGACCATGATGGACTCCACCCCCAGCTCCCGCAGGGCGAAGGAGGCCTGGCAGCAGCAGTAGTCGAACTCGATGCCCTGGCCGATGCGGTTGGGGCCGCCGCCCAGGATGACGACCTTGGGCCCCGCGGTCTTCCGGGCCTCGTCCTCCCATTCGTAGGTGGAATAGTAGTAGGGGGTGTAGGCCTCGAACTCGGCGGCGCAGGTGTCCACCAGCTTATAGACCGGGGTGACGCCGTGCTCCCGGCGCAGGGCGGCGATGTGCTCCTCGCCGCCGCCCCAGAGCTGCCCCAACTGCACGTCGGAGAAGCCGTATTCCTTGGCCCGGCGCAGCGTCTCTTCGAGCTGGTCCTGGCCCCGGCCCTGGCGCAGCAGCTTGCCGAACAGCGCCAGTTCGTCGGAGAAGGCCACCAGGTCCTGAATCTGGTGCAGGAACCAGGGGTCGATCATGGTGAGCTCATAGACCTCGTCTACGCTCATCCCGCCCCGGAAGGCCTGGCGCAGGTAGAACAGGCGCTGGGAGTTGGGCACCCGGAGTTTGGTCCTGAGCTCGTCCGGGCCGATCTCCGGCAGGTCCTTGCCGTCATGGCCCAGGCCGAAGCGGCCGATCTCCAGCGAGCGGATGCCTTTTTGCAGGGCTTCCTTAAAGGTGCGGCCGATGGCCATGACTTCGCCCACCGACTTCATGGCGGTGGTGAGGAAGTCCTCGGCGCCGGGGAATTTTTCGAAGGTCCAGCGGGGAATCTTGACCACGCAGTAGTCGATGGTGGGCTCGAAGGAGGCTAAGGTTTCCCGGGTGATATCGTTGTGGATTTCGTCCAAAGTGAAGCCCACCGCCAGCTTGGCGGCGATCTTGGCGATGGGGAAGCCGGTGGCCTTGGAGGCCAGGGCCGAGGAGCGCGACACCCGGGGGTTCATCTCGATGACCACCATTTCCCCGGTCTCGGGGTGAATGGCGAACTGGATGTTGGAGCCGCCGGTTTCCACCCCGATCTCCCGGATGATGGCGATGGCCGCGTCCCGCATGGCCTGGTATTCCCGGTCGGTCAGGGTCTGGGCCGGGGCCACGGTGATGGAGTCGCCGGTGTGCACCCCCATGGGGTCCAGGTTCTCGATGGAGCAGATGATCACCACGTTGTCCTGGAAGTCCCGCATCACTTCCAGCTCGAATTCCTTCCAGCCCAGGATCGACTCTTCCAGCATCACCTCGGTGATCATGCTGGCGTCCAGGCCCTCGGCGGCCATGAGCTTCAGGTCTTCCAGGTTGTAGGCGATGCCGCCGCCGGTGCCGCCCAGGGTGAAGCTGGGGCGGACAATGACGGGGTAACCGAGGGCCGGGGCCGCGGCCACGGACTCCTCCAGGGTGCGGACGATGGCGCTCTTGGGGACTCTGAGGTTGATGTTGGCCATGGCGTCCCGGAAAAGCTCCCGGTCTTCGGCCTTCTTGATGACGTGGGGGTTGGCCCCGATCATCTCCACCCCCAGACGCTCCAGGATGCCGGTGTCGGCCACGGCGATGGCGCAGTTGAGGCCGGTCTGGCCGCCCAGGGTGGGCAGGATGGCGTCAGGGCGCTCGCGTTCGATCACCTGGCAGACCATCTCCGGGGTGATGGGCTCGATGTAGGTGCGGTCGGCCATCTCCGGGTCGGTCATGATGGTGGCGGGGTTGGAGTTGATCAGCACCACCTCGTAGCCCTCCTCGCGGAGGGCCTTGCAGGCCTGGGTGCCGGAATAGTCGAACTCGCAGGCCTGGCTGATGATGATGGGCCCCGAGCCGATGATCAGGATTTTCTTGAGGTCAGTCCGTTTCGGCATAATATCCTGGAATTTTTATCTTTCTGCGTTATGTAGGCGATGCAGGCAAACCGAGACGGCGCCCGCCGCCGCCATCGGAGCGAGCCGTCCGCCTGCCAGAAATGCCTAAGTCAATATTATTCTTTTGAGGACTTTTAGGCCAGCAGTTTTTCCATCCGGGCCCGGTCGCCTCGACCTCGGGGCGAACCAGGCCCTTAGATAAATGATATCACAGAATAAGAGGGGTTGCAGCCCTCAACCAATTTCCGCCGCCCATCAGGAGCCGGTACTTGAGCCGCCGCTGGGGGTGGGCGTCGGTGCTGCTGCCGGCGGCGTCATGACCGGCGGCACCACCTGGGGCGGGATAATGGGCTGATTTAATCTATCCTGCCTGGTAAAACCCAGCACTTCGGGAAGTTGCAGCACTCGCGGGCTCGCTGGGGCCAGCCCCGACGCCCAGAAAGGCGGTTTCCTTCAGGCCGGTATTCATCAGGTTTTTCAACATCTCCAACATGGCCGGACTGATAGGCCGGGGCATCGTGGGTGGTTGGCCCCGCGGGATCGTGCTGAACTCCATTCTCCCCAGCAGTTGGCCGCCCTGGATTTGCGGGTTGTTGGAACTCACCTCCAGGAGGCCCTCGATCAGGTAGGCCCCGGTAGCGTTGGGCAACAACACCGTATAGGTCTCGGTGCCTCGCACCCCCAAGGTCGCGGTGTGAGTCTGCATAAGGAAATTCGGCGCCTGCACCTTCAGGAGGCCGGTCACCACGGTGTGCATTACCCCTTTAAAGAAGCTCAGCACCGCCCGGCGCTCGCCTTTGTCGGCATCATAAGTATAGTCCGCCACCGCCATGCGGCTCTCCGGGGCCAGGGTCACCTGGCTGTCGTCTATGAACTTCACCTGGGCCTTGGCCTTGGCCTTGGTACGGATCACGTCCCCGGGCTCCACGCCGTCATTCACCCGGGCTGCCGTCGCCGGAACCTTCCCTTGCTTCAGGATATCCACCGGGCCGTCCACCGCGGTGAAGCGGCCCACCACCGCGGCCTGGGCGCCGGCGGCGATCATTAGACAAAACCAGAGTGCCATAATGGCCCACAGTCTTTTAGGTGTCATCGCTCGAACTCCTTCAGTGGATAGGTAGATATGCGCGGCAGGTAAAAGCAACGCCGGGGGCGGCGGTGCTGTATCCTCAAGATTAGGCCAGTCCCTCTTTCTTGGCGTTGTCCACAACCTCTCCCATCACTTTTTCCAGATATACGCGGATGGCTTCCTTCAAATTATTAATCACCTCGTCAATCGTGGCGCCCTGACTGACGCAGCCCGGTATACCGGGGATATGGGCGGTATAGCCGCCCTCAGCGTTGGGCTCCACGATGACCTCCAGTTCCTTGCTCTCCTGCTGCTCCACGGTATCCTCCTTGAATCGCATGGGGGTCAATCTTTTTCTGGCTTTACCGGCACAGGCGCCCGGTCTTTGGTCCCTTTCAAATAAGACGCAAGAATTCTTCTACTGTGAGACCTGCTTGCTTAATGATTTTTGCCAGAGTTGAGCGTTTTATCGGGCGATGCGCCGGGACCGTCAGTTTGCGTAATTTGCCTTCAGACAACCGGCTCAAACGAATATGACTGCCCTTCTGTCGTTCCACTCGCCAACCGGCGCGTTCTAAGCCTGCAACAACGGCCTGATAGGCCAGACTGGGAACCAGGGTCATACGACCAGTTCCACCATCTGTGCCTTGTCCGGAAGGGGTAAGGGTTCTTCTTCCTCCAGGTAGAGATCAATGGCTTCCCGAATGTTGGCCAGGGTCTCTTCCATCGTGTCCCCCTCGCTGATGCAACCGGGCAAGGAGGGGACATAGGCAGTGTAGCCACCTTCGTCGCTAGGTTCCAAGATGACTTTAAGTTTCATAAAGTAATTCTCCTGGCTAACGTCATGAATCTTACTCATTTTTCCATCTTCTCATAAACCAGGCGATAAACCACCCCAGCCTTATCGTCCGAGATAAAGATCACCCCGTCGTCCTTGATCAAAATATCCACCGGACGGCCCAGGGCTCCCTGGGGCGTGAGCCAGCCGGTGATGAAGTCCTCTTCGCCCAGGAAATTGCCGACCTGGTCCAGCTTGAAGCGCACCACCTTGTACCCCGTCGGTTGGGTACGGTTCCAGGAACCGTGATAGGCCACCAGCAGGTTATAGCGGAACTCCTTGGGCCACTCCGCCGGGAAGAAGGCCAGCCCCAGGGGGGCGCTGTGGGCCGGGAGGTCGATGTAGGAGGGCACCGTATCCTTGCAGAAATCCCGCTTCAACCCCTCGGGGTCGAAC
The DNA here is from genome assembly GCA_963797235.1 of uncultured delta proteobacterium. Lineage (GTDB taxonomy): Bacteria > Desulfobacterota > Desulfobaccia > Desulfobaccales > 0-14-0-80-60-11 > JAPLJC01. Next base: position 257,273 of record CAWCOX010000004.1, read on the forward strand.
CGGTCGTCGTGCACCCGCTTGCCGTAGCAGTACGGCCAGCCGTAATTCTGGCCTTCCAAAATGAGGTTGATTTCGTCGGGCGGCAGCTCGTCTCCCAGGAAATCCCGGCCCATCTCGGTGGCCCAGATGTGGCCGGTCAGGGGGTGCGCCGCCATAAACACCGAGTTGCGCAGCCCCGAGGCGAAGGTCTGGAGATTGCCGCCGTCGGCGTCGGCTACCAGGATGGAGGCATAGCGCTGGTCCGTTTCCACGCAGACATCGCAGTCGGAGCCCACCGAGATCAACAGCCGCGCCCGGGGAGGCGGCGACCTGAAGAGCAGGGTCCGGGTATAGTGGAAGCTCCCCGGCGGCAGATCGATGATTTTTTGCTTATTGGCGGCCGTCAATTTTTCCGGATCATAGTCATAGGTCGCCACTTCCGTGGTTTCGGCCACGTAGAGCTTCGGCTCGGTCCCGGGCCCGAAGGCCAGGCCGTGGGGCCGATTGAGGCCCTGAAGCACCGTGACCACCTCGGAGGCCGCGCCCCGGCCCTGGCGATCCGGCAGGGCCACCACCTTGCCCTGGTGGGTGAGGCTGACCAGCAGGTTGCCCTCGGGGTCCAGGCACAGGACCCGGGGGTTGCCCAGGTTTTTGGCAAAGATGGAGATGGTGAACCCCGGCGGCAATTTCAGCGGGGAAGTAAGGTCAAGATGCGGCTGGGGCGCGGCAGGGGAGGGGGGCGGTTTAGTTTCCAGCAGCCTGGCAATATCCTGGGATGGAGGCTTAAAGGCTGGGCCGGAGCCGCTAAAATTTTTATGAAAGAACCACGCGGCCCAGGAAAGAGCGGCGGCCGCTACGAGGATGGAGATGAGAATGACGGTTTTTTTCATCTCCGGAGTATCCTTAACCGTCGGCTATAATATCTTTTAACCTTTTCACCAGCGGCGGAAGCTCGGTTTCTATGGTTTCCCAAAGAATTTGTGTATCAATGCCGAAATATTCGTGAATGACGACATTGCGCATGTCGCCCATTTCTCGCCAAGAAATCGAGGAGTATCTGGCAGTCACTTCGTCCGGCAGCTTACGGGCGGCCTCACCAATCACAGCCAAATTATAGAGGACCGCCTTCAGGGTCTTCTTATCTTGGCGGAAAGTTTCATATTCCATCCCCCGCGTAATTTCTAAGATATCTTGTATTGCCTCCAGGATGTCGGCAATTCTAAATTTCCAGTCCCTGACCGGCATTCTGGGCCTCGTGGAGGATGCCCTCACGCAGAGCGGGTTTTAGGGCATCAGGGGTAACCAGGTCCACCGGAGCCCCCAACAACTCAGTAAGACGCTGCTTCAGACGCACAAAGGCCAGCAAGCCGACGGGCTTGCAAAACTCCACTAGGATGTCGATGTCGCTTTCTGGCCGGGATTCACCCCGCACAACTGAGCCGAAGAGCTTCAGAGACTTTACTCCGGCTTCCTGCAATTCTGCCCGGTGGCGCCGCAGAATTTCTAAGGGTGCTGTGGTCATCGTCGTTTAATCCCGCCCCACCAGTTGCAAGAACTCCTCAAACAGATAATTCGCGTCATGGGGACCCGGCGAGGCCTCCGGGTGGTACTGCACCGAGAAGGCCTTCAGCCCCGGGTGGCGCAGGCCCTCCAGGGTATTGTCGTTGAGATTGATGTGGGTCAGCTCCACCGCCGGATCGGGGATGGATTCCAGGTCCACCGCGAAGCCGTGATTCTGGGAGGTGATCTCCACCTTACCGGAGAGCTTGCTCTTCACCGGCTGGTTGGCGCCCCGGTGGCCGAACTTGAGCTTGAAGGTGCGGCCGCCCAGGGCCAGGCCCAGGAGCTGATGACCCAGGCAGATGCCGAACACGGGGGCTGCGCCCAGGCACTGGCGCACATTGTCCACCGCGTAAGTGACCGCGGCCGGGTCACCCGGCCCGTTGCTGAGGACAATGCCATCCGGCTGCAAGCGCTTCAACGCCGCGGCCGGAGTGGTGGCCGGCACCACCAGGACGCTCAGGCCCCGTTCGACCAAGCTCCTGATTATATTGAACTTTACGCCATAATCGTAAAGCACGACCTTCTTGCCGGAGCGCTCGGCCCACAGGGCGTCCAGGTCGGTCTCGGTGGCCCCGGCGTCTCCGCCGGCGGATTCCTTAGGAAATTCCGGCCACCAGTAGGGCTGTTTGCAGGTGACCAGAGGCACCAGGTCCCGGCCCTCCATGCTGGGAATCTCCCGGGCCCGGCGCACCAGGGACTCCGGGTCCAGGTCCAGCGTGGAAATGAGGCCCCGCATGGCCCCCTGCTGCCGCAGGCGCTTGGTGATGGCCCGGGTGTCGAAGCCCTCCACCCCCAGCTTGCCCGCGGCCTTGAGGTAATCGGCCAGCCGGCCCTGGGACCGCCAGTTGGAAGGGTAGGGGTGGTACTCCTTGACAATGAAGCCCTCCACCTGCACCCCCCGGGATTCGATATCTTCGGGATTGACGCCGTAATTGCCGATCAGGGGATACGTCATGGTGACGATCTGGCCCTTGTAGGAGGGGTCGGTAAGGATTTCCTGATAGCCGGTCATGGCGGTATTGAACACCACCTCGCCGGCGGACTCGCCCTCGCCGGTGAAGGACCGCCCCCGCAAGACCAAACCGTCTTCCAACGCCAACAATGCCTTCAAATGGTTAACCTCGAAACGCTTAGGATTTCTATGAAATATAACATACTCGAGCCTGAGCGCGCCGTATTTTTCCGTCAGGCCAGGCGCAGTTAAAAACCGACCGCATCTAATGCCCGTGGCGGGGCGATTTCGGAGTAGGCCTGGGGTTTACTAGGCTGTTGGCTTTACCCGGCTTAGCACTCCCGGCAAGGGCTGCAGCAGGCAGATAGGCTCCCAGGCCCTAAAACTAAACTTCAACTTGGGATTCGAGGGGCAGCCCGGCAGATTTCAGGCGCCTTGGCGACGCCAGAGATCGACAATCAACTCCGCCTGACGCCGGGCGGCGCCGCGGTGCGGGGCCAGGGCCGACTGGGCCCGCGCTCCCAAATCCCGACGCAACTCGGGATCATTAAGAAGTTTCGTGGCCGCGGCGGCCAGGGAGGCGGCATCGGTCACGCTGATCCCGGCGCCCGGCCTCAGCCAGGATTTCCTCCGCCCAACGGAAATTATGCAGGTTGGGGCCATAGAGCGGCGCCAGGCCCCAGGCCGCGGGCTCTAAAATGTTTTGGCCGCCGTGGTCCACCAGGCTGCCGCCCACAAAGGCCAGGTCCGCGGCGCCGTAGAGGCTGAAGAGGTCGCCGATGGTATCGATCAGGACCACGGGATGGCGGCGAACTTCGGAGCCCACTTTGAGCCGGCTCCATAAGTGGTAAGGGAGGCCGCGTCCGGCCAGTAAGCCGCCCAGGGCCGCGGCGCGCTCCGGATGCCGGGGCGCCAGCGCCAGCAGCAGAGCAGGGCAGGGGCCCCGGAGTTTTTCGTAAGCCGCCAGCACCACCTCCTCTTCCCCCGGATGGGTGGAGGCGGCCAGAAAAACGGGCTGATTTTCCCGGGCGTCCGCCTCGCCGCCCTGCAACAACCGCTGAAATTCCCGGGCTCGCGGCTCATCCCGGTCCTGGAGCAGGCGGTCATATTTCAGGTTGCCGCTGAGGTGCAGGCGCTCCGGAGTGATGCCCAACTCTTGCAGGCGCTGATAATCCTGGGAGGTGCCGGCGGCTACCAGGTCATATTTACCTATAAATTCATTACTATAGCGACTATATCTAAGGTATCTTCTGAAGCTTTTATCGGAGATCCGGGCGTTGGCCAGGGCCAGAAGCACCCGGCGCTGATGGGCTAAATCAAGGAAATTAGGCCATATTTCCGATTCCAGGGTAACGACCAGGTGGGGGTCCAGCCGCTCCAGGTAACGCCGTATCGCCCAGGGGATGTCCAGGGGGAAGTAGCACACCAGGGCGCCCAGGGGGGCCAAATGCGTCCGGGCCAGGCTCTGGCCGGTTTCCGTGCCGGTCGTGACGATCAAGGCGGCTTCGGGCAGTAAATTCCGCAATTCCCGGGCCAGAGGCGCCGCGGCCAGGATTTCCCCGACCGAGACGCCGTGCAACCAGATGCGGGGGTGGCCCGCCGGCGGCCCGTCCGGGAGTTCCAGGCCCAGACGGGCCCGAAAGCTGGCACCCTGGCCCCGAGATTTCAGATGCCAGTAAAACCACGGCCAGCCCACCAGGCCGGCCATGGTGCTCAGGCCCCGATATGCCAATAATAATGGGCGATTATTGATCAAATCTAAGAAGTCTTCTTAAGTTTTTTCAGCCACTGGGGCCGCACCTGGAGATAGTCCGCCAGTATCTCTCCATGGTCAAAGGCCAGTTCCCGAGGCAAATTCTCGGGCACAAAAACTCCCAGGCTCCGGGCGTCGTCCGCGGCCTGGGGAGTGCCGTCGGCCCGGGCCACAAAGACAGTGCTGAGGTTGTGCTGCCTGGGATCGCGTTTAGGGTCCGAATAGGTGTGGAACTGCCCCAGCAGGTCCACCATCAAGCCCGTCTCCTCCAGAGCCTCCCGCCGGGCTGCGTCCTCCAGCGACTCGCCGTAGTTCACGAAGCCCCCGGGCAAGGCCCAACCCCGCGGCGGATTAGCCCGTTCAATCAACACCAGGCCCCGCGCCGGGATTTCGATGATGATATCCACGGTTGGCGTCGGATTTCGGTAGCGCCGTAAGACATACCCACATTTTGGACATTTTTCTTCGATCGGCATATGTTAGTTTACATAATATATATTATCAGACGTTAGCCGTAAGGCCCCTAAAACTTCCGTTTGGTAAAATACTTTAAATCCGGATAGTTAATCGAGACGACCTGCCAGGTTCCGGTCTGGGGCTGCCGCTGCATCTGGAAGCGAAACGGCTTTTTACTCTTGGGATCAATCAGGGTCACCTGGGCTTCCTGCCCCTGCACCTCGATCTGCGCCGTGGTGGCTGCGGCGGCGACCCCCAGGATTTGGGTGTTATCCAGGTTCTGCAGATATTTCCCAATCACCCCTTTAATCTCTTTTTCAAAGCTGTCGAAAAGCTGGGGAAAGAACATGCGGGCGAATTTGCCCCCCATCTGGCGGCTCATGCGGTCCCAGTCGTCTTCCTTGTCGCCCTTGGGTTTCTCCGGTTCCTGGCAGGAGGCCTCGATGAGATTATTTAAAATAGCCTTTAAATCCAGATATTTATACACTTCTGGCATGTTTTTGGTTTTGAGGGCCAGGGCTATGCGCTGCAAGGCGTAACGCGGCGAGTTGGTCCAGCGCCAATAGGCCCCGCCGGCCAGAGCGGCGCCGATAACCACGGCGATCAGCAAGATTATCCAGGTTCGGCGGCGCATATGGCACCTCCTTGGGTGAGCTTGGCATTAACGGCAGTTTAAAGATATACTATAACCCGAAGCGAGAATCGAGGCCATGACTACGGAAAAATTGCTCTCCCGCCATCCCCTGGATAACGGTTTGACTATAGAGTTCTGGGACTTGTCCAGGCCGATGATCGGCGACCGCTGGATCATCACTCTGGAGCTCCGGATCACCATCCCCATCAACGCCGCCAACCTGCCGCCGGACCTGCAAACCCAGGAAGCCGACATCATCAAGGCCCTGGGTGCCGAGATCGTCTTTTCCCAGCGCGATGAACGCAACTTCATTGATATCAAGGAGTTTGACGCCGCCGTGAACGAAATGGTGGCCCGACTGCTGGTCCTGGCGCCGTCGTACTACGGCCACCCGGAATTCGGCGGCCGCTTGATTCGTAAGCGCTACGGTGAATTTCAAGAGAAGCAGCGCTGGTCTCGCACTAAAACCCAGTGATGGCGCGGGTTTCAAGGGCCGACTGCATATAAGGCCCGTAGAGCCTCGATTTTGAGCCAGGCAAGGGTTTGGTACGGGTTACCCAACTTTTTTGTCATTATTGGTCAATATCAAAAGGATAATATGGATCTTTGGTCTCTAGGCGAACAACGGCTGCCGGTGGTGCGCGTCACTGCCAAAGGGATGCGTTGGCAACGCACCGGACACCCCTGGCTCTACCGGGACGACCTGGTCGGCGAAAGCAAGCTCCTCCCCGGGGAACTCGCCGCGGTGCTGGGACCCCAGGACCGTTTCCTGGGCCAGGCCTTTTACAGCGCGCATTCCCGCATCGCCCTGCGCTTTGTCACCTATGAGGAAGAACCGGTGGACGCGGCCTTTTGGGAGCAGCGCCTCAGGCGGGCCTTGCAATTCCGCCGGGGGGTGGTCTCGGACAGCGACGCCTTCCGCCTCATTTACGCCGAAGCCGACGGCTTCCCGGGACTGGTGGCGGATTCCTACGCCGGCCACCTGGTCCTGCAAACCCTGCACCCGGGGATGGAGCGGCTCCTGCCTGAGGTCATCGGGTTGCTGGAGCGCCACCTGACGCCGAAATCCATTACCCTGCGCCATGATGCCGAGGTGCGCCAACTGGAGGGCCTGCCCCAGGAGGTCAAGACGGTCTCGGGGGAATTGCCGGACCGGGTGGAGGTGCAAACCGGCGGGGTGCGCCTCTGGGTGGATATCCGGGGCGGCCAGAAGACCGGGCTCTTTTTGGACCAGCGGGAAAACCGCGTCGCCGCCGCGGCGCTGGTCCGGGGCCGGGTCCTGGACGCCTTCGCCTACCAGGGGTCCTTTGCCATGCACCTGGCGCCTCGGGCTGAGCACGTCACCCTGGTGGACAGCTCCGCCCCGGCCTTGGAGATGGCCCGGGAAAACGGCCGGCTGAATAACCTCACCAACCTCGAATTCGTCCGGGAAAACGTCTTTGCCTACCTGAAGGCCGCGGTGGCCGCGGGCCAGCGTTTCGACGGCATCGTCCTGGACCCGCCGGCCTTTGCCAGGAACCGGGGCGAGCGCACCGCGGCCGCCAAGGGCTACAAGGAAATCAACCGCCGGGCCTTCCAGCTCCTTAATCCCGGCGGGGTGCTGGTCACCTGCTCCTGCTCCTACAACCTCAGCGAGCCCGATTTCCTGGGCATCGTCCGGGAGGCGGCAGCCGACGCCCATCGCCAGGCCAAGCTCATCGAGCGCCGGAGCGCCGCCCGGGACCACCCGGCCCTGCTCTCCCTGCCGGAGAGCCTTTATCTGAAGTGCTTCATCCTGGAAGCGAGGTGAGTTCTGGATTATTTTAGGATGGCTGCATGAGGATTACTCTGAACATCGAAGACGATTTGCTGAACAAAGCCGCCGAGTTGACCGGTATCAAGGAAAAAACCTCCCTGGTTAGGCTTGGCCTGGAGGTCCTGATTGCCCGGGAAAGCGCCAAACGGCTCGCCGCCTTGGGGGGAACCGAAAAGAAACTGGCCATGATCCCGCGCCGCCGGGCGGACGAGCGCCGTGGTCCTGGTTGATACCTCCGTGTGATCATTCCACTGCTCCCGCCGCATTGACTGGACCGGCCGATTCCAATAGAATGAGGGCATGCTCTTCAAGAATCCTGCCCTGAAGCTGATTCCGGCAATTTTCCTGTGTTTATGCCTGGTTATACCAGCCCTTCCGGCCACGGCTGCCGCCCCCCCTACCCCGCCGCCGCCCCAGATTCTCGAGGCCGCCCAGGCCCGCCAGGCTGCCTCAATTCTGCGCCAGGTAGCCCTGAGCTACGCCCCCCAAATGTCTGCGGCCGAGCGCGACCGGGACTGTCTCCAGAAAATCGCCCTGGCCAAGCGCCTGCTGGACGTGCGGCAGTTGGTGGAACTGCGCCGGGAGACCCTGGCCCTGATGTCCCCGGGAATGGAAATCAACTGGGAGTACCTGCGCACCCGCCGCTTCGCCAACGGCGACCGGGTGGGCGTCACCCTGAGCGTCCCGGTCTGGGTGCCGGCCCGGGCCCAAAAGCTCCAGACCTATTGCGCCTTTGAGAAGAAATGGCAGATCGTGGCCCTGACCACGCCCCGGAAATCGGGTTGCGTCTGGTTTGACCCCTCCCTGGCCGACATCAACAATAAAGCCGCTTACCGGGCCGAAACCATCCAGTTCGAGGTCAACAGCAAGTTCGCCCCGCTGGTGGGCCTGCTTCTGGAGTACGCCTTCCGGGAGGGCTACTACGACCCCGCCAAACGCCTGCCGCTGATGTCGGTGCGGGGCGGCGAAGACACCTACGCGGTGAGCGACCGCCGCGCCCCGATCGCGGCGGAGTGCCTCAGTTTTCCGGACCGCGAGGGCGATTCCCTGGCGGCCACCGTGGCCTTGTGCCGCTATGACAGCCTGGCGCAGATCTTCCACGGGCACCACGCCCCGGCCTCCAACCATCGCCTGGGCCTGGCCCTGGACCTGAACGACTCCAACTACCCTGGCGTAGTGGACGGCGTCCCCAACCCCATCAGCCGCGCTATCCGCCAGTACAACCGGGACGCCATGCACAAACTCGACGCCCGGCAAATGCCCGCCTGGGTCTACCGGGCCGCCAAATGGGAAGGCATGCGCCTCCCCCAGGAATGGACCTATGTCGGCGCTAACACCGATTGGGAGCACGTGGACGTGGGGACTAAATGATAGTGGTCAGTGGCCAGTGGCCAGTGGTCAGTTGGTGGGGCGGGCGTCCCGCCCGCCAGCCTTAAAAGTTTTGTAGCCGCAGGCTTTAGCCTGCGCTGCACAGGCTGGAAAGCCTGTGCCACCAAAGCATAGGGCGGCCTGTGGCCGCCGGGAATGGTGAAAACCGCAAACCGTGTTAAAAGACTTCATCAACCAACTCAAAGCCTCCGCTGACCATCGGGATATTGTCAGTCATTACCGCTATTTGCCCGAGCAGGTGGCGGCCTATGGCCCGGACGATCTCGGGCTGCCGGTGTCCTTGAGCGCGGCCCTGGAGCGCTTGGGGATTTCCCGGCTCTATAGCCATCAGGCCGAGGCCCTGGGGCACGTCCGGGCCGGCAAGAACCTGCTGGTGGCCACGCCTACGGCCAGCGGCAAGACCCTGATCTATAATCTGCCGGTGCTGGAAGCGCTGCTCCGGGACGACGGCGGCCACGCCCTTTATCTCTTCCCCCTGAAGGCCCTGGAGCAGGACCAGCTCAAGGCCCTGAAGGAACTGGACGCCGCCCTGCCCTCCCCTTTCCTGAGGGCCGCGATTTACGACGGCGACACCCCGCCGAGCCAGCGCCAGGCGATCAAGGCCAAGCCGCCCCACGTGCTGATCAGCAACCCGGACATGCTGCATATGGGGCTGCTGCCGTTTCACGCCTCCTGGTCCGGCTTCTTTGCCCGCCTCAAGTTCGTGGTGATCGACGAGGTCCACACCTACCGGGGCATCATGGGCAGCCACATGGCCCAGGTGCTGCAGGCGCCTCAGGCGCATCTGCGCCCATTACGGCTCTGCGCCGCAATTCATCCTGTCTTCCGCCACCATCGCCCAGCCCGAATCTTTTGTCAGAAATTTAACCGGCCTGGACGTAGAAACCATTGCCGAAAGCGGCGCGCCCCAGCCCGGGCGGCATTTTCTCTTCCTCAACCCGCCGATGGGCGCGCCCTCGGTATCGGCCCAAATCTTCTCCCGGGCCGTGCGGGAAGGTTTCAATACCATCTGTTTCACCCAATCCCGCAAGCTCACCGAACTGATCCACGTCTGGGCTTTGCGGATGGTCCCGGAGATGAAGCGCTACATCAGCTCCTACCGGGCCGGGTTCCTGCCGGAGGAGCGCCGGGAGATCGAACGGGCCATGGCCGCGGGCAAGATGCGAGGGGTGATCTCCACCAGCGCCCTGGAGATGGGCATCGATATCGGCGGCCTGGATGTCTGCGTCCTGGTGGGCTACCCCGGCACCATGGTCACGACGAGGCAGCGAGCCGGCCGGGTGGGCCGCCAGGGCCGCGACTCCCTCATCGTGCTGGTGGCCGGGGCCGACGCCCTGGACCAGTACTTCATCAAGTATCCGGATGAATTCTTCGGCCGCCCCCTGGAGACCGCGGTGATCGACCCGGACAACCCTTACGTGGTCAGGGCGCACCTGCCCTGCGCCGCCCAGGAGTTGCCCCTCCGGGTCAAGGGCGAGACCTTTTTCGACCTGGAGGCCCATAAGGCGGTGATAGCCGACCTGGAAAAGGCGCGCCAGCTGCTCCATTCCGCCGCGGGCGACGCCTGGTTCGCCCGGGACCGCTTCCCCCAGAAGGAAGTGAACATCCGGGGCGTGGGCGAAAGCTTCGCCATCTTCCAGACCGGCAAGAAGCGGCCCCTGGGCTCCGTGGACGGCCACCGGGCCCTGCGGGAATGCCATCCCGGCGCGGTCTATCTCCACAAGGCCCAGTCCTGGGCGGTGGAGCGTCTGGACCTGGAGCGCCACAACGTCTGGGTCAACCCCATCGAGCCCAACTACTTCACCCGCATCCAGACGGAAAAAGAGACGGAAATCCTGGAGATCATGGAGACCCGCCAGCTGGCGGCCTTTACGGCCCGCATCGGCCGGCTCAAGGTCACCGAACACATCATGTCCTATGAGAAGCGGCGCCTGCCCGGCCAGGAGCTCTTGGGCGTGGTGACCCTGGAACTGCCGCCCCAGATCTTCGAAACCGTGGGCATGTGGCTGGAGATCCCCGACGCGGTAAAAAACGCCATTTATGCCGCCGGCGGCCACTTCATGGGCGGCATCCACGCCCTGGAGCACGTCCTCATCAGCATGTTCCCGCTCTTCGCCCTGGCGGACCGCTACGACATCGGCGGCATCTCGCATCCGGCGCACCCCCAGGTAGGCCGCGCCGCGATCTTCATCTACGACGGCTACCCCGGCGGCGTGGGCCTGTCGGTCCGGGCCTACGATATCCTGGAAGACCTGCTGAGCCGCTCCCGGGAGGTCACCGCGGACTGCCCCTGCGAGGACGGCTGCCCCTCCTGCATCCACTCCCCCAAATGCGGCTCGGGCAACAAGCCCCTGGACAAGGAGGCGGCGGTCAGCATTGCCGCCATGCTCCTGGGGCTGGAGGAGCCCGAAGTCGAACCCGACGTCTCTTATACGGAAAATGCCGAAGACGCCGTGGCTCCGGTCCTCACGGTGGATGAACCCATTACCGGCGGCACCTGGCTGACGCAGCGCAAAATCGGCGTGCTGGACCTGGAGACCCGTTGTTCCGCGGCCGACGTGGGCGGCTGGGGCCAATGCCACCTCATGGGGGTCTCCCTGGCGGTGCTCCACGAGACGCACAGCGGCGTTGCCACCACCTACCGCGAGCACGACCTGGAGCGCCTGGGCCAGCGCCTGACGAAGCTGGACCTGGTGGTGGGCTTCAATATCAAACGCTTCGACTACCGGGTGTTGCAGCCCTACACCAAGGTCAGACTGGCGGAGGTGCCCACCCTGGACATTCTGGAGGAGGTTTACACCTCCCTGGGGACCCGGCTGTCCCTTAATCACCTGGCGGACAAGACCTTGGGAGAGCAGAAGAGCGGCGACGGCCTGCTGGCTCTGGAACTCTTTGCCGAGGGGAAATGGGAGGAATTGGACTCCTATTGCCGCCAGGACGTCGCCCTTACCCATCGCCTCTTCCAGTACGGGGTGCAGCACGGCCACCTCATCTACCAGCACCGACAGGGCGCCTTGGTGCGGCTGCCGGTGGATTGGCGGGAAGAGCGGTTTTTCGCCAAGTAAGGCGACCTCACGCAAAGACGCTAAGGCGCAAAGACGCAAATTTAACTAAAACTAAAAACTCGAAACTCGAAACTAAAACCCCGTCTTTCTCTTGCCGTTTGCCCATATCTGCATTATTATTAGCCGATAAAATTCGAGAAGGGGGCCACGATGAAACTGACCAAAAAGAGTATAGCTCTGGGATGTTGTTTGGCGCTGGTTATTTGTTTTTGTGCCGCGCCGTTGTTTGCCGAGGCGGAGCCCAAGGTGGGCCAGGTACTGGGCGCGGTGAAATTTGCCAAACCTCTGACCGACGAGGACGCCAAATCCCTGGGTCTGCCGAAGGCGGAAGAGTTCACCATCAAGGACGTCAAATCGCCTTACATCTTAATCGAGCAATTCAACAACATGTGTCCGCATTGCATGCATCAGGCCCCGGGTCTGAACGAACTGTACAATAAGGTGCAGCAGGACCCCGCCCTGAAGGACAAGCTGAAATTCATGTCCGTGGGCCAGGGCAATGATGAAATGCAGGTGAAGGCGTGGAAAGTTATCCAGAAGGTGCCTTTCGCCGTGATCCCCGACCCCAACGCCACTCTGGGCAAGGCTCTGAATTTCACGCCTTATCCGGTCACCATGGTCGTGGATAAGACCGGCAAGATCCTTTGGGTCGAGATCGGCGCCTTTGAGAGCGCCGACGAGGCCCTGAAGGGCATCAAGGCCGTCGTAAAGTAAAAAATTGGCGGAATATCGTAAACGGGGAAAGGGGAAAAGGGTTCAAAGCCTTTTCGTTGAAGGCTGTGCATTTCCCTTTTCCCCTTTTCCCTTTTCGCCTTTTTACCCTTCTTTTCCCCGCCCCATTTGACGTCCGCGCAGTTCTGCATTAGATTTAATTGACCGTTGGAATCAGTCGATCAAGGGAAATCTAATGAACAAAAAGACCGCCCTTTTGTCCCCGTTATTGGGGCTGGCTTTGTTTTTGGTCTGCTCCGGCAGCCTGGCCGCGGCCGCACTGAAAGTCGGCTACCAGGCGCGCAATGTGAAGTTCGCCAAGGTTATTTCGGAGGCGGACCAGAAATATCTGGGGCTGAAGAATTCAGGGCCCTTCACTCTGGAGGACATTCAGACCGAATACGTCCTCATCGAAATCCTCAATGCCAACTGTCCCCACTGCGAGGAGCAGGCGGGCGGCATGAATCGGCTTTACCGCCTGGTGGCGGGCTCCGAGCTCAAGGACCGGGTGAAGTTCATCGGGGTGGTAAGCAATTCCGAGGCCGCGGCGGCCGGCTGGAGGAAGGCCTACAAGGTGCCCTTCGCCCTGGTGCCCGACCCGGATTGGGAAATCGCCGGCGACTTCAACATCACCGGCACTCCGACGACAGTGGTGGTGGATAAGAGCGGTAAGGTGATAGTCTTGCACGACGGCGCCTTCGGGGACTCCACCCAAGCCTTCAACCAGCTCAAGGCCAAGCTGAAGTAAGCCGGAGGTAGCATGGATCTGCAGACCCTTCTGGTGGCCACGGATTTTTCCGAATGCGCTGCCCATGCCTTTCAGATGGCCGAAGCGCTGGCCCGGCGATTCGGAGCCAGGATCATCCTGCTGCACGTCGTCGATCAAAGACTGGTGGAGCAAATGGCCGGCCACCTGCGGCTGGAGGCGGATGCCCTCTGGCCCGAGTTTCGGGAACGGGCCCAGCTGCAATTGGGGGAATTCCTGAAGCGGGTGAAGCCCGGCAAGCTGGAGGTGGAGAGCATGGTGGCCATTGGGGTCCCCTTCCAGGAGATCGCCGTGGTGGCCCGGGACCTGCTGGTCGATCTGGTGGTCCTGGGCGGCTACGGCCGGGGCGGGCGAGGCTCCATTGAAGAAGTCTTTTTCGGCTCCACCGCGGAAAAGGTGGTGCGCTTGCTCCCCTGTCCCGTCTTGTGCGTGCCGTTGGCAGTGAGCGGTGAGCAGTAGGAGCGCCTCGCTGAGTCGCCCCAGGAGCAGAGAAATCTAATGCGCCTCCCTCTTGCGATTATCTGTTTAAGTCTGTGCCTTGCCAGCCAAATTGTCCCCGCCCGGGCAGATCTGGCGGTAGGCCAGCGCTTCGCCGATCTGACCTTCACCGGCACCCTCACCGCCGAGGACCGGGACTATCTGGGCCTGACCCGGCCCGGGCCCTTCAGCCTCAAGGACATCCAGGCCCGCTACGTTTTGCTGGAGATCTTCTCCGACAGTTGCCCCCATTGCATGCTGGCGGCCCCCGAGGTCAACCGGCTCTTTCGTCTGGTTAACCAGAATCCCAGATTGCGGGGCGGCGACGGGCAGCCTGCGACGCTAAAGATGATGGGGGTGGGCTTCTACGGCAAACCGGGGCAGATGGAGGTCTGGCGGATCAAACATGACGTGGCCTTTCCGCTCATCCCGGACCCCCAGGCCCTGGTGGGCAAGGCCCTGGACATCCCCGGCACCCCCACCTACGTGGTCCTGGACCGGCAAGGCCGGGTGGTTTTCGTGCAGGCCGGCGAGCTGGGGAGCCCGGAGAAATTTCTGCAGAAGATTTTGGCCAGTCTGGAATAAGACCGGAGACCGGGACGGGAGACGGGGGAAAATAAACCTTCCTCAGTCTTCGATTTCCGGTCTTTTTTGTAGCGGACTTTAACTAAGTTGGATTTTGCGCCGATTGCTAAGTGTATTCAGACGAGGGATAGGAAATGCCCCCGTCTCCGGTCTCCCGTCCTCCGTCTGCATTAAACGGGGAAATCGACCTTGATCTTGAAGACCTCCTGGGCCGGGAGGCTCAGGACCTCCACCCCGGAAGCCGCCGAGATTTCCGCCAGGATCTGCTCCAGCCGCTCCACCGACTCGGCGATCAGGGTGAACCAGACATTGAAGTGGTGCCGCCGCAGGTAGTTGTGGGTCACCCCGGGGTAGCGGTTCACCACCTCCACGAAGTGCGCCAGCCTCTCCTCGGGCACCTGGGCGGCGCACAGGGTGCTGGTGTAGCCCAGCTTACGCGAAGTGAAATTGGCCCCGATGCGCCGGATGACGCCGCTGGCCATCATGGCCTGCACCCGCCGCAGGACCTCCGTCTCCGGGGCCCCTACCCTGCTCCCCACCTCTGCATACGGCCGCGAGGCAATGGGAAAATGCGACTGGATTTCGTTGAGGATGGCCTTGTCCAGGTCGTCTAATTCTGGATGAGTCGCTTGCTGAGGTGCCATTGTCGTCCTTTGATTTCACCACCAAGACACCAGGAGCACCAGGAATCACCAAGAAATGATGGTTATTGTGGCGCTTTCGCGCCCAAATAAACAATATCCGCGTCCCTTGGTGTCCTTGGTGTTCTTGGTGGTTCAGCTTTTTAGCCTATCGGCTCATACGGACAGATAGGGTCTTCCGCCAGGACGTCGCCGGTCAGGGCGTAGGCCCGGGCCCGGCAGCCGCCGCAGACCTTGCGGTACTGGCAGCTGTGGCATTTGCCCCGGTAGTCGTCCACCCTGCGCAGTTGCTGAAACAGCGCCGATTTTTCCCAAATTTCCGGAAACCGCGTCTCCCGGATGTTCCCGGCCGCCAGTTCCAGGTAGCCGCAGGGCTGGACCTCGCCCTTGTAGGAGACAAAGGCGAAGCCCTGGCCGCCCAGGCAACCCTTGGTCATGGCCTCCATGCCGTGGGTGTCCGGAGTGATCTTCTCGCCCCGGGCCGCGGCGTCCTGCCGCCACAGGCGGTAAAACTGGGGGGCGCAGGTGGGCTTGATGAACAGTTTCCCTTCCTTTTGGCGCGCCAGCAGCCAGCGCAGGGTCTCTTCGTATTCCTCCGGGTGCAACAGTTGGTCCATCAGCTCTTCGCCCCGGCCGGTGGGCACCAGCACGAAAACATGGTGCGCCGCGGCTCCCAGGCTGATGGCCAGTTCGTGAATCGCCGGCAGTTCCTGGCGGTTGGTCCGGGTGACGGTGGTGTTGATCTGGAAGGGCAGCCCGGCCTCCCGGGCCGCGGCGACGCCGGCCAGGGCGCCCTCATAGGCGCCGGGCACGGCCCGGAGCTGGTCGTGGCTGGCGGCGCTGGCCCCATCGATGGAGATGCTCAACCGCTGGATGCCCACCTCCTTGAGGCGGGCGGCGATGGGCGGGGTTAATAGAGTACCGTTGACCGCCATGACCATGCGCAGGCCCTGGCCGTGGCCGTGGGCCGCCAGCTCAAAGATGTCGTCCCGCAGCAGGGGCTCGCCGCCGGTCAGGATCACCACCGGCTGGCCCATGGTGGCCAGGTCGTCAAGCAGGGCCAGGCCCTCGGCGGTGGTGAGCTCGCCGGGATAAGGCCCGGACCCCGCCGCGGCCCGGCAGTGGAGACAGGCCAGGTTGCAGCGCCGGGTAGTCTCCCAGGCCAGCAGGCGTAAAGTCGGAATTTTTGCTTCTCGAGAAGAATGTCCAGGGGTATGCATCACTTAAATGATAGCCAATTTAACTAGCAAAAGCCATAGTCCCTGGTTTGGAAGCTGCCCGGCTTCACGGCCGCCGCAGTCAAAATGAAACATTCTGAGGCAGATTGTTCTCTTTATTAAACACCAATCCAGGGCAACTTATTTGTAACTTAGCGATATTTCAATAATATTAAAAATGGCACGTGGGTTGCAGTTTTATTAAAGCAGCAATAGATCATACGGAGGTGATCAGCCATGCAGACCCACTTTCTCCCAGTCGACAAACCCCAGGTCGCGGCCGCCAAAGGCCAGAGCGCTGACCAGTTGAATCTTTACCTCATTGCCTTTAGTTGTTTATCCGCCATTACCCTTTGGCTGCTAGCTCTCGGCTGGCAGCCGGCGCGCTGAGTCGATGAGCCGAGGGGATATGCCGGTGAGAGACCGCCAGGATTGGTTTGAGGGCCTGAAAGCTGATCTAGGTGGGCAGGGCCGGGAACCGCGGCAGCACCGCTGGAAGCTCGCCGCGGTCATGGCGATGGTCCTGCTGTTCTTCGGCTGAGTCGCCCGCAACATATCCTCCTACTTCAGCAAGGCCGCGGCCTGCTTGGCAAAATAAGTCAAGATCAGGTCCGCCCCGGCCCGCTTGATGGCGGTGAGGGATTCCAACATCACCGCGGTTTCGTCCAGCCAGCCCAATTGGGCTCCGGCCTTGATCATGCTGTATTCGCCGCTCACCTGGTAGGCCGCCAGGGGCAGGTCGAACTCCGCCGCCAACTGGGCGATGATATCCAGGTAAGGCAGGGCCGGCTTGACCATGAGGATGTCGGCCCCCTCCTCCACGTCCAGGGCCGCCTCCCGCATGGCCTCCCGGGCGTTGGCCGGGTCCATCTGGTAGGCGCGGCGGTCGCCGAAGCTCGGGGCGCATTCCGCCGCTTCCCGGAAGGGCCCGTAAAAGCTGGAGGCGTACTTCACCGCGTAGCTCATGATGGGCACCATCTCGAAGCCCCGTTCGTCCAAGGCCTCCCGGATGGCGCCCACCCGCCCGTCCATCATGTCCGAAGGGGCCACCAGGTCGGCTCCGGCCTCGGCATGGGACACGGCCACCTGGGCCAGGGCCTCGAGAGAGGCGTCGTTATCCACTTCTCCCTGATGGATCAGGCCGCAATGGCCGTGGGAGGTGTAAGCGCACATACAGACGTCGGTGATTACCAGCAGCTCCGGCGCTTCCTTCTTCAGACGACGCACCGCCTGCTGCACCGCGCCCTTGGGGGAAGCGGCCTCGGAGCCGGTTTCATCCTTCTTCACGGGCAGCCCGAAGAGCAGCACCGCCGGCAGGCCCAGGTCCTGAAGCTCCCTGGCCTCTTTCAGGAGCTGATCCACGGAGAACCGCCAGACCCCCGGCATGGAGTCCACCGGCTGGCGCACTCCCTGGCCCGGAGCCACGAACATCGGGATAAATGAGGTCTTCCCGGCGCAGAACCGTCTCCCGCACCATCTTCCTTAAGGTTTCACTCCGCCGCAACCGCCGGGGACGAAATACCAGTTCCATAAACTGCACCTTCCTGGGCAACAATATTATGCCGCATACCATACCACTACTGCCCGATTTTGCCAAATTGTACCTTTTATCTGACAGATTTTTTAATATGCCTGAAACAGATCACTTATCGGCATTTTCCCGGCCGGACACTCGCACCCAAAAATGCTAGGCTACAGGTAGTAAACCCGCAGGTTTAGCACAGTCGGTTCCCAGGCGGTCGGGCCCCGAATTGGGGTCCTCAATACGCCCGGGTCCGGAGGAAAAAGGAGTTGACGCGGTTTGCCGGTATGGGATACTAAATGCGGTGCTAAACACAAAAAGAGTTGCGGGTGCGCGTATCAACAGATTATTAAGCCTGTTCTTGGCGGCGGTCCTGGTGGCAGGGCTGGCGGGTTGCGGCTCGGCGCCGGTGCTGCCCGCGCCGCCGGCCGCACCGGCGGTCGCGGAACCTGTGGAAAAGAGTCCCGACCAGGCCAAACTCAAAGAAGCCCTGACCGGCCCGGGACTGCCCCCGGCGGAGGTGGCGGAGCTCAGCGACCGCCTCCTGGCCACCGGCAGTGTCGTCGACGAACAGGACATGGCCCGGCTGGAGCTGGTCCTGCTCAAGGCCTTGAAGTCTCCGGACAAGGCCTACCACGCCGTGTTCTGGCGCAACCTGGGCATCATCCATTATAGCCAAAAGAAATATAAGCAGGCCCGCCAGGAACTCCAGGCCTCCAACGAGCTGAACCCTAAAAACGGGCGCACCCATTTCTACATGGCCAGGCTTTTCGCCAACGAAGGGGAGATTTACGAACGCCAGGGCAAGAAAAGCAAGGCCCGGCAGCAATTCAAGCGCGCCTCCATTGAAATGGAAATGGCCCGGAAGTTTGAACCCAGTAACCCTTTATATCGCCAGGATGTCAAGCTCGCGCCAAAATGAAGGTCTCCTGTCCATATTGCGGCAATGACGACGACTTTTATGAAGTCGCCGAAGGCGTCACCATCACCACGTTTTACGTGCAAAACGAGGATGGCAGCTTTTCCACGGTGAGTGACGACTCGAAGATTCAGGGAGAAGTGAGCTTCTTTTGCGGTGAATGCCACAAGGAACTCAAGGAATACCACGAGCACTTCCTGGACATGCTTTTTTAGTTTCGAGTTCCAAGTTTCGAGTTTTTAGTTACCGCAAGTTGCCCGCCATTCTATCTTTTTATTTCGATTATTTCCCTCAGCCGGAGCACAGCGAATAACTTCAAACTACCAAATTCTTCGGAAAGCAAGATGGCTTTTCTAAAAACTAAACACTCTAAACTCGAAACTCATCATGCCTGAACTTCCCGAGGTAGAAGTTATCCGACAGGGTCTGGCCCCCCGGCTGGTGGGCCGCCGTTTTCTCCGGGTCGCGGCCGGAGAAAAGTCCCTCCGCCGGCAGTCGCCCCTCCGGGAACTGCAAAAATGGCTGGTGGGCCGGCAACTCCTCGACCTCACCCGCCGCGGCAAGTACCTGGCCTTTGCCCTGGAGGGCGGCGCCACCCTGCTGGTCCATCTGGGCATGACCGGCCATCTGCTCCTGGGTTCGGAGGCCAAACCGCTGCCACCCCTCCCGCACATCCACCTGGTCTTCCAGCTCGATGCCGGCCTGGAACTCATCTACCAGGACGTCCGGCGTTTCGGCCAGGTGCTGGTCTTTCCGCCGGGAACGACGCCCGCGCCTCTCGACAATGTCGGCCGGGAGCCCTTTTCCCGGGAGGTTACCCCCCGATGGCTGGCGGAGCAGGCCCAAGGCCGCTCCCGGCCCATCAAAAATTTTCTCCTGGACGGCCGCATCCTGGCCGGCATCGGCAACATCTACGCCTGCGAAATCCTGTTCGCCGCCCGGCTCCACCCCGCCACCCCGGCCTCGCACCTTTCCCTGAAGGATTGGGGCCTGGTGCTCAAAGAGACCCGGCGCATCCTCCAGGAAGCCATCCGCCAGGGCGGCACCACGGTCTCCAACTACCTCAACAGTCAGGGCGAAGCCGGCCTCTTCCAGGTCCAACTCCTGGTTTACGGCAAGACCGGCGAACCCTGCCGCCGTTGCGGCGCCCCCATCGCCCGCCTGGTCCAGGCGGGCCGCAGCAGCTTTTTTTGCCCGGCCTGCCAAAAAGCAGGATTGAGACTAGGAACTGAGGACTGAGTTTGGCTCTCCAGCTTGTGCTGAGGTTTAGATCAGTCCTCAAATCCTCGGAGACACTCAGTCCTGGCCTTTTTCCCTGGCATTTTGAGAATTATGGGTTAAAATTACAAGTTGAATAAGATCAAGAGGAATGAGCCTATGAAAACGAATATCCATCCCAAATTTAATAAGACCACGGTGCGCTGTGCCTGCGGCACCGAATTCATCACCGGCTCCACCACGGACCAGATCCGGGTGGAAATTTGCTCCAAGTGCCACCCCTTCTTCACCGGCAAGCAGAAACTGGTAGATACCGCCGGCCGGGTGGAGCGCTTCCGGCGCAAGTACGCTACTTTTAATCAAGAAAAGGCGGCTGCCGAAAAGGCTGAATGAAGCCGGTGGCAACCAAACTGGCGGTGGGTGGCCAGGCAGTCCTGGAAGGCGTCATGATGCGCTCTCCCCGGGCCCTGGCCATCGCCGTGCGCCGTCCCGACGGCACCATCATCCTCAAGGATGAGTCCTATGTCTCCCTGGCGGAGACCTATCCGCTCCTGAAGCGCCCCTTCGTGCGCGGCCCGCTGACGCTGATCGAGGCCATGGTGACCGGGGTCAAGGCCCTGACCTTCTCGGCCCAGGCCGCCCTGCAGGAGGAGGAGGAAGAGGAGCAACCTCTGGGCTGGGGCAGCATCACCCTGACCCTGGGGGGCGCCTTTCTGTTGGCCTTCCTGTTCTTCGGCTTTCTGCCCCATTGGCTGAGCGGCCTGGCAGGCCGCCTGTCCGGGCACCCCATCACCCCGGCAGACCTCTCTTTTCACGTGGTCGACGGCATCATCAAGACTTCCTTTATCCTGCTGTATATCTGGGGTATCTCCCTGTTTCCCGATATTCGCCGGGTCTTCCAATATCACGGGGCGGAACACAAGTCCATCTGCACCTTCGAGGCCGGGGAGCCCCTGGAAGTGGCCTACGCCCGGAAACATCCCACCGCCCACGCCCGTTGCGGCACCTCCTTTATCCTGGTGGTGCTCCTGGTGAGCATCTTCATCTTTGCCATCTTCTTCCCGCTGTTTCCCAGCCTGACGCATCGCGGCCTGGCCAACAACTTTCTCCAGGTGGTCATCAAGGTGGGCTTGATGTTCCCCATTGCTGCGGTGTCTTATGAAATCATCCGCTGGGGCGGCAAACATAGCCGCAGTTTCCTGGCCCGCTTCCTCCTCTGGCCGGGGCTGGCCACCCAGCGCCTCACCGCCCTGGAGCCGGACGACTCCATGCTGGAGGTGGCCCTGGAGGCCCTAAAGGCCGTGGTGGCCCGGGAAAAGCAGCCGGATACCGGCGAAGAACTCTTAGTGGCGCCCATCCCCTGCGCCCAATGCCAGAGTTGAAGCCTGACCCCCAGCAACCCGTTCTTTTCCACCGCAAACCACAAACCGAAAACCGAGAACTGTATGTGGGGCCGGCCGGTTGGGATTATCCCGACTGGCAGGGAGTGGTCTATCCCCCCGGGGTTAAGGGCGCCGCCCGCCTGGCCTTGCTGGCCGGATGGTTCCAGGTGGTGGAGATCAACGTCACTTTTTACCGGCCCCTGGCTCCCGGAGATGCGCAGCGCTGGCTGGCGGCGGTGGCGGAGCAGCCGGAGTTTCACTTCACCGCCAAGCTCTGGCAGGTCTTCACCCACGAACGGCATTTGTCCGCTCCGGAACTGGCCCAATTTCAGGCCGGCCTGGAACCGCTGCTCAATGCCGGGCGCCTGGGGATGCTCCTGGCCCAATTTCCCTATTCCTTCCACAACACCGCCGAAAACCGCGCCTATCTCTTGAGCCTCAAATCTCTATTCCAAAAATATCCGCTGGCGGTGGAGGTGCGGCACCGCTCCTGGCAGCAACCGGCGGTGCGCCAGTTTTTGGCCGAGGCGGGCCTCGATTTTTGCAACATCGACCAGCCCCTGGTCTCCTATTCCCTGGGGGCCACCCGCTGGGTCACGGGGACGCAAGGGGTATCTCCGCTGCCACGGACGCCGCCGGGAGAAATGGTTTGAATTCGGGGCAGACCGCGGCGCCCGCTACGATTACCTGTATGGGCCGGAGGAATTAGCCGAACTGGCGGAGCGGGCGCAAGCCTTAAGGGCGCAGGCCGCGGCAGCCTACGTCATTTTTAACAACCACCCCGCCGGCCAGGCCGTGGCCAATGCCCTGGAACTGCTCCATATCCTGAAGCCGGCCTACCGCCCTACCCTGCCCGCCTGCCTGACCGCGGCCTTCCCCTCGCTGGCAGGTTGGGCGGGGGTGGAAAAAGGCAAGCAGGACGCGCCTTTATTTGACTAGCAGGTAGAGTGGCGGGCGAGACGCCCGCCCCACCGGTTAAGCGATTGAAAAACAATCGCCAATTCGATAGAATGCGGTCAATTTGGATTTTTTGTATTTTTTGTATAGGTGGAGATTAACGCCCTTATGCGCCAGTCAGCTTCGCTCGCCTCCCGGCCTGCGGTCTCCTCGCCGGAAGTTATCAGACCACCTGCCAAACCTAAGAAATCCAAGCTGCGGGCCGATTTTGCCATCAAGCTGCTGGTGCCCCTGCTCCTGGCCGCGGCCCTGGTTTTGGCCTGCCGGTGGGGCTCCTGCCGCGCTTATGGGCAATTGCTGAGCCGGCATGCCTACAGCGCCTGGCTGCCGGGGTTGGCCGCGGGTTATACCCTGCTGATGCTGGGCTTCCAGCTCCTGCGCACCATCCTCTGGGCCTCCTATAAGCCTTATCCCCTGACCGCGGGTCCTTTGCCCAGCCTGACCGTGATCATCCCGGCCTACAACGAAGGGGCCATGGTGGAAAAGGCGGTCTACTCGGTGGCGGCCGCCGACTATCCCCCGGCGCGGCTGGAGATCATCTGCATCGACGACGGCTCCCGGGACAATACCTGGCTCTATATTCAACGGGCCCAGAAGCGTTATCCCCATCTGGTCAAGGCCTTGCGCTTCCCGGAGAACCGGGGCAAGAAGGCGGCCCTTTATGCCGGTTTCACCCGGGGCCGGGGCGAGGTCTTCGTCACCGTGGATTCCGACAGCGTCATCGAACCGGACGCCTTGCGCCATCTGGTGGCCCCGCTGCAACAGGACGAGCAGATCGGCGCGGTGGCCGGCAACGTCAAGGTCTTCAACCGCCATCAGAGCCTCATCGGCAAGATGCAGGGGGTGCGCTTCGTCAACCTGGATTACCTGCGGGCCGCCCAGTCCCGGTACCGCACGGTGATCTGCACCCCGGGGTCGCTCTCGGCCTACCGGCGGGAGGCCCTCCGGCCCCATCTGGAGGCCTGGCTGCACCAAACCTTTCTGGGCGTCCCCTGCCCCCACAGCGAAGACCGAGCCCTGACCAATTTCATCCTGCGGGGCGGTTATTACACCTGTTACCAGCGCCCCGCGGTGGTTTACACCCTGGTCCCCGAGACCTATAAAGGCGTGTGCAACATGTACCTGCGTTGGGAGCGCGGCAACGTGCGGGAATCCGCCGTGCAGTTGGGCTACCTCTTCACCCGCTACCGGCCCAAACACCGCCTCCTGCCCATCGTGGAATTCTTCCTGGCCCAACTGGAATATCCCCTGACCCTGCTCTTTTTGGCCCTGCTGCTGGGCTCGGTGGCCGTCTATCCCCCGCTGCTCTTGAAGCTCTTGGCGCTCCTGGGGATCGGTTCCCTGCTCAACCTGATCTATTACCTCTGGCTGGAGCGCGACCTGGAGTTCGTCTACGGCATCATCTACAGCTATTACGCCTTCTTCCTGCTCCCCTGGATCTATCCCTACGCCTTCGTCACCGTCCGGGACCGCCACTGGTTGACGCGGTAGCGCCGTTTCCTGAAGTATCTAGCGAAATTTTCGAGTGAATCTTAACAATCTTAGGAATCTCAGCGTCTAACTATTAAAGGAGCAAGCAGAAGTTTGCTCCACACATTGATCAGGAAGAAAGGTGGCGACCATGAATTCCTCTTTAGCATCGTTAATTCTTTGTTCCAGTGTTTTTGCCCTGGCCTGCTGCATTCTCAGCCTTTTCGACCATTCCAAGAAAGGCCAGGTGCTGTACAGACTCTGGAAATAACCGAATATTCCTAGAGAGGTTTTCATACTCTCGGAAAGATTATCCACGCCTGAGATTCAAGGGCGACCCCCGGGTCGCCCTTTTTTATGCTGGTTGGAATGGGATGAGGGAGAGGGCAGGGATTTTTTGTAAATCACCTGCCTTTCCCCCACCAATCCTTTCTAAAAGACCAACGCCCCGAAGCCGCGGGTGAGCAGGGCCAGGACCGTGGCCAGAGCCAGGGTGCTCACCACCGCGGTAGCCGCGCCCTTCCAGCCGATCTCCCGGCTCAGGGCGGCGATGGTGGCGGCGCAGGGGATGTAAAAGATGACGAAAACGGTGAAGGTCAGGAGTTGGGTGAGGGTTAAAGCCGTCGTAATGTGCGTGGTGCCCAGGGCCTCGGTGAGCATGATTAGGGAGAGTTCCTTGCGCATGATGCCGAAGAGCAGGGTGACCCCCACTGACGCCGGCAGCCCCAAAAGCGCCGTGAAGGGCCGGCACGCCTGGTTGACGTAGGTCTCAAAGCCATAATATTTCAGCAGGCTCAGGACCAGGCTGCCCACGATGAGAATGGGCCAGGCGATGACGATGAATTCCTTCAGGCTGTGCCAGGACTTGCGAGCCACGTTTTTCACGGTCGGGAGGCGGTACTCGGGAATCTCCATCAGAAGCCCCGGCGAGACCTCCGGCAGAATGAAGGTGGACAGCCGACCCAGCAGGCCGATGACCAGCAGGTTGAAGAAATAGACCCCCAGGGCCCAGTACGGCCCCAGGGCGTAGGCCACCAGGGCGAAGATGATCACCGAGCGGGCCGAACAGGGGATGAGGATGGCCAGCATGGCCACCACCAGGCGGTCCCGGGGGCTCTCCAGGATGCGGGTGGACATCACCGAGGGCACGCTGCAGCCGTAGCCCAGGATGAAGGGGATGATGGACTTGCCGTGCAGGCCCAAAAGGTGCATCAGGTTGTCCATCAGGAAGGCTACTCTCGGCAGATAGCCGCTGTCCTCCAGAACGGCCAGGCCGATGAGAAACGGCAACAGGTAAGGCAGCACGATGGCCACCCCGCCGAAGATGCCCATGAGCAGACCGTCGGTCAGGGTGTAGGTCAGGGTTTGGCTTCCCAGCCAGGCCTGGCCGGCCTTTTGGGCCAGATCCAGGTATGAGGTCAGAAAATTCTCCAGGTTCTGGCCGACCCGGAAGACCGCCTGGAAAAAGAGGCCCAGGATCAGCACCAGCAGCACGTAGCCCCAAAATTTGTGGGTGGCGATGTGATCCAGCCGTTTGCGCCAATCGGGTTTGCCCGCGGGCCTGACCACCGCCACCTGCTCGAAGACGTTGACGCTCAGGGCATGGCGCTCGGAGGAGATGACGGTCTCCGGCAGCCGCCCGTGGCTTTCCGCCAAAATCTGCTGGCGGTGCCGCACCAGCGCCACGCAATCGGGGTGGCGTTTGCCCACCTCCTCCAGCAGGTGTGGGTCGTCCTCCAAAAGTTTCACCAGCATGAAACGGTGCGGCAGGCCCAATTCACAGGCCCGGTTGGCGTCCAGGTAGTTGCTGAGCTCGGTAATCTCCTGCTCCACGTCGGCGCTGAAAAGCATCTGGACGGGCTGCACCCCGCCATGGCCGGCCTGGATGGCAGTCTGCAACAGCTCGGTCAGGCCGCGGCCGACGGCGGCCACGCAGGTCACTACCGGCACTCCCAGCAGTTCCGAGAGCTTCCCGGCGTCGATGACGGTCCCCTTGCGGGCGGCTTCGTCCATCATGTTCAGGGCCACCACCAGGGGGCGCTCCAGGCTCATCAGCTCCAGGGTTAGCTCCAGACTGCGCCCCAGAAGCGAGGCGTCGATGACGTTGACGATGACGTCGGCTTCGCCGGAGAGCAGGTAGTTGCGGGAATTCAGCTCGGCCTGGTCGGTGGAGGTGAGGGAATAGACCCCGGGCAGGTCCACGCAGGTGATCTTTTCACCTTCGAACACCACCTGGCTGACCGTATATTTCACCGTGGTGCCGGGAAAGTTGGACACCGCGGCCTTATAGCCGCTAAAATAATTAAAAATGGTGCTTTTGCCGCAATTGGGCTGGCCGATGAAGGCAATTTTCATGGGAATATTGGCCGGTAGTTCAGCATCTCCTTGGAAACTGGCTCTCTGCAATGGTGAATTTTAACCTTACTGATATTCAATTGCAATTAAATATTCTCCGGTCCGGAAAAATAAGCGGACCCGGCGCTCAGGTTCCTGAGATAGAAAGGTTTTTCCCTAAATATCTTGACACTCTGATATACTTCTTTATATTAATTATTTTGCTAGTCATGGCCAGAGCCACACCCAGTGACGCAAGATGAAAGCCAGGAAAACCCTGCAAATCTCCATCAAAGCCATTCCCGAGACCGGCAAGGACGTGAACCTGGACCTGGGCCCGGAATGGTTTGGGCGTTGGCGGGAGGAAGACCCGGGTCTGGAATTCTCCCAGGCGGCCATACGCGGTACCGTGAATCTGTCCAAACACGGCCATGACATCCTGGTGCGGGGGCACCTGGAAGGCGGATTGGGTCTCGCCTGCGGCCGTTGCCTGGAGCCTTTCACCGCCTCGGTGGAGACGGCTTTCGACCTGCTGCTGGCGCCCGCCCCCCAGGGGGAAAGACCGACAGATGAGGAATTGTCGGCCCAGGAATTGGATGTCGATTTTTACACGGGCGAGACCGTGGACCTGGAGGCCATCATCCGGGAGCAGATCATCCTGATGGTGCCCCTGAAACCGCTGTGCCGGGAGGACTGCCGGGGCTTGTGCCCCAGTTGCGGAGCCAACCTCAACCGGGAGTCCTGCTCCTGCCCGGCGGCCAAAAGCGCTTCTCCCTTCGCCCAACTGGCGAAGCTGAAAAGATAGAGACTTGTAGGGGCGGACCTACGTGTCCGCCCTTGCCCGCAGAATAAGCAGGGTGGGCTTGCCCACCACTTAGCTGAAAGCTGACTGCTGACAGCTTAAAATTAAGGAGAAAACCATGCCTTTACCCAAGCATAAGACATCCAGTTCGAAAAGGAACACGCGGCGCTCCCATGACCACCTGACCCCGCCGCAGTTGTCCAACTGCCCCAAGTGCAATGAGCCGCGCCTGCCGCACCATGTCTGCCCCTCTTGCGGTTTTTACAAGGGCCGGCTGGTGGTCCCCCAAGCCGCGGAGTAAGGCGGGGCCATGGACTACCTGCTCACCGAGGAGCAAGCGATGCTCCAGGATCTGGCCCGCCAGATCACCAAGGAGCGCATCAAACCCATCCGGGCCCAACTCGACGAAGAAGAGACCTTCCCCTGGGACATCCTGGCCGATCTGGCCCAGGCCGACCTCTGCGGCACCATCATCCCCGAGGCCTACGGCGGCTTGGGGCTGGGCTGCATGGAAAACTGCCTGGTCCTGGAGGCCCTGTCCGAGGGTTGCGTCGGCGTGGCCACCACCTACGCCGCCAGCTTCCTGGGCGCCTATCCCCTGCTGCTCTTCGGCACTGAGGCGCAAAAAGGCCGCTATCTGCCGCCCCTGGCCCGGGGCGAGTCCCTGGGCGCCTTCTGCCTGACCGAACCCCAGGCCGGCTCCGACGCCGGCGCCATTACCACCACCGCGGTGAAGGACGGCGACCATTACGTCTTGAACGGCACCAAGCAGTGGATCACCAACGCCGGGGAGGCCGAGTTCTACACGGTCATCGCCCTCACCGACCGCAACAAAGGGGCCCGGGGCGCCAGCGCCTTCGCGGTGGAAAAGAGCGATCCCGGCATCTCCTTCGGCAAAAAAGAGAAAAAGATGGGCATCCGGGCCTCGGTCACCCGGGAGGTGATCCTCGAGGACTGCCGCATCCCCAAAGACCGCCTGATCAGCAAAGAGGGCATGGGCTTCATCGTCACCATGCGGACCCTGGACAACGCCCGGCCCGGCGCCGGAGCCCTGGCCGTGGGCCTGGCCCAGGGCGCCCTGGACGAAGCCGCCAGCTTTGCCAAGGAGCGCCACCAGTTCGGCACCGCCATCTTCTCTTTCCAGGCGGTGCAGCATATGCTGGCCGACATGGCCACCAAAATCGAGGCGGCCCGGGCCCTGGTCTACTCCGTGGCCCGCTTCGTCGACACCAAGCCCAAGGACTACTCCAAGGAAGGGGCCATGGCCAAGCTCTTCCCCACCGACATGGCCATGCAGGTGACCATCGACGCGGTCCAGGTCATGGGCGGCCACGGCTACATGCGGGAATACCCGGTGGAAAAGATGATGCGGGACGCCAAGATCCTCCAGATCTTCGAAGGCACCAACCAGATCATGCGCAACATCATCGGGTTGGCCTTGAACAAAGAATATTCCAGGAAGAAATAGGGGCGGTGAAATAGTTTTGTTTTAAGTAGGGTGCGCACCGCGTACCTCTCCAATTCTGGTTCCCAAGCTGTGCTTGGGAACCCTATTGTTTTCAAAGCTTCGCTTTGAATCGGCACAGCCTGGCCCCTAATACCGTTACCAAGTCTAACTTGGGCACGAGGGAAACTGACCACTGACCACTGGCCACTGATCACTATGAATATCGTCGTCTGCATCAAGCAAGTGCCCGACACCCAGGAAATCCGCCTGGACCCGGTGACCCATACCCTGAAGCGGGAGGGCGTCAAGGCCATCATCAATCCCTTCGACCTCTACGCCCTGGAGGAAGGGCTGCGGGTCAAGGACGCCCAGGGCGGCCAGGTCACGGTGCTCACCATGGGACCGCCCCAGGCCGAAACGGCCCTGCGGGAGGCCCTGGGTTACGGCGCCGACGCCGCGGTGCTCCTCTCGGACCGGGCCTTTGCCGGCGCCGACACCTGGGCCACGGCCCTGACTTTGTCCAAGGCCATCGAAAAATTGGGCGCCGTGGATTTGATCTTCACCGGCAAGCAGGCCATCGACGGCGACACCGCCCAGGTGGGGCCCATGCTGGCCGCCATCCTGGGTATCCCCTATGCCGCCTGGGCCCGGAAGCTCAGTTTCGGCGAGCCGGGACCTTGACGGTGGAGCGCCTGCTGGACCACGGCTATGACGCGGTGGAGGTGCAGCTCCCGGCCCTGGTCACCGTGGTCAAGGAGATCAACGAACCCCGGGTGCCCTCCTTCAAGGCCAAACTAAGCGCCAAGAAAGCGGCCATCCCGGTGTGGGGCATTGCCGACCTGGGACTGGACCCCGAGCAGGTGGGCCTGAACGGCTCCTTCACCCAGGTGGTCAAGGTCTTTCCGCCGCCGGCCCGGGGCCAATCCGAGGTCTGGACCGGCGACCCGGCGGAGCTGGCCGGCCGCCTCTGGCAGCGGCTGAAAGTTTTGTCCAAGGGCGCGGCATAATTTAGCTATTGCATCTGCCAACGCAATGGTCGCATTTGTAGGGGCGCACCTGTGTGTGCGCCCTCATTGGGGCGGACACGCAGGTCCGCCCCTACAGTATCGATAACTAAAACATGCCCCTACAAGAAGAGTTCGAAAGCCTCGGCAACCGGTTCTTCCGCTGGCGCAGTTATCTGCCGCTCTTCCTGGGGGCGCTGTTTATTGCGGCTCTGTTGAGCTACCGCCATCCGGAGGCGGCGCCGCACCCCGGCCTGACGTGGCAAATGGGCTGTCTCATGCTCTCGGTGGTCGGCCTGCTGCTGCGCTTCTATACCGTGGGTTTCGCCCCCCGGGGCACCTCCGGCCGCAACACCCGGGGCCAGGTGGCCGAGGTCCTGAACACCACGGGGATGTATTCCCTGGTCCGGAACCCCCTGTATTTGGGTAACCTCCTGATGTGGCTGGGGTTGGCGCTGTTTATTCAGGTTTGGTGGTGCACGCTCATCGTCGTCTTGTGCTTCACCCTGTTTTATGAACGGATCATCTTTGCCGAAGAAAAATATTTGCGGGAAAAATTCGGCGCTGCCTTTGTGGATTGGGCCGAAAAAACCCCGGCGATTATGCCGCAATTCAAGAACTGGCAACCGCCGCAACTGGCTTTTTCCTGGAAGTCGGCCTGCAAGCGGGAATATTCCAGCTTTTTTGCCATGATCGCCTCTTTTACGGCCCTGGCCATTATCCGGGATAGCCTGCAGGCCGGGAGCATCAGGGTCGATCCAACCTGGTTGAGGATTTTCATTTTTGGGCTGGTCGTTTATCTGACCCTCAGGACCCTGAAAAAAAAGACCCGCCTATTAAGCACGGTTGATCGATAAATTATCAGGTAGCACCGCCGCCCCCGGCGGTGGCTTTTCGCCGGCGAGGGCGCCGGCGCTACATTTATGATGAGCTAACATGAGTCTGATTTTTTACCCCGAAAAATGTCTCGCCTGCGGCCAGTGCGTCGATGCCTGTCCCTTCGGCGTCCTGAAGCTGGAGGGCGAGACCCTGGTCATCGGCGAGGGCTGCAACCTCTGCGGCGCCTGCACCGAGGTCTGCGAGATGGAGGCCCTGGTCATTGAGGGCGCCACCGGCGCACAACCGCGGCCCGAGACGCCGCCGGACGGCGTCTGGATCTTCGCCGAGCAACGCGGCGGCGTCCTGGCCCCGGTGACCGCGGAGTTGTTGGGCGAAGGCCGCCGTCTGGCCGCAGAGTTGCAGGTGCCGGTGGCCGCGGTGCTGTTTGGGGCCGACGTGGCGAAGCTCTCCCCTGCCCTGCTGGCCGCCGGCGCCCAAAAGGTCTATCTGGCCGAGCACCCGCGGCTCCGAGATTTCCTGGAAGAGACCTATGCCGCGGCCCTGACGACTCTGGCCCGGCAGTATCGGCCGGAAATCATCCTGGCCGGGGCCACCTATGCCGGCCGGGCCTTCATCCCCCGGGTGGCGGCCAGCCTCAAGACCGGCCTGACCGCGGATTGCACCGCCTTCGCCATCGACCCGGAAAAACGCCTGCTGCTGCAGACCCGCCCGGCCTTTGGCGGCAATATCATGGCCACCATCATCACGCCGCGCACCTTTCCCCAGATGGCCACGGCCCGGCCCGGGGTCTTCAAGGCCCGGCCGGCCGCCGATTTTCCGGAGGGTGAGGTGATCCCGGTGGACACCGCCTTCCTGGACGAGAGCTGGCCGCAGCCGCTTTGTCGCCACGGTGGAGGAAATCCAGGAGCGGGTGCCGCTCTCCGCGGCTGAAGTGATCGTCGCCGGCGGCCGCGGCCTGAAGGACGCCAAGAATTTTCGCCTGCTGGAGGAGTTGGCCGACCTGCTGGGCGCGGCCGTGGGCGCCACCCGGGCCGCGGTGGACGCCGGCTGGATCGGTTATCCCCACCAGATCGGCCAGACCGGCAAGACCGTGGCGCCCAGGATTTACCTCGCCTGCGGCATTTCCGGTGCGGCCCAGCACCTGGTGGGCATGCAGTCCTCCGACTTCATCGTGGCCATCAACAAGGACCCCAAGGCCCCCATTTTCCAGGTGGCCGACGTCGGTATGGTGGGCGACCTGTTCGAGATCATTCCAGCCCTGATTCAGGAGATCAAGAAAGACCGGGGTTAGGGAGTATCAGTGGTCAGTATAGACCGGCCTGCGGTCAGCCGAATAATCACTGCCGCAGGCCCTTACGGAAAAACTGCGCCATTGGGGGCACTGCGCCTCAGGAGCCGTGACGACATTCTCCCTGTTGACGGCCCGATTTAATCGCCTGTATGTGAAAAAAAGTATCAGAAACCTCTTTCAATTTGGTGCATTTCGGATTATTTAATTAACCCAGCAGGCCTTGGCGCGTCCGGGTCAGGGCGCCTGGGGTGAACTATGGTTTTAGCGACAACCGTTAAGATTTTCCGGTAATCTGATATGAACGATAACATTTCTGTGGCTTTGATAACCGGAGCGGCCCGGGGCATCGGCCGGGCCATCGCCCTGGAACTGGCCCGGCCCGGACTGACTTTGTATCTGAACGACGTGGTCCTGGGCGAAGAGGCCGGCCGGACCCAAAAAGACGTCGAGGCCAAGGGGGCCCAGGCCCGTTTGCTCGAATTCAACGTGGCCGATTTTGGCCAGGTGCAACGCGGCGTCGAGGAGATCGTCCAGGAGAGCGGCCGCCTGGACCTGCTGGTGAACAACGCCGGCATCACCCGGGACAACCTGATCCTGCGCATGAAAGAGAGACGAATGGGATGCGGTCCTGACCGTGAATCTGAAGGGCGCCTATAACTGCATCCGGGCGGCGAGCAAGACCATGGTCAAGCAGCGCTTTGGCCGCATCATCAACATCAGCTCGGTGGTGGGGGTGATGGGCAATGCCGGCCAGGCCAATTACGTGGCCTCCAAGGCCGGCTTGATCGGCCTGACCAAGTCGGTGGCCCGGGAGCTGGCCTCCCGCCATATCACGGTGAACGCGGTGGCTCCCGGCTTCATTCAGACGGAGATGACCGAGTCCCTGCCGGAAAAGGTCAAGGCCGAAATGCTGGCCCAGATTCCCCTGGGCCGCTTCGGCACGCCGGCGGAGGTGGCCCAGGCGGTGGCCTTCCTGGCTTCCGAGGCCGCGGCCTACCTTACCGGCCAGGTGATTCATGTTAACGGCGGCATGTTGATGGTTTAAGAAAACAGGAGGTTTTAGTCGATGGGTGCAATTGAAGAAAAGGTAATTGATATAATCGTGGACAAACTGGGCGTCGAACGCTCCGAGGTTACTCCGGAGGCGGTCTTCGTGGATGACCTGGGCGCCGATTCCCTGGACCTGGTGGAACTGATCATGGCCATGGAAGAAGAATTCGGCATGGAGATTGCTGATGAGGAAGCCGAAAAGCTGAGGACCGTCCAGGATGTCATCAGTTTCGTCACCGCCCGGGCCGCCTGAGCGGGAAACCATCGCCCTGGCCTGCGACCACGCCGGCTTCGGCTTGAAGATAGAGATCGTCAAGGTGCTGCGCGAGCTTCAGGCGCCGTTTGCCGATTTCGGCTGCGCCAATGCCGAAGAATCGGTGCACTACCCCTTGTTCGGCAAAAAGGTGGTGGATGCCGTGTTGGCCCGCCCCGGGAGCCTGGGCATCTTAATCTGCGGCACCGGCCTGGGGATGAGCATCATGGCCAACCGCTTTCCCGGCATCCGGGCGGCGCTGTGCCACGACCTCTTTGCGACCATCATGAGCCGGCGTCATAACAACGCCAACCTCCTGGTCATGGGTGGCCGGGTAATCGGACCCGATCTCGGCAAAGAAATCGTGCGGACCTGGCTCCGGACCCCCTTTGACGGCGGCCGTCACCAGGAGCGTTTGGAGCTACTGGAACAATTGGCCCGGGAGCAGCAGCCGGCCGGAGCGGTAACATGATGGATCAGATGGATGACCTGGCCCGCATTGATCCTGCGATTTATGCTGTCATCGAGCGGGAACGACAGCGCCAGCTCCACAAACTGGAGATGATCGCTTCGGAGAATTTTGTCAGCAACGCGGTGCTCCAGGCCCAGGGCTCCATTCTGACCCACAAGTACGCCGAAGGTTATCCGGGACGGCGCTTCTACGGCGGCTGCGAATACGTCGACACCGCCGAGAACCTGGCCCTGAGCCGGGTGAAGGAGATCTTCGGCGCGGCTTACGCCAACGTTCAGCCTCATTCCGGCAGCCAGGCCAATATGGCCGTCTATTTCTCCTTCCTGAAGTATGGCGATACCATTATGGGTATGGACCTGGCCCACGGCGGCCACCTGAGCCACGGGGCCAAGGTGAATTTCTCCGGCCGTCTGTTCAATTCGGTGACCTACGGCGTCGACCGGCAGACCGAACAGGTGGACTTCGCGGCCTTGCGGGAACTCGCCCAACAGCACCGTCCCAAGCTGATCATCGCCGGGGCCAGCGCCTATCCCCGCACCCTGGATTTTTCCCGCTTCGCCGAGATCGCCCGGGAGGTAAAGGCCTATCTCATGGTGGACATGGCCCACATCGCCGGGCTCATCGGCGCGGGTCTCCACCCCAATCCCGTGGGGGTGGCTGACTTTGTCACTTCCACCACCCACAAGACCCTGAGAGGACCCCGGGGCGGACTCATCCTGGCCCAGGCCGAATATGGCAAAGCCCTGGATAGCCAGATCTTTCCGGGGATTCAGGGCGGTCCCCTGATGCATATCATTGCCGCCAAGGCCGTGGCCTTTAA
This sequence comes from uncultured delta proteobacterium, assembly GCA_963797235.1. GTDB lineage: Bacteria > Desulfobacterota > Desulfobaccia > Desulfobaccales > 0-14-0-80-60-11 > JAPLJC01. The sequence continues at coordinate 291,037 of CAWCOX010000004.1, forward strand.
GGAGGCCCTGGCGCCGTCCTTCAAGCAGCTATCAACATCAGACCGTGGCCAACGCCAGGACCCTGGCGCAGGAATTCCTGAAACGGGGTTACCGCCTGGTGGCCGGAGGCACCGACACCCACCTTATCCTGGTGGACCTGAGCCCCAACGGCCTTACCGGCCGGGAAGGCGAAGAGGCCCTGGACCGGGCCGGCATCACGGTCAACAAAAATGCCATCCCTTTCGATCAACGCCCTCCCACCATCACCAGCGGCATCCGGGTGGGCACCCCGGCCCTCACCACCCGGGGCATGAAGGAGAAGGAGATGGTGGCCATTGCCGACTTCATGCACCAGGTGCTGAGCGCCCCCGGCGATACCGACCTCCAGGCCAAATTCCAGGCCCAGGTGAAAGACTTCTGTTCCCAATACCCTCTCTTTGCCGAGGAATGGACCGCGGCGTAAACCATCCAGGGCAAGCCCTTCAAATTTTAACGTGGTGATTAATTCAGCCCGATACTAGGGACTGAAGTTAATCCCCCTGGGCCTCGGGCCGGGGAAACGTTGAAAGGAGATGCCCTATGCACGTCTGGCGGTTGATTTTGCTCACCGGTATGGCGGTCTTTCTGGTCCTCGGGCCGGCTGGCGCCGCTGATTTGAACAACGCCAAAAACACGGTCAATAACATTAGGCAGGCGGACCCGCCCCAGGTATCGACCACCACCAAACCCAGCCCGGTGGGCCAGCCCGTCTCGGCCTATAAGCCGACAGGCCCGAGCGTGCATCCTCAACCGGTGCCTTCGCCGGTTAATAGGAATAATCCGAGAAACGACCCGCAGGTGCAACAAGGTTTTGACGCACATCAGAAGGCGCACGGCAAGTGATGGGCAACATTGGGCCATTGGGCCTGGGTGCAGTCTAAACCCTCGTAGCCGCACTAATCCCGGAGCACCCGAAAACCGCGCCGCCGCCCCGCCCGGCGGCTCGGTTATTTTATCCCGGCAGGTTTTTCTTAAAATCGTTTCCTAAAAATCTTATCTCTGCTCTTGAAACCTGATATAAAATCAAATAGATATTCCATCGAAACTTCCTTTTTTTGCGGAAAACTAAAAACCGGCTTTCACCATGCGCTGCCCTTACTGCCACAGCACCAATAACAAGGTGATCGACTCCCGCCCCAGCCGGGAGGCTAATGCCATTCGCCGGCGGCGGGAGTGCCTCCATTGCTCGCGGCGCTTCACCACCTACGAGCAGGTGGAGGAGACCATGCCCCTGGTGGTGAAGAAGGACGGCCGCCGGGAGCCGTTCCAGCGGTCCAAACTCTACGAAGGCATCACCAAGGCCTGTGAGAAACGGCCGGTGTCCATCGACGTCATCGAGAATTTTTTGGACGCCCTGGAACGGGAGATGCTGGAGAGCGGGATGCGCGAGATCGCCTCCACCTGGATCGGCGAACGGATCATGAATCAGTTGCGCCAGTGGGACGAAGTGGCTTATGTGCGCTTTGCCTCGGTTTACCGCCACTTCACCGACGCCACCGACTTCATGGAGGAGATCCGCCACCTGCTGGCCAGCCGGAAAGAAGATGAGAAGAAAAAAGGTTAATTCCACCACCAAGACACCAAGGGCACCAAGAATCACCAAGGAAAAATATTATTAGTGGCGGCGTTGCCCGCCACTAATAATTTGTCTTGGTGAACCTTGGTGTTCTTGGTGTCTTGGTGGTAGATTTCTTGCTCTTATGACCGAAATTAACCCCGCCTACATGAAGCTGGCCCTGAGCCTCGCCGCCAAAGGCGCCGGTTGGGTCTCGCCCAATCCCATGGTGGGCGCGGTGCTGGTCAAAAACGGCCGGATCGTGGGCCGGGGGTTCCATCGCCGGGTGGGCGCGGCCCACGCCGAAGTGGAGGCCCTGCGCCAGGCCGGGGCCGCGGCGCAGGGACGCCGACCTCTACGTCACCCTGGAGCCCTGCAACCATCAGGGCCGCACCCCGCCCTGCACCCAGGCCATCCTGGCCGCCGGGGTGGCCCGCGTGCTCATCGCCAGCCGGGACCCCAACCCCCAGGTCACCGGCGGCGGCGCTGAATACCTTGAATCCAAAGGTGTGAAAGTGGAGGCGGGGCTCCTGGCCGCAGAGGCCCGGCGCCTCAACGAAGCCTGGTTCCATTGGACGGACACCGGACGCCCCTGGGTCATCGCCAAGGCGGCCTGTTCCCTGGACGGCAAGATCGCCACCGCCGGCGGCGAGACCCAATGGCTCACCGGCGAAGCGGCCCGGGCCTACGGGCACCGCCTGCGCCACCGGGTGGATGCCATCCTGGTGGGCATCGACACCGTCCTGGCCGACGACCCGCAGCTCACCACCCGGCTGCCCCGGGGCCGGGACCGGGACCCCATCCGCCTCGTCCTGGACAGCACGCTTAGGATACCGCTGACGGCCCGCCTGCTAAACCTGGACTCGCCGGCCCCTACCTGGGTAGCCTGCACCAACGCGGCTCCGAAAGAAAAAATCAGAGCTCTCCAAGAACTGGGCGCCGAGGTCCTGGTCTTCCCCGCAGAAGCGGGCCGGGTCCCCCTAAAACCCTTGCTGGACCTCCTGGGCGCGCAGCAAGTGCAGAGCCTGCTGGTGGAAGGCGGCGCCGAGGTCCTGGGCGCCTGCTTTCGACCAGGGCCTGGTCAACCAGTTCTACTTCTTCTTCGCCCCCAAAATCCTGGGCGGCCGGGAGGCCCCGGGCGTCCTGGGGGGCCAGGGAGTAACTCATCTGAAAGATGCCCATCAAGCCAGAGACCTCGCCATTCGCCGCATTGAGCAGGATATTTTGATAACGGGATATCTCTAATCAAATTGATAGAGGTTACGATTATGTCAATTAATACTAAGCCATTAGAATATATTGTGGAAAGCGACCTTCGAGCCTTAGTAAATAATAAGATTTCGGAAGGCAAAACCATTGAATATAAGGTTTCATTACCTAGTAATTCCGATGCCGCCAAAAAAGAATTTTTAGCCGATGTGTCTTCCTTTGGCGAATGCTGCTGGAGGTGATTTAATTTTTGGCCTAAAGGAGAAAAATGGTGAAGCACATGAACTTTGTGGATTAGAAAATATCAATCCAGATGAAGAGATTTTGCGTCTAGAAAATATGATACGAGATTGCATAGAACCAAGGATGAACGTTTCTTCGGGAGCTATACCGTTAAGTAATTCCGGAATTGCGATTATTATCCGCATTCGAAGGAGTTGGGCTTTGCCCCATGTAGTTAAATTCCAGAAACATTGGCGGTTTTATTCACGCAATTCTCGAGGAAAATATCCTCTTGATGTGGAAGAACTTCGAATTGGCCTTTGCATTATCAGAGACAATTGCCGAAGCGCCTTAAAATTTTTCGCAGTGAGCGTCTATCCAAAATTGTTGCTGGTGAAACACCAATACCATTAAGTGATAACTCTAAGATTGTTCTTCATATTATTCCACTTGCTGCATTTGATCCATCAATAAGATTTGATTTATCTTCATTATCTGATATTAATACTTTAGGTAGCCTTCAGTTTATATATGCCGGATCTTTCAGTCATCGGAACAATTTTGATGGTTTTTTAACATATATCCCATTATCTGAAGATGGGACATCTTTTTCATACTTGCAAATATTTCATAGTGGTGCCATCGAGGGGGTTGATGCCTCGACTATACATAATGGCTTTATCCCTCGTGGATATGAGAAAGGATTAATTGGGGCATTTAAAAGATTTTTGACAGTTCAAAAGAACCTTGGCGTTGAACTGCCTATTGTTATAATGTTAACTTTATTGGGAGTTTCTGGGGCAACTATTGAAGACTACTATTCCCAGTTTGGTATTAGAAGACCTCATCATATTGATAGAAATGACCTTTTAGTACCAGAAATTATGATTGAGAGTTTTGATTGCGAACCGGCTGAAGTTATGAAACCAATTTTCGATGCAATTTGGAATGCCGCGGGTTGGCCTCGTTCTTTGAATTACAATGAGAAAGGTGAATGGATTAATAAATAAAGCATCGTAGGGTGCGGAAGGTCCCGCCTTCGCTGGCTTTATTTATGTGGGTTGGGAGGGGGGCTTTGGGGGAGGGCAGGGAGTTCAACTCCCTGGCCCTCCCCCAAATCATCTTTACTGCGCCCGCAAAGGCTCCTTCAGGGCGGCGATAAAGTCGCCCACTTCCTTGATGAGGTCCGACCCCTGGAGTTTGGCCACCCGCTGCACGATGGCGCTGCCCACCACGATGCCGTCCACGTAAGGGGCCAGCCACTTGACCTGTTGCGGGGTGGAGATGCCGAAACCCACCGCCAGGGGGCCTTTCACCAACGCCCGCACTTCCTTCAAGGCCGCAGCCAGGTCCGACGGCAATTCGGTCCGCGCCCCGGTAATGCCCGTAACCGAGACATAGTACAAAAAGCCCCGGGTGAGGCGGGCCAAATGCTTGAGGCGCTCCGTGCCGCTGGTGGGCGCGGCCAGGAAGATGTTGGCCACTCCCGCCTTGGCGGCGGCCACCCGCCAGGGTCCGGCCTCCTCCGGCGGCAGGTCCGGGATGATGAAGCCATCCACCCCCAGAGCGGCGGCCTCCCGGGCGGTGCGCTCCAGGCCGTATTTCAGTATAGGGTTATAATATCCCATTAATATTATAGGTATTTCCGTTCCGTGGCGGATCTCCCCCGCCAGTTCCAGGACCTCTTTCAGGTGCACCCCGCCCTGCATGGCCCGGTTGCTGGCCGCCTGGATGGTGGGTCCGTCCGCCAGGGGATCGGAAAAGGGAATGCCCAGCTCCAGCAGGTCGGCGCCCTGGGCCGCCATCTCCAGGGCCAGGGCCTTGGTGGTGGCCAGGTCCGGGTCGCCGGCGGTGATGAAGGGAATGAGGGCCTTCTCGCCTTTTGCCTTAAGCCGCTTGAAAACCAGATCAATCCTACGCACCGGACACCTCCAGGGCCTCGGCCACCGCGTCCACGTCTTTGTCGCCCCGGCCGGAAAGATTGACAATAATGCTGTCGTCCGCGGTGTATTCCGGCGCCAGCCGCTGCAGATAGGCCACCGCATGGGCGCTTTCCAGGGCCGGCAGGATGCCTTCGGTGCGGGAGAGCAGCTTGAAGCCCTCCAGGGCCTCGCCGTCACTCACCGCCACGTATTCGGCCCGCCCCGTGTCCTTGAAATAGGCGTGCTCCGGGCCGACCCCGGGATAATCCAGCCCCGGCGCCAGGGAATGGGCCTCCTGGATGTTCCCCCACGGGTCTTGCAAGAGGTAACTGAAGGCCCCGTGCAGCACGCCCACCGTCCCGGCCACCAGGGTGGCGGAGTGGTGGCCGCTCGCCAGGCCGTGCCCGGCGGCCTCCACCCCCACGAAGCGCACCGCCTCGTCGTTGACAAAGGCATGGAACAGGCCCATGGCGTTGCTGCCGCCGCCGACGCAGGCCACCAGGCATTGGGGCAGGCGGCCGGTGATTCTGCGCAACTGGACCTTGGCCTCTTTGCCGATGACCGACTGGAAGTCCCGGACGATCATGGGGTAAGGATGCGGCCCGCCCACCGAGCCCAGGACATAATGGGTATGGCGCACGTTGGTGACCCAATCCCGGATGGCTTCGTTCATGGCGTCTTTCAGGGTGCAGCTGCCGGAACACACCGGGATCACCCGGGAGCCCAACAGGTTCATGCGGATGACGTTGAGCCGCTGGCGTCGGATGTCTTCGGTGCCCATGTAGATGTCGCACTCCATCCCCAGCAGGGCCGCCACCGTGGCGGTGGCCACGCCATGCTGGCCCGCCCCGGTCTCGGCGATGAGCCGCTTTTTACCCATGCGCCGGGCCAGCAGGCCCTGGCCCAGGGTGTTGTTGATCTTGTGGGCCCCGGTGTGGGCCAGGTCTTCCCGCTTGATGTAAATCTGCGGGCCCCCCAGGGCCGCGGTCAGATGCCGGGCAAAATAGAGGGGCGTGGGCCGGCCCACATAATCCTTGAGATACCAGGCCAGCTCGTCTTTGAACTCCTTTTCCCGGCTGATCTGACGATAGGCCGCTTCCAACTCCAACAAGGCCGGCATCAGGGTCTCCGGCACAAACCGACCCCCATACCGCCCATATCTGCCATGCCGATCCGGTAACAAAATATATCTCCTTATGAGTTCATGAGTTGCGGGATCGAGATCACTATCAGTACTTAGGTCATCGAGATTCGGTCTTAGATCTTTTACTGCAGCGTCCACCAGCCGCCGGCAACTGATCACTTGGTTTTCTTATGATTACTTGGTGTACTGGCTACTGGCTAAACTCTCTACTGACCACTCAATTTTTACTGGCCAATTTTTACTGCCTTAAAACTGCAAAAAACTCTCTCAGCTTCTCCGGGTCCTTTTTCCCCGGCGCGGCTTCCACGCCGCTGGCCACGTCCACGGCCTGCGGCCTGACGGTCGCCACGGCCTGAGCCACGTTGTCCGCGGTCAGCCCCCCGGCCAGGACGATGGGGCCATACCCCTGGGCCCTGACCGCCAACTCCCAATCAAAGGCCTCGCCGGTGCCCCCGGTCTGGCCCCGCCTGTAAGTGTCCAGCAGCAAGGCCTGCACCGCGCCCCGGTAAGCCGGCAATTCCTGCAAAGAAGCTGCATCCTTCATCCGAAAACCTTTGAGCACCCGGCGACCCAGGCTGCGGCAGTATTCCGGCGATTCCTGCCCGTGGAGCTGGACCCAATCCAGACCCACCCGGGCCGCTAACTCCTGCACCAGAGCGGCCTCTGCATCGACAAAGACCCCGACGCTCAGGACCAACGGCGGCAATTGCCGGATAATCTCCCGGGCCGCGTCCGGCTCTATGCTCCTGGGACTTTTGGCATAAAAGATAAACCCCAGGGCATTGGCCCCCAGGTCCGCGGCCAGGAGCGCATCTTCCAAATTGGTAATCCCGCAGATTTTTATGCGTACCATTTCAAAGCCTAACTTTCACCACCAAGACACCAAGAACACCAAGAATTTGTTTGTGGCGGCATTGCCGCCGCAAACTAACTTGATTCTCTCTGCTGATTCTTTGTGTCCTTTGTGTCCTTGGTGGTTCATCATTCTACACCCAAAAACTCCCTCAGCTTCTTCCCCGGCTCCGCCTGGGTCACCAGGGTCTCCCCGATGAGAAAGGTCCTGATACCCGCGGCCTCGTAGCGCTCCACGTCGGCCCGGGTCTTGATCCCCGAGGCGGCCACCAGGGTCACGCCCGGCGGCGCCAGCGGCGCCAGCTCCAGGGCCCGGTCCGGGAACATCTCGAAGGTGTTCAGGTTCCGGGAATTGATGCCGATCACCCGGGCGTGGGCGGCCACCGCCAGGGCCATCTCCGCCTCGGTGTGCACCTCCACCAGGGCTTCCAGCCCCAGGGAACGGGTCACTGCCAGCAGGTCTCTGAGCTGGGTCGGATTTAACAGGCTGACGATGAGCAGCAGGGCGTCGGCCCCCAGGGCGGCGCTTTCGTAAACCTGCACCGCGTCCAGGATAAAATCCTTCCGCAGGATGGGGATCCGGATCACCGGGCGCATCCGAGGGATGAAATCGGGCTCGCCTTTAAACAGGGAGACTTCGGTGAGCACGGAAATGGCCGCGGCCCCATGGTCCTGATAGATTAGGGCCAGTTCCACCGGGTCCCAGTGCATGGCGAACTCCCCTTTGCTGGGGGAGGCCCGCTTCACTTCGGCAATGATGGCGGTGCCGGGGCAGCCGTCCAGGGCCGCCTGCAGGCTCAACGGCGGCGGCCGCCGGGCGATGGCGCCCTCAAAACCCTCCAGCACTCCCGCCTCCTGCAACCGCAGATTCTCAACCATTTTCAAGCCGACAATTGTCGCTAAAAAGTCCATATGATTACTCTATCAGGACTAACTGCCGCGCTGCCTTTATTCTTTTCCTAACCGCTAACTGCTATCTGACTGCTGACTGCTCACTTCTCAAAGCTCTTGCTCTTGGCGATCAGGTCATTCAATTTCTGCAAGGCCTTGCCGCTATGGATGGTCTTCCGGGCCATTTTAATGCCTTTGGCAAAATCCGGGGCCAGGCCCGCGGCGATGAAGGCCGCCGCGGCGTTCAGGGCCACCATGTCCTCCCGGGGCCCCCCCTCCCCTTCCAATACGGCGCGCACGATCCGGGCGTTCTCGAAGACGTCGCCGCCCTTGATAGCCTCGATAGTGGCCCGTTTCAGGCCGAAATCCTCCGGCGCGATGTTGTAGGTGGTTACCGTCCCGTCTTTGAGCTGGCTCACCCGGGTGGGGCCGACGATGCTGATTTCGTCGTAAGACCCTTCGCCGTAGACCACGAAGGCGCTCTTGCCCCCCAGGTTCCCCAGCACCTGGGCCAGGGGTTCGGTGAGCCGGGCGTCGTAGACCCCCAACACCTGGACGTTGGCGCTGGCCGGGTTGGTGAGCGGCCCCAGGATGTTGAAGATGGTGCGGATGCCGATCTCCCGCCGGGGGCCGATGGCGTAGCGCATGGCGCCGTGCAGTTGCGGGGCGAAGAGAAAGCCGATGCCCACCTCCAGGATGCACCAGGCCACCTGGTCCGGGGTCAGGGCCAGGTTGATCCCCAGGGCCTCGATGACGTCGGCCGAGCCGCAGCGGCTTGATACCGCCCGGTTGCCATGCTTGGCCACCTTGAGGCCGGCCCCGGCCACCACGAAGGCGGTGGTGGTGGAGACGTTGAAGGTGGAGGTGGCGTCGCCGCCTGTACCGCAGGTGTCCACCACCGTCTCCCATTCCACGTTGATTTCGTCCCGGTCCAGATCGATGATGCCGTCCTGGATGGGGATGCGGGTGGCCTTGCCCGCATCACCCGGGCCGCGGCGGTGATTTCGGCCACCGTCTCGCCCTTGATCCTGAGGGCGGTGATGAAGGCGCCGATCTGGGCCTCGGTGGCCTCGCCGCTCATGATGACCTCCATGGCCCGGGTCATCTCAGCTTCGCTCAAATCCTGGCCGGTAACCACTTTTAAAATGGCTTCTTTCACAACTCTTTCTCCCTCGGTTATTTTAGCCTGGTATAAACCGCCGCCAGCCCAATGGGGATCAGTATCCAACCGCAAATCCGCTGAAACCAGAGAAATACAAAAAGATGAAATTCCGGAGCATTCAAATTTAAATGACCAGCCCAGCCCGGAATCGCGGAGAGAAAATTGGCGGTGCTCACGATCATTCTCATGGCCATGAAATGAACGAATTTATCCGGATATCCGGCCAGGCCATTGAGAAATTCAGGCGGCAGCACCTGCGCCGGATTCAGGAGAAAGGCCCCCAGGATAATCAAGCCCAGACTGATCCACAGGGTGCGTCCGGGTTTGCGGCCATAACCCGCCAGTAAGCCCCAGAAGAACTTTACGAGCCACCGAGCCGGGTCCCACCATTTTCGCCTGCCCAATTCCCGGCGTTTACCGGCGATATGGACCCGGTCGGCCCATTTCCTGCAGGCCGCCACGCTGGAAAAAGGCGTCGAGCTGGCCGTAATTTTGCGTATTGAAGCGGCTCAGTCCCAGCCACGCCAGCAGCTGCGGCCACTTTTCCGCCTCCGTCGGGTCAGTTTTGGTGGTAATACTCTCATAGGTCATCCCATCCAGATAAATCTCGGCCTGTTTCTGCACCTGCCGCGGGTCGAGCCAGGCGATCTCGGCGACCTGGAGGTGATGGAGGGCGGCGTCCCGGAAATCCGCCTCGCCTTTGATCACCAATCTCCTAAGCTCCGTCGGTCCCTTGACCTCCAGATTCCGGGCAGTGAATCTCTTGACCTCGACATCCTCTATGGTTAATCGATGCGCGATCTTGGTGCGATTCAGGACGATCTCCTCCAGCGGCAGACCGCCCTCCGATAGCCGGTGCAAGCCGCGGATCACCAGGTCGGTTAACTGGCCTTCCTTCAGCACCAGTCCGCCAAAGAAGATCGTGCCGTTGAAAAAGGCTCCCTGGCCTACCTTGAGTCCGGAAAAAATGGTGTTCTCGCTCTTAAAGATGGCATGATTGGCGTTGAAGACCCCTTCGACTTCGAGATCGGAGAAATTGGCTGCGCCCTTAAAAAGAGTCTTATAAAGTTTCATTCTGCCGAAGGGATCGACATAGAAATTGTGCACCTGCATTCGGCTAAACAATACCGCGCCGCCGAAGATGGCGCCGCTGGCGTGGAAACTGCGGCCAACCTTAACCGCCTCAAAGTTGCTGATATGTCCTAAAAACTGGGCTTTCTCAGCCAAAAGTTCTCCACTGATATCGGCTCCATGAAAGTTGACACTGCCATGGAAGGTGGTAGCCAAATCCTGGCCGATCTTTAGGAAAGATTCCAGGTGCAGGTCTCCGCCAATCTTAATACCGATAAAATTTATCAGACCATGAAATTCGCAGCCTTGAAAGAAGGCAGCACGGCCGGTCCGCAGGCTGTTAAAATCGATTTTATGATTTATTCCAAGAAATTTGGCACCTGCCGCCCGTAGCTCTCCGTGAATTTCCGTCCCGGCAAAATTTACCGGGCCATTAAATTCCGCCTCGCTAATATGAACGCTATGATCCACCCGCATTTCAATAAATCTGGCTTCGCAACCCTCAGAACCAAATTTCGCCCGGTTTGCGCTAAACTTTCCACCAATTGCCATTCGGGTAAAGTCAACCCGGCCCAGAAATTCCGTGCCGTCAAAAATTGCGCTTCGTCCCACTTTCAAATCATAAAAATCGGCCTCTTGATCCGCGGATAAAAATTTAGCGCCATCTGCCAGCAACCGCCCAGCAATAACGGCCCCCTTAAAACTCGCCGGACCCACAAATCCGGCATTTTGGCAATAAAAGGTGCTGTCGACCCGCAGTCGGCTAAAATCAACCATATCAAGAAAGATGGCGCCGTTTAAGAGCAGGTGCTTTTTAAACCAGGCCTCGCGGAAGTTGACCAGGGCCATAAAAACACAAGAATTTAGTTCTAAAGCCCCGGGAACTTCGATATTTTCGAGGTTAAGCGCATCTTCCACAATGGCCTTGGTGATCAAAATTCCCCGCCGGTGAATCCTGACCTCGATTAACTCACCGGTTAACAGTTCTTCCAAAAACCGCGCCCGCAGCCGCCTATCTTCCTCGGCCTCGCCGAACTCCTGCTTCAGGTCGGCGATCTCGCCGGCGGTTACCTGTCGCAGGACAAACTGCTCCTGCCGGGTGAGAATACTGCCGTCACTGAGGGTGAGCCATGGTTCCGGGCGCATATTCACGTCCTTTAAAGTTTTAGCCGCGTTCATCGGCGCTGATCGGCGTTCATCGGCGATTAAACATTAAGCGGCACAGATGCACTCCGCCTGTAGGCTGCCACAATACCGTTACTTAAACTGCGAAAAGACCGCCGCCAGGCCGATGGGCACCAGGATCCAGCCGCTGATCTTGTGAAAATGATAATAGAGCAGCGTCGGATACGAAATCTTCGAGATCTGCCACAGCCGCGCCAACCCCAGGTCCACCCCGGGCAGAAACTCGTCCAGGCTCAGGAAGAAGCGCACCACCCTGGTTCGCCAGATATTGCCGTTCAACATCCAGGTCCAGCCGCCCACAAAGCTGGGGTCGAAGTTCCGGTGGTCGAAAAACAGGGTGCCCACCATCACAATGATCAGGCTGAGCCAGAAGGTCCGGCCGGGCTTCTTGCCGTAGCCCGCCAGGGCGTCCCAAAAAATCAGGGTGGCCAGGTGGTCCGGCCGCCACCATTTATCCAGCGCCTGCCGGCGCTGGCCCTGGATGTAGACCGCATCGGCCCGGTCCCGGTAGCCGCCGTGTCTGAAGAATTCCTCCAACTGGCTGTAATTCCGGGTATCGTAGCGGCTGTCATTGACCCAGGCCAATAGCTTCCGCCAATCCTGGGGCCCTTCGCCGGCGCTCAGGCTTTGGTAGCTCAGGCCTTCCAACCAGATTTGCTCCGGCTTGGCGGGCCAGCCGACCCCGATCATTTTCAAGGAGTAGAAACTGCTGTCCCGCAAATCGGCCTTTTGGCCGATCTGGAGGTTTTTAAAGATCACCGGCCCCTTCACCTGTAGGCGGGTCGTTTGGAGTCTCTCCATTCGGAGGTCTCCGATGATCAGGGAATAATCCACCTGGGCCCCGTCCAGATTGATTTCCGGGTAAGTGAGGGGCGTGGCGCTCCCGGTAATCATGAGATTCTTGAAGCTGCCTCCCAGCATAGAAACGCCGCCCTGGAAAACGGTCTCCATGAAGGTGGCAGAATTGTCTACCTTCAGGCCGTAAAATTTGGCCGGATGCCCCTTATCTTCGAAACGTGCCTCCATGATGGAGAGGATCCCCGCAAACGAGGCATTGTTGAAGGTCACCGGGCCCTTGAAGATCGCCCCGTTAAAGGAGGCCCAGGGACCCACCTTCAGGTTATCGAAGCTAACTGCCTGGCTGGTAGATTCAAACCGGGTGCCTTCGGCGGAAAATAGCCCGGTGATCTCAGCGCTGTCCAGGCTTACCGGCCCCCGGAATTCGGCCCGGTCGAACCCGGCGACCTGGCCCACTTTCGCGCCGGTGAAGATCACCTTCTGATCAGGACTGGTAAACCTGGCGCCCTGGGCGTTGAGTTCGGCGCCGATTTTGGCGCCGGCCAGGTCCACGCCACCTTCAAAGACGGCGTTCGAGCAATGTAGACTCCCTCCCAGCTTGAGCCCATTCAGACCGGCTACCTGGTCTTTCCTCGTGAATCTGGCTCCCTTAAAAACTAAATTTCCCTCGATTTGAGCGGCGCCGAAATCCACCGCTCCCTTAAACTCCGCTTCGCCGAAGAAGGCATCCAGGTCCACCTTGAGCTGATGGAAATTGGCCTGCTGTGAAAAAACCGCCTGTTTCATCCCCAGGGTCTTTTTGAAATGGCTGCCGCTGCAATCCACCACCCCCCGAAACTGGCAGCCCACCAGAAAAACCGCAGGTTCCACCTCGGCGAATTGCAGACTTACCATGTCGGGAATGACGGCGTTGAGCAGATAAATGCCGCTGCGAGGCACCTTGAACCCGGGAAAGCCATCGGTGAGCAGGGCCACCAAAAACTGGCCCCGGATAGTGCGCCCGCCTTCAGCTTCCCCGAAGCGCTCCTTTAAGTCCGGGACTCCGCCGGCAGCCACCTGCTGCATGACCCACTGCTCCGCCGGGGTCAGCCGGCCAAAGCCCCCGGGAGCCGCGGCCGCCGGCTCCTGCGCCAGGACGGGGCCCAGCCCTGCGGCCAGCGCTAAAGCCCATCCCATAACGATCGTTCTTAATAAAAAGGATAAAAAACCCTTCCGCATGGTTCCCTCAGCTCACCCCGGCTTACTCGTCGCCGCCGACCCCGATTTCAGAAGCCGTGGCTGCGCTCTCCTGTAAAAATTCTGCGGCCGCGGCCCTGCCGGCCTCCAGGGCCTTCTGGTTCAGCTCCCGGGTCTGGGGCGGCACCCGGGCCAGGACCGCCTGCTGCAGACCTGCCGGCGAGACGGCCCCGGTAATGGTCGCCAGGGCGCCCAGGGCAACGATGTTGGCCATCATCTCTTTGCCCAGCTCCCGGGCCAGGCGGGTAAAGGGGAGGGCCACCGCCCCTGCCGCCGGCACCTCCCGCACCAGGTCGGCGTCCACCAGCAAGACGCCCCCAGGCTTCAGGTCGACCAGGTACTTATCCAGGGACGCCTGGTTCAGGGCCAGGAGCACGTCGGGCCGGATGGCCTTGGGGTAGTCGATTTCGGCGTCGCTGATCACCACCTCCGCCTTGGAGGCGCCGCCCCGGGCCGCCGGGCCATAGCTCTGGGTCTGGCAGACGAACTTGCCGTCATAGATCCCGGCCGCCTCGGCCAGAATCACCCCGGCCAGGATTAGTCCCTGCCCGCCGGACCCGGCCAGTCTGATTTCGTAGCGTTTCGACATAAAAGCTTTACCACCAAGACACCAAGAGCACCAAGGTTCACAAAGGAAAATATTTGCTGTCTGGGCTCGCCAAGACAGCAAATGCTTTCATTCTTGGTGCCTCTTGGTGTCCTTGGTGTTCTTGGTGGTTCATCATTTCTCTCTCATCGCCGCCTTGGCGGCCTCCCGGAGGCGCTGGTATTCCTGGGTATAAATCGGCAGGTCCCGGTCCGCCAGGACGCCGATGGTGAGCTTGCCCGCCAGTTCTTCCGGGGTCATGATCCGGGCCTTTTCCACCCGCACCGCCATCTCCTTCTGGGCCCGCATCATCTCCACCGGCCCGCCCAGCTTGTTCTTCAGGCCGAACTGGGTGTGGCAGTGGCTGATGACCTCCACCACCGCGAAGCCCCGCTTCAGGATGGCCTGTTCCATGAGCTGGTCCAGGAGGGTGGCGTGATACACCGTGCCCCGGCCCACCATGGCGGCCCCGGCGGTCACCGCCATCTCGCTGATGGAAAAGGCGTGCTCGATGTGGCCGTAAAGCGCCGTGGCGGCCCGGGCCCCGTAGGGGGTGGTGGGCGAATACTGCCCGCCGGTCATGCCGTAGATATTGTTATTAATGATGATCGCGGTCAGGTTCAAGTTGCGCCGGGCCGCGTGGATGAAGTGATTGCCGCCGATGGCGGTGGCGTCGCCGTCGCCCATGACCACGATCACGTGGAGCTTGGGGTTGGCCAGCTTCACCCCGGTGGCGAAGGTCAAGGCCCGGCCGTGGGTGGTGTGCAGCGTATTGAAATCCACGTAGACGCTCAGGCGCCCGGAGCAGCCGATGCCCGAGACCAGGACGATCTCGTCCTTGGTGAGGCCGGTCCGATCGATGGCCCGGATCAGCGCCCCCAAGACGATGCCGTTGCCGCACCCCGGACACCAGACGTGCGGGAACTTCTTTTCGTGGCGCAGGTATTTGTGGATCAGTTTGGTAACTTCGGCCATGATTAGCTCTCAGCCATGTAGGGTGCGCATCGCGGACCGAAATATTGCCCTTCTTATAATCTAATGGTGCGCAGGGCACACCCTACAGGAACTGCGCTTAGTGGCGCCGGCTTCCAGCCGGTGAGCGCAGGCCGGAGGCCCTGCGTTACCATTCTTATAACCTCACCAACCTCTCCAAAATCTCCTCCGGCGTGATCAAATTCCCATCAATCCGATTCAAGGTTTCGATCCGGGTCATTCCCTGGTTCACCCGTTTCACCTCCCGGGACATCTGGCCCATATTCAGCTCCGGCACCAGGACGGCCCGGACCTGGCGCAACAGCGGTTCCAGACTGCGCCGGGGGAAGGGCCACAGGGTGATGAGTTGCAGCAGGCCCGCCTTGAGGCCCCGCTCCCGGGCCTCGGCTACGGCCCGCCGGGCGGACCGGGCCACGGAGCCGTAGGCCACCACCAGCAGTTCGGCGTCCCCGGTCTGTTCCTCCTTGACCAGTTGGATGTCGTGGAAGTGCTGGTTGAGCTTGCGGAACAGGCGGTTCAGAAAAGGTTCGATCTCGTCGGGCCGCTCGGTGGGATAGCCTCGCACGTCGTGGATCAGGCCGGTGACGTGGTAGCGGTAGCCGTCGCCGAAGATGCCCATGGGCGGCACGCCGCTGGCCGTGTCGGCATAGGGCAGGTACCACTCCGGCGGCATGTCGGGGCGCACCCGGTCCACCACCTCCAGCGGCGACGCCGGCGGCAGCACCAGCTTCTCCCGGGTGTGGCCCACCACCTCATCGCTCAAGATGATCACCGGCGTGCGGAATCTTTCCGAGAGATTAAAGGCCTTGACCGTCAGGTCGAAGCACTCCTGCGTGGTGGAGACCGCCAGGACGATAATCGGGTGGTCGCCGTGGGTGCCCCAACGGGCCTGCTGCACGTCCCCCTGGCTCACCATGGTGGGCAGCCCGGTGGAAGGCCCGCCCCGCATGACGTTGACGATGACGCAAGGAACTTCGGCCGCGACGGCGAAGCCCAGGTTTTCCTGCATCAACGAGAAGCCCGGGCCGCTGGTGGCGGTCATGGCCTTGACCCCGGCCAATGAGGCCCCGATCACCGCGCCCATGGAGGCGATCTCATCCTCCATCTGGATGAAGGTGCCGTCCATGGCCGGCAGGCGCCAGGACATGACTTCGCTGATCTCGGTGGCCGGGGTGATGGGGTAGCCGGCAAAAAACCGGCAGCCGGCGTAGAGCGCGCCTTCCACCACGGCTTCGTTGCCTTGCAGCAGTCTCGGTTGTCCGGCGGGGATCGTAACCATAAGTTTCTCTAAAAACTTTCACCACCAAGTCACCAAGGACACCAAGGTTTCACCAAGAAAAGCCATTTCCTTGGTGCTCTCTTGGTGATCTTGGTGCCCTTGGTGGTTAATCTTTCATTTCAGTCCGTTTCCTCGGCTTTCTTTTCTCCCGCCACGATCTCCTTGACGCAGATGGCGAAGTCGGGGCAGTGGAGTTCGCACCAGCGGCAACCGGTGCAGCCTTTGGCGTCTTTAACCACCGGGGCGCCGTTTTCGTCCAGGCCGAGGCATTGCCGGGGGCAGAAGGCCGCGCAGATACCGCAGGACTTACACCAGTCCCGAAAGATGTCGATTTCATACTCCGGGTGGGGCTTCTCGGCAGGCTCGTCCCCGTTGGACGCCGCCCTGGGTTCCAGCTCTTTTTGTAGCTCTTTTTCCGGACCTGGTTCTCGATCCATTGATCGCTCACCGTTGTTGTATCCGCAGGATCTATCCTACGTTCCATTTATACTTACATTTTTCCAGGAGGGGGTTTGGGGGAACCTCACTTTTTTTAAAAAAGTGGGGTTCCCCCAAAATCTTTATCTCCGCCTGCTCCTCCCCTCACCCCCGGCTGCGTCTCAGAAAATTGCGCAGCAGGTTCATGCCTTCGGTGGTCATGATCGACTCCGGATGAAACTGCACCCCGTAGATGATGTGTTCCTTATGGCGCAGGCCCATGATCTCCCCCACCGCGGTTTGGGCCGTCACCGCCAGGCAGTCGGGCAGGGTCTCCCGCTCCACGATGAGGGAATGGTAACGGGTAGCCTCAAAGGGTGACGGGATCCCCTGGAACAGATCCCGGCCGTCGTGATAAATGAGCGAGGTCTTGCCGTGCATCAGCCGCGGGGCCCGGATGACCCGGCCGCCGAAGACCGCGCCCACGGCCTGATGGCCCAGGCACACCCCCAGGATCGGGAGTTTCCCGGCAAAATGGCGGATGGCCGCCATGGAAATCCCCGCCTCATTGGGGGAGCAGGGTCCGGGCGAGACCACCAGCCGGTCCGGCCCGGCAGCCTCCAGACCCGCCAGGTCCACCTGGTCGTTGCGAAAAACCTTAACCTCCTCTCCCAACTGGCCGAAATACTGCACCAGATTATAGGTGAAGGAGTCGTAATTATCTATCATTACTAACATATTTGCCTCTTATCTAAACCCTGCTATTTTTCCAGGAGGGGGTTTGGGGGAACCTCGCTTTTTCTAAAAAAGCGGGGTTCCCCCAAACTTCTTCACATCAATCCTTCCTCCACCCGGTCCAGGGCCCGCACCAGGGCCATGCCCTTGTTCACCGTCTCCTGGTATTCCCGCTCCGGGTCCGAATCGGCCACGATGCCGGCGCCCACTTGCAGGTACACCTGGTCCTGGTGAATGGCAAAGCTGCGGATGGTGATGCAAAAGTCCAGGTTGCCGCCGAAGCCGAGATAGCCCACCGCCCCGGCGTAAGGGCCGCGGCGGGTGGGCTCCAGTTCCTCGATGATCTCCATGGCCCGCACCTTGGGGGCGCCGGTGACGGTGCCGGCCGGAAAGGTGGACTTGAGCACGTCCAGGCCGTCTAAGCCCGGGGCCAACTCCCCTTCCACCTGGGAGACGATGTGCATCACGTGGGAGTAGCGTTCCACCGAAAACAACTCCGGCACCCGGACGCTGCCGATTTGGGACACCCGGCCGACGTCGTTGCGCCCCAGATCGACCAGCATCAGGTGTTCGGCCCGCTCCTTGGGGTCGGCCAGCAGCTCCTTCTCCAGCTCCCGGTCCTCGGCCTCCGTGGCTCCCCGGGGCCGGGTGCCGGCGATGGGCCGGTAGGTGATGCGGCCTTCCTCCAGGCGCACCAGGATCTCCGGCGAGGCCCCCACCAGCTTCATGTCCCCCTGGTCCAGGTAAAACATGTAGGGCGAGGGGTTGATGGAGCGCAGGGCCCGATATAAATCGAAAGGGTCGTGGCGCAGCGGCGTCTTAAAACACTGGGACAGCACCACCTGGATCACGTCCCCGGCGGCGATGTACTCTTTGGCCTGCTCCACCATGGCCGCGAAGCGCTCTTGCGTCAGGTTGGCAGTCAGCGGCGGTTTTTCGGAGGCCGGCGCCGCCTGACTGCGTGGCACCGGCTGGTCCAGCCGCTGGATCAGCGCCTCGATGTCCGCCACCGCCCGGTCATACTGGGCCTTTAGGGAGAGGTCCGGGTCCAGGTGCACCAGGGCCATCACCTTGATGGTCTGGCGCAGGTTGTCGAAGATCAGCAGATTGTCCGCCAGCATCAGACGGGCCTCGGGCATGGTGAGGGCCGGAGTGAGTTCCGGCAGCCGTTCGATGAAACGCACCATATCATAGCCCAGGTAACCCACCAGGCCCCCCCAAAACCGCGGCAGACCGGGAGCGTCCACCGCCCGGAAGCCCTGCAGCAGGCTTCTCAGGTGCTCGAAAGGGTCGCGGCCGGCCGCCAGGATTTCCTCCTGACCCCGCCGCCGGATGCTGGTGCGGCCGCCCTGCACCTGAAACTCCAGGGCAGGATTGAGCCCCAGGAAACTGAAACGGCCCCATTTCTCCCCGCCCTCGACGCTTTCCAGGAGAAAGGAAGGGCCGGCGCCCCGCAAGCTTCTTGTAGGCCGACACCGGGGTCTCCAGGTCTCCCAGGATCTCCCGGTACACCGGGATCAGATTGCCTTGCCGGGCCATGTCGCTGAAAGTGGCCAAATCCGGTTGAACCATACCCGCTCCGTTCATTTATATAATC
Organism: uncultured delta proteobacterium; assembly: GCA_963797235.1. Lineage (GTDB taxonomy): Bacteria > Desulfobacterota > Desulfobaccia > Desulfobaccales > 0-14-0-80-60-11 > JAPLJC01. The sequence goes on from CAWCOX010000004.1 coordinate 309,910, forward strand.
ACTTATTTACCGCAGATACACGCCGATGAACACCGCTAAGGCCAAAAATTTTATTAAATTCGCGTTATCGGCGTCTATCGGCGTCCATCTGCGGTAAAAAATTAAAAGCCGTGCCCCCTGCGGGCCACGGCTTGAGACTGTGCCAAAAAAACCGGGGCCCCTCTCGCCAGGGGCCCCGAATTTATCCAAAACTATCGGTGGACGCACCTCACGAGTCCGAGATCACGCGCCACCAGCACCAGTTGAAGGTCAAACCCAGTTCCATATAGAAAAATATACGCATTGCCCCCCCTGGATGTCAATCATTTTTTAAACAAGTGTCATCAAGTTATCATGCAGCACCCCGTTACTGGCCAACACATTCGCGGCAAAAAGATCATACGTCCCGCCGTCAAACGTCGTAATCCTCCCCCCCGCCTCCTCGATCAGCAGCAGCCCGGCGGCAGTGTCCCAGGGCTTGAGGTTTTCCTCGAAGAAGCCGTCGCAGCGGCCGCAGGCCACGTAGCTCATATCCAGGGCCGCGGAGCCGCCCCGGCGCAGCCCCTGGGCAATCCCCATGATTCGCCCCAGGCGGCGCCAGGGTCTCCGGCAGGCGCTCCCGGATATCATAGGGAAAGCCCGTGGCCACCAGGGCCCGCTCCAGCCGGTCGGTCGTCGAGACCCGGATGGGCCGGCCGTTCAACCAGGCCCCCTGCCCTTTCCTGGCCTCAAAGAGTTCATCCCGCAGCGGGTCGTAGACCACCCCGTATTGCAGCCCGCCCGCGGCCTCGCAGGCGATGGAGACGCAGAAGGCCGGGTAGCCGTGGGCAAAGTTGACCGTGCCGTCCAGGGGGTCGATGATCCAGCGGTAAGGCGAATCCCCGGCCGGCGGCGGCGCCGCCTCGCCCAGCGTTTCCTCCGCCAGGATAACATGATCGGGAAATGTCTGGCGGATCAGGGCGATGATCATCTCCTGGGATTCGAAGTCGCTCTCCGTCACCGGGTCGATGGCCCCTTTCATGGTAATCTGATGGGGCTTGCGAGTAGTTCTGGCGCAGCACCGCGCCCGCGGCCAGGGCCGCCTGCCGCCCGGTTTCGGCCACTTTGTCCAACATCTCTTTGGTTAATTCCAAACCGCCACCTCAGGCCTTGGTAGCACAGGCTTTCCAGCCTGTGCTCTTACGTAGGGTGCGTTCCACGCACCAGTAAAAGAATTGCTGGGCAGTGCCCACCCTACACCTCAATCAATTTTCAGCAGTTGAAACCCGCTCGCCGGGTCTTTCTGGCGTCGGGCCGAGTCGGCCCCCAGGATTTCCAGAAGCACCACTTCCCCGATCAGCCAGACCTTCACCCCGGCCCGGGTGCAGCCCACCGTGGCGCGGCCTTCGCGCCCGGCGGCGCCGTGCATGTGGAGCACCGGTTCCCCGGCCTCGTTGGGAATGAGGGTTCCCAGGGCCAGGACCTCCTGCTCCCCCTGCAGGGCGTGGATCATGGGAATGATCGTCTCCCGGTTGGCCTCCGGGCCCACCACCACTTTACTGCCGTCGGCCGAGCCCCCCAGGAAGAAGGCCAGCCCATGGCTGAGCTGCTGCTCCCGGGCAAACTTTTCGATGCTGTCGTTGAGCCGCTCGCCCTCTTCCAACCGCAGGATGAAGACCCGCCCCATCCGCCCTTCAGAGTATTGCATGAGCCCTCCCTGTATCAGTAGCCAGTGGTCAGTGGCCAGTGGCCAGTAAAAGCAAGGTATTTATCTGACCACTGACCACTGACCACTGATCATCTTCTTCTTCCCCTTGCCGCCCCTGCCCTTCTTGCCGGCCGGCTTCGGTGGCCCCGCCGCCGCCTGCATCGGAGTGAAGAAGTTGACCATCAGCATGCCGATGCCAAAGCCACCCAGGTGCGCCATCCAACCCACGGGCCCGCCCTGGCGCAGCCCGTAAAACTGCAGGCCCAGCCACAGCAGCAGCCAGGCAAAGGCCGGCACCTGCCAGGTCTCCGGGCGCAGTCGCCAAAACACGATGGTGCGGATGGGCGACTTGGGCAGCCGGATGAGATAGCCCCCCAGCACCCCGGCGATGGCCCCGCTGGCGCCGATCAAGGGCGCCGTGAGCCGGGAGGCGGCCAGAACATGAAACAGGCAGGCAAAAAAACCGCAGAAGAGATAAAAGGCCAGGAAGCGCCGATGGCCCAGATCGTCTTCCAGGCCCTCGCCGAACAGCCAGAGGAACCACATGTTGCCGATCAGATGCAGCCAGCCGGCGTGCAGGAACATGCTGCTGAACATGGTGGGCAGCAGCTTCAGAGCCTGATAGGAAGTGACCAGTTTGGGGTGGCTCAGTTTGGAGGCCACCGCTCCCTGGTGCACGAACAGGGCCGCGGCCGCATCCGGGCCGATGTGCAACTGATATAGAAAAATGGCCACATTGACCGCAATCAGTCCCAACGTGACCCAGGGCCGGCGCTGCATCGCCGGCGCCCCGCGGATAGGAATCATGGATTCTCCCGAAAGAACATGTAGGACAGGCGCCCTCGCCTGTCCAGGGACAGCCGGGGGCGGCTGTCCTACATCATAACCCAGCGCATTCTACTCTACCCGGCTGCGGCTGTCCAGGGGCCGGGGCGGGTAGAGTTGACAAGGCATGACGTTTCTGAGTAAATAAGAGTATGGCGGCGCCAAAAAAGAAGCTCTATATCCGCACCTTCGGCTGTCAGATGAACGTGGCCGACTCCGAGCGGATGGCCCAGTTGCTGGCGCCGGAGTACGAGCTCACCAGCCGGGCCGAAGAGGCGGACCTTTATCTCATCAACACCTGCGCCATCCGGCGCAAGGCCGAAGAGAAGGTGACTAGTCTGCTCGGGAGCCTGAAGTTCCTGAAAGCCGGGCGGCCCCACCTCGTCATCGGGGTGGGCGGCTGCGTGGCCCAGCAGGAAGGCGAGCGCCTCCTGGCCGCGGCCCCTCACCTCAACCTGGTCTTCGGCACTCAAGCCGGCCGCCGCCTGCCGGACCTGGTTCGCCGCGCCGTCCAGGGTGGGCGCCCGGTGGATCTGGCCCTGAAGCCCGGCTTTGAGGAACTGCCGCCCCGGCAGTGGCCCGTTGGTCCCGTGCAGACCTTCGTGAACATCATGCAGGGCTGCAACAATTTCTGCACCTTCTGCGTGGTCCCTTATGTCCGGGGCCGGGAGGCCAGCCGGGAGCCCGCGGCCATCGTCCGCGAGGTCGCCGATTTCCTGGCCGCCGGCGGCCTGGAAGTGACCCTGCTGGGCCAAAACGTCAATTCCTACGGCCGGGGCCTGGCCGAGCCCATCAGCTTCACCGGGCTGCTGCGCCGCCTCCAGGAGCTTCCCGGGCTCAGGCGCCTGCGCTTCGCCACCTCGCACCCCCGGGACCTGTCCGACGACTTGCTCGCGGCCTATGGCGAACTGCCGGCCCTGTGCGAACACCTGCACCTGCCGGTGCAATCCGGTGCCAACCGCATCCTCCAAAGCATGAACCGGCGCTACACCCGGGAAGCGTATCTGGAGAAGGTGGCCCGGCTGCGCCAATCCTGCCCCGGCATCGCCATCTCCACTGACCTGATCGTCGGCTTTCCCGGCGAGACCGAGGCCGATTTTGCCCAGACCCTGGACCTGATGCGGCAAGCCGCGTTTGAGCAGTCTTTTTCCTTTAAGTATTCCCCCCGGCCCCAAACCCGGGCCGCCGGCTTCCCGGATCAGGTGCCGGAAGCGGTCAAATCGGCGCGCCTGGTCCGATTGCAGGCCTTGCAGGACGAACTCACCCTGGCCGCCCACGCCCGCCTGGTGGGCCAGGTGCAGGAAGTGCTGGTGGAGGGTTTGAGCAAGCGTTCACCGGAGCAGCTCAGCGGCCGGCTCCGCACCAACCAGGTGGTCAATTTTACCGGACCTCGGGAACTACTGGGCCGCCTGACGCCCGTGGCGCTTACCGAGGCCCGGTCCCATTCTTTAAAAGGCTCTCGGGCCCTGGCCCACCCCTTCGACCTTGGCGGTTGCCTTAGGCCACCCCAGAGGAGGCAGCATGTTTAGGGAAATGACCGTTTCCGGGTTAACCATCGACCCCTTTACCAACAGCCCCATCATGATCCTCAAGGATGTGGCGTCGGACAAGGCGGTCCCCATCTGGATCGGCTTACTGGAGGCCACGGCCATCGCCAGCGAACTGGAGAATATCAAGTTCTCCCGCCCCATGACCCACGACCTGCTGAAGAACATCATGGAACTCATGGAGACCCAGGTTACCAAGGTGGAAGTCTGCGATCTCCGGGACAATACCTATTTCGCCCTCATCTACCTCAGCCGGGGCGGCAACGAAATAACCATCGATGCCCGGCCCAGCGACGCCATCGCCATCGCCCTGCGCACCAAGGCCCCGATCTTTGTGGCCGACGTGGTGATTAAGAAGGCCCGCCGGGTGGACCTCTCGGCCCAGGAGGCCATCACCACCGAAGACGCCAAAAAATGGACCGAAATCCTGGAAGGCCTGGACCCCGACGACTTCGGCAAATACAAAATGTAGTGAGCAGTGGTCAGTAGTCAGTGGTCAGTTTTGGTTTTTAGTTTTTAGTTTTTAGTTTTTGCTTTTCAAGTTTTGGGGAAATATGGTTATTATTAGCGATAAATTGGTAGATTCTATTGAAAGTCGATTCGCATCAGATACCGGTCATACTGTCTTTGCCTTTTACTGGCAACTGACTACTGACCACTGACTACTATCTTCTCATGATTGATCTGCACACCCATACCCTGAACAGCGACGGAGAGCTCCTGCCGGCGGAGTTGTGGCGCCGGGCCCAGGTGAAGGGCTACCGCTATCTCGGCATCACCGATCACGTGGACGCCTCCAACTTCGAGGCGGTCTTCAGCCGCCTGAAAGCCGCGGCCCGACAGCCTCAACCGCGGCGAGCCGCCTTACCTCATTCCCGGCCTGGAATTCACCCACCTGCCGCCGGCCCTCATCGGGCCGCTCACCGCCCAGGCCCGGGCCCTGGGGGTGCCGCTCATCGTCATCCACGGCGAGACCCTGGCCGAGCCGGTGGCTCCTGGGACCAATCGGGCCGCGCTCGAGGCCGACATCGACATCCTGGCCCACCCCGGCCTCATCACCACAGAAGATGCGGCCCTGGCCAGAGAGCGCGGCATCTTCCTGGAAATCTCGGCCCGCAAGGGCCACTGCCTGGCCAACGGCCACGTGGCCCGCACCGCCCTGGAAGTGGGCGCCTCCCTCATCGTCGATACCGACTCCCACGCGCCCGGCGACCTCATCACCCGCCACCAGGCGGAACGCATCGCCCAGGGCGCCGGCCTCACCGACCCTGCCATCCGGAACCTCTTCACCGACGCCGAAGCCCTGGCCCAACGCCTGGCCGCGCTGTAAATATAGATAATCGAAAACTGCTTTTGGGGAACCCCGACTTTTCGTAGGGGCGGACCTATGTGTCCGCCCTAAAGGCGCACACGCAGGTGCGCCCCTACAGAAACCCTTAGGCCCCCAAACCCCCTCCTGGAAAAATAGAAATTTTTCATAGACTGGTGGGGCGGGCCTCCGTGCCCGCCATTTTCCAGGTGGCACAGGCTTTCCAGCCTGTGCCTGAAAAAATTGGCAGTACTACACCACTTATGCCAACTGTCGTACCCCTGCTGGCAATTCTCCATGTCCAGACTATATTTATCTGAAAAGAGCTAAAATGAACCATTGGAGAAATTTTAGAGAAACTCTACCCCGAAAAAGCGGCACAAACCGATGTTATTTAAGGTAACCTATTATTATTAAATGAATAATTTAATGATACCCCAGCGAAACCTCAGCGGTACAAAGGCGGCCCACGAACGGCCCCTTAGTGATCCAACCACGGCTCAACCTCGATACCCAAGGCGTTTTTAGCGCTACAACTACCGCACTTTCTGAGGTGAGCGGCACTGGCATCGTCCCATATGCCTCAAACGCGGCTAAAAAGTGGGTATAAAATTGCATAAAATTGCTTGACACACGCCCAGGCAGCGTAATTATACTGAAATTTCAAGGAGAATCCTCCATTGGCGCCTTTTAGCCTGCCCGGTCTCAAACGCTTCGGCCTCACCGTGCTGGAGTTTTTCCTGCCACGGATGTGCCTGTTTTGCGGCGTCGGAGTGGGGGAAGAGGCGCCGCAGGCCATCTGCCCGGAGTGCGAGGCGCAGATCGAGTGGGTGACTAGCCCCTTGTGTCCATGCTGCGGACGGATGTTCGACTCCCCGGACGGCGGCGACCGGCTCTGTGGCGACTGCCAGACGGAGCCGCCGCCCTATGAGCGGGCCCGGGCCGCGGCGGTTTATGCAGGCCCGGTGGCCGCGGCCATCAAGCGCTTCAAGTTTGGCCGCCAAATCGTCTATCAGCCCCTGCTGCAAAGCTGGCTGCAGCGCCCGGAATGTCTGGAATTGGTGACTGCAGCCGACCTGCTCCTGCCGGTTCCCCTGCACCCCCGGCGCCTCAAGGCCCGGGGCTTCAACCAGGCCCTGCTGCTGGCCCAGGGGTTTCCGGATAGACCCACAGGTCTGGAGGTGCTCAAGCGGCTGCGCCATACCGTGCCCCAGGTGGGCCTCAAACCCAGGGAGCGCCGGGACAACGTCAAAGGCGCCTTCGGCATCTCCCAGCCCGCCGCGGTTAAGGGCAGGAAGATCTTGCTGATCGACGACCTCTACACCACCGGCTCGACGGTGCGGGAGTGCGCCAGAGTCTTGCGCCGGGCCGGCGCCGCCCGGGTGGAGGTGCTCACCGTGGCCCGGGTAAAACATGAATGACCAGAGCCCCAGCAAGAATCAAAGGTCCAAAATCTCCACTCCCTTGATGTGACCCTAATTACTCATTATCTTTACAATAAAATAGGGTTCAACAGGAGGCGCCAATGTGGAAAAAACTCTTGGGCACTGATGAAAAACTGTGGGCCACTATTCCTTTAAGGATCGCCCTCGGAATGATCTTCCTGGCCCACGGCAGCCAAAAACTTTTCGGCTGGCTGGGGGGCAAGGGGCTCACAGTGACCGCTGGCTTCTTTGCGGCAAAAATGGGTCTGACCCCAGGGATGTTCTGGGCCACGCTGGCTGGGATCGGAGAGTTCGGAGGCGGCCTGCTCTTGTTCTTCGGTCTGTTTACCCGCTTGGGTGCCTTATCGATTTCGATAGTTATGCTGGTAGCGATACTCAAAGTTCATTGGGGAGCCTTTTTTATGCCCGCGGGAGCCGAATTCGCCTTATCCCTATTCTGCGCTGCCCTGGCGCTCTTGATTACCGGGGGTGGAAAGTTCTCCCTGGATGCCTGGCTGCAAAAGTTTGACAGGTAAAGGAGAAAGATTTGAGCGAGTGCAACACCAGCCAAAAGGTGCTCAGCCGCGGGGCCGCGGCTCGCTGGGTCAAGAAAATCCAGGCCCAGGGCCGGACGGCGGTCTTCACCAACGGCTGCTTCGACCTCCTGCATCCGGGCCACGTGGCTTATCTGGAACAGGCCCGCTCGCTGGGCGACGCCCTGATCGTGGGAGTCAACACCGACGAGTCGGTCCGGCGCCTCTGCAAAGGTCCCGGCCGCCCGGTCACCCCCGAGGCCGACCGGGCCCGCGTCCTGGCGGCCCTGACCTGCGTCGACCGCGTGGTCCTCTTTCCGGAAGACACGCCCCTGGAATTGCTCACGGCCCTGCAGCCGGACGTCCTGGTGAAGGGCGGCGATTATCAGTTGAGCGAGATCGTCGGGCGGGAAGTGGTTGAAGCCGGGGGCGGCCGCGTTCTGGCCCTGCCCTTCGTGCCCGGGTATTCTACCACGGAGTTGTTGGAACGGATACGTTCAGGTCAATAGGCGAAAAAAATATCGGACAGGCGCCCTCGCCTGTCCAGGACAGCCGGGGCGGCTGTCCGACAATTACTCCTTCAGCCCGGCGTAAGCCATGGGCAGCAAGGCCAGGCTGATGATTCCGGAGATGATCAGGGGTAGCTGGTAGCCGAAGGTCGCGCCCAGGGGGCCGAAGATGAGCGAGCCCACGAAGACCCCCGAGGTGCAGGTGAGGGCAATCAGGCTGGAGTTGCCGCCGATGCGGTCCACGTGGAACAGCCGGGCCATGGTGGTGTAAGTCTCCATAAGGATGAGGCCGTCGCCGAAGCCGTGCAGGGCCCGCATGGCAAAGGACCAGGGCAGCACCGGCCAGGTCATGAGGATATGGCCGCTGCCGGAGGTCAGCAGCGCCACCGCCAGGAAAGTCAACGGCGACAGTTTCCCGGCCCAGAAGCGGCCGTAGAGGTAGACGGTGACGGTAATCACCCCGAACTCCCCGGCCATGTAAGTCCCCACCCCCAGGGGTTGCAGGTGCAGGTTGTGGCGCAGGAACAGGGCCAGGCTGGTGGCTTCGGCGCCCCAATGCAGGGTGAAGAGAAAGAGCCAGGCCGCAAAGAACAACACCGGTTTGGTGAAGAAGTCCCGGCGGTATTGCCACACTGGGGCCCGCACCCCGCCCGTCAGGGGCAGCCGGCCCGCGGGCCACAACATGATGCACAGCCCCAAGCCAAAGAGCTGCAAGGTCAGGGGGAATTTCCAGAGGTAGACCATGAGGCCGCCGGCCAGGGTGCCCAGCATCATACCCCCCATGCGCCAGGCGTTGAATTCCCCGAAGCGCCGGGCGGCATCGGTCGGATTCTCTTTGAACAGCAAGATGTCCAGGGACTGGCGAAAGAGCGACAGGCTCAGGCCGAAGCCCCAAAAGACCGCCAGAAATGGCCAGAAACGATCCGTGCCAGCCAGCCCCCAAAAACAGACGGCGGTGCCCGCCAGACCCAGGCGGGTGAGGACCCGGGCCGGATAACGGTCGCCGATCACCCCCACGGGAAAGGCCACCAGGACGGTGTTCAGGTTGAGGATGGCGTAGAGCAGGCCGATCTGGCCGCCGGTGAAGTGGAGCTCCCCCTGCAGATAGAGGGGCAAAAGGAAATAGGTGCTGGAGATGACCGCGGAGAAAACGCCGATGAAGATTAACAGCAATTGGCCGCCGAAAAGAGTAGGGGCGGACCTGGGTGTCCGCCCCAGCTACGGGCGCACACGCAGGTGCGCCCCTGCAAATCGTTAAAGGGCGCTGCGGTCCAGGCGAACTTCCATGGCCCTGGCCGGGCAGACCGGACAGCAGAGTTCGCAGGCGCTGCACTTGGAGGGGTCGAAGGCCACCGCCATTTCCGGCCGCTCCACGTGCAGGGCGCCGGTGGGACAGACCGCGGTGCAGGTGCCGCACTGGTAGCAGCGTTCTTCGTTGCGCCGCACTTCCCGGGCCACCCGCTTCACCTGGACCCCGGAATCCCGGAGGTACTTCAGGCCTTTCCGGAAATTGCTGGGATGGCCCTTGAGCTCCATGACCATGACCCCCTCTTTCTGGGGGTAGATAGTGGCCTTCAGCAGGTTGAACTCCAGGTCGTAATCCTTCACCAGCCGGTAGATGATGGGCTGATCCACTACATCCTGGCCGAATCGCAACGCTAACATTTCGGTGTGCATGGATTGTTCCTCAAAAAATGTAGGACAGGCGCCCTCGCCTGTCCGGGACAGCCGGGGCGGCTGTCCTACTGGCTTGATTCTATCAGAAAAATGCCCGGGCTCAAATCAACTTCCCGAAGCGCCGTTGCCAGGCGCCCAGAAGCTGCTCCAGGGGAATCTCCAGCAGGGATCGGCCCCGGCGGTTTATCTTCAAAGCCTGATCCGCACGCACTTCGCCGATTAAGGTAAGGGGTTGCCCCTGGAAGAGCGCCTCGAAGCGGGCCCGGTGCCCCGGATCGACGCTCACCAGCAAACGCCCGGCGGATTCCGCATAGAGCGCGGCATAATCGGGGGTTGCCGGCGCCACCCCGCTCAGATCGGCCTCGATCCCCAGGCCCGCGGCCATGGAGGCCAAAGCCAGGTGCGTCAGCAGGCCGCCTCGATAGACCCCGTGGCAGGAGGCCAGGAGTTCCTCCCGGATGGACTGCTCGAGCAGGTGATAATAGGGCAGAAAATCCTGCGGCCGGGTCTCCGGGACGCTCAAGCCCACGTAGCCCAGAAGTTCGTAGAACTCCGAGCCGCCCAGCTCCGGCCGGGTCTCGCCCACTAGGTAGATCAGGTCCCCGGGCTTTTTCCACTCCAGGGTCAGGGCCCGGCGCACCTCCGGCAGGACGCTCACCGCGGTGAAAAACAGGGTGGGCAGGCCCGAGACCCGGTGCATCTCTCCAAAAGCTCCGGGCAGCAGGCCGTCTACGTACATGCTGTCCTTACCGGAAAGCAGCGGGATCTCATAGGCCAGACACAGGTCGCGCAAGGCCCAGCAGGCCCGCACCAGTTGCGCCGCCTTGTATTTGCCGTCCGGGTTGCCCTCCGGGTGATACTCCACGTTGGGCCAGCAGAAGTTGTCCACTCCGGCGATGTGGTCCAGAGGGGCGCCCACGGCCAGCAGCCGCCGCACCGCCTCGTCAATGGTGACCGCGGTCATCTGGTAGGTGTCGATCTGGGAGTAGGCCGGGTTGAGAGCCAGGCTCAGGGCAATCCCCCGGGGCGATTCCGGCCGGGGCCGGATGACCGCGGCGTCGCCGGGCACCGGGGCTTCCCTACCTACCAGCGGCTTCAGGACGCTGCCCGCCTGCACTTCGTGATCATATTGACGGGTGATCCACTCCCGGGCGCAAAGATTGGGACGCCCCAGCATGGCCAGCAGCAGTTCCCCATGATCCGTGGGCTCCCCCAGCACCGGCTCGCTCAGCCGGCTTTCCGGCGGCAGCCACTCGCAGTCGAACTCCCAGGGCGGGAATTCCTCCTCCAGCAAGGAGAAATCCATATAGGCGCAGGTGCGGCCCTGGTGCTTGATCTCCAGGACCCCGCGGTCGGTGTAGGCTCCGATAACGGTGGCCTCCACCGCGTGCTTGCGGGCCAGGGCCTTGAAGGCGGCCTCGTTTTTCGGGTGCACCGCCACCACCATGCGCTCCTGGGATTCGGAGATCCAGATTTCCCAGGGGTCCAGGCCCTGGTATTTCAACGGCACCCGGGACAGGTCAACCTCGCAGCCCCCGGCCTGCATGGCGGATTCGCCCACCGCCGAGGACAGACCGCCGCCGCCGCAGTCGGTGATGAACTTGATGAATCCTTGATCCCGGGCCTCCTGGAGAAAGTCCAGCATGTTCTTCTGGGTGTAGGGGTCGCCGATCTGCACGTGGCCGGCGGGAGTGCCCGGGGAGGCGACCTCCGAAGAGGCCGTGACCCCGTGAATGCCGTCTTTACCCACCCGGCCGCCGCAGGTAAAAATGAGGTCGCCGGGATGGGCCGCCTTCTTGGCGGCAGGCTCCCCTTTGACCTCTTTGGGCAGCAACCCCAGCGCGCCCACGAACACCAGGCATTTACCCAAATAACCCTTATCGAAATAGAGGGTCCCGTTGAGGGTGGGCACGCCGCTTTTGTTGCCGCCATCCTTCACCCCGGCGATGACCCCGTCCAACAACCGCCGGGGGTGCAGCCGCGGTTGCAGCGGCCCGGCATAATCCCGGGGGCCGACACAGAAGCCGTAAATCCCGCCGATGAGCCGGGCCCCTTTGCCGGTGCCCATGGGGTCCCGGTAGACCCCCACGATGCCGGTGAGCGAGCCGCCGTAGGCCTCCAGGTTGGAGGGCGAGTTGTGGGTTTCGCCCTTGATGACATAGGACGACTCGTCGTCGAACTGCCCCACCCCGGCGTTGTCCCACAGCACCGAAACCACCCAGGGCTTTTTCCAGGCAATCTCCCGGGTGGGGGCCTCGATGCAGGTCTTGAAGAGGTTATCCACCAACTGGCGCTCGCCGTTGCCCAGGTCCCGATAATGGAACAGGCCCCGGAAGGTGTTGTGGTTACAATGGTCGCTCCGGGCCTGGGCCAGGTATTCCAGCTCCACGTCGGTGGGCGGCCCCAGGCCCACTGCAGCCCGACGGACCCAGACTTCCGGCCGCCGGAAATAGTCCCGAATGATGGGCAGGTCTGCGTCCCGCAGGGCCAGGTTGCGTTGGCGACTCAATTCCCGCAGACTCTCCAGGGAACTGAGGTCAAAAACGGCCACCTCGGGGGTGTGCTCCAATTGCACCCGGGGAAGAATAAGCCCGATGCCGTTCTCATGGTCCCATTCAGGGCGGGAATAGACCCGGGATTGCTGCACCATATCGTTGGCCAGGAGTTCCCGGGCCAGCATGGCCATCTGGTCGCCGCTCAGGTGGTTCCCGGAAAAGAGCAAGAGTTTGGAAGTATAGACCGCGGCCGCGGGCGACAGCTCGCGGCCCAGATAGGCCGCGATGGCCTCCCGGGCCACGGCCCCGGCGTTGTCCCGCACCCCGGGTTTGAAGCCGACCCACACGGCCCATTCGAAATCGAAGGCCTGGGCCAGGGGCCGGAATCCGGAAATCTGAGTGGTGGGGTGAGTGAAGACTTCGGTGCGCACCGCCTCCAATTCCTCAGGCGACAGTTCCAGGTCCAGCATCAGGACCCGCAGCACCCGGACCCCTTCGATCTCCAGGCCGAAATACTCCCGGGCCTGGCGGCGCACCCCCTCCCCTTCCGCATCCGTCAGCTCCGGACGCCAGCCGATCTCCAGTCGAACCGCCATACGCCTCCCGATAACCGTGGCTTATTGATGGAAATATACCTCAAGGCCGGTCGGAGAGAAAGTCCTATGATGCCCCGCCATGGAAAATCTATTGGATTATTTTTTAGCCAGAAGGACGGCAAAGAAGCCGTCCAGGTCATGTTCGGCCGGGGAGGTGCGGAAATAGCCGGGCGCCTGCACCAGGTTTTGAGCCGAGCCCGGCAAAAGATTGGGGTCGGTGGCGAGCAGAAATTCCGGATGCGCCTCCAGGAAAGAATCAATCAGCCCTTCGTTTTCGGCCGGTTCAGTGGTACAGGTGATGTAAAGCAGGCGGCCGCCGGAGCGGAGTGCCGCCGCGGCAGCCTCCAGCAGGGCCCGCTGCCGGGGCGGGAAGCTGTCCAGATCGGCCTCAGCCAGGCGGGACTTGATCTCCGGGTGGCGCCGCAGGATGCCCAGGGCCGAGCAGGGAACATCCAGGGCCGCGGCGTCCATGATCTCCGCTTTAACCGGCAGGGCGGCGGCGTCGGCCCGCACCGGTTGGACCGCACCCGCCCCGCCCCGCCGCAGATTGGCCGTCAATTCCTTGAGGCGCCCTTGATGCTGGTCCACTGCCAGGAGCAGCCCGCCACCCAGCCTGGCGGCCAGGTGGGTGGTCTTGCCCCCGCGGCCGGCGCCCAGTTCCAGCAACCGGCTGCCCGCCTTCAGGGGCAGCAGCGAGGTGACCAGCTGCGCCGCCTCATCCTGAAAGAGCCACAGCCCTTCCCGATAAGAAGGGAGTTCCAGCGGTGCGGCCTCGATAATGGTGAGGCGCAGGCCCACTGGGGAAAAACGGCAAGGTTCGGCTGCCACTCCTTCCCGGGCCAATTGCAGCCGGAGGCTTTCGGGGTCGGTCTTGAGGGTGTTGACCCGGATAGTCAAGGGCGGGATGCGGTTGTTGGCGGCCAGCCTGGCTTCGGTCTCCAGCAGCCCCCAACGCTCCAGCCAGCGCCGCACCAGCCAGGCGGGATGGGAGTGCTCGACGCTCAGGGCCTGAACCGGGTCAGTCTCCCGGTCCGGCCAGGACGGCAGGTCTCCGGCGGCCAAGCGGCGCAATACCGCATTGATAAAGCCGCCGTAGGCCGGCGGCAGCCGCCGGGCCTTGGCTGAAAGAACGGCTTCGTGCACCGCGGCCCGGGCCGGCACCCGGTCCAGCATCAGCAGTTGAAACGCCGCCAGCCGCAGGATCAACAGCACCATGGGGTGCAGCTTCTTCAAGGGCAGGGCGGAGGCCTGGGCAATCAGGTAGTCCAGCTTCAGCTCCCAGCGCTTCACCCCCTGGATCAACTCCAGCAAAAAGGCCCGCTCCGGCCGCAGCAGAGGCTGGCGCTTCAGCGTGGCCGCCAGCAGCTCTTCCACCGACCGCCCCTGCCGCGGGGCCGCGGCCAGGATGTCCAGGGCCAGAGTCCGGGCGCCGCGCACCTGCTGGGATTTGGGAGCTTTGCTCAAAGTTTCGTCAGTTCCCCCTGAGGGGTTAATTGGAGGCGGCGGGATTTATGGGCGGGTCGGCATAAGGGGGCAGCAAAAAGGTCTTCAGGGCCTCCTCCACCTTGTCCAGATCCACCAGGGTGTCGTAGCAGGGGCCGTGGGGCCGGGAATTGAGCACCCCAAAGACCGGCAGAGGGTAGCTGTCCTGGATGCCGCTGCTCAGGTCCCGTTCGCAGGCCACGGCGATGATCAGCCGGGGCCGGCGGTCCACGATGATGCGCCGGGCCAGGGTGCCGCCGGTGGCCACCGCCAGCCCCACCCCGTATCTCTCCGAGAGTTCCGCCAGCCCTTTGATGGGGCACTTGCCGCAGCGTTTGCAATGCACCGTGCTGCCGGTGATGCGGAACTGGCATTCGTGAAACTGGAGACAGTGGGGCATGAGGAGCAGCAGCTTGTCCGGGGTGGTGCGGTAGTGCTGGGCCAGCACCAGTTGGTTGTTGATTTCGATGAAGGAGCGGCGCACCTGGTCCTTGGAGACGCCGCAGAGTTTGCCCACCCCGCTCATCATGGGCAGCAGCAGCTTGATCACCGCGCCCCGCAGCTTCTTGGAAAAAAACAGATCCCGGCCCAACACCACCGTCAGGGCCAGCAGGACCAGGGCGCCGATCACCGATAAGAGCAGCGCCGAGAACACCAGCCCCAAAATCAGGGGCAGCTGGGGATGCAGGCTGGTGAGCCCGATGTAGGGCACGTACCACAGCACCCCCAAGAGGACGGTGAACAGCAGGCAGGTAACGGCCAGCAATCCCAGGAAGATGCGCTTCTGGGGCCGGAGCGAATTGCCGCCGTTGAGAATTTTTACCGGTTCATCCATTAAATACAGTTGCCAGTAGTCAGTTTTCGGTTTAAAGCAGCGCTCATGACAAAGTCTGCCCTAACAGAGGTTGGCCCCGCAAGAACTCCGGCACGGTTAATCGCTTATGCCCGGCCAGTTGCAGTTCCTTTACCAGGATACTGCCCTGGCCGCAGGCGATTTCCACTCCCTGGTCGACCATTCCCAGAACCATACCCGGGGCCGCGGTCGTGCCTGCTGATCTTTTCAGCCCGCGCCCCGAACAATTTTAGGACCTGGTCCTGCCACAAGGCATAGGCCCCGGGGGTGGGGTCCAGGCCCCGGATCCAGCCGGCCACTTCCCGGGCCGGGAGACGCCAATCCAGGCGGCGCATCTCCCGGGTGAGGGGCGGGGCATAGGTAATGTCCGCCTGGGACTGCGGCTCCCGGATGGCCTCACCCCGACGCAGTTTCTCCAGGGCCTGCAGCAGCAGCGCCGCGCCGCGCTCCGCCAGTTTCTGATACAGGCTGCCGTAATTGTCTTCCTCCAGGATGGGGACTCGCTCCTGGAGAAAGATGGCCCCGGCATCGAGCGCGGCCGCCATCCACTGAATAGTGACCCCGGTCTCCCGCTCCCCCCGGATCAAGGCCCAATTGATGGGCGCGGCGCCCCGATACCTGGGCAGCAGGGAGGCGTGGACATTGAGCGGCCCCACGGTCGGCAGGGCCAAAATCTCCGTGGGGCAGGAGACGTCCGTAGGCCACCACGATAATCAACTCCGGACGCAGGGCCGCCAACTGGTCCCGAAAGCCGGGGTCCTTGAGACGCTGGGGCTGGAGCACCGGCAAATTCCAGGCGAGGGCCAACTCCTTCACCGGCGAGGGGCTGAGCCGCTGTCCCCGGCCCCGGGGCCGGTCCGGTTGGGTGACCACCGCCAGCACCTCTTCTCCCCCGGCGAGCACGGCCTCCAGGGAAGGCAGGGCAAAGCCCGGGGTGCCCATGAAGATCAGGCGCCAGGGTCCGTGCTTCACCTGGACGCCGCCTGCTTCTTGAGCCGCCTTAAATAGATGCCCCGCTTCAACCGGCTGATGCGGTCGATGAAGAGAATGCCGTCCAGGTGATCCACTTCGTGCTGGAGCACCACCGCCAGCAAGCCCTCCCCGGTGAGGCTGATTTCCTTGCCTTTCCGGTCCACGCCCTTCACCGTCACCCGGGCGTGGCGCCGCACCTCGGCGGAGAAGTCCGCCACCGACAGGCAACCTTCCTCGTGGGTGAGTTCCCCTTCCGCCTGGGTAATGCAGGGATTGATGATCACCTTCAAGTCCCGGGCCCCGCCGTCCCGGTGCGCCACGTCAAAGACGATCAGGCGATGCAGCGCCCCCACCTGGGGAGCGGCCAGTCCCAGGCCCGGGGCGGCGTACATGGTTTCCGCCATGTTATCGATGAGGTGCTGCAGCTCGGCGTTGATCTCGGTGACTTCCCGGGCCTGCTGCCGCAACACCGCATCCGGCAATTTCCGAATAGGTATGACTGCCATAATCTTTATGAATCTTCAAAATCGTCAGAATGGTTTCTGTCTTAACTTTAAGGTAAAACCGGGGATTTTTCAAGCACCTGAGCAAGTCGTGGGCCAACTTATGGGAAGGATCTGCAAAGAATAAGGGGGGTGCAGCGCTTTAATCGCGGAATGATGGGAAAGTCGGAGGCAGATTTCTCTGCTGGGGATGGCGCCACCGGGGAAAATGGACTACTTGGAGAAATGGCTGAAGGGCCGTGGAGAGGGCCCTTCAGCTCGGAGTGGTTAAGCAGTCGTACTATTTTGCCGGTGGCGGCCAGCCGGCGCAGGCGGCGCCATGCCAGGGCCCATGCCCATGCCGCCGCCGGGACCCATACCGCAGCCCTCGCCCATGCCCATGCCGCCGCCATGGTGCCTGCCCATGCCCATAAAGGCGTGGGGGGCGATCTTCTTGGCTTCCAGCCGGAAAGGCACCATCTTCTCGATCATCTGGTCTTTCAGGCCATTAAGTTCCTTCTGTTTGGCCAGAATGGCCTTCTCGTCCGGGTTTTCAGCCTTCCATAAGTCCCGCATTTCCAGCTGCTTGACCATCAGGTCCTTGCGCAGGGTAGCGGTGTCGGCGTGGAACTTTTCCTTAAGGTCGAAGAGCTTCCCGGCCTGCTCGGGAGTCAGATTCATCATCCCCCGATGGCCATGACCCATGCCCATCGGGCCGTGACCGGCATAGACCGCGGCGGCTAAGCCCAAACTCAATACCAGGGCCAGGGCCAGCAGCCACAGCGTTACTTTTTTACCTTTGGTCATTTACTTATCTCCTGTATCTCTTTGAGAGTTTTTAGTCCGATGTTCCGGGCTTCACTGAATAAAACCCCGCCCACTCCCCAATCCGGCGCGGTTCAAATATTTTCTCTAATTTGGCCAGGAGATTTCTAGAAGATCAGCAGGGAGAGGCCGGCCACGGCAGCCGCCACCCAGGGCAGCTCCAGTTTGCCGATCATCAGAGCAGCCGCGGCTCCGGCGAACACGGCCAGGTCCCGGCCATCCTGCATGGACGCCTGGCCCATCTGCAGGGTCACCACGGCCAGCATGCCCACCAGGGCCGCCAGGATCCCTTGCAGCGGCGGCCGCAGCCAGCGGGATTCTTTGAGATTTTGGTAAGGGCCAAACAGACAGACGATGATCATAATTGGCGGCAGAAAAACACTGACCGTGGCGATCAAGGCCCCCCAGAAGCCCTTCACGGCGTAGCCCACAAAGGCCGCCAAAATAATCAGGGGCCCCGGAGTGGCGTAACTCAACAGGATGCCGTCCAGAAACTGCCGCAGATTGAGCCAGCCCAGATGCTCCACCACCTCCCATTGGAGGATGGGGATCATCACATAGCCGCCGCCGAAGCTGATGGCGCCGATCTTGGCAAAGATCCCGGCCAGTCGGCCCAGTAACTCATCCTGATGCCCCAGAGCCAGGATGAAGATGGCCATTGCCAGGGTAGCCACCAGCGACTGTAACCCCAGGCGGCCCCAACCGAACTTTTTCCTCGGGCGCCGCCTTTGCTGCCTCCGGTGCTTCGGGAAAAAAGCGCCATTGCAGCACCAACTTGCTTATTCCCGCCGCCAGGAATACCAGAAAGTAGCTTAATCTCCCCCAGAAGGCCGCCAGGGCCAGGAGGGTGATGAGGTAGTCCGACCAGTGGCGGCAGATGGCCCGCCCCAGCCGCCAGGTGGTTTGGAGCAGCAGGGCAATTACCATGGCGCCAAGCCCCCTGGAAACGGCTTGGACCCAGGCGAGGCTGCCATAGCGGAAATAGCAGAAGGAGAAGCCCGACATCAGGAAAAAGGCGGGCAAGATGAAGCCTGCGGCCGCAGCCAAGGCCCCCGGCAGGCCCCGCAGCCGATAGCCGGTGTAAGCGGCCAGCTGCACCACCGTGGCCCCCGGAGCCAGCTGGCACAGGGCGAGACCTTCCAGAAATTCCGTCTGGTTCAGCCAGCCCCGGTCTTCCACCACTCGCCGGCGCAGCGGCTCGATCATGGCCAGGCCGCCAAAGGCGGTAATTCCCAGGTACAGGAAGGAGGCGAGGATTTCCCGGAGGCTGGGAGCCTTCATGGGCAGCAGGCGTCGATCCGGAATCTCCAGGCTAAGAGCGGGAGTAATCGTCGTCCAGACGCTGGATATCGTCCTCTTCGAGATAACCGCCGGTCTGGACTTCGATGATGCGCAGCGGCTCCGTGGTCGGATTTTCCAACCGATGCGCGGTCTTTAAGGGGATGTAAACGCTCTGGTTGCTGGTCACCAGCCTGACGTCCGTGCCGGTGGTCACCCGGGCGGTGCCCTGCACCACCACCCAATGCTCTGCCCGGCGCTGGTGCATCTGCAGGCTGAGGCGGCTTCCCGGGCTCACCTCAATCTGCTTGACCTTGTACCCCGGACCCTCTTCCATAACGGTATATGACCCCCAGGGACGAAATACCGTGGAATGGATCACCGATTCCACCATTTTTTGCCGGGTCAGGTCCGCCACCAGGTCCTTCACTTCCTGGACCCGGTCCCGGTGGCAGACCAGGGTGGCGTCAGGGGTATCCACCACGATGATGTTTTCCAAACCGATGGTGGCCACCAGGCGATTCTGGGCGTAAAAGGTGCAGCCTGTGCTGTTCCGGTCCAGGGCCCGGCCCAGGAGGACATTTCCCTGGCCGTCCTTGGGAAAAATTTCCTGCAAAGCCCCCCAGGTGCCCACGTCGTTCCAACCCATCTCCACCGGCACGACCGCCACGTTTTCAGCCCGCTCCATGATGCCGTGGTCCAGGGAGATATCGGGAAACTCCCGATAAATTTCGGCCAGGGCCTCCCGACCGGCATCCTCCGCCAGCCGGGCCAGCCCCTGACTCAATTCCGGCAAATGATGAGCCATTGCCTTCAGCAAAAGATCCCGCCGGAACAGGAAGATGCCGCTGTTCCAGTAATAGCCGCCTTCGGCCAGGAATTCCTGGGCCCGGGCCAAGTCCGGTTTTTCAATGAACCTGGCGGCCTTAAAACCGCTGCCCGCCGCGTCCAGAGACTCCCCCTGCTTGATATAGCCGTAGCCGGTTTCCGGACGCTGCGGCGGAATGCCGAAGGTCACCAGGTAACCGGCCTCGGCCCACTTGGCTCCCAGGTCCAGGGCCGCCAGGAGACTCGCCTGATCGCGAATAAAGTGATCCGCCGGAAACACCGCCATGAGGCCCGCGGGGTTCTCGTCTCCCAGCAGGACTGCGGCCAGCCCCACTGCGGGTGCAGTATTGCGCCCCTCGGGCTCCAGCAGGAGACGGAGATTTTCCCAGCCCTTGCGCCGCAGCTCCAGGCTGATGACATCCGCCTGGGAGGTATTGGTCACCACCAGAATGCGCTCCAGGGGGATGCGGGGCAGCAGACGCTCAATGGTGGATTGGATCATGGACTCTGACCCCAAGAGCCGCAGCACCTGCTTGGGATATTGGGAGCGGCTCAGGGGCCAAAACCGGGAGCCGATGCCCCCGGCCAGGATAACGGCCGAAATGGGAGAGGGGTTTTCACTAGTCATGATCGTATCCTCCAGGTAAGGATGGCCTGATGATCTCCAGCAAATACCGGCCATAACCATTGTTCTGCATGGGCTCAGCCAGTCGCCGGAGCTGATCCGCGTCAATAAAACCGTTGCGATAGGCGATCTCTTCGAGGCAAGCAATCTTCAGCCCCTGGCGTTTTTCGATGGTTTCCACGAAAGCGGAGGCCTCCAGGAGGGATTCATGGGTGCCGGTATCCAGCCAGGCAAACCCTCTCCCCAAAAGTTCCACCTGGAGTTCGCCGCGGCGCAGATATTCTTTATTCACCTCGGTAATCTCCAGTTCTCCCCGGGGGGAGGGTTTGAGTCCGGCGGCAATTTCCACCACCCGGTTATCGTAAAAATAGAGCCCCGGGACGGCGAACTGCGACTTGGGTTTGGGTGGTTTTTCCTCGATATTCAGGACCTTCCCGGACTGGTCGAACTCCACTACCCCATAGCGTTCCGGGTCTCGCACCCAATAGCCAAAGATCAGACCGCCGCGCTTTAAAGTGACGGCGCGCTTCAGTATGCCCTGGAAGCCGTGGCCGTAAAAGACGTTATCCCCCAACACCAGGCAAACCCGATCATCTCCGATAAATTCCCTGCCGATAATGAAAGCCTGGGCGAGTCCTCCGGGATGGGGCTGCTCCTGATAGACGAAGCGCAGGCCGAGTTGCCGGCCGTCGCCCAGCAGGGTTCTGAACCGGGGAAGGTCCTCCGGAGTCGAGATAATCAGGATATCACGAATTCCCGCCAGCATGAGCACCGACAGGGAATAATAGATCATGGGCTTGTCGTATACCGGCAACAATTGTTTGCTGACTACCCTGGTAATGGGATAGAGGCGGGTTCCGGCCCCGCCGGCCAGAACGATCCCCTTCCACCCCTCCTCAAAAACAGCTCGATCTGGCCTGGAATTCGGTTGATCCATGGTTTACTCCGTAAGGGCTCAAGTCTGAAGCACTAAATTTTTTTCTTTCTTGGCCGACCCGGATAAATTCAGCTCGAAAGCACCTTAATTATCAGCCCCTGGTCAGCTTCGGTCAGATACGGATGCATGGGCAGACTGAAGATGCGCGCCGCAGCCTGTTCGCTGCTGGGAAAATCTCCTGGTTGATGGCCGAGGTGCGCAAAGGCGCCTTGCAGATGTAGCGGCAGTGGGTAGTAGACCGCCGAGGGGATGCCGGCTGCTTGCAGCTTCTGCTGCAGTTCGGCCCGCCGGTCGCTGAGCACCGAGTATTGAGCCCACACCGAGATACATGCGGCTGAGACATACGGTACTTCCACGATGTTCCGTAACCCGGCGCCATACCTTTGGGCTACCACTTGCCGGTCGGCGATTTCCTGGTCGAAAATCTCCAGCTTGGCCAGCAAAATGGCGGCTTGCAGCGTATCCAACCGGCCGTTCAGGCCGAGCCGCACGTTCTCATACTTATTAGTCCCCTGGCCGTGCACCCGGATCGATTTCAAGATTTCCATCAAGGCGTCGTCATTGGTGAAGACGGCCCCGCCGTCGCCGTAGCCTCCCAAAGGCTTGGCCGGAAAGAAAGAAGTGGCGGCTACTTCCGCCAGAGAACCGGCCCGCCGGCCCCGGTAGGTGGCTCCAAAGGACTGGGCCGCATCCTCCAAAACGAACAGACCGTGCCGCCGGGCCAGGGCGTTGATCTCATCGTAATCCGCCGGCTGCCCGAAGAGGTCCACCGGGATGATGCCCCTGGGCTTTAGCGAGGAGGTCCGGGGGCTTTTCCCCAGATTAACGATGGCCTCTTCCAGGGCGGCGGGCAGGATATTGAAGGTCTTGGGGTCAATATCCACAAAGACCGGAGTGGCCCCCAGCAACTGGATAACTTCGGCCGTGGCGATGAAGGTAAAAGGGGTGGTGAAGATGGCATCGCCGGGCCCCACCTGATAAGCCATCAAGGGCATCAGCAGGGCATCGGTGCCGGAGGAGCAGGAAACGGCGTGTTTGACGCCCACGTAGGCGGCGAGACGCTCCTCCAGTTCCGTCACCTCAGGCCCCAAAATATATTGACCATGCCCTAAAACCCGCTGAATTCTCTCCTTCAGGGCAGGTAAGATCTTTTGCTGCTGAGTCTTCAGGTCGATAAAATCGAGGCGTTTTTCAGACATGATTCGATTCCAGGCAAGCGAGTATTTTTCCTACCAGGCGCCCTGCAGGCGGCATAAATGTGGTCACCTTTTGATTCCTTGATCAAACTCACCGCCGACTCTTCCCGCCTGACTTTACCAGACCTCGGTTTCGGCCTCAACCCTAAATTGCCGGATTTGCCTGAATGGCTGGTTACACAACTACGCTCCACAAAAATTAATTGTGCCCAATTATTAAAGTTCTTTTCCGCCACTGCCGATAAGGCCCTTAAGGAGAAGTGTCATGGGTTGGCTTCCTTTCCTCTTAGCGCTGGTGGCCGGTGGGGTCGGGGGAGTAGTGTTAATGTGCCTCTTTTTCATCAACCGTGAGGCTGAGGATCATGGTCTGAATCAATATGAACCGCACGGGCTCACTGATGTGGGCAAAAACCTGGGTAACCCCATCTCAAAATCGAGTCAGTTTTCCATAATTATTGAGGATTAAGCCGCCGGTCTGAGCTTGGTTTCTCCGGGAATGCACCCTGAAGCCGTTTGGGGGTTCTCGAGGTATAATTATATTCTGACAAATTTCTTGCCGAATTCCCTCATGGTCTCTCTCCTGCCTGAACGCTCATTCCGAAAGGAATGAACAAATCCTCCGCTTTTCCGTCGGAAAATATTCGCTTCACGATTTGGGCAATCCTTTGAGCAGCCTGCCCGTCGCCATAGGGGTTTTGGGCCTGAGCCATGGCTTGATAGCTGACCGGGTTATCCAGTAGTTCCTTGACCTCGGCAAAAATATTCTTCCGGTCGGTTCCGACCAGTTTAACCGTTCCGGCCCACAAGCCTTCCGGCCGTTCGGTGACCTCCCGCATCACTAAAACCGGTTTTCCCAGGGCTGGAGCCCTCCTCCTGGATCCCGCCGGAATCGGTCAAGATCACCGCACTTTGGCTCATTAAAAACACAAAGGGGGCATAGTCCAGGGGGGGCAGCAGGGTGATGCGCCCACCGCTTGGGACTTGAACGGTGGAGGCGCCGGGTTTGCCGGCACTAACCCCGGGGTCTTTTCCCAGGATCTCATAAACCGGCTGCTGCACATTGGGATTGAGATGCACCGGATAAATAATCTGGATATCGCCATAATGCTCGGCAAGATCCCGCAAAGCCAGACAGATATTTCGAAAGGATTGGCCGAAGTTCTCCCGCCGGTGGCCGGTCACCAGCAAGCAGCGCCGCCCGTCGAGGCTTAAACCAAAATTCTCCCGGAGATAAGCGGCCCATAACTCTTTTTCCCGGGTGACCTTCCCGGCGATGATTTTCAAGGCATCGATCACCGTATTGCCGGTCACCCAGATCCGTTCCGCCGGAACTCCTTCGGCCAGGAGATTGTCCCGAGCCCAGGGAGTGGGGGCGAAGTGGTAGTCGGCCAGCGCCCCGGTCAGACGGCGGTTCAGTTCTTCGGGGTAAGGCTGGTATTTGTCCCGGGTGCGCAAGCCGGCCTCGACGTGGCCCACCGGGATCTTGAGGTAATAGGCGGCCAGGGAGGCGGCAAAAGTGGTGGTAGTGTCGCCGTGCACCAGGCTATCGCTGAGCCGAATGGGGTCGTCGTTGGCCCGCATGGCACAGATCTGGAGCTTAATGTCCTCCAGGTCCCGAAAGAAACCGCCGGCGACCGAGAAGGGGTTGAGGTTGTTGGAGCAGAACAGGCAATGAGCATTACAGACGGCGCTGATCGGAAGTTGATTGGCCGGGCGGTTACCCGCCAACCACTCAAGCATGAATGGGCTGAAGGTGAAGGCATCATTTCTAAGCCCCGCGGGCTGGGAAACCGCTACAGAGTCAGGCAAGACGATGCCGGGATTTTTCGGGTCTGCCGGTTCCAATGCCATCCTTACTACCTTCTTAAATGAGGGTGCTCTCCAAACTCGAAACTCACCAGTATTTCTCCCGATACTTCGTGTAATAAGCCACGGTGCGCTCGATCCCCTCCTGCAAAGAGGTCCGGGGCCGCCAGCCCATGGCCCCGTTGATCTTGCCGATATCGCTGATATAATCTCCGGTTTCCACGAAGTAGCGGTCCGCCGGCCACTCCACCTGCTCCACCTGAGTGCCGGGCACGGCTGCCGCCACCAGGCGGGCCATTTCGATGAAGGGCGTGCTGGTGGCGGAGCCTAAATTGTAAACCTCCCCGGAGACTCCCGGCGCCTGGGCCAGGGTCAGCATGGCCTCAGCCAGGTCCTCGACGAAAATATAGTCCCGTCCTTGCCGACCCTCGCCATAAATGGTCAGGGGTTTGCCCTCCAGGGCCAGCCGGATGAACCAGTTGACTATGCCGTATTTGCTATGTTTCATCTGCTGCCGGGGGCCATACGGGTTGGCGATGCGCACACTCACGGTTTCCAGGCCGTAGGCCTCTTGATAGAAGCGGTAATACTTCTCCCCCGCCAGCTTGTGGATGCCGTAGATGCTCAAACAATTAAACGGATGGCCTTCATCCACCGGATTGTAATCGATTCTGCCATAGACGAATCTGGAACTGGCGAAAACCAGCCTGGCCCCGGACTTGGCCTCGCGGCAGGCCTCCAGCACCTGTAAATGTCCCTTGCAGTTGATGTCCAGGTCCAGTAAGGGGTCGGTGTTGCTGTCCACATAACTCACCTGTCCGGCCAGGCTGAAGATGAGGTCCGCCTCCCGCACCAGGCTCTTGACCAGCGAGCCGTCGCGGATATCGCCCTGGATGAACTTTATGGCCCCGAAGATGCCTTCCAGATTAAAGAGGTTGCCGCCGTAGACCGGCAGCATCGCGTCCAGGATGGTGACCTGAGCTCCGGAATGCACCGCCAGGTGGGCAATGGTGCTGCCGATCAGGCCCGCGCCGCCGGTGATCAGGACGCGAGCGCCATGTAAGGATGACAGGTTGCTGATGGAACACCTCCACGCCTAAAGTGCCGGGGGATAAATCAGAGCCCCTGAAAGTGGTCAGGGAGGCCATCCCGGTCGGCGGCCAGCCGCGCCGCTCTTCAATCCTATCAAAAGCCTTTGCCGACCTCAACCCGGTTCTGCAGGGTCGCGCCACCGGCTGCCCCGGCGCCCGGATATTTTATAATCTTTCTCGTGCTGCGGGCGATTTATCCAGAATTGGGAATTCATAAAAGTCGTTTTTTGCACTATAATGGCGCTTATGGAAAAACTCTCCTGCTTCAAGGCCTACGACGTCCGGGGACGGGTCCCGGAAGAACTTAACGAAGACCTGGCCTACAAAATCGGCCGGGCCTATGCCGCCTTCCTGCGCCCGGCCAAGGTGGCCCTGGGCCGGGATATTCGCACCTCCAGCCTGCCCCTGGCCCGGGCCCTGACCGCGGGGTTAGGCGACAGCGGCGTCGAGGTTTGGGACCTGGGCCTGTGCGGCACCGAGCAGGTCTACTTTTACACCAGCCATCTTAAGCTCGACGGCGGCATCATGGTCACCGCCAGCCATAACCCCCCCGACTATAACGGCCTGAAACTGGTGCGGCGGGAATCCCGCCCCGTGAGCGGCGATACCGGCCTCCGGGACCTCGAGCTCCTGGCCGCGGCCGGGAAGTTCCCGCCGGCAGCCCCAAACCGCGGCGCCCTGCTGCCCACCGACGCCTTCCAGGCTTACGTCGCCCACCTGCTCAGCTATGTGGATTTAGCCGCCCTGCAACCCTTGAAAGTGGTGGTTAATGCCGGCAACGGTTGCGCCGGCCCGGTACTGGACCGGCTGGAGCAACACTTGCCCTTCCGGCTCATCAAGGTGCACCACGAGCCGGACCCCGCTTTTCCGCATGGCGTCCCCAACCCGCTCCTGCCGGAGAACCGGGAAGCCACTGCTGCCGCGGTGCGCCATTCTGGCGCCGACGTCGGCCTGGCCTGGGACGGCGACTTCGACCGTTGCTTCTTTTTTGATGAACAGGGGAGCTTCCTCGAAGGCTACTACCTTGTGGGCTTCCTGGCCCAGGCGCTGCTGGCCCGGCACCCCGGGGCCGCCATCATCCACGACCCGAGGCTTACCTGGAACACCATTGAGATGGTCCTGGAGGCCGGTGGCGTGCCGATCATGAGCAAGACCGGCCACGCCTTCATCAAGGAGCGGATGCGGGCCGAAAACGCCTTATATGGCGGAGAGATGTCCGGGCACCATTACTTCCGGGATTTCGCCTACTGCGACAGCGGCATGATCCCCTGGCTGCTGGTGCTGGAGGTGATGAGCCGGAGCGGCCGGAAACTCTCGGAACTGATGGCGGAGCGTATGGCCCGCTTTCCGGTGAGCGGCGAAATCAACCGCAAGCTCCCGGACCCCGAGGCGGCCATGCGGCGGGTGGAGGATTTTTATGCTTCCGGCGCCCTCACGCTGGATCGCACCGACGGCCTCAGCCTGGAGTTTCCCGAGTGGCGCTTCAACCTGCGCTCCTCCAACACCGAGCCGGTCCTGCGCCTCAATGTGGAGACCCGCCAAAACCCGGCCCTGCTGCAGGAAAAAACCGCCGAAATCCTGGCGCTGCTCAAGTAAAAGACTTCACCACCAAGACACCAAGATAGAAAACGGGGTGGTAAAAACCACCCCATTTTCTATTCTTCTCTGTGTTCCTCTGTGATCTCTGTGCCTCTGTGGTGAATCTTTTTTAATTTAGCGCCTTGCCGGCGCCACGGAACCAGCGCCGCCAGTTCAGGCTGTCCGGCAGCAGCGGCTGCTCCCGCACCGTGCGGTGCCAAAGGAACAAGGCCACCCCCACAAACAGGATATTGGAGGTCCAGGGCGCCAGGGCCGCGTCCATCTTGAAGTTAAGCGCCAGGCGCCAGGACGCGGTGAAGACGATATAATAGACCAGGAACAGGGCCAGCCCCACCACCAGACCCCAGGTGCGGCCCTGTTGCCGGTGACTCAGCCCCAGGGGCATGGCGATCAGGCACAGGATCAACGCCCCCACCGGCATGGCAAAACGCTGGTTCAACTCCACCATGGCCCGGTTATAAGGGTCCGAGCCTTTGGCCTCCTTCCCCAGGGTGGCCCACAATTCCCGCAGCGACATCTCCGTCTCCGACTTGCCGCCTTTCATCGGAAACCCGAAGAGCTGCAAGGGCAGCCGATAGCTCTTGAACTCCACCATCTGCCAGCGGCTCTGGTCCTTGCCCTCCTCGCCCCACCGGAAGACCTTGCCGTCGAAGAGCTGCATCATCATGGCCTCCTGGCCCTCATCGAAGCTCAACTGGCCGCTCTGGGCATAAACCGTGTTGGGATTTTCGGTGTCCCGGAAATCGTAGACGAAAATGCCCTCCAACTGGCCTTCCCGGGAAGCGACATGATTGACGAACAGCATCAGGCCGTGAAAATCGGTATTGAACACCTGCTCCTGGATGCCCAGGTCGGCCCGCTTCTTGGCCACGTTCTTCAGCAACTCCCGGGTGGCCGTCTGCCCCCAGGGACTGCCGAAGACCGTGAGAAACAGGGTGAGCAGGGCGGCAGCCACGGAGAAGCCCAGGATCGGCGGCAACAACTGGGTGAAGCTCAGCCCCGCGGTCTTGAGCGCCGTCACCTCATGATCCACGGTGAGGCGGGTCAGGGACAGCAAGATTCCTACGGTGGCCGCCATGGGCAGGGTAAAGACCAGCAGGTAGGGAAGCAGAAAGAGGCAGGTCTGTAGAACTTCCCCCAGGCCTACCCCTTTCACCACAATCATCTGGGTGATCTTCATCAGCCGGCCCAGAAAGACGATGGAGGTGAAGGCCAGCAGGCCAACCCAGAAAGGTGGGAGGATTTCCAGGATTAGATAGCGGTAAATGATCAAGGGCATGGGTCGGCGGTTTGAGAATCGTTTTTACTGCTCACTGCTTACTGCTCACTATTCTCTCTTATAGGCCAGCAAAAGGCAATCCCCCTGCCGGGCCAGAAGTTGATACCTTCCCGGCATTTCCGGCTTTAGTCCCGGCAGATGCTGCTCTTTAATATAAAGGAAGACCTGGTGACGGGAGTCGGCGAACTTCGCCATTTCTGCAACGCTGAAAAAATAGAGTTCCCGCTCCAGCTCCGGGACCAGCTTACGCCCGAAATCCAGCTCGCTGCGCGACTCCATCAGGTGAAAAACCTGGCCGCTATAGAAGGATAGCCCCTGGGAATAGAGGTACGCTCCCACCAGGGCGTCACCCGGTTGCCAGCGGGACCGCACCAGGCGGCCCAGCTCCCGGGGGGAACGCTCCAGGCTGAGTCGCTCCAGACCCATGGGCAGCAGGCTGCTGAGGACCAGGGCCCCGACCCCTAGGAAAAGCAGGCTCAAGTTTCGGCCCGCCAGGGTGAGGAGGGGAGTCAGGGTAAAGACTGCGGCCACCAGGAGCACATAGGATGGCTCCAGGTGGGCCCGGCTCAAGGCCCGCAGCAGGAATACCGGCGGCCAGAGCAGCAGGCCCACCAGCACCAGCCCCGCCATAGTCCAAACCCACAGGCTGAGCCGCAGGCCGCGGTCAATGGTCCAGGCCCTCAGGGAATCGCTGAAATCCGCCAGGCGCCTTCCCAGCAGCAGGGCCAGGGGCAACAAGGCCGGCAAAATATAAGGGGCCAGCTTCCCCCGGGACAGGGAGAAGAAGGCCAGCACCACACCGGCCCAGATCAGTAAAAAGACCCGGTCCGGGTCCCGTTCCCGCCTTGGCGCCCACCAGGCCCAGGGCAGCAGGAAGGTCCAGGGCAGCAGCAATCCCAGCAGCACCGGCCCGAAATAATACCAGGGCTGCGGGTGGATGGCCGGGGTCAGAAAGCGGCCGAAGTTTTGCTCCAGGATAAAAAAGCGAAAATACGAGGGCAGGCGCCACTGCAGATAGGCGAACCACGGCAGCACCAGCACCGCCAGGAGCAGCCAGCTCCAGGGCTGGATCAGGCGATTCTCCAGGGCCGGCCGTTGGATCACCACCCAGAGCCCCCAAACCAGGCCGGCCAGAATCAGGGCCACCGGCCCCTTGGTGAGCACCGCCAGCGCCAGCGCCGCATAAGCCCAAGGCCACAGCCGCGGCTGCTGCTGCCGCAGCGCCAGGTAACCCAGGCCGATGCCCAAATTGACCCAAAAGGCCAGGGTCATGTCCAGGGTGAGGAGGCGCCCCAAGGCCACGTAACCGGAGCAGGTGGCCAGGACCGTGGCGCCGAGAAAGGCCGCGGCCGGCCCCCACATTACTCGACCCAAGGCGTAGGCCAAAAACAGGCCGCCCAGGGCGCTCACCGCCGACGGCAAACGGGCCGCCAACTCGTTATAGCCCAGCGCCTTGAAGCTCAAGGCGGTGAACCAGTAGACCAGGGGCGGCTTTTCCAAATAGGGAAAAAGATTCAGATGCGGGACCAGCCAATCCTTCAGGACGAACATCTCCCGGGCGATCTCGGCATAGCGCCCTTCGTCCGGGTCCATCAATCCCGGCGCCCCCAGACGATAAAAAAAGATCACCGCCCCCATGAGACCCAGGGCCAGGAGAAAGGGCCATTCACGTTTACCTGTCACGCCGGTTTTACGCCTCTCCCAAATCATGGAGGATGCTTTTAACCTGCTTTTTCAAAGGTGGCAAATCATTTTGGACAATTCCCCAAACTACTTCCTGATCGATTTCAAAGTAATTATGCACTAAGACATTTCGTAGCCCTACTATTTCTCCCCAGGGAAGTCCGGGATATTTGTCAGTCAGGTCAGAGGAAAGGCTGCGAGACGCCTCTCCAATGATTTGCAGATGGCGGGTAAACCATACCTGGATTAGTTCATTTTTGGAAAAGGCTTCAAACCCTTCCGCTGCGTATTTTTCTATCTGTCCTATGGCATCTAAGATGTCCAGTAATCGCTCACGATCGTCCCTCACAGCGGTATGGCCTCCCTGAGGACTCTATCTTTAATTCGGCTCCGCAATCCTTTTTCGGTGACCACATCAACCCTTCTGCCCAGCAGGGCCTCCAAGTCAACAACCAACCCCCCCGGGAAAAAAGGGGTTCGTTTTGGCCCCGCATCGATTAAGAAATCTATGTCACTAGCCGCATCCGCCTCGCCCCGCGCCACGGAGCCGAAGACGCGGACGTTGTAAGCGCCGTGTTTGGCGGCGATTGCTAAGATTTCCTGCCGCTTTTCCTGCAAAATTTGCTGAAGGCTCATGAGCCTGTCCTCCTGCCGGGTGGTTCATATTATCACAAATTTCCCTAACTTTCCGAGATGATCGGGCCATAAAAAAGCCGGCCCCCCGAAAGGGGCCGGCTGGTGTTGCTCAACGATTTACCGTCTTACTTCGTCAGCAGAGGCACGATGAGCAGGGCTACGATGTTGACGACCTTGATCATCGGGTTGATGGCGGGGCCGGCGGTGTCTTTGTAGGGGTCGCCTACGGTGTCACCGGTGACTGCCGCTTTGTGGGCGTCAGAGCCCTTGCCGCCGTAGAGGCCGTCTTCGATGGCCTTCTTGGCGTTATCCCAGGCGCCGCCGCCGGAGGTCATGGCAATCGCCAGGAACAGGCCGGTGACGATGGAGCCGATCAGCATGCCGCCCAGGGCCACGGGACCCAGACCGGGCATGAAGCCCACGATGACAGGGGCGCACACCGGGATCAGGGCGGGCAGCATCATCTGGCGCAGGGCGCTCTTGGTGACGATGTCCACGCAGGTGCCGTATTCGGGTTTGGCGGTGCCTTCCATGATGCCCGGGATTTCCCGGAACTGACGCCGCACTTCCTCGACCACGCCGCCGGCGGCCTTACCAACGGCCTCCATGCACAGGGCGGCAAAGAAGTAGGGCAGCAGACCGCCGATGAACAGGCCGGCGATGACCCGGGGATCGGACAGATCGAAGGTCATGCCCCCGCGGAAGGAGCGGGAGTACTCGGCGAAGAGCACCAGGGCGGCCAGACCGGCGGAGCCGATGGCGTAACCCTTGGTGACGGCCTTGGTGGTGTTGCCCACCGCATCCAGAGGATCGGTGATGTTGCGGATCTCATCCGGCAGTTCCGCCATCTCGGCGATGCCGCCGGCGTTGTCGGTGATGGGACCGTAAGAGTCAATGGCCACGACGATACCGGTCATGGAGAGCATGGCCACCGCGGTCAAGGCAATGGCGTAGAGGCCGGTGCCGGCATTCTCCAGGCCGCCGCCCAGATGGAAGGCCGCCAGGATGGCGCCGACGATGACGATAACCGGGGCCGCCGTGGACTTCATGGACATGGCCAGACCCTGGATGACGTTGGTGCCGTGGCCGGTGGTCGAGGCCAGGGCGATGGACTTCACCGGGTTAAAGCTCTTGGAGGTGAAGTACTCGGTGATGCCCACGATCAAACCGGTGAGAGCCACGCCGATGACCGCCAGCAGGAAGATGTTAAAGGTCGGAATCACAAAACCCGCCGCGCCCTTGGCGCCGGCCTTAGCGGCTACGCCGGCCATGAAGTGGTTGGCCAGGGGATAGAAGGCGATGATGGCCAGAACTGCCGGCCACGCCGAGGCCCTTATAGAGGGCGCCCATGACATAGTCGCCTTTGCCCAATTTGACAAAGTAGGTGCCGATGACCGAGGCGATGATGGAGACGCCGCCGATGACCAGCGGGAAGATCACCGCCGGGGAAGTGGGGCCGTAAATGGTGACGGCCAGCAGCATAGCGGCGACCATGGTGACCACGTAGGTCTCATAAAGGTCAGCGGCCATACCGGCGCAGTCACCCACGTTGTCGCCGACGTTGTCAGCGATAACCGCGGGGTTTCGGGGATCGTCTTCGGGGATGCCGGCTTCGACCTTACCTACCAGGTCGGCGCCCACGTCCGCTGCTTTGGTGTAGATGCCGCCGCCCAACCGGGCGAAGACGCTCACCAGGGAGCAGCCGAAACCGAGGCCGATCAGGGCATGCGTCGCATGCTCCGGGATCCGCGTTCAGCAGGAACTTATAGTAGCCGGCCACGCTCAGCAGGGCCAGGCCCACCACCAACATGCCGGTGACCGAACCGCCCCGGAAGGCTACCTTCAGGGCATGAGCCATGCTGGTAAAGGCCGCTTGGGCGGTGCGCACGTTGCTCCGCACCGACACGTACATGCCGACATAGCCGGCCAGGGCCGAACCCACCGCGCCGATGACGAAGCCGATGGCGGTGTATTTACCCAGAGCGAACAGGAGCACGAAGACCACCACGCCTACCATGGCGACGGTCTTATACTGCCGGTTCAGGAAGGCATTGGCCCCTTCCCGCACCGCCGCAGAGATTTCCTGCATCCGCGGATTGCCGGCATCCTGTTTCAGAATCCAGGTGGTGGTCATCAGGCCATAGGCGACGCCCACCGCGCCACAGATCAAGGCAAAAGTCATAATATCCATACCGTCCGCTTCCCTCCTGAAAATGTAATTAATCCCTTAAATTTAAGGTATTTGCGCAGAGTGTGGTGAAACCCGCCTCACCGCCCCTACCCCCGATTCCGATCCCGAAACCGCAATCCGGTACCTGAATGTCAATTCATACCCCAAATTGCCACCCGAAGTAAAGGAAAAATTTCACAAGTCTAAATTTATTACTACTCGGAATCTGAGGGCGAATCGGGAGGTTCCAGGCGCAGCGGGGGCTCGGCCAAATAATTTTTTTCTCGAGACTCATCCAGGCCGGCGGCCAATTCCGGATGGGCCTTAGGGTCGACGACGATCACCCCGTGGCGCTCCGCCAGGGTCAGGAGATACTGGTATTCCATGGCCTTTTTTTGCAGGCGGTAGCGCAGGATGAGACGCACCCAAAGATAGAGGAATCCCACGGCCAGCAAGGCAATGAGGAGATACGAGCCCCCCAGGCCGATGGCCTTGATGCCCGCGGTGATCAGGCCAAAGGCGGCTTTCCCTTTTACAAAAATAACAAAAAAGACCAGGACCGCCATGAAGACCAGCAGGCCCAGGAGGTAACGGAACCGGCCCAGCCTGGCGCCTGGTCCGCCGGAGGTCTCCGGCGCCTGACAAAGGACTTCGAAGCCCTGGATGATGAGGCCGAACAGGAACAGCAGGGCTATGGGCGCGATGAAGCTGGCCAGCAGATAGGGCTTCCAGGGAAAAGGCGTCGGGGTGCCGGCCGGCGTCCCGAAGATCCCCTCAAAATCGATCTGCCAGATGAGGGTGAAGACCAGGATGAGGATCTCCACCAGGGCCACCACCACCAGAAAGCTGTTGAAGATGTAGCGCTTCTCCAGGGGGTCGTAAAAATTAAAAAAACTGGCCATATCTGAGTTTCGAGTCTTTAATTTGGCGCCGGGGCACAGCTCGCCGTGCCCTCCCCGGCTGCCGTTAGTTCGCCATAGTATAATCCCGCGGCCCATAGGAAGATCAGGACATCCTCCAGGATCGGCGCCAGGCCTACCTGCCGCCGCAAGAACAGGCCGCAGCCGCAGTCGATCTTCAACCCCCGGGCGGCGGTAATCACCATGACCAGCAAGAAGGCCCCGGCCAGCCACCCCAAAATCAGCAGGCAACTGCGCCGCTTCAGACCCAGGGCCAGCAACAGCCCGGCCGCCACCTCCAGCCAGGGCAGCACCGCGGCAGCCGTTCCCGCCAGGGCCACCGGCAGCAGCCGGTAGGCCAGCACCGCTTCGGCGAACTCATAGGGGTGCCACAGTTTCAGCCAACCGGCGTAAACAAAGAGGCCTCCCAGGATAATTTCGAACAGACGAAAAAGCAGTGATTTGGCCGGAAAGCACAAAGTTATCTTACCTCTTTAATTAACCACGGGGGAAAAGGGTAAACGGGAAAACTGCCCCTTTTCCCCCAAATTATTTACTGGTATCCGCTGGATAGCCGGCGTCATCCCAGGCCCGGAAGCCGCCCATGAAGACCTGCACCCGGCTATACCCCAGGGACTGGAGCTTCTCCGCGGCTCTCAGGGACAGCTCACAGCTGCTCAGGCCGCAGTAGACCACCAGCTCACGGTCAGTCGGAATCCCGGCCACCGCCCGGGCCCCTTCCTGATCCAGGCGTTCCGGGCTGAGATTGACGGCCCCGGGAACGTGCAGTTCGGCATACTCGTCGGCGCTCCGGGCATCGACGAACAGGGCCTGCCCTTTCTGGAAGATTGCATAGGCCTGGGCCAGGTTCAGGGTTTTAATTCCCTGAAATTCCTTCTGGAGGCGCAGCGTTCGCTGGGTTTCGAGCTGGGCCGGCAGCCTCCCGGTCCAGGAGAGGCGCACCAGTCGCCACTGCAGCCCCAATCCCAAAGCCGCCGCCACAAGGAGAATCAACCCGGCCCAGACCAGGTCCTGCTGCACAAGTCGTCGCATCATTCCTGGTTCGCTTCGTTCCCCTGGGCAGGCTCGCGGTCTCCTACCTCAGAGGCGCAGCGAAACTGCTTCCCTTCGTAAAGCATGGATAGAGGCTGAAACCCATCTTGATCCTTGGAACCCTGGGTGACATGAAAATATCGCCAGACCCGCCCCTTTTCGAGGTCGACCAGGAAAACCTGCTTGCCGTCGTTGAGCATCTGGAAGCGGGACCCTTTAGCCTGGAGGTCTGTCGCCTCCTTCAGGCTGAGCTCCCTATTACCTGCGTTCGATGCTGGGGGGCGGGCTATGACTCCTTTGAAAAAAGGAAAATAGAGCCACAATATGCTGGCCCCCAGAACTCCAATAAAAAAGCTGAAAAACAGACTACCTCCCTGTCTGCGCGCCATCGGCCACCTCCCTGCGGCTGGCTCAGCCTATAAAAAGTTGTTCTGCTAATCTTCTGAAACCGTCCCTATCCCTGGGGCAAATTCCATGTGGATATTATTAAATAGTTATCAATATTACTCAATAAATCATTATGGCATTATCCCTTTTTAAGCTATAAATTTTTCACTATGAACACCCCTGCGCCGCCCATCGCCGCCATTGCCTTCGACCTGGGCAACGTTCTGGTCCGGGTGAACCATCAGCGCTTTTGCCGCCGGCTGGCCAAAGTGGCCGGCTGGACGCCCCAGGAAGTCTATGCCGCGGTGTTTCAAACCGGCCTGGAACCGGGCTTTGACACCGGCCGGATCTCCTCCGAGGAATTTCACCGCCGGGTCCAGGACCACTTCCGCCTGGACCTGCCTTTCGCCCGGTTCCGGCAAATGTGGGCCGAAATCTTCGGCCCTCTGGAAGATATGGAGGCGGTGGTGGCGCGCCTGGCCCGGCGCTATCCCCTCTATCTGCTGTCCAATACCAATGAACTGCATTTCCAGTATATTCGGGAAAACTATGCCACCCTGCTCAGTCACTTCCGGGCCCTAATCCTGTCCTATCTCGTCGGCAGCCGCAAACCCGAACCGCAGATCTTCCAGGCCCTGATCCGGGAAGCCGGGCTGCCGCCGGCCCAAATCCTCTATACCGACGATAACCAGGAGTTCGTCGAGGCGGCCAGGAATCATGGCCTGGTGGCCTGGCAGTTTACCTCGCCGCGGGAATTTCAGGAACAACTCAGCCTGAACGGCCTCTGGTAGATAACTGTAGGGGCGGCTCGCGAGCCGCCCCTACGATCTGCCTTCCTCAATACGGTTTGCCGATGGCCTTGTCCAGTTGGGCCTCAAATACCCGGTAATTATACAGCGCCTGGACGAAATTGAGCTCCGCCTGGGAAAACTGCACCTGGGCGTCGGTGGCTTCGATGATGGTGCTCACCCCGGCCTGGTAGCGGCCCCAGGCCAGGCGCAGGTTCTCCCGCGCCGCTTCCAGGGCCTTCTTGCTGGCCCGGATGAGCTCCCAGCCGGATTTGACGTTGAGGTAGGCCTGGTTCACTTCCTTGGTGGCGTTCTGGCGCAGCACCTCGTAATTTTCCATGGCAGCCCGCAACTGGGCCTTATTCTGGCTCACGGAATACTTGGTGGATAAGCCGTTGAACAGCGGGAAGGTCATGGCGGCCCCCACGTACCAGTTGCTGGGCATCGTGGCGAAGGGCTGATCGACGCTCTGCCAGCCGTAAGCCGCCACGGAATTGAAGGTCGGGAAATAGCCGGCCCGCGCCACCTTGATGGCTGCCTCGTTGAATTCCTGTTGAAAGCGATTCTTCTGGATTTCCGGCCGCCTTTCCTTGGCTTGGGCCAATAAGTCTTCCAGAGGCCGCGGCTGCGGGGTCACCTCCAGGACGTCTTCCACGTCTTTATAGGGCCAGGTCTTGATCCCCAGGTCATTCTGCAACGTCACCCGGGCCAGTTCCACGTTGTTTTTCGCCTGGATGAGATTGGCTTCGGCCTGGTAGAGGTTGGCCTCCGCCTTGGTAACGTCGATCTTGGCCTTCAGGCCCACCTGATAAAACCCCTGGGCCTGCTTGGTCAATTCCTGGTTCTGCCGCACCGTATCTTCCTGGACCTTCAGGGCCCGCCGGGCCGCCAGGTAGCCGAAATAACCGGTGCGCAAATCCAGCACCACCTGCTGGCGGGTGCCCAGGTAATCCTGCTCGCTGCCCTTGAAATTGGCCCGCGATTCCGCCACCGTCCCCGGCGTCTTGCCGAAGTCGTAGAGCAACTGGGTCGCCTGAAACTGGTAAAAATAGAAATTACCCGGCCGGGGCGGAGATGCCGGGAGTGCCGGCGCTGCTCAACCCGCCCACCGGCCCGGTGGAGGTCTGCGGGCGCAAGGACGCGGCAAACGCATTGCCGTAATAATAACTCCCCTGAAAATTGGCCTGGGGAAAGTAGTTGGCCCGGGCCACCCCGATGCCCTCCCGGGAGGCCGCCAGATTCTCCCGGAACTGCTTTACCGCCGGATGCTCTTTCAAGGCGACCCCGATCGCCTGGTCCAGGGTGAGATTGCCGCCCTCCCCTTCCCCGGCGGCTGGCCCCGGCATCCCTGCCAACAGCAGCGTCGCCAGGATCAGGGCCAGCGCCCCGCCTTGCCAAAACTTTTGCCTCATATTAATTTCCTGACAATATTTCATATATTTATAAAACAGGCTTGCGTAAGTGAAAGTCGGTGGCCTGCTCGAAGGCGTAGGCCGTCTGCAAAATTGCGGCCTCGCCGAAGGGCGGCCCCAGGAGTTGCAGGCCGATGGGCAGGCCCCCGGCGCTGAAGCCGCACGGCACCGAAATGCCGGGGATGCCGGCCAGGTTGGCGGAGATGGTGAAGATGTCCGACAGGTACATGGTGAGAGGATCGGCCAGCTTCTCCCCCAGGCGGAAGGCCGGGGTGGGCGACACCGGACAGGCGATCAGGGCGCAGTCTTTGAAGGCCGTCTCGAAATCGCCCCGGATCAGGGCCCGCACCTGGGAGCCCTTCTTGTAGTAGGCGTCATAATAGCCGGCCGACAGGGTATAGGTGCCCAGCATGATGCGGCGCCGCACCTCGGCCCCGAAGCCCTGGGTCCGGGTGTTGAGATAGGTCTCCATGAGGTTCTTGCCTTCGGCCCGGAAGCCGTACTTCACCCCGTCGTAGCGGGCCAGGTTGGAGGAGGCCTCGGCCACCGCCACCACGTAATAGGTGGCCACGGCGTACTCGGTGTGGGGCAGGCTCACTTCGAGCACCTCCGCGCCCAACCCTTCCAGGGTCTTCAGGGCCGCCCGGATGGCCGCCTCCACTTCCGGGTCCAGGCCGTGGCCGAAATACTCCCGGGGCACGCCGATCCTCAGGCCCCTGACCTCCCGGCCCAGGGCCGCGGCATAGTCCGGTACTGCCTGCGGCACCGAGGTGGAGTCCTTGGGGTCATGGCCGGCAATGGCCTGGAGCAGCAGGGCCGCGTCCCGCACCTCCTTGGTGAGGGGGCCGATCTGGTCCAGGGACGAGGCGTAGGCCACCAGGCCGTAGCGCGACACCCGGCCGTAGGTGGGCTTGAGTCCCACCACCCCGCAGTGGCTGGCGGGCTGCCGGATGGAGCCGCCGGTATCGGAGCCCAGCGCGCCGATGCACAGGTCCGCGGCCACCGCCGCGGCGGAGCCGCCGGAGGAGCCGCCGGGGATATAGTCCCGGTTCCAGGGGTTACGGGTCGGTCCGTAAGCCGAATTCTCGTTGGAGGAGCCCATGGCGAACTCGTCCATGTTGGCCTTGCCCAGAAACACCGCCCCCTCCCGGCGCAGGCGAGCCACCACCGTGGCGTCGAAGGGCGGGACAAAATTTTCCAGAATCCGCGAGCCGCAAGTGGTCCGCAGCCCTCTGGTGGTCATGACGTCCTTCAGGGCCAGGGGGATGCCGGTAAGCGGCGAGCCCTCACCCCGCCCCAGCCGCGCCTCGGCTGCCTTGGCCTGTTCCAGGGCCCCGGCTTCATCCACGGTCAGATAGGCGTTGAGTTCCCCGTTCCGCTCTTTAATGCGGGCCAACAGTGCGGCCGTCACTTCCACCGGGGAAACCTCCCGGCGTGACAGAAGGGGCGCCAACTTGCTAATGCTCAAGCTGTAGAAAGGTTCCGTCATTTTTAAGATGCTTTCTCTTAAGTTTCGAGTTCGATTTTTTGCCAGGGCCTGCGGCTACCGGCAATTATGGCATTTTATCGGGCGGCCAGTAGCCGTCGGAAGTTGGCGGGCAGGGCCCGCCCGAGACAACTATACTACTATCTTCTTTTATTATGTCCCCGTTTTTCGGTCCGTTTTTTTACTTTTAATTCTTTTGACAAAAAATCCCAGTAACAAAATAATTCCAAAGATAGTAAAGGTAATGCCCATTCCCTTATTGCCGTGTACTTGAAACCAAAAGTGAGCTAAAAAAAACATCAGGCCGGATAGGAATAAGTATAGATACTTTACCATGTTAATATCTGTTCAAACTTATCTAACATTAAGGACACCCCTGCATTTTGCTACTCCATTAACTATTCGGGATGATTGGGATTACCCCTCCTCAAATCACCCGGGGCACCAGGAAATTCCCCTCTTCCCGGGCCGGGGCGTTCCCCAGGGCCTCCTCCAGGGGCAGGCCCTCTCTGACCTCATCCTCCCGGAAGGCGTTAAACACCGGGATCACGTGGGCCAGGGGCTCGACGCCGCTGGTGTCCAATTCCTGCAACTTCTCCACGTAGGCCAGGATATCATTGAGCTGCCGGGTAAAGAGCTCAACCTCCTCGGGCCCGAGACTCAGGCGGGCCAACTCGGCCACGTGCAGCACATCTTCACGGCTCAGTGCCATCTCATCTCTCCTGCCGGCTCACTGACCGGAACGGTTTTTTCCAAACCCTATTATATACCCTGGACCCGGCGGGGAAGAAAGGATAAATCCATGCTTCGCCCGGTCCAGCGGCCGGCGTTACGGCTGTTTCACCTCTTGGCCGGCGCCGCGCTCCGTGGCCCATTCGAAATAGCGCTGGAACCACAAGAGCTGCTCCCGCCTTTCGCCATAAATATGGGGGATTTCCTGCTTCAGGTGCCGCTCAATATGGTCACTGATGGCGCGGATATGACTCAGCGGCTCCTTCTCAAATTCCGTTGACATCCGTAAGACCCGGAGGATATTCACATAATAGAAGCCGTCAGTTTCGTCGCGCCGCACAAACCCTTTAATCATCGCATCAATCGGTGGGGCCGCCGCCAAACCGAACTGGATCACCTCATCTTTCAGGACGACCCGCGGATACCTGGCCACCCGCTTGGCCAGATTATAGGCCTCATCCAGGCCCGGCCCCAGGATCATCTGACCGCCGTGGTACACCTGGCCCCGGGTAATGCCGCCGCGGCAAAACACCGGCGGGGTCAGCCCGATCAGCCGGAAGCCGATCTTCGCCACATGCCGGAGCAGGTGCACCAACCCGGCCGCAGTCGGATCGACCGTGATGGCGACCCGGTTGGCAAAGACGGTCATCCGGTGTCCGGACTCGGCCAGATCGCCGATCCGGCCGATCATCAGCGGGGTCGATTCCCCCTGCTTGGGAACTTCCAGGGCGTCGATGATCTCCTCCGGCCGCACTGAGGGGCTCGGCTCAGCCGAGCGCCCCAGCAGCTCCTCGAATCCCAAAATTTTGATATTGGCGATGAACCGCTCTCGATAATCCGTCATCTAGCTCCTCTCTATCCGCTCAGGATCTCGTTGCCTATACTTATAATGAATTGCCCGCCCCCGGGTCAATTTTTGAGTTCATCAGGAGAATTTTTTCTGCCCGGTTAATTTCGCCCCAGCTTACTGGCCTTGACTTAAATTTTACTCCGGGTGGAAATAATTTTTGCCAAACGGTTGCAGTTGTGATTTATCTATACCCTGTCGCCTCGATTCATTTCTGAGTCGCCCTGGATCGCCGGCTGGCTGGTCCTAATCCCTTTTACGAATAACACGGAAAACACGAAAAACACGAAAACCGAAAAGTAATGAAAAATCAAGTAGCTGCTCCCCCAAAGGCCTCCGCCCCAGACCCAGCCCGGCTCGTCGAAATCGCCCGGCAGGTGCGTCTGGACATCGTTGAAATGCTGTATCGCTCCGGCTCCGGGCATCTGGGCGGGTCCCTGTCGGCCGCCGACATCCTGGTGGCCCTGTTTTTCGCCGAGATGCGGGTCAGGCCCAATGATCCCTGCTGGCCCGACCGGGACCGCTTCATCCTCTCCAAGGGCCACGGCGCCCCGGCCCTCTATGCCGTCCTCTCCCGCCTGGGTTATTTCCCCCGGGAGGAACTCGCCACCCTGCGCCGGTTCGGCAGCATCCTGCAGGGCCATCCCGACTCCGCCTGCACGCCGGGCGTGGAGATCCCCACCGGCTCCCTGGGTCAGGGCCTGTCCATCGCCAACGGCCTGGCCCTGGCGACCCGCTTGGGCGGCAGCGACCGCCGGATCTACATCCTCATGGGCGATGGCGAAATCCAGGAAGGCCAGATCTGGGAAGCGGCCATGAGCGCCGCCCACTACCGGTTGGACAATCTCACGGCCATCGTCGACCGCAACCGCCTCCAGATCGACGGCCGCACCGCCGACGTCATGAGCCTGGAGCCCCTGCCCGAAAAATGGCGGGCCTTCGGCTGGCACACCCTGGAGGTGGACGGCCACCATATCCCGCAGCTCCTGGAGGCCCTCCAGACCTGCCGCGGCGTCAGCGGCCGGCCCAGCGTCATCATCGCCCATACCGTCAAGGGCAAAGGCGTCTCCGTCTTCGAGAACCAGGCCAAGTACCACGGGGTGACACCCAACGACGAGGAATACCGCCAGGCCTTGCAGGAGTTGGGAGCAGCGTGATCTTATCTTGTAGGGGCGCACCTATGTGTGCGCCCTCATGGGCGGACACGCAGGTCCGCCCCTACCATATTCATAATTGAGGAAAGACTTGTCCACCAAAGAAAGCACCCGCGTCGAATATGGCAAGACCCTGGCCCAGTTGGGGGCAGAATACCCCGACATCGTGGTCCTGGACGCCGACCTGTCCGGCTCCACCCAGACCAAGCACTTTGCCCAGGTCTTTAAGGATCGTTTCTTCAACATGGGCATCGCCGAGCAGGATTTGATGGGCACCGCCGCCGGCCTGGCCCTGGGCGGCAAGATCCCCTTTGCCAGCACCTTCGCCATGTTTGCCACCGGCCGGGCCTGGGAGCAGATCCGCCAGACCATCGCCTACGGCAACCTCAACGTCAAGATCGTCGCTTCCCACGGCGGCGTCACCGTGGGCGAAGACGGCGGCTCCCACCAGGCCGTGGAGGATCTGGCCCTGATGCGCATCCTACCGAACATGGTGGTGCTGGCCCCGGCCGACGGCCCCGAGACCCGGGCCATGACCCGTTGGGCCGCGGCCTATCAGGGTCCGGTCTACATGCGCACCGGCCGCATGAGCCTGCCGTTGATCTATGACGACAGCTACCGCTTTGAGCTGGGGCGGGGTTCGGTCTTGCGGGACGGGGGCGACGTCACCCTCATGGCCCTTGGGGTCATGGTGCACGCCAGTCTTGCGGCCGCCGAGCTGCTGGCCCAGGCGGGCATCGCCGCCCGGGTGGTCAACCTCGCCTGCCTGAAACCCCTGGATTGGGAACTGGTGGTGGCCTGCGCCCGGGAGACCGGCGCCGTGGTCACCGCCGAGGAACACATGGTCGTAGGCGGCCTGGGCAGCGCCGTCTGCGAAATCCTTAGCGAGCACTACCCGGTGCCGGTCAAGCGCGTCGGCCTCCGGGACACCTTCGGCATCTCCGGCAAACCCGACCTCCTCTTGCAGCACTACGGTCTCACCGCCGCCGATGTCGCCGCCGCGGCCCAACGGGTCATGGCCAGGAAATAGCGCTTCGCATGAAAGTCCGGCCGTAGGGGCGGCTCTCGAGCCGCCCTATCAAAGATTTTTATCTCGGGGTCGTCCAAAATTGGGCATGGCCGTTTAGCTGGCGCCTCGACAGGGCAAAAATCCAATATACAAAGCTTGTTTTGCAAGCAAAATAATTTAGGGTATAATTATACGGGTCCATTGGCAAAATGCCGCGGGCTCAAATGAGCTTCAGATTCATACTACTGCATTTTTCTGGGGAGAATTGGGCAAGGTGAAAAATCTCCGTTTGGCAAACAAGGGGGCCGGCCAGAGCAGGTGGGCCCGGCGCACCTTACTATTCGTACTGTTTTTAGTCCTGGCGGTCCTGGCAGGCCGGCCGCTGCTGTCGGCGGAGGCGCCGTCGAGCTACGACTCGTTGCGCCTGTTCACCGAGGCCCTCTTTGAAATCTCCCAGAAGTACGTCTACCCCAAGAGCGAAGAGGATATGATTTACGGGTCCCTGCGCGGCATGATGAACTCTCTGGATCCCGACTCCTCGTTTCTCACTCCCCAGGAATATAAAAGTTATATCGGCGGTAAGGATGAGCCGACCGCCGAGGCCGGGGTGGAGGTGATCATTAAGGACAATCTCGCTACCCTGGTCTCGGTCATCGATGGCGGCCCCGCGGCCGCCGCCGGTTTGAAGCCGGGAGACCATGTCCTCAAGATCAATGGCCAAATGGTGCGCAACCTGACTACCCAGGAGATGGCCCGCCGTTTCCGGGGCGCTCCCGGCGCCACCCTGAAATTGCAGGTAATCCGCAACAGCGCCATAAAACCACTCGATGTGACGTTGACCTTCGCCCCGTTGACCGAAAACACCGTAACCTCCGAGATGCTCAAAGATTCCATCGGCTATCTGCGGCTGCGGTATTTCAACGACGCCACCCCGAAAGAGTTTGGACTTGCCTTGAAATCCCTCCAGAGCCAGAAGCCCAGGGGTTTGATTCTGGATCTGCGCAATAACGCCAGGGGTTCCATGGAACAGGCGGTGCGCGCCGCTTCGCTGCTCCTGG
Source organism: uncultured delta proteobacterium (assembly GCA_963797235.1). Taxonomy (GTDB): domain Bacteria; phylum Desulfobacterota; class Desulfobaccia; order Desulfobaccales; family 0-14-0-80-60-11; genus JAPLJC01. The sequence goes on from CAWCOX010000004.1 coordinate 353,058, forward strand.
GAGACAAGGAAATCGTCTCCGCCAAAGGCCGCACCCCCGGCAGTCAGGAGACTTTCCGGGGCAAGGAGCGCGACCTGGTCAGCAAGGTCCCCATCCCCACCGTGGTCTTGATTGATCAAGGCACCGCCCGGGCTGCGGAGATCCTGGCTGCGGCCCTGCACGACCAATACCAGGCCACCCTGCTGGGCGCCAAGTCCCTGGGCCTCTGCGGCCTCACCAAGACCATGCCTCTGCAGGACGGCTCCGCCCTGGTCATGACCGTGGCCCAATGCTATACCCCCGGCGGCTTTAAGATTCAGGGCAAGGGCATAGAGCCCAACGTCCAGGGCAAAACGCCCAAGGAAACAGAGAAAGAGAAAAAGCCGGTAGTCGAGGAGGCCAAAAAGGCTCCGGGCCCGGAACAGGATCCCTGGGTGCTGCAGGCCGTGGAGATCTTAAAGGGCGGCAAAAAGGCTTAGGCCGCGGCATATGCCAAAAAGCGTCCGGCGCTGACAAAGGTATCCTGAGTCGCGTCATCTTTGATTAATCGGGTTACAAGGAAAAATCATGTTACGTAAAACCTGGCTTTTGGGTATCGCAGCTTTGCTGCTGGGGCTCAGCCTCGGCGGCGCTTGGGCCTTGCACGCCTCGGATCAAGCCCTCCCCGGGGAGCGAAACCTCCGCCACTCTGGCTGCCATGCTGCCCTCGGAATCTCCCAGCATCGGCGCCAAGCTGAAGGTTTTCGCCCAGGCCCTGGCCGTCATTGAGGACCAATACGCCGAACCCAAAACCACCAAGGACCTGGTTTATGGCGCCATCCACGGCGCCATGGGCACCCTGGACCCTCATTCCTCCTTCATGACTCCGGAGGAATTCAAAGAACTGCAGATCGAAACCAAGGGTAAGTTCAGCGGCATCGGCATTGAAATCACCATGAAGGACCAGGTCCTCACGGTGGTCTCGCCCATCGAAGGCACCCCCGCCTATCAAATGGGCCTTCAAACCGGCGACCAGATTGTCAAAATCAACGGCACCTCCACCAAGGGCATCAGTCTGACGGATGCCGTGAAGCTGATCCGCGGCCCCAAGGGCAGCAAGGTGACCCTCACCATTAACCGGGAGGGCTTCCCCCATCCCAAGGATTTTGCCATTAGCCGGGAGATCATCCCCATCCGCAGCGTCAAGGCCCGCGTGGTCGACGGTGGCATCGGCTATGTCCGGGTGTCCAATTTTCAGGACCAGACCGACGCCGACCTGCAGGGCTATCTGAAGAAGATGCGGCAACAACTGGTGCCTTTCAAGGGCCTGATCCTGGATCTGCGCAATGATCCCGGTGGGTTGCTGGAGCAGGCGGTGCGGGTCTCTGATGAATTTCTCAAAGGCGGCCTCATTGTCTACACCGAAGGCCGCAACCGCCAGCAGACCGGTCGCTTCTATGCCACCTCCGCGACCGATAAGTTCTCCGCCATTCCCATGGTGGTGCTCATCAATGAAGGCAGCGCCTCTGCCTCGGAGATCGTCGCCGGGGCCCTCAAGGACCAGAAACGGGCCCTGATCGTCGGCTCCAAGAGCTTTGGCAAGGGCTCGGTGCAAACCATCCTCCCTCTGGATGACGGCTCGGCCCTGCGCCTCACCACGGCCCTGTACTACACCCCCAGCGGCATCACCATCAACGAAAAGGGGATCGTGCCCGACGTGGTGGTGGAAGAAAAACCGCTGCCCACCGACAAGTCGGTGCAGAACCTGAGGGACGAGGCCATGGAGCGCCACATTCACAAGGAAGGCATCACGGATAAACCCTGGAGCCAGCCCATCACCGCGGCGGAATTGGATAAGGACCCGCAATTGAAACGGGCCGTGGAGCTGCTGAACCACTGGCCGCCCAAGATTCTGGCCCAACAACAGCCTGCGGCGGGCGCCGCGAAGCCCTGAAGACGGTTTTCGGGAAGAGACGAAACCACGATTTTGAAGCTTGCAGGGGGAATGAATCTTCATTCCCCCTTTTCATCCGGGGTAAGGGCGGTTTTTCTTTAGTTTCAGCTTAAAAAAACCAAACGCCCCTGGCCTCCTGACCAATTTATGGTCGCTTTGTTGCTGAAGCGCTCAGCCCGTTAATCATTAATCCTTTTAACACCGCCGCCCGGCTCCTCCAGCGGGCGACCCCCGGGATCAAATGTCTTCTGCTTCTCACCGCAAACCGAAAGACGAAGAGCGCCAATTCCAAAGCCCGGAGGGCCTGGTGGCCATCATCGGCCGGGCCAACGTGGGCAAGTCCACCCTGTTCAATCGCCTCACCCGCTCTTCCAAGGCCCTGGTGGCCGATATCCCCGGGGTCACCCGGGACCGCCATTACGGCAGCCTCACCTTTGACGACCGGGCCTTCCTCCTGGTGGACACCGGCGGCCTGGTGGGCGGCGAAGACGAGATGAGCTCCCTGGTGCGCCACCAGGCCGAGGAGGCCGTGGCCGAAGCCGACGTCATCCTCCTGGTGGTCGACGGCCGGGAAGGCCCCCAGACGGGCGACGCCCAGGTGGTGGATTTTCTGCGCCGCACCGGCAAGACCGTGCTCCTGGCGGTGAACAAGATCGACTACCCTGGCCTCGAGGCCAACGTCGCCGAATTCTACCGCTTCGGCCTGGACTCCATCTATCCCGTCTCCGCCACCCAGGGCCTGGGGCTCGGCTCCCTGTTGGAGGCCATCGTCGCCCACCTGCCCCCGGTGCAGGAAATCTCCGCCCAGGTCCCGGGCATCCGCGTGGCGGTCCTGGGCCGGCCCAACGTCGGCAAATCCTCTTTCATCAATCGCTTCCTGGGAGAGGAACGCCTGTTGGTAAGCGACATTCCCGGCACCACCCGGGACGCCATCGATACCCCTTTATCCCTGGAAGGGGTCGACTACGTCCTGGTGGACACCGCCGGGCTGCGCCGCCCCAGCCGCGTGCATCTTGAGAGCCTGGAGCGCCAGATGGTCCTGAAGACCATCAAGGCCCTGTCCCGGGCCGAGGTGGCCGTGCTCTTGCTGGACGCCCAGGAGGGCTTGACCGGCCAGGACCTCAGGATCGCCGGGCTCATCCTGGACCAGGCCAAGGTCTGCCTCGTCCTGCTGAACAAATGGGACCTGGTGCCCCGGGACCTGCAGCAAAAGACCTTGACCCGGGTGAAAGACTTCCTGGAATTCATGGCCTACGTCCCGGTGCTGCCGGTCTCCGTCCAGACCGGCTATAACCTGAGAAAGGTCTTCCCGCTGATCAACGACCTCTATGACCAGAGCGGCCGCCGGGCCGGCACCCCCGAACTGTGCGAGTTCATCCGGGAAATCACCACCAAGGTGCCGCCGCCTATGCACCATCACCACCCGGTGAAGTTCTTCTACCTGACCCAGGCCGAGGTCCACCCCCCCACCTTCGTCGCCTTCGTCAACCAGCCCCAGGCCGTGCCCGACTCCTATCGCCGCTACCTGGTGAAGCAACTGCGGGAGCGCCTGGGCATCCCCCACGCCCCGGTGCGCCTGTTTCTCAAAGGCCGCAGGAGCCGGCCCCAATAACCGAGGCAGCCCCTTCGCCAGGCCAGATTGACCCAGGACCACCTTTGGCCCCCGAAATTCGGCGGATCTCACCCCGCTGAATCATGTTGCATTTTGCAACACGAACCAGACACTTCCAGATTGGCTTGCATTAAGAAGAAAAACAGGCAGGTAAGGCAGCTTACTGCTTACGACGTGGAAAAAAGGCTATTTAACCACGCGCAGGGCGGGACGGCTTCCCGAACTGCGTGCGCGGCCGTGGGTCTTGCCGTGTTTCAGGGCGTTCTTTACCCGCACCCCATTGATGAGAAAATAGGCGATCACCGCGCGCTCCCACTCGGGGGATGGGTCACATTCTTCCATGCGGGTCTTAAAATGGTTAAGCAGGGCGGTGAGGTCGGTTTCTTCATAGGCCAGTACTCGGTCGGCCAGGCGTTCGATGGATTCCGCGATCATAGGTGGGTTTCCCATATTCCTTCGGACGAAAATTCGGTCAAGTTCTCTTGTATCATTGGAAGGAAATTCATGTCAAGGTAAAAATACCCATGCACTTTCTTGAGAGCATTAATTGTTGCATTAACGCGCCAGGGCGTCGATTAACTGCGCCAGCCGCAGGGCCTCCGCGGCCAGAATTGCTTCCCCTTTCTGGGCACTTGCCTGGCCGGGGTCGCCCCAGACCCCGCCGGGCCAGTAGCGCCGCTTGTCCCGCACCAGTTCAAATTTCGGGAAACTGGGCCATTCCGCCGGTGCCGCGCCTTTAACCAACTGCGGATGAGCCGCCAGCATGATGGCGGTCTCCACCTCCCCGGCGTGGGAGTCGCCTTTGGTCTTTACCAGGTCCGGGCGGTCCGCCAGCACCTCCCTCAGCAATTCCAAGATATTCACCACTGCCAGCCGCAGGTCGGCGAACTCCTCCAGCAGGGTTTCACCCGCCTCCACCAGGGCGCACATGTGGGTGCCGCCGGCGTGCCCGCTGATGAAAATCAGGCGCCGCAGGCCCTGGCGGTAAAATTCCCGCCCCAGATCACGGATCAGGCCTCGCAGGGTGTCGCCGCTGAGGCTGATGGTGCCCGGATGTTCCCGGGTGGAGCGGCAGATGCCGTAGTAGACCGGCGGCGCCACCAGGACCGGCCGCAAGGCCGCGGCCCGCCGGGCCACTTCGAGGGCATGGAAAGTATCGGTGCCCAGGGGCAGGTGTGGCCCGTGCTCCTCCACCGAACCCACCGGCAGGATCACCAATCGGCTCTCCTCCCGGGCCGCCTCGAACTCCGGCATGCTCAGGTCTTCCCAGTGCGCCATCAACCCCCCTTATCTCTCCAGGCCTTGCGCGGTTTCGTGGCAAATGCCGGCTTTAAAACCTCCCCACTGCGCCGCATCAGCCGTTACCGAAAAAAAGTCAGACAATTATCAAGGGAAGCTCTTTATTGGTAGCACAGGCTTTCCAGCCTGTGCCGGGGTCGCCCAAACCAGGGGAAACTGGCTGCCTCTCTCCTGCCTCTTATTTTTATATTTTACCTTTTACTCTCTAACCTTTCACCCCCTTTCCGCCTTTGCGAAAAAAATCATTATTCCCCCCGCGCCGGATTATAGATCGGCAGTTACAGAGCATTTTGGGCGTAAACATTTTTTCCTTCAGCGGAGTATTTTGGCGGGTTTCAGAATAATTTTGACGATTCCTGTAATAATCTCCTTGACTGGGGAATTTCTCCTGGGGTATAAAAGGGGTCGAGGATTGTACCAAAAAGCACAAGGAGTCGGCGTTGGAAATTCCGCAAGCCTTGAGCGATTTCTCCTTCGTTTTGGTCTACTTAGTGGCGGCTGCCCTGTTCGCCCTGGGTCCCATCGTCATTGCCTACCTGATTGCCCCCCGGAGCTACGGCGCGGCCCGCGACGCCATTTATGAATGCGGCATGCCCGCCATCGGCAGCGCCTGGATCCAGGTGGCGGTAATCTACTATCTGTTCGCCTTGCTGTTCCTGGCCTTTGACGTGGACGTGCTCTTTCTCTTCCCGGTGCTGCTGGCCTACGGCAAGGGCTATGTCTGGCTGGACTTTGTGGAAATCACCATCTTCATCGGCATTCTGTCCCTGGTCCTGGTTTATGCCTGGTGCAGAGGAGTCTTCAGTTGGAAACGAAAACAGGTGACCCCCTAATTAAGTTTGGCCTCCTGGAGGAGGTCCTGAACCTGGCCCGGGCCAACTCCCTGTGGCCGTTGACCTTCGGCCTGGCCTGCTGCGCCATCGAAATGATGGCCGTGGGTATGGCGCGCTTCGATCTGGCCCGGTTCGGGGCCGAGGTCTTCCGCCCCTCACCCCGGCAGAGCGACCTGATGATCGTGGCCGGCACCATCTCCAAGAAGATGGCCCCCGCGGTGGTCCGGCTCTATGAGCAGATGCCGGCGCCCAAATGGGTCATCGCCATGGGCAACTGCGCCATCTCCGGCGGCCCTTTCTACTACGAAAACCAGTACGCCATCGTCCCCGGCGCGGACCTGATCATCCCGGTGGATGTCTACATCCCCGGCTGCCCGCCCCGGCCGGAAGCCATCATCGAAGCCATCCTAACGCTGGAAGAGAAGATCACCAAACGGGGTCGTCTCAGGAAGTTCAGAGATGTTAAAGGATAATCTCACAAAAGGCGCTGGCCCCCCTGGGCCTGGAACAGGTGGCCGACGGCGACTACGCCAAGACCGGCTATCACCTGGAGGTGGCCGCCCGTCCCCAGCAGATGCCGGACGTGGCCCAGGCCATGCTGGACCAGGGCTGCTTCCTGGAATCCCTCACGGCCGTGGACCTGCGGGACTCCTTCACCCTGGTCTATCACTTCGCCCACTTTAGCGAACTGTGCCGCACCGTGGTGCACGCCACCCTTACGAAAGAAGCCAAAGGGGCCCAGGCGCCCACCATCTGCCGGGTTTATCCGGCCGCGGATTGGTATGAGCGGGAGGTCTACGACCTGTTCGGCATCAAGTTCGCCGGGCATCCCAACCTGAAGCGCATCCTGCTGCCGGACGATGCCGATTTTCACCCGTTGTTGAAAGACTTCGGAGCCGAGGCGGCCAATGATTGAGTTAGGCATAGAAGAAAAGACCTATACCCTCAACCTGGGTCCGCAGCACCCCAGCACCCACGGGGTTCTGCGGGTGCTCCTGGAGATGGACGGTGAGTACATCACCAAGGCCGAGCCGGTCATCGGCTACGGCCACCGGGGCCACGAGCACATGGCCGAGAACCGCAACTACCATCAATTCCTGCCCAACATGGGCCGGGTGGATTACCTCCACGCCCTGGCCTACAACCAGGGCTACTGCATGGCGGTGGAGAAGCTCATCGGCGTCACCGTGCCGGAGCGGGCCGAATACATCCGGGTGATCCTGAGCGAGCTCAACCGGCTCACTTCGCATCTCCTCTGGTTCGGCGCCTATCTCCTGGACCTGGGGGCCTTCACCCCCATCATGTACGCCTTTGATGACCGGGAAGAAATCCTGGACCTCCTGGACCGGATCACCGGCTCCCGCCTCACCTATTGCTTCTTCCGCTTCGGCGGCGTGCCCCAGGATCTCGACGACGAATTCATCACCGGCACCCGGGCCTTCATCAAACGCCTCCGCAGCCGCTGGGCGGATTACGACAACCTGGTGACCAAAAACGTCATCTTCATCAACCGCACCAGGGACGTGGGCCTCATCAGCAAAGACCAGTGCGTCAAGTACGGCCTCACCGGCCCCACCCTGCGGGGCAGCGGCATCCCTTACGATATCCGCAAGAGCGAGCCTTACTCCGCCTACCCGGCCTTCGATTTCGAGATTCCCATCGGCGACCAGGGCGACATCTTTGACCGCTACATCGTCCGCCTGCGGGAGATGGAGCAGAGCCTGCGGATCATCGAACAGGGTTTGGACAAGCTCCCGGACGGCCCCATCATGGCCGAGAAGGTGCCCAAACGGATAAAACCCCCCGTGGGCGAGGTCTACCAGGCAGTGGAAACCGCCCGGGGCGAGTTCGGCTGCTACATCGTCAGCCAGGGGGATATCAAACCCTACCGGATCAAGCTCCGGGTGCCGTCCTTCGGCAACCTCAGCATCCTGCCCGAGATCGGCGTGGATACCCTGGTTGCCGACCTGGTGGCCATCCTGGGGTCCGTGGACGTGGTGATCCCGGAAATCGACCGCTAAAAGCCTTTAAGAGCAAAACTTATGGAACTGCTGGCGCAATACTTGGGAACGGAAGTCGGGCGGCTGCTCATCGGCCTGATCGGGGTTCATCGCCCTGGTCTCGGTGAACGCCCTGTTTCTCATCTGGGTGGAACGTAAGGTCTCGGCCCACATGCAGGTTCGCCTGGGGCCCATGGAAGTGGGGTCACACGGCTTCCTCCAACCCGTGGCCGATGCCTTTAAACTCATGAGCAAGGAGCTCATCACCCCGGAAGAAGCGGATAAGCCGGTCTTTTGGCTGGCCCCCATCATCGTCTTCCTGCCGGTGCTGCTCTCCTTCCTGGTGATCCCTTTCTCCCAATCCCTAATCATCAGGGACATGAACGTCGGGATCATCCTGATCCTGGGCTTCTCCACCCTGGCGGTCCTGGCCATCCTCATGGCCGGCTGGTCCTCCAATAACAAATACTCGGTGCTCGGGGCCATCCGCTCCGTCGCCCAAAACATCGCCTACGAAATCCCGCTGCTCATCACGGTGATGAGCATCATCCTGATGGTGGGCTCCTTCAAGCTGTCGGACATCGTGGCGGCCCAGGGCGGCGTCTGGTTCATCGTCATGCAGCCCCTGGCCTTTCTCCTCTTTATTACCTGCGCCACCGCGGAGACCAACCGGGCCCCCTTCGACCTGCCGGAAGCCGAATCGGAGCTGGTGGCCGGCTTCCATACGGAATATAGCGGCATGCGTTTCGCCGTCTTCTTCCTGGCGGAATATACCAACATGTTCATCGCCGCGTCGGTGGGCGCCGTCCTCTTCCTGGGCGGCTGGCACGGCCCCATTCTCCCCGGGGTGGTCTGGTTCCTGTTGAAGGTCTATGCCATCATCTTCATGATGATGTGGTTCCGCTGGACCTTTCCCCGGGTGCGGTTCGACCAGCTGATCACCTTTGCCTGGAAGATCTTGATTCCCCTGGCCTTCGCCAATCTGCTGATCACCGCGTTGGTAATGAAACTCAGATGAGTGGCTCGATGAAGGTTAATTTGCGATGATGACTTATTTCAAAGAAATTGCCACGGGCTTTTGGAGCTTGCTGGCGGGCATGGCCGTGACCATCCGCTATTTCGTCAAACCCGTCGTCACGGTCCAGTATCCGCGCCAGAAGATCCAGATGAGTCCCAGATATCGGGGCTATCCCCAGTTTATCCTTGATCCCGACACCCAGACCCATCGCTGCATAGCCTGCGAGATGTGCTCCCGCATCTGCCCCTCCCAGCTCATCACCGTGGAAGGCGCCAAGTTCCCCGGCGAAAAGCAGAAGCGCGGCACCAGGTACATCCACGAGCACTATTTTTGCAGTCTCTGCGGCCTGTGCGTCGAGGTCTGCCCCACCACGGCCCTGGAATTCTCCAAGGAATACCGGCTGGTGGGTCTCAGCCGCCAGGATGCGGTCATCGATCACCTGATGCTGCTGCAACGGCGCCAAAAGGCCGCCGGCCTGCCCGTCACTCCCATTCCGACGGCGGAGGAGATTGCCGCCGCCGCGGTTGCCGAGGCCAAGGAAAAAGAAGCCAAGGCCAAGGCTGCGGCTGCCGCCGCGGCCGCCAAAAAGGCCGCCCCGGCTAAAGAGGTCAAAGAATGAACCTGTTGAGCGCCTTCTTAACCCCGCAGCATATGGCTACCGCCGCCTTTGTCCTGGTGGTGGCGCTCACTGTCGGGGGCGCCTTGATTGCGGTGGGAGCCCGGAAGATCTTCCACAACGTCCTGGGGCTGGCCGTGGCCATGTTCGGCATCTCCGGCCTCTTCGTTTATCTCAACAGCCCCTTTGTGGCCCTGATGCAGATCCTCATCTACGTGGGGGCCATCTGCATCGCCATCATCTTCGCGGTGATGCTCTCCGAGCCCCAGTATCTGCCGCGGCCGCCCCGCAATCCCCTGAAGATTCAGGCGGCCATCGCCGGCGCGGTGGCGGTCTTCATCTTCCTGGGGCTGCTGCTGAAAAAGACCACGTTTACCCCGGCCCTGGAGCGCAGCACCGACTGGTCCATTGAGACCCTGGGCCACTTTTTGCTGACCAGGTACTCCTTGATCTTTGAATTGATCTCCCTGCTCTTGCTGGTTGCCATGCTGGGGGCCATCGTTACGGCCCGGGGCGGCCGCCGCAGCAAGGCCCAATGAGGTTTAGAGATGCTGATCTTTAACGAATTGCAGACCTACCTCTACCTGGCCGTCGTCCTGTTCGCCATTGGCCTTTACGGCGTGCTGGCCCGGCGCAATCTCATCGCCGTGCTCATTTCGGTGGAGCTGATCCTCAACGCCGCCAGCCTCAACTTCATGGCCTTCAACCGCTTCATCACGGCGACTCCGGCGGTGGGCCAGATCATCACCCTGTTCATCATGGCGGTAGCCGCGGCCGAAGCCGCCATCGCCCTGAGCATCATCATCGCGGTGTATCGTAAACTCAAAACCGTCAACATCGAGCAAGCCACGGAGCTTAGGGGTTAATTATGGCCCTGTGCGATTTCTACTTTAAGGCCTGTTTTGCGATCGTCACGCTGCCGTTGCTGTCGTTCGCCCTGATCATGATCTTCACCTGGAGAAAGCCGAAGCTCTCCCTGGCCATCTCGCTCATCTGCTCCACCATCCCGCTGATCCTGGCCTGGACCCTGTTCTTCAAGCTGCAGGGCGTCGTCTCCCTGGCCCAGCCCATCATCCGCCAGTTTAACTGGCTGGTGTCGGATACGGTGGTGGTGCCCTTCGGCTTCCTGCTGGACCCGGTGAGCCTCCTGATGCTGGTGATCGTGGCCACCATCGCCTGGCTGATCCAGATTTACTCCATCGGCTACATGGAGGGCGACCCGGGTTTCGGCCGCTTCTACGCCGACCTGTCGCTCTTCGGCATGGCCATGCTGAGCCTGGTGTCGGCCAGCGGCATGCTCCAGTTGTTCGTCTCCTGGGAGCTGGTGGGCCTGGCCTCTTACCTCTTGATCGGCTTCTGGTATGAGAAGTTCTCCGCCTCCGAAGCCGGCAAGAAGGCCTTCGTGGTCACCCGCTTCGGCGATATCGGCTTCTTCATGGGCCTGGTCTTTCTCACCTTCTTTATGAAAGACCTGAACATCCCCGGGCTCGGCATCTTCGACATCAACAGCGCCGCCATCGCCCACAAGCTGACGCAGCCCCAGATCACCCTCTGCGCCCTGTTGATCTTCTGCGGGATTATGGGCAAGAGCGCCCAGTTCCCGATCCACGTCTGGCTGCCGGACGCCATGGAAGGCCCCACCCCGGTGTCGGCCCTGCTCCACTCCGCCACCATGGTGGCCGCCGGCGTCTATCTCCTGACCCGCATCTTCCCGCTGTTCGCCGGGTCCGCCACCGCCATGACCGTGGTCCTGTGCATCTCCACCGTCACCCTGCTGCTCTCCTCCACCATCGCCCTGGTGGCCAAGGACATCAAGCAGGTCTGGGCCTACTCCACCATCAGCCAATTGGGCTTCATGGCCATGGGACTGGCCGCCGCCGGTCTGGCCGGCAGCACCATGTTTGCCGGTTACTACCACTTGACTACCCATGCGGGCTTCAAGGCCCTGCTCTTCTTATGCGCCGGCGTCTTCATTCACCACTTCGGCACCAACGACTTCTTCGTCATGAGTAAAGAAGGCGGCCGCAAGCTTTTGATCCCCATGATCACGGTGACCATCGGCGCCCTGGCCCTGTCCGGGATCTTCCCGTTCTCCGGCTTCTTCAGCAAGGAGGCCGTTCTGGGCCAGCTCTGGTCCCTGGACAACAAACTCTGGGTGGGCCTGGGCCTCTTCGGCGCCTTCCTGACGGCCTATTACACCTTCCGGGTGATCTTCGTGATGCTCTTACCCCGGCCTGATCACCACCCCGCCTGGAAGGAGTATTACCAGAAGGATGCAGGCGGCCACGGCCATGGTGGCCACGATCTTGTGGAGGATGTGGAGGTTGAGGAGATCGAGGCAGATAGCGCATGCACGTACGGCCATGGCGTCACGGCGAGTCCCACGGCGTGCCCTGGGTCATGGCCTTCCCGCTCATCGTCCTGGCCGGCTTTACCTTGATCCTGGGATTCGAAGAAGGCTGGCTGCAACAGTTCCTGCTGGGTGAACATCATCACCACCCATGAACGTGCCCCTTACCGTGCTGGCCGTGAGCTGCGCCCTGGGCGGCATCGGCATGGCCTGGCTGGACTGGGGCGCCAGGGGCGCCGCCTGGCAGGGCTTCATCCGCAAGTTCCCCTTGCTGGAAGAGTTCTTTATCCAGAAGTGGTACATGGATCACTTCTGGCGCTGGTTCCTCAACACTGTCATCTACGGGACTTTCTCCCGGTTGTTCACCCTGAATGACCGCCGGGTGGTGGATGGCGGCGTGGATGCGGTGGCCTTCTCCACCGTCGGCAGCGGCCGGCTGCTGTCCTTCATCCAGACCGCCTTTTTACAGTACAACCTGTTCTTCATGGTTATGGTCCTGGCCGGCGTCGGGATCTACCTCTTGATGGGTCGCTGATATGACCGAACATTTGGCAACTTTTCCGGTTCTGACTTGTATGCTGCTGGCGCCGCCGGCGGGCCTGCTGATCATCATGTGCCTTCAGGAACACCAAAAGTTCCTCATCAAGGCCGTCTCCCTGTTATCGGCGGGCATCTCCCTGGCCCTGGCCATCTACGTCTTTGTGTCCTATGACAAAAGCCTGGGCGGCCTGCAGTTCGTGGAGAAGTACGAGTGGGTGAGAACCTTCGGCATCACCTACTTCGTAGGGGTCGAAGGCCTGAATGCCCCCATGCTGCTGCTCACCGGCATCGTCATCTTCACCGGCGTCCTCACCATGTGGGAGCTGGAGGTCCGCGTCAAAGAGTATTTCATCTGGATGCTGGCCCTGGTGACCGGGGTCTTCGGCGTGTTCATGTCCTACGACATGTTCATGTTCTTCCTGTTCTATGAGATCGCCGTGGTCCCCATGTACATCCTCATCCTCATCTGGGGCTCCACCCGCAAAGAATACGCCGCCATGAAGCTGACGTTGTACCTCATGGCCGGCAGCGGTCTCATCATCCCCGGCATCCTCTTGCTTTACTCCTCTTCCGGACTGAATACCTTTAATATGCTCGCCCTGCACGGGGCCCACTTCTCCCCCTGGATCCAGAAAGTCGCCTTCATCATGCTGCTCCTGGGCTTCGGGGTTCTGGCGGCGATGTGGCCGTTCCACACGTGGTCTCCCGTGGGCCACGTGGCCGCGCCCACTGCCGTCTCCATGCTGCACGCCGGCGTGCTCATGAAGCTGGGCTCTTTTGCCATCCTGCGGGTGGCCATGTATCTCTGCCCCGAGGGCTTCCAATATTGGGCCCATTTCATGGGCCTGCTGGCCACTGTCGGCATCGTCTACGGCGTTTTTGTGGGTCTGGCCCAGACCGACTTGAAGTACGTCATCGGTTATTCCTCGGTGTCCCACATGGGCATCGTGGTCCTGGGACTGAGCACCGGCACGGTGGACGGCCTCAACGGCGCGGTCTTCCAGATGTTCGCCCACGGCATCATGACCGCCCTTTTCTTCTCTTCGGTGGGCTACATTTACGACCGCACCCACACCCGGGACATCCACTTGCTGGGTGGCTTCTCCAAGATCATGCCGGTGGCTTCGGCCTTCTTCATCACCGCGGCCCTGTGCGGCGCCGGGGTGCCGGGCATGGCCAGTTTCTGGGCCGAACTGCTGGTCTTCATCGCCGCCGTCAAGGTCTACCCGGTGAACGGCCTGCTGGCCATTGCCGCCCTGGTGGTAGGCGCCCTGTTTGCCTTACGGGTGGTGCAGAGCACCTTCTTCAATGAGCCGAACCCCAAGTTCACTCATTTCGAGGACGTCAGCCCCTTCCTGGCGCTGCCCCGTATGATCCTGATTAGCGCCATGGTCTTTTTCGGGTTCTTCCCGCAGCTTATGGTCGGCATGATTAAAACTTCGGTAATCCCATTTCTCCAGGGAATGTAACCATGAATATGAAGCTTTTCGGACCGGAACTCTTCTATCTGGGCGCCGCCCTGGTCTTCTTCTGCCTCAGCTTAAGGCGTCAGCCGCAGCCCAAGGCCGATTACCGGATTGCCCTGGGGTTGGGGGCCGTCGGCCTGCTGATCACCGGCTGCAGTCTATTCCAGCATGGTTACCTGTTTTACGACGCCTACCGGGTGGACCTCTTCAGCCAGATCTTCAAGTTCGCCCTGGCCCTGGGTTTCTTCCTGGTCCTGACCATCTCCCATAATCTGGCCGCCATCGAGGAGCGCTACCACGCCGAGTTCTATATGTTCCTCACCACCACCACCCTCGGCATGATGATGCTGGTCTCCGGGGTGGAGCTGCTCACCATCTACGTGGCCCTGGAACTCTCTTCCTACTCGCTGTATATCCTGGTGCCTCTGCGCCGGGGCGACGGCATCGACGTCGAGGCGGGCATCAAATACCTGATTATCGGCGCGGTGTCGTCCGGCTTCATGCTCTTCGGTCTGAGCTACGTCTTCGGGGCCACCGGCACCACCTATCTGGCGGACCTGCTCCCCAAGCTGGCGCAGTTGACCCAAAGCCCCATCGGCGTCATCGGCCTGCTTCTGGCCATGGCCGGCTTCTTCTTTAAGCTGTCCGTCTTTCCGTTTCATTTCTGGGCTCCGGACGTCTATCAGGGCGCGGCCAATCAGGTGACCGCCTTCATCGCCACCGCGTCTAAGGCCGCGGCGGTGGCGCTTTTACTGCGCTTTGCCGCCCTGGGCGTCGGCTACGGTTACGGCTTCACCCAGGCCCTGATGATTCTTTCCATCGCCTCCATGACCCTGGGCAACCTGGTGGCCATCATCCAGAAAGACTTCAAGCGCATGCTGGCCTACTCCTCCATCGCCCACGCCGGTTACTTTCTCATCGGCATCCTGACCCTGAAGGAGGCGGGCTACATCGCCGCCATCTACTATGCCCTGGCCTATCTGGTGATGAACTTCACCGTGTTCATGGTCATCTCGGAAGTGGCCACAGACGGCCGGGACCTGAAGATCGTCGAGCTGGCCGGCCTCTACCGCCGCAGCCCGCTGCTCAGCATGAACCTGATCCTGGGGATGTTCGCCCTGGCGGGCGTGCCGCCTTCCATCGGCTTCACCGGCAAACTGCTGCTCTTCACCTCGGCCATGAATTCGGGCTATTTCTGGCTGGTGCTGATCGGCGCGGTCAACGGCACCATCTCCCTCTATTACTATCTGCGGGTGCTCTACGCCGCCTATTTCAAGGACGATCCCAGCCTGGGACCGGTCATCCTGAGCCTGCCCACCAAGCTGCTGAATATCGCCCTGGCCGCCATCATCATCGGCTTCGGGATCTTCCCGGACCGCATCGTCGAACTGGCCAAAGCCGCGGTCAAGTCGGTTCTTTAAATTTCCGTTTCCCGTAGGGGCGAACCTGGTGTTCGCCCTTTTTTTTGCGAGTTTCGAGAGAAAAAAAAGCCGCCCCTCCGTAAGGAAGGGCGGTTTTTTATTTTCCGGTGGGGCGGGCCTCCGCGCCCGCCTTCCACAGCTATCTCGGGATAACCGCTCAACTCCAAAACCATCTTAACTCAAATAGGCCACCCAGCCCCGCAGGTTCACCAGGTCGATCTGGTAGGACCGGAGCCAGCGATAGAGGGTCTTGGTGCACACCTGGAGGCGCCGGGCCAGGGAGGAGATGTTGCCCCGCTCCTCGTTCAACAGCTCCATCAGGCGCCCCCGGCTGGGCCGGGCCGAGACCTCCTCGTGGGCCGAACCGCCGACCGCCGTCTTTCCCTGGATCAACCTGTAGGTCAAGCGGATATCCTCCTTAGCAATAGCTCGGCCGGCAAGGAACAACACCGCACGGGTAATGACGTTCCTGAGTTCTCGGACATTGCCCGGCCAGCTATGCTGCTCCAGGCGGTCCAGGGCGGCCTGCGTAAACTGCACCGGTAGTCTCCGGCCATAGCGTCGGGCCGTCTCCTGGGCAAATTGCCGGGCCAG
Organism: uncultured delta proteobacterium; assembly: GCA_963797235.1. Classification (GTDB taxonomy): domain Bacteria; phylum Desulfobacterota; class Desulfobaccia; order Desulfobaccales; family 0-14-0-80-60-11; genus JAPLJC01. The sequence goes on from CAWCOX010000004.1 coordinate 368,719, forward strand.
CAGGACAATATCCCCGCCCCGATCCCTCAAGGGAGGCAAAAAAATCTCCAGCACCGATAAGCGGTCATATAGGTCCTGGCGGAAGCGGCCCTCGGCCATGAGGCGCGGCAAGTCCTGGTTGGTGGCGGCCAAAAGGCGCACATCCACCCGCACCGGCGCATCCCCGCCCACCGGTTCGATCTCCCCCTGCTCAACGACCCGCAACAACTTGGCCTGGATCGATAGGGGCAAATCCCCCACTTCGTCCAGAAACAGGGTTCCCCCATGGGCCAGCTGAAACTTGCCGGGACGGTGGTAGCGGGCGTCGGTGAAGGCGCCCCGACGGTGCCCGAAGAGTTCACTGCCTGCCAGGGTCTCGGTCAGGGCGGCGCAATTGATCAACAGGGATGGCTGCCGCCGTTGATCCAGGGCGCAAATTGCCCTGGCCACCAATTCTTTCCCGGTGCCGGGCTCGCCCCGCAGCAGAATGGGCAAATCGGATTCGGCCAAAACGGGAAGCCGGGTGAGAATCTGCCGAAAACCCGGATCGCCGGTGGTGATGCGGTGCAATTCCCCGTCAGCGGCAGACTTAGGACTCCGGATGGGGCTTGAACCCATGTTCTGGTCACCTCCAAGTGCCGAAATATCCTGATAACTGTAGGCGGCACTGGTAGCCTTCAAGCCATTTTTGGTTGGGGACCTACCATATAAATATAAAATAACCTTATAACCAGTCTGATTTTATCCAATTTCGCTAACCTAAACTTAATAGTTATTAAACTTTATTCTAAATAAACTATTTTATAATAAATTAGTTTGTTTATTTATGTCAATAATAAAAATCTTATCCTTTATATAATTAGTCTCCGGAGAGGATTTCTTCGGCGCACCGCCGCACCTCGGGGAAAGGACTGCTGAGGGCCAGAACCTGGAGCCGGCCCCTAAAACCCTGCTGCTCTACCCGGCTGCGCCCCCCCACCTGGGCTGCCATGGCCTGCAGCACCTCCTGCAATACCGCCGGCTCCGGATATTCCAGCAATCGGGTCAAGGCGCCCCACTCTTCGGGCAGGCCGTATTCCTCGAGAAATTTCTTGACGTACGCGGCAAATTGCTTGGTGCCCTGTCTCTCCTCCAACTTCCGTAAGTCCGTCTGGTACTCCGGCCTGGCCCTTTTTCCCTTAAAGAGCGCTTCCGCCTGGGCCAGGGCCTGCAAGCGTAGCTTCTCCGCCTGTTTCTTGGGTACCTTAGGCTGGCGCTGGGGGCGCTGTCCCCCGGCCCGGTCCCGTCGCTGATCGATCTCCCGCCAACTGGGGCGCTCTCGTTCGTCCTCGTCTTTTGGCGCCATGTTAATATCCTCGCAATGTTTTGATTCTTTTACTTACGAAAACAGGAAAACGGCAAACCTTCTTACCTGATCCAATTAGGGTGCCGGGAGGTCAGCTCCGCCAGATAGTCCCAGATCCACTCCCGAATGGCCGGGGCCAGGTAAAACCGGGGCCACAATAAATTATCCTCAGGCGTCACCACCCCTTCCGCCAAGGCCAGGCGGTGCAGCGGCAGTCCGGGGTGGATGCGGATGCCGGCCTTCAGATTCACCATCTTGGGTGCAAATCCTTCCAGAAAGGCGACGCTCTCTTCCACCGTCTGCCGGGTTTCGCCGGGGCCGCCCAGCAGCAGGAAGCAGGTGAAGGGCAGGTCAGCCTTTTTCAAGAGCTGCAAAGTCCTCCCCACCTTCGACAAGCCGAAGCCTTTGCCGAGCCCGGTCAACACCAGTTCCGAGCCGCTCTCGTTGCCCACCTGCACCAGGACGCCGCCGGCTCCCCGGATCAGCTCGAACAGCTCCGGGTCCGGGAAGGCCGGGTTGATCAGGCAGACCCATTCCAGGGGCAGACGCAGGGCGGCGATGGCCCGGCAGAGGCGCCGCCCGTACTCCGGTGGGCAGTTGAAGATATTATCCACGAAATAGAAGCGCCTCAGGCCCCACTGCGCCTGCCAGGCCGCCAGCCAGGAGGCCACCTGTTCCGGGGCCCAGCCCCGGGTCCTGGGCCCCTCCAGTTGCGGCGTGGTGCAGTAGATGCACCGCATGGGGCAACCCCGGCGGCTCTGCACCGGAATCACGCCCGGCTGTCCGGCGCTGCCCGGGGTCTCCTGGTAAGCTTGGGGGCTGAAATACTCCAGGGCCGGCCGCGGCAGCTCCTCGAGTCGGCGAATACGCTGTCGGGGGTTTTCTCTGAGTTCCCCGTCCTGGCGCCAGATCAGATTCGGCACCCTCTCCCAGGCCCTCGCGGCAAAGGCTTGCAAGAACCTGACAAAGGCTTCCTCCGCTTCGCCCACCATCCCGAAATCGGCTCCGGTGTACTCCATAAACTCCCGGGGCGCCACAGAAAAGCCGGCCCCTCCGAGAATCACCGGCGCCGGCCCCAGTTCCTGCAGGCGGTCCACCAGTGCCTTGACCTGGGGAAAATAAACCTCCGGCTGTAGGCTGTCCTGGTTGTCGATGTTTCTGACCGAGATCCCGACCAAATCCGGGCGAAATTCGGCCACAGCCCGGTCTACCTCGGCCAATGGGTCTTCCAGGAACATGAAATCCAGAACTCGGACCTCATGTTCGGAGGGCACACTGGCCACCACCAGGGCCAGGCCCAGAGGCAGAGGGAGAAAGACGAGTCGGCACTGATTGGGGGACAGGAAGAGAATTCGCAATCTACTACCTCATGAATTTGCTGCAACGAATCCCGCTGCTAACCATCGGAAGGGGTAAAAGGCGAAAAGGGAAAATGGGTAAAGGGTTGACCTGCGGCAGATTTCACCTTTTCCCCTTTTCCCCTGTTAACCTTTTCCCCCCAGGTCATTTAACCTTTTCCCCTTTTCCCCAAATCATTTACGCCGTGAAATCGATTTTGGGCCGCGGGCAATCCTTCCCGAATCAGGCAATCCACCGCCTGGGCCGCCCGTTCGATGAGCTGCGCCACGTTTTCCGCCTCGTCCGCCGCAAAATGGGACAAAACGTAGTTCTCCGTGGGCATCATCGACGGCGGCCGGCCGATACCCAGCTTCACCCGCAGAAATTCCTCAGTATGTAACTGATTGATAATAGACAGAATACCCCGGTGACCGCCGGGACCGCCCCGCTCGACGAGCTTCAGGCGCCACAGGGGCACATCCAGGTCGTCATGCACCACCACCAGATCTTCCGGCGAGAGCTTAAAGTAGGACAACAGGAGGGACACTGCCTGGCCGCTGAGGTTCATGAAGGTGGTAGGTTGGGCCAGGATAACGGTCTCCCCCCCTACCCTGCCCTGGCCCCAAACGGACTCCAGGCTTTTCTTACCCAGGGGAATCCGCCACTCCTCCGCGAGATAGGCCACCACCTGCCAGCCCAGGTTGTGCCTGGTCCAGGCGTATTCCCGGCCCGGATTTCCCAAACCCACGATTAAACGCATGTTAGCCCTAGGGGCGAACCTTGTGTCCGCCCTGGACAGTTAGCGGTTAGCCGACGGCAAATTACCCTTATCGCACACCCCTAAAGATTGGCAAAACCAGGCTTAATAAAAGAACGATCAGTAAGGTTGCTTAGCGGCGATAGCTGACGGCTTTTTCAAACAAATAAGGAACTCACCGAATCCTGATCGTGGATGCGCTTGATGGCCTCCCCCAGGAGCGGCGCCACGCTCAACACCCGGATCTTCTCCAGGGCCGCGGCCTCCGGGGTCAGGGGAATAGTGTCGGTCACTGTCAGGGTCTTAATCAGGGATCCCTGGATATTGCTCACCGCGTTGCGCGACATGACCGGGTGGGTGACACAGGCGTGCACGGCCCGCACCCCATGACGCATCAGCAGCTCCGCCGCCATGGTCAGGGTAGCCCCGGTGGTCACCATGTCGTCCAGGATGATGGCTTCCTTCCCCCAGACATTGCCGATCAGGGTCATGGCCTTGATGGCGGTGGCGTCCCGGCGTTTGTCGATGATGGCCAGGGAGGTGTTGAGGCGCTTGGCAAAGGCCCGGGCCCGCTCCACCCCGCCGGCGTCCGGGGAAACCACCACCACATCCCCTCCGAAATTCTCCCGGATATAATCCAGGGTTACCGGCGCGGCATAGAGATGGTCCACGGGAATATTGAAAAACCCCTGAATCTGGCCGGTATGGAGGTCCATGGTGAGCATCCGGTTGGCTCCGGCGGTGGTGATCAGATCAGCCACCAGCTTGGCGGAAATGGGGGTCCGGGGCGCGGTCTTGCGGTCCTGGCGGGCGTAAGCGAAGTAGGTCACCACCGCGGTGACGCAGTGGGCCGAGGCCCGCTTCAAGGCGTCCATCATGACCAGCAACTCCATCAGGTTCTCATTGCAGGGCATGCAGGTGGGCTGGATGACGTAAACGTCTTTTCCCCGGACATTCTCCAAGAACTCCACCGAAATCTCACCGTCGGAGAAGCGCCCCACTACCGTCTCTCCCAGGGTAATGTCCAGATGTTTGCAAATCTTTTCCGCCAGGGGACGGTTGGCGTTGCCGGCGAAGATTTTCAGGTCGTCCATACGCGACTCTCCCAGGTATTGTCGGTCTCCCGGCCGGTTAGGCCCTGAGCCACGGCCAGCCAACCCTGAAACGATTGGCTCAAGGCCCGGGCCGCATCTTGGGCAGCCTCATGGGTGGCAAAGAGCCCAAAAATGGTGGGACCGCTGCCGGAGACGGACTGGGTGAGGGCCCCGGCTTGCCTGAGGCGCTCCAGCAGTTCGGCCAACTCCGGCAGGCGCCGAATGGCCACCTCGCCCAGATCGTTTTTGACCCAGCGCTCCGGATGCTCAGGGTCCCAGGCCGCGGTCGCGGCCGCATCTTTGCTTAATCGAGCCAAATCCAGGTTTTCATAGACCCAGCGGGTGGACAGGGGCACCCCGGGATTGAGCAGCAAATAATGATAAGCCGGCAAGTCCATGGGGGTGAGTTCCGTACCGGTGCCGCGGCCCACCGCCGGTCCCTGTCCCAGGAAAAACGGCACGTCGGCCCCCAGTCCGGCCGCCAGGTCCCGTAGCCGCGCCTCGTCCAGCCTGGAGCCATAAAGCCGGTTCAAGGCCTTCAAGGTCCCGGCCGCGTCCGAGGAGCCGCCTCCCAAACCCGCGGCCAGCGGAATCCGTTTGCGCAGATCCAGGTGCGCCGCCACCTTAATCCCCGCCGCCGCTTGAAAGCTCAGGGCCGCCCGGTACACCAGATTCTCCGGCCCCGAGGAAAGGTCCGGATGGTCGCAGGTCAGGCGGATGGCGTCTCCCCCCGGCGTCACGGTCAATTCATCCGCCAGGCTCAACGGCTGCATTACGGTTACCAGGTCATGGTAACCGTCGGACCGCCGCCCCAACACCTCCAGATATAAGTTGACCTTGGCCGGGCACGGCAGCCGGACCCTTCCGCCGACCGCCTTAATCAGCCCACCTCCTTGATGTAGGCCATACGCAGGTCGTACAGGAGATGTTCAAACAGGTTCTCTTCCTCCTGGTCCAGGTTATTCCGGGTCTTTTCCCGAAGCACCCCCAGGAGGTCGATGGTCTGTTTGGCCATGGGCAGGTTCTTTTCCGTCTTACCGGTGTTGGGATCGGGCAAGGCTCCCAGCTGCATGAAAGCTGTGGAGCTGAGGGAGAAGATGAGGGAAGAGAAGGTGATGTCCGGCCCGGCAGCGGTTCCGGCGGCGGCCTTTTGGGCCGCCTCCTGAAAGGCCTGCTCCTGGGCGGACCCGGTCTCCCGGGACTTGGCCCTCTCTTCCTCACTTAACTGATGAAACCGCCGATCCTCGACGGTATAGCCTTTGTCTTCGGTCTCCGACATGTTGACCTCCGCGGCAAGGTTGGGGATCGGCTTACAACTCCAACGGAATGGCGTGGGCCACGTGCTCCAAAGCCCGCACATCCTTCAGGCATTCGGGAGTCAACGGCGTGTCGGTGGTCAGCAGGATGATATTCTGGCCCCGCTCCCGTTCCTGCCCCACGGTCATCCGGGAAATATTGATCTTGTGTTTGCCGATGGTGCTGCCGATGGCGCCGATGACCCCCGGGCGATCGGTGTTGTAGATGAACAGCATGTGGCCTTCGGGAGTGGCCTCCAGACGGAACTTGTTGATCCGCACCAGTCGCGGCTCGTATTTTCCAAAAATGGTGCCGGCCACCGAGTTCTCTTCGTTGTTGGCCTGCACCGTCAGGCGGATCAGGTTGGAGAAGTCCTCCGCTGACCCCACCTTCTCCTCGCTGATGTGAATCCCCCGGGCCGCAGCCATGGCCGGGGCGTTGACGTAATTCACTTCGTCGCGCATGATCGGGTAAAGCATGCCCTTGAGCAGCGAATGGGTCAGGGGCTTGGTGTCCATCTGGGAGACTTCCCCGACATAGGCGATGCTCACCGAAGAGATGGCGCCCTCAGTGATCTGGGCCTGGAAGGCCCCCAGGGCCTCGGCCAGGGTCAGGAAAGGTTTCAGCTTGACCATGGTCTCCTGGCTCACCGACGGGGCGTTCACCGCGTTCTTGATGGTGCCGTAAACCAGCAATTCCACGATCTGCTCGCACACCGCCACCGCCACGTTGGCCTGAGCCTCTTCGGTGGAGGCCCCCAGATGCGGGGTGCAGATGACGTTGGGCAACTGCCGCAGCGGCCATTCCGCCGACGGCGGCTCGGTCTCATAGACGTCCAAAGCGGCGCCGGCCACTTTGCCTTCCTTCAGGGCCGCCAGCAGCGCCTCTTCGTCGATGAGTCCGCCCCGGGCGCAGTTGATGATGCGCACCCCGGACTTCATCTTCTTGAAGGCCTCGCGGTTCAGCAGCTTGGCGGTGTCCTTGGTCTTCGGCGTATGCAGGGTGATAAAGTCGGAGCGGGCGAAGAGGTCGTCCAGGGAGACCAGTTCCACCCCGAGATTGGCGGCCACTTCCTTGGTGATGAAAGGGTCATAGGCCAGTACCCGCATCTTAAGGCCCAGGGCTCGTTCGGCCACCACGGTGCCGATGCGGCCCATGCCGATGATCCCCAGGGTCTTGTTGAACAGCTCGGTGCCCTGGAATTTCTTCTTCTCCCATTTGGCTTCGCGCATGGACTGGGCGGCCTGGGGGATGTTCCGGGCCAGGGCCATCATCAGGGACAAGGCGTGTTCGCCGGTGGTAATGGTGTTGCCCCCGGGGGTGTTCATCACCACCACCCCGTGCTTGCTGGCCTCGGGGATGTCCACGTTATCCAGGCCGGTGCCGGCCCGGCCCACTACCTTCAGCCGGGGGGCGCCGTTCAAGAGTTCCGCGGTCACCTTGGTGGCGCTGCGGATCACCAGGGCGTCGACGTCCTTGATGACCTCCATCAGCTCCTCGGGTTTCATGCCCGGCCGGTTTATTACCTCGATATTGGGTTGGGCCTCCAGGACCGCCACTCCGGCTGCATGCAGGTTGTCGCTGATCAAGACCTTCATACCGCGGCCTCCTTGCTCAAGACTTCCTGGGCGGCCTTCAGGCCGACGCCCGGTTGCACCTTATAACCCAACTGATTGAGCACCTCTTCCAAACCGCCGATGGTGCCCAGCAGGTCCACCGTGTCGATGAAGCCCATGTGGGCGATGCGGAAGATCTTGCCCTTGGCCTGCGCCTGGCCGCCGGCGATCCAGATGCCCTTCTTCCTGAGCTCCGACACCACCTTCTGGCCGTCCACCGGAGACTCCGCCGCAGTGAGGACGTCCGAGGGGTTGTCCTTGGAATAGAGCGCAATGCCCATGGCCTTCATCGCCGCCTTGGTGGCCAGGGAGAGCCGCCGGTTGTGGGCGAAGATCTTTTCCAGGCCCGCCTGGCGGATCTTGGTCAGCACTTCCCGCAGCCCCATGATCAGGGAGACCGGCGAGGTATAGGGCGTCTGATTCTTCTCCGCAGATTTGAGCGCCTTGGTGAAATTGAAATAGTATTTGGGCAGCGTGGAGGTCTTGGTGAACTCCCAGGCCTTGGGGGAGAGCGCCGCAAAGGCCAGCCCCGGCGGCAGCATCATCGCCTTCTGCGAACCCGCCACCAACACGTCGATGCCCCATTCGTCCATGGGCAGAGGATAGCCGCCCAGGGCCGAAATGGCGTCCACCACCAGGATGGTGCCGGGCCGGCTCTTGGTCACCGCGGCCAGTTCCTTCACCGGGTGCGCCACCGCGGTGGAGGTTTCATTGGCCTGGACGAAGACCGCCTTGATGGCCGGGTTGGCGTCCAGCAGCTTGGCCACCGCCTTGGGATCCACCGCCCGGCCCCATTCCACCGCCAGGCGCTCCACCTTGACCCCGTAAACGTTGCACAGCTCGGTCCAGCGTTCGCCGAACTTGCCGCCGTCCACCACCAGGGCCGTGTCGCCGGCGCTCAGGAGGTTGGTCACCGACCCCTCCATGGCGCCGGTGCCGGTGGCCGTAAACACCAGCACCTCCTGCTCCGTCTGGAACAGGTATTTCAGGTCCTCCCGCACCTTGCCGAAGATCTCCATGAACAGGGGCGAGCGGTGATGGATAATGGGCTGGGCCATGGCCAGCTGGGTTTCCGGGGCTACCGGGGTCGGCCCCGGCGTCATCAGATACATTTTCATCTTAGGCACCTTACCTTCTTCGTATATTTTTCGCAGGAATTTTGGGAATATTCTGGAATGTATAAGTTTATTTTCTCTGCCCTTCACTGTCAAGACTCTCTCTGCCACGATAGTGAAAAAAGGTACTAAGCCGGGCGAATTTGCACCTAAGAACCAGTTGGCACTAGATTCTTCTAGTCAACGCTAAAAGGGTTTCTATTGTTAATTAGCTTGATGACCGCAACCTGGTATCGGGGCGCGAAGAAAGCCCAGGCTTCCTCCGTTTCGGGAGGAAGCCTGGGGTTAGGGAAATTGCAGCTTAGCAACCGGATAGCATTAATGCTGTTCCGGCTTTTTCTCCTGTTGCTGTGGCTGTGGCTGTTGCTTTTGCGGTTGTGGCTGCGGCTGCGGCCGGGATTGCGGCGCCGGTTGTGGATGGGGCGCCGGCGCCGGCGCTACCCGCTGCGGCTGTGGTTGGGGCTGCGGCCGCGGCTGCTGCACCTGCGGCTGGGGCCGCGGTTGAGGTTGCGATTGGGGCTGCGGCCGAGGCTGCTGCTGAGGTGGCGGTGTCACATGTTGCGGCTGCGGTTGCGGCCTTGGCTGCATTTGCGGTTGCGACTGCGGCCGTGGTTGAGACGGCGGCGTTACATGTTGAGGTTGCGGTTCCGGCCGGGGCTGCATTTGCGGCTGCGGCCGAGGCTGCTGCTGAGGTGGCGGTGACACATGTTGAGGCTGCGGCTGCGGCCGTGGTTGAGATGGCGGTGTCACATGTTGCGGTTGCGGTTCCGGCCTTGGCTGCATTTGCGGCTGCGGCCTTGGCTGCTGCGGCGTTTCGTGTTGTGGTGCTACGTGCTGCGGCGTCGGTTGAGGCCTCGGTTGAGACGGCGGTGTCACATGTTGCGGCTGGGGCTGCGGCCGTGGCTGCTGCGGTGTTTCGTGTTGTGGCGCTACATGCTGCGGCGCTTCGTGTTGTGGCGTCGGGTGAGATGGCGGTGTCACATGTTGTGGTTGGGGCTGCGCCGGCACCGCAGGTTTGGCCGGGACGGCAGGTTGGGCCGGTTGCACGCCAGGTTTAGCGGGCTGCGCCGGCACCGCGGGTTGAGCCGGGACGGCGCCGGGTTTGCCGGTCACACCCGGTTGAACTGCGCCCGGGCGAACCGGGGCGCCGCCGGGTTGCACCTGACCCGGCTTGCCACCAGGCTGGACCGCACCTGGTTGAGGAGCCACGCCGGGCTGAACCTGACCGGGTTTGGCACCTGGCTGTACCGCTCCGGGCTGGACCTGACCGGGCCTCCCCTGGACTCCCGGTTGCACCTGGCCAGGTTGGGCTCCAGGCTGGACCCCTGGCTGGACCTGACCGGCCAGCGGGGGCTTAACCGGCTGGATCCGTTTGTTGGGCGGCAGCTTCTGAATCTGGGTCTGCTGCTGTGGAGTTAAAGGCATGGTGGCCTTGGACGGCAGACCGGCACCCGGGAATCCGCCCTTCACCGGCTGGGCCGCCGACGGCGGGGCCTTGGGAATCTGGGCCGTCAGCGGCGGCAAATTCTTCGGGGCCACGACGATATTGGGTTTGCCCAGATTCGCCTGGGCCTGCTTGACATTGGTCAGTCGCTGGGTTGGCGGCAACCGCTTACCTTCCACCAGGGCCGGCGGGGTGATCTGCCTCAGGCCGGCGTTCCGGGTCAACACCTGCTGCGGCGGCAGCACGTTGTTGATCCTGGTGATGTTGGTGGAGTTATTGATAATGGTCTGGTTGATCACCGTCCGGTTGATGTTAGTCACCCGGGAGACGTAATTCACTGGAGGCCCATAGCTATAGGAGCCACCGTAACCCCGACCGCCGAAATAAGACTGCGGGTAATAACTCGGCGGATAGTAGCTGGGGATGAATTGCGTTTGGCCAAAAAAGACCGGCACATAGGATGGTGAGGCAAACACCGGATATTGTTGGTTATAATAGGAATAGCCCGAATTGTACGGCTGGCCAAATCCCAGCAGGAAGCTGGCCGCCCGGGCGAAGACCCATAACGGCTCGGTAAGCGCGTTCTGGACCGGGGCTCCGGGATAATAACCCGGCGCTGCTCCATAACCCGGTCCACCTCCGTAACCCGGAGCTCCTTCGTTACCCGGTGCTCCTCCTCCATATCCATAGTCCTGAATCGGCACATAGTCGGGCGGCGGAATGGGGGCCCAGCCGACATAAGAGGTGTCCACCGCTTCGGTTTCGGGACTGGTGCGCCAATCCACGGTGGAGGGGTACCAGGTGCGGCCCGGGACCCAGACCCAGCCGTAGCCGGGGGTGGGCATCCAGTTGCCGTAATGGTAGGTGGCCCAGCCCCAGGGTTCCTCGGACTCGAACACATAGCCGTCATTGGTGGGTGTCCAGCGGCCGTCGGTATAAGGCCGCCAATCCTCGCTGACATTGCTGGGTCGCCAAACCGGGCCATAGTTCTCGTAATCCACCCACTGCCCAAGTTGGCTTAAGTCGTCATAAAATATGGCTACATCCTCCGAGGCGGCGCTGGCCGGCTGGGGAAAACCGCTACCCAGGGCGAGGGCCAACCCCAGGGCCAAGACAACTATGAACCCCAGCGGTCGTTGCGTTCCTTTCATTTTCCTGCTCCTTAAAGTTTTATGGGGGACGGACTACACCGAACGGTTCGGACTCCACTGCAGATTCTCCAAGGGCTGTTGATTATGTGGGTTGGGATTCCCGGCGAACTCCCAGTTACCTCCTTTGTAATCCAGGCGGTGCGCTGCTGCGCGGCACGAGGGTAGGCCAACTATCTGAGATCATAACAATATAAGATAATATCGATTCCCTCGATGTCAAGCGATCTTAGGTGCTATGCAGCCCATAGGCCCCAATGACCCCGAGGTGGCCGGAGTCCACCTGAACGTCTAAATGGTGTCGTGGTCAGGATAAAGCAAATGATGGGGGGGAATTGTTGATCTACCGGCATGGAGCGCCGGGTCGAGGAACAGGTCCGCCTGGGTGGAGGATATTTTAATTTACTACCTATCTTAACATCGAGAGGGAGAACTGTGGGGAGCCCCGATAGAATTGCTTGGCGCTAATCTGGAGTTCCTCCAGGCGCATTGCGTCCTGGCGGTCCTCCTGGAGCGCTGGAGCCCAATTAGCGTGGGAGGGAGCGGTTATTACCTTCTGCAACTCTTTTGTCATCCCTGGCCCAGGGTGTGGCCACTTGACCCGGACCTTTCCCCCCATCTACTTGGATTGCAGATCAGTGCTATATATCTACAATTTCAAATTCGATGATTTTTCTGCCTACCGTCGCCTCTCCAACCGCACCACGCATTCAATATGCCCCGTCTGCGGGAAGAGGTCGAAGGGCTGGACGGTGGTGATCTCGTATTGCTCTTGCAATAACGCCAGGTCCCGGGCCAGGGTGGCGGGGTTGCAGGAGACGTAGATGAGCCGCCGCGGCGCCAGTTCCAAAAGCGCCTGCACCACCTCCGGGTGCATCCCGGCTCGCGGCGGGTCGGTGACCACCACCTCGGGCCGCGGCTGGGTCGCCGCTTCGTAAGGCCTGGCGGATTTGCTCTTTCAAATCCCCCACCTGGAACCGGCAATTATCGATGCCGTTGAGCCGGCAGTTGACATAGGCGTCGTCCACCGCGGCCGGCGCCAGTTCAAAGCCCGCCACCCGTTGCACCTGCCCCGCCAGATAGAGGGCAATGCTGCCGGCCCCGCAATAGAGGTCCCAGACGGTCTCCTTGCCGGTGAACTCTCCCAGGCGGCTGACGGCCTGATACAGATTTTCCGCCGCCGCCGTGTTGGTTTGCAGGAAGGAGTTCGCCGAAATCCGCAGGCGCAAACCGCCCAACTCCTCTTCAATATATCCCGGTCCCCAGAGCGTCCGGCTCCCTTCACCGCTGGCGACCTGGGCCCTTTTCCGGCTGACGGAATGCACCAGGGTAGTGAGGTCGGGAAATTTTGCCCGCAGAGGCGCGGCCAGCGCCCCCACCGCCTTGGTATCGCCCTGATCGCTCGTAATGACGTGCACCAGCGTCTGGCCGGTGCGCTTGCCTTCCCGCAGCACCAGAAAGCGCCAGAAGCCCCGATGACTGCGGCTGTCGTAAGCCGGGAAGCCGCTCTGGCGGCACCAGTCCCGCACCTCCCGGACGATGGCCGGCGCCTGGGTGGATTGCAGAAAACATTCCTCCAGGTCGAAGATGCTCCCCAAGGAGTCACCGACGTGCAGCCCCAGGGCCAGGCCGCGCCGGCCGCAGTCTCCCCGCCGCCTGCCAGCCCCGCGGGGCAAAGGCAAACTCCATCTTGTTGCGGTAATAGCGCGGTTGCGGCGAGGCCACCGGCGCCAGGATGGCCGCGGGGCCGAGCCCCCTCAGCTGCCGCAAAGCCTCCTGCACCTGGAGGTGCTTCCAGTGCAACTGCTCCTCATAGGCCAAATCCTGCCACTGGCAACCGCCGCAGACCCCGAAATGGCGGCAGAAGGGCGGCGTATAGGCCGGCGATTGCTCCAGCAATGCCACCACCCGGCCTTCGGCAAACTGGGCTTTCTTCCGGGTAATCCGCACCCGCACCCTTTGGCCCGGCAAGGCGTGCTCCACGAAGACTACCAGCCCCTCCACACGGCCCAAAGCCCGGCCGCCGAAGGCCAGCTTGTCGATCCGGAGTTCGACCTCGGCTCCTGGGGCAATAACGGCTGAGTCAGGGTAATTGGGCATGGGGATCATCTCCATTAGACCGGGAACCGGAGCAAAACCCGCCCCGGCCTTCCGTCTCCCGTCTCCGGTCATTCTACCAAGATTGCCGGCTAAAGCAAAATCGAGGCCTCGCCCCCGGTCATCCGGCCAGCCGCTCCCCCATTTGACATCTCACGGGAAACCGGGTAGAATCGCAGCAATTATCACCAAGGGAGCAGCATTGCTGGAGAAGTGGCATTTTACCATCCTGCGACAGGAACCCCGCTCCCGTCGCCTCATCCTGGAAGGCCAGGCTCACCCCCCTTACGAGCGCCCGTATCACGATCCCCTGGTCTTTTACGCGGTGCTGGGCCCCGACTTTCTCTCCCTGGAGGTGAGCCGGGATTTCGACGGCGACCGCCTGTTGGAGTATCTTTTCGGGCTTCTGGGCCAGCCGGATGAGGAACCCCGCATTCAGGTGGGCGGCAGCCAGATCGACGAAGAAGGCGCCCTGCTCCTGGTGGAGTGGCGCTTTCCCGCCGCCAGTCGGGCGGAGATGATCCAACGCCTGGGTGACATCCTGGGCCAACCGCTGGGGTAAAGCTTTCAGCTTTCAGGGAGCAGCTAAAACCAATTTTGCGCCTTGCGTCTTGGCGTCTTTGCGTGAGATTAACAGGCAGCCGGAGGAATAATGATCCACTTAGGTGAATACGACCCAAAACTGGAAGGCGTCTGGTGGGTCGAAGAAGCGGGCATGAGCTGCAACGTCTATGTGCTCAACGAAGGCCGCACCCTCATCGACGCCGGCAACTTCTACGGCATGCTCCATGAGCTGAGCCAGGTCTTCGATATGTCCCTCCTGGAACAGATCTTCATCACTCATTGCCATTTCGACCACGTGGGGGGCATGGGCGAGCTCTTCGACTGGTGCAACCCCAAGGTCTACGGCCACCTTGACACCCTGCCCCACATCAATTTCCACGGCGTGCCCTTCATGAAGATTATGGAGAAGGCCGGCCGCGCCGACCAGGTGGTGATCCTCCGGGGCGGCGAGCGTATCCAGGCCGGGCCGCATCTTTTGGAGGTGATCTCTACCCCGGGGCACACCCGGGGAGACATCTGCCTCTATGAGCGGCAAAACCGCATCATGTTCTCCGGAGATACGGTCTTTCCCAGCACCCCCACGGAAAATTTCCTGGCTGATGCCGATAAGGCCTTGGGCAGTATGGACCAGCTCACCGACTCCCTGGGCCGCCTGGTGCCTTACGAGGTGGATTTCCTCCTGCCGGGCCACGGGGTGCCCGCCTTCTCCGACGGCGACGCCCACATCCTCAACGCCTATCTCGAAACCCGCAAGGCCAAGACCGATGAGGACCATCGCCAGCCTTATCTGGACGCCGCCCGCCTGCTGTCCGACGCCGAACGCCCGGAAAAGGCCCTGGAATGTTACAACCTCGCCCTGCAACTCGACCCCGCCAACGTCGAGGCCCTGATCTTTAAAGGCGCCACCCTCACGGAATTGCAGCACTACGACGAGGCCCTTACCTGTTTTGATAAAGTCTTGAAGCACGCCCCGGATATCGAGGAAGCGCTGACCGGCAAAGGCTTCGCCCTAATGGGCCTGGGCCGGGTCGAGGAGGCCCTGCAGCTCCCCGGTTTTGCCGCCCGCCTGAAAAAGATGCTTTAGGGGCTAACTATGGCTGCGCCTTGGGAAATTTTTCTGGACTATCAAGACCGGCGCCGCAAGGCCTCGCTCTTGGAAGGGCGGGCCCGCCTCGCCGACGCTCCCGCGGACGCTGAAGAAGTGGTGTTCACCCTGACCCAGTATCCCGACCAGGTCTCGTTGAACGTGCCCGCCTCCACCCTGGCCCGGGAATTCATCGCCGCCCTCACCTATATCCTGGGCCCGCCGAAACTGGAGCCCACCATCAAGTGTAGTTGCGATTGGGGCAAGGGAGTCACGGGCGCCATGCTCCTCGTCTTGTGGGATCTACCCACTCCCGCCGCTCCCTTGCTTCTGCACCTGCATGCCTTCCTGGGAAGCGCCCCGGCCTCCGCAGAATAAATCGTGTAAAACCGCCGCCCTCGGCGGTTCTCTTGCGGGCGTCGGCGCCGGCTCGCCCTTTTTCCTGGTTAAATTTTACGGATTAGGCTGGTTGGACTGCGAAGGCTTTTTGGTGAGTTCTTTCGCGGGCATAATAGGGATATCCAAGGAAACTTTGGTGCCCACGCCTTCCTGGCTCCAGATGGACAGGACTCCTCCCACCATGCGGGCCCGTTCCTGCATAGCCGCCAGCCCCATGCCCAGGCTCTGCCGCCGCGACTGCGCCTGATCAAAGCCTTTGCCGTTGTCCTGGATCAGAAAAGAGACTCGATCGTCGTGCCGGGTAATGGCCACCAGGAGCAGGTCGGCCTGGGAATGCTTGCCGATATTGGTGAGGGATTCCTGAATAATGCGGTAGATGGCGGTCTGGGTCGGCAGGGGAAACAAGGGGTCGATGTTGGTTTCCTGGAGGCTGTACTTGATTTGATAATGTTTGCCGAATTCCGTGATGAGATGACGCACGGCCGCCGACAGGCCCAGGTCCTCCAGGAGCGTGGGGCTCAGGTCCCGGGACAGGCGCCGGACATTGTCCACCACCTGGTCAATGTTGCCCAGCATCTCCAGGCATTCCTCCCGCAGCGGTACCTGGTCGGGTCGCAGGTCTCCTTCAATGGCCCTGGTTTGCAGCTTCAAGACCAACAGGGCCTGCCCCAGTTCGTCGTGCAGTTCCCGGGAGATCCGCTTCCGTTCGTCCTCCTGGGCGGTAAACAGTTGGGAGGCGAGATGACGCAGATTCTCTTCCGATTCCCACAATTTTTCCCGGGCTTCCTTGCGCGCCGTGATGTCTTCCGTCGTGCCGACGCAGCAACGCGGGTTGCCTTCCAGGTCCCGGATCAGGGAAACCGTCACCTGCGCCCACAAATCGGAGCCGTCCTGGCGCAAGAAACGCTTCTCCACCCGGTAATCATCCCGTAGCCCTTTCCTCAGATCATCGAATAATTCCAAATTCCTGGCGCGGTCCTCTACATGGGTGATTTCCAGAAAATTTTTGCCCCGCAGTTTCTCATCCTGGTAACCCAGCATCTTATGTTGGGCGGCGTTGGCCGCCATGATGCGCCCTTCCAGGTCTGACATGACGATGCCGATTGCCGCCCCTTGAAAAATGGCCCGGAAGCGCGCCTCGCTGTCTCGCAGCCGCATTTCGGCAATGCGGCTTTCCGTAATATCCTGGGCCGTTCCCCACAGGCGCTGCGGTTGGCCGTTTTCACCAAAGATGATTTCTGCCTGGGCATGAATATAGCGCACTGAACCGTCGGGCCGGATCAGGCGGCTGACCGTATTGAAAGGTTTTTCCCCGGCCAGGGCGGCCTTGAAATGATTTTTTACCTGGGCCCGGTCGTCCGGATGCACGAATGTCCAGGATCGCTTCCCGGGATATGGCAATTTTCTGTGGATCCAGACCGCAGATGCGGTGGATTTCCTCGGAGCAGATGATCTCGCCGGTTTGGATATTCCATTCGCAGTTGCCCAGGTGGGCGATGTGTTGGGCCGCGGCCAGCCTGGCCTCACTCTGCCGCAAGGCATCTTCGGCCTGCTTGAGTTCGGTGATATCGTAAAAGACCCCGCTCACATGATTGATCTTGCCGTCCGGATTAAAGACAATCTGGCCCCGGGCCTGGATCCGCAAGATCCGGCCATCTTTGGTCCGGATGCGGTATTCCCTGAGATAGGCGCCGTCGTCCTTCAGGGCCTGGATAAAGGCCTGCCTGGTCGGTTCCAGGTCTTCCTCCAGGATGAGATCGGACCACTTCAAGCGCCCGGAATTGAACTCCTCCTTGTTATAGCCGGTTAGTTCTTCAACCTTGTTGTCGAAGAACTCGGTGGACCAATCGGCATAGCCCTTGAAAACCACCGCCGGAATGGCCTTGACCAACAGCCGGTATTTCCGTTCGCTCTCCTTCAGGTCATCCTCGGCCTGCTTGCGCTCGCTGACGTCGATTCCCAGGGTCAATACCAGGGAAGCGCCGTCCACATCGGCAAAGGGGTAACTATAGACCTGATAAGTCCGGTGGCTGTCGGGATAGGTTGCCTCTTTCACACTGGGCTTACCGGTTTTCAGGACCTGAAATTGCGTGCAGACTTCGCAGGGCTGCTTACTCTTAAAAATCGCCTCATAACATTTTTTGCCTTCCCAATCTCCGCAAATCTCCCGGAACTGACGGTTGGCAAACTTGAGAGAGTAATCCGGAGCTTTCAGGTAAACCAGGCCGGGCAGCCCGTCCAACAGGGAATAAAGCCGTTGCCTTTCTGCCTCCAGGGCCTCCTCGGCCCGCTTGCGCTCGGTGATGTCAATTCCCAGGCTCAGAACCAGGGAGCTGCCGTCCACATCGGTGAACGGGTATTTGTAAATATTGAAGACCCGGCCGTTTAGGATGGTCATCTCTTTCACGCTTAAGGCCTGGGTTTCCCTTACCTGCACCGCCGGACAAGCTTCGCAGGGCTCGCCTTTGCCGAAAATTGCTTCGTAGCAGCGCTTCCCTTGCCAGCTCCCGAAGAGTTCCCCGAAGACACGATTGCCGAAAAGCAGAGAAAAATCTGGCGCAATTAAAGAAACCATGGCCGGCAGGCCGTCCAGCAGGGCAAAGAGCCGCTGGCGCTCGGCGTCCACCGCCAGCTCGGCGGCCCGGCGTTCTTCGATTTCCCGGCTCAGTTCCTCGTTGGCCAGCCGCAATTCCTCCTCGATCCTTTTGCGCTCGGTGGCGTAGCGGATGGCGCGCAGCAGCACTTCGCCGTCCGTCTGCCCTTTGACCAGATAATCCTGGGCCCCCTGCCGCACCGCGGAGAGGGCCAGAGTCTGATCATCCAGGCCGGTCAAGACCACGAACGGAATCTGGGGGGCTTGGGCGTAGGCCTTGACAAAGGTGTCCAGGCCGCGGCTGTCCGGCAGGCCCAGGTCCAACAGGACCAGGTCGATTTCACCCCGGCTCAGCTTCTCCAGGCCTGCCGCGAGCTGCGGCGCCCAGTCGATTTCGAAGCTGGCGCCTTCGGCTTCCGCCAACATCTCTCGGATGAGCCGGGCATCGCCGGGATTGTCCTCCACCAGGAGGATTCTGGTTGGGTTGCCTTTCAACGAATCACCTCGGCGGTAATTTCACCACCGTCAGCCAGAAATTTTCAATGGACTGCACCACCGTCAGAAACTGCTCCAGGTCCACCGGCTTGTTAATGTAGCAGTTGGCGTGGAGGTCGTAGGTCTTCACGATGTCCTGCTCGGCCTTGGACACCGTCAGGATCACCACCGGAATCCGCCGCAGTTCCGGGTCTGCCTTGATTTCCGCCAGCACTTCCCGGCCATTCATCTTGGGCAGGTTCAGGTCCAGCAGGACCAGGTCCGGGCGGGGCGACTTGGTATAAGGCTCCTGATGGCGCAGAAATTTCATGGCCTCCTCGCCGTCTTCCACGGTATGCAGGATATTTCGCACCTTACCTTCCTTCAGGGCCTCCACCGTCAGACGCACGTCCCCCGGGTTGTCTTCCACCATCAAGATCACGATAGGCCGGCAACCTTCCCGTTCCATGGTCATTTCTCCCCTCCCCCTGGAATGTTGAAATAAAAAGTGCTTCCCTGGCCCGGAGCCGATTCCACCCAGATGTGACCGCCGTGGCGTTCGACAATCTTCTTGCAGATGGCCAGGCCAATCCCGGTGCCGGGATATTCCCCCCGCCCGTGCAGCCGCTGAAAAATAGCAAAGATGCGCTCCTGGTGTTCCGGGGCCATGCCTATGCCATTGTCCTTGACGCTCAGCAGCCAGTCTGCTTCCCGGGCTTGGGCCGAGACGTGAATCCGAGGCGCCGCCCCGCTCCGGAACCTGATGGCGTTGGCCAGCAGGTTTTGAAATAACTGAGTCAACTGCACCGGGTCGCCGCTCACCACGGGCAGCGGGTCATGCGTTATCACCGCCCCACTCTCTGCGATGGCTTGATGGAGATTGGCTTCAGCATCTTTAAGAACTTCGGTCAGGTCCGTGGGAGCCGGCGGTTTCCCCCGGGTGCCCACCCGGGAATAGGCCAGCAGGTCATTGATGAGCTCCTGCATCCGGCGGGCCCCGTCCACCGCAAAGCCGATGAATTCGTCGGCGTTCTGATCCAATTTGCCCTGGTAGCGCCTGGCCAGAAGTTGCGTGAAGCTGGCCACCATGCGCAGCGGTTCCTGCAAATCATGGGAGGCCACGTAGGCGAACTGCTCCAGTTCGGCGTTGGAGCGGGCCAGGTCGCTGGCATATTGGGCCATCCTTTGTTCGGCCCGGCGCCTCTCGTCCAGCTCCACCGACAGGCGGGCATTGGCGTCGCGCAACTCCTCGGTGCGCGCCGCCACCTTTTTTTCCAGGACCTCTTTGTCTTGCCTCAAGACTTCGGCGGCTTCCTTGATGGCAAGGAAGAGGGGGCGGATGGCGAGGACGCCCGCCAGCATAACCGCCGAAATCGACAGGGCCATTATGGCATCCCAGAGGTCTTGGAAATCGATCTGGCCACCTGTAGAATTTCGAACGAAACACGACCGCGCGCCGTATCGCCATCAGGCAGAGACCCGACGAAACCAGCACCCAGGCCGGGCTCTTGCCGGTGACCCGGATCAGCCGCAAGGCATAAAATGCCGCAGTGAGCTGAGCCACGACGGCGGCGACTTGCAGTATTACGGAAAGGTGAATTAACCAGGTATCATGCATGAGTTAGTCTAACCACGGTTGTGGTGGAATAAGGCAGGCACTGCATGTGCCATGACTCTTCACAAAAGCACATTGATAACCGCGGCAAATTATATACTTTTACCGTGAAATAATCATTATTGAATTAAACAATTCCCGCTTAATTCGCCGCCTCCGGAGGTTGGCTGGGCATGGGATGCACCACTACGATCCAGGGAAGGCACAGGGCCTGCTGCTCCGAGGCGTAAGGAAACCCCGAGGGCAGATAAGCCCCGAAAGGGCATTGGCCGCAAAGCTTCCCGGCCGTACCGCAGATGTCCCTGAGGCCCGCGGCATCGCCGATCAACTGCCGCAATTCCTCATGCAGCTTCCGGATATCTTCCAGTTGCGGGCTGCCGATCTCCCGGATCATGCGGTCCATCACCCGGGCCAGTTCCAGCAATAAAGGGGGCAGATTGCCTTCGGCCTTCTGCAGCCGCGTCAAAAAATCGTGAGTCTGGATGCCGCCGGTAGTCATAATTGTTGCTGTTGCTCCTCCATACCCGGCTGGGGAAAACGAATGTGCGACAACATCCCGGCGCCGAGATAAATCTTGTATAAGGTATTGAACCACTTGTTCGGATGGGGGATATAGTCCAGAATCGGCCGCCGTCCGGTGCTCCACTCCACCAGAAACTGGGTGAAGATAATCCATTGCATCAGTTCTTCCGGATGCTCGATGACCGAGGGATAGTAGCGAAACTCGATGGTGCCCCGGTACCAGTAAGAGTGCAGGTTAAGGCCGTGGTAGCGGGTGGGATGGAGCTTGTGGTGGCGCGGCGTCTTCAGGTCATCCCGGTTCTCCGGGGAATACCAGAGGTTCTGGACCCGGGGAATGGCCTTTTCAGAGCCTTCCCGCCGGTACCAGTCATACAGATCAACCTCCAAAGGACGGCAGGTCTCGGCGTCGCGCCGCTCTTCCGGCAACAGATGATAGATGTAGCCCTCGAAGATGGAGATGATCCGCATCAACTGGAAGAGTTCCCGGTTGCCGAATTCGGTCGGCTCTACCCCGTGGTGCACGTGAAAACCGCAGGTTTCATTGACCTGGATCTCGGGAAATTCCCGCAGCAGCGACAGGACCTCGTACAATTCCACCAAGCCCTTCAGGCCCGAAAGGATGGGGCTTACCAGTTCGCTGCCGCCGGCGCCCTTGATGGTGTCGTCCAGGACGAAGGACCAGGCCTCATAAGGCGGTTCCTCGGGGGAGAAGCCGTTTAAGCCGATGCCCCGGTTTTGAAAAACCCTGGGCAGCAGCGTCCCGGAAGGGTCGCGGCTGGTGATCTTGTAAGGGGGAATAATCTGCCGGTCGCCTACCGAAATGGAATATTTCAGCCCGAAGGTCTCGATCTCCACCCCGAAAGGCCGGTTGGTGAAGTACCGCAACATGGGGTGCTTCTGTTTTAAACGCGCCTCTGAAAACCCAGGTGAGCCCACCTTGGCCAATCCCCCCAACTCCAAGACCACCAACAGCCACCGGGCTCAGTGCGCCGCGGCGGCGTAAAATTCCTCTGGTTATTATTCTTGTTATCCAAAATAACGAAAAAACGATTAAAGGGCAAGGGAATTGTGGCCCGGACCGGACCCCGGCCCAGAGGATTTACCGGCCGAAGACGCGCCTCAACCCGGCGATTGCCTTCGCCTGACACCTTCAGAGACTGAGATCATGATCGCCGACCGAGAAGGGCCGGCCTCGAGACGTCCTGCTATTGGGGATACTGCACTTCGAAGACGCGCTTCGCGACCTCAAAAGTCCCCTGGTAATAGGGCTCCCGCAGATTGGTAATGGTGACCCCATTGCGAGGATTGGAGGCATGGATCATCTTCCCGTCCCCCAGGTAGATGCCGGCGTGTCCCACGTGGTTGCCGCCCCGGCGGAAGAAGAGGAGGTCTCCGGGAAGCATCTTGGAGAAATCCATCTCCCCTCGGGTCACGGTCTTGCCCACCTGGGCCTGTTCGGCGCTGGAACGGGGCAGATTAATCTTGAAGCCGTGGTAGATGTATTGCACAAACCCGGAACAATCGGTGGAAGAGCCGGTCTCAAAGGAACCGCCGCGGCTGTAAGACGCGCCCTTAAAAACTTCCGCCTGGGCCAGAACCAGTTCCGAGAAATCCCAGGGCTCAAACTTGGCATATTTGGGTTCGGTCTGCAGTGCAGAGAGATCTTTTCTGGCCTCGCCAGAAGATGGACGGGTGATCGGCGCTACGGTCTTCTTCTTGGGGCTCAGGGGCTCAATGAGAAAACCGCCGTCCCGCTGGGGAGTGACCTTCATCAGCGGCGCAGTCTCGCTTACGGCAGAGCTAGCCTTGGTTTCATAGCTGGGAGTCATGGAAGACTGCACTACCGCATGGCTATCTTCCCGCTGGGAAGACCGCTCTGCTTCGCGGCTATCTTCCCGCTGCGCAGACCGCCGGCGGCTTGAACCGGAAGAACAGGTAGCTTTTTTCGAGGACTTGCTTTTGTTGCTGACCTTGTTTTGGGTCTTGGAAGTGGACTTCTTTTTTACGCTTTGGGTGGGTACTGAAAATGCCAGGCTAGGAGAGAATGCCAGGGCCAGGGTGATCATCGCGCTCAAGATTAGACGATTCGTCATCCAGAACCTCCTTGGTTATGGGACAATTCCGAGGGGGCCAATTCCATAGCCCCCGACAAAGGGCGGGTTCATACCGTCTTGTCTAACCATCCTCCTACTAGGTATTTATACCTGGTCTTAATTAGGTAAATATACCTATATGCTTTGGGGGGACTTTAATATACTTGTGCAGCATTGTCAAACCTTTTTTCCCTGACGCTAAAGCTACGATGCTATTTGTCCTGAATCATCAATGACATAGATGAGGCATTTTTTCACCCTGGGCTGCAGGTCGCGGCTTGAACAAAATCGGGAAACGGCTGATAGCTCTAGGAGGATGAGGCTCCGAAGGACGTCTTTTTGTGCCCTTGCCCCTGATTTGGGGCGGGTGAGGCGGACGTCTCACCCGTCCCGGTCATCATCTGGACCATAAAAAAGCAGGGGCCCCTGGGCCCCTGCTTCTGGTTTACGACCAATCGCCTGGTTCAGCTCGCTTCGGCCTTCTTTTTCTTGGCCTTGGGCAAGGTTTCCGGACGGTCCACCAGTTCCAGAATGGACATGGG
Source organism: uncultured delta proteobacterium (assembly GCA_963797235.1). Classification (GTDB taxonomy): domain Bacteria; phylum Desulfobacterota; class Desulfobaccia; order Desulfobaccales; family 0-14-0-80-60-11; genus JAPLJC01. The sequence goes on from CAWCOX010000004.1 coordinate 391,834, forward strand.
GGCGCCGTCGCCCAGCCGCACTCCCAGGGGGATAATGCGGGTATAACCGCCGGGGCGGTCCTGGTAACGCTCTTTCAGTTCGCTGAAGAGCTTGGCCACCACCTTCTTGGAGCGCACCACCGCCAGGGTGAGGCGGCGGGCGTGCAGGTCGCCCCGCTTGGCCAGGGTAATGACCTTCTCCGCCCACTGGCGCGCCTCTTTGGCCTTGGCCTGGGTGGTCTCCACCCGCTCCACGTCCAGCAGGGAGGTGATCAGATTACGCAACATGGCCAGGCGATGCTCCGTGGTCCGGGAGAGACGCCGGCCGGCTTTTAAGTGTCTCATGCGACTTCTTCCTTCCTTTCCGGCATCTGGTCCGGAGGCATAAAGTTTTCCAGCTTCATTCCCAAATGCAGACCCATTTCCGTGAGGATCTCTTTGATCTCGTTCAAGGACTTGCGGCCGAAATTCTTGGTCTTGAGCATCTCCTGCTCGGTCTTCTGCACCAACTCGCCGATATAACGGATGTTGGCGTTGCGCAGGCAGTTGGCGGCCCGGACCGACAATTCCAGTTCATTGACGCTGCGATAGAGGTTTTCGTTCAGGGTGGGCGGCTCTTCCGCGGCCTTCTCCTCCAACCCCAAGGGTTCTTCCTCAAAGTTGATGAACATGGAGAGGTGCTCTTTCAGAATCTTGGCGGCAAAGGCCACGGCGTTCTCCGGCGTGATGCTGGCGTCGGTCCAGACCTCCATGGTGAGCTTGTCATAGTCGGTGCGCTGCCCCACCCGGGCCTGGGTCACTACGTAATTAACCTTGCGGATGGGCGCGAAGCTGGCATCCAGCGGGATGTAGCCGATGGGCTGGTCCTCTTCCTTGTTGGCCTCGGCCGGCACAAAGCCCTTACCGCTCTTGACCGTCATTTCGATACTGAGTTGCCCGTCGGACGCCAAACCGGCAATGTGATGGTCGGGATTGAGGATCTCCACCATGCCGTCCGTCTTGATATCTCCGGCCTTGACTTCCGTCTCCCCGGAGGCGTCCAGGTGCAGCACCCTGACGCCGTCGGTAAGCATCTTCAGGCGCACCTGCTTCAGGTTGAGCAGGATTTCGGTGACATCCTCCCTCACCCCGGGAATGGCGGAAAATTCGTGGTGCACGTCCCGAATGCGGACCGCGGTGATGGCCGATCCCCGGAGAGATGACAGCAAGACCCGCCGCAGGGCATTGCCCAGGGTGGTGCCAAAACCGCGCTCCAACGGCTCGCAGGTGAACTTGCCGTAGGTGCGGGTGTGGGTCTCGCCATCCACTTCCAGCCGTTTGGGCTTGATTAAATCTGTCCAATTTTTGTGGATCATGGTTCCTCGTTCGGACTACTCAGGTTTATGGCCTTAATAAAATAGACGACGCCCCCCGGCGGCCTGCCGGGGGAGTCGTTTGCGGGCCATAAAGAATCAGGATTCTCTATTTGGAATAAAGCTCCACGATCAGATGTTCTTGAATGGGCATGGTGATATCTTCCCGACTGGGGAACATGATCACCCGGCCTTTGGCCTCATCCTTGGTGAACTCCAACCAGGCGGGGGTGCCCCGCCGGGCCACCGCCTCCATGGCGTCTTTAATCATCGGCAGGGCGCGGCCCTTCTCGGTGGACTGGATCACGTCGCCTTTGCGCACCAGGTACGAAGGCAGGTTCACCCGGTTGCCATTGATCAAAATGAGGTTGTGCCGGACCAACTGCCGGGCCTGGGACCGGGAGTTGGCAAAGCCCAGACGGTACACCACGTTATCCAGGCGCCGCTCCAGCAGGACCAACAGGTTGGTCCCGGTGACGCCTTTCTGACGTTCGGCCTTTTCAAAATAACTGCTGAACTGCTTCTCCAGCACCCCGTAAATACGTCTCACCTTCTGTTTTTCCCGGAGCTGGGTGCCGTAGTCGGACACCTTGCTGCGCCGCTGGCCGTGCTGCCCCGGCGGGTAGTGCCGCCGGTCGATGGCGCACTTGTCGGTGTAGCAGCGGTCTCCCTTGAGGTAAAGTTGCATCCCTTCCCGGCGACAGAGCCGGCAGACTGGTCCCAAATATCTAGCCAATGTCGTTCACCTCTTATTTACACGCGGCGGCGTTTGGGAGGACGGCAGCCGTTGTGGGGAATGGGGCTGACGTCCCGAATCAGGTTGATGGACAATCCGGCGGATTGCAAGGCCCTAAGCGCCGCCTCCCGGCCCGCTCCCGGACCCTTGACGTAGACGTCGACGTTGCGCATGCCGTGTTCCATGGCCTTCTTGGCCGCGTCCTGGGCCGCCAACTGCGCGGCAAAGGGCGTGCCTTTCCGAGAGCCCTTGAAGCCCTGAACCCCGGAAGACGACCAGGAGATCACGTTGCCCATGGGATCGGTGATGGTTACCAGGGTGTTATTGAAGGTGGCCTTGATGTGCGCCACCCCTACGGGAATATTTTTCCGTTCCTTCTTCTTCTTGGTGCGAACCTGCGCTTTGGCCACAATGCCTCCTTACGCCTTCTTCCGTTTGCCCACCACACTGCGGCGCGGGCCTTTGCGGGTACGGGCATTGGTATGGGTGCGCTGGCCCCGCACCGGTAAACTCCGGCGGTGCCGCAAACCCCGGTAACACCCCAGGTCCATCAGGCGTTTGATGTTCATGGAGACTTCGCGCCTGAGGTCACCTTCAACTTTACAAGTATGGTCGATCGCCTGGCGAATGTTGTTGATCTCGACATCCGTCAACTCCGCCGTCTTGGTGCCGGGATCCACCTTGGCTTCCGCCAGCACCCGGGCCGCGGAAGTGTGGCCAATGCCGAAAATATAGGTTAGGGCGATCTCAATTCGCTTGTTTCTGGGCAGATCGATGCCGGCGATTCGTGCCAATGCCTTCCCTCCTAGCCCTGCCGCTGCTTGTGTTTGGGATTTTCGCAGATCACTCGCACTATTCCTTTACGGCGAATAATCTTACACTTGACGCACATCTTTTTTACTGATGCCCTGACCTTCATTTTTTCACCTATCTGACTCGGTAGACGATGCGCCCCCGACTCAAGTCGTAAGGCGACAATTCCAATATGACCTTATCCCCCGGGAGGATCTTGATGTAATGCATCCGCATCTTCCCGGAAATATGGGCCAGAACCTTGTGCCCGTTGGGCAGCTCCACCCGGAACATGGCGTTGGGCAGCGGTTCGATGACCGTGCCTTCCACTTCTATGGCGTCTTCTTTTGGCATCTACCTGTCTTTTAGTTATTTCAAAAGGTTAAAACTTAATTATAATTCATTTCCCCAACAAAATCAAGTTTCTGTCGTGGGGCAGGCGTCTCCGCCTGCCATCCTCATAGCCGGCTCAGGATCAGGGGCCCGTTCTCCGTCACCGCCACGGTATGCTCATAATGCGCCGCCAACGAGCCGTCCTGGGTCACCGCGGTCCAGCCGTCCGGCAGGATCTTCACCTGCCAGCCACCCATGGAGGTCATGGGTTCGATGGCCAGGGTCATGCCCGCCTGGAGCAGCGGCCCTCGACCCGGCGGCCCGAAATTGGGAATCTGCGGGTCTTCATGGAGCGACCGGCCGATGCCGTGGCCCACGAACTCCCGGATCACCCCGAAACCGGCCCCCTCCACCACGGTCTGCACCGCGTGCGAGATATCCGTCAGGCGCTTCCCTACCTTCGCCTGCTCAATCCCGGCGTAAAGCGCCTTTTCGGTGGCCTCCATCAATACCTTCGCCTTGGGCGTCACCTCGCCCACCGCCACGGTGAGCGCCGCATCCCCGTAAAAGCCCTGGTACTTCACCCCGAAATCGAGGCTGACCAAATCCCCGGCCTTGAGTCGCCGGGGTCCCGGGATGCCGTGGACGATCTCGTCGTTCACCGAGATGCAAACCGACCTGGGGTAGCCCCGGTAGCCTTTGAAGGCCGGCTCCACCCCGCGGCCGCGGCACATCGCTTCCGCCAGTTCGTCCAACTCCCGGGTCTCGACCCCGGGCGCCACCCGTTCCTTAATCCCCTCCAGGACCTCGGCCACGATGCGGTTGGCCACCTCCATCTTGGCGAGTTCCTGTGGGGATTTCAGGAGAATCATTAATTTCGCTTAATGCTTGCCGCCACAGCTACAGGCGCAGCTTGAGCCGCCGCCCACAATGCCGACGATCTTGTTGAAGATATCGTCGATGCCGCCGACGCCGGCGATGGGCCGCACCAGCGCTTTCTTGCTGTAGTAGTCGATCAGGGGCTTGGTCGCCTGGTTGTAAGTCGCCAGCCGCGAGCGCACCGTGGTCTCATTGTCGTCGTCCCGCTGATAGAGTTCGCCGCCGCACTTGTCGCAGACGCCTTCTTTCTTGGACGGGGTGAACTTGATGTGGAACATCTGGCCGCAGGCGGCGTTTTTGCAGGTGCGCCGCCCGGTGAGCCGGGCTACCAGGGCCTCTTCGTCCACGTCGATGGAAACCACGTGGTCAATCTTGCTGCCCAAACCGGTCAAAACCTTGTCCAGCGCCTCGGCCTGGGGCACGGTGCGGGGAAAGCCGTCCAGGATGAAGCCCTTCTTGCAGTCGGGCTGCGCCAGGCGATCCCTGATGATGCCGATGACCACTTCATCGGGCACCAGTTTCCCGGCATCCATGAATTCCTTGGCCTTGCGGCCCATTTCGGTGCCTTCTTTGACCGCGGCGCGCAGAATGTCGCCGGTGGAGATTTGCGGAATTTGGAATTTGTCAATCAGCTTCTTGGCTTGGGTGCCTTTCCCGGCCCCCGGACCGCCTAACAGGATCAGATTCATAGTCTCCTCCTAAAACAAAAAGGTCTCAGATCAGCGCCGTACCCGGCTCATGCGTTTCTTCATGAAGCCCTCGTAGTGGCGGGTGAGTAAATGCGACTCGATCTGGCTCATGGTATCCATGGCCACGCCCACCACAATCAGCAGGGCTGTACCACCGAAGTAAAAGGGAACGTTGAATTTGCGAATAAATACACTGGGCAGCACGCACACCACGGAGACATAGAGCGCGCCTCCCAGGGTGATGCGGGTGAGAATCCGGTCGATATATTCCGCGGTCGGCTTGCCGGGCCGCAGCCCCGGCACGTAACCGCCCCATTTCTTCAGGTTGTCCGCCACGTCCACCGGGTTGAAGGTCACCGCGGTGTAGAAATAGCAGAAAAAGATGATCAGGCCCACGTAAAACAGATCGTGATACAGGCCGCCGGGTGAGATGGCCTCCATGATCCGTTTGATCCAATCTATGTGCACCAAACCCGCCACCGTAGCCGGAAACATCAACAGCGACGAGGCGAAGATGGGCGGAATGACCCCGGAGGTGTTCACCTTCAGGGGCAGATGAGTGCTCTGCCCGCCGTACATCTTCCGCCCCACCACTCGTCGGGCGTACTGCACCTGGATCCGGCGCTGGCCCCGCTCCACGAAGACGATGAAGCCCACCACCGCGACCATCACCACCACCAGCAGCACCATCAGAATGGGATAAATCTCGCCGGTGCCCATCAGGTCGAAGGTCTTGATGATGGCGGAAGGCAGCCGCGCCACGATGCCGGCAAAGATGATCAGCGAGATGCCGTTGCCAATGCCCCGCTCGGTGATCATTTCCCCCAGCCACATGATAAACGCCGTGCCGGAGGTCAGGGTCAGCACCGTCAACAGCCGGAAGGCCCAGCCCGGATGCAGCACCACCGGCAGGTGGCCGCCGGTCATGGACTCCAGGCCCACGGCAATCCCCAGGCCCTGGATGGCGGCGATCACCACCGTGCCGTAGCGGGTGTACTGCTTGATCTTCTTCTGACCGGCCTCGCCCTCTTTATAAAGCTTCTCCAACCCCGGAATCACCACCTTCATCAGTTCGATGATGATGGAGGCGCTGATGTAAGGCATAATCCCCAGGGCGAAGACGCTGAGCTTCTCCAGAGCGCCGCCGGAAAACATGTCGAACAGCCCGAAGATGGTGCCCCGCTGCTGGGCAAAGAACGCCATCAGGGCCTGGGGGTCGATCCCCGGGGTGGGCACCTGGCAACCCAGGCGATAGACGGCCAGCATCAACAGCGTGAACAGGATGCGCCGTTTCAGCTCGGGAATCTTGGCAATGCTGGAGAAGGCTGACACTAAATAATCTCCCGGTTCCGTAGGGGCGAATCTTGTATTCGCCCTGTAGCAGCGGGCGAACCCAAGGTTCGCCCCTACTGCTGATCACTATCTTAAACTAGCTCGATCTTTCCGCCGGCGGCTTCGAGGCGCGCCTTGGCCTGGGCGCTCGCTCCCTGCACCTTCACGGTCAGGGCCACGGTTATCTCGCCTTGCGCCAGGAGCTTGATCCTCTTGCTCTTGGTCTCCACCAGGCCGGCCTCTTTCAGGGTCGCCTCGTCCACCACGCTGTCCGCCGGAAAGCGGTTCAGATCGCGCAGGTTGACGATGGACCAGGGTTGCCGGAAGATATTGGTGAAGCCGCGCTTGGGGATGCGCCGGGTCAGCGGCATCTGGCCGCCTTCAAAACCGGGGCCTTTGGGCCCGCCGGCCCGGGAGTTCTGGCCTTTGTGGCCTCGAGCCGCGGTCTTACCCCAACCGGAGCCGGGGCCGCGGCCTATCCGTTTTTTACTATGCTTTGACCCCGGGCTGGGCTGCAATTCACTCAGTCGCATCTGCTATTCTCCTTCCGGGACCTGCCGCACGTCCACCAGATGGGCGATTTGGCGCACCATGCCGGCGAGGGCCGGCGTCTCTTGGTGGCGCACGGTCTTCTGGAGGCGGGTCAGTCCCAGGGTCTTCAAAGTCACTCGATGCTCTGGCGGCCGCCCGATGGGACTTTTTCGTAAAGTAATTTCGAGAAACATAACTATTCCTTTTTATAGTAAGCAGTGCACAGTCAGCAGTAAGCAGTTCCAAGGTTCGTTCTTTTACTGCTCACCGCTCGCCGCTCACTGCTACTGCTATCCCAGTATTTCCGCCAAAGGCCGGTTCCGCCGGGCAGCCACCTCTTCCGGTGACAATAGCTGTTTCAGGGCCGCCATGGTCGCCTTCACGGCGTTGTGGGGGTTGTTGGACCCCAGGCACTTGGTGAGGACGTTCTTGATGCCCGCCACTTCCACCAGCGCCCGCACCGGGCCGCCGGCGATGACCCCGGTCCCTTCCGAGGCCGGCTTCAGCAACACCCGGCCGGCGCCGTACTCCCCTACCACCGTATAGGGAATGGTGTTGTTGATGATGGGGACCTGGATCATGCCTTTCTTGGCCTGCTCCACCGCCTTGCGAATGGCCTCCGGCACTTCGTGGGCCTTACCCAATCCGAAGCCCACCTTGCCCTGGCCGTCGCCCACCACCACAATGGCGCTGAAGCGGAAGCGGCGCCCGCCCTTCACGACCTTGGCCACCCGGGCGATGTCCACTACCTTGTCGGTTAGTTCTGATGCCTCTTGCTGGAACAAACTTACCTCCGCAAAGCCGCCTTCAGCTCTAAGCTGTCAGCTATCAGCTTTAAATTCTTTATCGTTCACCTGCTCAGTATGATTTTTGTCCTTAGCTGAAAGCTGATCGCTGACCGCTGACAGCTTCTTCTAAAATTCCAGTCCGTTTTCCCGGCAGCTATCGGCCACGGCCTTGACCCGGCCGTGATAGATGAAGCCGTTCCGGTCGAAAACCACCTGCGAGATGCCTTTTTCCCTGGCCTTAGCTGCCAGCAGCTTGCCCACTTCCTTGGCGGCGTCGGCCTTCTTCAGGCCGCTCAATTTGTCCTTGAGTTCGCCGCTCAGGGTGGAGGCCGCCACCAGGGTCTGGCCCTTGCCGTCGTCAACAATCTGGGCGTAAATGTGCCGGGTGCTGCGGAACACCGAGAGCCGCGGCCGCGCTTCGCTGCCGCTGATCTTTCTCCGGATCCGCTGCCGTCTCTTCAGTCTCGCCGCCTGTTTGGGGTTCATCTCATCTCTCCCTTAACGGCCGCCGGCCTTGCCCACTTTGCGCCGGATTACTTCGCCCGCGTGTTTAATGCCCTTGCCTTTATAGGCGTCCGGCGGGCGCAAGGCCCGGATAACCGCCACCGTCTGACCCAGGACCTCTTTGTCGAAGCCCGTCAGTTCGATGCGGTTGGCCTTCTCCACCTTGGCGCTGATCCCCTCGGGCAGAGGAAAATCCACCGGATTGGAATAACCCACGCTTAACACCAGGTGGTTGCCCTTGGCCTCGACCTTGTAGCCGGTGCCCACCAGCTCCAGGACCCGGGTGAAGCCCTCGCTCACCCCGATGACCATGTTGGCCGCCAGGGTCCGGGCCAGGCCCCAATACGACCGGCTCAACCGGTCTTCACCCTGGGGCGTCACGGTGATCTCCGTGGCTCCGATGGCCACGCTGACCCGGGGCGGCATGAGTTGCGAAAGCACGCCCTTGGGTCCGGTGACCTCCAAATTGCCGTCTTTAAGCACGGCCTTCACCCCTTTGGGCAAAGGCACAGGTTTTTTACCGATGCGGCTCATGGTCTCACCTTACCAGATTTCGCAGAGAACTTCGCCGCCCACGTGCAGCTTCCGGGCCTGCCGGTCGGCCACCACCCCCTGGGAGGTGGAGACCACCGCCACCCCCAGGCCAGCTTGCACCTTGGGGATTTCGGCGTGCCCGAAGTAGACGCGGCGTCCAGGCTTGCTAATCCGCTTCAAGCCCTGGATAAGCGGTTTCTGATGTTCGGAATATTTCAAATATACCCGGAGGATGCCCTGGCGATTGTCTTTGATCACCTTGTAATTCTTGATGAAGCCCTCTTCTTTCAAGATACGGGCCAGGCTGATCTTCATGCGGGACGCCGGGATATCCACTTTGTCAAACCGGGCGTGCCCGGCATTACGGATCCGGGTCAACATATCAGCGATGGGGTCGGTCATACACATATTTGGCCTACCAACTCGATTTAGTCACCCCAGGGATCTCTCCCTTGAGGGCCATATTGCGGAAACAGATGCGGCAAATGCCGAACTTCCGCAGGAACGCCCGGGGCCGGCCGCATAAAGGGCAGCGGCTATATTTCTGGACCTCAAACTTGGCGGGGCGTTTTGCCTTGGCGATCAACGATTTCTTGGCCATGCTATCTCCTGAAGGGCATTCCCAACAGCTTCAATAAGAACTTGCTTTCTTCGTCGGTCCGGGCGCTGGTGACGATGGTGATGTTCATCCCCTTGACCTTGTCGATCTTGTCGTAATCGATCTCCGGGAAGATGATCTGCTCCTTCACGCCCAGGGTGTAGTTGCCCCGGCCGTCAAAGGCCTTCTCCGATACCCCCCGGAAGTCCCGCACCCGGGGCAGCACCACGTTCACCAGCTTGTCCATGAAGAAATACATCCGGTCCCGGCGCAGGGTCACCATGCAACCGATGGGCATGCCTTCCCTGAGCTTGAAGGCCGCGATGGATTTCTTGGCCTTGGTCACCACCGGCTTTTGGCCGGCGATGGCGGTGAGCTCAGTCTGGGCCGACTCCAGCAACTTAATGTTCTGGATGGCCTCGCCCAACCCCAGGTTGATGACGATCTTCTCCAACCGCGGCACCTGCATGGAGCTCTTGTAACGGAACTCCTGCATCATCCGAGGCACACATTCCGTGCGGTAAAACTCCAGCAGCCGGGCAGGGAACTTCTCGGCCGGCGCGGCTTCCTTTACCTCAACTGCAGCCGCCGCCTTCGCTTCGCCCTTGCCCTTCGCCTTCGCCTTGGCCTCGCCTTTGCCCTCGGCCTTGCCTTTGCCCTTGGCCTCGCCCTGAGGTTTAGCCTTCGGTTTTTTCTCTTTCTCAGCCATCAATCAGTTCCTTGCATTTCAGGCAGACCCGCACTTTTTTGCCTTCGCCGGTCGTGGTCAGGCGGAAGCGGGTGGCCGTGGCGCATTTAGGACAGATGAGCTTCACCTTGGAGACGTACATCGGCGCCTCCTTCTCGACGATGCCCCCCTGCCCGGTAGTGGGGCTGGGCCGGGTGTGGCGTTTGATCATGTTGACCTTTTCCACCAGCACCTGGTTCTTTTCCCGGAAGACCTTCATGACCTTGCCGGTCTTGCCCTTTTCCTTGCCGGTGGTCACTTCCACCAGATCGTTCTTCTTCAGGCGGATCCTCACCGGCTCCGGTTTCGGTTTCTGAGCCCTGGGCATCACAGCACCTCCGGGGCCAGAGAGATGATCTTCATGAACCGCTTGGCCCTCAGTTCCCGGGCCACCGGCCCGAAGATCCGGGTGCCGATGGGGTCGCCCGCCGGGTTGATCAGCACCGCGGAGTTGTCATCGAACTTGATGTAGGAGCCGTCGGCCCGCCGGGTCTCTTTGACGGTGCGCACCACCACGGCCCGCATGACGTCGCCTTTTTTCACCTTGGAGTGCGGCAGGGCTTCCTTAACCGACACCACGATGATGTCTCCCACGTGGGCGTACCGTCTCCGGGTGCCTCCCAGGACGCGGATGCAAAATACCTTCTTCGCCCCGGAGTTGTCCGCCACGGTCATCTGCGTGTGAACTTGAATCATGGTCTATATCCTCAAGACGCCGGCTGCTTATACGGCCTTTTCCAGGATCTGCTTAACCCGCCAGTGCTTGTCTTTGCTGATGGGTCGGGTCTCTTCCAGCAGCACCTTATCCCCGATGTTGCAGGTGTTGAGGGGATCGTGGGCCTTGATCTTCACCCGGCGCCGGATGATCTTGTGGTAGAGGGGGTGCGCCACCAGGCGCTTCACTTCCACCACCACGGTCTTGTCCATCTTGTCACTGACCACCATGCCTACCCTGGTCTTGCGTATGCCGCGCGCTATTTCCATATATACCTGACCTTCCGGGTTACTGCTGCGCCCCGGCCTTGGCATTGATAATCGTCCTGATCCGGGCCAGATCTTTCCGGACCTGTCCCAGCCGGGCGGTATTGTCCAGCTGCTGTCGGCTGTGTTGAAAATTCAGGTTGAACAACTCCTCGCTGACCTCTTTCTGCTTGGCCTCGAGCTCCTCGACCGTCAGGTCCCTCAAGTCGGCGGCCTTCATGATTCGGCCTCCGCCTCGGCAGCCTCAACCGGCGCCTTCGGCTCCGCCGCCTCGGCCATGATGACCTTGGCCCACTTCGACTCGGACAGCGGCGCGATGTTTTCCCGCTCCACGAATTTGGTCCGCAGGGGCAGCTTGTGGGCCGCCAGGCGCATGGCCTCCTGGGCCACCTCCCGCTCGACGCCCGCCATCTCATAGAGCACCAGGCCCGGCCGGATCACCGCCACCCAACCCTCAGGTGAGCCTTTGCCTTTACCCATGCGGGTTTCAGCCGGCTTCTTGGTGAACGGCTTGTCGGGAAATACCCGGATCCACACCTTGCCGCCGCGTTTCACGTGCCGGGTGATGGCGATTCGGGCCGCCTCGATCTGCTGGGCCGTAATCCAGCCGCATTCCGTGGCCTCCAGGCCATAGTCCCCAAAGGCGATAAAATTGCCCCGGGTGGCCTGGCCCCGCCGGCGCCCCTTCATCACCTTGCGATGTTGTACTCGTTTCGGTGCAAGCATTTTTCTATCCTTATCCTGCCCCTCTGTCCGGCGAGGCAGGGTTTTTACTGCTCACTGCTCACTCTTTAGAAGGTCACTTCTTCGGTGCCCAGCAGCTCGCCGTGGAAGATCCAGGTCTTCACCCCGATCAGCCCATAGGTGGTCTTGGCCTCGGCGAACCCGTAATCAATAAAGGCCCGCAGGGTGTGCAGCGGCACCCGGCCTTCCCGGTACGTCTCCTGCCGGGCGATTTCCGCCCCGGCCAGCCGGCCCTTGCAGCGGATCTTGATGCCCTTGGCTCCGAACTTCAGGGCCTGGCCCACCGACTTCTTCATAGCCCGGCGGAAGGAGACTCGGCGCTCCAACTGCTGGGCGATATTTTCCGCCACCAGCTGGGCGTTGATCTCCGGCTTGCGCACTTCGTGCACGTCGATGACCAGTTCCCGGCCCACCAACTTCTCCAGCCGGCGGCGCAGGTCTTCGATCTTCTTGCCTTTCTGGCCGATAACCATGCCCGGCCGGGAGGTATGGATCTTGATGGTCAGCTTGCTAGCCGCCCTCTTGATATCGACACCGGCAATCCCCGACCCTTTGAGCTCCCGGTCTGCCTTGATGAAGTCCCGAAGTCTGCGGTCCTCCAGCACCAGGGACGCGAAATCCCTCCGGGCGAACCACACGGAATCCCATTTACGGTAGCTCCCCAGGCGGAAACCGATGGGGTGAACTTTCTGGCCCAATCCATGCCTCCTTAATTCAGTTCCCAGTTCCCAGTTGCAGTTCCAAGTAGTCTTGAACCGGGAACTGGCTACTGGCAACTGGCAACTTGAATACTTTTTCGCCGGCCCTTCTTTCAGGACCACGGTAATGTGGCTGCTTCTCTTCAAGATGCGGTTGACCCGCCCCATGGCCCGGGCCTGAAAACGTTTCAGGCTGGGACCGCCGTCCACCTGGACCCCCTTCACCACCAGGGTATCCACGTCGATCTGGGGCCGCTGCTCGGCGTTGGCCACCGCGGACATCATCACCTTGCGCAACAACCTGGCCCCCCGCTGCGGCATGAAGCGCAGCATGGCCAGGGCCTCGTCCACCTTCTTGCCGGGCAGCAGGCGAGCCACCAGCCGCAGCTTTTGGGGCGAGGCGCGCAAAAATTTGGCGCGGGCTGTAATTTCCATGACTATTTTTTACCCACTTTCGATTTGCGATCCCCGGCATGGCCGCCGAAATGGCGGGTGGGGGAGAACTCACCCAACTTGTGTCCCACCATATTTTCCGTGACATACACCGGGATGAATTTCTTGCCGTTGTACACCGCCAGGGTCAGGCCGATAAAGTCCGGAGTGATGGTGGAGCGCCGCGACCAGGTCTTGATCACCTTGCGGTCCTGGGTATCCCGGGCCTTCATTACCTTGGCCTCGAGGCTGTCCTGCACATAAGGTCCCTTTTTCAGTGAACGGGCCACGATGTTCCCCTCTACTTCTTCGACCGATGTTTAATGATATACCGGTCGCTTTCTTTAGGCTTTCTGGTTTTGAAACCCTTGGTGGGCACGCCCCAGGGAGTTACGGGGTGCCGGCCGCCCGAAGACTTGCCTTCGCCGCCGCCCATGGGATGGTCCACCGGGTTCATGGCCACGCCCCGCACATGGGGCATTTTCCCCAGCCAACGTTTGCGCCCGGCCTTGCCCAACGAGACGTTTTCCTGTTCCACGTTGCTCAACTGGCCGATGGTGGCCCGGCAGTCCACCGACACCATCCGCACTTCGCCGGAAGGCAGCTTCAGATGGGCGTTCTTCCCTTCCTTGGCCATCAGCTGGGCATAAGCCCCCGCGGCCCGGGCCATCTGTCCGCCTTTGCCCGGCTTCATCTCCACGTTGTGCACCAGGGTGCCGGTGGGGATGTTGGCCAGGGGCAGGCAGTTGCCCGGCTTGATATCCGCCTGGGGACCCGCCACCACCACGTCGCCCACCCTCAGTTCCAAGGGCGCCAGGATATAGGTCTTTTCCCCGTCGACGTAATGCAGCAGGGCGATGCGGGTCGTGCGGTTGGGATCGTATTCGATGGATGCTACCTTGGCCTCCACCCCGAGCTTGTTGCGCTTGAAGTCGATGAGCCGGTAGCGCCGTTTGTGCCCCCCGCCCTTGTACCGGCTGGTAATCCGGCCGACATTGTTGCGGCCGCCGGTCTTCTTCAGGGTGCGAACCAGGCTCTTCTCCGGGGTGGTGCGGGTGATCTCGGCAAAATCCAGCGCCGTTTGATGCCGCCGCCCCGGGGAGGTTGGCTTCCGGGTAATCAGAGCCATGACTATATCCTCTTAAGTTGTCAGTTGTCGGTCGTCAATGGTCAGCAAAGTCTGTCTTCATCTGGCCACTGACCACTGGCCACTGACCACTATCTCTCTACAGTCCTTCGTATCCCGCGATCTTCTCGCCGGGCGCCAGAGTGACAATGGCCTTCTTCCAATCCGGCCGCTTCCCCTCGGTCTTTCCCAGGCGCTTCTTTTTCCCCATCATCTGCATGGTGTTCACCGCCAGGACCTTCACCTTGAACAGGACCTCGATGGCCTTGCGGATCTCGATCTTATTGGCGTTGACATCCACCTTGAGGGTCAGCTTGTTGTTCGCCTCCCTCAGGCTGTGCGTCTTTTCCGTGATGATGGGCCCTCTGATGAGGTGATGATAAGCCTTCATTTGGCCAACCTCGCTTCAATGGCCGCCAGGGCCGGGGAAAACAGCACCAGGTGGTCGTACTTGAGAATATCGTAGACGTTCAGCCCCATCGGCAGCATCACCTGGACCCCCGGCACGTTCCGGGCGGAGAGTTCCAGGGCCCGATTCTCCTCGAGGGAGACGAACAGCGCCTTGTTGAGCTCGAAGGTCTTGAGCATGGCCACGAAATCCTTGGTCCGGGGTGCGCTGTGGGGATAGCCCTCCAGCACCACCAGTTGGCCGCTTTCCAGCTTGCTGCTCAAGGCCATCTTCAGGGCCAGGGCGCGCACCTTCTTGGGCAGGGCGTAGGCGTAGCTCCGGGGACGGGGACCGAAGATGGTGCCGCCGCCCTTCCAGATCGGCGAGCGATTGCTGCCGGCCCGGGCCCGGCCGGTGCCTTTCTGGCGCCAGGGTTTGCGGCCGCCGCCCTTAACTTCGCCCCGGGTCTTGGTGCAGGCGCACCCGGACCGGCGGCAGGCCCGCTGCCAGGTCACCACTTCGTGGAGCACGTCGCCCCGCACTTCCACCCCAAAGATGTCGTCCTTGAGGTCCAGCTCCCCGACCTTTTCCTTCTGAATATTGTAGATATCCACTGTGGGCATAGTCTTAGCCAACCTTCTGGATGAACACCAGACCCTGCCGCGGCCCGGGGATGGCCCCTTTCACCAGCAGCAGGTTATCTTCCGGGCGCACATCTACTGACTTCCAGATTCTTTTGAGTCACCCGGGCGTTTCCCATCTGCCCCGGCATCTTCTTGCCGGCCACGACCCGGGAGGGATAGGCGCTGGCGCCGATGGAACCCGGAGCCCGCTTATTCATGGAGCCGTGGGTCATGGGGCCGCGGTGGAATTTATGGCGCTTGATGCAGCCGGCAAAGCCCCGGCCCTTGCTGGTGCCGATGACGTCCACGATATCGCCGATGGCAAACTGCTCCACCGTGATCTCCTGGCCCTCTGCCAAGTCGCTTTCGGCCTCCAGGCGGATCTCCTGCACATATTTAAAGCCGCTCGTGGCGCCGTGCTTTTCGAAATGACCCTTCTCCGGCTTGTTGCACTTCCCCAGGGAACGCCGTTCGAAGCCCACCTGCAGGGCCTCGTAACCCTCTTTGGCGCCGGTCTTCTTCTGCACCACAAAGCAGGGGCCCGCTTCGATGACCGTGACCGAAATCGCCAGGCCCTCGGAATCGAAGATCCGGGTCATGCCCAATTTTTTGCCGATTAGACTGCCAGGCATTTGTTACTCTCCAGTTATCAGTTTCGGTTCGGTTATCAAGTTGAACAGTAATTTACGAAAACCAAAATCGAAAACTCACTTTCAAGGAATGGTCTACTGATTCTTTACTGGACCGAACTGAACCAACTGCTTTCAGACTTTAATCTCTACATCCACCCCGGCCGCCAGGTCCAGCTTGCTGATGGCGTCCATGGTCTGCTGGGTCGGCTCCAGGATGTCCAGGAGGCGCTTATAAGTACGCATTTCAAACTGCTCCCGGGACTTCTTGTCGATGTGGGGCGAACGCAGCACCGTCCACTTGTTGATGGTCGTGGGCAGCGGAATGGGGCCTGCCACCCGGGCGCCGGTGCTGCGGGCCGTCTCGACGATCTCGGAGACCGATTTGTCCAGCAGCTTGTAATCGTATGAACGCAGGCGGATACGAATCTTGGGTGTGATCATCTATCTTCCTTATTCCACAATCCCGCTCACCACGCCGGCGCCGACGGTGCGGCCGCCTTCCCGGATGGCGAAGCGCAGCCCCTCTTCCAGGGCCACTGGGGTGATGAGAGCCACTTCCATGGCTACGTTGTCGCCCGGCATCACCATCTCCACCCCTTCGGGCAGGGTCGCCACGCCCGTGACGTCGGTGGTGCGCAGGTAAAACTGCGGCCGGTATCCGGTGAAGAACGGCGTGTGCCGCCCGCCTTCCTCTTTAGTCAGGACGTAAACCTCGGCCTTGAACTTGGTGTGCGGCGTGATCGACCCGGGCTTGGCCACTACCTGGCCGCGCTCGACCTCTTCCCGCTTGATGCCCCGCAGCAGAAGCCCGACGTTGTCGCCCGCCTGGCCGTAGTCCAAAGTCTTCCGGAACATCTCCACCCCGGTGCACACCGTCTTCTGGGTGGGGGCGAAACCGACGATCTCGACTTCCTCGCCCACCTTGACCTGGCCCCGTTCGCAACGGCCCGTGACTACGGTGCCCCGGCCCGAAATGGTGAAGACGTCCTCGATGGGCATCAGGAAGGGCTTGTCGATATCCCGCACCGGCTCCGGAATGTAGCTGTCCAGGGCGTCCATCAGCTCGAAGATCGGCTTCACTTCGGCGGCGTTGATGTCGTCGGACTCCAGCGCCTTCAAGGCCGAACCCTTGATGATGGGAATGTCGTCCCCGGGGAAGTCGTACTTGGTGAGGAGTTCCCGCAGTTCCAGCTCGACCAGCTCGATCAGTTCCGGGTCGTCCACCAGGTCCACCTTGTTCAGGAAGACCACGATGAAAGGCACGCCCACCTGCCGGGCCAGCAGAATGTGCTCCCGGGTCTGGGGCATGGGGCCGTCGTCCGCGCCCACCACCAGGATGGCGCCGTCCATCTGGGCCGCCCCGGTGATCATGTTCTTAATATAGTCAGCGTGACCCGGGCAGTCCACGTGGGCATAATGGCGCTTCGCCGTCTCATACTCCACGTGGGCCAGGGCGATGGTGATGCCCCGCTCTTTCTCTTCCGGCGCCTTGTCGATCTGGTCGAAGGGCACATAGGAGGCCCAGCCCTTTTTCGCCAAATGCTTGGTAATGGCCGCGGTCAAGGTCGTCTTGCCATGGTCGATGTGACCGATCGTCCCGACGTTCACGTGCGGCTTCTTGCGCTCAAATTTCTTTTTGGCCATTGGGACTCCCTCCTAACTTGGGATCATGCCCGGGCTTGACGCCGGCCCAGAATCTCCTCCGCCAGATTAGCGGAGACAGGTTCGTAATGATCGAATTGCATGCTGAAAGTGGCCCGGCCCTGGGTAGAGCTGCGCAAGGCCGTGGCGTAACCGAACATAGTAGATAGAGGCACCTGGCCGTGAATGATCTGGGTCGAGCCCCGGGACTCCATGCCGGTGATCCGGCCCCGGCGGGCGTTTAATTCGCCCATCACCTCGCCCACATAATCCTCCGGCGCCACCACTTCCAGGTCCATGATGGGCTCCAGCAGTACCGGTCGGGCCCGCTTGGCCGCCTCTTTGAAACCCATGGAGCCGGCGATGAAAAACGAGCGCTCCGAGGAGTCCACATCGTGGTAGGAGCCGTCAACCAGGTTGATCTCCACGTCCACCATGGGGTAGCCCAGGATGCCGGTGGCCGCGGCTTCTCTAATGCCCTTCTCGGTCGGATTGATGAATTCTTTGGGGATCGCGCCCCCGACAATCTTGTTTTGGAAGACCACGCCGTCGCCCGCCGGCAAGGGCTTGAGCACCAGGACCACGTGCCCGTACTGGCCGCGGCCGCCGCTCTGGCGGACGAACTTGCCTTCGGCCCGGGACTCTTCGGTGATCGTCTCCCGGTAAGCCACCTGGGGCTTGCCCACCCGGGCGTCCACCTTGAACTCCCGCATCAGGCGGTCCACGATGATCTCCAGGTGCAGTTCGCCCATGCCGGAGATGATGGTCTCGCCGGTTTCCACGTCGGTGTGCAACCGGAAAGACGGATCTTCCGCGGCGATGCGCGCCAGGGCCGCACCCAGCTTGTCCTGGTCCGCCTTGGTGGCCGGCTCGATGGCGATGTCGATGACCGGCTGCGGAATGTGCAGGGTCTCCAGGACCACCGGTTCCCGATCATCCGCCAGGGTGTCGCCGGTGGTGGTATTCTTCAGGCCCACCGCCGCGACGATGTCGCCGGCATAGGCCATCTCGATCTCTTCCCGCTTGTTGGCGTGCATCTTCAGCAAGCGGCCGATCCGTTCCTTGATGCCCTTGCTGGAGTTCAGCACCGCGCTCCCCGAAGGCAGCTTGCCGGAATAGACCCGGATAAAGGTGAGATGCCCGACGTAGGGGTCCGACACCAGCTTGAAGGCCAGGGCCGCCAGCGGCGCCTCATCCGCAGATGGGCGCTCCACTACTTCACCCTTGGGAGTCACCGCGTTCACCGGCGGGATATCCAGGGGTGAGGGCAGGTATTCCACCACCGCGTCCAGCAGGGGCTGAATGCCTTTATTCTTGAAGGCCGAGCCGCACAGCACCGGTACCAGGGCCAAGCTAATGGTGCCCCGCCGCAGGGCCCTTCTCATCATCTCGGCGTCCACCGGCTCATCCGCCAGGTAGCGCTCCATGACCTCTTCGTCCGCCTCCGCCACGGCCTCCAGCAGCAGCGTCTGCTGCTCCTTGGCCAGTTCCTGGTAGTCCGCCGGGATGTCCGTTACCTCAAAATCCATCCCCTTGGTGGCTTCGTCGTAGATCAGGGCGTTCATGTTGATGAGATCGATGACCCCTTGAAAACGGTCTTCTTCGCCGATGGGCAGTTGCACCAGCACCGGGTTGGCCTTGAGGCGCTCCCGCATCATGCCTAGGCAGCGGTTGATATCCGCGCCCACCCGGTCCATCTTATTGATGAAGGCCAGCCGCGGCACGCCGTAGCGGTCCGCCTGGCGCCATACCGTCTCGCTCTGGGGCTCCACCCCGCCCACCGCGTCGAATACCGCCACTACGCCGTCCAGCACTCGCAAAGACCGCTCCACTTCAATGGTGAAGTCCACGTGGCCCGGCGTATCGATGATGTTAATACGATAATCCTGCCAGTAACAGGTAGTGGCCGCGGAGGTGATGGTGATGCCGCGCTCCTGCTCTTGCTCCATCCAGTCCATCGTCGCCTGGCCGTCATGCACCTCACCCAAACGGTGCGTCACGCCTGTGTAGAACAGGATGCGCTCCGTGGTGGTGGTTTTACCGGCGTCGATGTGGGCCATGAACCCAATATTCCGTACCCGGTTAAGCGGGGTCTGTCTTGCCAAAATATTTTACCAACGATAATGGGCGAAGGCTTTATTGGCCTCTGCCATCTTATGCGTATCTTCCCTTTTTTTGATTGAGGTGCCGCGATTGTTGGCCGCGTCCAGCAGTTCGGCGGCCAGCTTGGCCTCCATCGATTTTTCGCCCCGGGCCTTGGCATAGCCGATGAGCCAGCGAATGGCCAGGGAAACCCGGCGGTCGGCCCGAACCTCTATCGGCACCTGGTAGGTGGCGCCGCCCACCCGGCGGGACTTCACCTCGATGAGGGGCTTGACGTTGTCCACCGCCTGGTGAAAGAGCTTCAGGGGCTCTTCGTTGCCCTTCTGCCCCAGGGACTCCATGGCGTTGTACAGGATATTCTGGGCCGTGCTCTTTTTGCCCCGCTCCATCAAACCGTTGATGAAACGGCTCACCAGCGTGTCGTTATATTTCAAATCCGGCACCGGCTGTCTTTTGACCACTCCGCCTTTTCTTGGCATGGTTTTCTACCTTTATTACTTGGTTGCCAGTTCCCAGTTGCCAGTTCCTGGTCCGTTGTTTTTCAACTGACCACTGGCCACTGACCACTGATCACTTTATTTCGGTCTTTTCGCCCCGTACTTGGACCGGCCCCGACGGCGGTCCGACACTCCGGAGGCGTCCAGGGTGCCCCGAATGACGTGATAACGCACGCCCGGCAGATCTTTCACCCGGCCGCCCCGAATCAGCACCACCGAATGCTCCTGCAGGTTGTGCCCCACCCCGGGGATGTAGGTGGTCACCTCGATGCCGTTGGTGAGACGCACCCTGGCCACCTTGCGCAAGGCCGAGTTCGGTTTCTTGGGAGTGGTGGTATAGACCCGGACGCACACTCCCCGCTTCTGCGGGCAACTTTGCAGGGCCGGGGACGCGGTGCGTTTCTTCAACTGCTCCCGGCCTTTGCGAATCAACTGATTAATCGTCGGCATTCGTGCTCCATGCAGGCCCATTAACTAGGCCCACTAAAAATAATTATTTTAAGGTAATCAGCCTCACTTTGTCAACCTTTTATTGTCCGGGCGCGACTTCGATCTCCACTGCGACCTCCACCTCCGCCGGGATCGCCTCCGGTGCCGCCAGGGCCGCAGCCGCTTCCTCATCGGACAATTTGATATCCATCTCCCGGTAGAGCTCCAGACCGGTGCCCGCCGGGATGAGGCGGCCCATGATGACGTTTTCCTTGAGGCCCCGCAGATGGTCGACCTTGCCCTGCACCGCGGCGTCCGCCAGGACCTTGGTGGTCTCCTGGAAGCTGGCCGCTGAAATCCACGACTCGGTGGTCAGCGACGCCTTGGTGATTCCCAACAGCAGCGGTTCACCGGTGGCCGGCCGCTTGCCGGCCGCCATGGCCTTGTCGTTCTTTTCCTCAAAGACCCACTTTTCCACCTGCTCGCCCATGAGTAAGTCGGTGTCGCCGGATTCCACTATCTTGATGCGCCGCAGCATCTGCCGGACGATGACCTCGATGTGCTTGTCGTTGATCTTCACGCCCTGGAGGCGGTAAACCTCCTGCACCTCATCCACCAGGTAGCGGGCCAGTTCCTTGATGCCGCTGATGTTCAGGATGTCGTGGGGGTTGGCCGAGCCGTCCATCAGGCGTTCGCCGGCCTTGACGAAGTCGCCTTCCTGCACCGCCACGTGCTTGCCCTTGGGGATCAGGTACTCCTTGGGCTTGCCCACTTCCGGGGCGACCACGATTTTCCGCTTCCCCTTGATATGCTTGCCGAAGGAAACCACGCCGCTGATCTCGCTGATGATGGCGGTCTCTTTGGGTTTACGCACCTCGAAGAGCTCCGCCACCCGGGGCAGGCCGCCGGTGATGTCTTTGGTCTTGGTGGTCTCCCGCGGAATCTTGACGATAACGTCGCCGGGGAAGACCTCGTCGCCCTCATTCACCATCAGGATGGCGCCCACCGGCATGAAGTACCGGGCGAAGGCCACCGAACCGGGGATGTGGGCCGTGGCTCCGGTGTCGTCCTTCACCGAGATGCGGGGCCGGAGATCCGGGTCCTTCCCTTCGATAATCAGCCGCGAGGCCTTGCCGGTCACCGGGTCGACCCGCTCCTGCACCGACACGTTGTCGATGATATCGCCGAACTTGATGCGGCCGCCCACCTCGGTGAGCATGGCGTTGGTGAAGGGGTCCCATTCCGCCAGGATCTGGCCCGCCTCCACCGCCTGCCCCTCTTTTACCTTGATATGGGCGCCGTAGGTCAGGGGATAACGTTCCCGCTCGATTCCCTTGTCGCTGTCTATCACCAGTTCCGCCTGACGGCTCAGGTTCACCAATTCGCCGGCGCGGTCGGCGACCATCTTCGGATTGTCGAACCGCACCCGGCCCTTGCCCCGGGCCACGTGCATGCTCTGTTCCACCCGCCGGGAAGCCGTGCCGCCGATATGGAAGGTTCTCATGGTCAGCTGGGTGCCCGGTTCGCCGATGGATTGGGCCGCCAGGATGCCGATGGCCTCACCCATGGACACGGAGGTGCCGTGGCCCAAATCCCGGCCGTAGCACTTGGCGCATACGCCCCAACGCGCCTGGCAGGTGAGCACCGACCTGATCTGCACCTTCTCCAATCCGGATTCCTCGATACGCCGGGAAGCGTCTTCGTCGATCTCTTCATTGGCTTCCACCAGCACCTCATTGGTGTGGCGATCCACAATGTCGTCCAGGGCCACCCGTCCCAGCACCCGGTCGCCCACCCGCTCGATCACCTCGCCGCCCTCCACCAGGGGGGTGACGAAGATGCCGTCGATGGTGCCGCAGTCCTCCTGGGTGATGACCGCGTCCTGGGCCACATCCACCAGTCGGCGGGTCAGGTAACCGGAGTTGGCCGTCTTCAAGGCCGTATCCGCCAGACCTTTCCGGGCGCCGTGGGTCGAGATGAAGTACTGCAACACCGTCAGGCCTTCCCGAAAGTTGGCGGTGATCGGGGTTTCGATGATTTCCCCCGAAGGCTTGGCCATCAAACCGCGCATCCCGGCCAACTGGCGCATCTGGTCCTTGCTGCCCCGGGCTCCGGAGTCGGCCATCATAAAGACCGGGTTGAAGGAGGCCACCTCTTCCTGGAGCACCGTCTCTTCAGACGAGCCCTCCGAGGCCGGCTCTTCGTGCACGATCACCTCACGGGCCATCTCCGCCATCATCTCCGCGGCTACTTCGTCGGTGGCCTTGGCCCAGATGTCCACCACCTTATTGTACTTTTCACCCTCGGTGATCAGACCTTCCTGGTACTGCTCTTCCACCTGGGTGACCTCGGTCTGGGAGGCCGCCAGAATCCCGGCCTTGCGCTCCGGAATCACCATGTCCTTGATGCAGATGGAGATCCCCGCCTGGGTGGCGTACTTATAGCCCAGGTTCTTGAGCTGGTCCGCGAAGATCACCGTCGGCTTGATGCCGCACTTGCGGTAGGCTGTGGCAATGAGCTTGCGGATCTCCTTCTTGGTCATGGTGGTGTTGATCAGGTCGAAGGGCAGCCCCTCCGGCATGATTTCACCCAGGATGATCCGGCCCACCGTGGTGTTGTAGATCTTGCCGGTGATCCGCACCGGCACCCGGGCCTGGAGGTGCACCATCCCCTGGTCGTAGGCGATCCGCACCTCTTCCGGAGAAGAGAAGGGCAGCGGCTTTTTGCCGTTTTTCGGCATCCGTTCGCCCAGGGCGAAGGGCCGCTCCCGGGTGAGGTAGTAGAGCCCCAGGACGATGTCCTGGGTGGGAATGATGATCGGGTCGCCGTTGGCCGGGGAGAGGATGTTGTTGGTCGACATCATCAGAGCCCGGGCCTCGATCTGGGCCTCGATGCTCAGCGGCACGTGCACCGCCATCTGGTCGCCGTCGAAATCGGCGTTGAAGGCCGTACACACCAGCGGATGCAGCTGGATGGCCTTGCCTTCGATGAGCAGCGGCTCAAAGGCCTGGATGCCCAACCGGTGCAGGGTCGGCGCCCGGTTCAGCATGATGGGATGCTCTTTGACCACCTCATCCAGGATATCCCAGACCTCCGGGGTCTCCCGGTCCACCAGGCGTTTGGCCACCTTGATGGTGGTGGCATAGCCCCGGGCCACCAGCTTATGGAAGATGAAGGGCTTAAAGAGCTCCAGGGCCATCTGTTTGGGCAGACCGCACTGGTGCAGCTTCAGTTCCGGACCGATGACGATCACCGAACGCCCGGAGTAATCGACGCGTTTGCCCAACAGGTTCTGCCGGAAACGCCCCTGCTTGCCCTTGAGCATGTCGCTCAAAGACTTCAGGGCCCGCTTGTTGGGTCCGGTGATGGTCCGGCCCCGGCGGCCGTTCTCGAAGAGCACGTCCACCGCCTCCTGGAGCATGCGCTTTTCATTGCGGATGATGATATCCGGGGCGTTCAGCTCCAGCAGCCGTTTCAACCGGTTGTTGCGGTTGATCACCCGGCGGTACAGGTCGTTCAGGTCGGAGGTGGCGAAACGGCCGCCGTCCAGGTGCACCAGGGGGCGCAGGTCCGGCGGCAGCACCGGAATCACTTCCATGACCATCCATTCCGGCCGCTGGCCCGATTCCCGGAAGGAGTCGACAATCTTCAGCCGTTTACCCAGTTTCTTGCGCTTGGCGTCGGAAGAGGTCTTGGTCATTTCGGCCCGCACTTCCACCGACATGGTCACCAGGTCCACCACCTTCAGCATTTCCCGGATGGCCTCGGCGCCCATGCCGGCCTTGAACCGGTCCCCGAACTCCTCCCGGGAGGAGCGGTACTTCTCTTCGGAGAGCAGCGTGCCTTTGATCAAGGTCGTATCGCCGCCGTCGATCACCACAAAGGCTTCGAAATAGAGGACCTTCTCCAGCTCTTTCAGGGTCAGGTCCAGGAGATTGCCGATCTTGCTGGGCAGGCTCTTTAAAAACCAGATGTGCACCACCGGACAGGCCAGTTCGATGTGGCCCATGCGCTCCCGGCGCACCTTGGACTGGATCACCTCGACGCCGCACTTCTCGCAGGTGATGCCCCGGTGTTTCATGCGCTTATATTTGCCGCAGTTACATTCGTAATCCTTGGCCGGCCCGAAAATCCTGGCGCAAAACAGCCCGTCCCGCTCCGGTTTGAAGGTGCGGTAATTGATGGTCTCCGGCTTCTTGACCTCGCCGAACGACCAGGAGCGGATCAGCTCCGGCGAAGCCAGCGCCAGCCGCACCGCCTCGATCGCCGTCGGGTCTTCCGGCCGGGCAAACAGGCTGTTCAGATCTTCTAAAGCAACGTTCTTGTCCATCATATAAATTTATTCCTTGGCTCTATCCTTCTTCAGAAGCTCGACGTTCAGAGCCAGGCTCTTGAGCTCCCGCACCAGGACGTTGAAAGATTCCGGCAAACCCGCCTCGAGATCGTATTCGCCTTTGAAGATCTTCTCGTACATGCGGGTCCGGCCGGCTACGTCGTCGGATTTCACGGTCAGAAATTCCTGGAGGGTATACGCCGCCCCATAGGCTTCCAGGGCCCAGACCTCCATCTCACCCAGACGCTGGCCGCCGAACTGGGCCTTGCCGCCCAGGGGCTGCTGCGTCACCAGTGAGTAAGGTCCGATGGAACGGGCATGGATTTTATCGGCCACCAGGTGATGCAGCTTCATCATATACATCACCCCCACCGTCACATCCCGGTCGAACTCCTCGCCGGAGCGGCCGTCCCGCAGCCTGGCCTGGCCGCCGTCGGGCAGCCCGGCCATGGTGAGGAGTCCCGCACCTCTTCTTCGGTGGCGCCGTCAAAGACCGGGGACGCCATGTGGATGCCTTCCCGGTAATGCTTCTTCCAGATCTGCCGCAACTCGTCGTAGCTCAGTTCATCAATTTCCTTTACCAAGGCTTCATTGGCGTTCATGATTTTCTTCAGGCGTTCTTTGATGGCCTCCAGGCCGTAAAAGCGATCGATCAACTCCCCGATCTGCTTGCCCAGCGCATAAGAGGCCCAGCCCAGGTGAGTCTCCATCACCTGGCCCACGTTCATACGAGAGGGCACGCCCAGGGGATTGAGCACGATGTCCACCGGGGTGCCGTCGGCAAAATAGGGCATGTCCTCTTCCGGCATGATGCGGGAGACCACGCCTTTGTTGCCGTGGCGGCCGGCCATCTTGTCGCCCACCGCCAGCTTGCGTTTCATGGCGACAAAGACCTTGACCTTCTTGATCACCCCGGGGGGCAGCTCGTCCACCTTCCTGAGGCGGCCCAGCTTGGCCTCGAAGAGCATGTTCACCAGGTGCAACTGCTCCTGGTAGCGGTCCAAAAGCTGGTCCACTTCGTCTTCCAGACCGCCTTCCTGGAAGGAGACGTGGCGCCAGATCTCCAGGGAGGCCCGGCGGTTCACCAGCTCAGCCGGCACCGCGGCGCCCTTCTCCACCAGGGTGTGGGTGCCCCGTTCGTCGTCCAGGGACTCTTCCACCTTTTTGCCCACCACCATCTCCGCCAGCTTCTTGCGATAGCTCTGGGTGATGATGGCCACTTCGTCGGCCTGGTCCTTCTGGAGCTTGGCCACCGCCTCATCCTCGATGGAGCGGCTGCGGTCGTCCTTTTCCACGCCCTTGCGGGAGAAGACCCGGGCGTCGATGACCACGCCCTCGATGCCCGGCGGCACCCGGAGCGAGGTGTCTTTGACGTCGCCGGCCTTCTCGCCGAAGATGGCCCGCAGCAGCTTCTCTTCCGGGGTGAGCTGGGTTTCGCCCTTGGGGGTGATCTTGCCCACCAGGATGTCGCCGGGCCGCACTTCGGCCCCCAGGCGGATGATGCCGCTTTCATCCAGGTGCCCCAGGGCCTCTTCGCCCACGTTGGGGATATCCCGGGTGATCTCCTCCTTGCCCAGCTTGGTGTCCCGGGCCATCACCTCGAACTCTTCGATGTGAATGGAGGTGAAGACGTCTTCCTTGATGAGGCGTTCGCTCACCAGGATGGAGTCCTCAAAGTTGTAGCCGCCCCAGGGCATGAAGGCCACCATGACGTTCTTGCCCAGGGCCAGTTCGCCCATGGCCGTAGCCGGCCCGTCGGCGATGATCTGCCCTTTCTCCACCCAGTCGCCCTTGCCCACGATGGGCCGCTGGTTGAAGCAGGTGTTCTGGTTGGTCCGCTGGAACTTGGTGAGCTTGTAGATTTCCACCGGCGAGCCGTCGCCGTCAGTGGCGGGCTCCGAGGCCCTCACCACGATCCGGGTGGAATCCACGTCTTCCACGAAGCCGGAGCGCCGGGCCACCAGGGTGACTCCGGAGTCCCGGGCCACCACGTTCTCCATGCCGGTGCCGACGATGGGGGAGCTGCTGGTGAGCAGCGGCACCGCCTGGCGCTGCATGTTGGAGCCCATCAGGGCGCGGTTGGCGTCATCGTGCTCCAGGAAAGGAATGAGCGACGCCGCCACCGACACCAACTGGTTGGGCGACACGTCCATGTTCTGGACCTGGTTGGGGTGGGCGATGATAAACTCGCCCGCCTTCCGGGATTCGATATTGTCAATCTTGAACCGCCCCTTGGCATCCAGCGGGGCGTTGGCCTGGGCGATAACCCGGTCGCCTTCCTCCAGGGCTGAAAGATAGCGCACCTCTTTGGTGACCCGAGTTTCAGTCTTGTTGCCTACCTGCTTCTTCTCCACCACCCGGTATGGCGTTTCGATGAACCCCAACTCATTGACCCGGGCGAAAGTGGACAGCGACACGATCAGTCCGATGTTGGGACCTTCCGGCGTCTCGATGGGACAGATGCGGCCATAGTGAGTGGGATGCACGTCCCGGACCTCGAACCCGGCCCGCTCCCGAGTCAGACCGCCGGGTCCCAGGGCGCTCAAACGCCGCTTATGGGTGATCTCGCTCAAAGGATTGGTCTGGTCCATGAACTGCGAGAGCTGGGAGGTGCCGAAAAATTCCTTGATCACCGCCTGCACCGGCTTGGCATTGATCAGGTCGTGGGGCATCAGGGTGTCCAGGTCCTGGATGGCCATGCGTTCCTTGATGGCCCGCTCCATGCGCACCAGGCCGACCCGGAACTGGTTCTCCAGCAGTTCGCCCACGGCCCGCACCCGCCGGTTGCCCAGGTGGTCGATGTCGTCCACCGGGCCTTCCTTGTCTTTCTGGGTGATGAGCTCCTTCACCGCCAGGAGGATGTCTTCCTTCACCAGGGTGGTCCGGTTCAGGGGTAGGCGTTCCTCCTCCTTGCGCAACTTCAAATCCAGTTTGAGCCTACCCACCGGCGAGAGATCGTAGTATTCGGGGTTGAAAAAGAGGTTCTGAAAGAAGGTGGTGGCCACCTCCTCATTGGGCCGGTTGCTGGGCCGAAGCCGCCGATAGATCTCCAGGATGGCGTCCTTGACATTGGCGGTCTTGTCGGCGTACAGCGTGTTCCGCAGGCACGGGCTGACGTTGACCCCGTCGATGAACAGAAGATCGATCTCCTTGATGCCCTTCTCCCGCAACAGCGCAATCTTGTCCTCGGCCAGGGCCTCGTTGCACGTCACTATGACTTCGCCGCTCACCGGGTCCAGGATGTCGTGGGCCACCACCCGGCCGATCAGTTCCGTCGCCGCCCAGGGGATGCCGGTCACCCCGGCCTTCTCCAGCTTTCGGAGCAGCGTCGGCGTCAGCCGCTTCATCTTCTTGACCACGACCTCGCCGCTCTTGGGGTCCAGAACGTCGCTGGTGGTGGTCTTGTCCTGCAAAATCTCCTGGACTAACGGCCGGATAAAGCCGTCCTCCGCCAGGCCGATGCGTTCGGTCTTGTAAAAGAAATTGAGCAGCTCTTCCGTCGAGTAGCCCAACGCCTTCAGCAGGATGGTCGCCGGAAACTTGCGCCGCCGGTCGATCCGGACGTACAGGATGTCTTTGGGATCGAACTCGAAGTCGATCCACGAGCCCCGGAGCGGAATCAGGCGGGCCGAATAGATGATCTTGCCGCTGGAATGGATCTTGGCCCGGTCATGGTCGATGAACAGGCCCGGAGACCGGTGCAGCTGGCTCACCACCACCCGCTCGGTGCCGTTGATGATGAACGTGCCGTTCTCGGTCATCAGGGGCAGGGTGCCGAAATAGATCTCCTGCTCCTTGATGTCCCGGACGGTCTGGGACTTCACTTCCGTCCCGGTCTCGTAAACCACCAGGCGGACTCGAATCTTCATGGGGACTTCGAAGGTCATGCCCCGCTGCTGGCACTCGTCCACGTCGTACTTGGGGTCCCCCAGGCCGTATTCCACGAACTCCAGGGAACAGGCGCCGCTGAAGTCCTTAATAGGGAAAACACTCTTGAAGACGCCGTGGAGGCCATATTCCGAGCGCGCCTCCGGCGGCAAGTCTTTCTGCAAGAAACGGCGATAGGACTCCTTCTGCATCTCAATGAGATTGGAGATGTCCACAATCCGCTCGATCTTGCCAAAATTCTTTCGGTGTAACTTTAAAGGCGATAAGACGTTGGCCATGAATACTCCTTAAATAGGATGGCCGTTAATCATAGGGCGAAAAGGCGAAAAGGGTAAAAGGCGCCAAGGCTGGAATCCATTGATTCCTAACCTTTCCCTTTCCCCCTTTCCCCTTTTCCCCATTTCCCCCTGTTTCACGCCAGAAGCGACTTGCGCTTGGCTCTTGTTTCCGGGGGTAAGCAGTTTCAAAGGGATCTATTTAACCTCTACGGTAGCTCCCTGGGCTTCCAGCTTCTTCTTGACCTCTTCGGCTTCTCCCTTGGAGATGGCTTCCTTCAGGGTAGTGGGCACGTTTTCCACCGCTTCCTTGGCTTCCTTCAAGCCCAGGTTGGTGACTGCCCGCACTTCCTTGATCACCTGAATCTTATTGGGACCGCACACCGTCAAGACCACGTCGAACTCGGTCTTCTCTTCGGCCGCCGGGGCTTCCGCCGCCGCCATGCCGGGCATCACCCCCATCGCTACGGGCGCCGCCGCGGACACGCCGAACTTCTCTTCCAGCTCCTTGATGAGCGTGGAAAGTTCCAGTACCGTCATATTGGCCAGGTAGTCCACTACCTCAGCTTTTGAAATGGCCATTGCTCTTCCTCCTTAAACTAAATGCCAATCTGTTTATGTTGTTCTCGCCGCCGGTCACCCGCGGCGCTCATTGCCAAAATCTACCCTGGGGCGGGCGTCCCGCCCGCCCACACAATTTTACTCCGCCGGCCCTGCTTCCGGTTCTGGTTCCGCCTCCGGTTCGGCTGCCGCTGGCGCTTCTGGTTCAGCCGCCGCCTCTGCTTCCGCTGCCGGTTCCGCTGCCGCTTCCGCCGCCGGCGCTGCTGCCGCTTCCGCCGCGGGAGCCTCGCCCGGGCCTTCGCTCTCCGCCTTCTTGTCCTTGTAGGCCACCAGGACGTTGAGCAGATTGCGGATCACCCCGGCCAGTACCGTCACCAGAGCGGTGGGCACCCCGTTGAGCAACCCCAGAAACTGGGCCAGGAGAACTTCCCGGGCCGGCAACTTGCTCAGGGCCTCCAGGTCTTTGGCACTCAAGAGCTGTCCGCTCAGTACCGCCGCCTTGATCTCCAACTGCGGCTTCTCCTGGGCGAACTTGGTCATAATCTTGGCCAGCGCCACGGGATCGGCGTAACCCAGGGTCAGGGCGTTGGGCCCGGTGAATTTGGCGAGCATTGGACCGATGGGCGATTCATCCGCCGCGGCCCGGCGCAGCAGGGTGTTCTTCACCACCTTCAGCTCCGCCGAGACCTCTTGCAACTGGCGGCGCAGCCGGGTCATCTCTTCTACCTTCAAGCCCTTAAAATCGGTGAGAATCCCGATCTGGGACCGGGACACCTTCTCCCGGATCTCCTGGACGATCTTATCTTTTTCCTTGATTACCTCGCGCACCCCGGACCTCCCTTACTGCGTTCTCAGCAGATTTTTCACGTCGGTGTTGTCCACCGGAATCCCGGGGCCCATGGTGGTCGAAAGATGGATGCCCTTCATGTAAGTCCCTTTAGCGGTGGTCGGTTTGAGCCGCATCAGCGCATCCATCAAGGCCGTCACGTTCTGCAGCAGCTTTTCGGCCCCGAAGGAGACCTTGCCCACCGGGGCATGGATGACGCCGGCCCGGTCCACCCGGAACTCCACCTTGCCGCCCTTCAGCTCATCGACGGCCCGGCCCACGTCAAAGGTCACGGTGCCCACCTTGACGTTGGGCATCAGACCGCGGGGGCCCAGGATTTTGCCGATTTTCCCCACCGTACCCATGAGGTCCGGAGTGGCCACGGCCTTGTCGAACTCCATCCAGCCGCCCTTGATGCGCTCGATCAGGTCCTCGGCGCCCACGTAATCGGCGCCCGCGTCCAGGGCTTCCTTCTCTTTTTCCCCTTTGGCGAAGACCAGCACCCGCACGGTCTTGCCCAGTCCGTTCGGCAACACCACCGCGCCCCGCACCATCTGGTCGGCGTGCCGGGGGTTGACCCCCAGGACCACGGCGGCTTCCACGGTTTCGTCAAACTTGCTGGAGGCCGTCTGCAGCGCCATATCCATCGCTTCCGTAAAAGGGTAGCGGTGATTGCGGTCCACCTTGGCGGCGGCCTCCCGATATCTCTTGCCATGTTTGGCCATCGGTAGCACCTCTGTAGGGGCGGACCTGTGTGTCCGCCCTTATTCTATTTCAACGCCCATGCTCCGGGCGGTGCAGAAAATCGGTGGTTTTTACTGACCACTGACCACTGCTCACTTCTAGTTCCAAGTTCCCAGTTGCCAGTATTGCTTTTACTGGTAACTGGCAACTGGTAACCAGGAACTTTTACTCCACCTCGACGCCCATGCTCCGGGCGGTGCCGGCGATGCTGTGCATCGCCTGCTCCAGGTTGGTGGTGTTCAAATCCGGCATCTTCATCCGGGCGATCTCTTCCAACTGCGCCTGGCTGATCTTGCCCACCTTCTCCCGGCCCGCCTCCTTGGCGCCCTTGGCCAGCTGCGCCTTCTGCTTGATCAAGACCGCCGCGGGCGGCGTCTTGGTCACAAACGTGAAGGAGCGGTCGGCGAACACCGTGATCAGCACCGGAATGATGGTCCCTTCCTGGCCGGCGGTCTTGGCGTTGTAAGTCTTGCAGAACTCCATGATATTGACCCCGTGCTGGCCCAGGGCCGGGCCGATGGGCGGCGACGGATTGGCCTGCCCCGCGGGAATCTGGAGTTTAATCTGGGCGATTACTTTTTTTGCCATCTATTGCATCCTTCTTTAGCGTCTTTGCGCCTTTGCGTCTTGGCGTGAGTTAGCTCTCGCCCAGGCGCCAAGGCGCAAAATTAGATTTTCTCCAACTGCGTGAATTCCAGCTCCACCGGCGTCGGCCGCCCGAAGACGCTGATCATCACCCGCACCCGGCCCCGGTCCGGCCGCACTTCATCCACCACCCCGGCAAAATTGGCAAAAGGCCCGTCGGTCACCTGCACCTTGTCGCCCTGCTCAAACTTGATCTTGGGCTTGGGCCTGAGCACCCCTTCCTGCATCTGGGCGATAATCTTGGCCGCGTCCTCTTCCGGAATGGCCACCGGTTCGTCCTTGCTGCCGATGAAGCCGGTGACCTTGGGGGTGTCCTTCACCAGATGCCAGGTCTCGTCGGTCAGCTCCATGTGCACCAGGATGTAGCCGGGGTAGAATTTCCGGGACGACAGTTTGCGCTCGCCCTTGACCATCTCCTCCACCGTCTCCGTGGGCACCAGCACTTCGGGGACCAGCTCATCCATGCCTCGGGCCTTGGCCCGCTCCAGGATGGCGTTCCTCACCTTCTGCTCAAAGCCGGAATACGTATGGATGATGTACCACTTCAGGGCCACGGCCGTGTCCTCTGCCTCAGTCAATTCTGCCTCAGTCGATCAGGTAGCGCACAAAATGGGACAAAAGGTAATCCACCATTCCCAAATAGCAGGCGATTATAACCACCAAAACCAGCACTACCCCGGTGGTTCCCAGGGTCTCCTTGCGGTTGGGCCAGACCACCTTCTTCAGCTCACTGACCACTTCCGAGAGGAATTGCGTGGTGCTATTGAAGTAGCTCTTTACCGGGGGAATCTTGCTGAACCACGAAACCTTGGCCTTACTCGGCCTTATCTTGACCACTTGACTCCGGGAGCCGCCGGCCTCAGTTTCTTTGAGCTTCGCTTTGATCTTTTTCATGCCGATTTCACTCTATGAGCTTCCGGGAGGCGTTCCAAACCCGCGCTTCTTGCAGTCGCCGCCAGATAAAGATCGTTAATGGCCTAAGGTCCCTCGGTCAGGAGAAATCAAGGAGAGAATCTGACAACTCAGATAGATGGTCTAAGACCCCTTGGTCCCGATATCCTCACCCCTGTAACTGGCAGGCCAGGAGGGATTCGAACCCCCAACATCCGGTTTTGGAGACCGGCGCTCTAACCGTTCGAGCTACTGGCCTGTCTTTTCCCACCTGCCTACTTGCTCTCGCGATGTAGCGTATGATCCCTGCAAAACTTGCAGTACTTTTTGAAGGCAAGCCGATCGGGGGTGCGCCGCTTGTTCTTGGTGGTCGTGTAGTTCCGCCGCTTACATTCCGTACAGGCTAAAGTAATAATGTCTCTCATGGTCGTCTATTCCACAATCCCGCTCACCACGCCGGCGCCGACGGTGCGGCCGCCTTCCCGGATGGCGAAGCGCAGCCCCTCTTCCAGGGCCACTGGGGTGATGAGAGCCACTTCCATGGCTACGTTGTCGCCCGGCATCACCATCTCCACCCCTTCGGGCAGGGTCGCCACGCCCGTGACGTCGGTGGTGCGCAGGTAAAACTGCGGCCGGTATCCGGTGAAGAACGGGGTG
Organism: uncultured delta proteobacterium; assembly: GCA_963797235.1. Classification (GTDB taxonomy): domain Bacteria; phylum Desulfobacterota; class Desulfobaccia; order Desulfobaccales; family 0-14-0-80-60-11; genus JAPLJC01. Next base: position 424,722 of record CAWCOX010000004.1, read on the forward strand.
TGACGCCCGCCTTCCTCTTTAGTCAGGACGTAAACCTCGGCCTTGAACTTGGTGTGCGGCGTGATCGACCCGGGCTTGGCCACTACCTGGCCGCGCTCGACCTCTTCCCGCTTGATGCCCCGCAAGCAGCAGCCCGACGTTGTCGCCCGCCTGGCCGTAGTCCAAGGTCTTCCGGAACATCTCCACCCCGGTGCATACCGTCTTCTGGGTGGGGGCGAAACCGACGATCTCGACTTCCTCGCCCACCTTGACCTGGCCCCGTTCGCAACGGCCCGTGACCACGGTGCCCCGGCCCGAAATGGTGAAGACGTCCTCGATGGGCATCAGGAAGGGCTTGTCGATATCCCGCACCGGCTCCGGAATGTAGCTGTCCAGGGCGTCCATCAGCTCGAAGATCGGCTTCACTTCCGCGGCGTTGATGTCGTCGGACTCCAGCGCCTTCAAGGCCGAACCCTTGATGATGGGAATGTCGTCCCCGGGGAAGTCGTACTTGGTGAGGAGTTCCCGCAGTTCCAACTCGACCAGCTCGATCAGTTCCGGGTCGTCCACCAGGTCCACCTTGTTCAGGAAGACCACGATGAAAGGCACGCCCACCTGCCGGGCCAGCAGAATGTGCTCCCGGGTCTGGGGCATGGGGCCGTCGTCCGCGCCCACCACCAGGATGGCGCCGTCCATCTGGGCCGCCCCGGTGATCATGTTCTTAATATAGTCAGCGTGACCCGGGCAGTCCACGTGGGCATAATGGCGCTTAGCCGTCTCATATTCCACGTGGGCCAGGGCGATGGTGATGCCCCGCTCTTTCTCTTCCGGCGCCTTGTCGATCTGGTCGAAGGGCACATAGGAGGCCCAGCCCTTTTTCGCCAAATGCTTGGTAATGGCCGCGGTCAAGGTCGTCTTGCCATGGTCGATGTGACCGATCGTCCCGACGTTCACGTGCGGCTTCTTGCGCTCAAATTTCTTTTTGGCCATCGCTTTTCTCCAAGAAATATATTACCCCGGACCCGGGCTCCCGGGCTGGGGTAATGCTCCACTTTTCTTGCCGCAGCCTAAAAGCTGCGCCCCCATCCAGATTATTTCAGCAGGCCGCAGCCTGCGATTGCCCATCCGTCTCTTCCGGAAATTATGGAGCCCACAACCGGGGTCGAACCGGTGAACCTCATCCTTACCAAGGATGCGCTCTGCCAACTGAGCTATGTGGGCCCGCTTGACAAAAAAACTGGAGCGGGAAACGGGACTCGAACCCGCAACCCTCAGCTTGGAAGGCTGACGCTCTGGCCATTGAGCTATTCCCGCTTCCTGAGGGAAAGATGGTGGAGAGGGGAGGATTCGAACCTCCGTAGGCTGCGCCAACGGGTTTACAGCCCGTCCCCTTTGGCCACTCGGGTACCCCTCCGGATGCACCGCTATAACCCTGCCTGGAGCTGGCGATGGGAGTCGAACCCGCAACCTGCTGATTACAAATCAGCCGCTCTGCCATTGAGCTACGCCAGCCTCGCAAGTTCCATACCATCGGCCAGAACTGCCCGCATTTTAACTTTATAAGTCTATTTGACCGCAGAACACTTGTCAAGGCCTTTGCTGAAAAAAGCCTCCGCCCCGTGATTATTCCCAGACTTCGCCAACTGTATTAAGATAATCATAAATTTTAGTTAGTCACCCTTAACGCACATAAAAAAAGACCCAGCGGTGCCAACCTCGCCGTTGGGCCATTCATCCGTGGAGTTTAATCTATAATTGCCCCTCTGCCAAGAGGGCGCCGCCTTTTTTCTTTAACTCCCCCTTTTGTTGCCCTCCCTTTCCCGGCCCCCCAAACCCCGCGGCCTTTCAATTTGACAGTCCCGCTCCCAAGTGGCATATTTGGGAAAAGATGTCAGTCGTCAGCTATCAGCCGTCAGCTAAAGATTTTCCAAGTTTTTAGCTGAAAGCTGACCGCTGATCGCTGACAGCTAATAAAGGAGCCCCCATGGACCCGGCCCGCGCCCGACTGCTGCGCCAGTTGCCTCAGGTGGACGAACTGCTGCGCCACCCTACCCTGCTCCCGGCGGTCGCGCCCCTGCCCCGGGCCTTGGCCGCGGCCCAGGTGCGCCGCGCCCTGGCTGTCCAAAGGGAGTGGCTTACCGCCGCCCCCGCCGCCGACCTGCCCCCGGAACTGGACCTGGAAGGTCTGCTCCGGGAACTCCTGAAGACCCTGGAAGCCGCCGCGCATCCCTCGATTCGCCGGGTGCTCAACGCCACCGGCGTGGTGATCCACACCAACCTGGGGCGCTCCCCCCTGGCCGCGGCCGCCCTGGCCCAAATCCAGGAAGTGGGGGCCCATTACAGCACCCTGGAATATGACCTGGCCAAAGGCGAACGCGGCTCCCGCCACGACCACCTGGAGGGTCTGCTCCGGGAGATCACCGGCTGTGAGGCCGCCCTGGTCCTGAACAACAACGCCGGGGCGGTGCTTTTGGCCCTCACCGCCCTGGCCCGGGGCCGGGAAGTGATCATCTCCCGGGGCCAACTGGTGGAGATCGGCGGCTCCTTCCGCCTCCCCGAAATCATGGCGGTGAGCGGCGCCCTGATCCGCGAGGTGGGCGCCACCAACAAGACCCATCTCCGGGACTATGAGCAGGCCATCAGCCTCGAGACCGCCATGCTCCTCAAGGTCCATCCCAGCAACTTCCGCATCACCGGCTTCACCTCCGAGGTAGCCTTGCCGGATCTGGTCGCCCTGGGCCGGCGCTATCATCTTTTGGTGGTGGAGGACCTGGGCAGCGGCTGCCTGGTCGATCTCAGCCGCTACGGCCTCGAGCGGGAGCCCACCGTCCAGGAGACCCTGAGGACCGGCGCCGACCTGGTGCTCTTCTCCGGCGACAAGCTTCTGGGCGGCCCCCAGGCCGGCCTGGCCCTGGGCTCCCGGGAGGTCGTCTCTCGCCTGCGCCAACACCCCCTCACCCGGGCCCTGCGCCCCGACAAGCTCACCCTGGCGGGCCTGGAGGCCACCCTGCGCCTCTATCTGGACGAACCCCAGGCTTGCGCGGCCATCCCCACCCTACGCCTCTTAAGCCGCCCGCTGGCGGAACTGGACCGCCAGGCGAAGTCCCTGGCCCGCAGCCTGCGCCGCGCCTTGGGGGACAGCATCCAGATCCGGGTGGTGGCCAGTGTCGGCCGGGTGGGCGGCGGCGCCCTGCCCCAGGTAAGCCTGCCCGGCCGGGCCCTGGCCCTCGCCGTGCCCCCCCTGACTCCCCAACAACTGGAGGCCCGCCTGCGCCAGGCCCAGCCCCCCGTCATCGCCCGCATCGAGCAGGATCACCTGCTATTGGATATGCGCACCCTCCTGCCCGACGACCTGCCCGCCCTGAAGGCGGCCTTGATAGGGGTGCTGGCTGAATTATAGGGCGGCCTGTGGCCGCCGTTATGCGCCGACGATGGTTCCCCCGTAGGGTGCGTCCTACGCACCACCTTCTGGTTCCCAAATTGAACTTGGGAACTGGAATGCTTATTTTTTTCCTAATATGAACTGGAAAATCCCCGATCTCCGCACCTGCCTCAATCTCCTCAGCGCCCTCATCCTGCTGGTCGGTTTGGGGTGCGCCACCTGGATTTATCAGCGGGCGGAGAATACGCCCTATGGTGCCTTGGGTTACGTCAATGAGGGCGGGACTCTCTATCCGGTGATGCCCGAAGATTCCAAATCGTATCAACGGGGCTTACAGCTTTACGGCGGTACGGCCAATGTCCTGGCAGATGAATTCCGGCGCTGGTTGGGCGGATTTTTCCAGGGCAAATCACTGGCCTTCCTCCTGGGCGGCGCCTCCATCCTGATCTCCTTCGGGTTTTCCTACGCGGCTAATCACCTGAAGCCTCGCATAAATTCCGAGGTCCCTAACGCCGATAATCGGGATGAAGACGGCTAATTTCCTGGGGGCGTCGGCGCGGTTCTTGAACCACCCTGCCTTTTCACGTAGCCGCAGGCTTTAGCCTGCGTTTTTGTGTCCACTTATAGGGCGGCCTGTGGCCGCCATTTTTTCCGCGCAGCCCCCCTCTAAAACTCTGCATTTCGTCCGCCCGATTGGATGACAAACAAAATTGCCTTCTTATAGTTAATCTTATTAGCTATACCCCAATCATCCTGATGAACCATGGAAAGGAGATATACTATGACTCTGGACCCGGAAGGCGGATTCGATCAACTCATGGCCCTGGGCCGGGGTTTCCAGGCAGCCAAGATGCTCAGCGTGGCGGTGGAACTGGCGGTCTTCGACTTCCTGGAAGAGCCCCGCAGCGCCGTGGAAACCGCGGCCTGGCTTAAGGCCGACGACCGCGCCGTGGGCATCTTCTTGAACGGCCTGGCAGCCCTGGGCCTGCTGGTTAAAGGGGTGGATTACTTCCACAACAGCCGGCTCACCTCCCGCTTCCTGGTGCGGGGCACCGACGGCTACCGGGGCGCCATTATCACCCACATGGCCCACACCTGGGAGCGGGGCTGGAACGACTTGCAGAACACCGTCCTGGTGGGCCACCCCGCCGGAGTGGAGCCTGAATCCTGGGTTGACACCCGGCCCAGGCGCGATGAAGAGACCATGCGCGCCTTCATTTTAGGCATGGACGCCCTGGCCCGGGACCTGGCGCCCCAGGTGGCTCCAAAATTGAATCTACAGGGGGTGCGTCATCTCCTGGACCTGGGGGGTGGCCCCGCCACCTACGCCATCACCTTCGCCCGGGCCCACCCGGAACTTGCGGCCACGGTCTTCGATCTCCCCGGGCCCATCGGGATCGCCCGGGAAAATATCGCCAAAAACGGCCTGGAAGCGCGCCTCAACACCCGGACGGGCAACTTCCTCCAGGACGACATCGGCTCGGGCTACGACTACGTCTGGGTCTCCCACATCCTTCACAGCCACGACGAGGCGCAGTGCCGGCTTATCATTAAGAAAGCCGTGGCCGCCCTGGTTTCCGGCGGCCGTCTGGCCATCCAGGACTTCTTTCTCAACCCCGACGGCTACACCCCGCCGGGGGCCGCCATGTTCGGGGTGCACATGCTGGCCGTCACCCCCCGGGGCCGGGCCTACACCTACGGCGAGGTGGCGAAATGGCTGCAGGAGGCCGGGCTGGCGACTCCGGAGCACCTCCAGACCAGCCCCGAGGCCAGCGTTTTGGTGGCGGCAAAGAGCTAAGGCAGAAAGGCATTGGGTGCAAGGCGAAAAGGCCGAACCTCCTTTTCGCCTTGCCTTTTGCCTGATCATTTCAACGGATTGTCCACCACCTCAATATTGCTTGGCCGCGGCATCTCCTCCGGCAGCTCCTCTTGGGAAAGCCTCGCCAGGATGGCGTCAAACAGCCGGGCCAACCTTCTGGCCTTTTCCAGGCCGCGCCGATCCCGGGTAATATCGAGGCTGCCGTAAATCGAGACCCGGTCCGTACGATTCTCGATGGTCAGCTCGTCTACCTGCAAGGCCTCGCTTTCATTGGCAAAAGGATCGATCATCTCCATGGCGCACCTCAGGGCTGAGGTATTGGCGGAACCAGGCTATTATCCTCAATAACCTCGATTTCATTGTAGGGTCTGGGCCGGGGCAGGGCCATGGGCGTTTGTTTCACTCTATCTTCCAGGGCGGGAAAAATGGCGAGGCCGCTCAGCTTCTCCACCGTGGCGATCGGCAGCACCGCGTAGCGCCCTCCGCCGGTATTGGCCACAAAATAGGCGGCCGCCTGTTGCCGGGAGGGATCATAGATGGCCTTGAAGATATAGTCGGGAACCAGTACCCGGCCGTTGAGCCTTTGCAGGTTGGAGCCGTAAAAGATCGGCCCGGTAATTACATATAGTTCCCCCGAAGTTTTGGCCAGCTCACGGGTCGCCGCCTCAATCCCTTCCCACAAATTGCGGTTATTCTGAGGATTCTGTGGGATCATATTGGCCAGGGAATAGGATTCTGCTTGCGACCTCTTATCCGGCATGTCACCGGCCGGCGACATGTGGCCCCGGTCGAAGCCGGAGTGTTCATAATCTTCCAGTTCACCGCGGTCGGCCGGCGGCAGGCTCGGCTCGGGATGGAATTCGTCTTTGCGAGGGGGGTGCGGCGCTCTCTGCCCGGCGCGGGTCAGATGCTCGGCGGATACCACGGGCGTACGGGTGATCCCCGAATGGATGAGGCCATAGGCGGAATAACAAATCTCTTGGGTTTTTTGGGAGTAGGCCTGGTTGAGAATGTCCGGGGCCTGGCCACCCACATAGTATTGCGGGCACTTGCTGGGCGCGGCCCAGGCCAACGAGGCCAGCAGGACCAGCAGCAGGGCCGGCAACATGGCCCGAAATTTCATGGTTGCCTCCTATCTATCGCTTTCTAACAAACCAGAGCCTTCGCCTCTGCACCCCGTATTCCCTGGCGTCTTTACAAATTCTACTGTAAAGATCTGCACGGCGTTTCCATTGCGGCGGCATTAAATCCATGAACTCATAAGGTTCGGTCTCGCCTTCTAAATAAATTAAGTCTCCGAACTTTAATCTATGCTGTTTCCTAAGGTCACGGCTCAGGGCAATATAGCCTGGTTTGACCTTAACATCAGCAGCTGTTATTCTGCCTGAACAATAGTTGGTAGTCGTTACAACTCCCATCGGTACCCTTTGTTCCTTCCTGGCTTCCTCCAGGGCCCGCTGCCTTTCTTCGCAGCCCTTTATCTGGACCAGCAAGATTAATAACAAAACAATTAAGGATCTTCTGCGCTTTGCTAAAGCAGCGAGCGATCCCGTATCCATGGCGCGACTCCCGATTGCCGCCTAGTGCCCAATCTGCCAGTCCGATTTCAAGGAAACCAAAGCACCCCTTAGGGTGCGGTTCTCGATAATCACTTCACTTCAAGAGGTCTGCCAACGCCTCGGCCATGGTCGGGAATTTGAACCTGAACCCCGCGTCCATCAACACCTGCGGCATCACCCGCTGACCGGTCAGCAGGGCGTCGGCCATTTCCCCCAGGATCAGGCGCATCATGAAGGCCGGGGCCGGCAGGATAGTGGGCCGGTGCAGCGCCTGGCCCAGGGCCCGGGTCAGTTCCCGGTTGCGCACCGGGTGCGGCGCAGTGAGGTTCACCGGGCCGTGGATTTCTGGATGGGCCTGAATGAAGCTGAAGGCCCGGGCGTGATCCGCCTGGTGAATCCAGGAAAACCATTGCGTACCTTGGCCCAGGATACCGCCCAAAAATCTTTTGAACATGGGGACCATCTGCCCCAGGGCGCCGCCGTCCCGGCCCAGGACGATGCCGAAGCGGGTGATCACCACCCTGACTCCCAGTTCCTGCGCTTTCAGGGCCTCCGCCTCCCAGGCCTCCGCCAGTTTGGCCAGAAAATAAGCGTCTGGCGGGGAATCCTCGGTGAGCACCTCATCACCCCGGGGCCCGTAATAGCCCACGGCCGAGGTGCTGCAGAACAGCTGGCGCCGGTCCCCTTCGGCCAGGGCGATCACCAGGTTCCGGGTGGTGCGGATGCGGCTGTCGAAGATTTCCTGCTTGGGCCCGGCGCTCCAGCGGCTGAAAATGGAGGCCCCGGCCAGATTGATGATCCAGTCATGCTCCGGCACCGCCCCCATCCAGGGCCCCTCCTGGGTAGGGTCGCCGGTGACCAGGCTGATCCCGGGCGCCGCCGGGGCGGGCGGCTGCGCCCTGCGGGTGAGGATGGTGACCTCATGGCCTTGACTGGCCAGTTCCCGGGAGAGATAGGTGCCCACAAAGCCCGTGCCGCCGGTCATGAAAATTTTCATAACTTACCCCTCGGCTTCAAAGAAGATCGGCTACTAGTCTGCGTTCATTAAGGTAATATTTCTGTGTAGGGGCGGACCTGTGTGTCCGCCCTGATAGTGGGCGCACGCGCCGGTGCTCACCCCTGCCGGAGTTTCTCCGAAGGTAAGCATTCAGGACTGGAGTGGCAAGGAAAACTTGCGGAACGGCCGGCTCAGCGCGGCGGCTTGGGGTTCAGCGGCACGGTGGGGTGGGGCGAAACGACCGGAACGGGGCTGACCCGGCGCCAGAACCTCTGCCGCAAGAGCAGATAGCCGGCGACCAGGAGCAGCGTCAGGAGACCCAGGATGGCGGCGAGGCGGTGAACTTGCCCGGCAATACACACCCAATTATCGCAAATTAACGGCCACTGCCCCCCCAGGACATAACCCAGAGAGATGAAGGTCGCGGCCCAGAGCAAAGCCCCCAGATAGGCGTAGCCGGCAAAGACCGACAACCGCAGCTTCGAGGTGCCGGCCACAAAGCCCGTAAAATGCCGCACCCCCGGAAAGAAATAGCCCCCGGTCAGGGTCCATTTGCCCATGCGGTTGAACCAGCGCCGCACCCGCTCCAGGTGCTTCATTTTTAGATTAATCAACCGGCCGTATTTTTCAACCAGGGGCAGGCCGCAGGTGCGCCCCAGAAAGTAGCTCAAGGTGATGCCGCAGGTGCTGCCCAACAGCGCCGCCGCCACCGCGGGAAAGGGATGGAGAATTTTGGCAAAGATCAGATAACCTACGGAGATCAGGAGAAGTTCGTCGGGGACCGGCAGACCCACAATGCCCAGCATCAGCAGGCAAAAGACCGCAATGCAGCCGTATTGGGTGATCCAAATAGTGATCGAATCCATCTAAAGCAGGCCAGCCTAAGAGACGCTTTGAACTATCCGGGGGACAAGCCAACCTGTGCGCCCGGAACCCGCCCGGCCCCATCCATGGCCGAACATCTTAAAATTTAATTAATTTCTACAAGAATGTCAAGCTCCAAATAATCAGTTCCGGTTTTACCCCTTTACCAAAGTTTACGACTGGAAGAAAGAAGTCACCACCATCAACAGGGTCAAGGCGATCATAATCACCACGGTAACCCAGGAAATAATATTAAAGGTCCGACCATTGACGTGATCTCCCATGATGTCTCTATTGTTGATCAAACTGAGCATAAAGATCAAAACGAAGGGCAACATGACACCATTCAGAACCTGGGACCAGAACATTACCTGGATCAGCGGAATGTGGGGGATCATGATGAAGCCGACTCCGATAATGATCAGGATGGTGTACAGCCAGTAAAAGGCCGGGGCTTCGCCCCAGGACTTGTCGATGCCTGCCTCGATGCCGAAGGCCTCACAGATGAAATAGGCGGTGGACAGGGGCAGGATCGAGGCCGAAAAGAGCGAGGCGTTCAACAGGCCGATGGCAAAGAGGGTGGAGGCCCAGGGACCGGCCAGGGGAGCCAAAGCCAGGGCCGCCTCCTTGGCGGAATCCACCTTGATGCCGTGGGTGTGCAAGGCCGCGGCGCAGGAGATCACGATGAACACGGCCACCAGGTTGACCATGATGCTGCCCACGATGACGTCATATTTCGTATAAACATAGTCCTTCACGGTAATGCCTTTTTCCACCGTGGCCGACTGGATGTAGAACTGCATCCAGGGGGCGATGGTGGTGCCGATGAGGCCGACGACAATTACCACATAGGTGCGGTCGAAAGAAAAGCTGGGCACCACCAGTTCCTTAGCCACCATGCCCCAGTCGGGGTGAGCCAGATAGCCGGAAAAGAGGTAGCTGAAATAGATGAGACAGGCAGCCAGAAAGACCCGCTCCACCACCTTATACGACCAGCGCAAGACCAGCCACCAGGTAAACAGCCCCGCCAGCGGCAGCGAAATATACTTGCTCACCCCGAACAGCTCCATGCTGGCCGCCACCCCGGCAAATTCGCTCATGATGTTGCCCAGGTTGCCCAGGAACAGGCCCGCCATGGCATAAAAGGTGATCCTGACCCCGAAGCGCTCCCGGATCAGGTCCGCCAGCCCTTTGCCGGTGACCGCGCCCATGCGGGTGCACATCTCCTGGATGACCACCAGGGCCAGGATCATGGGCAGGAAGAGCCAGAGAATTTTGTAGCCCAGGACGGCGCCGGCCACGGAATACGTGGTAATGCCGCCGGCATCATTGTCCACGTTGGAGGTGATGATGCCCGGCCCCATGATCGCCAGAAAGAGGAAGAGCCGACGGAAAATTGGCGATTTAAATTTCATTTAACCACTCATTTCATGGCGCGTTTTCTGGTGAAGAAGTTGGAGAAGGTCTCCAGGCTGCCGCGGTCCGGGATGAGCATATCCAGGACGTCGTCCACCGTGATGATGCCTTCCATCTTGCCGCTCTCGTCCACCACCGGAATGGCCAGCAGGGCGTACTTGTCGATGAGTTCCGTCGACCCGTTCATCCGGATCATCGGGCAGCACCGAGATGAGCCGGGTCTGCATCAGGTCTGCCAGCCTGGTTTCCGGCTCGGCGATCGAGGAGTTCCCGCAGGGAAACGACTCCCTGCAGGGTCTCGCCTTCCCCCAGGATATAGAGATAATAGATGGTCTCCGCCTCCGCCGCCTGTTTCCGCAATTCCGGAAAGGCCTCGGCCACGGTCAGTTCCGGCGGCAGGGCGATGAATTCCGTGGTCATCAAGGCCCCGGCGGTGCCTTCCTCGTACTCCATGAGTTCCCGGACTTCCTGGGCCTCTTCGGCGTCCATCAGGTTCAGGAGTTCGTCGGACTTTTCCTCGGGCAGTTCCCCCAAGAGGTCGGCGGCCTCGTCCGGAGGCATCTCCTCCAGCAGCTCCGCCGCCTGCTCGGCTGTCCAGGTGCTCGATGATCTCCATCTGGGTGTCCGCCTCCATCTCCGCGAAGGCCTCGGCCACGGTCTCCACATCCAGGTCCTCGATGAAGTCGGTCCGCTTCTTGTAGTCCAGGTCCTCCAGGATATCCGCCAGGTCGGCCGGGTGGAGCTTATCCAGTTGGGCCCGCTCCGAGACCAGTTGCAGATTGGCGGTCTTTTCCTCCAGGTGCTGGATGGAGTGCCACCAGACGAAGTGGTTTTCCCGCCTCTTCAACAGAAACTCCACCCCCAGACGCCGGGCCAGACCCCGCAGCCCGATGTCCACCGCCACGGGCAGCAGGTATTTTCGTTCCCCGGTTTTCAGCCAGAAGATCTTGATGTCATTGACCCGGACCACCTTGGCCCCTTTGATGTCAATGATCTGCTTGTCCATCAGCCACTTGCCCATGTAGATCTCATCGGGCTGCAAATCCACGAGCCCCTCTTCCGCCAGCGCCCCCTTGAGCTTCAGACCCTCATGATCGAAGTGGTCCAACTGCTCCACCGGGATCAGCCGGTTGACCCCTTTGGCGTACTTGATGCCGGTGGCCTTGGGGGTTCCCCGTTCCCAGCGGATGGCCAGATCCCGCAGTTCCCCCACCCGGCGCCCTTCATGGTCATAAATGGGGAGCTTCTGAATCCGGCTGAAGAAGAACTCCCCCAATACCTGGACCTGGACCTTTTTATCCATGCTGCCACTCCTCATCCGGACGGATGTTTCCGTAGGGGCGGACCCGTAGGGGCGGACCTGGGTGTCCGCCCTTGATTCCCAACCTATTTTCGCCTCTACAGAAGACCTTTTGGCCCAAAGAAAAAGGGCCTCCCACGTTGGCGGAAGGCCCTCGTTAATGACGACGAACATCGACCTTCCTCACTCGTGGAGCTTCGGCACTGCATAACGTAGAGTAAATCTACTCAGCCACATTAAGTAAAACCTTAAGCCGGTGATACCTGTTCGGCCCATTGGCGTCTCTCGACGTTTCTGGGCAGTGGCCTGTGTTTATGCAGGAGCCTCACCTAACTGAGGTAGCTTCAATATAATTCGGAAAAAATCAGATGTCAACTTTCAGAATGAGGGCCCGGGGTTTTCTGCGGTCTGCTTTTGGCCGGCGCCCCGGCCTTGAATTTAGGGCCTCTCCACGGCTTCGCTTACCGAACCGCCCCTTCCGTGATCAATCGCTTCCCGTTATATATTGACGGTCGTAGGGGCGGTTCTCGAACCGCCCTTTCGTGAGGCAGATTCTCCAGGCAGGCAAATTAATGCTATTTTCTGGACAACACCCGGACGGATTAGTTATCTAATATGGATAATCATGAAGAACGTTGAACCCATGCCCGGTTTCTGGTTGAGACGATCCCTTCTGGCCCTCTGCCTGCCCTTCCTGCTGGCCGCCGCTTCCCCCGCCCTGGCCCAGCCCGGCGGGTCGCCGGCCACCGCCCGGGTGGAGCAACTGGCCGCGGCCGCCTTATTCCCCGAATCACTGCCCCAGGTGCTGGCCGAGGGCGCCGCCAACCTCCAGGACGAAATCAAGCCCCTGCAATCCCGCCTGGCGGACAGCCAAAAGCGGCTCGGCCCAGGCGCAAAATGACCTGAAGAATCTGCAGATCGCTGTGGCCTCCCTCCGGGCCGCCCTGGCGGTGGCCAAACCGCCCATGACCCAGGTCCAGGAACTCCTGGCCACCTATGCCGTCCTGGAAGCCCAGGCCAAAGAACGCACCAGAACCATAGCCGGTGAATCCGCGGCCTTGAAACAGGAAATCGCCTCCGAGACGGTGGCCCAAAACACCTTGAGGAATCAGGTGGGCTTCCTCCAGTCTACCGGCGACCCTACTGCTGCTTCGCCGGAACTGCAACAGTGCCTTGAGCACTTATCTGCAATTAGCCGACAGCCGGGACCGCCTGGCGGCCCAGGTCTGGGGCAACCTGGACCAAACCCGCCAGCTTCTGGACCAGGAAAACCAACTGCTGGCCGGGCTCCAGCCGGACCTGAAAAAAATGGAGGTGACCTGGAGGACCGAACTCCTCCAACGGCCGCCCTCCCGGCTGTCCCTTCAGGAACAATTAGCCGGTCTCCTGGCCGGCCTGGCGGCCTTGCCCGGTCGGGCCTGGCAGTGGCTGGCCGCCCTGGTGAACTCGGGAGAACTGCGGGGCTTTTTTCTGGGCCACCTGGCCCGCCTGGTGGGTCTGGCGGCCTTTCTGGCCCTGCTGGGCTGGAGCACCCGGCGTCTGCGCCGCCTGACGGCCCGGCGGTTCCAAGAGTGGCGCTCCCGGACCGGCGACCTGGATCTCCTGCCTCTCTACCTCCTGGGCCGCACCCTGGTGGCCTCCCTCTTCCGTCTGGGCCTGATCCTTTGGGTAGGGATACTATTTTGGGATTTCAACGCCTTGGGCTCCAACCTGGCCAATTTTGCCCTTTATCTGTTGGGAGCCTGGTGGGCCCTGCGCCTGGCCCTGGCCCTGGTGCAGGTCTGGTTTGCCGGCGAGGCCGCCGCCGGGGTGCTTCCCCTGGGCGCAGCCACGGCCCGGTTCTACCGCCGTTCCCTGAAGATCTTCGTCGTCTATCTGTTTCTGGGACTCTTTGCCCTGAAGAGCGCCCCCTGGCTCAATTTCCCCGAAACTTCCCGTCTCTTTGCGGAACACGTCTTTCTCTCGGGGCTGCTGATCTGGGTCCTGTGGCTGCTGCGCCGGCCTCATCTGGCCCGGCTCCAGCCCGCCCTCCCCGACCCCCGCTGGGTGCGCCGGCCCGCGGCGGCCCACGTGCTCAAAGGCCTCGTCCTCTTTCTACTGGCGGTCACCATCCTGGCCGACCTCTTGAGCCTCACCAACCTGGCGGTCTACGTGGCCCGGGCCGCGGTCTGGAGCGGCCTGGCCGTCCTCCTCTTCTGGTTTTGCTGGTTGGCGGGACAGACCATTATTTATCATTTGCTGCACCCGGACCAGGGTTGGGCCCGGCGACGTTACCCGTCCCAGCAGGAGATGCTGCAAAGAATTTATCGCCTCTGCCGTCTGGTGCTCTCCATTCTCCTGGGAGCCGCAGTAATCTTCTGGTCCCTGGCTTCCTGGGGCGTCCCGCCCGAGCGGCTGGCCTGGGCCTTCCAATGGCTCACCTGGGGACCCAAGCTGGGGCCGGTGAAGCTCACCATCCTTAGTGTCGGCGCCGCCATCCTGGTCCTCTACCTGGGCTTCTGGCTCTCCCGTCTGCTCCGCGGCCTCATGGACTTTCGCATCTTTCCCCGCACCGGCCTCGACGCCGGGGTGCAATACACCATTTCCACCACGTTGCATTACGTGGTCCTGCTCCTGGCGGCCCTGGTGGCCCTGGACCTCCTGGGCTTTCCCCTCACCAACCTGGCCCTGGTGGCCGGGGGCCTGGGTGTCGGCATCGGCTTCGGCCTCCAGAACATCGTCAACAATTTCATCAGCGGCCTCATCCTGCTCTTCGAGCGGCCCATCAAGGTGGGGGACCTGCTGGTCATCGACGGCCAGTGGGGTACGGTGAGAGAAATCCGGGTGCGCAGCACCGTCTTCGAAACCTCCGAGCGCTCGGTGCTCATCATTCCCAACTCGCAGCTCATTTCCGGCCAGGTCCTCAACTGGACCCACTACGGCCGGGGCATCAACCGCCTCACCCTGAAAATCGGCGTGGCCTGCGACTCCGACGTCCGCCGGGTGACCCAACTGCTCACCGATATCTGCCGGGCCAACGACCGGGTGGTGCACGAGCCGCCGCCCCAAATTCACTTCAGCGCCTACGGCGACAGCACCCTGGATTTCACTATCTGGGTCTTTCTCAAGACCCCGAGTGACCGGGTTCCCGCCACCCATGAGCTGAACAGCGCCATCCTCGAAACCTTCCAGCAGCACGGCATCGAGATGCCCTTCCCCCAGCGCGACCTGCATATCAAGGACTGGCCCGCCCCGCCGCCGGAAAAATAAAAATTGTAGGGGCGGCTCGCGAGCCGCCCCTACGGTGACTATATTTCTTATTTGGCGTCTTGGCGTGAGAAATTCTTTTCAGGCGGTCATTCATAGGCCTTCAGCCCACACCAGCAAATGATGAAAAGGTTTGATGGGGCGGCCACAGCGCCCGCCATCTAGGTTCGAATTAATTTAGATTTGTTACTGATGCACTGACCACTGATCACTGACAACTTTTCAAGGCGGGCTCAATCCTTCAGGATGGTGATGGCCTTGGTCTTGATCTTGGTGGACCTGACTTCGATGATCTTGGCCTTGTGCCGGTGGGGCGCGTCCTGGTCTTTTTCCTGATTCTCGGCCGGCCTGGCGACCGCAACCTTGGCGGCCGACTTGGCCCCGGCCACTCCGGCCGCCGGTTTGACTGCAGGGTTGTTCAGCGCTGCATTGCCGCCGTAAGCGCCGTAACTTCCCAGGACGTTGTTGACGAAGACCTGGGTCTCCTGGTAGGGCGGGATGGTGCAATATTTGGCCACGGCCTCCGGGCCGGCGTTATAAGCCGCCACCGCCAGGGGGACGTTGTGTCCGAAGCGGTCCAGGCAGCCCCGCAGATAACGCACGCCGCCGGCGATGTTCTGTTCCGGGTCGAAGGAATCGCGCACCCCCATGTCGGCCGCGGTGCCGGGCATCAGTTGCATCAGCCCCTGCGCCCCCTTGGGCGAAACCGCCCCGGTATTGAAGCCTGATTCGTTCCGCACCACGGCCCGCACCAGGGCCGGGTCCACCCCGTAGGCCAGGGCATATTTATTAATCAGGCCTTCCACTTGGGGGTCATGGCGCCCCGACCAGACGCCGCGATAAGCGTAGGAACTCTGATAAGCCGCGGGACCGGAGCGCACCACCGTCTTGGGCCAGACCCGCGTCTTGTTATTGTAGATGAAGACCTGCACCTCCTGGCCCAGGAGGTCGTAAAGGGTGTCGCCGGAGGCCTTGCCCTTTTGGGCTTCCTTAGCGCCCTCCAGCACCAGGGAGCCATCCGCCCCGGGCTTGGGGCTCTCGGCCGCGGCGACCCCCAGACCCGAAACATAAAGGGCCAAAGCCAGGATGACTATAATTCTCCTCATAACTGTAATTTTATTCGTCATTTTCCTTTATTTGTCAAGGGAAAACGGCCGCCCCCAGCCGCGCTCCGGCGGCGCAAAACTTAGTTTGTCAAATGATCCGCGACGTTGTAAGATGCGCCAACTAATTTCTTTTGTTCTCTTTTTGGCGAGCTTGCTTCAAACTTTCTCGCGTCTTGTCGCCTTGGCCTGAGAGCATATTTTAATGTTTCACCAACCAATAATCGGCCTGCTCCTTCATTCAACTTGAATACCGAGAACCTGAAACCGCACACCGATTACCGGTCTTTCTCCCGGCCCCTGTTGCCGGTGGTCCTGGCCTTGATGGCAGGGCTCGCCAGTGCGGCCTGGGGCCTAAACCCGCCGGAAAAGTGGCTCATCGCCGGCCTCGGCTTAGTTGGGGTCGCCCTCACGGCCCTCTGGCTCACCCGGCGGCCGGTCCACCTCCTGCCCCTCATCTTTTTCTGGCTCCTGGGGGTGGCCTTTTACCAGCAGGCCCTCCACCCGGTCTTGCCGCCCCATCATCTGGTCAACCTCCCCCAGGATCAGGAAATTACCCTGCTGGGACGCCTGAACCGCCCCGCCAAGCTGGGTCAGGACCGGGTCCAGTTGTACCTGGCCGCACAATACTGGCTCAGCCCCGAGGGCTGGCGCCCGGCCACCGGCCATCTCCTGGTGGCCGCTCCGGATCTCCCGGCGCCGCCGGTGGGGACCGACCTGGTGGTGAAGGGAAAACTGTACCCCCCCAGGGACTTGCATAATCCAGGCGCCTTCGACCGCACCCGCTTCCTGGCCGCCGACGGCATCTTCCGGGAACTGCGCCTCAAGGACCGCGGCCATCTGGTCTTCCTGGCCACCGGCCACTATCCGCTGGGAGAGCGACTCCGGGGCGGCATCCGCCATTTGCTCCAAGGCCTGGACCCTGCGCTCCGGGCCATCTACCTCTCCATGCTGCTGGGCGACCAGGGCGAGGTCACCCCGGAGATGCGCCATAATCTGGCCCGCACCGGCACCAGCCACCTGCTGGTGGTCAACGGCCTGCACCTGGGGATGGTGGCTGCGGTCATTTTCTTTCTCGCCGGTTGGCTGCTGCGGCGCTCCGCCTGGCTGCTGCTGCGCCTCAATGTGGTGAAGATTGCCACCCTGCTGGCCGCCGCCGCGGTGGTGGGCTACGCCTGGGTGGCGGGGGGCTCGCCCTCCACCCAACGCGCCGAAGTCATGGTCCTGGCCTTTCTCCTGCTGATCTACCTGGGCCGGCCCCGGGAGGTCTGGAGCGCCCTGGCCCTGGCCGCCCTGATCATCCTCAGCCTCACCCCCCTCCGCCTCTTTTCCATCTCCTTCCAGCTCTCCTTCGCGGCGGTGGCGGCCCTGATCTACCTGATGCCTCAGTTCCTGGAAATTGCCGGGACCTTTGATCAGGAGATCCGTCCCGGCCTGGTAAGGCGCGGCTACCGCCAGGTGCAGGGCTGGGCCGCGGCCTCCCTGACGGCCACCCTGGCCACCGCGCCCCTGGTAGCCCTCTACTTCCAGGTGGTCTCTATCCTGGGGATCGTGGTCAATCTGGTCGGCCATCCCGCTGATCCTGGGTCTGGCCCTGCCCCTGGGCGAGGCCGCGGTCCTGGCCCAGGCCCTGCATTTGCTTCCCCTGGCCAGGGGCTCCTTTACCTGGGCCAGTGGCCTCTCTGGCTGGGTTGGCAGGCCATCCGCCTGGGCGCCGGCCTGCCCGGCAGCGCCATCATCGTGCCCATCCCCACCTGGCTGCAGATCGGCCTCTATTTTCTGATCCTCCTGCTCGTCTTCGCGCCCCGCCGCACCTTCCGGACCTGGATCGCGGCCGGTCTGGCCGGATTGGCGCTGCTGATTTCCGTAGCCTGGCCCCTGGTTCAGACGAACCAGACCCTGGAGGTGACCTGCCTCGATACCTACGGCAACCTCGAGTGCGTCGTCGTGACCCCCGAGGGCCAGCGCCTGCTCGTCACCGCCCCGGCGCACTCCTGGCCCGGACGCCCCGGCAGCTCCGGCGGTTCGTTCGGCCCGCTGCCCGCCTACTGCCACTGGCGGCAATTCCGCACCCTGGACCAGGCCGTGGCCCTGGCCCTGTCCCAGGATAATGCCGGGGAATTGCTCACCCTGGCCGAACAGTTCAAGGTGGGGGGATTCTGGTATGGCCGCCGGGGTTACCCCGGGCCGGCCTTGTGGGATTTATGGAATTATCTGGGCGACCGCGGCCGCCTGCCCCTGCCCCTTTCGCCCTGGCGCCGCGGGCCCCAACCGCCGGCCCGGTTGGGCAGTGTCGCCCTGAATTATCTGAAGCTCGGCGAGGATAAAGACTTTGCCTTGGGACTTTCCTGGTCGGGACGCCAGGTCCTCATCCTGCCCCCGGAGCGGCAGCCGGCGCTCCCGCCCACCTTCCAGCCCGCCGCGGCCGGCCTGGACCTCCTGATCCTGCCCGCCGCCCTGGCCAGGTCCCCGGACCTCCCGGCCCTGCTGGCCCGTCTGCACCCGCATGACCTGGTAATTTACGGCGGCGCTTGGGAAGTTGACGAAAAAGACTGGGTGCAGGGACGCCCTGCCAATTTACCCGAGAGGGCGCCGTCAGTCTTTATCTCGGTCCTGAGGCCGTGAGCGCCTTCCAGTGGGGCCAGGGCGCGGTCGGAGCGGTTCGTCGAACCGTCCTCCGGCAACCTCACCGCCGCTCAGCCCAGGTAGGGCAAGGCTGATGAGTTCGCACCAGGCTCCGGGCCACCAGCAGGTTGCGCCACTCATCGGCCTGATGCCGCTTCGGGGTCTCCATGATGGCCCCCTGGGGGGTGAGCCAGGGATGCGCCAGGAACTGCCGCAGCCCCTCCAGCCCAATCTGCCCCTCTCCCAGGTGCCAGTGCCGGTCCACCCTGGAGTTGAAGGCCGCCCGGGAGTCGTTGAGGTGCAGCATCCTTAAGCGCGCCAGCCCGGGACCCCGGGCAATCTCCCCCAGCAACTGCGAGGTCCCGGCGGGGCTGCGGAGGTCATAACCCGAGGCGAAGGCATGGGCGGTATCCAGACATAGTCCCAACTCCACCCCGCTCAACTCCATGAGACGCTGCAAATGCGAGATCCGCCAGCCCAACTCGTTCCCCTGGCCCGCGGTATTTTCCAGCAGCACCAGGGGCGGCGGCGGCACCCGGGAGACCGCAACGGCCAGGGCCTGGGCCACCAGCCGGAAGCTCGTCTCCGTCAGATCGCCGTGGCCGGGATGGATCACCAGATAGTCGGCCTCCAACTCCCGGGCCAGGGCCAACTCCTGGACCAGGCGGTCCGCCGAGCGTTGATAAAGCAGCGGATCCGCGGCCGCCAAATTGGGCAGGTAGCTCAGATGTACCATCAACGGCCCCAGGCCGGCCCGGCGCCTGGCCGCGGTAAAGGCCCGGATAGCCTCCGGCGCCACCGGACGCCACTTCCAGCCCCGGGGGTTCTGCACAAAAATCTGCAAGGCCTGGCAGCCCAGTTTTTCAGCCTGGGAGATGGCCTTCAGCAGAGAGCCGGCGATGGAGAGATGAAATCCTAAACGCATTGCAAAACCCTGGGGGTAAAAGGTAAGAAGTGTTTGCTTTCGCCTTTCCCCCTTTCCCCTTTTACCCCTTTACCCTTTCTGATATATCTTAAGTCATCATGGAATCATCCGCCATCGTCAGGCGCCCCCGCATCCTCGAGGGCTATGTGGCCCGAGAGTTCCTCAAACTCATGAGCCTGAGCCTGGCCACCTTCGTCTCCCTGTTCGTGGTCGTCGACTTTTTTGAGAAGATCGACCGCCTGGTCCGGGCTCATTTGGGGCTGACGGACCTGCTGTTTTACTCCCTTCTGAAGATCCCCTTCGCCGTGGGGCAGGTCCTGCCCGCCGCGGTGCTGCTGGGGATTATGCTCACCTTCGGACTCATGTCCCGCAACCAGGAGACCATGGCCATCCGCACCTCCGGCCTGGATATCCTGCAACTGGCCCGACCCTTGATCTATCTGACCGGCTGGTTGGCGGCCGTCATGCTGGTCCTGAACCTCTTCTTGATCCCCTGGAGCCAGGGAAGCCTCAACAACTTCTGGCAAAGCCAGGTGGAGAAAAAGCCGCCCCGGGCCCTCCACGCCATGGAGCACTTCTGGTATAAAGGCGACCAGGCCATCTATAATATTCTCCTGTTCCGCAAAGATATCCAGACCATGGAGGGGGTCAAGATCTATCTTTTCGACCGGCAGTTCCATCTGGTGCAGATCATTGCCGCGGCCCGGGCCCAGTTTCAGGGGGATCACTGGCGCTTTACCCAGGGCCAGGTCCAGACCCTGGACGAGGGCGGCAGCCTCTCCGGGGAAAAATTCCAACAACGGGATATCGTCCTGACGGAGCGCCCCGAAGACTTTGGCAATCTGGAGAAGAAGGTCAACGAGATGGATTTTCTTGAGCTCTATCGCTATGTGGGCCGCCTGGAGCGGGACGGCTATAAGTCCACCCCCTACCGGGTGGACCTGTACAGTCGCCTGACCCTGGCGCTCACCCCCCTGATGATGATCATCCTGGGTCTGGGATTGGCCTTGCGCCACAACGAGATCCACCTCACCTCCATCGTGGCCCTGGGCATGGGGCTGATGTTCGCCTACTGGCTCTTCATCGGCTTTTGCGCCTCCTTTGGCCAGGCCGGCCGCTGGCCCGCCCTGCTGGCGGTTACCTTCCCGCATCTGATTTGCGGCGCCGCCGCCCTCGGATTATTGCGCCGTGTCACCAGATAGCTTTTAGACCACCACCAGATCGCCTCACTACCGCCGCCTCTCCCCTCCGTAAGCTATTTTGCCAAAATAGTTGTTATTGTAATATGTTATCCCGTATAATCCGGCTCCGGCGTCTCTATTTAGACTTACCGCCCTTCCCTCCAGGACAAAAAATCGATGAAAATGTGATGAATAAAAGGCTTTAGTGCAATAATTTTATTGTCACGGCGAGATATTTTGTGCTATCAAAGGGAAGCTGTTTAGCCCAATGGCTCCTGGAACCGCGATAGATGGCGCCAGGGACCGGATCGGGGCTTTTAATCATATCTTCTCAAAGGGGGGGATGGGCGTCGGAAAACCCATTTTCCAATTAGTTGGCCATGGCTATAGGGGAATTGTAGTCAACCGCAAACCAGGAGAAAGGGAGAGAGATTATGACCAAGGCAGAATTGATTGCGGCAGTGGCGGGAGAGGCCCAGGTAAGGAAAGTGGACGCGGAGAAAGCCATTAACAGCCTGATCCGGATTGTTTCCGAGACCTTGAAGAAATCGGGCCGCTTGGCGTTGGCGGGATTCGGCACCTTTTCCGTGTCGGAACGGAAGGCCCGTGAAGGCCGCAATCCCCAGACCGGCAAGCCCATCAAGATCCCGGCAACCAAAGTGGTGAAATTCAAACCCGGGAAACAGCTCAAAGACATGGTTAAGTAAATCCTTCGAGGTCGGCCTCTGCCGGCCCGGAAGCAACCGGCCTCTCATAGGCCTGGCCCGTTATATTAAAGATCAACGGACGAACCTGCCGCTCTGCAGCTTGGCGGCCGGAGGGCCTTAGTAGGGCCTGCTTAGCACGGCCATTTCAGCGAAAAATTTCGGGGTTATCCCGCCCACCGCCAGTCCGGTTATTTTCTCCCCAATCCGGCTGCGCGGGAATGCTTTTTTTGCCCTCAGGGCATCAAAAGTGACCGAGGGGAGGTCCGGGACATCTTCCGGGCCTCCCCTCAATTTTTTCCGCCCTGCCTGATCAACCGGTGCCTCAGATTTTCTCAGACCTCGCGGCATTATTATTTAGCCGATTTTTATGCCAGGTTAACAGCCAATGATACAGCGGCTCCCGAAATAAAAAGAGGCCCCCGGCCAATACCAGGCAGAAGCCGAGCAGCAGGGCGGTCACCAGGTAATTGCCCCGGTAAACCTGGGCCCCTTGCAGAGTCAGCATCAGGGTGCCGGGCAGCCGGCCCACGGTGGCCATGAGGACAAACAGCCGCCAGTCCATGGTGCTCAGACCCAGAATGAAACAGAGGTAGTCTTTGGGAAAGCCCGGCACCACGAATAAGAAAAAAGCGACGAGGGCCCCCTGGCGTTCCATCAAAAAATCGAACTTGTCTATGGTCTCCCGGCTGACCACCCGGGCCACGTATTTGACCTCCAGCAGGCGCCCCAGGAAGAAGGCCGTTACGGAACCCACGGTAAGTCCGATGGTGGAGTAGAGCATCCCCAGGGGCACCCCGAACAGGTAGCCGCCGATGAAGCCGGTGGCCTCTCCCGGGATGGGTGCCAAGACCACCTGCAGAATCTGGGTGAGGATGAAGGTCAGGGGCGCCGCCGGCCCCGCCGCCTTCAGCAGGGCGGTCACCTTCTCCTTGTCGTCCAGGAGATAGTAAAACCGGCAACCCCAATCCCACCAACCGGTGCTGCAGGCCGCACATCTGGCCAGGTAGGCCAGTAGAGTCAGAAAGGCCAACCCGGCCACCGACCAGATGAGCCAGTTGCGCCGGATGGAGGCCATCCCCTGTTGCCAGTAAGCTGGCGGCGGGACCGCGGCAGCCTGATTTTTCCCGGGATTTTCAGCAGGTTCGTTCATTTTTCTCGATCTCGTTAGGCCAAAGCCTGGCCTTCAATCTAATCCTGCGCTGCGGTCGATCGCAGCCCTAACTGCTTACTGTTCACGGCTCACTTCATCCGGCTCCCCTGTCGGCTGCCCCGGCGGGCGAACTCCTCCCGGAGGCGGCCCAGGACCCGGGACTTATCCAGGCACCAGTCCGGGGCCAGCAGTTCCTGGCGATGCGGGTCGCCGGTGAGGCGATGGATGACCAGGTGCGGCGGCAGGAGTTCCACAAAGTCGACGACCGACTGCACGTATGCCTCTGCCGTCAGGCAGGTGTAAGCTCCCTGCCGATAGAGCCGGGCCAGACCGGAGCCCTCCACGACGTAAAGCAGGTGGATTTTGACCCCCTGCACAGGCAGCCGGGCCAGATAAGCCGCGGTGGCCGCCATCTCCGCAGGCCCTTCGCCGGGCAGCCCCAAAATGACGTGAGCCACCACCTCGAGACCCCGGCTGGCGGCCCGCTCCACTGCCCGGGTAAAGCAGGCCACGTCGTGGCCCCGGTTCAGGGCCTTGAGCGTCCGGTCATGGGCCGACTGCAACCCTAATTCCAGCCACAGCAGGCGCTCCCGGGCCAAACCCGCCAGCAAATCCAACACCTCGTCATCCAGGCAGTCCGGCCGGGTGCCGATACTTAACCCCACGACCTCCGGATCGGCCAGGGCCTCCTGATAAAGAGCCCGTAACCGGCCCACCGGAGCATAAGTATTGGAGAAACTTTGAAAATAAGCGATGAACCTGGAGGCGCCATAACGCCTTTGCAGATGAGCCCTGCCGGCTTGAATCTGCGCCGTCAGGCTTTCTCCCCGAGCCGCGGCGCCGGTGCCGGAGCCCCGGGCGTTACAGTAGAGGCAGCCCCCGGTGCCCACCCGGCCATCCCGGTTGGGGCAGCTTAAGCCCGCGTCGAGGCTGAGCTTCTGCACCCGCCCCCCGAAGCGCCGCCGCAGATGGGAATTGAGATCCAGATAGGGTAGTACTTCAGGAGCCGTTGGCGTTCTCATCAATTATCAAAGCTCCTGCGGACATCTTTAAGACGACTTGCGCCGCGCTCCCCATGCATTATAGCGCCTTTGCGCCTTTGCGTGAGATATTGCGTGGAACAACATCATTTGGTCTTGTGCTTTTACTGGCCACTGACCACTGGCCACTGGCAACTCTTCACGCCAGATCCCCCCAGGCGTGTTGCAGCAGGGTAAGGGCCGCCAGGGCCGCGGTCTCCACCTTGAGGCGTCGGGGCCCCAGGCTGGCGACGCCAAAGCCCGCGGCCTGCGCCTGGGCAATTTCCGCCGCGGCAAAGCCCCCCTCGGGGCCAATGAGGACCCGGACCGCGCCGGGCTGGGGGCGCGACAGCAGAGACTGCAGCCCCCCACCCCGCTCCTCTTCCCAAAAGATCAGCTTCACCTCTTCCGAACCCGCCAGGACCCCGGCAAAATCCTGTACCGCCTCGATCTCCGGCAGCACCGAACGCTGGCAGGACTTGATCATCTCCCGGGTCAGGCGCTGCCAGCGTTCCCGGCGTCGCCCGGCCCGCTCCGGGGTCACCCGCTCCGAGCGCTCCGACACAAAGGGAATGAGCCGCTGCACCCCCATCTCGGTGGCCTGGCGCACCACCCCGTCCAGGGCCTCGCCCTTGGCCAGGCCGATGCCCAACACCAGCCGCAGGGGCGATTCCCCCCAGAAAGCCAGTTCCCGGAGCACCCGCAATTGCGCCCCTGCGGGGTCCAATGCGGTTATCCGGGCCTCGACGTTGCGCCCCCGGCCGTCGCAGACCTCCACCCGCGCCCCCACCCCCAGCCGCAAAACTCGGGCCAGATGCCGGGTCTCCTCCTGGTCCAGCCGGACTGTGTCATCCTGAAAATGTTCAGGCGGGGCATAAAATCGACGCATATTTAGTCGGTTTGTTCTGAGCAATTAGTAGTTATTAATGGGAGCATTAAAGGGATTCCTTCTTTATCCCCTCTCCCCCAACGGGGGAGAGGGTTAGGGTGAGGAGGAAGTCGATCTTTTTTCCGCTCCCCTTAACAGATCAAATCCACGTATGGCACCTAAAATTCTTAAACGGGGAGGCGATTAGAACGGCTTCTTAAACTCCCTCCCCCTTGAGGGGGGAGGGCTGGGGTGGGGGTGGCGAAAATCCCTTGCCGTTAAATCACCCCTGCCCTTTCAACTTCCTTACCTCTTCCTCCAAGGCGGCCACCCGCTGCTCCAACGCCTCCAGGTCCGCGGCCTTCGCCGGCCTGGCCTCCGCCAGGGCCTTATTCACCAATTCCTTAATCTTCTCCCACAGATCAGCCTGAACCTCTTGGGCCCGGGCCAGGAGTTCCTTCACCGCCTCTGGGCTCTCCTGCTGGCTGATCTCACCCCGGCGCACCATCTCCTCCACCAGCGGTTCGACCTTCTCCCGGGTGAAATCGAAGACCCCCAGGCCAAAATACCAGGCCTTCTGCAAGATGTCTTTCATATTGTCCACCTTTTTCCCTTGACACCATCAAGAACCCGGCATAATCATCTCACTGACTCACTGCTCACTGCTCACTGCTCACTGCTCACTGCTCACTGCCTTCTCAAGATCAACGCGCCCCACTCGTCCTGGGTGAGCACCCCGCTCTGCCGCAACCCCAAACCCAGGAAACGGTCCTGAATCTGCGGCAGGTCGGTCTGCAGAAATCCCGAAATGATCAGGGCGCCGCCGCTCAGCAGCCGCCCCGTCAGGGAATCGGCCAGTTGCAGCAGGTCCGGGGCCGTGAGGTTGGCGAAAATCAGGGCAAATTGTTGCCGAATGGCCTGCAGCAGGGTGTCCTCTACCAGGACCCGATCTTCCAGTTCATTCAGCCGGACGTTTTCCAGGGCCGCGGCCACCGCCTCCGGGTCCACGTCGATGGCCAGCACCCCGGCCCCCAGCCGCGCCGCAGCCAGCGACAGAATGCCGGTGCCGGTGCCCACGTCCAGCACCTGCCAGGGGCTGGCGGCCTCCGGCAGGTCCTGGCCCCAGACCTCCTCCAGGGCCCGCAGACACAACAGCGTGCTGGCATGGCGGCCGGTGCCGAAGGCCATGCCCGGGTAGATGGTGACCACGATCTCCCCGGCCGCGGGGGTATAATCCTCCCAGGGCGGCCGAATCACCAGGCGGGAAGTGACCTTCTGGGTCTTGAAATGGGCCTTCCAGGCCTCGGCCCAATCCTCTTCGGCCACCTCACGCGTCTCCAGCCCCAGGGGATGCAGGCCGTGCCCGGCCAGGCGTTTCAGGTATTCCTGCAACTGCTCCTGCTGCCAGGCTCCAAAGTCCTCCGGCCGGAAAAAGGCCCGGATAACCACCCCGCCGGCCGGCGCCCCCTCCTCTTCCAGGATCACGCCCCGGCCGCTGAACTCCGTCAGGAACATGGCCCCCTCCTCCTGCATCCCCGCAGGCATCAGGAACCGCACCTCAATCCAGGTTTCTTTAGCCATATTGAGCAATTATAGACGCTGACCGGACGGAATGCAATAAAGCCTGTTATCCAACTGGTTGTTGGGTTTATCGTAGGGGCGAACCTATGTGTCCGCCCGCCTTTAACGCTTGGTCACAGTAACTCCAGGATCTTATCCGGCAATCCATTCTTTAAAACCCCCCTTTGAAAAAGGGGGGCAGGGGGGATTTTTATCGCCGGCGGGTAACCGATTTCGGCCATGAATGTTTAGCCTGTGCCACCGACGACTCTAACTCTTCTGGTTACTGTTCATTGCTTCAATCCCTCTAACCGTGGGCAGCACCCACGGCAGCAGGGCAAAGGCGGGCCAGGCCGCCAAAAAACTGATAAAGAAGAAGGTGGCGTAGCCGAAGCTCGCCGCCAGCCAGCCCCCCAGGTAGCCGCACAGCCGGCCGCTCAGGCCGAAAAGCATGGAAAGAAAGGCGTAATGGGAGGCGCTGAAGCGCTTGTCGCACAGGCTCATCAAAAAGGCCATGAAGGCCGCCGAACCCATCTGGCCGGCCAGGCTCTCTCCCAGGGTGGCCAGATAAATGGTGTAATGCCAGGCCCCCGGCAGCGCCGCCAGCCAATAGCCTAAGATGGAGAGCGCCTGCAAAATCCCCAACAGCCACAAGGCCCGGCTGATGCCCCAGCGGGCCGTGAGCACCCCGCCCAGGATGCCGCCCACAATGGCCGGCACCTTCCCCACCGTGATCGAGGCCACCCCGAACTGCGTGCCGCTGAAGCCCAGGTCCCGCCAGAAGGCGCTCACCATGGCCCCCAGCATGGCGTCCCCGGCCTTGTAGGCCAGGATAAAGACGATGATGACCCCGATGTGGGGCAGGCTCGCCAGACCTCGCACCGACTCTCTAACCTGGCTGAAGCCGCTCCGCCCCTTCTCCGCCCGGGCAATCTCGGGCCTGGCCTGATGAAAGGGTCCGAACAGCAGCACCGTGACCGCCAGGGCCACCATGATCAGGGCGACACCCGCAAAGGTGGGACTCCAGCCCACCAGGTCACTCAGGATCAGGACTCCGCCGCCGGCGGCAATGAGGCCCACCCGGTAGGCGCCGATGCGGATGCCGTTGGCCATCCCCAGTTCCTGAGTATCCAGCAGATCGATGGTGTAGGCGTCCACCGCCAGGTCCTGGGTGGCCGAAGCCAGGCACAGGACCCCCACCAGGATCCAGAAACCCGGACCCACCGGACCCTCGGACATATAGGCCAGCCCCAGCATGCTGAGAATCACGCCTACCTGCGCCGGCACCAGCCAGGCGGCCCGGGAGCCGAAGCGGTCCGCCAGCGGGCTCCACAGGACCTTGAGGCTCCAGGCCAGGCCCAGGAGGCTCAAGATGCCGATCTGCTCCAGAGGCACGCCCCGGCTCCTGAGGTAGTAAGACAGGGTGGTATAGACGAAGCCGAAAGGCACCCCTTCGGCGAAGTAGAGCACGAAGACCACCAGCATCTTCATGCGGGTGGAGAGTTGCGGAGCAGGCCGGTCAGGCATGGCTTACAGTATAGGGGAAAACAGACTGGGGGTAAAAGGGGAAAAGGCGAAAGGGAAAAAGGCAAAACCTTTAACCACAGAGGCACAGAGAACCCGGAGACTGAAGATAAATTACCTCTGTGCCCCCTCTGTGTCCTCCGTGTCTCTGTGGTAAGTCTTTTCGCCTTATTTTTCAGTCAACTGCCCGGCAATGGCCTTGGCCACCTCCAGCAACTCCGGAATGGCCTCATACGGCGGCCGCCCGCCCAGGTCGGCCTCGATGATCCGGTCGTCAAAGGGGATGAATCCCAGTATAGGCAGATCGGGCAGGTTTCTTTTCAGGAACTCCTGGTCTTTGGCGCCGCGGATCTTGTTGCCCACCACCGCCACCTTGTGCAGGCCCAAATCTTCAGCCAGCCGCTTGACGTTCATGGCGGTCTCGATGCTGCGGCGGCCCGGCTCCACTACCACGATGAGCTTATCCACCCCCTTGGCAGTGGCCCGGCCCAGGTGCTCGATGCCCGCCTCCATGTCCATGACCACCACTTCATCCCGCAGCAGCACCATGTGGGTCACCAGGGTGCGCAGCAGCACGCTTTCCGGGCAGATACAGCCGCTGCCGCCTTTCTTGACGCCGCCCATGACGATGAGCTTGATGCCGTCGATCTGCCGGGAATATTTCTCCGGGATATCGTCCACCTTGGGGTTCATCTTAAAGAAGCCGCCCATCTTGCCGGGCTGGGAGTCGGTGCGTTCGGCGATCATCTCCTTCATCTGGCTCAAAGGTACGATGTTCTCCGGGTCCGGCACCCCCAGGGCCAGGGCCAGGTTGGCGTCGGGGTCGGCGTCCACCGCCAGGACCTTCTTCCCCTGGTCCCGGAAATATTTGATGAGCAGGGCGGACAGTGTAGTTTTGCCCACTCCGCCTTTGCCGCTAATGGCGATTTTCATGTATAATCTCCTATTTGTATTTAACTGAAGTATACATTATAAAGAGTTTACCCCAGAGACACAAAGAGCCCAGAGGGAGCACAGAGGAAATTTTTTTAAAAAAATCAACTTTCTGTGTCCCTCTGTGTCCTCTGTGTCTCTGTGGTGAAAAGTTTTTTTCCTTGGAGACTCCCCATGCCCCAACCCATCGAACCCCTGCCACCGGAACAGGAAGCCGCCATCCGAGACCGTCTGGCCGCCAACCCCTTCATTCAATTCGTCGGTATCCAGGTACCCCAATTGGGCCAGGGCTACGCCCGCTTCGTCCTGCCCTTCAAGCCGGAACTGGCCAACTCCATCGGCCTGCTCCAAGGCGGCATGATCGCCGCCCTGGCCGACGAGACCGTCGCCTTCGCCCTCTATAGCCTGGTCAAGGAGGGCGAAACCATCAACACCGTGGAGATGAAGATCAATTTCCTGGGCGCCGTGCAGGACGGCGAGGTGGAAGCCGTGGCCCGCATCACCAAGCGCGGCCGCACCATCTCCCTGGGCGAGGTGCTGGTGCGCCAGGGCGACCGCCTGGTAGCCAAGGCCATGTGCACTTATATCCATTTGACCCCAAGAAAAGCTTAACCACCAAGACACCAAGGTCACCAAGAAAGCCAATTTTTTTTAATGCCTGGCATCGCCAGGCATTAAAAATATTTTCTTGGTGCTTCTTGGTGTTCTTAGTGTCCTTGGTGGTTAAAGATTTTCACCAGTTAACGCTTATACCCCACCGGCATCACCAGCAGCGGCACCTGCTCCTGGGGCAGTTGCAACGTCTGGCCCAGGCCCTTATCCTCGAAGGCCCCGACGATGCCGGCCCCCAGCCCCAGGGCCTCGGCCTGGAGAAAGACATTGGCGCCCACGTGCCCGGACTCCATGTGGGTGTACATAATCCCGCGCTCCCCATAGCGGGCGGTGCAGCGGCGGTACTCCGCGGCAATCACCACCAGGACCGGGGCGTGGGTCATCCAGGTTTGATGCAAGGAAGCCCGGGCCACCGCACCGCGCAGGTCGCCTTTGACCCCCGGCTCCAGGGCGTGCTCCTGCACCAGGTAGTGATAGACCCCGGCCGGCAGCTCGGCCGCCCCACGCTCGCCCACCACCAGGTAGATTTCCAGGGGATAGGTGGCCCCGGCCGAGGCCGCGGTCCTGTGGCCTAAGGCATCGCTGAGACCGTCGGCGCCCCACAGGAGCTGGGAAACCTGCGGCAAATCCAGCCCCCGGGCGGCAAACTCGCGCCCCGTGCGCCGGGCCTTCAGGGCCGCCTCCACCGACATGGCTCCTTTATAGGATGGTGGCGGCAGCTTCACCACCTCCGCCCCCAGTCCGGGAGAGTTAGTCATCAACAGGCCCCAAAATAACCATAACAATGCTCCGAATGAGGTTCATAGGTCTTACCACCCGTAGGGGCGAACCTTGGGTCCGTCCTTTTGGTAGCACCAGCATATCCGTAGGGGCGGACCTATGTGTCCGCCCTTTTGGAGCACAGCTCTACCCATGGAGCGAACCTTGTGTTCGCCCTTTTGGTAGCACCGCGGTCTCGCCTGGGTCGTAGAAGCCGGTTTCAAACCCGCCCATAGCCTACCCTGCTCAATCTCACGCCCCTTTCCTTGCCCAGGCCAGCATCCCCGCCAGCACCCGGCAAATGGCCGCCGTCTCCAGATGAATGACCAGGTCCGTCTCCTGACACGGGACCCGCCGGGCCTTGAACACGCCATCCAGGCGCAATTCCATGGTTTGCCGGCCACTGAGCCGCAGCGTCAACCCGGGCGCCTCACAATAAATAAACAGCTTATTCCCTGGGATATGACAGGCCGCCAGGATGGGGGTCTCCGAGATCTCCTCGACGGCAGTCTCCTGACCCAGCCGCAGGCTGTGCCTGCCGGCGAAATCCTCAATCCGCCGGGCCAGGGACGCGGGCTCCGGCAAATCGAACTCCAGCCTGACCCCGGCCTCTCCCGGCGCTTCCGGAACCTCCACCGCCTCCAACCCCTCCACCCGCAGCACGAAGGTGCCGCCGTGTTCGTCCCAAAGCAACTCCGTTTGCTCCCGGTTCACCAAACCCAGTTTCTCGCCCGGAAAATTCGCCTGCACCCGGCGGCAGTGAAACAGCATCGCTTCTCTCCAATTGCCGGGCGTCTACGCCCGTTTTCCATTTAAAATAAACATGCCGGCCAGGCCGCGCCCCAAAACTTTGCTGGCGCCACAAAATATTTTGGAAAAATAAGCCTCCTCTGGTTGGCGAGCGCCTTAGCGGCAATTTTCCTCTTATATCCACAACCCTACTGGAACCTTGGTTCATAACGGGCTGGAACTGCCTGATTTCTCCTTGATTTTTATGCCTTCCGGTCCTATATTTATAATTTAAGTCTGTTTGAATCTATGGTCTTGGAGTTAATTATGGCTTATTCTTCGATTGTTATGGATCATTTCAAAAATCCCCGCAACGTCGGCGAAATCCTGGATGCCGACGGTCTCGGCGAAGTCGGCAACCCGGTCTGCGGCGACATGATGAGCGTTTACATCAAGGTGGTGGACAACCGTCTCGAAGACGTCAAGTTCAAGACCTTCGGCTGCGGCGCCGCCATCGCGGTCTCCAGCATGATCACCTCCATGGCCAAGGGCAAGACCCTGGAAGAGGCCATGAAGATCACCAACGCCGACGTGGCCGAAGCCTTGGGCGGCCTGCCGCCCAACAAGCTGCACTGCTCCAACCTGGGAGCCGATGCCCTGCACTCCGCCATCAAGAACTACCGGGACCGCAAATCCGGTAAGGTGATGGCCTTGGAGCTCGAGATCGACAAAGAGCCGCACGTCAAGGGCACCGAGGCCGGCAAGTGCTACTGCCCCTACTGCGAAACCAAGGTGGACGATGAAGCCCACTTCTGCATGTCCTGCGGGCAGGAACTGCCGCACGAACATGACCATTAACCGGTCTCGGAAAGGGATAGCGCCATGATCTATCTGGATCACTTATCCGCCACGCCCCTGCACCCCAAGGTCAAAGAGGCGATGACCCGACACCTGGAGACCGTCTTCGGCAACCCTTCCTCCGACAATCTGGTGGGCCAGCCCGCCGCCGCCGCCCTGGAAAAAGCCCGGGCCCAGGTGGCGGCGCTGATCAACGCCGCCGACCCCAAGGAAGTGGTCTTCACCTCCGGCGGCACCGAGGCCAACAACCACGCCCTCAAAGGCGTGGCCATCGGCCTCCGGGAGAAGGGGCGCCACATCATCACCTCCAACATCGAGCACAAGTCGGTGCTCAATTCCCTGCGCACCCTGCGCCTGGTGAATTACCGGGTCACTTCCCTGGACGTGGACCAATACGGCCTGGTGGACCCCGCCACGGTGGAAAAGGCCATCACGCCGGAGACCATTCTCATCAGCGTCATGCTGGCCAACAACGAAATCGGCACCATCGAGCCCATCAGTGATATCGCCCGGATCGCCCAGCAGCACAAAATCGCCTTTCACACCGACGCCGTGGCCGCGGCCGGCATCATCCCGGTGGACGTCCAGCAGCTCGGCGTCAACCTCCTGAGCCTCTCAGCCAACCAGTTCTACGGCCCCTCGGGCGTCGGCGCCCTTTACATCCGCAAAGGCACCCCCATCATGCCCCTGCTGGACGGCGGCCTCCAGGAGAACAAACGCCGGGCCGGCACCGAAAACCTCATCGGCATCGTCGGCCTGGGCGCCGCCGCCGAATTGGCGGCCCAGGAGATACCGGCGAGCCTGCCCCGGATCAAGGCCCTGAAAGAACGCCTCTTGCAGGGTATTAAGGCCAAAATTCCCGAAGTCAAGGTCAACGGCCACCCGGAGCAGTGCCTGCCCCATCTGGTGTCGGTCTCGGTCACTTACATCGAAGGCGAGAGCCTGATGATGCTGCTGGAGGACGAAGGCATCATCGTCAACACCCGCTCCGCCTGCGCCTCCGGGTCGCTCCGGGCCTCCCACGTCCTCATCGGCACCGGCCTGGACCATGCCCTGGCCCAGGGCACCCTGGTCTTCACCCTCGGCCGGGACACCACCGCAGCCGACATCGACCACGTGCTCAAAGTCATGCCGGGCATCGTCCAGACCCTGCGCGACATGTCGCCCATCTACAAGAAAGAACACGCCTGATAACGCTAAGGGCGGACCTGTGTCCGCCCTTCACTTCAGCCCTCCTATGCCTACGAATGATCAACCGCACCGCGCTATTTTACAGAGCCTTGCCCATCAGGCCATGCTGGATCGAGGCTTACTCCCTGATTTTTCTGCCGAAGCACTCGCCGAACTCCGGCGGCTTCAGGTTCCGGCGGCGCCGGATGGCGAGCCGGTTCAAGACCTGAGGGGCCTGCTCTGGGCTTCCATTGACAACGATGACTCCCTCGACCTGGATCAGCTCACCGTGGCCGAGGCCCTGGCCGGAGACCAGATAAAGATCTTGGTTGCCGTCGCTGATGTGGCCTCGTTGGTCAAAAAAGGCTCCGCCATTGACCGACACGCCCACCATAACACCACCTCGGTTTATACCGCGGCCGAGATCTTCCCCATGCTTCCTGAAAAACTTTCTACGGACGTCACCTCCCTGAATTTCAACGAGGATCGCCTGGCCATGGTCGTTGAAATGGTGGTTCGTGCCGACGGCTCCATTCAGGACTCCAAGCTCTACCCGGCCTGGGTCCGAAATCAGGCGAAACTTGCCTATAACAGCCTGGCAGCCTGGTTGGCACAGCCTGAAGTGGTCCCGGAGTCTATTGCTGCCGTGCCGGGGCTGGCCGAGAATCTGCGCCTGCAGGACCGGGTAACGCAAAATCTGAAGAATTTCCGGGAGGTCCACGGAGCCCTGCGTCTCCAAACCATTGAAGCCAGACCGGTATTCGACGGCGATCGCATCCGCGCCCTATCCGTGGAAGAAAAGAACCGGGCCCGGGAGATTATTGAGGATTTCATGATCGCGGCTAACGGCGCGGTCGCCCGTTATCTCTCCTCCAGGCAATTCCCCTCGATCTGCCGCGTAGTGCGCACCCCGAAACGCTGGGACCGCATCGTTGAGATTGCCCGGGAACACCGCTTCCGACTTCCGGCCAGGCCGAATTCAAAAGCCTTGGAGGAGTTTCTGGTCAAGGAAAAGGCCGCGGATCCGTTGCGCTTCCCCGATTTATCCCTCGCGGTGATCAAGCTTTTGGGCTCCGGCGAATATATTGCCGAACCTCCTGAAGGCAGCGGGCCTGGCCACTTCGGCCTCGCCGTCAAGGACTATGTTCACTCCACGGCCCCCAATCGCCGCTATCCCGACCTGGTCACCCAACGCCTGTTGAAAGCGGCCTTCGCAGGCCGGCCGGTGCCCTATGCCAAGGATGAACTGGAGGTGCTGGCGGCTCATTGCACCGCCGCGGAAGATGCCGCCAAGAAGGTCGAACGCCAGGTCGGCAAATCCGCCGCGGCGCTGCTGCTGGAATCGAGAATCGGAGAGCGCTTCGATTCCCTGGTTACCGGCGCCGCCGCCAAAGGTACCTGGGTCCGGCTTCTCACTCTCCCGGTGGAAGGAAAACTGGTCAGTGGATTTGAGGGTGTGGATGTCGGAGATCGGCTGCGCGTCCAGTTAGACTCCGTAGACGTGCAGCGGGGTTTTATCGATTTTAGGAGAATTTAATTCCATAACTTTGCCTCGACTAAGACCCCGCCTTGCATTAAGGCCGCCCCGTAATTAGATTTATAGTGAGTGCCAAAAATTATTTCTTGATGACACATCTAAAATCCCCCATAGGCCCCTTTTTGCAAAGGGGGGGGAACTTAGTGGAATTCCTTTAAAAAGTCCCCCTTTGAAAAAGGGGGATTTAGGGGGATTTAAAAAACCGGCCTTCGGAAGAAATATTTTGGCAAAGGCTATAGATCATCACCATGTGGAATTCTGCATTGCCATAAAAGCCCGCAAAGGAAACCATTTCATGGATGCCTGGTTTGGGATCGCAACCATCCTCGTGGGTCTGGCCGGCTGTTTCTACGGCTATCCGCTTTTCCGCCTCTTCTTGATCCTGGCCGGCCTGATCTATGGCTATCTGTTCGGCCATTCCTTTGTGCCGGTAAGCCATCCGTGGCTGGCCCTGGTCATCGGTATCGGAGTGGCGGTCGTCTTGGCCATGCTGGCTTATCCGCTTTGGAGCATCGGCATTATCCTGATTGGTGCGGCCTTGGGCTTCATGATCATGAGTGCCATCGGCCTCGCCCTGACTCTCTCCCAGGGCGGCGTGATCCTGCTGGGAGTTCTGGGCGCCGCGGCCTTGGGTTTCCTGTTCTACCGCACCAGGGACCTCTTCGTGATGCTGGCCACCGCTTTCAACGGCGCGGTCCAGGTGCTTTACGGCCTGAACCTGGTTTTCCCGCCGGTGCTGGCCTTGTGGTCCGGTCGAGCCAATTTCCTTGCCGTGGCGGCCATGCTGGTGCTTGGGGGCTTCGGCTTTGCCGTCCAGTACGGGATGTTCAAAGATCGGCGGACTTATTCGGGGTAGATTTCTGCGGTCGATTCGAGGCGAACTTGAAAACCGAAATTTGCCTTTTACAGCTTCCCCCGGGAATGGTAGTAACTAATGATATCCCGTTTGGAGATCATCCCCACAATCTCGTCCGGAGACTCATCCTTCACCACCGGCAATTCATCCACGTTCAGCAGCACCATCTTATCCAGAGCCTCTTGCAATGAATCTTGCCCAAAAACCCTGACCACATTCGCAGTGGCCACATCCTTGGCCACCACCAGCCCGCGCAGGGCTTCTTCAAACATCACTTCCCGGATGTCGTTAATGGAGAGGATTCCGGTCACCCTGCCTTCCAAATCAACCACCGGGAAGTAAATTTGCTGGGAATTGGCCATAACCTCGACCAGTTGGTCGAGGGGCATCTTTTCACCAACTATCACCACCGGCTGCGGTTTTACCACCTCTCTAACCTGCATCTCCTCCAGCAACCCCCGGGCGAATTCGGTCATATGGGCCGGCGAGGCCAGCCTGGTTACCACCTGTTTTTCATAGAGGCTGACTTTGCCCAGCAACACGTAGGAGATCGTGGACACCAGCATCAGGGGCACCAACAGGACATAGCTGGCGCACATCTCACAGGCCATGATGATGGAAGATACCGGCACCTTGGCCACCCCGGCGAAGAAGCCGCCGATGCCCACCAGGACAAAGGCGTTGGGGTGGATCACCCAACCCGGCGCCACCTGATGCCCCAGGAAGCCGAAGGCCCCGCCCAGCATGGCCCCCATGAATACCGAAGGCCCGAAGACCCCGCCGCTGCCCCCGGAACTGATGGTGCACGAGGTGGCCGCGATCTTCATCAGGGCCAGCAGCAGCATGGTCCCCCAAAAGATCTTGCCTTCCAGGGCCGCCTGCACCCAGCCGTAACCGCCGTCCATCACCTGGGGCAGTGCAAAGGCGATCAGGCCCAGCATCAGTCCACCCAAAGCCGGCTTCAAGGCCTTGGAAATCCGCACCCGTTTAAAAAACCGGTCCCGGGCCACCGCGTAAAACACCTTCACATAAACATAGCCCACCACGGCGCAGATCACCCCGAAGATGGCGTAGGGTAAAAGCTCCACCGGGTCGAAATCCACCGGCCCGGGGAAAAACAAGGCAGTCCGGCCAAAATATTGATCGAAGATGGATGAAGCTACTATGGAGGAGACGATGCAGGGCAGAATGGCCTCGAATTCAAACTCCGTCTCCCGGTAGAGCACCTCCGGGGCGAAGAGCGCCGCGCCCAGGGGCGCGTGAAAGATGGCTCCGATACCGCCGGCCGCGCCGGCCAGCACCAGGATGCGCCGGTCCCGGGGTTTGAGCTTCAAAGCGGTGGCCAGGAAAGACCCGAAACCGGCCCCGATCTGGGCGATGGGGCCTTCTTTGCCGGCGGAGCCGCCGCTGCCGATGGTAATGGCCGAGGCCACGATCTTCACCAGCGGCACCCTCTTGCGAATATAGCCGCCCCCGCGGTGGAAGGCCTCGATCATGGCATCGGTGCCGTGCCCCTCGGCTTCCGGGGCCACGAAATAAACCAGCAGCCCCGACACCAGGCCGCCCAAAGCCGGAATCACCAGAAACAGCCAGGAGCGGGTCGTCCCAAGGACGGCCACGGCCGCGGCCTCCGTCCCTCTTACCGGCTCCATGAAGCCCGTGGGCAGGTGCAAAAAATGGTAAAAGGCATAGCGCAACAGTTCTTCAAAGAGAATGGCGCCGAATCCGGAGACCACGCCCACCGCGATACTTAAAAGCGGCCAGCGGAAATGGCCCGACCAGCCGTAACGGTCCGGGTCCATCCGACTCTTGATCAGACGAGCTAGCCTGCCAGTCATTGACCCACCTTTAAACGGGATTTAATGATCTTAAGTTTTCTTCAACTGTTATACCATCAGGAAATTGCCGCCAAGACCATAAAATGCCACAGGCGGGAGGCGTTTCGCTTTCCCGCCCTTACGGCCTAAGTGTCCGCCCTTAATTTGCGCCCACCCACGGGCGCGCCCCTACGCCCCCCAGATTGCCTGGGCCACACTGCCTACCATAAAATGTAGGGTGTCCACTGCCCACCAAATTCCTGTTAATCCAGCCTGCTTGTGGCCCCAGCCAGAGCAGGCTGTTCGGCAATGCCTCAAGCAGGGTAAAGCCAAGGCGCCTTCTGATCACTGTCCAAGGGCACCTCTGCTTCCCGCCGCCTGCCGATTATTGGCTCCGGGCAAACCGCTTCCTGCTATATCTCCTCGCCCGGCTGCTTGATTCTTAATGTTCATTTTAATGTACAATAAAATGATTTGTTGTTTAAGTTTCCGAACCTCTCAGCGATTGATTAATAGTGATTGTCTAAATAAATCATTTAGTTATATGTATGGCATCTGAATTGCTACTTTATTATTCGGAAACGTAGCCCACCAAGTAAACCAATTTAGTGGGGTATTATCAAGATGAAATGCCACGATTGGGACCCTGACCCTTTGTTAAATTTAGGCTTGCCCCTGCATAAATGCGATGAGGTATGTCGTTGGTGGCTCGGGGGGAAAGCCTGTCGGCTATATAACCGCGGGCCTTGTGAGACCGAGGGCAGACAGTCCTTGCCGGAGCAAGTGCAATGTCCCGGGTTAGATAGCGCTAAAGTTTTAATCCCGGAAAAATACCCGGCGGAGAAATAGGAGGTGCTGTGCCCGGGGAAAATCCCCGAAAGTTGCTATTCCTGGAGCTAAATTCTTCCATCGGGGTTCTTGCTCACCGGGTAAACTTTTTACTCTGGTAAAAATTTACCACAGGGTTCACCATGGGTTGCGACGTTTTCACTAATCGAGGCTGACCGATATGAAAATACGGGATTTGAAATGGAGAGAACTCCCGATGTGGCCTCCTGAATGGGTGTGGGTGTCAGACCATCAAGCAGGAGAAGAAGGGGTTCTGGAAGGCGTCCAGATTCACTATGAATTTTCAATACGGCTGCTATCTATTGAAGCCAATCATCTTGGCGACTATAGGAAAGGCCTTCTGATTATGGAAGATCCTGCCCACCTTGAACTCGTCTTTGACACGCTCCAAAAAAACTTGGGGCGGTCCTTGACGGAAATCGGTAATCTGGAAATAGATTTTACTTTATCGCCGCAGAAATGTGGCCTGAAGCAAGCCAGGCCTAAAGCTACGCTCAGCCCGTAGGCCGGGAAAGCGCCGCGCCTCCCGCCTTTAGCATTATATTGTGAGCGTTGCTCCTCGGCGCCCTCTGGCCCGCCCCTAATTCCTGCCCAGTTCCTGCTGTGCGCACCCCCTAACTTTGAACCATGAACCTTGAACTACTCTCGTGTTGGGGTGGGGGGGGGCAACTTTTTACTTCCGCCTTTGCGCCTTTGCGCCTTTGCGTGAGGTTTCTTTAGTTTTGAACCTTCAACCAGCGTGTAGGTGCGGACCTATTGTGCCCGCCCTAAATTCCGGGTGGTGCCGTAGGGCGGGAAAGCGAAGCGCCTCCCGCCTTTAGCAATGAGGAAAAAAGATGGTGTGTAGGAAGGCCCCCTGCAAAACCAAAAACTCGAAACTCGGAACTATCTTCGCTTTTACTGGCCCCTGACCCCTGACCACTGACCACTGTCTCTTCTGTTCTGGCCATTTCTCTCCCCCGGCCTTACCTTATGTGCATGTGTAACTTAACCGCCTCTCCCCCGAACCGCCCGCCCTTCAAGCGGCATAAATGCGGCACAACCGCGGCACCACCACGACGCTTCAGCGGTCCCGGACCGCTAAGTCAGCGCCACCTCAGAGAACTAAATCCAGCCAATATAAGGTACTTATGCGCACCAAATTGCGGAATTTTTTCAGCTGCCGGCACAAGCTGGCCCCGATTGGCCACTTTTTTCGGCGCGAAGTCCCTGCAAACCCGGCCGACTCACCTGGAAAACCTAGTAATATGCAGCTACTTGGATGATGTACAATTTTTCTCTTCCCTAAGTTGTACTTGGCATTGCCTTTTTCGCCCCCAGGCCCGGCCTGGCCACCATTGCCGTTCCCAATGCAACTTGGGAACCAGGGGAAACCGTGATTAACCCGCACCTCAAAGCAGTCACTTTCTTAACTCCCTCCCCCTTGAGGGGGGAGGGCTGGGGTGGGGGTGGTGCAGGCAGTTTCTTTCCCTTGCAACGGGATTATCTGATCTTAAGTTTTTCTAAACTAGTCGCTCTTGAGCCTTGGGCTCACCCGTAAATTATCAAAAGGTTGGTGGGGCGGGCGTCTCGCCCGCCATCTCAGTGCGCCGTGCCCCCACATTTTTGCGGCTTGCTTTGCGACTTTGCGTCTTGTGCGTGAGATCAAGCTTTTCTGAACCGCCTATGAGCCGGTTGGCTGCACCTTGCGCTCCTTGAGATTACGAAAGGAACCCTATGCCCGAAAAACTGACGGATTTGCCGAAAGGCATTGACCTCAAAGACGAAGACATCTTTGAGGCCATGAAGAGCATCCCCGGCTACCTGGACATCACCCCCGGAGATTTTAAAGAGGTCTACCGCCGGGCTTACGCCCACGCCCTGGAGCGCCTGAGCCGGGCCGTCAGCGCCGGGGAGATCATGACCCGGGAGGTGGTCTCGGTGCGCCCCGACACCCCCCTGGCCGAAGTGGCCGCGGCCATGGGCGGCCGCGGCATCTCCGGGGTGCCGGTGGTGGACGACGCCGGCCGGGTGCTGGGCGTCATCTCGGAAAAGGATTTTCTGACCCACATGGGCGTGGCCGAGCCCAAAAATTTCATGGTCCTGGTGGCCTCCTGCCTGCAAAGCCGGGGCTGCGTAGCCCTGCCCATCAAGCAGCGCCGGGCCGCCGACCTCATGACCTCTCCCGCGGTCACCGTGGGGCCGGAGACCAGCATCAAGGACATCGCCGCGCTCTTCACCGGCCGGGGTATCAACCGGGTGCCGGTGACCGATCCGAGCGGCCGCCTCCTGGGTCTGGTCAGCCGGGGCGATCTCGTCCGGGCGGCCATGGGCGGGGGCGCCCCATGATCGCCGCTTACTTCCGCAAAATGGCCGGCACCACCCAGAGCCCGCCCCGGGCCGGGCTGGCCGAGATTCTCTGGTCCTGGCTCGGCGCCTGCCTGGGCATCGGCGCGGTGGCCTGGCTCGACGGCTGGTTGGAAAAGACCGATGTGCTCCTGCTCATCGGCTCCTTCGGGGCCTCGGCGGTCTTGATTTACGGCGCCATCAAGAGCCCCCTGGCCCAGCCCCGGAACCTGGTGGGCGGGCACCTCATCTCGGCCCTGATCGGCGTCACCGTCTATTCTCTGCTCTCTCCCCTCCCCTGGCTGGCCGCGGCCGTGGCCGTGGCCACCAGCATCGCGGTGATGCACGCCACCCGGACCCTGCATCCGCCCGGCGGGGCCACCGCCCTGATCTTCGTCATGGGCAGCCCCAAGATCCATCACCTGGGCTACCTCTATGTCCTGATGCCGGTGGGGGCCGGGGTGGCGGTCATGCTCCTGGTGGCCCTGCTGGTCAATAACCTTTCCCCCCGGCGCCGCTACCCGGAATTCTGGTGGTGAACCGAGGCCCCAACGTCACAAGGCAGGACCCCCGGGTCCTGCCTTGT
The DNA here is from genome assembly GCA_963797235.1 of uncultured delta proteobacterium. GTDB lineage: Bacteria > Desulfobacterota > Desulfobaccia > Desulfobaccales > 0-14-0-80-60-11 > JAPLJC01. Next base: position 464,977 of record CAWCOX010000004.1, read on the forward strand.
GCAGTTCAAAGGCTGCGCGGCCTATTTTTCGTCTTTTTCCTGGTGATAAATCAAAGACACGGTCTGCGACACCCGCTTCGCCCAGGATGGATCATCCTTGTTCAACTCCACCTCATCATAAAAATCGCTGAAATCATGATCCACTAATTTGTAAGGAGCTTTGCTTTCGGAATCGAAAAAGGTATGCCGCAATTCATGCCGCAAAACTCTCTCAATATCAGCCTCTTCACAGTGTTGCAGCAATTTGCTGTCGAAGAGCACAATATAGTCGTAACCGTCTTCCGGCGCTTCATTTCTGGACAGATATCTCACCAGCTCCGAAGGTTTGACAATCTTCCCCAGAGCCACCGTGCCTTTCTGCATCATCTTCTTTTTATTAATCAGAAAAAGTATCTTGGCATTGGCCAGGTGCGGAAAATATTTGCCTTTCAGATTTTCATACATTTCGTAAACGCTGTCCGGGACATCGTCATACTTCATGGAAATTCTCCTTTTTAAAGCATTATTGCAGCATCAGGGACCGACACCAGGCGGAGGATTTTGAGTCTGATGCGGTGGGCGGAAGTCAGATAACCCGCATGGTTGACGCCTTACGGTCAAGCCGAACCTGCTCCCCAATTATAAAGGTTCCGCCAATTTCCGCCAAGGCTAAACTGGCCCAAACTACTTGGCGGGGCGCGCCTTCTGCCTGGCAAAAAAGGCTTCCAGGGCCTGCATGTGCTCCGGACTATGGTGGCAGAGGGCCTGGAAGGCGGCGGAAATCTCCAGGGTTTCTTCCAGACTCTTGCCCTGGGCCAGACTGAACAGGCGCTTGGCCAGGCGCAGAATTCTGGCCGGCTGCCTGGCGATCTCGGCCGCCATTTCCAGGGACCGTTCCAGGAGCCGCTCGTGCGGCACCACTTCGCTCACCAGGCCGATCCGCAGGGCCTCGGCCGCGTCGATGACCCGACAGGTGAACGCCAGCTCCAGGGCCTTGGCGTAGCCGATCACCCGGGGCAGGAAATAGGCCCCGCCATCGCCGGGGATCAGACCCACGGAGGCGAAGGTCTCGCCGAAGCGGGCCTTATCGCTGGCGAGGCGAATATCGCACATGCAGGTCAAATCGCAGCCCGCCCCGATGGCCGGGCCGTTAACCGCGGCGATGGTGGGCACATCCAGCCTCTGAAACGCCAGAGGAATCTGCTGGATGCCCTGGCGGTAATTATTGCGGATCTGGTCCGGGTCGCCCGCGAACATCCCCTGCTTGTTATACATGTCCTTGACGTTGCCGCCGGCCGAAAAGGCGCTGCCCGCGCCGGTGAGGATCATGACGCTCAGGGCCTCGTCAGCCTGCACCCGGAGCAACGCGTCCAGGATCTCCTCGATCATGGCCGGCTCCGTAATGGTATTGCGCACCTCCGGCCGGTTCAGGGTGAGGACGGCGATGGTTCCCCGTTGCTCGAAGCTGATTTCCCGATAGGTCATGGCTCTCTTCCCTCCTTAAGAGCAAATTTTTTCGATGGCCGCCTTGATCTGGCAGGCCCTCCAGCCGAAATCGGTCAGGCAGGCCACGCCTTCCTTAATATAAGCTGCGTCATCAGGGTCGCGCAACAGGTCGACCACCAGCGCTGGGGCGGCCTCCTGGAGCGCCTCCAGCAGCCTTTTATTGGAGGGATAGAGATGCGCGTCGAAGCAGAAGAGGATGGTCAGGTCTGAGCGTTTAGCCAGGTGTGCCGCCTGTTGAATTTCATCTTCCGCCGGCTCGATGGAGACTATTTGAATCTCGGGTTTGAGCCCGAATTTCTGAAACTCTTGCCGCACAAATTCCTGTTCATCGCAAAACTTCCTTTCTCGATCATGATCTTCGCATCGAGAGCTGAAAATTGCGGCAAGATCACGGCAATACCTGGCGCTGCGGGCCGCAGCGGCAGCAATTTTCTCTCATCTTGGAGAACCTGGACGGATTCACGGCAGATTCTGGCCGCCAGCAGGGCGCCGGCCGGTTCAGCCGCGGGCTCTCCCCCGGCAAATCTTCGTTCTCTCTTTAATTTCAATCTTCTGATCCGCTCGACGCTCTCCTCCAGCTCTTTCAGGGGCAGTCGCTTGCTTTTATAGGCCTCGAGCAGTTTATCGTAAACCTCTTTTTGGGCCTGGAGGTCGTGGCAGACCAGCAGCAGATCATGTCCCGCCGCGGCAGCCAAGATCCCCGCCTCGCCGATGGGGCAGAGCGCTTTAATGGCGCCCATTTCCAGATCGTCGCTGGCAATGACCCCCCCGAAGTTGAGCTCACCTCTAAGGTAATCGTAAATAATTCTTCTGGAAAAGGTGGCGATCCTTTGGGGATCGGGATCGAGTTTGGGATAGTGGGGATGAGAAGACATCACCAGATCGACTCCGGTTTGAATCGCCTGCACGAACGGCTTAAGATGCACCTCCTCCATCTCTTGCCAGGTGGAGCCGATGACCGGCAGTCCCAGATGAGCATCCACCGGGGCATGACCCTTGCCGGGAAAATGCTTGGCGCAGGCTGACAGGCCGCCCCGTTGCATGCCGGCAATCCGCGCCGCGCCCATTGCCGCCACTAGCCGCCAATCTTTGCCGTAAGCCCGGATGCCGATATTCGGACTGTAGGCCTCGGTCAAGACATCGAGCACCGGCCCCAGATTCACATCCAGCCCCAGCCGGCGCAGTTCTTTGGCCTCGATCTCGCCCTGCTGCCTGGCATAGTCGAGGTTTCCGGCCGTGCCCACCGCCAGATTGTCCGGGAACACGGTAATCCCGTCCCGGAACATGATGACCCGCCCGCCTTCGTGGTCCGCCGTCACCAGCAGTCTGCGGCCGAGGGCCTCTTCCAGATCGGCAATCAGTTTTTTAAGCTGCGCCGGAGAGTCGAAATTGATCCGGTAGAGAATTAGCCCGCCGGCATGCAGCTCTTGGAAATGACGGACAATCGCCGGAGTGATCTTGGTTCCGGGAATACCGATGACCAGCCGTTCTCCCACAAGTTCTTCGAGTTTCCTGTCCATTTTAAGCAACCGTGCCTTTCAAGTAAGCCTGCCTCCTGGCCTCGGGCAACCGCTCGATGGCATACCGGAGCATGGTGCGGGGCATCTGCCGGTAATGTTTTCGTAAGAAAGCTTCCGCCACCGCGGTCTGGCGTTTTTGCACCTCCCGGAGCATCCAGCCCACGGCCTTGTGGATCAAATCTTCCGGGTCCCCCAACAGGAGGCGGGCAATTCTCAGGGTCTCGTCAAAGTCCTGCCGTTTGATGAAGTGCAGGGTGGCGATGATGGCCAGGCGCCGCTCCCACCAGTTCCCGGAAGCGGCCAACCGGGTCAGGGTATCCTTGGGGCGGTCGTCCAGGTAATGGCCCAGCAGGTGCGGCGCCGAGACATCCACCAGATCCCAGTTATTGACGAACCGGGTATGTTCCAGGTAGAAGCGGTGAAGCTGATCTCTGACATCCTGGTCGCCGCGATCATATTGGCGAATCAGGATCAACAAAACCAGCAGCCGGTCTTCGTGGAAAGTTGATGGCAGCAAGCGCCGCGCCTCAGCCAGGGAAAGCTCCTGATATTTTTTGGCCAGGCCTCGCAAGACCGGGACGCGAATGCCCCGGAACCGGTCGCCCGCGCCGTACTCGCCCGGCCCTGTCTTAAAAAACCGTTGGAGAATGGCGGCCTGCGAGGCATCTCCCAGGCTTTCGAGCTCTCTCCGGATTTCTGCGATCATCACGGCGCGCCTATAAATAATCCATAAAATTCCAATCAGCCATCTTAATATCACCTATCTAAGCCCATTTCTCGCAATTTTTGCGGCTAACAATGCAAAAATCTTTTTGGTACAATAGCTTGGCTCTCTATGGAAATCCAAACCCTTTTTTCAAGCGGCAGCAGTCTGACCTGGCAGGATTACTCGGTTCTGTCAGTGATTCTCGCCTTGGTGGTTTTTGTCGGTTTTTATTCCGGCAGAGAAGAAAAATCCACCAACGACTTTTTCCTGGGGGGGAGAAAAATCCCCTGGTGGGCGGCCGGTCTGGCGTTTGTCGCCGCGGAAATCAGCGCCCTCACCCTGATTGCGGTGCCCGCCATCGCCTATATGGAAAACTGGGAATATGCCCAGTTTTTTATCGGCGATTTTCTGGCCCGGATCGCCATCACCTTTCTGTTTATCCCGGCTTTTTACCACTATAACTGCACCTCTATTTATGAATTCTTAAAATATCGCTTCGGACCGGAAACCCAAATCGCCGGCTCGATCCTGTTTTTCATCACGCGCCTGTTGGCTTCCGGCGTCCGGCTGATGGTAGCTTGTTTGGCGGTGAGCATCTTAGTCGGCTGGCCTATCCTGCCGACCATTGTGCTGTTTTCGGTCATCTGCATTCTCTATGTCGCCTGGGGCGGGATCAAGGCGGTGGTCTGGACCAATGTGATTCAAGGCCTGACTTACGTAACTGCGGGAATGGTGGCCATCGGTTTCCTGCTGACGCAGCATCGACGGCGGCGCCGCGGGCGTGCTGGCGATTGCCGGCGCGGCCGGCAAACTGAAAATCTTCAACTGGGGACCGGGCCTGGCGGCATCGGGATCGGGAGCCTTCCTGAAGAGCCTGTTCACGGATCCCAATCTCCTGGTGCTGGCGACTTTGAATGGCTTTTTTGGTTCGATGGCGGCCTTTGGGACTGATCAGGAGTCCATGCAGCGACTGCTGACGGTGGAAACGAGACGAGAAAGTCAGAAAACCATGCTGCTGACCCCCATCGGCAGTTTTCTGATGATGCTCATCTTCCTCTCGGTGGGCGCCTGCCTTTATGCCTTCTATGCCCAGCATCCCGGGATGCCGCTGCCGGCAAAACTGGACAAAATTTTTCCGCATTTTATCGAGCAGGCGATGCCTCCATACATGCGGGGGCTGATGCTCTCGGCGCTGGTGCTGGCGAGCTTTGACACGCCCTTAGGTTCCCTGACCGCTTCCTTTGTCACGGACATCTATCGTCCGGTGCTTCATAAGTCGGGAACCGAACGCCACTATCTTTTAATTTCCCGGGTCTGTGTGGTGGTTTTTGGCATTATCCTGGCGTTCATCGCCTTCATTTTCAGCCATTTTGAAAAATTCCTCTGGCTCGCTTTCAAGATTGGCGGGGTTACCTACGGCTCTTTACTGGGGGTCTTTCTGCTCGGTCTGCTGACCACCAGGCGCTGCAACCGGGTCAATGTCGCGGCCATGGCCCTTTCTGCCTTGAGCATGCTAATTCTGTTGATTCTTTCGGAGACGCATGTCTTCCCGCTGGGCTGGACCTGGCTGTTGCTGATCGGCACCTTTTTGACTTTTTCCACCGGTTGGCTTTTTGGCAAACCAGCCGAGAGCGTCGCGAACTCCCTCCCCAAAACTGAGAGATGAGCCGGAAGCGGTTATCGACTGCTGAACTGGCTTAAAAGAACAGATTCGTCTGTAACCAACCTCTTTATGTGCCACGACCAAGATTTAAAATGACAACAATCACAGTACCTGACACTTTTGCCAGACAGAATCCGATTCTGTCGTCCTATCCTACAAAATTGCCCTGACCAGACAACTGGACAGAAAGATGGAGCCTGGCTGGTCCACTGACTGATTGCTCTAAGAAGAGAGGAGATGTTGCGTTCGGAAAGCCGGAGAGAAAAAAGGATAACCAAATCATGAAACGCAAGTTGTTGGTCTTATCGGTGGAGTGGAGGAAAATTGCAGGTCTGATCTGGATATTGGAAGCTTTTGGCGCCGTGATAAGTCTCGGATCATAGCAGATATCTTCTATTCATCCCTCCCCGTGTAAAATAAGCCCGGACCAAAAGTAGGGATGGGGCTCTTTGGCCCGCACTGCCTGCCGGGCGACCTTTAATGCCTCAATCTTGGGTTTCCCCTCCTTCAAGGCTTTATAAAACGCACTATAGAACTTCATGGACTCGTCTACCGGGATATTCCACAGGGACACCATGACGCTGCGGGCCCCCGCCTGCTGGAAGGCCCGGGCGAAGTTGAGCACCCCCTCCCCCTGCATCACCTGGCCTACCCCGGTCATGCAGGCGGCGAGGGTCACCAATTCGGCGTCCAACTTGAGCTGTAGCACCTTGCTGAAGGATAGAAAACCATCGTCCGGGGATTTATTCTCCACCTGGGTCAGTACCAGGGTGGGCTCTTGCACCCCGGCAAGCTTGTCCGCCAAAAACCCGTGAGTGCCGAAGAAGAGATAGCGATACTGCCCTAGGTTTTCATGGCGCACTCTGGTTTCCGTAGCGTAGACGTCCAGGAGCACCTGTGGCGGTTGGGGCTTTTCCTGGAAGAGGGCCGCCAATTCCAGCACGGTCTGCCGGGTCTCCGGCAGCGGCGGAAACTCCAGCCGGCCCCACCCCCGGTCGGTGGCCGCCATGGTCATAGCCTTCTCCGGCCCCGCATGCTTGAGTTCCCCCGCCTTCTCCGTGCCTGCCTTATAGGCCAGATAACGGCTGCTATCCTTGGTGTAGATGCAATCCCCCAGGGCAAAGAGGGCTTGAGCCGCGTGGGACGCTCCCAGGTGACGGTTCAGGGCCAGGATGGCGGCGGATTGAGAATAGGTTACCGGCCACTGGTCTCCCACCAAAGTGCACTTACCCCAATCCGGCCCCGCCTTCACCACCAAGGCCTCGAAGGGAAAGGCCCCCAGGGCGCCATCCGGCACGATGATCAGCCGGGTGCCGGGATTCACCCCGGACAGCGCTGGGGCCAGAAGATCTTGATATAAGGAGGCCGCGTCGCTCACGCCAAAGCGTGACAAATCCTCCCGCCTCAAGACGCTCTTGCGAAAGGGCGCCAGCATGGCCCCCAGGCGCCTCTCCAGGGCTTCCTGCCCCAGGGCCAGGCGGAAGATCTGGGTCTTGCCACCGGGCTCCACCCGGAAGATGTAGCTCTCCTTCTCCCCCAGGGCATACTCTATCAGTACTTCCCCCGGCTTCAGGGGCAGCTCCTGGGCCTTATAGGGCTGGGGATACGCCATGGCGGCGTAACGGGGTTCTCGCCGACGCAGATCTGTCACAAACCCTTCTCGTTCTTTTTGCAGGGCTTCAATTTTCCTCAGGAATTCCTGCACGGGCTGCTCTTTTCCTTCCCTCTTCCTCCCACGTTCTTGCATCCGTGCCAGCCTTTGTTCTTCTAGCTCCTGCAGGTTTTCCCGGAGACTCTTTTCTTTGGCTGCCAAGTCCGGGGGCAACTGCGGGGCTACCCGGGCCGCTCCGGCGGCCAGGGCCTCCATCAAGGACCGGGCCTTGATGGCCTCGGCAAAATAGAAGGCCGCGGCCGCGGGGTCCTGTCCATAAGTTTGCAAGCCCGGAGGGGCAGGTTCGCCTTTTAGGGCCATCTCCCCCAAAACCTCCGTCATCTCCCGGTAGGCCCGAAAATAGCCGCCCAGGAGGCCGGACTCGAAGAAACTCGTGCGTTCCCCCGAAGTTCGAGACCGCAGCCATTCGATATTCTTAATGGCCTCCAGGAAGGCGGCAAACGCCTCGGGCCGGTTTCCTAACCCTTTGAGAGCCACCCCCTTTTGCGTGTAATACTGCGCCTGGTATTGGGCCCGGTTCCAAGGCTTGGGAGTAAGTTTAGAAGTCAAGAGGCTCAGTGCTGAATCGTACTTGCCGGTAGCCAAGTAGAGTTCCACCATCCCCATGTCGCCTTGCTTACCCGGGGCTCGGCGGAAAGTAGATTCCGCCTGGCTGTAATCCTTCTTGGCCAGATAGAGAAATCCCAGGTTTCTGAGACTCACCGTGGTCCAGAAGTTTTCCGGTCCCAACGTCTTCTCCCTGATCTCGGCGGCCCGCCGGGCCAGGGGCAAGGCCTGGTCATAGGACCCCATCTGGGTATAAAGGGTCACCAGGTTGTTCAGGGCAGCTGCGGTCTGCGGGCCTTCCGGCCCCGAGACCTTCTCGCTGATCTGCAAAGCTCGCTGGCTCAGGGCCAGGGCCTTGCCATGCGCCCCCATCTGCCCATAAATAGAGGCCAGGACCATCAGGCTTTGGGCGGTCCGAGGGTGTTCCGGCCCCAAGGCCTTCTCGCTGCGCTGCAGGGCCTGCTGGGCCAGGGGCAGGGCCTGGTCGAAGGAGCCGAGCTGAGAATATAACCAGGCCAGACGGGCCATGCTGGCGATGGTGAGGGGATGGTTCGGCCCCAGAGCCGTCTCGCTGAGCTTCAAGGCCTCCTGGAACGGGCGGAGGGCGCGTAAGAACATACTACTGTCCACATAATTATTGCCCTCTTTAAGCAGTTCCTTGACCTTGGCCACTTCCGGCTTCTGGCCGGCGACCGGCGTCTCTTCATCCGCGGCGGGCTGAGGAGCTGCCTGAGAGCCGATTTTCTTGGCATAGCCGGAAGTCCCCGGCAAACCGAGGAACATGAGGCAAACGCAAATGGAGATAAGCCGGCGCATATTATTCTCCCATGACCCTGCTTAGGGTAAGTTAGCTAACGGCTCGTCGCGGCTTGGGAACGGACCCAGGCCTTCAGGTCATTCAGGGCCGCGTCTCCCGGTCGTTTTTGCAGCATGGCGTCCACCACTTTGGCCATTTCCGGATACTGTTTATATTCGGCCAGAATGCTGAAAAAATACAATTCCGGGGTGACATCGTCGGCTGCGGTGCCTTTCTCTAAGTCCCGATAGACCTTCTCGGCTTCCTTGATTTTTCTTTGAGCCTCACTGGAGAGTGGCGCCGCGGTCTTGGCCACCATCTCGCCCCTGGACCCCATGGTCTGAATGACTCCTGATTTACTCATACTGGCAGGGCACAAAAGGGGCGCCCCCTCCAACTGCCTGGAGGCTTTGCCGGGGAAGATCTTCACCTCCGGCTGGGGTGCTGGCTGCTTTCCGGCCACCACCTTGCTCTCTTGGTCGCCGGCCATTAAAGTCACCGGACCTTTCCAGGTTTCTTGCCGACCGCTGGCAAAATAGAGGAGTGTCAGGGAAGTAGCCGCCGGAAGCTTGAGGCGGTCACCCTGGCGGACCTTCATAAAGGCCTGCACCTTGGCAGGCTCCTGATTCTCGCCTTTATTCCTGTATATGGCCGCACCGGTGAGTTTGGTGATCAGCCCCACATCCGGCAAGGATGTTTGGGCCGCCACGGGTGCCGCCAGAAGAGAGGTGAACACCGCCAGGCAAAAAAAACCAGTGTACTTCATTCTACGTTTGGCTTTCATTACCGCTTCCTCCGTCAGGAATGCTCCTCGGCTTGCTTTAGACCCTTCACCTCCAGGACTTCCACCGGTTCCCGGCGGCCCTTGACCCGTACTTGCTTCGCCCCGCCCGTCACCACCCACGGCCCCGCCGCCTTGATCGTATCCGCGCTGGCCACAATGGTCCAACCTAACTCTTTGGTGAGGCTCTCCAGCCGCGACGCCGTGTTAACCGTATCCCCGATGGCGGTGAATTCGAAACGTTTGGGCGAGCCGACATTGCCCACTACCACCTCGCCCGTATGGAGTCCGATGCCGATATGGAAATCCTGCCAATCCCGGTCGGGAAAACGCCGGGCTATCCAAGCCTGGAAGTCCGAGGCCCTTTCGGCCAGAGCCAGGGCCGCGGCAATCGCCCGCCGGGCGTGATCGGGGTGGGGAGCCGGCGAACCAAACACCGCCATAATAGCATCGCCGATAAACTTGTCCACCGTGCCGCCCTGCTCCAGGATCGGCTCACAGGCCCGGCTGAAGTAATTATTTAGCAGCTCCACCACTTCCTGGGGGGCCAGTGATTCCGACATGGGGGTGAAATTTCGGATGTCGGAAAACAGGACCGTCACCGTCACCGCCTCCCCTCCCAGATCGGGCTGCTTGCCGGTAGCCAGAAGCTTCTCCACCACCTCATCGGAGACGTAGCGCCCAAAGATCTGCCGGAGTCGGGTTCGCTCCCGTTCTTCCCCCGTGAGCCTCAGCCCCAGGACCCCCAGATAGCTTGCCAGAAGGCCTAGTTGAGGAATGGCCACGGGCATCAGCCAGTCGCGGCGAAACCACAGGTAGGCGAAAACCGCCACCATAACTGCCAGCAGACCCAGAGCCGCCAATCCCTGTCGAGGAGAAAGTTTGAAGAACACCGCGGTTCCTACGATCAGCACCATTAACAGGTAAATCAGGCGCCTGAGGGCAGAAACCGGCCGGGGAAACCGTCCCGTCAGGAGGGTCTCCACGATGTTGGCGTGGACTTCCGGGCCGCTCATAAAGCGGGCCGGAAAATTCATAAACCCGCGGCTATACGGGGTCTGATGAATGTCTTGAACGCCTGTCGGCTCATAGGCAATAATGACGACTTTATCCTTGAGGCCCTGGATTTGGGGATCAGATTCGGCCCCGGGATTGAGCAAACGCCGGAAAGGGACGCGAGGGACAGTGCCGGGGGGGCCGCTAAACCGGATGAGGGAAAGAGGAGGAAAGAGGCGAGCGCGGTCCCCGGGTGCCGCCCGCTCCGCCAGGAGAGCGGCAAAAGTGCCCCAGCTCTCGCCTTCATTCGTAGGGATGGCAGGCAGAAATCGACGGATTACCCCATCAGGATCTTGGAAAAAATTGACTAACCCCACGTCCTCCAGTTTCCCCGGCAATGAACCCCAGTAGTCGGGAAGAGGCAGGAGGATCTTCGCCTTGCCCTGCGTTTCGGCGATCTTTTCTGCCGCCAGGATTGTCTTGCCGGCGGCCAGTTGTTCCCTGAAAGCCAGGTCGTAGGTGCGGCTCTGGCCGCTTTCCGTCAATTTCAGCCTTTTCAGCCACGATTCCGCGCTGACCGAAAAGAGAAAGTCCAGGCCGATGACCTTGGCCCCGGCCTGTCGCAAAACCGCAAGCGCTCGGGCAAAGTGGGGGCTCCAGAACACCAGGGGCTCGTCCTGGTGCTCCAGCCGCGTCTGGTCATCAATAGCTACGATAACGACATGCTGGGGCTGGTACTGTAGGCCCGCCACCTGGTGCCAGACATCGTAATACCAATCTTCAGCGGAGTTAAACCACCCCATCCGCTGTGTCACTTCCAAAGCTCCGCCGATAAAGATAATTAGAAGCACAACGCAGAGGAATTTTCTATGCATTGATACCGTCAATAAGGGTCCTAAATTTGTCCCCATTAGAGCATCATTGGGTCACTTAGTAAAGACTTCTGAACTAAAATTGTAAATTATGGGGATAGATAGCATGCTCTAATTATCGGGCTGAATCAGGCATGGCAATTAAACATGGCTAACCAATCCCTTGGTCAAAGCAGGCGCAAGAGTTTCATACCGCGCCCGGAGCTGGCATATCCACGTAGCCTCTGCCTTTCCATTGGCTCACGACTATCGGGCAGTGCTGGCCTGGGGGCCTTAAGCTCTAGTCTAAAAATGGTTTTGGAGACCCTCATTCCGAGATTTATGCCAAAAGAATCAGTCTATTCTCGACGCGCCCCAATTTTTTAGTTAAGCATGAACTTGATAAAGTCAAATTTATCTCAGGTTCAAAGCGTAATAAACATCAATGAGCAAGTGCATATTTGTGACCTAAGAACCACTGCTTCCTCTTAGCACCATATCTAGTTGCATCCACTAAAGAGCTGAGGTCACTTGGATATTGCTCCTCAAGGTATGGCAAAGACTACAAATATCCCAAAGACCGTTGAAAGTTATCTTGCCAAATCTTATTCTATAATCGGATCGGCAAAAAATTTAGATATGATTGGATAATGGGAAGTTACTGGACGCCTTATAAGTCCAGGACCATAGTCGATCGCAACACCTAAAGCTACACCCACGCCTCATCTCAAGCCAATCCACTCATAAAACCAACTTTTTAAATGTCATCCACCTGGTTCCCTCAATCGGGCAATCAGGTTCTTTTGGCATTTTAATCTGAGGCAATTAGCCATTTATGACCAGAGGCAATTAGCCGATTTGACCACGGGCAATTGGCCGATTAGCCCATGTGAAACTAATAACAATGACTTTATATTGTTGGCAGTTGCAAATATTAATGCTTTTCCAGAAAAGCCAAACCCGTCGCGAGGCGAGGGCGGAAAGCCACGGGTCTCATGGATGGAGACAGCCGGGTCGCCTGGAAGCATAACCCGGGATCCATTTTTTACTTCCGGTCGCATCACGGAGCGACAGAAAAGGCGTCTTCGGCGTCAACCCCGCCGCCTTAGTTTTAGCAGGCGGAGTCCAGGTAGCATCCGACGTCGAGGCGGCACCCGTACCCATACCGCCCAGCGCCCTCCTCCTGGGTTCGGGCCTGCTGGGCCTGGTGGGGCTGGGCTGGAGGCGTAAGAAAAGCCAATAAACTAACCTTTGCAAGCTGAGAAAACGCCGGCAGGGCCAGAAATGGCCCTGCCTTTTTGTGGCCACAATGCACGCGGAGGGGCAAAATTGGGCGGACAGCTGACGAGAAGGTTGCTCTTTTCCAAGGTAGCCTTGCTCCAGAAGTTATATGAAAGTAATCACTCTTTCTATTAAAAAAGCCGGGGATTTAGCTGCTCATCTTTTTGAAGATGGGCCTTCTAAAGTTCCCCGGCTTCCGGCCACGGAGAGCGCTGCACCTTCCACTCTGCCAACGTCTGTCGACAAGTCCTCTGACTTTGTCCGGGACGTTCCGTAGCTCACAGATTGTTCAGCCAGGAGGGGCGGCCAACTTCCTCATTATCCTCAACTCAAGCTACCTTGCCTGAGCAGGCTAACCGGAGACCTTTCCGGAAATCAGGCTGAACGACCTGTCAATCATCTGATAATCATCTATGCGAGAAAGACAAGGTGACGTAAGTAAATAATCCAACGTTCTGACCAACTCCAGAGCATAAAATCAAAGGATAGACTGAAGATATGATCCAGATAGGTAGAATTTTCAGTACCTTGATAGTGTCGGATCATAGCAGTTATCTTTATGCTGTTATCCTCGAAGCAGAAAGATCTGTGCAGGACTAAAATTCGTAACGCAGGTTGGCGTTGACGTATTGGACCATAGAGCCGGCCCGGCCTACCTCGGCGTTGTAATTGACTTGGGCTTAAAGGTTTTCCTTTAGCCTTGCAGTGATGCTTGCTCCCACCAACGCGAGGTTCCGTTTGGCTGCGTCAGTCTGAAAAATGGAGGTGCTGCTCCCCTGACTGCGGCTGGCGTTGAGGCCCCGGCCACCGTTGGCAAATTCGTGTTGATCTAGGGCATTGCCCTGAGGGGCTACCTTCACCGAGGCCATCTTGAGGGGAATGGTAACTCGCCCGCCCTGCCCGGTTTGCAGGGAATGATGAGTAGTGATCCACTGCTGAGCAAACCAACCGTGGATCTGACGGCATCTACGCAATTTTCTAGAACGAATACTCCAACCCGGCGGTGACTCCATGCAAAAGCACGCCGGAACCGCAATTGACGCCGTGGGCAGTCACCGTAGCCGGCCCGGTTTCATAGGTTTCCTGGATCTGTCCCGGCGCCAGAGCCACGCCGTGGAGCCAGAGCGCCTGGTAACCGAGCTTGAGTGCAAGCCCCATGGCAAATTGATATTTGCACCGCAAGCCGGCTTCACCGACGAAGGCGGCGTGGTTGGTCTTGGCCCCCGATGGGTACACGACCTTTTCGAGGCTGACCCCGGTTGACTCTGAGGCATGGTTCCAATACCCACCGACCTTTATCAATCCGCCAATCGAAAAGCGGCCACGTTCGAATAATTTCCCAACAGCACCGATCTGGAGGCCATAAAGATTGTTGGTTGTGCTCGTATTCCAGAAAGGCGGAAATGTTCCGGTGACAGGTATGCCCCGAAGATTTTCAATCCGTGCGACATCGAAAAGATTGAGATTCGGATCGAACTTCCATATAGGCAGAAGGCGATCCGGGGGTGGTATGGTCCCTTGAAGATTTTCATTCAGTTGCAGCCAGCGAAATCCGGCCAGCACGGTTATCCAATTCGAGAGATTATACCGCACGTTGAATTCCGCATTGTAAAGTTCCGTGGAGTAGTCCCAGGTCATTGACTGGTATGAAAAATCCTGAGTTTGAAAAAAGCCGGGGGCCCTCATCACCAGCCAGTTCGGCGGATTATCCGGACCAATGGATCGAGTGGAGTCCCAGCCGCTGATGCGAAAGAAAGATAATTCTGCACCAAACTTGGAATCGGCATGGTAAGTCACGCCCACTCTGAATCCAGGGGAAAAGCCCTGATTCAGATCGCTGCTGTTGAGAGCCGGAGTGCCGGGGGTGGTCGGGATCCTGGCGAAAGACACGTCGCCCGGCACTCGCTCAACTAGCGTCCGACTTGCCGTGCCGACACGGTCGAAGACGATCGTTTCCGCAGAGACGGTCCAGCGCGGCGGGTGAGACGACCGGGAGGAATCGGCATCGTTGGGGCCGGCGTCTTGATTGGCGTTGGCTTCCGGGTGACTGAACGCCGTGGTCCCCGTCGCGTCATGTCGGAAATTCCCGCTATCCGGGGTGCCAGCGACAGGGGCATTGAACTGGTTGACCTCTGCCGCCCCGGCTACGCATGGTGTGGACAGGGCGAAGATCGCCAGCAGTGTTGCCGAAATAAGTTGTTTCATCTTCCCCGTTGCAAAGATTCCTTCAGAGATGACGGTAAAGGGTTTAAGTTGAGATTTTGCGCAACCTGGGCCACCATGTCAAAAGGATTTGGGGAGCCCTGGCCTGGAGAAATTCCCCCAGTCTCTGTCCTTAAATCCGCATCCTCTCTTCGACGGCAGGATAGCAAAAATTTTGTTAGAAAAGTAATTTTTCCCGAATGATGGCATATTAAATTTCTCCCCTAGCCCGCCTTTTTCATGAAGTTTTAAAGATATGAGACAACCCATTGAATCGCTGATGAAAATTCGGGAAGGCGAAAAAGCAGAGTGTTTTTTGCACAGGCTGGCAAGCCTGTGCCACCAAGTTCTTTGAAGTTTGGTGAATTATTCTGGATAGTTGTATTTACGGGAGAATACCAAGGTACTTGCCACTATCCGCTCTCCTGAGATCTTTTCAATGATTCGAATATGGGAATCTTTTTGGACAAGCCTCGGGTTTAAACCATTAGAGCCAAAATGAACGATCCCTTCACCGTCGAGGAGCGAGAGGCCATCATCATGGGCTTCCAGCGATATGCCCCCCACTAGGTCAACTACGTGGCCTCGCGCACCTGGGCTTGGCGCAGCATCATGCGGAGATTTGGACTACGGAGCATAGCTCAGAAGCATTTCTGGCGGGACAGGCGCGGTGAAATCGATGGACATCATGACACTCATAATGAATATGGTCAGAATGGAGAAGATAAAAAGCTTCTTGGCCCAGAGTCGCTCATCGGATGCCTTGTAGCCCGACCAGGCCATATACAGCCAGGACAGGCCCAACACGGTCGCCACTGCCGAGGTGCTGTAACCGGTGTAGCCGCCTACGGTCAGCATCAGCGTAGCGGCCATAAAGGCCAAGATATAACCGACCATATGCTTTTTTGCCGCGGCGGTTCCCTGCTTGACCGGCAGAACCGGGATGGCCGCAGCAGTGTAATCATCAAACCGAAAAACCGCGATGGCGTAGCAGTGAGGCATCTGCCAAAGGCTGAAGATCGACAACAATATCACTGCTCCCAGGTCGAAGCGACCGGTGACGGCGCAATATCCCGCCAGGGGCGGTGAGGCTCCCGCCAGACTGCCGATCAACGCGCCATAGACGGAATGGCGCTTCAGGTAGAGGCTGTACACGCCCACATAAATCGCCAGGCCAGCCAGCACGATGACTACGGACAGCAGGTTGGTTTCCGCCCAGAGCAGTGCCAGGCCCGCCAGGCCCAAAATCGTGGCGTAGACTACGGCGATCTTCGGTGAGATGAGCCCCTTGGCCAGGGCGCGGTTGCATGTTCGGATCATCTTTCGGTCTATTTTTCTATCGACACAGTTGTTGAAAACGCAACCTGAAGCCACAACCAGGGATATGCCGATGAGAGTCGGTGTGAGAGCCAGGCCATCAACCCGCCCTTTGGAGGCCAGAAAAAAGCCGGCTGCCGCGGAGATCAGGTTTCCGAAAACGATCCCCGGTTTGGCAACGAGCACATAGTTTTTGATCCTTGCAGGCATGCTCACATCATCTTCAGCTATCAGCTTTCAGCATTCAGCATATCAGCTTTTTAAATAAAAATAATTTGTTCCGTTACCTCAACCAATCAACATTATCGACCTAATGTGCTAACTCATGGTTTTTGCTGATAGCTGAAAGCTGACTGCTGAACGCTAACCTCACATCATTCGGTAATTCAGGCTAGACATGATCCAGAGGGTTCCTCCGACGAAGAGGGCCAAGATCAATAAAGTGAAGATCAGGGCCACCACGTTCCAGCGTGCCGCCGAGGAAGTGTCCAGATGCAGGAAGTAATGCAGGTGCACCAGAATCTGCACGAGGCCCGCACTGAATATGCCGGCCAGGGTCGCCGCGGAGGACCAGGCGCCGCTCACCACCAAGGCAAACGGCATGGCGGTCAGAATGAGGGAAAGAACAAAGCCGGTGAGGTACGATTTGAGACTTCCCCTGCTGACGCCGGTGCTGTCGATCGGTGCTTGACTCATTTAGACAACTCCCATCAGGTAGACGATACTGAATATGCCGATCCAGATGATATCCAGAAAATGCCAGAACATACCCAGACGCAGCAGCCGTGATTGGACCGGAGAGGTCAACCCTTTGACGGCTACCTGGCCCATCATGCACGCCATCCAGATCAGCCCGAAAGTCACATGGGTGCCGTGAGTCCCTACCAGGGTGAAAAAACTCGACAGGAAGGCGCTGCGGTCCGGTCCAAAGCCCGCGGCCATCAGGCCGCGGAACTCATTGATTTCCATGCAGACAAATCCGAGCCCCAGCAGAAAGGTGACGGCGAGTCCGATCAGCACCCACTTCTTCTTGGCGTCGCGCCCGGCCAGCATGACCAGACCATAGGTGACGCTGCTGCACAGCAGAAACAAGGTTTCACCCGACAGGTAAGGCAGGTCAAACAATTCCTTCCCCGTCGGGCCATTGGCATAGTTGCGGCCCAAGACGGCAAAAGTCGCGAAGAGCGTCGCAAATATGATGAGGTCGCTCATCAGATAGAGCCAGAAACCGAAGGTCTGCATCGCGACGGTATCGGGGTGTGCAACTTCTTCGTTATGAGCGATGCCGATGGTCGAAGCGTCTGTGGTCATCATTTACCTCTCCGGTACAGGTTCTGGTCTGTCTGCGGGACGTCTCTTGGCGACGGCGGTCAATTGTCGGTAGCGTTCATTTTCGATCCGCTCGACCTCGGCGGCGGGAATGAGGTAATGGATGTCGTCGTCGATTGAGCGGGCAATGACCGTGACCAGCATACCCAGGGCGGCCAGTATGGCCAGCCACCAGATGTACCAGATCATGGCAAATCCGAACATGAAAGCCAGGGCGCCGATGATCAGGCCGTGCGGCGCGTTCTTCGGCATCTCGATGTCGTGATATTGTTCCGGCCGCAGGTAAGCGACGCCCTTTTCCTTCATCTCCATGAAGGCATCGATGTCCTCGACGACGGGTATTTTCGGGAAGTTATAGACCGCGGGGGGAGAAGCGGTCAGCCACTCCAGGGTGCGGCCGTCCCAGGGATCGCCGGTCGGATCGCTGAGGGCCTGGCGCTCCTTAAGGCTGAGGAGTAATTGAATTACCATGAAAGACGATGCCGAGCGCGATCACGGCCGTACCCAAGGCGGCGACGAGCAGAAGGGGATGCCAGGCCGGGTTGGCATAATGCACCATGCGGCGGGGCATGCCCATGAAGCCCAGCACATACAGGGGAATAAAGGCCAGAATAAACCCGATCTGCCAGCACCAGAAGGCGCGTTTGCCCCAATTTTCCTGCAAACGAAAGCCGGTGGCCTTGGGGAACCAATAATAATAACCTGCCAAAAAGCCGAACAGCGAACCGGGGATCAGCACATTGTGGAAATGCGCGATCAGAAACAGGCTGTTGTGGAGCACGTAATCAGCGGGCGGCATAGCCAGCATGACGCCGGCAGACCCGCCGATGGCGAAGGTCACGATGAACCCCAGGGTCCAGTACATCGGCGTAGTAAACCTGATGCGGCCGCGATACATGGTGAAAAGCCAGTTGAAGGTCTTCACCCCGGTGGGGATGGCAATCATCATGGTCGCAATCCCGAAAAAGAGGTTGACGTTCGGGCTGGCGCCCATGGTGAAAAAATGATGCACCCAGACGGAAAAGGACAGAACCGTGATGGCCGCAGTGGCATAGACCATGGATCTATAGCCGAACAGCCGTTTTCCGGAGAAAGTGGCGACGACCTCCGAAAAGATCCCGAAAGCCGGCAGGATGACGATATAGACCTCGGGATGCCCCCAGGTCCAGAACAGGTTGGCATACATCATCATGTTGCCGCCGAGGTCGTTGCTGAAAAAATGCATACCCAGGTAGCGATCGAGGGTTAACATGGCGAGAGCGGCCGTCAGCACCGGAAAGGCCCAAACTACGAGCACCATGGTGCAAAGAGTAGTCCAGACAAACATCGGCATCCGCATCAGCGTCATGCCGGGAGCGCGCATTTTCAGGATGGTGACGAGAAAATTGATCCCGGTCAGGGTCGAGGCGATACCGGCGATCTGGAAGGACCAGATCCAATAGTCCACCCCGGTGCCGGGGCTGTACTGTTGTTGGGTCAGTGGGGCATATCCCGACCAGCCGGCCTGGGAAAACTCACCCACCCCCAGAGATACCATGACCAGCAACGCCGCGGCCGTGGTTAGCCAGAGACTGAGCGAATTCAGAAAGGGAAAGGCGACATCGCGGGCCCCGATTTGCTGCGGCACCACGATATTCATCAACCCGACCAGAAACGGCATGGCCATGAAGACGATCATGATCGAGCCGTGGGCGCTGAATATCTGATTGAAGTGCTCAGGGGTCAGATAGCCCAGGGAGCCGCCCGCGGCCATGGCCTGCTGGCCGCGCATCAGAATGGCATCGGAGAAGCCGCGCAGCAGCATGACCAAGGCGAGGATAATGTACATGATGCCGATCTTTTTGTGGTCGAGGCTGGTCAGCCATTCCTGGTAAAGGTAGGTCCATTTGCGGTAGTAAGTGATCAAGCCCAGGATCACCAGGCCCAGGAGAACCGAACCAACTACGGCACTCATGGTGATCAGGTTTTCATACGGAATCGCCGCCAGGCTTAACTTGCCAAACATCTCAATGTCCCTCCGCAACGTCGGTTCCCGCGTGTGGTGGAAACGGAGCCCCTGCTCATGGGGCCGGGCATTTCCTTCCAATTCGGATCGAATTTGCGCAGGATATCCTCAAACAGACTCGGGCTTGACTGCCGAGAAATAGGTGACCGGGTGGTAGCCGACGCTCGGCCTGGCGAGCTGCTCATATCGGTCCAGATCAAGCAATTCCTTCGATTGTCTGATCTTTTGCACCCACGCTTGAAACTCTTCACGGGAAACCGCCTGCGCCTGGAAATGCATGTCAGCGTAACCGCGGCCGCTCAATTGGTTATTCTGACCGGCATAGGTGCCTGGCTTATCAGCCAGGAGGTGCAGCCGGGTTTGCATGCCTGCCATGGCGTAAATCTGGCTGCCCAGCTGCGGGATGAAGAAGGAAGTCATGACGTTGTCCGAGGTGAGTCTGAAGCTGAGCGGAACATTGACGGGAAAAGTGATTTGATTGACCGTGGCGATATTTTCATCCGGGTAAATGAAGAGCCATTTCCATTCCAGGGATATGGCTTCGATGGTGATGGGCTTGGCCGCCGATGGGATGGGCTTATAGGGATCCAGAGAATGGGTCCTGGTCCAGGCCAGAATCGACAGAACCGTGACAATGGCAATGGGAACCGCCCACATGACCAAATCGATTTTGGCGGAATAATTCCATTTCGGCAGATAAGTCGAGGCGGTATTGGAAGCTTTGTACTTCAGGGGAAACCAGAAAGCCATGATGAAGACGGGAATCACGACGATCGCCATGAGCACGATGCCCGCCAGGATGACGAACCGCTCCGCCTCGCCGATCGGTCCTTTGGGGTCGAACAAAAGTATCGTGCTGCAACCTCCGAGGAAAGTTACTGCACCTAGGGATGACAAGCCGACAAAAACGAAATATTTCTTTCTCTTCATCTATCCCCCAATGTCTCAAGGGTCTTCACATTTTGGAAAAATCAGCAAAGATTATCATCAGGTCCGGTCTTAGCGACCTTAGATCGCCATCCAACCGGGTGATCTGAAAGCCTGGGTTCTCAAAGCCGCTTGGCCCGGTTTTTATTAGGTGATGGAGGGCGAAGGATCGTGGGGCCGATGAGGAAAACGGGCCTTAGAGAATGCCTATAAGGTAGGGGTTTAAGATCACCGTGTCAAGATTACCCGCTGGCGATTGGCAAGCAAGGGAGACGGGCACTCCTGATAATTCTCCGCAGGCAGAATTATCTACTAATTTTGCCTATGATTCGAATCTGGAAATCTCTTGAAATGATGAAGCCCCGGGTAGAAATACCCAGGGCTTCAAACGAACCTTTATCGGATGCCAAAATCGGGATCGCCGGTTTTGACTAACCTTTTCTTATGGCTTCGCTCGCCGGGGGGCCGATTACCGCACAATCAGCACGCTGCAGGGGGCGTGGCGGCTCACTTTTTCCGCGGTGGTGCCTAAAAGCGCCCAGACCCCGGAAAGGCCGCTGTGGCCTACCAGGATCACATCAAACTCTCCCCCTTTGGCAACCTCAACGATGGTCTTGGCCGGGTGGCCGGCGCGCAGGAGAGCCTTTAACTCAATCCCGGCTTCGGCGGCCCGGGCCCGCGCCGCCTCCATCAGCTCGCGGAATTTTTGGTCGGCCAGATCCTTGGCTTCCTGGAACTCGCCAACGGTGGCGCTGATATGCGGCAGTCTCTCCTCCACCGCCAGCGCCCAAATTTTCCCTTCATGAACCGTGGCCAGATCTATGGCAGCCTCCAGGGCCCGATTGGCTCCATCCGATCCATCATAGGCCAGCAGGATTTTTTGAAACATCGTTCCTCCCGTTATCATGCTTGTCTGGATGTTTCATATTCTAGCCCTAAAACTCCCGCTCATTCTTCGACATAATGTAAAAAGTGCTCCGATGTGCCCAAAAATTCCGGCTCATAAGGGACCACGGTCTTGGGCTGGAACCAGGTCTGGGCAATAAAGGTCGGCACCACGGCGGAGCCGATGACCACCGTCACCAGGACGGAATATTGGGACTGGCTGATAATGCCGCGGGTCAGCCCGTAAAGAGCCGAGATGCTGCCGAAAGTGAGGCCGGTGGCCATGAGCAGGGTGGTGTAATTACTTTCCCTGATGCGGCATCTTAAAGGCCCGGCATAGCGGCCAGACCCCGATGATTTTGGCGGCGATCTTAACCCCCAAGAGGATACGCGATCAGCACGATTCCCGTGTACAAAGCCGGCAGGGAGATCAAGGCGCCCGCCTTAATAAAGAAAAACGGGGTCAACAAGGTGAAGGTAATGGTCCGCATGCGCCGCATCAGGACCTTGTCCCGCACGAACACGCCGGCGACCACCAGCCCGAAGAGATAGGCCGGCAAGACCGCCTCGCTGTTGGCCGTGACCGCCAGGGCGCCCAGAAAACAGAGCACCAAAAAGACGAATTTGACTTCCGGCTCGCTGACCCGGCCGCCCCATTTGGAGAACATCCAGCGGCTGACCCGCGGCAACAGCCACAGGGCAATGCCGGTAACCACGACAAACACCAGCATCCAACGGTTAAAATTGGCAAACAGCACCCCCAAGGCCAGCACCGTGCCCAGGTCGGTGACGAAACAGGCGGCCAGGATGAGCTTGCCGATGTCGGTCTCATTCAGGCCGGTCTCCACCATGACGGCATAGACCACGGCCACCGAGGTGGTGGACAGGGCGATGCCGGCAATCTCGGCGGCTTGCAGGTCCCAGCCGGTGACGTAATAGGTGAAGGCCATGGCCCCCAGGAAAGGAAATAAGAAGGAGATGAACCCGATGACCAGGCTGGGCTTGAGATGCTTCTTGAAGGAGGCGGGATCGATTTCGGCCCCGGCCAGGAAGGTCAGCATCATGGAGCCGAAGGCGGCCAGGACGTCGATCCAGGGAGCGGAATGGAATCCCAGAAAGTTTCCTGCCAGTACCCCCAGGAAGATTTCCACCAGGGCCACCGAGATGCCGGTGCGGATGGAAATGAGGCTGGCCGCCAGCGCTACGCCCAGCCAACTGGCCGCAGTAAACCAGACCTGTTCCACTTTAATCCTCCTGCTGCCGGGATGGAGGGCAATAAAAAAGCCCCTGCTTCACCAAAGGTGAACACAGGAGCCATCAGCGTCGGCGCGGTTCGGGTGGATTTATCCTCCCAGGCGGACCCCATCGCCTCGCCCCCCAAATTAAGGCCGCGGCTCAGCGAATGCAAGGATTTTTTACGAAATAATTAATTCCACCCGGACAAATACCCTGGATAGTTGGATTCGACGCGGCATCGCCGCCAACCGCCCACTCCCTTGAGTCTAACTTAGGGTGATACCGCTGACGTGGAGGCGAACCCGGCGCGTAACAGTGAATCCCGGCTGACCATGCCTTGATAAATCCCCTCCGCATCGATAACCGGCAAACGCTTGATCGCCCGCTCCAACATCAGTTGCAGGGCTTCATCTATCGGGGCGTCTTCCTGAACCGTCACGATGTGGGTGTTCATGATCTCACCGGCAGTCTTCAGTTCCAACTGCCGCTGGAGATCCTGGTGCCGGCGCCCCCGCTCGGTAAAGGGAATTTTGCTCACAAAATAATCCCAGATACCCGGATGGCGCTCGGAAAAAGCGACCAGGAGGTCCCGATCCGAGATCAACCCCAGGAAACGTCCTGCCTGGTCCACCACGCCAACCCGTTGCAGGTCATTGCGGTCAATGAGACGAATCACTTCCTCGACAGGAGTGTCGGGAAGCACTGTCGGAGTGTCTCGGCGCATGATGTCGGCAACGGAGCGCAAATTTTCCACCCTGATTTCCTGCGCTTGAAAGGCTTTCCAGTCCGGGGATTCCCGCATACTGGTGCGAAACACGTCCACCCGCGAGAGGATGCCGGCCAGTCTTCCGGCGGCATCGACCACCGGGAGGCGCTTCACCTTTTTTTCAAGCATTAATTGAACCGCCTCCGTTACCGGCTTATCCTGCTCTATCGTCACTGCCGGCCGCGTCATGACTTCTCTGGCCCTCCTCGGTGCGAGCGCCTCCAGGACCGCGCTCACTTTTTGGCGATCCGATTCCGCCAGCAAACCGATCCTCATGGGCATTCCGGCCTTATAGATTAAATCCCCCTGGGCGATGACTCCGACCGGCCGGTTCTCTCCATCCACCACGGGCAGGCCGGTAAAAGTGGAAGAGAGCAGCAGGCGGGCCACTTCGGCCAGCGAGTCGTCCAGGCCGACCTTTTTCGGAGCCGGAGTCATGATGTCTCGCACCCTGGTCTGTCTGGGGATGAGAATGCCCCGGGTCCGATGGGAAACGACGCTCAAATCCTGCACCGCCACGATACCGTCGGTGACCATCTCCGCGGCCTTCGCCAAGATCCGCTCAGACTCGGAAGCCGGCACGATAATCGTAATCCGCACCGGCATGTTGTAGGAGAGGACCTCAAGCCTGCCGGTGGCCAGCTCCCCACTTTCATAAGAGCCCTCTATCCCCCTGGTCACCAGACAACGCGCCGCGATCTTCAAGTCGTGGACAAATTGGACGACGGCAGCATAAAGGGGCTGCCCCTGCCACCGCGCTTCCTCACTGCTAAAGATCTCAATCTTTTTATACTGCTGCATAATTAGCCTCACCTTACCTTAGGCGGCCCACCAGCATGCCCAGAAAAACCAAGGCTCCACCAATGAGGTTGTTGGAAAGAAAGTTGGCCAGGGTGACCAGGTGCGTTCCCGCCCGCATGGAATTCACCGTCTCCAGGCCAAAGGTGGAAAAGGTCGTCAGGGCCCCAAGATACCCGGTAACAAAAAAGAGGCGAATCGAAGGGTTCATGATGCTGAAGCCGCGGTCGGCCAGGGCAAAAGAGAGACCGATGAGAAAGCAGCCTGAAAGGTTGACGATAAGGGTTCCCCAAGGGAATCTGGTGCCAAAAAGCTGCACGGCCAGCAAGGACACGCCATATCGGGAGAGCGCCCCGATGCTGCCGCCTAACATTACCAGGACTATTTTCATGATCCAGCCATCATGCCTGAGCAGCTGCCGCAGCCAATTAAGGGCGAAGAGTTTCTCGCCGCGCCTTTTCCCCTTTTCCCCGCTCATTAATCCCACTCGTAAAAATCCACATAGCCATTCAACACTTCGGCTCCAGCCGTCTTGATCAGGGCCATATCCTCCAGCCGCACCCCGCCCCAACCCGCCAGGTAGATGCCCGGCTCCACGGTCACCACGCTGCCGGCCTGGAGCACCGTGCGGCGCTCCGGGATGGGGCTCAGGGTGGGGTTTTCGTGGACTGCCAGGCCCACCCCGTGGCCCAGGGAATGGCCGAAGGCCTCGCCGTAGCCACCGTCGGCAATCACCTGCCGGGCCAGGGCGTCGGCGTCCAGGCTATCCATCCCGGCCTTAAGCCCCGCCTCGGCCTTAGCCTGGGCCCGGCGCACCAGGCTGTAGATCTTCCGGAACTGCTCATCCGGCGGCCCCAGAATATAGGTGCGGGTGATGTCGGCGCAGTAGCCGTGCAGCCGGCCGCCCATATCGATGATAATGGGCTCGCCGGCCTTGAGGACATGGTCCCCCGGCTGGTGGTGGGGCCGGGCGCTGTTCTCACCGGCGGCCACGATGGGGGCAAAGGCCATGGACTGGCACCCCCCTTCCCGCAGACCCCGTTCGATCTCCCAGGCCACCTGGCTTTCCGTCTTCCCCGGGGTGAGCTCCCGGGAGACCTGGCGCAGCACCGCCTCGCTTAGTTCCAGAGCCCGGCGCATGGCGGCCAGTTCCTCCGGGGCCTTCACTTCCCGCAGCTCTTCCACCACCCCTTCCAAGGGGCGCCACTCCACCTGGACCCCTTTGGAACTGACGGTTTCAGTCAAGCGTTGATAGGCCCGAAAGGTAACGTGGGCCGCTTCGAACCCCAGCCGCCGCACCCCAAGTTCCTGGAGCAGCCCGGCCAGGGTTTCCCCCAGGCTCACCTGATAAATCACTATCTGAAAGGCCGGGGCCTCCTGCCGGGCCCAAAGCTCGTAGCGAAAATCGGTGAGCAGCACCGCGGCGGCCGGGGTGATGAGCAGGGCGCCCCAATCGGCATCATCGGCAGTGAAGCCGCTGAGATAGCGGCGGCTCGCCAGGCCGGAGACCAGCAGAGCATCAATTTCCCGCCGGCTGCAAAGATCTCTCAAGGCGCCCAGACGCGGCATTTCGAGGGAGGTTGACATGAAAGGATTTTGGGAAAAACCCGGCTGAAAAGCAAGGAAAAAGCTCGCCGCCAAATTTTTCCTTGCCGGCAACGAGAGGGCTGACCGTAATCTCAACTGCTGAAAAACCAGGGCGGGGCCGCCGCGCAAGTCGTCTCCCGGGTCGCTATTGACAATCAGGCTATTTCGAATTAATCTTATTATTTAATGCCTGTTCTGATGGCCGGGTAATTTTCTGTTCCCACCCTGAAGCAAGGTCGTTGGCGGGCAACTGCACTCCACTATTTCCAGGATTTATGCTTTGATCAAACTGGTTGCCTTTGACTGCGATGGCGTCTTGTTCGACTCCCGGCCGGCCAACATCGCCTTTTACAATGACATCCTGGCCCGCTTCGAGCAACCTCGGATGGACCTCGAAGCCGAGGATTTCGTCCATAGCCACACCGTCTGGGAATCGGTGGAACATATCTTTCAAGGGTATCCTGATCTAAACGCGGTTCGCGGTTATTGCCGCAATTTCGATTACAGCCCCTTCATTCCCATGATGGTGGAAGAACCGCACCTGCGGGAATTTCTGGAATTTTTGCGCCCCGCCTGCTTTACGGCCCTGGCCACCAACCGCGCCACCACCACCGACGCGGTGCTCAGCTATCATCGGCTGACGGACAGGTTTGATCTGGTGGTTTCGGCCTCGGACGTCGCCTGTCCGAAGCCGCATCCGGAATCCTTTGAACGGATCCTGAGTCACTTCGGTCTGACGCCCCGGGAGACTATCTATATCGGGGACTCCGAGGTGGACCAAGCCTTTGCCGCTAATGCCGGGGTGCCCCTGGTGGCCTTCCGCAATCCCCGGCTGCAGGCGGCCTATTACCTTGATTCCTTCGCCGCCGGCCCGGATTTGCTCCGGCAACTCAACGGCTGTTAATCACACTGAAAGAGGAGCCTGCCATGAAGAAATATCAATGTCAGATCTGTGGCTATATCTATGACCCCGAGCAAGGTGATCCGGATAACGGCGTCCCCGCCGGCACCCCTTTTGAAAAACTGCCCTCGGGGTGGGTCTGCCCCATCTGTGGCGCCCCCCAAGATCAATTTGTGCCGGTGGACTGAACCGGCTCCCAGCCGGCGTCTGCCTGCCATAAAAATCGAGGAACATGAGCTCATCCGCCTTTAAAACCGGCAAGGCCGTATCCCAAGCCCGCCCCAAGAAATCCCTGGTCCGGGAGTACGCCGAGGCCCTGGCCATTGCCTTCGTTCTGGCCCTGGTCATCAAATTCTTTCTGTTCCAGGCCTTTTCCATCCCCTCGGGGTCCATGGAAAAGACCCTGCTGATCGGCGACTACCTGCTGGTAAACAAACTAAGCTACGGTGTCCGCAACCCCCTGGACAACAAGGTGCTGATCCCCCTCGGCCAACCGCAACGCGGTGATGTGGTGGTCTTCATCTTTCCCCAGGACCCCAGCAAGGACTACATCAAGCGGGTTATCGGCCTGCCCGGGGACACGGTCCAGATCGCCAATAAAAAGGTCTTGGTCAACGGCAAAGCGTATGAGACCCCCCAGGCCCATTACGAAGACACCCTGATCATCCCGGCTCCTCGAAACCCCATCGAATCCGCCCGGGATAATTTCGGCCCGGTGGTGGTCCCCCCCAGCAGCTATTTCGTTATGGGCGACAATCGGGACCGCAGCTATGACAGCCGCTTCTGGGGCTTCGTGCCCATGGATAACTTCCGGGGCAAGGCCATGGTCATCTATTTCTCTTGGGCCGGTGACCATCACGACGGCTTCTTCCCGGCCTTAATGAGTGGACTGGGTGGACTGGTGCACAATTTCGCCTGGAATAGCCAACAGTTCCGGATACGCTGGGACCGCCTGGGTAGGGTGATCCATTAGAGGGACTGTTTTCCGTAATGCGAAGCTTCCCGGCCCCAGCGATCACCCGCAGAAAACGGCAAATAGCCAAACGAAAATCTTTCATTTTCCTCACTCTGACCCTGCTGGTCATCTGGGGCTGCGGCCCCGCCGCCTCCAATCCCATCGCCGTCTTCTGCTCCCCGGACTCGCCCCGGATGCAGCAGGCCATCGCCGCCCTGCGGGAAAATCTGCCGGACGCTCCCCTGGAAGTGGTCTGCGTCCCGGAATTCGGCGATGAACTCAAGGCCAGCCTGCGCCGCCTTCGGCAACTCAAACCCCGGCTGCTGGTGGTCCTGGGTACCCCGGCTTTTATCGCGGTGACCCCGGTGGAGAAACAGCTCCCGGTGGTCTTCGCCCTGGTGGCCGACCCTTATTTTACCGGCGCCGCCTCTGAGTGCGGAAGACCACCAGGAGAATCTCACCGGTATCGCCTCGCCGGCGCCCCTGGAGGCGGCCCTGCAACAGGGCGCCGGCCTCCTGGGCCAGGCCTCCTGGGGGCTGTTGTATGATCCCAGCGACGGGATAGCTGCAGAACTGGCGGCCGAATTCACCCGAAAAGCCCCGCAGTTCGGGATCACTCCCCTGGTTGAGGCCAGCACCCGAGCGGCTTCTGACCCCCAGGCCTTGAAACGCCTCTTGGGCCGGGGTGCGAGGGTAATATACCTCCCGCCCGCGGCCAGCGCCGGGCGCTACGCTTCTCTGGTGCTGGACCGGGGCCGTCGGCTGCAGGTCATGGTGGTAAGCGGTTATCCCGAAGGTTCCCATCAAGGGGCGCTTTTATGGGTGGCTTTGGACTACCGCCGCCTGGGCGAAGAGGCCGCCGCCCTGGCCCAACGGGTCCTGAAAGGCGAGGCCCCCAAACAGATTCCCATCGCCCAGGCGACTCCTTTAAAGGTAGAAGTGGATGAAAAGCTGCTGCGCCATTGGAGCGGCTATCCCGGAAAAAATTGGCAATGAATAAAACATTTTCACCACCAAAATACCGAGGGCACCACGAAACACCAAGAAAATCATTGCCTTGGTGCGCCTTGGTGATCTTGGTGTCTTGGTGGTGAAGCATTTATTTCGATTGGCTTGGAGGATTACATGACCACATCCCCGAAATTCGACCCGGCGGCCTGGCAGCCGGAGATCAGCATGGTGCAATACACCCTGGACAACGGCCTTACCCTCCTGGTCTTGCCCGACCGGAGCCTCCCCATCGTTTCCCTGCAGATTCATTACAAGGTGGGCTCCCGCCACGAGCTGCCCGGCATCACCGGCATCTCGCACCTCTTCGAGCATCTGATGTTCCGGGGCACCGAAACCCTGGGCCCCGAGGAGTTCTCCCGCATCCTCCAGGCCAAGGGCGGCGAAATCAATGCCTTTACCACCAAGGATCACACCTCCTACTTCGAGAATCTGCCTTCCGAGCACCTGGAACTGGGCCTGGAGCTGGAGGCCGACCGCCTGCTGCACCTGAAACTGGACGACGACACCTTCTCGCCGGAACTCCAGGTGGTCATCAGCGAACGCAAACTCCGGAGCGTCGACAGCCCCCTGGGGCTGGTGCAGGAGCAGCTCTATGCCACCGCCTTTACCCAACATCCCTATCAATGGCCGGTGATCGGCTGGGACCAGGACCTGCACCATCTCAGCCTGGCGGATTGCCTCACTTACTACCGCAGCCACTATCACCCGGGGAACATGACGGTGGTGATCGCCGGCGACGCCGAGCCCGAGCGGGCCCGGGACCTGGTGGACCGCTATTTCGGGGCCGTCCCCAACCCCGGCGTACCCAACGAACGGACCTTCACCGAGCCGCCCCAACGGGGCGAGCGCCGGGGCGTGGTCAAGAAGGTCTCCCAGGTGGAGGCCCTGCTGGCGGGCTACCACGCCGTGGGCATGGACCACCCGGACCTCTATCCCCTGAGCCTGCTGGCCATCATCCTCGCCGGCGCCAAGTCCTCCCGCTTCTACCAGGAATTCGTCCGCCCGGGCAAGGCCGCGGCCCTGGAAGTGGAGCTGGCCCCCCTGCCCTTCGCCTCCCAGGACCCGGACCTGCTGGTGGTGGCCGCGGTGGCCGCTCCCGGCCAACCCCTGGCGGCCTTGGAAAACGAGCTCTGGCAGGCCCTCGCACACTTGCGTCAAGACGGGGTTGAGACCCTGGAACTGGCCCGGGCCAAAAAATTGCTGCGGGCCCAGATGGTGAAGAGCCTGTCCCACAACTTCTTCCGGGGCCTGCTGGTGGGCCTGTTTCACTTGAAGACCGGCGACGCCGCCAAGGCCAACCAGATCCTGGCCGCCTACGAAGCGGTCACCGAAGCCGACATCCTGCGGGTCGCCCAGACGTACCTCAAGGACGACAACCGCACCGTGGTAACCTTGCAGCCGGTCTCTGGAGAAGAAAGCGCCGCCCTGGGACCATTGGCGTGAGCCTGGCCGTGCCCATCCACTGACCACCGATCACTGGCCACTAACTGCTTACTGCTCACTGCTCACTGAAAGGAAACGATATGGCAGACTATATTCCCGAAATCCACCAGGCCACCCTGGCCAACGGCATGAACCTCCTGGGCGTGGAGTTCGGCCGGGTCCCATGGCTGAGCCTCACCTTCATGGCCAAGCGGGGCTCCGAAACCGACCCTCCGGGCAAACCCGGGGTGGCCGATTGGGCCGCGGAACTCCTCACCCTGGCCACCGCCTCCCGCAGCCAGTTGCAACTGGCCCAGGACATCGAGTCCCGGGGGGCGAGCCTCTCGGGCACCGCCGGCTACGACGCCACTCTCCTCTCCATCGAAGGTCTGGCGGAGGATTTCGGGGAGCACCTGGCCACCCTGGCGGAGATCGTCCAGACCCCGGCCTTCTCCGAGGACGAGTTCCACCTCATCCGGGAGCGCCGGCGGGCCGAACTGACCCACCAGTTGGAGGACCCCCGGGAGCTGGCCAGCCTGCGCTTCCTGCGTCTCTTTTTCGGGGAGGCGCCCTATGGCCACGCGGTGCAAGGCGACCTTAAGAGCCTGGACGCCCTCGGACTGCCGGATCTGCAAAACTTTTACCAGCGGGAGATCACCCCGGCGACCTCCACTTTGGTGGTGGTGGGGATGCTGGATTTTGCCACGGTGGTTCAGGAGGCGGAACGCCTCTTCGGTTCCTGGCAGGGCGTCGGTCCGGCCAGCCCGGCCTATACCGCGGCGCCGGATAAAACCGCCGCGCCCGGCATCTATCTCCTGGACCGCCCCGACCTGACCCAGAGCGAAATCCGGGTGGGCCACCTGGGTCTGCCCCGCTCCCACCCCGATTACTTCCCTCTCAGGCTGGCGAACTACATCCTGGGCGAAGGCGGCTTCTCTTCCCGCCTCATGGCCCGCATCCGCTCGGATCTGGGCTTCACTTACGGCATCCGCAGCAATTTTTCCTTCCGCCGGGCCCCGGGTCCCTTCATCGTTTCTACCTTTACCCCGGCGGCCAACACCACGGCGGTGGTCAAAGAGATCAAGGCCGTCATCCAGGAAGTGCAGGAAAACGGCGTCACTGCCCAGGAACTGGCCGAGGCCCAGAGTTATTTCGTGGGCCATTTTCCCTTGGGGCTGGAGACCTCGCGGGGCATCGGCCGCCAGGTCCTGTCCATCGACCTTTACGACCTGGGCCGGGATTACCTGCAGGGCTATTGTGATAAAATTCGCAACATTACCCTGAAGAACGCGGCCCAGGCGGCCCGGGACCATCTCCGCCCCGACGCCCTGGTCACCCTGGTGCTGGGCCCGGCGGCCCAGTGCGCTGAGGCCCTGAAGGAATTGGGCCCGCTGCAAACCATCCACGAAATTTAGGCTACCAATTTTTTAGTTGACAAATGTCTTCCGATGTTATGAGATAGGAGTGATTTTGTGAAAAAAAGGATAAGCCCTTTGGGGACCATTTTAAGAGGGAGGAAAGTTGCATGTCCGATACCCCATTAATTGATCAACTTGAAAGCGGACCTTGGCCCAGTTTTGTCAAGGATCTGAAGCGGGCCGCCGCCAAAAAGGCTTCGGCTAAGGATTTGTTGCGGCAGTTGGATCGTTCCTATAAGGACAAGATCACCCACTGGAAGCACGGCGGTATCGTGGGCGTCCTGGGTTACGGCTCCGGCATCATCGGCCGTTACTCCGACCTGCCGAACGAATTCCCCGGCGTGGAACATTTCCATACCGTGCGCGTCAATCAGCCCTCCGGCTGGTTCTACACCACCCAGGCCCTGCGGGACCTGTGCGCCATCTGGGACGAGCATGGCTCCGGCGTGCTGAACGTGCACGGCTCCACCGGCGACATGGTCTTCCTGGGCACCACCACCGATCAGTTGGAACCCTGCTTTGCGGCCCTGACCGCCAAGGGTTGGGACCTGGGCGGCTCCGGTTCCGCCATGCGGACCCCGAGCTGCTGCGTAGGCAAGGCCCGCTGCGAATACGCCTGCTACGACACCATGGACCTGTGCTACCAGGCCACCCAGAACTTCCAGTTCGATATGCACCGCCCGTCCTTTCCTTATAAGTACAAGATCAAATGCTCCGGCTGCCCGAATGACTGCGTGGCCGCGGTAGCCCGCGCCGATATGAGCGTCATCGGCGTCTGGAAGGACGACATCCGCATCGACCAGTCTGCAGTGGCCGCCTATGCCGGCGGTGACCTGAAACCCCGGGCCGGCGGCACCCCTTATGCCAAGCTGGATGTTAAGGCCGACGTCACCGATCTCTGCCCGACCGCCTGCATGAGCTACGACGGCAAGAAGCTGACCATCGACAACAAGAACTGCAACCATTGCATGCACTGCATCAGCCTGATGCCCCAGGCCCTGCGGATCGGGACCGAGACCGGCGCCACCCTGCTCCAGGGCTCGCATGCTCCCATCCTGGAAGGCGCCCAGATGAGCTGGGTTATCGTGCCTTTCATGCCCATGGAAGCCCCCTTTGACGAATTCATGGAGCTGGTGGGTAACATCCATGAGTGGTGGTCGGAAAACGGCAAGAACCGGGAGCGCGTCGGCGAGTTGATGCTGCGCCTGGGCATGCGGAATTTCTTCCAGTCCGTGGGCCTGGAACCGCCCCCACAGACCATCCGGACCCCCCGGGCCAATCCCTTCTTCTTCTGGCATAAAGAAGACTTCGAGGCCGAGGCTGCGGGCCGCAAGTACATCAAACTGTAAGGCTATCAACCATTCAAGTCGATTAACTGACTTAATGGCGATAATATGAGGAGGAATTAAGACAATGGCTGATCGTATTACTGATATTGGACCTCCAAAGTTTGACAAATTCTTGCCGCCCGTCATCAAAGAGAACTACGGCAAGTGGAAATATCACGAGATCCTGGAACCCGGCGTGCTGGTGCACGTTGCCGAGTCCGGGGCCAAAATCTTCTCCGTCCGGGGCGGCTCGCCTCGGCTGGTATCCACTGACTTCGTCAAAGAGCTGTGCGACGTCGCCGACAAATTCTGCGACGGCTACCTGCGTTTCACCAGCCGGAACAACGTCGAGTTCCTGCTCACCGACCAGAGCAAGATCGCCGGCGTCAAGGCCGAATGCAAAAAGCTCGGCATTCCCATCGGCGCCACCGGCCACTCGGTGAGCAACATCGTCCATACCCAGGGCTGGGTCCACTGCCACACCCCGGCCATCGACGCCTCGGGCATCGTGAAAGCCGTGATGGACGACCTGTTCGAGTATTTCGGCAGCCACAAGCTGCCGGCCCAGGTTAGGATCGCCCTGGCCTGCTGCCTCAACATGTGCGGCGCGGTGCATTGCTCCGACATCGCCATCCTGGGCATCCACCGCACCCCGCCCAAGGTGAACCACGAGCGGCTGCGCCATCTGTGCGAAATTCCCACCACGATCTCGGCTTGCCCCACCGGCGCCATCCGGCCCCATCCGGACAAGACCATCAAGAGCGTCGTGATCAACGAAGAGCGCTGCATGTACTGCGGCAACTGCTACACCATGTGCCCGGCCCTGCCGGTGTTCGATTCCGTCAAAGGCGGCGTGGCCCTGCTGGTGGGCGGCAAGGTCTCCAATTCAAAGACCCCGCCCATGTTCTCCAAGCTGGCGGTGCCTTATCTGCCCAACAACCCGCCCCGGTGGCCGGAAGTGGTCCAGGCCATCCGCAAGATCCTCATCAAGTACGCCGAAGGCGCCAACAAGTGGGAGCGCGTCGGTGAGTGGGTCAACCGGATCGGCTGGGAGAAATTCTTTGAAGTTTGCGAAATTCCCTTCACCTTCCAGCACATTGACGACTACCGTTGGGCTTATGACACCTACCGGACGTCGATGCATTTTAAATTCTAAGCAGGTGGAATAAATGGCACTATCCAAAGAAGAGTTGGTGGAGTTCGTTTACCAGTTGGTGTTCAAGGCCCAGGGCAAGAAACAGCTCAAGGCCATGGATCTCCAGAAGGCCGTAATGAAAGAGCATCCTGATCAGGACAAGACCATGGTCAAGTTCGCCATCAAGGAGCTCATCGACGGCGGCCGCTGCGTCTACACCTACTTCGGTGGAAGCTTCGTGGAGATTCCCCACGAAGAAGGCGCCGCAAAGCACTGATGAAACAGCCCTGTCCCCGACTGCTGCTCGCAGCTCTCCGGGGTGGGGCTGGTAAGACCACCTTGACCTTGGGGCTTCTGGCCGCCTGGCGCGACCAGGGTCGTCGATTAGTGCCTTTTAAAAAAGGCCCCGACTACATCGACCCCGCCTGGCACGCCCTGGCTGCCGGATGCCCCAGCCACAATCTGGACCCCTTTCTTATGGAGGGGGACCAGATTATGGCCATGGTGGCCCGCCAGGCCGCCCAGGCAGACGCCCTGGTTATCGAAGGCAACCGCGGCCTGTACGACGGTCTGGATGCCCAGGGAACCTATAGCACCGGCGAGTTGGCCAAATTTCTGGCCACTCCCGTGGTGTTGGTGGTGGACTGCACCATGCGGACCCGCACCACCGCCGCCATGGTCCTGGGTTGCCAGCATTTCGACCCCGACGTCCCCATCCGGGGGGTGGTCCTCAATCAAATCGCCCGCCCCCGCCACGAAGACATCATCCGCCAGGCCATCGAACGCTACTGCGGCATTCCCGTCTTAGGGGCGATCCCGCGTCTCAAGTGCGCGGTCTTTCCGGAGCGCCACATGGGTTTGGTGCCGCCTCAGGAACACGTCACCGCCATCCGGGCCATCAACACCGCCCGGGACCTGGCCCGCAAGTACCTGGATCTGGAGGGCCTCTGGCGGGTAGCCTGCCAGGCCCCTCCCCTGCCGGCCTGGCCGGAGAGGGTCCAGCCGGTTTCAGCGGCCGCGGCTCGGGTGACCATCGGCGTGATCCGGGACTCCGCCTTTCAATTCTACTATCCGGAAAACCTGGAGGCTCTGGAACAGCAGGGCGCCCGCCTGGTGGAAATCAGCGCCCTGGACGATGCCATGCTGCCGCCGGAGTTGAACGCCCTGTACATCGGCGGCGGCTTTCCCGAAACCCACGCCCAGGCCCTGGCTGAAAATCTGAGCTTCCGCCAATCCGTCAAGGCCGCGGCCGTGGCCGGCCTGCCCATTTATGCCGAATGCGGCGGCCTCATGTTTCTGGGCGAAACCATCCAGATCCGGGAAGAAAAATTCCCCATGGTGGGCCTCTTCCCCTACGACTTTGTCATGGGCAAGAAGCCCCAAGGCCACGGCTACACCGTGCTGGAAGTAGTCCAGGAGAACCCGTTTTTCCCCATCGGCGCCCGGCTCATGGGCCACGAGTTCCATTATTCTCAGATCGCGCCGGACCCCGCGGCCGACGCGGCCATGGCCTTTCGGGTTACCCGGGGCACCGGCATGGGTGGCCGGCGGGAAGGCCTGGTTTTTAATAACGTCCTGGCCACTTACACCCATTTGCACGCCATGGGATCGGCCCAATGGGCCCCGGCCCTGGTGCAGCGGGCCCTGGAACATCAGCGCGACAATCTCCTCCTGGATGAGCTGCCCGGTGGTCCGGAAATGGCCTCCCGGGTGGGCCGTCTTCCCGAAACTCATTGAGCTTATAAAGTTCGTCCATACGGCCACTTGACGCCGGCCGGCCGCTGGCATAAAATAGTCTTGAATATAGCCATGGGGCCCCTTATCGGCCCATGATTTTAGGAGAAGGAGGAAGAGGTTAATGGGTTTTCGTGTCGAAGTGGATACCGACAAATGCACCGGGGACGAAGAATGCGTCAACGTTTGTCCCGTGGGCGTCTTTGAGATGAAGAATGACAAGGCGAGTGTGGCGAATGAGGATGAGTGCCTGGGCTGCGAGAGCTGCATCGAGGTCTGCCCGTCCGGCGCCATCACGGTTACCGAAACCTAAAAATTTTTTTGGCATTTCCAGAGCGGCGGCCCACTTCCTGGGCCGTCTTTTTTGTGGCCTGCAACGAGTTTTCGCCAGGTGCGTCTCGCGCACCTGGGTAATCAATAGCTGCGGCAATATCGTCAGGAGGAGAGGCTAAATGGCTTGGCAGGTTGAAGTTGATGTGGACCAATGCACCGGCGACGAAGAATGCGTCAATGTCTGCCCCGCGGGCGTCTTGGAGATGGCTGGCGACAAAGCCAACCCGGCGAACGTCGATGAATGTCTGGGCTGCGAGTCCTGCGTGGAGGTCTGCCCCTCGGCGGCCATCACGGTAACCGAGATGTAACTTCGGCAGCATTAAGAATATTTCGGGGAGGCGGAACTGGTTTCCGCCTCCCTTTTTTTCAGGAACACTGCCCTTCCAAGTCGTCGCTGCAGGACTTGCACTGCTTCAGCGGCTCCAACTCCTCCGGCGTCGCGGGCCTCACCTCCATCACCTTCACGGCATAATGGAGGTCGTGCCCGGCCAGGGGATGATTCATATCCAGGGTGACGCAATTTTCTTTCACTTCCTTGATGGTCAAAGGATACTCCGGCTCAACGGGCAGGTTGGCCGGGATTACCCGCTGGCCCACTTTCAGTTCCTTGTCCGGCGGAAAGACCTTGCGGCTCCACTCCCGGACGTTTTCCGGCTCGTAGAGGCCGAAGGCCTCGTCCGCCGGGATGACAAACTCCACCGCATCCTGAACCCTGAGCCCAATGAGGCGGCGCTCCAGCGCCGGCAGGAGTTCTTTGTAGCCCGCCACAAAGGTAAGCTGTTCCGGGGCCTCGGCCGTGCCTCGAAGCTGCTCGCCGGAATCCAGGCTCATGCGGTATTCCAGGACGACATATTGGTCTGGCGCGATCACTGTCATATAGTCCTATCCTTAAAATGATGATATAATTTATAAGATTTGGCTGGCGGCCGTGACGGCCGCCCCACCAAAAAAATATGCCTCTGGTGGGGCGGGCCTCCGTGCCCGCCTTTAGGTAAACCGGCAGTCGGCAGGTGCAAAGCACCAAACAACATGTTGAGAAATTATATCTGAACCGGTGGTTATTCGTAACCCTCTAATGACAAAATGATTCGCAAGGCCCAAATTCAAGAAGTCCCGGAAATCTGCCGCATGTTGCATGAGTTTACCATGAGGGTGGCATCCTGCCCCGGACCATGGCCGATCTTTACGGCCAGTTCGGGAATATTTTGTCTACCGCACCGACCAGTGGCCCCATCATCGGAGTGGCCGCCCTGCATGTCTTCTGGGCCGGCCTGGGGGAGATTCGCTCGGTGGCCGTGGCGCCGGACTTTCGAGCGAGGCCGGGGTCATCGGCTCCCGCCTGGTTCAGAACTGTCTGGAGGAGGCCAAAGTTTTGGGCTGACAAAATTTTCCTCCTCACTCTGGCTCCCGATTTCTTCAAGACGCTTCGGCTTTCGACTGGTTTCCCGGGAGGACCTCCTGCCCATCATCTGGAGCCGAGTGCGTCAATTGCGTCAAGTACCCCGATAACTGCAACGAAATCCCCATGCTCCTGGAGTTGGAAAACTTGAAATCCTAATAACCGACTAAGCGTTCTTGCGCCTTGGCGAGAGCTATTTTTCTCACGCCAGGACGCAAGGCGCCAAGATTAAACTACTTAACCTATGATCCAACTTATCCTCAAAAAAATCTTCGGCAGTAAAAACGAACGCGAGCTCAAGCGTCTGGCGCCCCTGGTGGACGCCATTAACGTCCTGGAGCCCGAATACCGGGCTCTGTCCGACGCCGGGCTCCAGGCCAAGACCGCAGAGTTCAAGGAGCGCCTCGACCGGGAGGAGCCCCTGGACGACCTTTTGCCCGAGGCCTTCGCCGCGGTGCGGGAGGCCTCCACCCGGGTCCTGGGGCTGCGACCCTTTGACGTCCAGCTCATCGGCGGCATCGTCCTGCACCAGGGCATGATCGCTGAAATGAAGACCGGTGAAGGCAAGACCCTGGTGGCCACCATGCCCGCCTATCTCAACGCCCTCACCGGCAAGGGCGTGCACATCGTCACGGTCAACGATTATCTGGCCAAACGTGATACCCAGTGGATGAGCGGCATTTACAATTTTCTGGACTTGCGGGTGGACACCATCGTCCACGGCCTGGACGATAACGAGCGCCGTTACGCCTATGCCGCGGACATCACCTACGGCACCAACAACGAGTTCGGCTTCGACTACCTTCGGGACAACATGAAGTTCTCCCTGGAGGACTACGTCCAGCGCGAATTCCACTACGCCATCGTCGACGAAGTGGACTCCATCCTGGTCGACGAGGCCCGGACGCCCTTGATCATCTCCGGCCCCGCCGAGGAGTCCACCCAGCTCTACTTCGTCCTGGACCGGGTGGCCCGGCAGCTCAAGGCCGACCAGGACTTCACCGTGGACGAAAAAGCCCGCTCCGTCCTGATTACCGAAGACGGCGTGGCCCGGGGCGAAAAACTGGTGGGTCTGGAAAACCTTTACGACCCCAAAAACATCGAGGTCCTGCACCACCTCCAGGCCGCCCTCAAGGCCCATAACCTTTTCAAGCGGGACGTGGACTACATCGTTAAAGAAGGCCAGGTCATCATCGTCGACGAATTCACCGGCCGCATCATGCCCGGCCGGCGCTACTCCGATGGCCTGCACCAGGCCCTGGAGGCCAAGGAAGGCGTCAAGGTCGAAAACGAAAACCAGACCCTGGCCACCATCACCTTCCAGAACTACTTCCGCATGTATAAAAAGCTGGCGGGCATGACCGGCACCGCCGACACCGAAGCCGAGGAGTTCAAGAAAATCTACAACCTGGAAGTCATGGTCATCCCCACCCACATGAAGATGATCCGGGAAGACTTTCCCGACTCCATCTACAAGACCGCCGAAGAAAAATTCCAGGCCGTGTTGGAGGACATCAAGGACTGCCATGACCGGGGCCAGCCCGGTTCTGGTGGGCACCACCTCCATCGAAAAGTCCGAATATCTGAGCAAGATGCTGAAACGGCGAGGGCATCAAGCACGAGGTTCTGAACGCCAAACAGCACGAAAAAGAGGCGGAGATCGTGGCCCAGGCCGGGCAGAAGTCCATGGTGACCATTGCCACCAACATGGCCGGCCGCGGCACCGACATCGTCCTGGGCGAAGGCGTGGTGGCCACCGGCGGCCTCCACATCCTGGCCACCGAGCGCCACGAATCCCGGCGCATCGACAACCAGCTCCGGGGCCGCTCCGGCCGCCAGGGCGACCCCGGCTCTTCCCGCTTCTACCTCTCCCTGGAAGACGACCTGCTGCGCATCTTCGGCAGCGACCGCATCAAGGGCCTCATGGGCCGCCTCGGGATGGAGGACGGCGAGCCCATCGAACACCGCCTGGTAAGCAACGCCATCGAAAGGGCCCAGAAACGGGTGGAGGGCCACAACTTCGATATCCGCAAACACCTCCTGGAATACGACAACGTCATGAACAAGCAGCGGGAGGTGATCTACGCCCAGCGCCGCCAGATCCTGGCCGGCGACAGCCTCCAGGAAGATATCCTGGAAATGGCCCGGGAGCTGGTGGAGGAACTGACCGAGGAATACACCGCCAACAAGCTGCCCGAAGAATGGGACCTGGACGGCCTCGCGGCCGCCTTCCAGCGCCAGTTCGGCTTCCGGGTGGCGCTCGCCGACCTGGATGGCGACCTGCGGGAATACCTGGGCGAACAGGTGGAAAAGTTCCTGGCCGCCAAGGCCGAAGATATCGGCCCGGAATTGTTCGGCCAGCTCCAGCAGATGATCATGCTCCAGATCGTCGATAACCAATGGAAGGATCATCTCCTCTCCATGGACCACCTGCGGGACGGCATCGGCCTCCGGGGCTATGCCCAGCAGGACCCTTTGCGGGAATACCAGCGGGAAGGCTACGACATGTTTATGGAGCTCATCCACCGCATGGAGGCCGAGACGGTGGGCATGATCTTCCACGTTCAGGTCAAGCCCCACCAGGAGATTCCCGAAGAGGCCAGGCCGCAGGAACAGCCCATGTTCTTCAGCCACGGCGACAGCGGCCCCGCCCAGCCCCAGCAGCGCCAGCAGAAGAAGACCGGCCGCAACGACCCCTGCCCCTGCGGCAGCGGCAAGAAATACAAGAAGTGCTGCGGGAAATAAAAAATCTCACCACCAAGTCACCAAGAGCACCAAGATTCACGAAGGATTGTTTCCTTGTGGTGGATAAATTCACCACAAAGATATAACTTTCTTGGTGTGTCTTGGTGCCCTTGGTGTCCTTGGTGGTTAATATTTAATTATGGCAAAAATCGACCTTAAGCAAGAACTCAAGCCCCTCTACACCGCCTCCGCCGAAAAGGCCACCCTGGTGAGCGCCTGGCCCCTGAAGTACCTGATGTTCAACGGCTACGGCGACCCCGACACTAACCCGGACTTTCAAGCCGGGGTGGAGGCCCTCTATACCGCCTCCTATACCCTCAAGTTCAGCCTCCGGAAGGAATTGGACCTAGATTGGGTGGTGCCCCCCCTGGAGGGCCTCTGGTGGATGCTCCTGGATGACTTTGACCCGGACCGCCGGGACGACTGGCGCTGGACCCTGATGCTCCCCCAGCCGACCGAGGTCACCCGGGAATTGCTGGACCAGGCAGTGGCCGCGGCTAAGCAGAAAAAGTCCCTGCCGGCCCTGGAGAAACTGCGCCTGGAGATCTATGACGAAGGGCGGGCCGCCCAGATTCTTCACGTCGGTCCCTACTCCGAAGTCACGCCCACCATCGACCGGCTCCACACCTTTATTAAAGAGCAAGGCTTGCATCTCTGCGGCAAGCACCACGAAATCTATCTGAGTGATCCCCGGCGCACCGCCCCGGAGAAGCTTAAGACCATCCTCCGGCAGCCCGTCTCTACCGAAGCAGCCTGACGGTAAATCAAGGCCGCCGGTCCGGCGGCCAAGGCTCCAAACCCCGGTTTCCATTACTGACATTTTGCACTGCCGATTTATTTATTATTTTCCAATAGTTACCATCACTTGCCTCCACTTTCCCGCAAAAAAGGCTACCTTTGTTGCGCTTTTGGCATCCTTCGATTCCGGGTCATTCATCCATTCTCTTCTGGAAATTTATCTCGTCCTGATTTAGGTTATTTTAAATGGCAAACAACCGCTCCACCTCCGGGATGACTTCCCGCCAGCGGCACAAATGCGGTACAAGAGCGGTACCGGAATGCTGATGAGGTGTTAAGTTTCCGGCTCGTTAGTGGCATAATTATAAAAATATCAGCAACTTTTGCTGATCAACTTGCGGCCGATCTTGACGTTCCGGAACAGGAATGGTCTAATTAAAGCCTTTTAAGGCGATTTAGGGCGTTCTAAAATTACCTTAAAAGTTAGCTTCCCAACCTGGCTGCAAAAGAGTGTCATTCTGTGCTCCATTACTTATTAAGGACAAGCCCATGATCATTCCCGGATTTCGCTTTGCCGCCACCGCGGCCGGCCTCAAGAAGACCGGCGCCCTGGACCTGGCCCTGCTGGTGGCGGACACACCCGCCGCCGCGGCCGGGGTCTTCACCACCAACCGGGTCAAGGCCGCCCCGGTCGTGCTCTCCCGGGAGCGCCTGCGGGCCGGGAGCGCCCAGGCCATCCTGGTAAACGCCGGCAACGCCAACGCCTGCACCGGCCCCGAAGGCCTGGAGGACGCCCGGGAAACTACCCTGGGCGTCGCCGAATTGCTGAAGATCCCGGAACGCCTGGTACTGCCCGCCTCCACCGGGGTCATCGGCCAACCTTTCCCGCTGGAGAAGATCACCCGGGCGCTGCCCAAACTGACGGCCCGCCTCAACCCCCAGGGCTTCCCGGAAGCCGCTGAGGCCATCCTGACCACCGATACCCGGCCCAAGACCTCTTTACTGCGCACCAGGATTGACGGCAAAGAAGTGACTCTGGCCGGTATGGCCAAGGGCGCCGGCATGATCCACCCGGACCTGGCCACCCTGCTGGTCTTCATCTTTACCGATGCTGCGGCCACCCCCCAGGTCCTGAAATCCCTGCTTCGCCGGGCCTTGCCGGTGAGCTTCAACCGCATCACCGTGGACGGCGACACCTCCACCAACGATACGATTTTGTTGCTGGCCGGCGGCCGGGCGGGCAATCCTCTGATCCAGGGGGAAGGCCTCGCCATGGCGGCCCTGGGGGAGATGCTCGACCAGGTGATGGGCGATCTGGCGTCCCAGGTGGTAGCCGATGGCGAAGGGGCCAGGCACATGTTCCGGGTGGAGGTCCGGGGCGCGGTCACGGCCAATGAGGCCCTGAAGGCCGCCCGCACCGTGGCCCTCTCGCCCCTGGTGAAGACCGCCATGGCCGGCGAGGACGTCAACTGGGGCCGCATCATGGCGGCCCTGGGGCGCTCCGGGGCCCGCTTCGACCCCGAGCAGGTGGAGATCGCTTACGGCGACGTCCTGGTGGCGCAGCAAGGCCGCGGCCTCGGCCCCGAGGCCGAGGCCCGGGCCCAACAAGTCATCCAGGCCGGGGCCTTCAACCTGACCATCGACCTGAATAACGGCGACTTCACCGACTACTACGAGACCTGCGACTATACGGAAGATTACATCAAAATCAATGCCAGTTATCGGAGTTGAACGCCGCGTCTAATAAAATCAAGGTAATAACTGATGAGAAGGTATTTATATGTTCTTGCCATTATCCTCTTTACTTCCATCTATGCCTCGCCGGCCAGCGCCGTTAACGTCTTTAAGCGCTACGCCAAAGTAATTTGGATTGATCAACCCAGACAAACGGGAACCGCCTATGAAAAAGGACAAAAACTTTTTTCCTTTCCCCTGATGACTGGAGATGATGAAACGCCGACTCCACCCGGAGCTTATGTGGTAAGAGTGAAGGATGCCAATTATTATTCCCGCCATTTCAAGCAACCTATGCCTTACTCGATATTCTTCGATTACAAAGCCAAGAGAGCCATTCACGAAGGAGAAGTCGCTGACCCTGAGCATCTGGCGAAATGGGCTTCCCACGGCTGCATCCACGTTGAAGAACCCTACATCAAAAGATTGTTTGATTGGACCGAGGTAAACAAAACCCTGGTGGTGGTGCGCGGCAAAAGAGACTGGGCCCTGGAAGAGCAGATCGGCGAAGTTGACGAGGGCATCCAGGATAACCAAGAGGATCAAGATAACCAGGATCAAGATAATCAAGAGAACCAAGGCAATCAAGAGAATCAAAGGTACCAGGAGGACCGGGAGAATAATGAGGACCAAGGGAATCAAGGGCGTCAAAAGGACCAAGAGAGCGAGGACGAAGAATCACCCGGGCCGGATACCCCCGGCCAGCAATCGGAATAACTGGTCCCGGTCATAGAGGCATTCAGAAAATCGTGGCAGTCCGGCTAATGAAAACCTGGCTCTATCTCCTGATCATCGCCCTGGCGGCTCCGCTTTTTCCTGCGGCTGCCGGGGCCGGTGCCTTGCAGAAGCATGACAAGGTAA
The DNA here is from genome assembly GCA_963797235.1 of uncultured delta proteobacterium. Lineage (GTDB taxonomy): Bacteria > Desulfobacterota > Desulfobaccia > Desulfobaccales > 0-14-0-80-60-11 > JAPLJC01. Next base: position 508,040 of record CAWCOX010000004.1, read on the forward strand.
TCTGGATCGACCAGGAAAACCAGAAGGGCGCGGCCTACGGGCGAGGCCGCAAGCTCTTGGAATTCCCCATACTTTCCGGCGATGATGAAACCCCGACGCCGCCGGGAACTTATGTGGTCAAGCTCAAGGATAAAACTTATTATTCGCGCAAATATGCCCAGCCGATGCCTTACTCCCTTTTTTTTGATTTAAAAGGCATGAGAGCCATTCACGAAGGGGATTTGCCTGACCCCGGTGAAATATCGGCCTGGGCGACTCACGGTTGTATCCATGTGGAAGAACCTTACATGAAATGGCTGTATGATTGGGCCGAGCCCGGGAAAACGGTCGTGGTAATTCAAGGACGGCGAGTAGGGGGAGACGAAGAGAACAGCGCCTTAGAGGAGAAACGAGACCGAGGAGAGAACGGGGAAATCAGGGGAGAAGACGACACCGAGGATTGAATAAATCTCATTACCGGCTGTGTACAACACCTCGGGACTGCAAACGCGTCTTTCCAACATTGAGAGAAAAAATATTTGAATAGCTCGGAAAAAGGGTGCAGCAGGATCGCCCTTTTTAATAGGCAATGAAAGTAACGTAATAAATTGAAAGCATGCAGACTAAAACAACACTAACAGCTGCAAGTCCGAGAAGAATTCCTTTCAGTATCTTCCTCTTTCTTATAAGATCTTCTAGTATATTTTGCATATTAACCCTAATTTAATTTATTCGCAAATAAATCCTTAGTAATTCATCTCTATTTTTACCATGTCAGCATATTCTCTATAGAGACTCCCACGTCTTTTATGGCCATTAGCCTCCTCCTCTTGTGCCCGGCAAAGCAGCCATTCATAAAATTCGCGCAGTTCATTCTCGCTTCTCACCAATACCGCACTAACCATCAGAGGCCCTCCTCTTTGATCGGCTGATTATTGTACTGCCTTGATTGCTTTCATCTTATGCTTGCCACGATGTTGGTTAAATGTAAATTCCACTGAGAAAATTATCAATCAGGAAATTCCTGAATTTGTTATGGGTAATATTACCTATAGACTCTATTCGAAAAGCCCGCTCCCTATGCCGTCCGCGCTCGCCGCCGCAGCCACCATTTGGCCGCTTCCACCACCGGCAGGATGAGAAGCCCCAGGACCGCGGCAATGAGCCAGTCCTGCCAGCCCAGCGGCGTGGTGTGGAATAGGCGGGCCAGCGGCTCCCATTCGATCACCGCCACCATCATCGCCAGAGAGAGCACCAGGGACATAACGAGGAAGCGGTTTTGAAAGAGCCCCACCTTAAAGGCCGAGAGGTAATCGGAGCGACAGTTGAAGGCGTTCACCAGTTCGACCAGGACCAAAGTGATAAACACCATGGTCTGGGCTCGGATCAGGACCTGGTCCGGGTCTCCCAGGCCCCAGGGGTTCCAATAGAGGTAGTAAATGAACAAGGGAATGAGGATGCCGGTGAGGTAAAGGGCGATCACCCCGCACAGGGTGTTCACCGTCCGGCTGAAGACCCCCTCCCGGGCCGGCCGGGGCGGGCGCCGCATGATGTCCGGCGCCTTGGGGTCCACGCCCAGGGCCAGGGCCGGCAGGCCGTCGGTGGTGAGGTTGACCCAGAGGATCTGCAGGGCAATGAGCGGCAAAGGCAGGCCCAGGAAGAAGGACCCGGTGAGCACCAGGATCTCGGCGATGTTGCAGCTCAGCAGGTAGATCAGGTACTTTTTGATGTTATCGAAGATGGCCCGGCCTTCCTCCACCGCGGCCACCAGGCTGGCGAAGTTGTCGTCCGCCAGGATCATGGCCGCGGTCTCCTTGGTGACTTCGGTGCCGGTGAGGCCCATGGCCACCCCGATGTCGGCCCGCTTCAGGGCCGGGGCGTCGTTGACCCCATCGCCGGTCATGGCCACGACCTCGCCCTGGCTCTTGAGCAGGTCCACCAGCCGCAGCTTGTGATCCGGGGCCACCCGGGCGAAGACCCGGGTCTCCTTCAGGGCCTCCAGCAGCGCCTCATCGCCCAGTTGGTTCAATTCCAGCCCGGTTAGGACCACGTGCCTTTTTTGGTGAGGAGGCACCAGCCCCACCTCCCGGGCGATGGCCGCGGCGGTGTCCGGATGGTCGCCGGTGACCATGATGACCCGGATGCCGGCCCGATGGCAACGGCCCACGGCCTCCCGGGCCTCGGGCCGGGGCGGGTCCATCAACCCCACCAATCCCACCCAGACCAGGTCCACTGCCGCAGCTTCATGGGTTAATTGGGGAAGCTTTTTCACCCGGCGGTACGCCAGACCCAGGACCCGGAGGGCCCCATGGGCCATCATAGCCCCCTCGGCCATGATCTGCCGCCGGTCATCACCAGTGAGCGGCCTCTCCCCGCCGGCGGTCAAGACCCTGGCGGCGTGGTGCAGCAGACTCTCCGGGGCCCCCTTGAGGCACATGATAAACCCGCCTGTACCCTCGTGGAAGGTGCTCATCCGCTTGGTTTCCGAAGAGAAGGGAATCTCTGCCAGGCGGGGGAACAGGTCCAATTCCTCGACATTCAACCCGGCCTTCCGGGCCAGCACCAGCAGTGCCCCTTCGGTGGGGTCGCCCCGCACCGTCCAGAGACCGTCAGTCTCCTCCAGGGCCGCGTCGTTGCAGAGCAGGGAGATGCGGGCCGCCATGGACAGGACCTGGTCCTTCGCCGGCGCCAACTCCTGCCGGCCGACCAGGAATTGACCCAGGGGTTCATAGCCCGAGCCGGTTACCTCGATCTCCCGGCCATCCAGAAAAAGTTTACGGGCCGTCATCTCGTTTCTGGTGAGGGTGCCGGTCTTGTCGGTGCAGATCACCGTGGTGCAGCCCATGGTCTCCACCGCCGGCAGGCGCTTGACGATGGCGTGGCGCCGGGCCATGCGGGTGGTGCCGATGGCCAGGGAGCCGGTTACTACCGCCGGCAGGGACTCCGGCACCGCGGCCACCGCCAGGCTGATGCCCCAAATGAGCATTTCTAGCCAGCCGTGGCCCCGGAGCACGCCCAGGACGGTGGCCCCGGCGGCCACCGCCAGACAGATGATGCTCAAGATCCGGCCAATGGAGACCATGCGCTTTTCCAGCGGCGTGGCTTCCTCTTCGACCTCCGTCAACAGGCCAGCAATCCGGCCGAACTGGCTCTCCATGCCGGTGGCGGTAACCACTGCCCGGCCCCGGCCGTAAGTGATCACCGTGCCCCCGAAGACCATGCAGCCTTGGTCGGCCACTGCGGTCTCCGACGCGGCCACGGCGGCCAGAGCTTTATCCACCGCGGTGGACTCGCCGGTGAGCAGCGCCTCATCCGCTTTCAGATTGACCACTTCCAGGAGGCGGGCGTCCGCGGCCACCCGGTCCCCGGAATGGAGCACCAGCAGATCACCGGGCACCACCTCGCTGGCGGGCACCACCTGTTCTTTGCCCTCCCGCACCACCGTGGCCTCCGGGGCCGCCAATTTCTTGAGGGCCGCGGCCGCTTTCTCGGCCCGGTACTCCTGGATAAATCCCAAAACCACGCAGGCCAGGACAATGGCCAGGATGACCCAGGCATCCAGGCTTTCGCCCATCAGGAAAGAGACGGCCGTGGCTGCAATCAGGATGGCGATCAGGAGATTTTGGAATTGCCGCCAGAGAATCAGCCAGGGGGAAATCTGCCTCGCCGCCACCAGGACGTTAGGGCCATAAAGACTGAAGCGCTCCCGGGCTTCGTTGTGGCTCAAGCCCTCGAGCCCGGTTCCCAGCAATTCCAAAACCTGCACGGGGCTCAGGGTGTGCATCGGAGTGACTTCTGTTCCCATAGCCGCTATTTTATCCCCTAAACCCGTGATCCTCAAAAGGAAAAGGCTAAAAGCGCTTGCATCAATTTTAGATAGTTCTTAATATTTTACTATCTCGACATTTTTTCCGGGACTACCGACTCACCAACCAAGGAAAAATCATGGATTATAAAGCTGCCGCCACCCAATTGAAAGAAGCTCTGCGCCTCAAGACCGAACCCTTCGGGGTCGCTTTTCTGAAAGACGCCTCCTCCCTACCCGAGAAGACCCGCCGGCCGTCCCAGGTCTTCGGCAAACGCGTCACCATCTGCCAGGGCGTTACCATGGCCCGGATTTACGGCTGGCCGGTGGGCCTGACCAAAGACGACCTGATTTGCATCCCCGGCATGCTGGCCTTTGGCTTCACGCCGGCCACCGACCCCATCCTGGAGTTGGGCCAGCTTTTTTGTGAGGTGGGATTCCACCAAGACTTGGGGCCGGCTCTCAAGGAGGTGGAGGGTCTGCCCCACTTCGAACCCCAGGAGGTGGGCGCCATCTACCTCTGCCCCCTGGAGCGCCTGGCCTTGCAGCCTGATGTCGTGGTGGTCTACGGCAACCCGGCCCAGCTCACGCGCCTCATCCAGGCGGCTGCCTTCATCCTGGGAGAGCGGGTCAAAGGCGAATTCGGCGGCAAGGTGGAGTGCGCCTCCTATCTCATCGGCCCTTACCGCCACGGCGAATTCACCGTGGCCATCCCCGGTCAGGGCGACCGGATCTTCTCCATGACCCAAGACGACGAGCTGGTGCTGTCGTTCCCGCTTAAGTATCTGGAGGGACTGCTCATCGGTTTGAAGGAGGCGGCCCGCAAAATCGGGGCTCGCTACCCCATCACGGTGTATCAGAATTTCAGCCCGACCTTTCCCCCCGTCTACCTGGAGCGGGCCAAGAAATGGGGGATCATCGAAGAATGAGTGGCAGGGCGGCTCGCGAGCCGCCCCTACGGATGATTGCTGTTCTTATTTTGGAATTGAAGGCAGAACGCTCTTATGCTTGAGCCGCCCCCCCTGGAATTTCGGCCCATTGCCCTGCGGGTCCTGGAAGAGCGTTATCTCCGCCGTGACCCCGACGGCCGGGTAATGGAGACGCCGGAGGAACTGTTCCTCCGGGTGGCCCGGGGGGTGGCGGCGGCCGAGGAACGCTACGGCGGCCCCAAGGCCGTGGCCCGCCGGACGGCAGACTTCCACGAGGCCCTGCGTTCCCTGAAATTCCTGCCCAACACCCCCACTCTGATGAACGCCGGCCTGCGGCAGGGACAATTGGCCGCCTGCTTTGTCGTCCCGGTGCTTGACGACCTGCGCTCCATCCTGGAGGGCGTGCGGGACATGGCCCTGATCCATCAGACCGGCGGCGGCACCGGCTTTTCCTTCACCCATCTCCGGCCCCGGGGCGACCAGGTGCGCAGCACCGGCCGCGTGGCAAGCGGCCCCGTGGGCTTCATGCGCATCTTCGACACCGCCACCGAAGTGGTGAAGCAGGGCGGCCGGCGCCGGGGCGCCAACATGGGCATCCTCAACTTCGATCACCCGGACATCCTGGAGTTCATCAAGGCCAAGGCCGAGCCGGGGATGCTCAGCAACTTCAACCTCTCCGTGGCAGTCACCGACGACTTCATGGCGCGGGTGGGACGGGACGAAGAATATCCCCTCATCAACCCCCGCACCCGGACGGAGGTGGGCCGACTCCGGGCCCGGGAGGTCTTCGACCTCATCTGCCGTTGCGCCCTGGAGACCGGCGACCCGGGTCTCCTCTTTCTGGACGCCATCGAGCGGGACAACCCCACCCCGGAAATGGGCCGACTCGAAGCTACCAACCCTTGCGGCGAGCAGCCCCTGCTGGCCTATGAATCCTGCAACCTGGGCTCCATCAACCTGGCCCGCCTGGTCCGGGACCGCGGCCTGGACTGGGAAGAACTGGACCGCCTGACGGACCTGGGGGTCACCTTTCTGGACGACGTCATCGACCAGAGCCACTACCCCCTGCCCCAGATCACCGCCATCACCCAGGCCAACCGCAAGATTGGCCTGGGGGTCATGGGCCTGGCGGATTTGTTTATCCGGTTGGGGATCGCCTACGACTCGCCGGAGGCCCTGGAGTTGGGCGAGCAGATCATGGCCCGCCTCCAGGCTCGGGCCGTGGCGCGCTCCGAAGCCCTGGCCCAAGAGCGGGGCCCATTCCCCAATTTCCCTCGCAGCCGCTATTGCAAGGAGGGCCGCAACCCCCGGCGTCACGCCACCGTGACCACCGTGGCCCCCACCGGCACCATCAGCATCATCGCCGGGGCCTCCAGCGGCATCGAACCCCTGTTCGCCGTGGCCTACCGGCGCCGGGCCCTGGAGGGGACAGAATTTGGCGAGGTCCATCCCCTCTTTTTACAAAAGTTGCGGGAATTCGGCCTGCAGGAAGAGGAGTGGCTGCCGCGCCTCCTCACCACCGGCCGGGTGCGGCCCTTCAAGGAACTGCCGGCAGCGCTCCGGCGGCTCTTCCCCACCACCTTCGAGGTGAGCGTGGACTACCAGGTTAAAATGCAGGCCGCCTTCCAGCGCCACGTGGAAAACGCCGTCTCCAAGACCATCAACCTGGCCTCGGACGCCACGGAGGCGGACATCGCCCAGGCCTACACCCAGGCCCATACGCTGGGCCTCAAGGGCATCACCGTTTACCGTTACGGCTCCAAATCCGGCCAGGTTCTGAGCCTGCCGACTGCGGCCCAGGCCCTGACCCTGGCGCAGGAATTCGCCGAAGAATGCCGCCTCTGCTCGGTTTAGCTTGTGTAGATGTGCAAAATTACGCACCCTTCATTCTTACTCTGGCATTTTGGCTGAGCGGGATATAACATATGAGAGGCGGGCGGCAAGGCCTAACCTTCACCTTAACCAAAGCCTGCCCGCGGCTTTCTAACTCAGAGGCAACTTAGGGAATGTCCCCCTAATCCTAACTTCAACGCCATCCCAGGAGGTTCCAAATCGTGAAACGTTTCGTCATGCCTATGGGCATCTTGGTCTTAGCCCTGCTGTTTACCGCCGGCCTGGCCACGGCCCAGGACGTCAAGACCTTGGTGGAGCGGGGTATGGAAAACAGCCAGTCCGGCCGGTACGACCAGGCCCTCAAGGACTTTAACGACGCCTTGAAGTTGAAACCCAACGATGCCCTACTCATCACCTACCGGGGCGTGGTCTATTACGCCAAGGGCCAAAACGACCTGGCCATGAAGGACTTCAACCAGGCCATCGAGATTGATCCCAAAGGCGGCAAGGCTTACTACCAGCGGGGCATGATCTACGCCAACCAGGAGAAATACGGCCAGGCCGTGCCGGAGCTGAAAAAGGCCAAGAGCCTGGGGTACGGCGTCGACCCGGTCTTCATCGAGAGCCTGGAGAAGAAGGCACCGCCGCGAAGAAATAGGCTAAGTGACTGCCGCTCAACAAAAAAGGCAGGGGCCCGGAAGCCCTGCCTTTTTTTATTGCTGGCGGGCAAAAACCCGCCCCACCTCACCAATCTTGCACCGGCTGGAAAGCCTGGGCCACCAAAGCGCCCCTTAAATCACCTTATGCAGCGGATACTCCACGATGCCCTGAGCCCCGGCCCGGATCAGGCGGGGGATGAGGCTCCGCACCTCGGACTGGTTCACCACCACCTCCACCGAATACCAGTCGGTTTCGTAAAGACTGGCGATGGTGGGGGCCAGCAGGCTGGGCAACAGGTCCACGATATTCTTCAGCTGCTTTTCCGGGATATTCATCTTCAGGCCCACCATGCGTTCGGCCCGAAGCGCCCCCAGCAGCAGGACCGTCAGGCCCTCCATCTTCTGCCGCTTCGCCGGGTTGCTCTCCCAGACCTGGGTGTTGGCGATGAACTGGGTGTTGCTCTGGAACAGCTCATGGATGATCTTGAGGCCGTGGGCCTTGATGGTGCTGCCGGTCTCGGTCACTTCGACGATGGCGTCCACCAGCCCGGCGGCCACCTTGGCCTCGGTGGCTCCCCAGGAAAACTCCACCTTGACCGGGATCTGGCGCTGCTCGAAGTAGCGCTTGGTGTAATGCAGCAGTTCGGTGGCGAGCTTTTTGCCCGCCAGGTCCCGCAGGCTCTTGAGCTCCGAATCCGCCGGCACCGCCAGCACCCAGCGCACCGGGTTGAGGCTGGACTTGGAATACATCAGGTCCGCCACCACCGTCACCTGGGAGTCGTTCTCCATGATCCAGTCTTTGCCGGTGATGCCGCAATCCAGGGTGCCGTTCTCCACATAGCGGCTCATCTCCTGGGCCCGGCAGACGGAGCAGGCGATCTCCGGGTCGTCGATATCCGGAAAATAACTCCGCCCGCTCACCTGGATATGCCAGCCGGAGCGGCGAAATAGCTCCAGGGTGGCCTTCTCCAGGCTGCCCTTAGGGATCCCCAATCGCAGTTTATCCACCCCCGTACACCTCCTTGGGATATACCTTACATAGGGCGGGCGTCTCGCCCGCCGCAGTTTGCCACTTATCCGGCCCCATAAACCTTCTTGGGATCGAAGACCGGCGTACCCACCACCTCCCAGCCTTCTCCCCGGCGGCGGCGGTAAAAACAGCTCTTGTAGCCGGTATGGCAGGCCGCGCCGCCCACCTGCTCCACCTTTAAAAGCACCGTATCATTATCGCAATCCAGGTAAATCTCTTGAATACGCTGCACGTGCCCGGAGGTGCCGCCCTTGTGCCACAGCGTCTGGCGGGTGCGGCTGAAATAATGGGCCTCCCCGGTCTTCAGGGTCGCCTCCCAGGCCGCCTCGTTCATGAAGGCCAGCATCAGCACCTCACCCGTGGCCGCGTCCTGGACAATGGCCGGCAGCAGGCCCCCCAGCTTGGCGAAATCGGGTCTCTCTGAATCTTGCATATTTTGCATATTTTTCATATCAGGAAAAATTAACCTTTTTGGCTTGAATCTGCAAGGTTGAATGCTGATTTTTGCAGAGAGAAGTCCTAACCCACTTACCGAAGGCGGGAGGCGCTCGCTTTCCGCCCTACGACTGAAGCTGATTTTTCCAGAGAGGTGTCTACCACGATGTCCAAAGTCATCTCATATCGCGCCCTGGCCCGGCAGCAGCAGCTCAACTACCTGAAGCAAAAAGATCGGGAGTATCGCGAGCGGGAAGATTTCCTGGGCCGAACGCAAAAGCTCCTGTTCCGGTTGGAGGCCCAGATGCGCCAGGCCGAGATGCAGCAACTGGAAGTCTTTCGGGAGCTGGCGGCCTACTTCAAGATTCCTCTGAACTTCCCCGACCTGGGAGACCGGGTGGGGCTGCAGCGCTGGTTCGCCACCGATCCCTTTCTGCAGATTCTGCAGGCCTTCTTTGCCGGGCGCCTCGCGGTTGAGGAGTGCCACCAGAAAATCATGGAACTGCAGGGGAACCCTGGTCCGGCCCGGGAAGATTAAGCGCAGCGAGGGTTCGCCGGCCTACTGCTTGGAGGCGCAGGTTTGGCAATTTTTGGGTCCCGGTTTTGAGCCGGCGGCTAAAAAGGCAATGCCAGCTTGAACTTAGGGCAAGAAAAATTGTGCATAAAGCAACTAGCTGAATATTGCAAGAATTTTCAGGTGAGTCGGCCAGTTTGGCGCGATTTGTACGGTGAAGATAGGACACAATCGGGGCAGGCTGTGCCGGCATCTGAAAAAATTCCGCATTTGGGTCCGCATAAGTTCCTTATTTTGCTAAGTTTAGTCCGCTGAGCGGCCGCTGACTTAGCGGTCCGACACCGGAGAAGGGCCGCTGATGTACCGCAATTGTGCCGCCTGGCGGCCGGGAGGTTCGGGGGTAAAGCGGTTAAGTTACACATGGAGATAGGGTAAAGTCAGCGGAGAAAAATTTCCAGAACAGCCGAGAGAGTTGACCCGATTGAAAGTTTGAGGTCAAGGAGATAGCTATTTTTCTTAGAAGATTGGTCTGACGTAGCCCCAGGTTGATAAGAAGCATTAAATGACCAAAGGCAGGGTCTCTCTCGAGACCCTGCCTCTTTTATTGACTTCCTGCCTGGCTCGAACTCACTCCGGTCAGACTCCCGAGATCAGATCAAGGGCAGTTGAGGGTTTAGCTCCGTTTCCGCCAGCCCAAGCCGACCAGGCCCAGCAGGCCGGAGCCCAGCAGCAAGGCGCTGGGGGGGATGGGAACGTAGACACCGTCTCCAGGGCATGTTCCGAAATAAAATGTTGCGGATTCAATACCCGTACCGCTGTTAACTCCTGGGATAGATAAAACGAAACTAGCAGTTTGATTAAGGAACGGGTTGTGCGGTCCGTTGCCGGCAATCGACGCGTTCGCATTGCTGTAAGTGCCGCCGGTATCAGCCGGACCGATAAGAGTGTCCTTCGGGCCTGCGCCGCCGGTCCCCAGATCGTTGAGCAGAAAGCTTAAGGAGCCAGTTTGGGACAGCACCCATCCAGTTGGGACGGTTGAGCCAGGGCTAACGGTCCCACCCGAGGTTATAGAAATATTTTGTGAAGACGAGCTTGTTTCTGAAATTGAGCCTGTTTGCGTGAAGCTGGTTAACACGAAAGCAAGACCGCTCAAGCACTGGGCGACACTTTTCGGATTAGCCAATTTGTTAGTTATTGTGATGTCGACCTCGTTAGAGAGTGTGGTGATTGTGACCAACGCATCTATCGGGTTGCCACCACTTTCAGTGATGCCGGGCCATGTCTCCCAAGTCATCATGCTCGCCGACGCCGGCGTGATCCAGCATGTCAAGGCCAAAATGACCAACATTACTAAAGTTTTTCGTTTCATACCTCTATCCTCCTCCTGACGAATCAGCTCACCCCCCCTGCTTGATTGGCTTCAACCAGCCAATCTGCCGGGGTAACTTGTGACCGACGGTCTGCTCATCTCCTTAGGCCAAATCCTGGCTTGGGTTTCCCGGTTTTTTTGCAAAAAAAAACCGGCGCGCCCTAATGTATCCAGTAAAGCAACCAGGCTACCCCTTCCTAAGGACCTTAGTTTGCTGCCCCCGCCTCAAGACGGGTTCTGGTTCCCGCCCTCAGCCAAAACCAAACCCCGGTTAAAAACAGACAGGGTTTCTGCGGAGAAGCCCTGTCTGTCTATCCAGATGATCCATTGTGGCCGACTACGGGCGACCACCTACTTTTGGTTGCCGCGGGCCTCGGAGGTTAGAGTTTAGCTCCGTTTCCGCCAGCCGATACCCACCAGGCCCAACAGGGCGGAGCCCAGCAGCAGGGCGCTGGGCGGGATGGGCACGGCGGAGGTTTCGACGTCGGATTGCAGGCTGATCGTCAATCCAGTAGTGGTCCCGTGGAGCTGCGAGGTTACGTCCTGTGCAGTTCCGTTTTCCACGAGCGTACAATAATTCACGTTGCATTCGAAGTTCTGCAAGGCAGTAGAAAAGCCGGTGGCCTCATCAGAATAGAAGGTGAGAGTGAAATCTCTGACATTTTGGAATCCATCACCCAAACTAAAATAGGAACTCCCTATAGTCAGAGTCGCGAAATCACTAACGGGCCCGCCCACACACTCAAGCAATTCTACGCCAAACGTGCCAGCGCTGAGGCTGTCCTTAGCAATTGTGCCAGTTACCTTCGCATACTCAGCTGCGAGGCTAGTCTGGTAACCATAAATGGTTCCCGCGGTAGTCACCGTGGGGTTGCCATCGGTTAAGTCGCTTATGCTGATGAATGGGGTTGTGGTGGCCAACGCTTGCCCCGGGAGCCAGCAAACCAGGGCGGCCAATGCCATAATGAGAGCCATTTTCTTCATTTGTTTCTCCTCATCTGCAGATGTGGTGGTGCAAAAAGAGATCCTTCATCCAGTCGACTGACGCAGCAATCACTCTAGCTTATTCTTTTTACACCTCCTTATTGACTTCCTTGTTCAGGTATTATCTCCACCCCGTCGGGGGAACATTTAACGTGACTGCACCTTGCCAAGGCCTGCGGGCCTGCCGTCCAGGCCCCAATAAAAAAGCCGCGTTACCCGTTTCAGGTAACCCGGCTGTCTCTTCCTAAGACCCGTGGCTTTCCGTCCCCGCCTCACGACGGGTTTGGCTTGCATGTAAACTAATTATGTAATATTTCTTGTCAAGTCACTTTCAGCTAAGTCAAGTCACTTTTAACTAATTTTTCCTGGCTTTTCGCTGGAGGCCTCCCCTGCATGACTGGATTGGCCCAAATAAAAAAGCCGCGGTCGCCCTCTTCAGGCAACCCGGCTATCTCTTCCTAAGACCCGTGGCTTTCCGTCCCCGCCTCACGACGGGTTTGGCTTGTCTTCGTTAGTGGCGATCTCTTCCTTAGAGCCTTGCTCTGCCCTCATCGCCTCACGTCGGCATCATTTGTGTGTATATTAATTATGAAACAACTGCTTGTCAAGCTATTTTTAACTAATTTCGAAAATATTTTCTTATATTAAAATAATTTATATTTATTATAAATTTAAAAAATATAAGTTATTTTGCAACCGATTCATCCAAGCTTTAAGCTTGATGGATTATCAGCCGCTTTCCTCAATTTTTCTATAGGTAAAATTACCTATTCGGGACTAGGTATTTTTACTTAAAATACTAGCCGGACGTGGAACCCGGTTATTGAGAGCGGCAGACTTGTTTTCGCCAGGGTCCTTCCCGGGTTCCCCTGCCCTAAGTATATGCAAAGGCCGGACCATAAGCTTAATTAATTATAAACAACTAAAACCACAGGATAAATAGAAGAATCGTCCTGAAGCAATGGTTCAGATCTTGAAAAGAAAGGGGCAATCAATGTTCACCAAAAGAAACATAATGTTCTGGCTATTCACAAAGAAAGAATGAGGATGGCGATCGGCAGGACCCTGCGGCTTCCTTCTCCCCTGGGAGCCCGGCTGCCTGGGTTTTTCGGCAAATTTTGGCAAATAGGGAGAAGGGCAGGCTAAAAAAAGCTGGCCAGGAAGGGGGAGGACCCGGCCAGCTTACCCATCGGCAGGAGAAAGCTCTGAACTCACCGGAGGGGGCAAAAAGGTTATGGGTTCAGGTTCTTTCTCTTATACATTGTATTGTTTATGCAGAAATCATGCCATGTAATACTAAACCAGGCATTACTTGGTAAATCAGTAGGTTAGGCTGCTAGCCAAATTTCTCGGGTCGGTTTTTGGTTCAATATTTTGGACGAATCGACCGGCCAAATCCTCCCAACCAAGCCCACCCCGGGGTTGGTCGGCCGCAAAAATTTTGACGCGGGGGGGGCAATTTTTCCCTGATATCGATCCGGTCACCAGGGCAAAAAAAAACTGGCCGGATGGGGGAGGAACCCGGCCAGTTCGGTGAAAGGAGAAAATGGTATATGAACTTTGATTAAGGGGGGGATGTGGGTACCTTAATGGGGTTCATATACGCCAATATTTAATGCAGGTATTGTGCCAAATACCGGCTTTGTTATTTTATATCATATTTCAATATGTTATCCCTTAGTCGCTCAAACCCCTCGGTTCAATAATTTATACCGAGGAAGGGTTTTTGTATATCATTATAGCCTCATCCATCTAATTTAATTTAACAATAGCGTTTTTAGGTCTAATTCAATTTTTTGTTCAAGCCGCGGCGCCGGCCGGGAATCTAGCCAAAATTGTCTGGTGCTCTGGTCAGCTGGTCAGCAACCGCGGCCGGCTGCACCGACGCCTCCGGGGCGGAAGCGGGCGCCACTCCTGCGACTTTTTACGGGAAAGAGGCCGCTAAAACGATTATAATGACTTTATCAAACGAGAGGTCAGACTTTCCATGTGTATCTTCTGCGGGGGGCAATGCGGCGGCGCCGGTGAATTTCTGATTTCCATCGGTTTGCCGTTTTTGGTGCTCTATTTTTTGAGGATAAAGCAGGCGCTGGTCAGGCTAGGAAATAGAATTGTGCGCCGGGGCCAAGCAATGCCGGCTGCACCGGCTAAATGTGAATGTTGTGGCCAGCCGCGGCAGGATTGTCAAGCGCCGCAAAGTCAATCCATCGATCTCAAAGACTTAGAGCTGCTTGAATTGAAATCTCAGCATAACGAGTCTACCGAAGTTTCCTTAGAGACAACTAGATTAAATAACCAATTAAAATTAGTAAAAAGAGAGAGTGTCCGGAGTTAAAGGCTGGTTGTTGTTACTATGTTTAAACCTCACTATTTTTATTCCCGCTGTAAATCTTTATCAAATTAATTGTATTCTTGATTTATTTAATTCTCGCCGGAATAAAATACTCTTATTAATGTTTAAGACGCTATTGGCCTATAACGTCTTGGCAATTGCTACGATGCTATTTCTGGCTATCTTCAGTTTTTATGCCGGACAGAGGCTTTGGCAGATTAAATCAAGGGCCGTGAAGACCGCCAAGGTATTTTTGGTCACTCAATTATTGCTAATCTTGGTTATCACCATTATCCGGCCGATTATGACCGCAACCGTAGATACCGGGGGGCAGGTTTTCGGTGCCATATTAATCAGCTTAATTCCTTCCTTATTGCAGTTTGGCCTCTGGTACTTATATCTGGCTAAATCGCGTCGAGTCCGTAATACCTATGGTGACGGCGAAGCTAAACTATCTGTGATCCCTCACCTTCTGCAAAATTAACTGACCAGACTGGATTTACTTTAGAGAGTTGGGGGCATAAGCCCCTGCCTCACCTCTTCCGGACCATCCATCATCATGCCTTCCTGGATTCTCTTTTTTTCCCACGACAGGTGGATTCTGGTCAGGTGCGTCTTAAATTAAGATAAGCGTCCGGAGCAGAAATCCAAAGGAGAGCACAGATGAAATTAAAGATCATGGCAACGGCGTTGGCTTTAACCGTGGTGTTGATTTGGGCCTGCAGCGAATCTACCGCCCAGACGGCCAAGGCCACCCTGATGAACACCCAGGGGCAGAAGGTCGGAGAAGCAAAGTTGACCCAGTCTGCCGAGGGGGTGAAGATCGACCTGGCGGTGGAAAATCTCCCGCCCGGGGTGCACGCCTTCCATATCCATGAAAAGGGAGACTGCCTGAGCCACGATTTCACGAGTGCCGGCGGCCATTTCAATCCCTTCGGCAAGCATCATGGTCTGGAAAATCCCCAGGGCCCGCACGCCGGCGACCTGCCCAACCTGACGGTGGGCCCCGATGGTCGGGGCACGGTCTCGACGGTGGCCAAACTGGTCACCCTGAAGGAAGGCGAGAAAAATTCCCTCTTTCAACCCGGGGGGACTTCCCTGGTCATTCATGAGAAGGCGGACGACAACGTGAGCGACCCGGCCGGCAACGCCGGAGCCCGCATCGCCTGCGGCGCGATCATCAAGCCCTAATTCCACTCCGGAGTATCTTAAAGGGACGCGGCCTGGCGAGTCAATCTATTTTCCATAAACCGGATCAGGCGGCTCATCGTCTCATTGTAAGGGGTGGCCACCCCGGTCTCCCGGCCGTAGCGGCAGATGGCGCCGTTGAGCGCCTCGATTTCGGTGCGCCGCCCGGCCTGCAGGTCCTGCCACATGGAGGGCCAATGCGCCGCGGTGGGGGGCACCAGATTCTCCAGGAAATGGTGGAAATAGCCGGCCGCCTCCGGATGATGCAGCGCGACGCCCCTGGCCCGGGCCACGTCATAGATCTCAGCGATGATCAGCCCCATCAGGTCCCGAGTCTCGGGGTCGTCGCCCAGGGCCCCGTAAGTGGCGCCCAGGATGGCGCCCAACGGGTTCAAGGCGCAATTATACAACACCTTGTCCCACAGGTGCGGGATGATCTCGGCCACCACCTCGGTGGGGATGCCGGCCCGGTTCAGATCCACCGCCACCCGGGACAGTTGGCCGCCGGGAAGCTCCGGGTCCAAAGCCCCCAGCAAGACCGGTGCGGCGTATACCGTCACCGTGACCAGGCCCGGCCGGATAACCTGGGCCCCGAAAATGACCCGGGCCCCGATGGTACGTGACCTCCCGAACTCCTCGGCAATGATCTCCAGGTTGCCCAGGCCGTTTTGCACGGAAACGATCAGCCCATGAGAAGCCAGCCTGCCTCTCAGCCGGCGGCAGGCTTCCTGGGTGGCAAAGGATTTGACACAGAGCAGGATAACCTCATAGGGCTCATCGGCCTCGGGTTCGAGGGGCGCGGCGCTGATGGGACCGACCTGAAAATTCCCCCAAATGCCGTCAATCTCCAGCCCTTGAGCCGCGGCCCGGGCAAAATGCTCGCCCCGGCCCAGGCAGGCCACCGCCTGGCCGGAGCGCTGCAAGAGACCAGCAAAGACCGAGCCCAGGGCTCCGGTGCCAACGACGAGATAGCGCATAAGAAGTTTTCAGTTGCCAGTTGCCAGTTAAAAAAACCGGAGTGATTAAATCATTAAATCTTAAAACCTATTTCAAGACCTCTCCGGCGTAGTCCCCCTCCCCCTAACCCCCTCCCACCAGGGGAGGGGGGATAAAGCCTTGAACTCTTGTAGGTTATTCCTGGGAAATGATACTAGCTATGAACACCATACGCCAACTGATTAAGGAATTGTTGCTGGAGGAGACCCTCTCCAGCCTGGAACTCTCCCAGCGCCTGTCGGTCTCGGAAAAAGAGGTCCTGGACCACCTGACCCATATCGTCCGGGCCCCAGGGCCGGGTTGCCGGTTTCAGATAACCCCCGCGGTCTGCAAAAATTGCGGTTTTGCCTTTAAAAAGCGGGAGCGCCTCACCATTCCGTCCCGCTGTCCCATCTGCCAGCACGAATCCATTCGCCGGCCGCGCTTTGCGTTGGTGCGGCAAAAATAAGAAATCTAACCACCAAGACACCAAGAGCACCAAGTTCCACCAAGAAATGATCTTGGTGACCCCTTGGTGTCCTTGGTGCCCTTGGTGGTACATTTCTTCTATTCCACGGTCACGCTCTTGGCCAGGTTACGGGGTTGGTCCACGTCCGTGCCGCGCAGATCGGCGATATGGTACGCCAACATCTGCAGCGGGGTCACCAGGACGATGGGCGAAAGTTCCAAGGGTACGCTGGGCACGGTGATGACACTCTCCACCCGTTCCTGGACCTGGTAGTTGTCCGCCTCGGTCAGGGCGATAATCCGGCCGCCCCGGGCCGCCACCTCTTCGATATTCCCCTGGATTTTCTCCAGCACCGGACTGCGGCTGGCCAGAACCACCACCGGCATTTCCCGGTCGATGAGGGCAATGGGGCCGTGCTTCATTTCACCGGCCGCGTAGCCCTCGGCGTGGATGTAAGAGATCTCCTTGAGTTTCAAGGCCCCTTCCAGGGCGATGGGGAAATGGAGGCCCCGGCCCAGGTAGAGGAAGTTGCGGGCCTCCATGTACTGCCGGGCGGTCTCCCGGATCTGTGCATCCTGGTCCAGGGTCTCCTGGACCCAGGTGGGCAGCTTCAATAAGTCGCCCAGGCGGTGGCGCACCTGGTCCCGGGTGAGACGCCCCAGCCGGCTGGCCAGAAACAGGGCGATGAGGTAGAGGGCCACCAGTTGGGTGGTGAAGGCCTTGGTGGAGGCCACCCCGATCTCCGGGCCGGCGTGGGTGTAAAGCACCGAATCCGCCTCCCGGGCGATGCTGGAGCCCACGGCGTTGACGATGGCCAGGGTCTTGGCCCCGAGCTCCTTGCCGGCCGACAGCCCGGCCCGGGTGTCCGCGGTCTCGCCGGATTGAGAAATGGGGATCAGGAGGGTGTGAGCATCCACCAGGGGGTTGCGGTAGCGGAACTCGGAGCCCAGATCGATCTCCACCGGCAGGCGGCAAAGAGACTCGATGAAGAATTTGCCCACCATGGCGGCGTGGTAGGAGGTGCCGCAGGCCACCAGAAAAATCTTGTGCAGGTCCTTGATATCCTGGTCGGTAAGGGTAACCTCCTCCAGCATCACCTCGCCCAGGTCCGGGTTGATGCGGCCCCGAAAGGTGTCGATCAGGGCCCGGGGCTGCTCGAAGATCTCCTTTTGCATGAAGTGCTTGTAGCCCGCCTTTTCGGCCATGGCCGGGCTCCAGGTGATGGTGTGGATGGTCCGCTCCACCGGTTGCCCGTTCCGCCCGAGGATTTGGTAGCCTTCGTCTCTGAGCACCACCAGATCGTGGTCTTCCAGGAAGATCACCCGCCGGGTATACGGCAGAATGGCCGGGATGTCGGAGGCCAGGAAATATTCGCCCTCCCCCAGGCCCAGGATCAGGGGGCTTTCCTTGCGGGCCGCCACCAGCAGCCGCGGCTCCAGGGCATTGACGATGCCCAGGGCGTAGGAGCCCCGGATGGTCGCCAGAGTCTGGCGTACCGCCTCCAGGTAGGGCATTCCCTGGCGCAGAAACTTGGCGATGAGATGGGAAACGATTTCGGTGTCGGTCTCCGAAGAGAACCGGTGGCCCTCCTTCAGGAGCTGCTCCTTCACCTCCAGGTAGTTTTCGATGATGCCGTTATGGACCACGGCGATGGAGTCCACCAGGTGGGGATGGGCGTTGGTCTCGGAAGGGCGGCCGTGGGTGGCCCAGCGGGTGTGGCCGATGCCGACCTGACCCGGCAGGGGCTCCCGGCGCAGCAACTTGTCCAGTTCGATCAATTTGCCCACGCTGCGGCGAATGGCCAGGCCGTGATCACTGATCACCGCCATCCCCGCCGAATCATAGCCGCGGTATTCCAGGCGCTTCAGGCCGTCCAGGATAATGGGCATGGCCTCCTGGGGCCCCAAATAACCGATAATGCCGCACATATGCACCTCTTTAAAAGTGGTCAGTGGTCAGTGGCCAGTGGTCAGAAAAACAGAAGATCAATTCCGCCGACTGGCCATGAAGCGCTAATTCCTGTCATTTCTTCTGCTTATGGTCAGTGAGCTTCCGCTCCAGGTTCACCTGGCGGGCCCGGGCAAGGCCCAGCTTGCCCTGTGGTACATCCTCGGTAATAGCGGAGCCGGCCCCCACATAGGCCCCGGCGCCGATGGTCACCGGCGCCACCAGGGCGGTGTTGCTGCCGATGAAGGCTCGCTCGCCGATAATGGTGGAATGCTTTTTCTCACCGTCGTAATTGCAGGTGATGGTGCCGGCGCCGACGTTGGTACCGGCCCCCACGTCGGCGTCTCCCAGATAGGTGAGATGCCCGGCCTTGACCCCTTCATGGAGCACCGATTTCTTGACCTCCACAAAGTTGCCGACATGGACCTTTTGCCGCAGGTCGGCGCCGGGGCGCAGATGGGCAAAGGGGCCCGTGTCCGCCCCGCGGCCGATGCGGCTCTGGGTGATGACGCAGCCCATCTTGATTCGGACGTCGTTTTCCAGGATGGAATCGACGATCTTCACCGTCGTTTCGATGACGCAATTCTCGCCGATCACCGTATGGCCCTGGAGATAGACGTTGGGGTAGATGACCGTATCCCGGCCGATGCTGACGCCGGTCTCGATATAAGCGGATTCAGGATCAATCAGAGTGACGCCCTGTTCCATATGGCGAACGTTGATCTGGCGCTTCACCGTCTGCATGGCCGCGGCCAACTCGGCCCGGCTGTTGATGCCCAGCAGGTTGTCCCGGTCCGGGTCGATGAGGGCTTCCACCCCCCTGCCCTGCTCCCGGGCCAACTGGATCAGGTCGGTGAGATAAATTTCCTTAGTCACGGGACTGGGCGTCAGCAGCGGCAGGCTGTCCGCCAGGAAAGGGGCGTCAAAACAATAAGCGCCGGTGTTGATTTCCCGGAGGGCCAGAATCTCCGGGCGATCTTTGGCATCCTTGCTCTGCACCACGGCCTCGACCCGGCCCGCCTGATCCCGCACCACCCGGCCGTAATGGGCGCCGTCGTCCAACTCAATGGTCTGCATGGTAATCGCGGCGCCGGCTGTTTTTATGCAGCCGGTTGCAGCGCCCGGAGGCTCTCTGCGGCAATCAAGGGCGCATCGCCGCACAGGACCATGACGGTCCGGGCCCCGGCCGGGACCGCCGGCCAGGCCACCTGCAGCGCGTGGCCGGTGCCCAACTGGGGCTCCTGGACCACGAAGCGCACCCCGTAATCCTTATAGGCCTCCTGCACCCGCTCCGCCTGGTGACCCACCACCAGGACGATGTCCTCCACCCCGACGCTCTTCAGGGTGTCGATCAGGTAGGCCAACATCGGCCGGCCCAGGATTTCATGCAAGACCTTGGCTTGGCTGGACTTCATCCGCGTCCCCAGCCCCGCGGCCAGGACAATGGCGGTGAGGTTATCTTTCAGCATCATAATCCCCATCCATATGCATTCTTCATACCGACATTATTAGCAGCGTGGTAGTTCAAACTTGTTTTATTGCATAATCCATGCCCGGGCATTATCCAGGCGTTTTATAACTGTAGCCGCGAGCTTCAGCTGGCGCAGGCTAAAGCCTGCGGCTACATTTATAGTCCGCAGAGGTTAAGTGCGATCGTACCTAACCGGAATCCGGAAGTTCGGGATTTAGCCAAATTCTCAACCTGACACGTATAAGATATTAGAAATTGCTCCATTTGTAAAAATGAAAAGGCAAGCCCGACCTGCCGGGCTTGCCTTTTTCACTTTTGAAATAGACAACAGTTTAAGCTTGAGCCTCTTTCCGGGGAAGAGCAGCTGAGCTCAAGGGCCGCCCTGGGAGTTCTGCCACATGCTCCAGAATTCCGGGTCATCGGGAACGGTTTCCGTGACGGCGCGGCGCCGGGGCTCCAGGTTTTGTATGACGGCCAGGTTGATGAAGTTCTGGTAGGCGGCTTCATCCCCGACGTACAGTAGGTGGGTTCCCGGGGCGTAATAGGAATAGAGCATTCGGTCTCCCTTTTTCTGGGGCACCAGCTGCTCGGGAGGCAATTTTTGACAAACTGCCTGGCACCTGGGACTGTTCTCCGGAAATATTTTAAAACCCGCCTGGGTCAGCAGCTGTTCCATACTGCTGGGTGCGGCCGCCTGAGCGGGGCCGCCGGCGCTGCCCGCGGCGCAGCCGCCCAACAAGAGGCCCAGGGCCAACATACCCAGCAACCAGCGCATTCCTATAACTTTTTGCCGTTTCATTCCTGCCTTCCTCCTTCTGCATCAAAAGTTAACCAATCTTATCGGCAATTGCGGCGGATAACTTTGATTCCGGATAATTGCCGGGTGGCGCCTGGTTACCTCAACCTTCTGGCCCTGCCCCAGCGCTCGATGGCCAGCCGCAGGCGAAGCGGAATTATAAGATAAGCATTGCTTTTTATTATGACAATCAAATCTTCAGGAAATTATCAAATAAAAAAGGCAAGCTCCAAAGCAGAGCTTGCCTTTTGGTTAGCGGTTAAAGGTCGGTCGGGTTAGCGGCCGGCCACCCGGCTGCGCACCATGGCGCGGCGCAGGGCGACTTCGGCCCGGGTCCAGTCGATGAGCTCGGTCTTGGACGAGGCCAGGCGCTTTTGAGCCCGTTCCTGGGCCCGCCGGACCCGTTCGATATCGATGTCGCAGCTGCGCTCCGCGGCTTCGGCCACGATGGTGACCTTGGTGCCGGTAACCTCGGCGAAGCCGCCGCTCACGCATAGGTGTTCCGTCTTACCACCCAGTCGGTAGTACATCTCGCCGATATCCAGGGCGCTCAGGAAGGGGATGTGGCCGAAGAGGACGCCGAACTGGCCTTCCACTCCCGGGCACACCACCACGTCCGCCTCGGTGGACAGCACCATGCGGTCGGGAGTGACTACTTCCAACAGGAGTTGTTTTTCTGCCATGGTTCGTAGCCTCCCTTAGGCCTCGGCGGCCATCTTTTCGGCCTTGGCCACCGCTTCTTCGATGCTTCCCACCATGTAGAAAGCCTGCTCCGGCAGGTCGTCGTGTTTGCCTTCGATGATCTCTTTGAAGCTCCGGACGGTGTCGCCGACCTTGACGAACTTGCCTTCCATACCGGTGAACTGGGCGGCGACGAAGAAGGGCTGGGACAGAAAGCGCTGAATCTTCCGGGCCCTGGACACGACGATCTTGTCTTCGTCGGAGAGTTCGTCGATACCCAGAATGGCGATGATGTCCTGGAGATCCTTGTACTTCTGGAGGATCTGCTGGACATTCCGGGCTACATAGTAATGCTCGTCACCCAACACCTGGGGGTCCAGGATGCGGGAGGTGGAATCGAGCGGATCCACCGCGGGGTAGATGCCCAGCTCGGCGATCTGCCGGGAGAGCACCACGGTGCCGTCCAGATGGGCGAAGGTGGTGGCCGGGGCCGGGTCGGTCAAGTCATCGGCGGGCACGTAGATGCACTGTACCGAGGTGACCGAACCTTTCTTGGTGGAGGTGATGCGCTCCTGCAATTCACCGAGGTCGGTGCCCAGGGTGGGCTGGTAACCTACGGCGGAGGGCATGCGGCCCAGCAGGGCCGATACTTCGGAACCCGCCTGGGTGAAACGGAAGATGTTATCAATGAAGAGCAGGGTGTCCTGGCCTTCCACGTCCCGGAAGTATTCCGCCGCGGCCAGGGCCGTCAGGGCTACCCGGGCCCGGGCCCCGGGGGGCTCGGTCATCTGCCCGTAAATCAGGGCCGCCTTGGGCAGAACGCCGGAGTGCTTCATTTCCAGGTACAGATCGTTGCCTTCACGGGTGCGCTCACCCACGCCGGCGAACACCGAAATGCCGCCGTGGTGCATGGCGATGTTGTGGATCATTTCCATCATGACGACGGTCTTGCCGACGCCGGCGCCGCCGAACATGCCCATCTTGCCGCCCCGGGGGAAAGGCACCAGCAGGTCGATAACCTTGACGCCGGTTTCCAGCACCTTAACCGTGGTGTCCTGATCCACGAAGGGAGGGGCCGGGCGGTGAATGGGATACATGTGTTTGGCATTAACCGGGCCCAGGCCGTCCACCGGGCGGCCGACGACGTTGAGCACCCGGCCCAGGGCCTCGACGCCCACCGGCACCATGATGGGGTTGCCGGTATCTTTGGCGGGCATGCCCCGCACCAGACCGTCGGTGGTGTCCATGGCGATGGTGCGCACCATGTTGTTGCCGAGATGTTGGGCCACTTCCACCACCAGGTTGTCTTCGACGTCGTCGATGGCGGGGTTGGTGATAAACAAAGCATTTCTGATGGCCGGCAGTTTGCCTTCCTCGAATTCGACGTCCACTACCGGACCGATAACGCGGGCGATTTTGCCAATGTTCATTGTCTAAATATCCTCCTCATACGGGCGGCTTAGCCTTTCAGGGCTTCTGCCCCGCCCACGATATCCATCAATTCTCTGGTAATGGTCGCCTGCCGGGCCTTATTCATCACCAAGGTAAGCGACGTGATCATATCTTTGCAGTTGCTTTGGGCGTTATCCATGGCGGTCATCCGGGCCGCGTACTCGCTGGCGGAATTCTCCAGGAAGCCGTGGTAGACCTGCACGTTGATATACTTGGGCAGCAGGTATTCCAGGAACTGCTCCATGGGCGGCTCGAAGAGGTACTCCAGGCTGGGAGCCTCCGCCGCCGCCTCGGCCGGTTGAATGGGCAGGAGCTGCACCAGCCGCGGCCGCTGGATCGCCATGTTGATAAAGGAGGAGTGGATCAGGTAGACCTCCTGGACCGCACCGGTGAGGAAGGCACTCATGACCTCCCGGGCCACCGTCACGGCATTGGAAAAGTCGAACTTGTTCCAGACATCCACATATTGAGCCAGCATCTCCCGTTTGCGCCGCCGGAAAAAGTCCCGGCCCTTGCGTCCCACGCAGACCAAGGAGACCTCGATGCCTTCGGCCTCTTTTTCCCGGATGAACTTCACCGCGGTATTGATCAGGTTGACGTTGAAGCTGCCGCACAGACCACGGTCGGCGGTCATCAACACCAACCCCACCCGTTTCACTTCCGTGGCCTGGGGTAAAGAAAGGATGGATCTCAGGCTCCACCCGGCCAGCCATATTTCCCAGCATCATGGCGAAGGATTGGGCATAGGGCCGAAACTCTTCCATGCGCTGCTGGGCGCCTCGCAATTTAGCGGCGGCGACCATGTTCATGGCCTTGGTAATCTGCTGGGTCTTTTTGACCGCCCCTATTTTGCGTCTGATATCTTGTAGGGTTGCCATGCTTATCCCCCGACCTTACGACGCCGCTGACGGCAGGCTGAAAGACTGCCGTCGAACTCTTCCAATGCACCCTTCATCCTGGCATCAATGTCCGCAGTGAATTCCTTCTTCTCCTTGATGTCGGCCAGGAGGTCGGAATATTTGGACTCCAGGAAGCTGTAGAGCTGCTGCTCGTAAGACGCGAGCACATCCACCGGATATTTGTCCAGGAAACCCCGGGTGCCGGCGTAGAGGATAGACACCTGCTTCTCCAGCGACAGCGGCTGATACTGCGGCTGCTTCAGGATTTCCACCAGCCGGATGCCCCGGTTGAGCTGGTTCTGGGTGGATTTGTCCAGCTCGGAGCCGAACTGGGCGAAGGCCGCCAGTTCCCGGTACTGGGCCAGATCCAGGCGCAGCTTGCCGGCCACCTGTTTCATGGCCTTGACCTGGGCGGCGCCGCCGACCCGGGAAACCGACAGGCCGACGTTGATGGCCGGGCGGATACCGGAGAAGAACAGGAGGGTTCCAGGTAGACCTGGCCGTCGGTGATGGAAATAACGTTGGTGGGAATGAAGGCCGAAACGTCGCCCTGCCTGGGTTTCGATGATGGGCAGGGCGGTCATGGAGCCGCCTCCCAGGGTGTCGTTCAGCTTGGCGGCCCGCTCCAGCAGCCGGGAGTGGTTGTAGAAGATGTCGCCGGGATAGGCTTCACGTCCCGGCGGCCGGCGGAGCAGCAGGGACATCTGCCGGTAGGCCTGGGCCTGCTTGGTCAGATCATCGTAAATGATCAGGGAGTGGCGCCCGGAATCCCGGTAGTACTCGCCCATGGCGCAGCCGGCAAAGGCGGCGACGTACTGCAAAGGCGCGGGTCGGAGGCCGAGGCATTGACCACGATGGTGTGCTTCATGGCGCCGTTGCGCTCCAGGGCGTCCACCACCTGGGCCACGGTGGATTTCTTCTGGCCGATGGCCACGTAGATGCAGATAACCCCGGAGTCTTTCTGGTTGATGATGGCATCCACGCACAGGGCGGTTTTGCCGATCTGGCGGTCGCCGATGATCAGCTCGCGCTGGCCGCGGCCGACCGGGGTCATGGCGTCAATGGCCTTATAGCCGGTGTACATGGGCTCGTTAACCGGCTGGCGTTCGATGACGCCGGGGGCCTTGACTTCGATGCGCCGGAACTCCTTGGTATCGAGGGGCCTTTGCCGTCGATGGGGTTGCCCACCGGGTCGATGACCCGGCCCAGGACCGCGTCACCTACGGGCACCTGGGCGATACGGCCGGTGCGTTTGACGATGTCGCCCTCTTTGATGTGGGTGTCTTCGCCGAGGATGGCGACACCGACATTGTCCTCTTCCAGGTTAAGGGCGATGCCAAAGATGCCCCCGGGAAACTCCAGGAGCTCCATGGCCATGCATTTCTCCACGCCGTAGACCCGGGCGATGCCGTCACCCACGGACAGGACGGTGCCGGTTTCGGCGACTTCGACCTTCTTTTCATAATCCCGGATCTGCGAGCGAATAATTTGGCTGATTTCTTCGGCTCTAATTTCCATAATTATAAGACCTCGCCTTTTATTAAGGATTCCCTCAAGGTATTAATCTGGGTCCGCGCGCTGCCATCCAGCACCAGGTCTCCCACCCGGGCCACGATGCCGCCGACGATGCTGGGGTCTTCTTCGACCTCCATCACCACCGTGGAACCCGTCAACTTCTCCATGGTCTGCCGCAAGCGTTCCTGGGTGGCGTCATCCAGAAAAATCGCCGACTTCACCTTGGCTCTGGTGACGTTCTCCACTTCGTCCACAAACGTCTGATAAGACTGAGCCACTCCGTCCAAGGCACCCAGACGGTGCTTGTCGAACATGAGTTGCAGCAGATTGGCCACCATGGGGGGCATTTGTAAAAGTTCAATCATGCGGAGGAGGAGCTTATGGCGGTCCTCCCGGCTGTGTACGGGGTTGAGCAGGGCGTCTTTCAACTCGGGTTCCCGCTGCAACAGGGCGGCGAACCCACTTATCCCCTCCCCATACTCCTTGTACTTGCCGTCTTCCTTGCCCAGGGTCAGCAAGGCCTTGGCATAACGTCGGGCAACGGTAAGATCAATCAATGGGCTTCCACCACCTTTTTAAGATATTCCTCCACCAGGACCTGCTGGTCGGCGAAGGTCGCTTTTTCTTTAATGAGGTCCGTGGCCAACTGGCTGGCCAGGTCCGCCACTTCCACTCTCAGTGCCTGGGTGGCCTTCAGGGTTTCCTGCTGGATCGAGAGGCTGGCCATCTCTTTGAGGCGGGCCGCTACCTGGTTAGCCTTATCCAGGATCTTGGCCTTTTCGATCTCGCCTTCGGCCATATACTGCTTGATGATGGCTTCACGTTCCTTGGCCACTTCGGCGAGACGGGCTTCCATCTCTTTCAGGGCCGCAGCCGCGGCCGCCTTCTTATTCTCCAGGTCTTCCAGCGTCTGGGCGATGTCCTGGGAACGCTTGGCAAAGACGGCCTTGATATTGACCTTCTTGACCAAGAGAAAGATCAACAGGCCGGCGAACACCAGGAAATTGACGCTGCGCCAGGTGAAGTCGGTTATCTTGGCCGGAGTGATGCCGTGGCCGCCTTCATGGCCGCCTTCGTGGGCAGCCTCCTGGCCATGGGCCGCCTCCGCGCCATGGCCCGCCTCTGCACCCAAGGCCACCCCTGCCATGAACAAGCAGGTCACTATGGCCAACAGGGCCAAAATGGCCCACACTCTACCAGTTCTGCGCCCCTGTTTCATGAGAGCTCCCTCCCCAAGATCTTGGAGGCCAGTAACTGGGCAAAGGACTGGGCCTGAGCCTTGAGCGACTCCCGGGCCCGGGCCATGTCCTCCTTGATCTTCTGCTCCACCCGCGACCATTCCAGGTCCGCTTCCCGCTTCACTTCCTCCATCAAGGAGGTATCCGCGGCGGCCCCTTCCTGTTTCAAGACCTCCCGAGCCCCGGCCCCTTCCCGCCGGGCTGCGGCCAGCTTGTCCTTGATTTCACTATCAAGGTCCTGACCCTGGGTCTCCATGAGGCTGATGTCGGCTGTTTGGGCGTCGAGCCTGGCCTGGCGCTCCTTGAGGGCCTTCCGGATGGGCCGGAACAGCACCACATTAAGGAGAAAGACCAGGACCAAGAAATTAATGAGCAATGCGCCTAAGGTCCAATCAATGTCAATCATCCCTGGCTGCCACCTCTTGATTTATTTTCTTATATCAATGACTTATCTGCTAAAAGAGGTATTTCCTGCGGGTAAGGCCATGTGTAACTTTTCACATTTGCCTTTTTAGCCTATTTTCAAGTGGGTGTCAAAAACTTTTTCAAAAAAATTTTAGCCCCCGAAGAGATAACGCCGCATGCGGATATTGAGGAGGAATCCAACTCCCAGAAGGGTGGTAATCAGGGAGGAGCCGCCGTAACCGAATAGCGGCAGGGGAATGCCCAAGTACCGGATTTCAGCTCTTAGGTTTTTCCAACCAGGCCAGGAAAAAATCCCGGGAGACATCTGCATCGTGAAGGATTTTATTGATAAGTCCCCGGCCTAAATCTTCTCCCTTATGGAAAGGCACGGTGGCAGTGCGGCCGTCAGAGTGGCGGAAAAATATGTGGCTGCCATGTTGTCTGCTTTTGCTAAACCCCATTTCGTTTAAAAATTTTATCATCAAAGCGGAACTGATGCTCGGCAGGCGTCTCATGCGGTAATCTCAATCTGTTGCACCGCTTCAAAACTCATGGGCACCGGTTCTTCTTCCTGCAGGCACAGTTCTATGACCTCCTTGACCCGTGGAAGCAATTCTTCCATCGTCTGGGCCTGGGTATAACAGCTTTTGAGGGCCGGAACAGTGGCCACCAGATAACCGTCTTCATCCCGTTCAATCAACACGGTAAAGCGATGTTTTTTCATTGGGACTCCCTGGTTCGTCAATTGTGAATAATCAATCAGGCTCTTACCCCGCGAAGAGATAACGCCGCATGCGGATATTGAGGAGGAATCCAACTCCCAGAAGGGTGGTAATCAGGGAGGAGCCGCCGTAACTGAACAGCGGCAGGGGAATGCCCACCACCGGCAGGAAACCGGTGACCATGCACAGGTTAATAAAGATCTGCCAGAAGATCAGGGCCGTCACCCCCAGGGCCAGGAAGTGGCCGAAGCGCTCCTTGCAGTCCCGGGCCACCTGCAGGCCCCATAAGGCCAGGCCGGTGAATAACAGCAGCAGCAGGGCCGACCCAATGAAGCCCCACTCTTCGGCGAAGACCGAAAAGACGAAGTCGGTGTGCTGCTCCGGCAAGAAATAGAGCTGGCTCTGGGTCCCCTGCAAAAAACCCTTGCCCCAGAACTGCCCGGAGCCCACGGCGATCATGGACTGGAGAATATGGTAGCCCGCGCCCAAGGGGTCTCTTTCCGGGTTGAGAAAGGTGAGCACCCGCAGCCGCTGATAGTCTTTGAGGAAATGCCAGATTAACGGCGAACAGAGCCCCAGGGTCAAAACACAGCTGACCAGGGTACGCCAGCGGACCCCGGCAAACAGGATCATACTGCCCGCCACCAGGGCCAGCAGGATGCCCGAACCCAGGTCCGGCTGCCTGATGATCAGGGCCACCGGCAACAGCACCAGCAGCCCGGGGAACACCAGTTCCTTGAGGCCCATGGATTCCAGGCGGGGCCGGCGGTTGAAGTAAGTGGCCAGCGCCAGGATAACGCCGATCTTGGCCACCTCCGACGGCTGGAAGGAAATGGGGCCCAGGAGCAGCCAGCGCCGGCCGCCGTAAACCGTCTTCCCGGCCACCATCACCGCCACCAGCAGCAGGAGGCTCAAAATATAAATAGGATACCCGAGCTTCTCCAGGTGCCGGTAGTCGTAAAACAGGGTCAGGAGCATCAGGCCCACACCCACCGCCAGCCAATACATCTGCTTGACATAGAGCGGCGTGCCCTCGCCCCGGTTGAACCCGGCGCTATACAGGTTGACAATACCCATGCCCGCGATGAGCAGCACCAGCGCCAGGAGCAGGTAGTCGAAATTTTGGACTAAGCGGCGATCGAACATGGGATAGTTGCCAGTAGCCAGTAGTCAGTAGTCAGTGGTCAGTGCGGCCTATTCTTGTGGAAATCTCATTGGCCTTGTAATTCCAATTCTTTCCGAGGCGGGCAACCAGAGGCGGCAGATCATCGTCAGAATTCTCCCAGAGAACGTCCATATCCACTGCATCATATCCGTGAATGAGCCGATTCCGTAAACTGACGATTTGCGCCCAAGTGAATATCGGGAAATTCGAGATGGGTATTTATGCTGACTCGATTGGCTGCTTCACCTAAAATTTCCAGAAGGCGTATCAAGGCAAGGCTCAGTATGCGTTCGGCATCCAAGTTTTCGTCTGGATTTATCCTTTATCAAACCATTGCCTCTCTGGCGCTTTCCAGCATATGTCGCATTCTGGTCAAGTCTTCAGGCGACATATTGAACTTCTGCCTCTTGAATGACTTTATCGCGAAAATACTTGCTCAAAAAATTGGGAGTATTTAAATCAACCTTACGACCTAGCATTTCGGATAGTTCATCCTGCATGGAAAAGAATGCAAGTCCGGGAATGTGGTCTGGATCAAATTCCACCAAAACATCTATGTCGCTATCGTCCCGAAAATCAGGACGCAGGGCAGACCCGAAGATCGCCAATTTTTTGATATGGTGTTTACGGCAAAACTCGGCGATCTTTTCTTTGGGAACGGAAATCTTAACCATAGATTTCGAGATAGCCCTGTTTCATAATTTTTGGATTTTTTTTCTACTGGCCACTGACCACTGGCTACTGATCACTGCTCACGTCTCCACCCGATGGCTCAGCGACTCCTTCAAGGTCTGCTGGTCGGCGTACTTGATCTCGCCGCCCATGGGCAGGCCGTAGGCGATGCGGGTCACCCTGAGGCCCAGGGGCTTCAGTTCCATGGCCAGATAGCTGGTGGTGGTCTCGCCTTCCAGGCTGGGGTTGAGGGCCAGGATCACTTCCCGGACACCCTCAGCCTTGATGCGGTTGACCAATTCCCGCACCCGCAGGTCATCCGGACCCACCCCTTCCAGGGGGGCGATGAGGCCGCCCAGGACGTGATAGCGGCCCTTGTACCAGCCCACCTTTTCGAGGGCCAGGAGGTCGCCGGGTTCGGCCACTACCAGCAGTTGCCCCGGCAGGCGGCCCGGGTCGGCGCAGATGGGGCAGAGTTCCTGGTCGGCAAAGGCGTAGCACTGCCGGCAGAGTTGAATCTTCTCTTTCAACTCCAGCAGGGCCTGGGCCAGTTCCAGGACCTCCTCCCGGGGGGCCCGGAGCAGGTGCATGGCCATGCGGGCCGCGGTCTTCTCTCCCACCCCGGGCCACCTGCCGATATCGATGATCACCCGCCGCAAAGCCGCGGGATAGGCGTTTCCTGACATTGGAAATCCTTATACGTCAGGGGCGCACTTTGCTGCCGTGCGCCCTCTAAGAGGGCGGACTACATTTAGGTCCGCCCGCTACGCTAAAACAATCCCGGTATCTGCATGCCGCCGGTGAGCTTGCTCATCTCCTGGGCCATCATTTCCCGGGAGCGGTTCAGGGCCTCGTTCACCGCGGCGAAAATCAGGTCCTGGAGCATCTCCACGTCGTCAGGGCTCACCACTTCCTTATCGATGCGCAGGCTCACCAATTCCTGGCGGCCGTTGACCACGGCCTCGACCATGCCGCCGCCGGCCTGGGCGCTGACGGTGCGGTTACCCAGCTCCGCCTGCATCTCCACCATCTTGGCTTGCAGCTTCTGAGCCTGCTTCATCATGCCCATCATATTTTTCACTCAGGTATCCTCCTTCCCCGGGGAGACAAAGGCGCCCCCGAAGACCTCCAGGGCCTGCTGTTTGAGTTCCGTCATCTGAAAGGATTTTTTGGCCGCCTTTTTGGGCGGGGGTTTAGCTTCGGCGGCCTTGATCTCCAGGTCGTATTGCTCTCCGAAAAAGGCCCGGGCCAGCTCCTGCATGCGGGCTTCATGGGCCTTACTTACGGCGATCCAACCACCGCCCGCGGCCACCTGCAGGTGGTGGTCCTCCTGGCCCAGTAATTGGCATTGGGAGAGCTTGCCGTACAGGGGCCCGCCTTCCTGGTCATGGACGTATTGCACAAAGGCCCGCCACTTCTCCGGCAGAGGGGCGTCCGCCGGCATTGCCGGGGGTAGCGTCTCCGCAGGTAGAGCGGGCGTCCCGCCGGCCGGCAGGCGAGACGCCTGCCCCACAGACGCCGGCGCCACCAAGTCCGGTTCCGGCGGGCTGGCCTCCTCAACCCGGTTTGCTGGCGGGGCAGCGGCCACGGGAACCGGTGCGGCGGGTGAGGTCACCGCCATCCGGTTGGCGGGTTGGGCAGCCACGCCGCCCCGGCCTTCCAGGCGCCGTTCCAGCGACTCCAGTTTGGCCAGCCAGGTGTTGAGCGGCTGAATCGGCTCCAGATGAATCAGCTTCAGGAGCAGCACTTCCAGGGCCAGCCGGGGCTGCCCCGCCCTTCTGAGCTCTTCTTCCCCCTGCAGCAGCACGGTGAGCAGGTTGTGCAGATGGACCTCAGGAACCCGCCGGGCCAGGGCGGTGAGCTCTTCCCATTCACCATCGGCCACCGCCGCCAGCTGCCGGGACTCGTGGGGCAATCCCGCCAGCAGCAGATGCCGGGCGTAGAGCACCAAATCCTGATAAAAGCGCCGCAGGTCGTGGCCCTGGTTGTAAAGCTCGTCGATCAGACTGAGCAACTGCGAGCCGTTGCGGTCGAGGATGGCCGTCAGGGCGCTCAAAAGCGCTCTCCGGTCCGTCACCCCCAGGATGCGGGCGATTTCGGCCGCGGTGACGCCTTCGCCGCCGAAGGTCACCACCTGGTCCAGGAAACCCTGGGCGTCCCTCAGGCCCCCCTCCGCGGCCCGGGCCACCAGGGCCAGGCCTTCGGGGTCGATGTGCCAGCCTTCCTGGGCGGCCAGCTTCCCCAGATATTCCTGAATCAACCCGGTGGGGATCCGGCGGAAGTCATAGCGCTGGCAGCGGGAGAGGATGGTCAGCGGCACCTTGTGGGGATCGGTGGTGGCCAGGATAAAGATCGCGTGGGCCGGGGGCTCCTCCAGGGTCTTTAGCAGGGCGTTGAAGGCCGAATTGCTGAGCATGTGGACTTCGTCGATGATGTAGACCCGGTACTTGCCTTGCGCCGGCAGGTACTTGATCTTTTCCCGTAGATCGCGGACCTCATCAACCCCATTGTTGGAGGCGCCGTCGATTTCCAGGACGTCCATCGAAGAGCCGTTGGTGATCTCCCGGCAGACCGCACAGGTGTTATCGGGGTGCGGGGTGGGGCCGGCCACACAGTTCAGGGCCTTGGCCAGGATGCGGGCCACCGAGGTCTTGCCCACCCCGCGGGGGCCGCTGAACAGAAAGGCGTGGGCCACCCGGCCCTGAGCCAGGGCGTTTTGCAGGGTGCGGGTGATGGGCTCCTGGCCCACCACCTCCTCAAACGTCTGGGGACGCCACTTCCGGGCCAATACCTGGTATGCCATAGAGGACGGTTTCCGGTTCTCGGTTTTCAGTTTTCGGTTAAAAAGCCTTTAGGACCACTTTCCATTTTTTTCGGAATTGTGTCAAGAGCGGGTTTTTTCAACCGGAAGGGGTTTCCGAGTAGCATCACTGGCCGAAAACCGAAACAGAAACCGAAAACCGAGTTCACTTGGCGTTGGGATTAGTCTCCCAAAGGCCGAAACCGTTCTTCTCCTGATCCACACATACCGCAAAATATCCCATGCCGGGCACCGCGGCTTTCGGAAAAACTACCTGGCCGCCCAGTTTCTTCACCCTGTCGGCATATTCATCTACGGAAGGGACATCGATATAAATGGTGATGCGTTGCTCGGGCATTTGCCGCTGCATCATCCCACCGCCCAGCGAGCCCATCTCGCCTGGTTCAGCGCTGGTCGTAATTCCCCAGTAGGGCATGGGAGTGGGACCGGTGAATTGCTCAATCTTCCAGCCAAAAAGCTCACCGTAGAATTTTTTGGCTCTCTCGACATCATCCACAGGAATTTCAAAGTGCACCGGGTTGAACATAGCCATTCCTCCTCTTTCTTGAGATTAGAGAAAAAGTAGGTATGGCTGGCAGCGAGTGCAAGTGGCGGTGTTCTCTGGAGCAGTATGGTCGCGGCTACCAGACATGCGGGATGAAGCGATATTTTACCTGGGCCAGATATTCGGCGTAGCCGGGCAGCTCGGCTTGCAGCACGCGCTCCTCCTGCACCGCCCGCAAGGCTAGCGCGACGATGAAGATCAGCGCCATGAGCAAGCCATACCAGGACCCCAGCAGGAGGGGGATGCCGATCCCGAAGGGGATGACCGCGGCATACAGTGGATGGCGCACATAGCGATACGGTCCGGTGGTGATCACCGTTTGCCCGCGTTCGGTTTGGACGCGGACGGCCGGTGAGGCGTAGGGGTTTTCCCGAAACGTCAGAAAAAAGAGGTAGAACGAAACCACCAGCAGCATTGCTCCCACTACCTGGAGCCAGGCCGGCACCTGGGACCAGCGGAAGCGGACGGCGTCGAGCGGCATCAAGACAAACCAGGCAACAAAAAAGATTTGCAGAACCACGAAAAAGACCTTATCCCAGGTCGGTTCACCGGGTTTGCCGAAGCCGCTCATGCGCTCCTTAAGCAATCCGGGGTCGTGCCGGAGCAGCCAGACGGCCAAGGCGGCATCGGCCGCAAAGAACAGCAGCAGAAAGACCCACCCCGCCAACCAAAAAACGGTGCCGGCCGAGAGAAACAGGACCAGGGCGAAAACCGCAAACAGGGCGATAAATTCTACGGTCAGCAGTTTTCGATTGACGCCATCTGATTTCATTGGGCAACTGGCTATGGAGTAATAAAAATGGCGGAGAGAGAGGGATTCGAACCCTCGGAGCACTTATTAGGCGCTCACACGATTTCCAATCGTGCCCCTTCAGCCTCTCGGGCATCTCTCCGTATGGGATAACTTGGTAGCGCAGGCTTTCCAGCCTGTGAATTTGGTGCGTAGGACGCACCCTACAAAAACTGGCTACTGACTGCTGTATTTATGGCGGAGGGGGTGGGATTCGAACCCACGTTACCCCTACTTAACTTGTTGCTAGGGCACAAGACGCGTTCATCCACCTTGCGTTATGCCCATATGCTTCACCTGGGGCTCCATGGGCAGGAAGCGGACGTCTTTCTCTTGGGTACGCTCCTTGTAAACATCTTCGTCCATGGCAGCCGCGATGACAATGATGTCGGCGCCGAACTGCACCCGGCTCCATTTCAGGGCCCGGGCCTCCCCGGGGCGGACCCCAGTTTCCATCATCAAAAGATAGAGCGCTCTTTTCAACGGATCCTTCACCTGGTCCAGAACCCGGCGCTGCTCCTGTTTGCCGATCCAGCAGGTCTCAGGGTCAGCCACCTCGATCCGAGGGAACTCTGGCAGTCGGTGGATATCCCGGCGTCGCCTGGCGTCATTAAAGATCTTGCTCAAAATACCTATGATATTATAAACAGTCTTGGGTTTCAAGTGCAGTGGCAATTGGTCGCGGAAATCCTCCAGGTCTCCCTCCTGGATATCCCGGATGTTTTGCCCTTTAAAATAAGGGGTTACATAGCGGTTCAGATAGATCATAGCGGAACGCAGGTAGCCCCGAGACAACTGATTCTGCAAAACCTGCCGTTCTCGACGCTCCAGCCAGGCGGCGGCGTAGTTCTCGAAATAGAGTTTCTTGACCTCTATCTTGATATATTCCCGAGGGTCGAAGTCCTTCTCGTCGACCTTGGCCCGCATTACCGTGAGATACCGGTGTGCGGCCTCATAAGAGGAAAAAGGATGGTCGTCTCTGTCGCAAAAAAGCCGTAATCGCTCTCCTTTCCAAGGAAAATCAATGTAGTAGCGGCTGGGAGTAGTCTTACAGGGGGCGCACCGCAGTCCCTTGACCCCATCTTTGAATTTACCCCCGCACCTGGGACACTTGTCGAAGGTCCTGATCGTGCCTTTCATGCAGAGATTTATATTTGGGCTTACAGTCAATGTCAAGGTGTTATCCTGGGGTGCAATTTTTAGACTCAAACTTCGGGAATTTCCTTGTTTTCTAAGTTACTTAACCACATCATCCGTGGCAACAGGCCCGAATGGCAGATTGAGTCAAAGATGCAACTTCTCTCAATCTGTTATGAAAGGTCTTGCCCAGCCTTGGCCTGGACGTCCCTTTCCACATTGACCTTGCTGCAACCTGTTGCCAGGATGATAACGATGTGGTGATTCAGTTCAGTGATTGGAAACCAAGACTTTAACGTTTTGTAATTTACATTGAGTTTAGAAAACTCAACTGGTCAAAGCCCCGCTCAGGCTGATTTAAACCCTTCGATAGGATCTCTTGCCTGATCTGAATTGCGACGTCACGATTTTCCTTCACCCAACCCTCGATCTCAAGATCCATACCGATTTCCGTATTGCGATATGACCATGTCCCACAGGGGAGTTTTCGGATGATCTCGTGATATTGCCCCAGTACCAAAAGATCTCCCACATGATCAATGAGACCATCTGTAAGAGTTACATATGCTTTTCCGCCTGACGGTCCCATATCATTATGGACCACCAGTGTCTTCGTAGTTATGGACCGAAGCTCACCTTTGATGGGCTCGATGTGGTCAAGCGATAGTTCGATACTCAAACCGACATATTGCCTAATGACAGTCATTGCACTCATGCCCAGGTCAATAACGGCAGGAACATGTGTCTTGATCCGGTTGATGAAGACTATCGTGGTGTTAGTTTTCTTTGCTACCGGGGCCAGCTTTTCCAACCCCTGATTCAATAACCTTTGCACGTTGCCAGGATTGTTGAATCTTACGCCCATCCCGTGGGCAACGCCCTCGCCTAAAAACCAAATAGGGTACATGAGATCGGCAGAGTTCAAGATCACCAGACCAAAATCTCCTGTCCCTGAGGCCTCTATCAAGGCCTCCATTGCCTGATTTCCACCAGTTGGCTCGGTCACAACGAGGCTCTCATTATCAACGCCTTGCTGTCTGGCATAATCTAGGTCCAAGGACAGGTCGAAGTAATCCTTCAGATCTACCCACTGCACCCTAAGCCCTTGCCTTTGAGCATTGGCCGCAGTGAGCAAGGCAAATGTCTGCATCCCTGCAGATTGAGGTCCGGATAGATCGGTTATCCGCCCACGTGGAATGCCACCGATGCCGGTGGCAATATCCAACCTTAAACTGCCGGTGCTCAAAACATCCTCGGCAGCTTCCTGGGTAAGGAAGCTGTACTCTTCCCCGGGGGGCATGCAGTGATCGAGTGATCCATTACATCCTTCCATTACAAAAACTCCTTTTATCTGGTGGTTGAGCCCCCAAATGGGGACTTTGGTTTGAGCTTACGGATAATTTCTACAGGTGCTGTCACCTGCTGTGTCACCAGTAGTTTGGTGACAATGAAAGCCGCATGGTTGTTGGCTTACCGGTGATTGTCACCGCCAACCTAAGTAGGTATATATAAGCTCGAAACGCGAAAGGGGACCCTAAGCTGGGACCCACTATCATCCTGGGGCCTAAGCAGGGATTTTCAATTTCCAGCCCTCAAATTTTTTCCTGAAACGGGCCTATAAGGAAAAGTTCTTGACGGCGGGGTGACTGGACTTGATTAAGCTTCAGTGAATCTTCTCCATGAAGATTAGGAAGATTATTTTTTCAAAGCTTTGCACTTTTTCTATTTTTGAGCCTAAAATTATGCAAAAGTTGCAGCGGTATGTTAAAGCGCGATCCCCAGCCTATTATGAATCAGGCTCCTGTCGCATATTTCTCTGAATCACTATAGAGTACCCTTTCCCAAATTGGAGTCCGTATCATGGATGAACCTCAACCACCTGTAGAAACCAGCGGACCGCGAGCCATCCGGGTCTTTGTCTCATCCACCTTCAGGGATATGCAAAAAGAACGAGACGAGCTCATCAAGATCATCTTCCCCAGCTGCGTAAGCTATGCGAGTCCGGGGGTGTGATCTGGAGCGAAGCGAACCTACGCTGTAGGGCCAAGTATGCGGTGAGGTCATTGAGCCTTACCGACGAGCGATAAGAGGAACATATGAGCTTCTGGAAGCGTATCTTCGGTCACAGCGGTGACAACAAAGCAAGCACACCTTCTCCAACATCATGCAATCCTGATGACCCTACCCAGTCACCTTGCTCCCCGCCCCTGGCGCCCCCCCCAGCAGACACCACCGACGGGCTGATCGGGAAAGACCGTGTCATCCGCGTCTTCATCTCCTCCACATTTCGCGATATGAATCGTGAGCGTGAGCTGCTGGTGAAGCAGGTGTTTCCCGAGCTGAGGCGCCTCTGCGCCGAACGCTTCGTCACCTTTACCGAGGTAGACCTCCGCTGGGGCATCACCGAGGAGCAGGCTGCCGAGGGCAAGGTACTGCCCATCTGCCTCGAAGAAATACAGCGCAGCCGGCCTTACTTCATCGGCCTGCTCGGCGAGCGCTACGGCTGGATTCCCGATGGTTTGCCTCTGAAGGTGATAGAAAGAGAACCCTGGCTCAAGGAGCACGTAGGTGGCCG
Source organism: uncultured delta proteobacterium (assembly GCA_963797235.1). GTDB lineage: Bacteria > Desulfobacterota > Desulfobaccia > Desulfobaccales > 0-14-0-80-60-11 > JAPLJC01. The sequence goes on from CAWCOX010000004.1 coordinate 545,371, forward strand.
CACCTCGGTCACCGAACTGGAGATTCTCCACGGCGTGCTGCGCAATCCAGCTATTGCGAGCCATGCCTTTTTTCTACTTCCGCGATCCCGCTTACCTGGCGTCGGTTCCGGAGAAAGATCGGGCCGACTTCGCCACGGAGGACCCGGAGAGCCAGGAGAAACTGAAGGATCTCAAGGACCGCATCCGCCGGAGTGGCCTGCCCGTCTTGGAAAACTACGCCAACCCCGAGGCCCTCGCTGCGGCGGTGCGTGAGCAGTTCATCAAGCTGATCGATGCTACTCTACCCCAAGGAGGAGGTGCCCGATCCTCTGGACCAGGAGGCCCTGGGTCACGAGAGCCTACGCCGGTAGAAAGCTTTTGGCCTATGTGGAGCGGCCGACGCATACCGCCGTCCTGGATGACTTTGTCATCGCAGATTCTACTGGTCAGGGGCTGGTACTCACGGGGGAGAGTGGCGGCGGCAAGACCGCTCTGCTGGCGTCCTGGGTGCGGCAATGGCGGCAGAGCCATCCTGATCACTTTGTTTTTCCGCATTACTTTGGCGTCCACGCCGGAGAGCGCTTCCGTGGACGGCTTTCTGCGCCGCCTCCTGGGAGAGCTGAAGCGACGTCACGAAATTACGGATGAGATCCCCATTCGAGCCCGACAAGCTGCGGGAGGCGCTGCCGCTCTGGATAGCCCAGATCGTAGGCCGAGGCCGGATCGTCCTGGTGCTGGATGCCTTGAACCAGATCGAGGGTACCGAACCCGACCGTCGGCTCGGTTGGCTGCCGCGGTATTTTCCGCCGCATGTACGCGTGCTCGCCTCGACGCTACCTGGTCCGGCTCTGGACACTTTGCGCCAGCTTGGCTGGGCTGAGCATCGGTTGCCGCCGGCTGATGTAGCCGAGCGGGAGCGGATGATTACCACCTTTCTCAGCCTCTATGTTAAAAGCCTGCGCTCTGACCTGAGCCGGCAAGTGGCCGCGGCGCCCGGCTCTGCCAATCCCCTCTTCCTGCGCACGGTATTGGAGGAGTTACGCCAATTAGGCAGCTTCGAGCAACTGCCGGTCCGGGTAGCCCATTACCTGGAGGCCACCTCCCCCGAGGAGTTGTTCCGTCGGGTGCTGCGGCGCTGGCAGGAGAATTTTGATGGTAGCCGGGACCTGGTACGCCGTACGCTCCGTCTGCTCTGGTCCGCCCGGCAGGGTTTGGCCGAGACCGAGTGGTTGGAATTGCTCGGGACGACAGAACGTCGCTGCCCCGGCAGGATTGGGCCCCACTATTTTTTGCTATGGAGCCACACCTGGTCCAGCGCGCCGGGCTTTACGCCTTCGGCCACGACTTCCTGCGGCAGGCGGTGCAAACCGAGTTTCTCTCCTCCAAGGACGCCCAGACTGATGCCCATCTCGCCTTGGCAGACTATTTCGATCGTCAGCGCAGCATGACCCCGCGCAAAGCCGCGGAATGGCCTTGGCATCTCCACGCCGCCGGGGCCTGGAAGCGGCTCGAAACCTGCCTAACTGACCGCGAGCTTTTTCTTGCCCTCTGCAACGATCGCACCAAGTGGGAGCTGACGGGATACTGGCTGCCACTTCGATCTCGAGGGGCTGATTTGGGCGAAAGATATGCCCGGGCTTTTGAGCGCTGGCTGCACGCTGATCCCGCACTTGCGGAAGATCACTATTGCCCTTCCAACTTGGCACCTTCCTTTTGGACAACGGTTCCTATTCTGAGGCCGAACCTCTGCTCCGTTGCGCCCTGGAGCGCAGCGAGCGAGTGCTGGGGCCGGAGCATCCCGACACGCTCACCAGCTTGAACAACCTGGCGGTATTGCTGAATAAAAAGGGTGACTACGCCCAGGCCGAGCCCCTCTTTCGGCGTGCGCTGGAGGCCAACGAGCTGGTCCTTGGACCGGAGCATCCATCGTACCCTAGTGAGCGTGAGTTGCTTGGCCTATTTGCTGCTGGAAAAAGGTGACTACACGGGTGCGGAACCATTGCGTCGACGCGCTCTGGAAAGTAGCGAGCGGGTCTTGGGACCGCAACATCCTGACACGCTGACGAGCTTGAACAACATGGCGTTTTTGCTCAACAGGAAAGGGGATTATGTGGGCGCGGAACCGTTATATCGGCGGGCGCTGGAGACCAGCGAGCGGGTATTAGGGCCGGAGCACATTGAAACCATCATAATTTTGCATAACCTGGCAATGATGGTTTGCGGAAAAGGTGATGACAAAGAAGCCATTCGGATGATGGATCGGGTTATCGACAGTTACCGACGAATTGTGCCCGTTGATCACCCTTATATACTCATCGCTAAGCAAGATCTAGCCTGCTATTTGGAGCGTGATGGAAGAACGACAGAGGCTGAGCAACTGTTCTTGGAAGCGATAAATGGATACGAGTGTAAACTGGGATGCGACCATCCCGACACGCTACGTGCGCTCAGTAACTATGCAGGTTTACTTGATTCAGTGGGACGGAATGAGGAGAGCGCGACCTTACATTTGCGCGTGATTGAGGCCCACGAGCGTTCACCAGAACCCACTAAAGCCCCAGAGTTGGCTGTCAACATGAACAATCTTGCACTACAATTCCGCAAGCTGCGCCGATTGGAGAAAGCAGAGTCGTTGCTTCGTCGCGCTCTGGCAATTGACGAGAAGGCTCGCGGCGAAACTCATCCCATAATCCCGCACCGGCTGAACAACCTGTGCACCGTCCTCATCATGCAAGGCAAATTAGACGAGGCGAAGCCGCTGCTGGCCCGCGCCTGGCAGATCAAACAGGGAAACCATGATATCACAAGCGCCCGTGTACTATTCGTTCGCCTGGCTATCGCTTTTTTCGAATCCCGACCCGCTGGATGCTTCATCGGTCAGTTGAATGCGTTGCTCTCCGGAGATTTACTGGAAGCCAAGGCAAATGTCGCTCAAGTGTGGAACATCGACGATTTCCTCGCAAACCTTCGCGCGAAGCTGGCCCCGGAAATAACAGACTTCCTCGCTGCTCTTATCCGTGCTCTGAATGACTGCACCCAGATCTCAACTTTGGACGATTTCGACTTGTGGAGAAACCAGCCTTGCGTACCCCTAGATGCTCTGTGGGTTTAGTAACAATTCAACAGAAGGTAGCGCAGAGTTGCGAGGTGCGAATAAATTCCACTGGAGAATAACACGATGCCCTATGATCTCTTCATCAGCTATTCACGTCGGGACAACCAGACCGGCCACATCAGCGAACTAAAGACGCAGATAGATGTCGACTACCGCATCCTCACCGGCGAGGATTTGCACTGTTTCTTCGATCTCACCGCAATCAACGCCATGGACGACTGGCGCAACCGGATTCTGGGAGCGCTGCGGGAATCAAAACTGCTCCTGCTCGTCCTGACCAGGCCTATTGGAAAGCGCGTATTGCGGATGGGAGATTGTCGAGTTTCTCAAGTACGAACACTCCAGGCCGTGCAAGGGCACCGGGGCGCCCAAGCCTATTTCGTCGAGAGGCGAAGGTTCACAAAATTATGGCAGAAGCGGGGAAAAGGCTGATTCACTCGAGGCGGCCCTTCTCAATTTAAATCGATCATAGCCACTACCGCCAAGGCGGCCAGGCCAGGGTCATAGCCGAGCCCCAGCTCCGATGGGGGCTTCCTATTATAATTGAGGAGACATTCGTCCTGAAGGCATTGTTATAAACTTATTTTTGATGACCTCACTGTATTGGCGGGTTCTGCGAAGTCAAAGAGTTAAAGGAGAGGCCATGGGCAGCAAAGTTGAAAAAATCGTGGTGGCGGGGGATGTGACCATTGACTGGCTGATGTGGCGGGTGAAGCCGGAAGACCCGAAGGATCAGAAAGGCAAGCCGCATCTGAACTGGCAACTCTTCTGCGGCACCCGTATGGCGGCCCGGCCCGGTGGCGCCCTGCTGCTGGCGAACCTGATCCGCGAAGCCACCGGTCGCGAGGTCGAGGTGGCGGCGCCGGAGTTGCCTCCCGGTATTGAGAATATCGGGCCCCAGGAAGTCCTGCACTCCATGGTCTTGCTGGAGAAGTACCATTTAGTGGCGGATACGAAAAGCGGAGAGGCGCTGACCTACCGGGTAAACGAGAACCTGGGATATGCCGGACCCCCAACCGGCGGGGCCGCCAAGCGGCCTGCCGTGGAGTCGGATGAGGCCGGCGCCGGGCTGGTGGTGCTGGACGATGCGGGCAACGGTTTCCGGGACGAAGGGAAGTGGTGGCCGCTGGCCATTACGGCTCCAGACAGAACCCCCCTGGTGATTCTGAAAATGAGCCGCCCCCTGATGGAGGGAGAACTATGGCGTCATCTCACCTCCGTCCATGCGGACAACCTGGTGGTGGTGGTCAGCGCCGACGATCTGCGGACGCAGGAAGTTAATATTCCCCGCCGTCTTTCCTGGGACGCACGGCCACGGACTTTTTCTGGCAGATGATGGCCAACCGCAAACTTATCCCCCTGGCGGCCTGCCATCACCTCATCGTGCGCTTCGGGTTGGACGGCGCCGTCCATTACCGCTCTCAAGGGGGTCAGCCGGAGGCTACTCTATATTACGATCCGATACGGTTGGAGGGTGGCTTCAGGGATGAACACCAGGGGGGCATGACCGGAATGAGCATGGCCTTTGTGGCGGCCCTCGCCTCCCAGGTGGTCAAACATAAAGGTCTGGAGGGGGTGGGTCCCGGGGTGCACGACGGCCTCATGAGCGCCCGGCGCCTGCTGCAGTTGGGGTTCGGGTCGGACCCCGACACCCTGGATTACCCGAGTCAAGAGTGTATTTCAGCCGATAACCCCATCTGAGCCACTCATTGCCCAGGTCCGACATACCTTCTTCGGAGGTCCTGCATTGTGCCGACCCGGCCTTTTGGACCATCCTGACGGATCTGACCCGGGCCCGCCTGGAGGAGGTGGCGGTCAACACCGTTATCACCGGGAAGGATAAAGACCTTGACAAGGTGCCGTCGGCCCGGTTCGGAGACTTGAAGACCGTGGACCGCCGTGAGATCGAAAGTCTGCGCAGCATCCAGAACCTGATACGGGAGTATCTTGACCAGCCTCAACAGAAACGACCCTTATCTCTGGCGGTATTCGGACCACCGGGAGCGGGCAAGTCTTTTGCCGTCACCCAGGTGGCCCGCAGCATACACCCTGGCCGCATCGAATCGGTGGAACTAAATCTTTCCCAGTGGAGTTCCCCGGATGACCTCATCAAAGCCCTGCACCAGGTCCGTGACGTGGTATTGAAGGGCAAGGTGCCTCTGGTCTTCTTTGACGAGTTTGACGCCAAATATCAGACGGAAGATTTGGGCTGGCTCAAGTATTTCCTGGAACCCATGCAAGACGGCAGGTTCAAGGAAGGGGAGAGCACTCATCCCATCGGCCGGGCTATCTTTGTCTTCGCCGGCGGCACCAGCACCTCCCTGCAGGGCTTTAGCCGGGAAGTTCTGGAAGAAGAAGAGAATTTAGATGCCGCGGAGAAAGAAGTAAAGCTCAAGGAGTTGAAGTGCAAGTTCAGAGGCTGCCAAGGGGCCCGACTTTGTCAGCCGGCTGCGGGGTTTTGTGGATGTCATGGGGGTGAACCCCACGGATAAAAAGGATCGGCTTTACAAAATCCGGCGGGCCTTGATTCTACGGAATATGCTCCAGAGGAAAGCTCCGCATCTGTTTGACCGCACCGGACAATTACAGATCCAACCAGGAGTGTTGCACGCCTTGCTGTCAGTTTCGCACTTCACGCATGGAGTGCGTTCTCTGGAGGCAATCCTGGACATGAGCATGCTGGCGGGCCGGCGCAGTTTTGAACAGGCAGACTTGCCTCCCGCGGCCCAGCTTGCCCTCCATGTGGAAGCCGAAGAGTTTTGCAAGCTGGTGAATCGGGAGGTCTTGCTGGGCAGCCGGCGGGAAAAGCTGGCCCAGGCAATTCATAAAAGCTTTCGGGCAACTCAGTTGGAGCAGGGGCGATCCCCCGACGATGTGGCCATGCAACCTTGGGAAAATCTCATAGAAGATTTCCGGGAATCCAACCGCCAGCAGGCGGACCAGATGCCGGAGAAGTTGAAGACCATCGGCTACGGCTTCCGCCCGGTAATCGGCCAGGAGCCGGTAGTAATAAAGTTTGCAGAAAACGAAGTGGAAGAACTGGCCCAAATGGAGCACGACCGCTATGTGAAGGAAAGGCTCAAGGCCGGCTGGAGTTTGGGTCCCCGCGACCCAAAGAAAAAGACCAACCCCACCCTGATACTCTGGGAAGATCTGGGGGAATCTGAAAAAGACAAGGATCGCCAGGCAGTGAGGGATATTCCCCGCCACATGGCCGAAGCAGAGTTTGAGGTTCATCGGTTAGGAGAGTAACAACAAAGGAAACGCATGCTGATGGTCAATCTATTTGAAACTCTGAGAGAACAGCTGGCCCGGGGCATCCACGATAACTATCTGCGGGAACAGCAGGGCACAATGCCTCCGGATGACCCGGCCATGCAGCCCTGGGAGCAGCTCCGGGAAGACCTAAAGGAAGCTAACCGGCAGCAGGCGGGCCAGATCGCCGAGAAGTTGAAGGCTATCGGCTGCGAAATGGTCCCGGTGTCCGGCCGGGAGCCGGTGAAATTCGAGTTCTCTCCGGAGGAATTGGATTTCCTATCCCAAATGGAGCACGATCGTTGGATGAAAGATAAAAGAGCGGCCGGTTGGACCTATGCTCCTCCTCCCAGGGACGACGCTAAAAAGACCCACCCTTGCCTGGTCCCTTGGGAAGAGCTGCCGGAAAACGAACGGGAGAAAGACCGCCAGGCGGTGCGGGCCATTCCGGAGCTGCTGGCGGCGGTAGGGTTTGAAATAAGTCGATTGAAATAGTAGCGAACATATCTAAACCGGGAGACCACCGTGCCCCACGATCTCTTCATCTCCTATTCCCGCCGCGACAATGAGCAAGGTCGCGTCACCGAACTCAAGCAGCAGATCGAAGGCGACTACCACGCCTTTGCCGGCGAAGAACTGGTCTGCTTCTTCGACCTCGATGCAATCCATGGCATGGAAGACTGGCGACACCGCATCCTGCGAGGGCTGCGGGAATCTAGCCTGCTGCTGCTGGTGCTTTCCCCCGCCTATTTGGATAGCCCTTATTGCGAGTGGGAAATCGTCGAGTACCTGAAATATGAACACTCCCGCGCCGCCCAGGGGCAAGGGGTGGCACCGATATATTTCGTCGCGGTGCCGGGCCTGGACAGCCCGGAGTTCGACGCGCGGGCATCGGCCTGGGTGGCGGCGGTGCGACGGCGCCATCATTTCGACCTGCGGCCCTGGTACGACGAAGGCGCCGCGGCTCTTCAACATATGGATGTGCGCACGAGGCTGGAGGAACTGGAACGCACCCTGCACGAGCGCCTGTCCAAGCTGCGCCGCCTGGCCTCAGCGCCGGGTAACCTGCCGGCCCACAACCCCCGCTTCGTCGGCCGCGAATTAGAGATGCAGCGCCTCCACGAATCCGCCGGCCTGGGCCGCTTCGGCGTGCTCACCGCCATTCAGGGCATGGGAGGACTCGGCAAGACAGCTCTTGCCATCCAATATGCCTGTGCCTATGCCGATTTCTACCCCGGTGGCCGTTGGCTGCTGGGCTGTGCCGCTGAAACCAGCCTGGCTGCTGTGCTGCGCAAGCTGGATGCTGACCTGGGGATCGAATTCAACGAGCAGGAAAAGCGCGACGACCGGCGCGCCGCCAAGCGTATCCTGGCCGAACTGGAGGCCCGCGCCCGTAGCGGCGCCAAAGAGCACAGCGGCGAGAAGAACCCGCCCGCGCCCCGAACCCTGTTACTGCTGGATAACGTGGATGACTCCGGGCTGCTCCAGCCGCCGGAATCCGACCTGCTCACCGGCAAGCGCTGGCTGCATGTGCTGGCTACTACCCGTATCGGCCCGGACGAACTGGGCCATGATCCGGACCGGCAGACCCATGCTCACAGTGGATGAACTACCGCCGGAAGATGCGCTTCGCCTCATAGAGAGTTACCAGTTCGGCGGCCGATTCCCCAACTCCGCCGAGCGCGGCGCCGCCGGGGAAATTGTGAAGCTGCTGGGCTGTTTCACTCTCGCCGTGGAGGTGGTGGCGGTTTACCTGGGGGAGTGCATGGGGCGGGTTACCTGCGCGGGGCTGCTGCAACGCTTGCGGAACGAAGGCTTCACCGGCTTCGAAGGCATCGCCAAAGCGACCAAGGGTGCCGTCCACCACGTACAGAAGCTGGTGAGCGCCACCCTGGCCCCGACCCTCGATCTGCTCACCCCAGCCGAATCCCTGGTTCTCACCTGCGCGGCGCTTCTGCCCCCCGACAGTATACCGCTCCCGTGGCTGCGCAGCCTGGCGGCTGAGAATCACCCTGAACTGGCCCAAGACGCCGAGCCAGGCTATGACGACCCTTGGCTCAGCCTCGTCAACCGCCTGTTGGGGATGCGCCTGCTGCAAATCGCCGACCTCGACCCTCAAAGTCGTGCACCACGTTTGGTTCGCATGCACCGGTTGGCAGGCGAACTGATGTGCGAACGGAACCTAGAGCGTGTTGGCCTGCTCCGCGACCAACTGGCCGAGCGGGTCAAGACCCGCTGCAATGATCTTGAACATTCCTGGCATAAACATCAATGGGAAATCCCGCCACTCATCGCCTACGCTCAAGCCCTGCTGGAAGGTAAGGATTCCAACGCCCCGACTGTTGTCCGCTCCCTGTGCCAATGGTTGACCGGCTACGATCACGGCCGCCATTCCGAACCCATCCTCCGGACCTGTCTCGCCCAACAAGAGGCCAACCCCAAGACCATCCCCACCGGTCTGGCCGTCACCCTGTCCAACCTGGGCTGGGCGCTTGGAAGCCTGGGCCGAGCTAAGGAGGCCGAGAGTTATCTTCGGCGGGCCCTGGAGATCGACGAAAAGGCGGTTCCGGTGGACGAGCACGCATTAGCTGCCCGATGCAATCAGCTTGGAAGTTGTCTCACGGCACAAGGTCGGCTTGCGGAGGCTGAACCCTATTGTCGGCGGGCGCTGAAACTGGCTGAGAAGGCTATGGGTGCGGAACATCCCAACACACTGGTCTGCGTGCACAATCTGTCGCGTATTGCTGGAGCGACAAGGGCGATTACTCTCAGGCCGAGCCGCTCTGTCGTCGTGCGCTCGAAGGCAAGTGAGCGTGCGCTTGGGATATATCACCCCATACTTTTGCAAGCGTGAGCAACCTGGCCGCGACTGTTCCATAGCAAGGGGGACTTACGCATACGCCGAGCCGCTCTTTACGTCGTGCGCTGGAGGGCTATGAGCGGGTGCTTGGAATAGATCACCCCGATACCCTCAATACCGTAAACAATCTGGCCGCATTACTAGGACAGCAAGGCAATTATGCTCAGGCCGAACCTCTTTACCGGCGGTCGCTAGGGGGACGTGAGCGGGTGCTCGGAAAAGATCATCCCAAGACCCTTAATTCCGTAAACAATCTGGCGACAATGCTTAGCGACAAGGGGGACTACTCGCAGGCAGAACCTCTTTTCCGCCGGGCGCTGGAGGGACGTGGGCGGGTGCTTGGGTCGGAACATCCGGACACTCTCTACAAGCATGAACCCGATCTCGCGGCATTGCTGGAGAAAACTGATCGTGCCGACGAGGCTCGCCCCCTGCGCTTGCGCTACGTGGAACTGCTGGCGTCCAAGTCCGACACACCGCCGCTCACCCTGCGCGAACTCGCGCTTCACTGCTTCAAGCTCGGTGACTACGCCAAAGCGGAGGAGCTTCTGAACCGTCTGCTACAGTCTGGCTTCGAACCACCGAGCACCCGGCATCACCTTGCCCGCCTCTGCCTTATTACCGGCCGTTTCGACGAAGCTCGCGAGCAGGTCGCCCAAGCCTGGGCCGCTCGCGCCGACGCCAAACCCTATCTCGTCGCCCGCCTCCTCTGGTTTCAATTAGCGTTGGGGATGGTGAAAAACAGAGGTCAGCGGAAAGAGGCCGGAGATCAACACACAGTTATTGTGATTGGTATGCTCAAAACTGCGCTCCAGATCGAAGGTGTCCACATGGCATGGAACATGGTCCCCATCCTGCATCACCTCAAAGCCAGGTTGAATGGCGACGACCACACACTTCTCACCGCCCTCGTCGCCGCGCTCAGCGACCGGGCGAACGTTGAGAAACTGGAGGAATTCCCCGAATGGCGTGATGCTGCGCCGCAACCGCTGGAATGAAACAGTGAGGAAACTCATGAAATCCGGGCAAAGCAGCAGACGTTGAAGGCCCGGCTACGGCCACTATGGAAATAGACAGAGAAGGACGCACTTCGACATTATCCAATATAAAGACCGTCCCAAGGCAGATAAGCATTACGTCCGCCCTCAATATTATAGAAAATAAGGGATAACACCCTATGCCGCAGATAACCAAAACCTTCAGGGTATTTGTCAGCTCTACCTTCACCGACCTGCGGGCGGAACGGCGGGTTCTTCAGGAGCGAGTCTTTCCGGACCTGAAGAAATACTGCGAGGCGCGTCTTTCCAGGCGGTCGATCTGCGCTGGGGGGTGAATGAAGAATCGCAGCGGGAGCAGAAGACCATGGAGATCTGCCTCACGGAGATCGCCCGCTGCCTACGGTGCAACGATGAGGTCATCCGGCGCCATTTCAAACATTCGGAAATGCTGCAAGACCGGATCTTTTAAGACACTCAGCCGTGAAAGGATATTCCTCCCATGCTTTATGACGTTTTCATCAGCTATGCCCGCGAGGACAATAAGCGCACCCCGCCGCCCATGACCGGAGATCCGGAGGAACCCGGCTGGATCTCCGCCTTCAAGGACGCTCTGAAGGCAGAGCACCGCCGAGCCACAGGAGGGCGGGAGCTCAAGGTCTATTTAGACACCGAGGAGATCCATCCCATGGACGACTGGGAGAGGCATATCTTCCGCAACCTGCGGGAATCCAAGATACTCCTCGTTTTTCTCTCTCCCAACTATTTCGCCAGCGCCTATTGTCGTAAAGAATGGGAAGCCTGGATCGAGCATGAGATCTCCAAGCACATCCTCTCCGAGGGCATTGCGCCTATCTATTTCGTGGAGGTGCCCGGCTTCCCGGATGCTCCAGAAGCGGCTATTGCTGATTGGGTCGAAAATTTCAAGCGTCGCCAATGGCACGTTGATCTCCGCCCCTTCGTCTCCGAAGGTTTGGATGCTTTGCGGAATGAAGGCCTCCGCGCCAAGCTGGCAGAGCTGGAGCAGCAGATTCGTGAACGGACCGAACGGGTGGAGCGCGCGGCGGCCTCGCCCAACAAATTAGTGCCGGACTACAATCCTTGCTTCGTGGGGCGGTTGCGCGAGTTGAACCGGCTCTTTGATATGCTTTTTTCAGGCAGGGTGGGCGTGGTGGCCGCGGTCTATGGCCTGGGAGGCATAGGCAAAAGCGAACTCGCCTTCACTTACGCGCATGCCTTTGCCCACGAATATCCCGGCGGTCGTTATAAGCTGGGCGCTGAAGGCCGAAAAGAGCTCAAGGATGTATTGTGCGACCTGGCACCCTTTCTGGACATAAATTTCAGCCAGGAGGAAAGCACGAACCCAATAAAGCGCTTCAACCACCTACGTGACGGACTCGACCGCTGGACAGAGGAAAGGGGGCGCGTCCTTTTGGTCCTTGATAACGTGGACCACGAGGAACTCATTGCCAGCAATCAGACCAACTCTCTCAACCTGGCCCAGGACCGAGTTCACCTCCTGGTCACCACCCGACTCGAGCCCCCCGTTGACACTTCAGATGGGACCAAGCTGCCTTTACATCAGACTACGGCCTGGCTCGCCATCGATGAACTCACTAGGAGCGATGCCGTGCGGCTGCTGGAAAAACACCGCCCTTTCGCCGATCAGGCCGATGCCGAGGCGGCCCGGGAGATTGCCGAGGCCCTAGGGGGCTTCACCCTGGCCGTAGAGACCGTGGCTATTTACTTGGCCATTAAAAAAGAGGATGTGACTTATCCTGGCTTTCTCAAAAGGCTTCGGTCACAAATTCTGCCCACGATGGATGACTTGGCAGGCGAGAAAAAAGTAACGCTGCATCTCCATCATGAAAAATTGTTGACCAAGCTGCTGCAGCCCACCATAGACTCTCTTGAGCCGCCGGAACGATTAGCTCTGCAATATGCGGCCTTGCTCCCGGCAGACCAGATACCCCTCTCCTGGCTTCGCACTCTGGTAGCTGGGCAATACCGGAAAAATACCTGGAAATGGGGGGCTGGTTCTATCCAATCGTGGATTGCTTCGTGGGGAAGTCTACAATTTCCGGAAATGGGCCGAGACACTGACACTGAACCGGACCCGTGGAAAAATCTGCTTCGCCACCTCTTCAGCCTGCGCCTGCTACAAAAGACCGGGGTGACGGATGCCAACGGCCAGGTGATGGTGGTGCGGGTCCACCGCCTCGTGCAAGATATTACGCGCCGCCAACTGACGTGGGCAGAACTGACCGTACACGAAAACTCCGTCAGAAACTTCATCCGACAACGCGACGCAGTCCTTAAGAATCCCGCTTATTGGATGGAGGCACGCTGGGAGGTGGAGGCCTTGGAGGCCCTGGCCCGTCTGTGGGCTGACCGGAACCATGCTGAGGCTGCATGGCTACTAAATCAGGTGGGAACACTATGGGGTCATCTGGCGGAGTTGACCCGGGCCGAGCCTTTGGTTAAGCGAGCTCTAAACATATGGGAAAAGTTGGGGGGGCCGAATCACCCCGAAGTTTCCACTGCCCTGAATAACCTGGCGTCTCTGTATTTAGACATGGGATGCTATAAGGAAGCTGAATCCCTGTTACTGCGAGCTTTGGACCTCCGGGAGAAGGTGTTGGGGCCGAACCACCCCGAAGTGGCCACTGTCCTGAATAACCTGGCGTCTCTGTATACTCACCTGAGACAGTATGCCAAAGCCGAACCCTTGTTTAAACGTGCCTTGGATATTAATGAAAAGGTGTGGGGGCCGGAGCATTCCGAGGTGGCCGTGGTCTTTAACAACTTGGCAGGAATGTATAAAGATCAGGGACTCTATGCCAAAGCTGAACCCTTGTTTAAACGTGCCTTGGACATTTATGAGAAGGTGGTGGGGGCGGAGCATCCCCGTGTGGCCATGGTCCTGAGCAACCTGGCGGATCTGTATAGGGAATATAGGGAACAGGGATACAACGACAAAGCCATACCCTCGTATAAGCGTGCCCTAAACATCTATGAGAAAACGGGAGGTCCGGACCATCCCGGTGTAGCTCATATTCTGAATCACTTGGCACAACTGTATCGGGCCCAAAAATGTTATGCCGAAGCCGAACCCCTGCTTAATCGCGCCCTGGACATCCATGAGAGAGTGGGGGGGCCGCACCGCGATGTAGCCGATGTCCTAAGGAGCCTGGCGGGCCTGCATAGCGACCAGGGACAATATTATAAAGCTGAACTTTTATATAAGCGCTCTCTGGACATCTTTGAAAAGATGGGATGGTCGGAACACCTTGACGTGGTCATTATCCTGAACAACCTTGCGGACCTGTATGTAACCCAAAAATACTTTGTTAAGGCCGAGATTTCGTTTAAACGCGCCTTGACCCTCCGAGAGAAAGTGGAAGGGCCGGAGAATTCCGATGTTGCCACGACCCTGTACAAGTTGGCGGGAATTTATAGAGACCAGAAAAAGTATGGTAAAGCCGAAGCTTTGTATAAGCGCGCTCTGGAAATCCATGAGAAGGTGAAGGGTCCGGAGCATCTCGATGCAGCAAGGATCCAATACGACTTGGCGGAAATCTATAGAGACCAGGGACAATACGACAAAGCCGAACTCTTGTATGAGCGCATCTTGAACATCTATGAGAAGGCGAGGGGACCTGAACATCCCGATGTAGGTAATATCTTGTACAAATTGGCGGAATTTTATAATGGCCAAGGATATTTTGACAGAGCCGAACCCTTGTTTAAGCGGTCCCTGGACATCTATGAGAAGGCGAGAGGACCGGAACATTTCGAAGTAGCTAAGATCCTGAACGACCTGGCGGAACTGTATAGAAATCAGGGACAATATGAGAAAGCCGAACCCTTGTATAAGCGCGCTCTGGGTATTTTTGAGGTGGGGGAGCTGGAGCATCCCAATCTATCTATGGTGGTCCTGTACAACTTGGCGAAACTCTATAGAGCCCAAGGATGCAATGACAAAGCCGAGCCCTTGTATAGGCGTGCCCTGGACAGATTTGAGGTGGTGAAGGGGGCGGAGCATCCTGAGGTGGCCATTATCTTGAGCAACTTGGCAAGCATTTATAGCGACCTGGGAAGCTATGACAAAGCTGAACCTCTGTATGAGCGCGCCTTGGTCATCCTTGAGAAGGTGGGGGAGCCGGAGCATTCCGAACTACCTAAAATTCTGTACAGCATGGCGCACATGTATAAAGCCCGAAAATGCAATGACAAAGCTGAACCCCTGTATAAGCGTGCCCTGGAAATCTCTGAAAAGGTGGGGGAACAGGACCATCTCGTAGCTATGGTCCTGAACAACCTGGCAGAACTGTATGGAAACCAGGGGCACTATGACAAAGGCGAACCTTTGTACAAGCGCGCCCTGGACATCTTAGAGAAGGTGGGGGAACCGAACCATTTGGCCATTGTCTTGGGCAAGCTGGCGAGCCTGTATAAGTATCAAAGACACTATGACAAGGCCGAACCCTTGTATAAACGTGCCTTGGAGATCTTTGAAAAGGTGGGGGGGCCGGAGGATTGCGAACTAGCTAAGGTCCTGTACAACCTGGCCGAACTGTATAAGGCCCAAAGATGCAATGACAAGGCCGAACCCTTGTACAAACATGCCCTGGATATCTTCGAGAAGGTCGGGGGGCTGGAGCATACTGAACTAGCTAAGATCCTGCACAACTTGGCCGAACTGTATCGTACTCAGAGGCGTTTTGAAAAGGCTGTCCCCCTCTTGCGCCGAGTGGTGGAAATTTTTGAGAAAAACCAGGGGCCGGAGCACCCCAGCGTCGCTACCAGCCTCAACAATTTGGCTATATTGCTGGCATCGATGGGCCGTCTGGAAGAGGCCGAATCCCTCATGCGCCGGTCGCTGGGCATTTTGTTCCAGTTCAACAGGACCACCGGCCACATGCACCCAAACTTGCAAGGTTATGTCAACCATTATTTGGCGTTGCTTGAGAAGATGGGCCGCAGCAAGGCGGAGATCCAGGCCAGGTTGCGGGAATTGGCGCCAGAGTTTTTTAAGAAGTAGTAAGTGCGTGGGATAGCGCGTCGGGTCAGATAAATTGACCTGGCCACTGTGGCCAATCGCCGAGTGCGCAAACCTCGCAGCCCTTAGCCAGCTGCCTGGCGTAGCTTATCAGTAGAGGCCGCGCGCCCAATCCTTGCCCCCCTCTTTTGTTCTTGACCGCCTTATAGCTATTCTTACCGGTTGGGCAAGTCGATGGGCCTTTCCCGATGCAGCAGGATCCAATCGGCGTTTTCGGCCAGGGCCTCCTTGCTGAGTTTAGCAGCCAAACGCTTGCAGCTTTCGGGGTCCGTCTTTTCATCCGTTGAAGCGGCGATCGCAGCGGCCCGCCCGTAAAGCTTCCGCATTCCCTCTTATTGCGCCCAGGCTTGTTACAAAGGGGTTCTTGGAAAACGGCTTTGGTATTTTCGACCCTACAAATTTTATTTCAGATCGGCTCCTATAGAGGCTATGAGCATCATACCTGCAATTCTTTGTATCGTTGATAGTGGCAAGCTATCGCAACCTCAAAAATCTTTTCCTTATGGCGTCCTTCATTAAAATGGTAGGAGGTCTTTACTCCTAAGCCAAGTGGACGCTGATCTCCACGGGAGGATCAATGTGAATGGGAATCTCATCGACAACCATCGCCCCCTGCGGTCGGGCATCTAATTGAGTAACAGAGGTTATCGGTGAATGCTGCCGAGATCTCACCTTGACTGGGCAGGCTCAACGAAAGAGGAATCTTGTGAGATGCAGGTTGTTCTGGAAATATCCCGGTTCCGGGAGGTCTTCGTGCCAGTTATGGATGATGAGCGGCACATCCGACTCGTACAAGGAACCGTGGGCACGGTAGGTATCCGGCAACTCCTCCCTCGGGGTTTCAAGGTCCCCGAAGACCGTGACGCGGTCACCCAGTACCATGAGATCACCGATATACTCTCCGGGCAGGCGAAATCTGGATACGGCCTCATCCCTGGTGATGACTTCCTCAACTCCTTCCAGGCCGAGGCAAATCCGGCTTACCGACTCCAGGTCGGCAGGTCTCTTAACCCAGACCCATCCAGAGCCGGCGAAGTTCCGGTGATGCTTGATGTAGTAATCGCGCTCCGGTGATAGGGCGAAACGGACCGGCAGGCCTTGCTCCGCACAGGCCCGGCCCAGGTCCCAGCAGCGCCTCTTGAAGTTCATGCCGTGGTCGGCGGTGATAAAA
This sequence comes from uncultured delta proteobacterium, assembly GCA_963797235.1. Taxonomy (GTDB): domain Bacteria; phylum Desulfobacterota; class Desulfobaccia; order Desulfobaccales; family 0-14-0-80-60-11; genus JAPLJC01. The sequence continues at coordinate 561,809 of CAWCOX010000004.1, forward strand.
AAGGCCGCATCCGGAGCGGCTTCCTTCGCCTCGCCCAGGAGCGCATCCACCTTCGCCAAATGCTGGAGAGAGCCCGCTTCCTCAGGCGCCCACATATGCATGGGATAATCAGTGGGGTGCACATAGATCACGCCGATCTCAGGACAGGTCTTGAGCAGGTCGATGGCGACCTTCCACAGCCATGCATTGATCTCGCTGGAGTAAATGTCCGCCGGGGCGCCGTAACGCTTGACGAAATCGGCCGGAGGGGCTTCCGCGGCAATGGCCAGCAGCGTGTCCCGGTGGAAAAGTTCCACCGTTTTCCGCTTGGAGGTGAGCAGCACCCCCGGCACTCCCTGCTTCAGGGCCCGCTGAAAGATGGTGTCGATTTTGATCAGGCCGGCGGCATTCATATAGGCTGCCTGGCCGGTGGCCCGATCATAATAGGAATTGGCCGAAATGCCGTGTTCATCCGGCCAGGCGCCGCAACAGACCGAGACATTGTTGACATTCGTGACCGTGGGCATGACGCCTTTGACCGGACGGAAGAAACCAGCATCGGCCATGCCATGCAGCACCGGCATAGGGCTCTGTTCATAATAGTCCATACCCAGACCGTCCATGAGCGCCACGACGAGGCGCTGCCTCGATTCCTGCTTTGCCATTTTGTCCGCCTGTTAATTAATTATCTGCAAGCCAAAGCTTGCTTATAGCATGGTCCGGCACAACCAGCGCGTCAGATCGAAGTTCATTTGCATCTCTTCGGAAAAGGGCAAAGTGCCATCATATCCATAAAGGATCAGCGGGATGTCCTGTTCATAAAGAGAGCCGTGATTGCGGTACCCTGCCGCCAAGGCCTCTTCAGGCCCGTCAAGGTCGCCAAAAACCGTGTTTCTATCCGCCATGACGACCAGATCGCCGATCCGCTCGGGCATGAGGTGAAACCGGCTGGCGGCCTCTGGCCGCGTCAGGGCATCGTCCACTCCCGGCAGGTCGCGCAAGAAGGCCTGAACTCTGGGAAGCTCCCCCTCGTGATTGACATATACGTACGAGACGCCTCCGAAGCCCCGGTGATGCTTCAGCAGGCGGTCGGCCACCGGAGAAACCGCAAAGCGGAGCCGGATGCCGTATGCGGCGCAGTTTTTCCTCAAGTCCAGACAGCGCTGCTTCGGATTCATCCCATGGTCGGCGGTAATTAAAAACATGGCATCCGGAGCGGCATCCCGGGCTGCACCCAGCAACTCATCAAGCCACGCCAGATGGTTGAGGGAAAGTGATTCCTCGGGAGCCCACATATGCATGGGGTAATCAGTGGTGTGGACATAAATCAGGCCGATCTCCGGGCGCGAGGTCAACAGATCAAGGGCAATTTCCCAGAGCCAGTAATTTACCTCGGAACTGTACATGTGCGGCGGCCGCCCGTATCTTCCCAGGACTTCGGGCGTAGGCTCTTCCGCGGCGACCGCGAAATCGGCCTGCCGGCCGAGGAGCTTCAGGGTCTTGGCCTTGCAGGTGAGGAGCGCGGAGCGCACCCCTTTTTGCCGGAAACGCTGGAATATGGTGGGCGCCAGAATAAAATCCGCATCTTCCAAGAAGCACGCCGTTCCCGTGGTTTCGTCGAAATAGCAGTTGGTCGTGACGCCATGTTCAGCAGGCCAAGCAGCACAGCAGATGGAGATATTGTTGGCATTGGTGAGGGTCGGGAAAATCGCCCGCCCGGGCTTGGCCAAACCTTCCCGGGCCATGCGCTGCATAACCGGAAGCCGGCTCGCCTCGAAGTAGTCCAGCCCGAACCCGTCATACATGCAGACCACAGTGCGTTGGGGTGTGCGGTTCATTCTTGTCTAGCCAATCCTTCCGGTGACGAAGTCACGCACCCCGGCGTTTTCGGAGGCGGTAAAAATTTGTGCGGTCGGGCCCTGTTCGAGGCAGACGCCCCCAGAGAGGAAGAGGCACCTGTCCGCAATGCGGAGGGCCTGCGCCAGGTTGTGGGTGACGACAATGACCGGGAGCTGCTGTTTGAGGCCAAGAATCAGTTCCTCTATTCTCGCGGTCGAGACCGGGTCCAGGGCGGAGCAGGGCTCGTCCATGAGGAGCGCCTCGGGATCGTTGGCAAGGGCCCGGGCGATGCAGAGACGCTGCAGTTGGCCCACCGACAGTTGGTAGGCCGGCTGGTGCAGCCGGTCCTTGACCTCACTCCAGAGCCCCGCCCTTTCTAAATAGGTCTGGACGAACTCGTCTTTGCTGCGGCCGTTCCAGTGCTTATGGAACCTCACCCCGAAGAGCACGTTTTCCTGAATCGTCATGGGGAAGGCCACGGGCTTCTGGTGAACCATGCAGATCCGCTTGCGCACGATCCTGGCATCGACTCCCCGGCCATAAAGATTTTCCCCTTTGAAATGGATGTCTCCCTGGACCACCCGGGCGTGGGGGTTAAGTTCAAGGGTTCGGTTCAGCACGCGCAGCAATGTCGATTTGCCGGCGCCTGACGGACCGATGACCGCGAGCACCTGGCGGTCAGGTATGACCGTGGCCAGCTCTTTGAGGGTGACCTGCCCATGGAACGAGACGCTCAGGCGCCTGACCTCGAAGGTAATGGGATAATGCGGCGGCGGCAGTTGGGCATCGCTCCGGACCGCCGGTAGTCGCAGGGCTTCGCTTTGTGCGGTCATGGAGAGTTGGTCACTCCTAGGCGGCGCAGTAACAGGGCGCAGGTATTGAACAGCAGTAACCCCATAATGAGGACGAGCGCCGTTCCAAAGGCATGATCGAAGGAGATGGCCTCGGAAACCAGGTTATACAGATGCGTGGGTAAGGTCATCACGGGTTGATGGAGCTGAATCCCGCCTTTGGAGAAATAAACGCTTGCAGTAAAAAGGATAGGGGCGGCAGAGCCCACTGCATGGCCGACCGCCAGCACCACACCCCCCATAATTCCCCGCCAAGCCTTGGGCAGGAGTACCTTGCGGATGAGGTAGGCCCGGGTGACACCCAGGGAGAGGGCCATATCCCGGTAACTGACGTCCACGGCCCCCAGCGATTCCTGCACCGAAATGAGAATAATCGGGAACATGATGAAGGCCAGAACTACGCCCCCTGCCAGCAGCGAGACCCCGAACTTCAGAAAGACTACCAGGAAGGCATAGCCGAAGAGCCCGTAAATGATCAGGGGAACCGCGGCCAGGCATTCTAACAAAAAGCGGACCGACTTGGTGAACCGCCGCCACTGGCCATACTCCGATAAATAGATGCCGCCCCCCAGGGCCAGAGGGAAGGCTATGAGCAATCCGAGTGTGGCCAAGGCAAAGGAGCCCTGAATGGCTGGCCAGATTCCTCCCTTGGTTCCCAGGGGGGTGCCGCGCGGCGACGCGAAGATAAATTCCCATGATAAGGAGTGGATACCGCCGATCAGCAGATAGGCGATGATCGCGACCGGCAGGAGAAAGCCGATAAGGCCGCAGGCCCAGAGGGCCCCCTGGAACACCAGGTCCCGCGAGACGGCGCGGCGATAGGATTTCGGGGCCGCAGCCAAGGCAAAAGAATACTTTAGGCTCAGCTCAGGCATGGAAATGCTCCAGAGCCTTGTGCTTCATGATCCAGATCAGGATATTGATGCCGATAACGATGATCATGAGGAGAAATCCCGAGGCGAAGAGGGCCTGGTATCTGACGGAATTGACCGCGGTTTCACCGAGCTCAGTGGCGAGGAGGGCAGTAAGCGGCTGGCCCCGCTGGAGCAGGGAATGCGGGACCGCCACCGTATTCCCTGCCAGCATAAGGACGGCGAGGGTCTCGCCCAAAGCTCGGGCCATTCCCAGGGCAACCGCGGCAAACAGGCCGGGGAGCGCCTGGCGCACCATGATCTTGCGGACGACATACAGGTTGGTGACTCCGAGGGAAACAGCCGCATCCTTGAGCTCGCCGGAGACGCTCCGGAACGTTTCCGCGGCAGTACTCGCAATAAAAGGCAGAATCATGATAGCCAGAATGATCCCGGCAACGAGCAGGCATTCCCCGGTAGGCATCCCGAACCACGTCTCAAAATTCTTTACCAGGGTCACATAACCGAAAAACCCGTAAACCACCGACGGGATGCCGGCCAGAATCTCCAGCGCGGGCTGCATGATCTGCTGGACCGCCTTCGGGGCAATCTCAGCCGTAAAAAGCCCGATGCCGAAGCCCAGCGGGACCGCCAGGGCCAGGCTCAAGCCCGCCACCACCATCGTTGAGATCACGGCATGTTTGATGCCGTAGGTGGGAGGCGTCGCCAGAGGCGCCCAGGGTTGTCCGATCAGGAAATCGTAAAGGTTGATCCCAAAGTTGAGCCCCAACGCCGATTCGCGCCACATGAACACCATCATCAGCACGAGAAAGGCAACTCCGGCACAGAGCGCCAGCAGGCAGAGGGCGCCGATGATGGCGTCACTCCCCCAGCGAATCCCGAAACGGGACGGGATCATCGGACCTCTTGCACCGGGACATAGCCATGTTTCACGACGATCTTTTGCCCATTGTGGAGCACAAAATCGATGAATTTCTGAGAGGCCGTATCGGGGGTGCCTTTGACGATCAGGAGAAGCGGCCTGGTCAGCTTGTAATTGCCGTTGATCACGTTTTCGTTCGTGGGCTCCACCCCTTCGAATTTGAAGACCTTGAGCTGCGGGCTTTGCATGGCCAGCACCGAAGAAATATAGCCGATCGCGCTGGTGTTCGTTTCCAGTTTTTTCAGATTGGCGCCCTGGGACGGGACCTGGATGGCATTGGGAGAAAAGTTTTTCTCTTTCAAGATCTCCTGTTTGACGATCTCGGTAGAGCCTCCGGCCGCATCCCGCATCTGCACCAGGATAGGCTTGGCGGGCAGGGTGGGGTCAAGGTCTTTAAAGGTCTTCGCTTCTCCGGAATAAATTCTGGCGATTTCTGACGCCGTGAGATTGTCCAACTTGGCGAGGGGATTCTTCTTATTAACCGCAAACGCCAGGCAATCCTTGCTGATGAGGATCTCCTGGTGGACTCCGAGTTGGGCCTTCTCCTCTTTCTTGAGGTCTCTGGAAGACATACCGATATTCACCGTGCCATCCATGGCCGACTTGATCCCGACCCCGGAGCCGCCGCCGTTGACATAAATGAGGATGGGGAGGTTCGGCAGCGAGGGATCGACGTTGTCCCAGGTCCGGTATTTCTCCATAAACCGGCGTGAACTGTCGGCGATCACCGGGAGCAGCGTCGTCGAACCGGCCAGGCGGATCGTCCCGTCGAATTCTTTGACATCCTGGGCGCCGGCAACAGACAGTGACACAAATAGAAAAATGGTGGCGATGAGTGCTGCAAGAGATTTCACGGGAGACCTCCCTGGCGGTGAGGAGTTTTGAAAAACACAAAAATAGATGTGCAAGTTTACCTAGATATTGTTAATGCAGCGTTAACATACTGCTAGAAATTACCTATTAATCCGACAGGATCTTTAACTACCTCACGGGAATGACAAATGGACCTGGGTGGCTGCCGCCTTAGAGGTGGAAAAGGCCATCCCTTCGCCGTCGGCCTGCTTCCCGACCAGCATGCTCCTGAAAGAGGTGTCAAGGTCGCGCAGCGCCGCAGGGAAACCTTGACTCCCAATAGCGAAGTTCTGCTATAATCCGAAACTTATCAAGTTGCTGAAAATTATACCTATATGGATCATATCTTCAGTTTTTAGGCTGAAGTCCTTTTTTCGTTTGCCACGGATGTTCTGACTTCCTCCTCTTGCAGGCCCCTGAAATCATCCTCCCCACTCCCTCCCTTGGAGGATCTGAAGATCATACCTGCAACTTTTCGGGGTTTGGGCATAATTGCCGAGTCTGGCAAGATAGTAGCGATTCTGCGCAGAATTCTCCAGAGTGTCTGATTTCCGTTACCTTCCCGCCATGGGCGAGTTTTCTTGACATGGTGAATATAGCCCCTACCTTATAGGCATTCTCTAATGCCGATTCCTCGTAGGCCCTACGATCATTCGCCCTCCAATATCTAAATAAAAACCGGGCCAATAGACGTTGAAAACCCAGGCTTTCAGCCGGGACTATTGCTCTGGATTTCGGCGGCCGGCCAAACCGTAATTCAGGAGATCAAGAGTGCGTAGACGCAAGCAAGCCCGGCTTAAGCCGTCTGCCGCCTGCACTTTCGGGCTGAGTCGCCGCATGGAGTTCAAGATGAGCCAATCGAAAGAAGCTAAAAACAAAGCGCTGGTCCTTGAGGCCTTCGAAACGCTTTTCAACAAGAGAGACTATGCGGCGGCCGAGAGGTATTGGTCACCCGACTATATCCAGCACAGCGCCCATATCGGTCCCGGTCGGGAAGGTCTGTTTGACCTCATCAAAGGTCTCCAACCAACGCTGAAGTATGAGCCGGGAGTGATTGTGGCCGATGGGGATTTTGTCATCGTGCACGGGCGATTCTCAGGCTTCGGTCTGCCGGTGAACTGGATCGCGGCGGACATTGTTAGAATTGAGAATGGCATGCTTATTGAGCACTGGGACGTGATCGAGGACGAGGCCACGCAGGAGCAATCCAAGAGCGGAAATCCTATGTTCGGTGACCAATTCCCAACCTATCCATGAATAAGCTTGAAGGAAAAATTGCACTCATTACCGGTGGCCTAGCGGCATTTACTTCGCGCTGGAGAAGGACGGCGACAAGAAAGCCGACCTGAGGCGGGTCTTCCTCCGCAAGAACATTAAGCAATGACAGTATAAAGGAGCCAAACCATGTCCAAGAAACTCGAAGGTAAGATTGCACTAATCACGGGCGGTAGTGCCGGCATCGGCCTGGCCACGGCAAAGCAGTTCGTCGAAGAAGGTGCCTATGTCTACATCACCGGCCGTCGGCAACCTGAGCTCGATGCCGCAGTGGCCTCCATCGGCTCTAACATCACGGCCATCCAAGGCGACGTCGCCAAGCTTGCAGACCTTGACCGGATCTACGCGCAGATCGGCAAAGAAAAAGGACGCCTCGACATCGTCTTTGCCAACGCAGGCCTCGGCGATCTCGCTCCCCTCGGCTCCATCACCGAAGAGCATTTCGACACCACCTTTAACGTCAACGTAAAGGGTGTCGTATTTACCGTGCAGAAGGCTCTTCCGCTGATGCCCGACGGCGGATCTATCATCTTGAACGCCTCCATCGTCTCCATCAAGGGCTTCCCTGCCTTCAGCGTCTATTCTGCTACCAAGGCTGCCGTGCGCTCCTTTGCCCGCACGTGGACCGCGGACCTCAAGGACCGGGGCATTCGGGTCAACGCCGTCAGCCCGGGTCCGATCGATACCCCGCTCCTCAATCAGACGTTCGCCAACCCTGACGACAAGAAGGCCCTCGCTACTACCGTCACTATGGGCCGCCTTGGTCGCCCGGAAGAAATCGCCAGGGCTGTCGTCTTCCTCGCTTCTGCGGACGCCAGTTTTATTACTGGCATCGAGCTCTTCGTCGACGGAGGCGCGGCTCAGGTCTAAATCAAAGGCCCAGAACCCAATGTCCCGTTCATCGCGGCGGGCCCGGTACCCCCAATGAGATCGTGAAGGCCGTGGTGTTTCTCGTATCCGACTACAGCAGCTACATCACGGGAACGGAATTGTTTCGTGGATGGCGGTTTTGCACAAGTGCAGGTCGAAGGCTGATCAAAAACCGCGATTGTGACAGAGCATCCGCAGGATCGGATCGATCCTGAATAACAGTTTGGAGGACCCCATGACAGCTCTTAAACCCGGTGTTCAAGCCCCTGACTTTTCCCTTTTATCCACCCCTGATCAAAAAGTATCCCTCTCCGACTTTCGCGGACAGCCCGTGGTCCTGGTCTTTTATCCGGCCGATTGGAGCCCCGTTTGCAGTGACCAGTTGGCGCTCTATAACGAGCTGATGCCCGAATTCTCCGAATTTGAAGTGCAAATCATCGGAATCTCAGTCGACGGCGTCTGGTCCCATCTTGCCTTCAGCAAAGACCGCAAATTGCACATTCCGCTCTTGGCGGATTTCGAGCCCAAAGGCGCAGTGGCCCGTCAGTACGGCGTCTACCGGGAGAAAGAGGGCGAGTCGGAGCGCGCCTTGTTTGTCATAGATGCAAAGGGGGTCATTAGCTGGAGTTACATCTCGCCGGTGGGCATCAATCCGGGCGCCGACGGCATTTTTAAAGCTCTCGAATCAATGGCCAAAGAGAAAAAGCAGTCAGCGTCAAATTAGTTCGACGTCAGAGTCAGGAGGTATCATGGATAAATCCCCCACCCTCACCCAGCCCGTTTCAGCGCATGACCACGCTGACGGACCCGCCGACGCGCCTCTGACTTTAGTGGAATACGGCGATTATCAATGCCCTTACTGCGGAGCCGCCTATCCCGTCGTGAAGCGCTTGCAGAAAACGTTGGGGAAGAAGCTGCGCTTTGTGTTCAGGAACTTCCCTCTGACCCAGGCGCACCCCTATGCCTTGATTGCGGCCGAAGCGGCGGAAGCCGCGGCCCTCCAGGATAAGTTTTGGGAGATGCATGATCTGCTTTTTGAACAGCAGACCCTCCTTGAGCCGGACATCATTCCCATATGGGCTAAAAGGATCGGGGTGAATCTCGAAAAATTCGAGAACGATATCAAGCAAGGGGTTGTTGAAAAGCGTATTAAGGAAGACCGTCAGAGCGGCATCCGCAGCGGCGTTAACGGCACGCCGACCTTTTTTATCAACGGAACACGCTACGACGGCTCGACGGATTATGATTCGCTGCTGGCGGCCTTAAAGTCTTTGGCGTGACGCTCCGTCTAAATACCTTAGCAGCAAAATGAGGTTAGAAATATTGGACAGTCCGGCGAAATTTGCCGGGACGCAGGTAAAGTCACAGAGAAAGGAGGTTAGCCATGATCAAAGGTTATGCCACCACTAAACCAGGGGGCACGCTGCAGCCGTTCGAATTCGACCCCGGGCCGCTGGGAGACAACCATTCCCGGACACGAGATTGTCGGCATCGTAGCGGCCATGGGCCCCCGCGCCGGGGGATTAACGATAGGACAAACTGAACCGTGTGATTCTCAGGGCCGCCATCATCGGCGAACTGGACGCCATTAACCTTTACGAGCAGATGGCAGCCTTGACCGACAATGAGGATATCCGCAAGGTAATGCTGGACATCGCCAGGGAAGAAAAGGCCCATGTGGGAGAGTTTCAAACCCTGCTGCTGCGCCTCGACCAGGAACAGGTGCAGGAACTGGAGCAGGGCAGAAAAGAGGTGAAAGAGCTCACGGGCAAATGAGTAATCCTGGGGTTGTCCTCCAAGAAAGACAAAGAGCAATCGGCCTTGCTCGCTCCCGCAAATTTACCTGAGATATTTTCTGCCTCGTGGCGCCCGTGGCCCTGATGCGGCCCGTGTCATGAATAACCGGAAGAGCTGAAGTTAGGTCTTGGAAGAATATCAGGAAAGCACTTTCGCCAAACTCAGCACTCCCTAAGCCAGACGCAACTCATCAATGATTTAAGGAAGGTAGAGGCGGCGGCTTGGGCTGGGTCGGTTTGGGACCAAAGGCCCTGGTGGTATCGCGTTGCGACCGGTTGGTCCGGGACAAAGCATGCTGCCGGGCATACTCCTTATCCCCGATTTCCTTGTAGTCGGCACTCGTCAGCGAGGCCAGGAACGCTACAACATCATCGATTTCCTGCTCCGACAGGGCCAGGGGTTGGATATCTTCGTCGAGCCAGGGGTTTTTTATGCCATCGCCCTTGTTGTAATGATCCATGGTATCCCAAAGAGTCTGTTGGGAACCATCGTGGAAATACGGCGCGGTCACCAGCACGTTGCGCAGGGTCGGGGTCTTAAATGCTGCAATATCGGCCTCTTTCCTGGTAACGAGAAACCGGCCAAGGACCGACAAGTCTGCCTGAATAGCGGCGCGATCGATGGCTGGGAGATCGCCCTTTTGGATGAGACGCACGGCCTTTTGCGCCAGCGGGACCACATGATGCCTGATGATGCCGATACCGATATTGTGAAAATCGAAGTCCGTGAAGTAGGTGACGTCCATATTTACGGCGGCATGGCAACGGTTGCAGTGCGCTTTGGTGTTGAACAGCACCCAGCCGCGCTGGGCGGCGGCATCGATAGCATTCTGGTCGCCGTTGATGAAATGATCGAAGGGGGAATCAAACGAGATGAGGGTTCGTTCATAGGAGGCGATGGCTCGCACCAGATTAAGGCCATTCGGGGCCTGGCCGAAGACCTGTTGGAAGGCTTGCTGGTATTCAGGGATGGCGGCGATTTTGGCCACGGCGGCGTCCAGGCTGGGCTGGCCCATTTCACTGGGATTGGTAATGGGAAATCCGGCTTGATCCTCCAGCGTCTTGGCCCGCCCGTCCCAGAATTGCACCTTGTTGTACAGGGCGTTCAAGATAGTCGGGGCATTGCGCTGGCCCACTCGCCCCTTGACACCCACTGATGTAGGCTTACCGTCGGTAAAGGCGCGGTCCGGATTATGGCAGGAGGCGCAGGCCACAGTGCCGTCGACCGATAGCCGAGGGTCGAAAAACAGTTTCATACCGAGGGCGATATTCTCGGGGGTTTGAGGATTGTCCGCGGGTATCTCTGCTATGGTTTGCAGGAGGGGAACGCCAAGCTGTTTGAGAGATCGGGGCTGGGCCAACGGACCCGGAACCGGGACCGGCGAGAGTTTCGCGGGTTCTGCCGCAACCGTACCAGGGGATGCAGCTTTGGTTTTGGGCTCCGCTCCTGGCAGCATCCTAACACCGGCGCAGTTCAGTGCGGCGACCGCCACCGCCACCCAAAAAGTGAGGTGCCATCGACCCTTCATGGCTCAGCCCTCTTTTCTTTAAATCTAAAATTCCCTAAGTCACCGGCTGTCTAAAAAATAGTGACTTGATGGGGCATGGTCAACTTTATCAAAGGCTCGCTTTCAGGATCCTCTTAATCTTCTGGTCCAGGCCATCAGACTTACCAGCAATTCCTTAATTTTTTCCCTGGTCTTCGGGTCCGTCACCCGTCCATTCGCGTCAATTTTTTCGTGGGCAAAAGGTACCATTACTTCCGGTTGATTCAACGGATACATATTGATGAATACGCAACATTGGCGCAGATGGTACTGGGCCCTGCCCGTACCCAACATGCCCATGGAGGCTCCCATGATCGCCACCGGCTTCCCGTCAAAGGCGTTATCTGGGTAAGGGCGGGAGGCGCTGTCAATGGCATTCTTCAAAACCCCAGGCATTGAGTAGTTGTACTCGGGGGTCGCAATTAGCAATGCGATGAACGGGCTGAAGCGCTCCGCGCCACTGGCGCCGAAGGACCAGCGCCCGAACCGGCAAGTCCCGCCGGCGCAGCATTTCCACAATAGTGCCACCCACTCCGCCTAAGCGGCCTGAAGCACCTGTGACCAGAATAGGAACGTCATTGGACATGATTGCTCCTCTCACCTTAACCGCGGTCATGAAGATGAAGTTTTTATCTCAAATTAGTTATGGCGGCGGTCAAGTTCAAGTTTGGCTTATCAAGACTTAGGAAGATTCAGATAAGATGTTGATATGAAGATCATCTCTACAGTTTTTGCTGGCTCGGTGATAAGGGAAGGGTTGGGCAAGTGATCTGGCAGTATGGAAGTCTTAGATGGCGGAAGACTAAAGCGCAGGGGGAAGGGGCCTTATACCGCGGGCGCATAAAGGCCCCTTGCCCTCAGCGTGGTTTGTATCGACACCGGGCGGAGCTGACCTGCCTTAAGGGGTCATTGCTAATTCTTAAGCTCCGCATTCAACAAGGGGCCTCGCATGGGTTAATTGCCGGCCGGTCCACCTGCTGGGCCCAGGTTCCCGCGGCACATCCCAGGGAGAGAAGCAACAGGGCGATCAGCAAAAGTTTTTTCGGCATCGCGGATACCTCCATTGAAAGTCGCCATCCATTCTTAGTCAGGTCAATGTTTCGACCTTCATGAGTTTCTCCTTAACCGAGATTATGCGGACGCCTTGGTCCCGCAGTCGAAAAATGGTTTTGGGAGTCTCTTTGCTTCGGATAGAATCTCCCAAAGGTGCCATCTCTTAAGCCGGCTCGTCTCATCGACGGTATAAAACCATAAATGCAGAAAATCCTCCTCTTAGCTAATAGTCCCCAAGGAGCGGACAGCCCTCACGAAGCCCTTGGCGCCCTCCCTGGCAGGGTATGTCCTTAAGACCGTCCCACCATAAGAAGGTTGATAGTTGAAAGGGAGTAAGACCGTGGAGCTGGATGACCAATAGAGATCAAAACGGGCATAGGTATCACGTGAACGCCTGGGCATCAGCAATTTGATGACTGTGGCGGTGTCCAGTTCGTCAGGTTTGGGCAGACGCCAATCAGCATGATTACCCAGCCGTAGGTTCTGGCAGTACTTCTGCGCCTTCTCGAAGGTGACCTCTGTGCCGCTATCGCCCTTCTGCCACATGATATTCTGAACCGTGTCTGTGACCGTCCCATCCCCATTGTCCACAAACCTGGCCGCCGCTGACGCAGCCAGAGGCTGGCCAAGAAACGATAGGACGAAGGCTATGATGAGCAAAAATTGCCACTTATTTCGCATCCTTATATCTCCCTTTTTTTCCGGTCTAACGAGCTTCGAACCCTTACGGCCCCCACGGAAACCTACACCTTCCCAGATCCTCGTGCCCCTCCGAGCAGAAGCTTAGAGATAAGCCAGGCTATGGCGTAGAGCATGCCGAGCAGGACGACATCCGTCGGGCCGACGGGCAAATCGCCTTGATAGGCGACCCAGAAACCGAGGAACGCCACCACGCCGCCGACCAAAGAGGCCAGCGTCGTGAACTGGCGTATATTGCGCGCAAACAGGTGCGCCGTCAGGGCGGGGATCAGCAAAAATCCGAAGGCGATCAGCGGACCGACACTGAGCACTGCCATGGAGACGGTCAGGCCGATCAGCAAATAGAGCAGTACATCCCAAAAAATCACGTTCTTGCGAAGAGTAATGGCCATCTCGCGATCGAAGGAGACCAGGAGCAACTCCTTGTGAAACAGTCCGAGCGCGATGAGGACGAGCAGGAGCATTGCTGCCGTCAGCATCAGATCGAAATTGGAGACGGTGATGACCTCGCCTTTCAGCAGGTCAAGCCAGCCGATCTCGCCATAAGGGTTTTTGGCCAGCAACAAGATACTCAACGAGGCAGACACGACGTACGCCGTGCCGAGTCGACCTTCTGGCTGACCGCGCCCGCGTCGTTCCATGAATGCCAATACCAGGATAGCGGTCAGCGAGAAGGTCATCGAGCCGGCAAAGGCGAGGGCGTGCACGCTGTGGGCGCCATGATCATGCAGCTGAAATCCGAACCACAATGGAAAGGAGAGGGCGATCGCCACGCCCGTCGAGGAGATCTGCGGCAGGGCTACGCCCATGAACACTAAGCGGCGCATCACGAGAAAGACCCCGACGAGCGGGCAGGCGAAGCCGACGAGCACGCTGGTATAAACCGAGTTGCGCAGGAGAAAATCGGGCGAGAGGATCTGACTTAGTGTTTCCATGTCAACCGTTCCCCAATTCAAAAATCTCCGCCATCCGTTCGAGGCTAAGCAGTTCGTCCGCGGCGCCGTGAAGCACCTTGCCCTGGTGAAACCAGAGGACTTGCTGGGCGTAATGGCGCACCACCGCAAAGTCATGCGTGGCTAACAGGACCGTGATCTGCTTTTCTTGGCGGATTTGCGAAATGAATTCGAGGACTGCACGTGTCGCCGTAACATCCACGCCGGCGGTCGGTTCGTCGAGTACCAGGACGTCAGGGCGCGTGGCCAGGGCACGGGCGATCAGCACGCGTTGTTTCTGGCCACCGGAGAGTTTGGCAAACCGCTGGTGCGCAAACTCCTCAGCACCCACCACCCGCAAGCATTCACGGGTGAAGGCCCGCTCGCTTGACGGGATAAACCGACCGGGGCGGACGCGTCCATACGTGCCCATCAGAGCCACGTCAAACCCCGTCAGCAGATATATCGGATCAAACTGATTGGATTGGGGAACGTAGCCAAACACCAGCGGTGCGCCCGTTGCTGTGGCGGTGTCGATGCGGCCCGCGACTGGCGGCAGCAGTCCAAGCAGCGTCTTGAGCAGAGTCGATTTGCCCGAACCATTCGCACCGAGAATGGCGGTGAAGCTGGCGCGGGCAATCGAGAGCGAAATCCCGGAAAGCACCGGTTGGCCGTTGTAGCCGATGCTCAGGTTGTCCAGGGTGATGAGGGCTTTATTCATATCATATGTCTGTTATGCGGGCCCGCCCGCCGGAATAACCGTACAGGCGGACCCGCTCTTCAGGAGTTTATTTCTTCGCCTGGGCGGCAGCTACCAGGGTATGAATGATGTAGTCCATCATCTTAATGTAGGTTTCCGTGTCCGGCACGCCGCCCGGCATGATCGGCAGCTTAACCAGGGTGGCGCCGGTCTGTGCCGCGATGAGACTCGGCACCTTTTCAGGAAACTGCGGTTCGCGCACTACGATGGCAGCGTGCTCGGCCCTCATCGTAGTGATCAATTCCTCAATGTGACGTGCGGTCGGGTCGATCCCCGGCCTCAGTTCAATCGTGCCGAGGTAGTCCATGCCAAAGCGCGCCGCAAAGTATGGCCAATGCTCGTGATAGGATACGAACTTCACCCCCTTGAGCGGTTGGGCTTCCTGCTTCCACTCGGCAATCTTGGCATTGAGCTTGGCGAGATAAGCATCCCGGTTGCGCGTGAACTCCGCTTGATACTGCGGGGCGAAAGCTACCAGGGCTTTGTAGATGTTGGCGATCGCGGTCTTCGCCAACACCGGATCGAGCATGTAGTGCGGGTTGCCGTAAGCATGCACGTCGCCCGCGGTGTGATCGGTTGACTTGGGTACATCGCGGGGGATGATGCCCTCCGAACAGTCCACGTAGCCGGGCTTGCCTGGCATGGATGCGGGGATTTTTGCTCGCTTCCACCAAGGCAGGCAGGAAGGCGTGCTCGCAACCCAGCCCCACCTCGATCAACAGGTCCGCCCGGTTCAGCAGCGGCACGAAGCTCGGTTTCATCGGCACCCCGTGCGTGTCTTCGACGCCCGTGGCCAGGCTCTGAACCTCGACCTGGTCTCCGCCGATGTTGCGCGCCAGGTCCGCCAGGTCGGTCAGGGTGGTGACGACGTGGATTTTTGCCGCTTGAGCCGGGATCGCCCCGAAACACCAGATCCCGATACAAAGGATAATCGATAACCAATGAAACAATTTCAATTTCATGTGTAATCCTCTTTTCCAGGGTTAGCGTTCTTGCCACCCATGGGCGTGTGACCCGATGATCCAGGCCCATTGCAGATACACCGCGTTATCGGCACGCAGGGTGCTAACCACGGGTGGAGCTGAGCCATCCAGACCTTGAAAGACTCCCTGCCCGGTGGGTGAGGTATGGGTGAATTGCAGGCGCAGCTCATTCCAGTGGCTGGGGTACCAGGTGATATAGGGAGAGTACGCATAGGTATGCTGATGTTTATCCTGGGCGTTTTGCGCAAACTGAAACTCAAATCCGGCGGTCCACTCCCGATGGAACCGGTAAGCGAGATACGAGTACAGGCCCACAGAGGGGACATTGACGTCGGGTAATAACTGGGTGCCGTCCGGTGCGGTAACGCTATAGCGGTTGTCGCTGTAAAAGCACCTCCGTGCCCCAGGTGAGGCTTTTGAACTGATTGTTGCGCAGCGGCTGGTAGCGCACCATAAAATCTGCCCCCAGCAGACGGCGTTGGCGTTCCGTGAGCGTGTTGCCGTCGGGTTGCAGAAAGGCGCCCGCCACGATCGTGTGGCGTTCGGATTGAATAACCATGAAAAGCCGGGTTCGATGGCGATATTAGGCGTCAGGTCAAAATACGTGGAGGCGCGGCCCCAAAAGTTAAACGCGGTGAACTTACGATTATCTTGGAAATCGCCGAAATTATTCGGTTGACCGCCGAATGAATCACCCACGCCTGCGGTCAGACTCACGTAATGCGAAAACGGCAACAGCCAGTTGATCTGGGCCCCGTCGGTCCGCGATTCACCGCCGATGTATTGATCGAGCGCCAGCGGCCGCCAGACGAAGGGCAGTTCATGATCGTGGATGTAGGCCAACCGGCCGAACTCGCCGAAGAACCGGCCCGCCTTGAGCGTCAGGTTCCAGGGCAATGAGGTTGTGACAATAGCCGCCTCTTCCACCCCCACGGCAGCTTCGCCGGTCACCGGGTCGGCAGAGGCATTGAGCACCGCATAACCGCGGGCAAATGGATCAACCGATCCGGCAACATTCAGTTCCATCGAACGCTGGAAGAAATCCCAGCCGCCGGGCCGGGGGCTGTATGCCGGGGCGAGGACGTTCGTATACTTCGCTGAACGGCTGCGATAAGCGCCGATCGACTCCCCCACGAACCCGATGGAAGGATTGTACTTGGCCAGAAACTCCTGCTTCTGCGCTTCGGCCACCTGGCCCACCTGCTCCTTCAACTCCTCCACTTGTTCCTTTAACTCTCCGGTTGCCGCCGCCTGAGCGGCCGGAGCAGCGGGCTGAGGAGGCTTTAGCTTCTGCTTTAGCCGTTTCGGCTTTGACCGGCGCCTGGGCTGCAGGGGCCGCGGTGGTAGCTTTTTGCACCGCGTCGAGGCGCCGTTCCAGTTCCTCAATCTTCTTATTTTTGGCGGTAACCTCCTGATGTAGTTCTTTCATTTCTTTCCTAAGCTCTTCAATGGCCGCGGCCTGATCTTGGGCCAGGGCAGCATTAACCGTGCCGAAGCCTACGGCCAGAGCCAACCAAATAGCTATAACCCGTCCAGTCATGAATCTTCCCCCTAATGACAATTCTCCTATGTTGCACCTCACCCTTTCGGTTCAGAGCAACTTAAGTACCGGGAAAAAAGCTCGAAAGATTGTTGATGGTCGATCTAGAGGGAAACCGGAGGAGCGCGTGGTCCTGAGGGCAGGACATCCGCTGTGGCAACTACTGAGGTGATGGCATTATGGCAAAACCGTTGAACCGGCAGTGAAAGGGCCTGGGCCAGGGAAAGGGTCGTGACTGTGAAATACCTGCAACTTAAAGCTGCCTGGCAGATGGGGCAGGTGGCGGCATCATGATGATGATGGTCCGGCTCTTCAGGTTCAGGGGCACTTAGTTGCAGCCCGACTTGTTTGCCAAGGACCGAGGCAAGGGGAGGATGTAGTCCTTCCAGCGTGTGGAGGTGGCATTGATGCGCCAGAGGCACAAAGATGAGAGCCAGCAGAGCAAGCAGGCAGAATAAGGAGCCGAGGCGGTTTTGACTTACGCCGGAAAGCATCAGACTTCGTCTGTGCCCGGTATACGGGGTTCGGGGCCAGCCCATCAGTAGTTCCTCAATAAGGACTATATACTTTAATACTTCTGGGGTGCAACGCATTTTCAGCCATGGTTCTCTGCGAACAAATATTGGAAAAAAATCCCCCCTACAGTATGTCAAAAAAACCGTGGAGGAAAAATCTGATCAGATTTTGATCAGACAAAGGCTTGTTAACTACTACTATAATCCGACGCTTATCAAGATGCTGAAAATTTAGCCTATCCTGATCATATCTTCACTTTCCAGCCCACCATCTGGTAGATCTACAATTACCAGGAATCACAGGAGTTTTTTGTTTACCTCTCTGCCAGGGCAGGGTAAAATTTGCTGCTTACTACTCCTAACGACCCCGTAGGGCTGAAGGTTTTAAGCGGTCCCAGGAGACATAGAATCCGGGAGGTCGAATCTATATGGCACACATCACCTATAACTACGAGGGAAGTGTAGTTGACCTATCTGACCTCTCCCGAAAGCTCAAGGCCAAAGGAGTCAGAGGGGCCAGCAAATCCAATCTCACCCGGGTATTCTCCGGGAGGCATGACCCCAGGTACTCATTGCTAAAGGCGATGGCCGAAGTCAGGGGGACAGACATGGGAGAGATGTGCAGGCTGCTTGAACATTGCCGGAAACAGGTCTATTAATCTTAACCTTTCTTCTGGCTCACTATTATTGCTGGCATGGAATCCAGAAGACGCGAACCTATTTTGCTGCGAGTCTGATGCATAATCTCCTTTCGGAGAGAATTTTTAAAAAATTTTTATGAACAAAGCTAATAATCATCTTGACATAGAATAAAAGATGCTTAAAAAAATACTACTGGAAAATTTAAAATTTTCCAGTAAAAGCCAAACCCAGCGCGAGGTGGGGACGGAAGCTACGGTCTCAAGGAAGAGGCCGGGTTGCCTGATACAGGCGATCCGGTCTTTTTTGATGTCCCGTCCACTTGGCCTAAGCATATAGAAGGAATATCCACCCAGAGGGGGACAACACGACGAAACGTGGCATCATTCACTAAATGAAGGAGGTAATAATTATAGGATGAGGCACTTAAGGCAGATTGGCGACGCCGCAATGCTTCACAATGCTTTTCTTTTCTCTAGTCAATCCTTTGTGAAGCCGGCCATGACCCACAACTGATTATGAAAGAATCGCGCCATGAGTCAATCTCTTTATATCATAGGGACTAAAAGCCTACCCTTTATTGGGTTGGCCCCTCTCCGCGCGACGGACTCAAATCCCGGCCCAAGCCAATCTGAAAATGCCCTGGCGAGTGCTTAAGCACCCGCCGTGGCTGGGACTATTTGGTAACTTAGAGAAGCAGGCGCTTCTCCCAGAGGACCGCTTCGGGGTCAAATGAGGGGTTAGATTATGAGAAGCAGACGCTACAGACGACACGGAATGGCAAAGATCATGGCGGTCATGCTCTGTTTTACCTTCACCTTATCAGGAGTCCCGGTAATGGCCCAGGCCCAGGTGGCCTCCCTCAAGGACGTTCCGGTGCCGGAGCCATCAAATCTCTCTGATTTCGTCAAGGATAAGCAGGCTGCCATCGCCCTGGGCAAAGCCTTGTTCTGGGACATGCAGGTCGGCAGCGACAGTGTTCAGGCCTGTGCCAGTTGTCATTCCAAGGCCGGGGCCGACGGCCGCACCAAGAACCAGCTCGATCCCGGTCTCAATAACAATGACACGGTCTTCGGTAATTCCGACATTCCTGGTATTCCGGCAGTCCCAGGTTTGCCGCAGCTACGTCCGAACTACGATGTCAAGGCCAGTGATTTCCCCTTCCACAGTCGTGACCCGGAAACGGCCCCGGTGCCAAGACAGGGTATCCCGGGAGCAGAGTTCGGCAACGTGGTCCGGGATTGCAACGACATCACGGGCTCCCAGGGGGTTCGCTTTGCCCAGTTTCTGGGGGTCATTAAAGGGTTTTCAATGGATCTCGGCCTGCCCGTGGCGGATCCAGTTTTCAACCAGAGCAATTTCAGGGGGAAAGATAAAAATCTGCGGCGCGTTGAACCCAGAAACACCCCGACGATGATCAACGCCGTGTTTAATGGCGATAATTTCTGGGATGGCCGAGCCAGCATGGTGTTTAACGGGGTCAATGCCTTCGGCTTCCGGGATCGCACCAGCACCTTGAAAAAAAATGTCAACGGGACGCTCACCGATGTCTTCGTGCGCATCCCCAAGGGCAGCTTGGCGTCCCAGGCCGTGACCCCGCCGTTGACCGATTTCGAAATGTCCTTCACGGGGCGGGATTTTCCGTCGGTGGGCCGCAAGATGTTGAGCCTACGGCCGCTGGCCTTGCAACTGGTACACCCCCAGGACAGTGTCCTGGGACCTCAATCCAGGGCCATCCTGGCCGCGGGCCACGTGGTAGGTCTGACGGGCCTCAAGGCGGCTACCTACGCTGACATGGTCAAAGCGGCCTTCAATGATGAATGGTGGAACTCCACGGATATTTGCAGCGTCCAGGACGGCACCCAGTACCTGCATAAGCCGGAAAGGCAGGAACCTCGAACCTTTTTTGTCAATCTCGGCAAGGCTCTGATCAAAAAATACAAACAAGGCATGCCCCTGGGGCCTAAAGACTATACCCAGATGGAGTATAACTTCTCCCTGTTCTTCGGGTTGGCGGTGCAGTTGTATGAAGCCACCCTGGTGGCGGATGACACCCCCTTTGATCGCTATCAAGGAGCCAATCTGAACGTCAGAGGGGGCGGCATCGTGATCCCGCCGGATCAGACTGCCATGACGGCCCAGGAGGTGCAGGGGATGAATCTTTTTGGGACTTCCGCCAGATCGAATCCTGGTTTGGGCTGCGTTCTATGCCACACCCTGCCTGAAAGCACCGAACACTCCGTTAGCGCCCTTCAGGTGGATAGCAATGGCATCCCCCAAGGTATCCTCAAGTATTCGCCCGATGGGCAAGGCGGCTTCGTAGGGGCCACCTTGCCGACAGCTTATATTGACCACGGCATGCGTAATATCGCCCACCGTCCCAGCTCTGAGGATATCGGCCGGGCCGGGACCGCGCCCAACTTGCCGCCTTTCCTGAATCCCCATGACCTGGACGTCAATAATAATCCTAACCCCTTTCCCCTCTCTTACGTGGAGCTCTGGAAGTTGAAGCAGGCAGGCAAACTACCCAGTGGGGAACTCAAGCTGCCCAATGGGCAACCTGCCACGGGGGTGCCGGATGTAGATTTTTATGTGCCTAACACCCCAAGCGTGCTCTTTCCTCCTAAAGCCCCATTGCCGGTTAACAACCTAACCGTGACCAAGGGCTGTTTAAAGGTGGCTAACGTGCGCAACGCCGTGCTTACCGGTCCCTATTTCCACGACGGTCAGTATGCTACGTTGCGCCAGGTGGTGCAGTTTTACGTCCGGGGCGCCAATTTCCCCAACACCGACTTTAATGAAATTGCCGCCGCCATGCTGCCCATCAATGGTCCGCCCCACAGTTCGGTTAACCTGAATCCTGCTGATCCTACGCTGGACAACGCGGGCAAGGCCGCGGCGGAGGCCAACATCGAAGCCCTGGTGGCCTTTCTGAGCCATGGCCTCCTTGATGAGCGGGTCTTGTATCAAAAACCCCCCTTTGATCATCCGCAGCTCTTTATTCCCAATGGAGCTAATGACAACGCGCCTTTAATCGACCAATTTGTTGAGGTCCCTGCAGTGGGACAAAATGGCAGCCCCACACCTCTTCCCACTTTCCTTAACCTGGATCCTCAATCTCCTTAAGGTAAAACGGACCCTCCTGCAGCCGCGTTCCCTTGGGAACGCGGCTGCCTGTCACTTATAATATACGTAGCTCATATTCAACTGGAAGAAGCTGGCAGGTTATCAGTAAAAGGACATCTTGAATTTTATTCGTAAGGGACAAAGTGGCGATCGCTGCTATAGATCACCTACTTACTCACCGCCTTCATTGGTTTTGATATGCTGTTCATATACTAATAGCCATTGATTGACATGAGTGAAGCTGTCGGCTCCATCTAACTGATACATCTCACCTGACCCTGATAAGAATCAAGACCATCTTTTTTTTAAGCACTTGATCATAATGGGGATGATCACCCCCCAAATTTAGTTTGTCCCGATTTCTTTAAAGCCCTCAAAGGCGCCCAATCCTCCCATGAATGGCGCATAAAACGTAGGCCATAAGCTAATGTTACCAGGATGAATCTGGATATTAGGGTATAGGGGAGGCGAGGAATGAGTGGGGTTGGCGATAACGTGTCGACATCGACCAGGACCCCACACCAGAATAGTTTTATTTTTTGCCAGGTGCCGAAGTGCCTTCCCACTTGTAAGCTGCCTTCGGTAAAGGCTTCGAAGCCTTCCTAATGCTCGGTCCGAAAGTCGACCTGGACGTCCGGGGTCGCAACTGCGACCGTGCCATACAATGGTCACCGTCCCTTGAATGCCATGATGAGTTGGGCGCCTTGCTCGTCGGTTACACCATTCAGATGAAACTGCAGCCGGACCGAATTGAACAAGGTAAGGTCCGGGCGCACTTGCTTGCCGCGATCTATGACTCCATAAATTCCAACCGTGGCCCCTTGCAGTGGCAGATTCTGTTCCCTGGCGATAACCTGCAAGAGCTCGACGCCGCAAGCTGCGACGCCTGCAAGAAACAATTCTGCCGGTGTGATTGCCTCGCCTGGACAACCGTTCTGAACGGGCCCGTCTACCACGAAATGGTGGTTACGGGCGCTGCATAGCACCCGCCCGAAGGTCTCTGTCGAACGGGCTTGAACCTCGTATTGTGCCATCTTTCCCTTCCTGTCTGCCTCCAACCTATAACAGTCAGCGGGGGGACAAGATCAAATATAAGATTTCCCGGTGCGGAAATCAAAGAAGTGGTTTCTGAGAGGTGACCAGGGGCCGCAGCAAAAAGGCAGGGGACTTCGCAATCAGCGATGGTCAGTCGGTGGCATTGCCCATTGCGAGTTCGAGGCGGTTTTGGGAGATAGAGAGGCTTTTGCCGGTACTTCGAATAGTCATGCAGTAAAGCTCAGTTTCTGATTGCCAGGAGCGATGATCTTAAGGGAACCCTCACCGTTACCTTCAGAAAATGAAATCACCGATTTAAGAGTCCGTTTATGGGTGTGGAGCGGAGTAAATTTCCTACGCCGGGAAGAAGTGGAACTGAATAATTCAGTCCCGTATCGGGGAAAAAAGAAGAGATTGGTCTTTGTGGGGGTGCATCAGTAACCTTTCCCCGTGGGGGGGACAAAAAAAGACCCCCGACTTGGGCAGCGACGGGGGCTGGACATTTTTTATACCATAGCGTTCAGTCGTTAAAACCACTGACAGTCCACTGACGCTATTTTTAACTATTCTAAATTATTTTTAACCATCATATCAATAACTTAAATGGCGGAGGGGGTGGGATTCGAACCCACGTGGGAGTGATTAGCCCCCAAATCGATTTCGAGTCGATCCCGTTACGGCCACTTCGGTACCCCTCCTGGCAAGACGATTTGCGGTTTTCCGGTTTCGGGTTTTATTCCCCCGTCTTCTAAAAGGGGGTTAGAGGGATTTATAACTATTTTAAATCCCGCCTCAGTCCCCCTTTTCAAAGGGGGACTTTATGTCGCTTCTTTCCTCCCGCCAGAAGCCGGCGGGCTGCTCCCGCGGCCCGTCAGCGCCGGGCTCGGAAAAATTCTTGTACCAGTTCCCGGCACTCCGCCTCCCGGACTCCGCCCGTCACCTCCATCCGGTGATTCAGGCGGCCATCCTCCGGCAGGCGGTAAAGCGACACGCAGGCCCCGGCCTTGGGGTCGGCGGCGCCGAAGACCAGCCGCCCCACCCGGGCGGCAATCAAGGCCCCCACGCACATCAGGCAAGGCTCCATCGTAACATAAAGGCTCACCCCGGGCAACCGGTAATTCCCCACCAACGCCGCGGCCTGCCTCAGGGCCAGCACCTCGGCGTGGGCCGTGGGGTCGTGGAGCGCGATGGGCTGGTTGAAGGCCCGGGCCAGAATCTTACCGCCCTCCCCCACCACCACCGCGCCCACGGGCACCTCCCCCGCGGCCAGGCCCTCCCGGGCCGCGGCCAGGGCTGCGCTCATATAAAAATCGTCGGTTTCCATTTAAATCGGGGCAAAATCTGATTGAAAGCGAATCTGCAAAAAGCTCAAAATTCGGCAAAATTAACCCCCTTTTTCTTCAAGGGGGGGGCAGGGGGGGATTATGATCACTCTTGATAATCCCCCTAAATCCCACTTTAGAAAAGGGGGACTTAAAAGCTGACCGCGCTCAGCTTGCGGGCGAGGGCGCCCGGCTCAGCAGGGCCAGGGCTCGCGCCTCGTATTCCCCCAACAGTCGCAAGGCCCGGTCCTCGGCCTGGAGAAGCGCCTGATAGTTCTCCGGCGGCACCGGCCTCTGGCCCGGGTCTGGCACCGGCTGGAGGCCTGCGCCACTATTTCCCTCCATTAGTTCCAGGAGGACGCGGCGTTGCCGGCCATGCCGAGCCGCCAGCAGCCGCAGGCGCAATACCAGGATTTGGGCCAGCAGGGGATCTTGGGCCCATTTGAGATAGTCCAGCGCCCCGGGAAAATCCTCCGCCTCCAGGGCCTCCAGCACCAGGTGGCGGTAGACCTTGGCCGGCAGCAGGCCCGCGTCGGTCACCGGCCCTTTCAAAACACTGCGGCCCAGCCGCATCAGCAGGTTAAATCCTAACATGTCATTACACCGGAAGACATAGGTCTATGGCCAGACTGGGGGCCGAAGATCGGGGGTGTTCTCCCGTCGCCGGTCTCCCGTCTCCCGTCCTTTTTACGCCTGCTGGGCGGAGATGCCGGCGTCCACCAGGTTGGACATGATCTCCCGCAGCTCCGGCAGGTCCCGGGTGAGCTCCTGGATGCGCTCCTTCACCTGGCGGTAATCTTCCCGGTCTTCACCCCGGGCCTGGTCCAGGGTGTCTTGCAAGGCCGCGGCCAGGCGCTTGTCCAGGCGGCATAATCCCGCGGCCGCGCCCAAAACCTCCAGGATGCCGGTGGTGATGTGATGCCCGGTGATCTCCTGAAAAGCCACTTCGGCCACCCAACCGCCGACCACGCCCACCAGCGCGCCGTTGATGGAAATCTTCTTGCCGGCCATATGTCCTCCTGAGTTTTACCACCAGTTTCTAAGGGGGGCAAGGGGGATTTTTCTATCCCTTGAATGCCCTTAGAATCCCCCTTTTTCAAAGGGGGACTTGTGATTAATCCAGCCCCTGCTTCTCGACTTCTTCAACGACCTTCATTTCTCCCAGGCGCTCCGCCAGGCGCTCGGTCTCGGTGAGCATGCGGCCGATGTGCCGGTCCTTCTCCGCCAGGCGGCGCTTCAGGGAACGGTTTTCGGACCGGAGCCGGCTGACCTCGGAGTACCCCAGCCAGTGCCGGACCCGATGGAACAGCCAGGTCCCGCCGACGCCCAGGATAGCGCCCACACTTAAGCCGACAAAAAAATCCAGGGCCTTAATCTCCATTGAGAAGCAGTTTTCGGTTTTCGGTTTCCGGTAAAATGAATCTTGACTGCCGGATTTTTGATCTCAATATATTTGAAATGTTAGCATTTGCCTGCACCCCTGTCAATTTGACTCTCGGCCCGAATGGCGCTTGTCAAGGAGGGCCAGTCATGCTTATTATATGGTTTCAAATCTTGCTCTCAGGAGAACCCGCATGAGCGATATCAAGGCCATGTACCGCACCGTGATGGCGGACCATTTTCCCCCGGAGATGACCATCACCTTTGGCGACCAGAAGCTGGTCTACCGCAAACGCACCTGGAAGTTGCCCGACGCCAAGGGCGAGGTCATCGAAATGGGGCTGCGCTACGGCGAAAACCCCGGCCAGGAGGCGGCCCTCTACGAACTGGCGGGCGGCAACCTGACCCTGGGCGGCTGCCACTTCCTGGACCCGGGCAACGGCCTCACCAGCGCCATCGACGAAGCGGCCATGGTCCAGGCGGGCAAGCACCCGGGCAAGACCAACCTGACCGACCTGGACAACGGCCTCAATATTATCAAGTACTTGCAGGCCAAGCCCGCCGCCGCCATCCTGAAGCACAACAACCCCTGCGGCGCCGCCTGGGCGAGCAGTCTGGCCGCGGCTTACGATAAGGCCAATATGGCCGACCGCATCGCCGCCTTCGGGGGCTGCGCGGTCTTCAACCGGCCCCTGGATAAGACCACGGCGGAATTGGTGGCGCAAGAACTATCTGGAGGTAGTGGCCGCCCCGGACTTCGAGGCCGGGACCTTAGATATTCTGAAGAAGGCCAAGGACCTGCGCATCATCAAGATCCCCAACTTCGGTAAGCTCCAGCACCTGGTACAGGCCCGCACCGTGGAATTCAAGGCCCTGATCGACGGCGGCCTCATCGTCCAGCAGTCGCCCCTGAACGCCATCCTGAAGCGGGCAGACTTCAAGCCCGCCGAGGCCACGCACCAGGGCAAGCATTACCGCTGCCTGCGCGAGCCCACCGACCGGGAATACGACGACCTGCTCTTCGGCTGGTGGGTGGAGCAGGGCATCACCTCCAACTCGGTGATCTTCGTCAAAGACGGCTGCACCGTGGGCATCGGCACCGGCGAACAGGACCGGGTGGGGGTGGCCGAGATCGCCGTCTTCAAGGCCTACACCAAGTACGCCGACGCCCTGTGCTTTAAGCAGTTCGGCATCCCCTATAAGCAACTGGAACTGGAAATCCTCCAGGCCAAGCGGGACTCCTCGGACCAGATGGACCTCGACGTGGCCGCCCAGGAGGCCAAGGGCGGCCTCATCGGCGCGGTGATGATCTCGGACGCCTTCTTCCCCTTCCGGGACGGGGTGGACGTGGGCATCCGCCAGGGCGTCACCGCGGTGGCCCACGCCGGCGGCTCCGTCCGGGACTACGAAGTCATCGAGGCCTGCAACGAAGCCGACCCCCCGGTGGCCATGGTGTTCACGGGGCAGCGGTGCTTTAAGCATTAGGAAGGAAAACCTTGGGGAGGGGCCAGGGGCCGACGGCCCCTACCCCCTCCCCAAACCCCTCCCCCCACCCGCATAATTTTTATTAAAAACATAGGGGCGGCTCGCGAGCCGCCCATACCAGGTTTGGGGCAAAAATGTAGAGTGGGCACGGCCCACCATATTAAAAGGTACACTGCGATACTTATTTTTTTTGCTCAGGAGTAAAGCCGTTTTCAGTAGTCTTCTTCAATAGTTTTTCTATGAGACTCAATCCATGAATAAATTCACGTGTATCAAGGAAGTAGTTCGGATACGCGCGACGCAAGTCTTTAATTGAACTGGCAGAAACTAGAACCGCCTGAATCCCTTCGCCATCAGCTATTCTCTTTTCTGCTTGACTATATTCTTTGGTGGCCTCATCCAAGTTACTCTGGCTATAAGAACGGATGTTAACAGTCTTTTCTTTAGGATTAAGAATAACGAGATGATAACTTCCACTTTTCCTATCAGTATATACCCTTTTGGCAGCAACACTATATGCTACCAGCTTTGGGCGCACATCTAGTGAATGAGCACTTTCAATAACAGCCTTAAATGTCTCTTCCTTAGTCAAATCTTCATAGCTCGGAACAGGGGAAGTTTTTTCAATATGGGCGAAAGCCGACCCTATTAGGGAAAAGAAATTAAGCCACATCTCAGGACCTTCACTTGATTTTAAAGCATGATCTAAAAATGTGCCCATCGTCTCAACCGCGGTGGCCCAGGCGTGTTGCAGCTGAGTTCTAATTTGTAGCTCAATAAAAAGTCCATCATATTGGGCCTCATTAGGGTTCTTGTATCGATAGACAAGATGAACGCTTCTATAACCTGAACTTTTTGGATTAGTGATATAATCTCTGGCAGCAACAAGCTCATGATTGAATCTTGTCTTCCTATAGTTCGTCTCTAAGGCACGGACGTTATCGAGTGTAGATACTACTGCTCTAATGCCTCCAATATCCTGCATGCGAGCCAACTGCATTGATTTGAAACGTTTAAGCTTTTGAAATATCGATAACAACCTTTTAAGTCTCTGGGCAACGATCGCCTTTTTATCAATAGCTTTTAGTTTTTGTCTCAATGTCGCTTGAAAAGTATTAATGGGATAGCCATGGCACGATCTCCAATTTTCTAAAACATCAAGTGCCCATAAATATTGGTCGATGTCTATGGTTCCATCATCGCTATCTTTCAAAAGAATATTTCCTGCTTTATTAACTTGCTTTCTCGTATATTTTGGCGTTGGCCAAGACATGGCTACATTCCCTCATTTGAAAACAAACATCATTTTCTATTATCGTACCTATTGCATAAAACTGCAATATCCATTTGCCATATGGCATTGCTCTGCTTACGCCTTTAGCCGACTGCTGAAAGCTGCCTGCTGACCGCTCCTCTCAGTCGCCGCCGTCATCATCATCATCGTCATCATCGAAGGTCTTGGGGGTGCCCTTTTTGACCCGCTGGGCCATTTTGTTGACTTTGGGGAGGGGCTCACGGTAGTGGTTGGCGGTCTTCACTGATTCGATGTAGCGCAGCGGGTCGAAGTCCACCGCCTGGTATTGCTGGTAGACCTTGCCTTTGGACAGGTAGCTGTGGATCAGGAGGCGCTGGAACTCCACGAAGCCCATGGTCTTTTTGAAGGCGATCTTCTGGCTCATGAAATTGGGGATGCGGTCCGGCCCGCGCACCGGGATGGGGTCGTTGACGAATTCGTGGGCGTGGTAGAGGCCCATGAGGTGCCCCAGTTCGTGGATCAGGAGATTCGACAGCCAGTTGCGGTTCAGGGACTCGTCCTTGGGGTCGCCGCTCAGTTGGGCCTGCTCGAAGCGCTTGAAGGAGATGTGGGTCGTAGACAAAGGGAGGTGGGAATAGCCGCACTTGTCCCGGCAGACCTGGAGGAAGCGCAGCCTAAGCGGCGGGGCCACGTCGAAGGCCTTGAAGCTTTTGTCCAGCCATTCTTTGTCGCTGAGCAGCTCGATCCTGAGGCGTTGGGCCGGGGCCAGCGGCCCGGGGGTGGGTCCGGCGGGAACATAAACCAGGTAGACGCCGAGGCGGGCGTAGAACTGCTGCACCTGGTCCTGCACCTGGGCGATCATGCGCCGGCAGGCGGCCAGCTCGGGGCTGGGGGAGACGTAGACCTCCAATTCGACCTGCTTGGGGGAGAGGTCCACCTTCCCCAGATCGCCGTAAGAGAAGAGGGCCGCCTGTTCCTGGGGGGTCAGGTCCCGGGCCGGGGCCGTATCGGCCAGGCCCAGGAGGAAGCTCAAAACCAGTGCCATGCCCCAAACATATCTCGACTTAGTGGAGCTCATTTTCTTTCCCCCAAAAAGAATTTCCAGTCAAAATGTAGCATGCGCAGGCTGAAGCCTGCGGCTACAGTTCAAGGCGCAGGCGAGGGCGCCTGCTCTCCATTTAAAAGCATTTATTCCAGAGCTAATCTAACTTAGCGATTATTCACGGTTTTTATTGAAAACTGCAAACCGAAAACCGAAAACCGCCTTTACCCTCTTGCATTCCCGGTGAATTTTTATATAGTTAAAAAGTTTAGGAGGATGCGTCATGGCCTACGTTTGTGACATTTGCGGCAAACACCCCGTGGTCGGCAATAACGTCAGCCACGCCAACAACCATACCAAGCGCCGCTGGAAGCCCAACCTGCGCCGGGTCCGGGCCGTCAACCAGGGCACCATCCGCTACATCCGGGTCTGCACCCGGTGTCTGCGGTCCGGCTTCGTTTCAAAACCGGTCTGAAGAAGCGGTCAGCTTTCAGCCAGCAGCGGTCAGCTAAAAAATTCAAGTGATAGTGGGGCAGGCATTCGCCTGCCTTAACTATTTTGCCACAGATTTAGGCTGAGGCAAAATCGATGGCCCGAAACCTACGGCGGCCACATGGCGCCCTTTTTCTGGCTGACCCGTAGGGGCGCACCTGCGTGTTCGCCCTGGGATTAGTCAGGGCGGACACACAGGTCCGCCCCTACGGCCCCCTGCCCTACCCCGTCAGTCTTCTTACCGAAATCACTTCCTTCAGCCGCTTCAGGGACCCGAAGACCTTCTCCAGGTGCTGCTGGTCCCCCACCTGAATGGTGAACTTGGCGATACCCTTGTTGTCCTGGGTCTCCACCGAGGCCTTGGTGACATTGACGTCGGCGCTCTTCAAGGCGCTGGTGATGTCGGCCAGCAGGCCCGGCTTGTCCACCGTCACCACCTGGATCTTCACCGGATAGAGCTTCCCGGCCCGCCGCCGCCGTCCCACTCCGCCGGGATCTGGCGGAAAGACTCGGTGCTGGCCAGGTAAGGGCAATCGGCGCCGGTGGATGGTGACCCCCTGGCCCCGGGTGATGTAGCCCATAATGGTGTCCCCGGGGATGGGCTGGCAGCAGTTGGCCAGGCGTACCAGCATGTCGTCCAGGTCCTTGATCCGGAGGCTGCCGCCGGCGTCCTTCGGTTTGCTCTTTGCGCTCCGATTCCGGCTGGACTTCCTCCGGCGCCTGGGCCACCCGAAAGAGCTTGCCGGTGATCTGGCCCGGCGACAGCTTGCCGTGGCCGATGGCGGCCAACAGGTCATCGATGCCCACAAAGGAGAACTCTTGAGTCACGCGTCTTGAGTTCTTCCCCTTCTTTGATCAGTTTTTGCAGGCTCGCCCCGGTCTTGCGCAGTTCCCGCTCCAGCAGTTCCTTGCCCAGGGCGATGCTCTGCTCCCGTTCGGCGGCCTTGAGCCACTGGCGGATCTTGTGCCGCGCCTTGGTGGTCTTGACGAATTGCAGCCAGTCCCGGCTGGGTTGATGGTGCGGCGAGGTGATGATCTCCACCGTGTCGCCGTTGGCGAGTTCGGTGCGCAGGGGCAGCATGCGGCCGTTCACCTTGGCGCCGGTGCAGCGGTTGCCCACCTCGGTGTGGATGGCATAGGCAAAGTCCACCAGGGTGGCGCCCCGGGGCAGCTCCTTGACGTCGCCGGTCGGCGTAAAGACGTAGACTTCCTCGGGATAAAGTTCCAGCCGCACCCCTTCCAGAAGTTCCTGGGGGCTCTTCAACTCCTTCTGGAGGTCCACCATCTGCTTGAGCCAGGTGAAGCGTTCGGCGTCTTTTTCATGATAAGCCCGGCGCTCCTTGTAGCTCCAGTGGGCGGCGATGCCTTCTTCGGCCACCCGGTGCATCTCCCGGGTGCGGATCTGGACCTCCAGGCGCTCGCCGAACTGGCCGATCACCGTGGTGTGGATGGACTGGTACATGTTGGCCTTGGGCATGCCGATATAGTCTTTGAGGCGGCCCGGCACCGGCCGGAAGATGGCGTGGATCACTCCCAGGGCCTCGTAGCATTCGGCCACCGTCTCGACGACGATGCGAAAGGCCAGCAAGTCGTAGAGCTCATCCAGGACTGATCTGCTGGGCCTGGAGCTTGCGGTAGATGCTGTAGTAATTCTTCAGGCGGCCGCTCACCTCGCCCTTCAGATGATGCTCTTCGAGCTTTTCCCGCAGCAGCTGGCAGATGTCCTGGATATATTTCTCCAGGTCGCCGCGCTTCCGGGACAGACCCTCCTGGAGCTGCTGGTAGGTCTCGGGCTCCAGATAAAAAAAGGACAGGTCCTCCAACTCGGCCTTGAGGCGGAACATGCCCAGGCGGCCGGCCAGGGGGGCGTAGATCTCCAGGGTTTCCCGGGCGATGCGTTTGCGCTTGTCCGGCTCCATGATACTCCAGGGTGCGCATGTTATGCACCCGGTCGGCGAGCTTCACCAGCAGGACCCGGATGTCGTGGGACATGGAGAGGATCATCTTGCGGATGTATTCCGCTTGCTGGGTTTGGCGGTCGCCGAAGGTAAGCATGCCGATCTTGGTGACGCCGTTGACCACGTCCGTCACTTCATCGCCGAAATATTCTTCCAGGTCGTCCAGGGTGGCGGCGGAGTCCTCCACCGTGTCGTGCAGCAGGCCGGCGCTGACGGTGACCGGCCCCAGGCCCATCTGGGCCAGGGCATAGGCCACCTCCAGGGGATGGGAGAGATAAGGCTCGCCGCTCAGGCGCAATTGCCCCTCGTGGGCCTTGGCCGAAAAGACGTAGGCCTTTTCGATGAGGGAGGTATCCTCTTCCGGATGGTGCTTGAGCACCTCCTCAACGATGTTCTGGAGGCGGATGATGCGGTTGGTCATTTAATATCCGTAAGGGCGAACCTGGGGTTCGCCCATCTGGACGAACGTTGGGTGCATCCACCGGGGCGAAGACAAGATTCGCCCCTACAACATTTGTTGCGTAATCCGCTGTTTCAGGTAATCCGTCAGCTCTGCCAAGGCGACGAACTCCGGGTCCTTGGCGCGGCGCTCCTTCACTTCCGCCTGGCCCTGCGCCAGGGTCTTGGCGCCGACGACCACCCGGAGCGGGGTGCCCAGCAGGTCGCAGTCCTTGAACTTCACGCCGGGGCGCTCGTCCCGGTCGTCCAGCAGCACTTCGAGGCCCGCGGCGGTCAATTCTTCGTACAATTTAAAGACGGTTTCTTTAACCGCGGCGTCGGTCAGCGAAATGGGAATCAGGCCCACCTGCACCGGCGCCAGGGCCATGGGGAAGATGATGCCGTTGGCGTCGTTGCCCTGCTCGATGGCCGCGGCCACGATGCGGCTCACGCCGATGCCGTAGCAGCCCATATAAATATACTGCTCGGCCCCCTCCTGGTCCAGGTAGACGGCCTTCAGGGCCTTGGAATATTTGGTGCCCAGCTTGAAGATGTGCCCCACCTCGATGCCCCGCAGGAAGGTGAGTTTTCCCCGGCAACGGGGGCAGGGGTCCCGGTCCGTGACATTGCGCAGGTCCGCCGCCTGGGCAATCTTGAAGTCCCGCTGGGGATGGACCCGCCGCAGGTGGTGATTATCCTGGTTGGCCCCGGTGATCATGGCGTTCATCCGGACCACCGCCTGGTCGGCGTAGATGGGAATCGTGAGCCCCGCCGGCCCGGCGAAGCCGGCCTCGGCCCCGGTGAGTTCCTGCACCCGGATCAGACTGGCTAAGGTTAAGTCCGTGACCCCCAGGAGGTTCTTCACCTTCACTTCGTTGACTTCGTGGTCGCCCCGGATGAGGATGGCCACCGGACCCCGCTCGGTCTCGTAGATCAGGGTCTTGACGATATCTTGGGGCTTTACCTGCAGAAAGGCCGCCACTTCCTCAATGGTGCGCACGTTGGGGGTAGGCACCAATTCCTGATCGCCCACCGGAGCGCCGGGGGCCTGCAAATCCAGCGGCACCTCGGCCTTTTCCAGGTTGGCGGCGTAGTCGCAGCTATCGCAGGAGACTACCAGGTCCTCGCCGGTGTCGGCCAGGACCATGAATTCGTGGGAGTAGCTGCCGCCGATGGGGCCGGAATCGGCCTCCACCACCTTGAATTTCAGGCCGCAGCGCTCGAAGATGCGCTTATAGGCATCATACATGTCCTGGTAGCAGGCCTCGGCCCCGGTCTCACTCTTATGGAAGCTGTAGCCGTCCTTCATGATGAATTCCCGGGAGCGGATGAGCCCGAAGCGGGGCCGGATCTCGTCCCGGAACTTCGTCTGGACCTGGTAGAGATTCAACGGCAATTGCCGGTAGGAATGCACGTCCCGGCGCACCAGGTCGGTGATCACCTCTTCGTGGGTGGGGCCGAAGCAGTAGTCCCGTTCGTGCCGGTCCATGAAGCGCAGCAGTTCCTTGCCGTAGACCCCCCAGCGGCCGGACTCCTGCCAGAGTTCCGCCGGCTGCACCGCGGGCATCAGGACCTCCTGGGCCCCGGCCCGGTCCATCTCCTCTCTGACGATGCGCTCCACCTTGGCCAGCACCTTGCGGCCCAAAGGCAGGTAATTATAAATCCCCGAGGTCACCTTGCGGATCATCCCGGCCCGCAGCAGCAGTTTATGGGAAATCGCCTCGGCCTCCGCCGGGGTCTCTTTCAGCGTGGGAATGAGCATTCGTGAAAACAGCATAGTGCACTCCGATCCGTCTAATTTTATCACATCCGTTTATCTTACGATACCAGCCGCCACCATCACAACTCATTTGCACCCACCGCGGCCTGGAAGTCCCGGAAAAAACGCAGGGGCACAGCTGGCTGTGCCCCTCAGGTCTTGGTAGCACAGGCATCTCAGCCTGTGCAGTCACGTCATAGGCCGGCAGCCACCAGGCCGCCCTATATCTGCGCCCTCTGCGTCCTCTGCGTCTCCGCGGTGCAGACATTCCCCGGCAACAGCCGCGCCTGCTGCAGCTCAAAGGCGCGCTCCATCAGCACTTCCAGGTTGATGACGTCCTCCCGGTTGTACTTGAGGAGCAGGTCCAGGGAGGTGCGGTCGCCCCGCTGGTAGCGCTGCCAGAGGATCACCGCCATGTAGCCGTCCATGCCGTTCACTTCGTTCGGACGGTGGATGCCGAAGCGGGGCTCGATCTTCTTGAGGCCGCCCTTATAGCCCAGCCGGGCCAGCAGAAAACGCAGGTCCACGTGCAGGGGCGGCAACTCCAGGTCCATGAAATAGGCCCGCAGCACCGGCAGGTCGAACTGCATGCCGTTGAAGGTCACCAGCAGGTCGAGGTCTTGCACCGCCTGGGGGAATTCCTTGCAGATTATAGCCCTGGACGAACTGGCGCATGGTCACCCCGTCGTAGAGGCCCGCCACCGTGACCTGCAGCCCCGGCCAGAAGGAGCCGGTGGTCTCGATGTCCAGATACCCCACCCGCGGCCGGCAGGTGCGAAACAGGCGCCAGTGCTCACCCGCGGCCAAAAGCGGGGCAAAGTAGGCAGGCTCGGCCACGTGCTCGACGGATTCCCGCAAATCGTTCTGGAGACTCCGGAACCGCTCCCGGGACAGGCCGGATATCCACTGGGCGGCCAGAAAATCCTCCCAGGTCTCGACCCCCTGGCTCCAGAAATGGGCCTCCCGCCGCGGCCCCACCCCGGGCAGGTGGATAAAGGTGCGCTTTAGCATTCTCTAAGCATACCACCGGAAGGCCGGTCTGTCACCCCAGGCGGCGCATTTTCTCCAAATAGGGAAGAAAATTGAAGGGGGGGGCATGACCCACCGTTTAAATTTCGTTTCCAAGCTGTCTGTTCTGGGAAAGGAACGATATTAGAGCGACAACTTGGGACTTCACTGAGCGACTATATCCAAATTAACCGGGGCTACTGTAATTGTGGCGCTAATAGTAATCTTCTGCCTTTCTATTACAAAACGGAATTTAGTTAATTGATTTGGTTTGGATCGAGGAATAAATCTATATCCTCAGAATCTGTTCTGGCTTTTGACTGCCAATATGGCTATCAAGATATTCACAACTTTTCTTAAAATCTTCCATAATCTCATTGGTTATCGGAAATCCTGGATCTCTTAATGAGGTAGTATAGCAAACTTTTTTGAGACGCTCCAAATCTTCATCTAGACTAACTCGAACTGCTTCTATTTGACATATATTGCGTACTATAGAACCAAACGATATTATCAAATCATTAATAGCATTTGGAGAAACTGATAAGGGACGTGGAGAACGTGATGATGATCTGGTCAATGTAAGGATTTCTTCAAGTAACTGCCTATCAGAACGGACGTTCTCATTGCTGTGGTCCTGCAATAATTGCCATTATGGACATTAACTTTTTCTTCAAGACGTGGCCACCACATTTCAAACACTGGATCAAAATACCTCATGTTGTAAGTGCGGACTCAGCCAGTTCAGAATTAATCATCTATCACAACCCGCTTTATGTCGTTTTTCTCAAACCGCGCAGCTTGGAACTGTGCGAGCGGATCAATAACATCTGTCGGATTGATTCCGAATACAATTGGGCATTACCTTGCTCTTGTCTAATTTTTTGGCAAGTGCACCTGCCTCAGAACATTATCCACGGTGCTTCCAAATTTTCTCTTGTAAGAGCAAATGAATTCCAAGCCATGATGAAGCCATCCAATTCCTTTGAAATTTCTGAACCCCATCGTGACCCTTTGGCAATGTAATCAGGCGAGAAATATGGTTTAACTGCTTGGATTACCGCTGGAAGCCATTCGCGAAAAACTGAAGCCAGATTTATTGCTTCATTTCCCAGACCACGCTTATGAACACTTTCATCGGTTTACAGCCCATTATATCAAATATAATAACTATTATTATTCTAATATAAATTCGAACATTAATAACTAAAAATGATGAAATAATTGCCGTAATGATCACATCTACAATGTGATTGTCGAATATTGATAATTTACGAATATTGAAATCTCACTTATATCGCCAGGCGATCTCTGGGCGTATTATACTCGATCATCATTCTTCCTTCAAAATCGCCGCCAGGTGCGGCTGGATGGCCCGCCAGGCCGGGTAGGCCGCGGCGCCCAGGCCCAGGGACATGACCAACAGCAGGCTCTGCCAGTAGATGCCCGGCACCCAATGGAGCTCTATGGTCCAGCCGAAGGCCTGCTTGTTGATCACCTTGATGAGCAGCAGCGACAGGGACGAACCGCTCGCCGCTCCCAGGATAAAACTCAACAGGCTGGCCAGCCCCGACTCCGTCAGCACCAGGCCCAGGATCTGCCGCCGGGAGGCCCCGATGGCCTGGAGCAGGGCCAGTTCCCGCTCCCGCTCCATGATCAGCACCAGGAAGGTGGTGATGATGCCGAAGATCGCCACCAGCACCGCCACCCCTTCCAGGGCGTAAGTCAGGGCGAAGGTTTCATCGAAGATGCGCAAAATTCCCTGGCGCAACTCCCGGTGCGACAGGGCCAGCAGACGGTAGCGGCTGCCGTATTTCTCCTGGAGCCGGGCCTGCATCTGCGGCACTTTGGCCGGGTCTTTCAGGTAGAGCCGCACCGCGTTCAGGTGAGTATCCCGCCAGAAGCGCCGGAAGTTGCTGATGTCCATCCAGACGCTGGGGCCGTCGGTGCGGTAGTCGTAGAAGACCCCGGCGATCCTGAGCGCCTGCGGCCCGGAGGGCGTGGGCAGGGTGAGGGTGTCCCCTTCTTTCAAATGAAAGGCCTCGGCCAGGGGCTCGGAGATGACTACGGATGGATTGCGGCGCAACCGTCTTGGCGGGCTGAGAAAATCCCCCTAAATCCCCCTTTGGCAAAGGGGGACTTTCAGCCCCCTCGGGCCTCTGGCCCTCCGGCCCCTGACCCTGATTGCCTGGTTCCCTGCCCTCCCCTCCCCAACTTCCTGCATAATTGCCTGCGTCTCACCCTGCCGGAACCAGAGGCCGCCGTGTTTGGCCAGCACGTTGAAGCTGCCGCCGATCACCAGGATATCCCGGCCCCGGACCGGCAGCCGCGCCACCCGGTAAAGGTAGATGTCGGCGATCTCCGGATCCCGCTCCAGTTCGGGCAGGATCTCCGGCGGCAGGTACTGGTCATAACCCGCGGTGGAGAAGACCGAGGGCCCGAAAAAGATATCGCCGCTGATGGCCCGGCTCACCCAGTCGTTCACCGTCTGGCGGAAGGAGCCGATCATCACGGTCACCGCGATGAGCATCCCCAGGGCGCAGGCCAGGGCGGCAATGGACACGGCGCTGCGGCTCAGGGACCCGGCCAGATACCGGCAGCCCAGAGCCGCCGCGGGCCACCTGCCCAGGGGCTCCTCCAACCTCTGCCCCAAAAACCGGGCCGACACCGGGGTCAGCAGGGCAAAGCCCAGCAGGATAAGCAAGGCCGCGGCGAACCCGGGCCAGGGTGGGCCGTCGCCCACCTTCCAGGCGGAGCAGGCCGTAGCCCCGGCCAGGCACAGCAGGCCTCCCCAGGTAATGAGCCCCACCCGGCTCTCCAGCTTCTCTTCCAGCTCCTCCCGGTACCAGACGGCCCGGAGTTGGGTGCGGGCCGCCTCCCAGGCCGGCAAGGCCGCGGCCAGCAGCGTAGCCGCCACCGCCAGGCCCCAGGCCTGGAGCAGCAGGCCGCCGCGCAGCCAGACCGCTCCGGCCACCACCGGCATGTACAGGGAGGTGAGGTTCCGGGTCATCACGCCCAGCACCCCTTTAGCCAATCCGACCCCCAGGAGCAGACCGAGTGCGCCTCCCGCCAGGCCGCTGACCGCGCCCTCGGCCAGAAACAGCAGCAGCACCTGCCCCGGGGTCATCCCCAGGGTGCGCAGCAGGCCGATCTCCCGACGCCGCCGCACCACCGACAGGGTGACGGACTGGTAGATGAGGAACATCCCCACGAACAGGGCGATGGCGCTGAGCACCGCCAGGTTGAGGCGGTAGGCGGCCACCAGCCCTTCGGTGCGGCGGACCTAAGGACCCGGGCCGCACCACTTCAACGCCGGGGGGCAGTGCCTTTTGCAGCCGCGCCGCCACCCCGGATGCCTCATCGCGGGTAATGAGGTCGATATAGTCCAGGCGTCCCCACCCGGTCCAGGAGTTCCTGGGCCGCCCCGATGTCCATCAGGACTACCGCGCCTTCCAAGGGGTAAAGGCCGCCGGCGCGAGCGAAAAATCCCGGTAACCGCCAGATTCCTCCGGGCCGGACCCACCAACACCGGCAGGGAATCCCCCACCTGCAACTGCAGCCGGGCCGCCAGGCGGTCGCTCACCAGGACGGCGTCCGGACGGGTGAGAAAATCGACCCAGGCCTGCTGGCCCAGGCCGGTGCCCGGCTCGAACTCATAATCCCGGAAGTCCTTTTCGGAGAAGGGATCGATCCCCAGGAGCAGCACCGGCCCCGGATGCGGGCCGCTCAGCTCCAGGACGCTTTCCACCACCGGGGCCGCGGCCCTGATCCCCGGGAGGTGACGCAGCCTTGGATAAAGAGATTCGTCGAGAGGCGCCCCGGGGCTCTGGACCCGCCACTGGGCCTTGCCGGCCACCGCCGTGACCCCGGCCTGAAAGCTCCTGACGGCGCTGTCGGCGGCCAGGGAGATGCTGAGATAAACCGCCGTGCCCAGGGCGATGCCCAAAATCCCCAGGAGGGTGCGCCCGGGATACTCCCGCAGATGGCCCAGCGAGATCCGGAAAAGCCAGAGTTTCATGGCAATAGCCGGCCGTCCTGCATCCTGAGCACCCGGTCGGCGAAGCTGCCGGCCTCCGGAGCGTGGCTCACCAGGACCACGGTCTTGTGCCACTGCCGGTGCAGGTGGGAAAAAAGTTCCAGGATGAGAGCCGCCGTGGCGGAATCGAGGTTGCCGGTGGGTTCATCCGCCAGGACCACGGCCGGGTCGTTGATCAGGGCCCGGGCAATGGCCGCCCGCTGCATCTCGCCCCCGGAAACCTGGTGCGGCTTGTGGTCTTCTCGCCGCGCCAGCCCCACCTCCGCCAGCCAGCGCCTCGCTGCTTCCCGGGCCTGGGGATACGGGGCGCCCCGGAGCACCCGGGGCAGGGCCACGTTTTCCACCAGGGTCAGCAAGGGCAGCAGATTGAAGGACTGAAACACCACCCCCACCTTATCCCGGCGGAAGCGGGTGAGCTCCGGCTCCCTTAACGTAGCCAGGTCCCGGCCGTCGATGATCACCCGGCCGCGACTCACCGGCTCCAGGCCGCCGATGATGTGCAGCAGGGTGCTCTTACCGCAGCCGCTCTTGCCGGTGATGGCCACAAATTCACCGGAGGCGATCGCCAGAAACACCTCCTGCAGGGCGCGAATCTCTTCCGGCCCCCGCCGGAACACCTTGCTCACCTCCCGCAGCTCAATCACCCACGGCCTCCGGAACCGACTGACTCGGCAAATTTAACCCGCGGCGAAAATTTAAATGTAGAACAGCCGCCCTCGGCTGTCCATACCCCCAACTTGCCGCCGTCGGCAAGTGCTGCCTGCTAACCATGATGAGGGCATGGCAGTTGGCCCGCTAAAATTTAAGGTTTTTAGCCGAGATACCGATTCAGGTAAGGGAGTTGGGCAGCAAGCCAACCTCAGCTGCTGCCTAAAATCCTTAAATTTCCCAACCGATTCCAGGAGGAAACGGCCATCTCCAATCTGAGCCCGGCAGAGATTACCAGGTACGCCCGCCAGATGAAGATGGAGGGGTGGGGCCGGGAGAGCCAGGAACGGGTCAAAGCGTCCCGGGTCCTCATCGCCGGCGCCGGCGGCTTGGGGGCCGCCACCGCCCTGCATCTTCTGGCCGCGGGCGTGGGCACCATCCGCTTGGTGGACAACTCAAGGGTTAGCCTGAGTGATCTGAGTCACCAGGTGCTCTACCGGGAACAGGATTTGGGCAAGGCCAAGGCCACCGTGGCTGAACGCAATCTCAGGGAACTCAATTCCTTTACCGCAGTGGAAGCCCTGGTGAAGGTCGTTTCTCCCCATAATGTCTCCTGTCTCACCTCCGGCTGCCAGATGCTCATAGATGCCACCAATAATGCGGCCGCCGGCTCGCTCCTGCACCAGGCCGCCGCCAAGCTGCAAATCCCCCTGGTGCATGCCGCCGTGTGGGACCTGGATGGCCGAGTCACCACTTTTTGGCCCGGCCGCGGCCCCTGCCTGGCCTGCTCGTGTCAAGGAACCTAATCGTCCGGACGACCCTCGCTTTTGAGCCCTTTGTCCGGCATTCTGGGAGCCCTCCTGGCCCTCGAAGCCCTGCGCATCCTGGGGGGGTTTAGTCCAGCCTTGTTGGGCCGCCTCCTATGTTTTCATGGAACCAGCCTCCAGTTCACGGAAAAGCTCCTGAAACCGGATCCGCAATGTCCGAAATGCCAGGGCCCTTTACCCAAAAAAATTATCGTCAATTCCTAGGTCAGATTGATCCTGCCAACCGAGAGATATCCTGCGCCTCTCCCTTAGACTAACCGGGAAAACCAACCCGGCCGTTTCCAGGCGGACGGCTTAAAACAAGGCGAAAAAACATCAAACATTTTCTAAAGTTTTTCCGTGAATGTCTCGATAGATTAATCAAAGGTTGTCCCTGGCCCTGGTCGCGACCGCCAGGCTGAACGGCCTAAACGCTCATTTGGAGAGGCGCTGGTGGTTTTTCCGGGAGGAGGCTTTAGCCCTTCTCCAGAGGAGAAGTCTTGGACCGGGTTGCCGGCTTGGTAGGCCCGGGTGCCTCCGGCCGGGGTGTCTTGGGGGTGCCCCGCCGGTGGCCGGCGCAGCTTCGCCAGCCGGCAGATGGCAGGTCCTGATTTTAGCCGCGTGCCTTTAAAAAATTGGAGAAGAGCTCATGAGTCTCAAACAATTTTCCCCTGAACTGATGCTTACCATTGACCAGATTTCCCAGCTCACCGGGGTGCGCAAATCCACCCTGCGCTACTGGGAAAAATCCTTCAACCTTTGCCTGAAGCCTTCCCGGACCCATTCCAATCGCCGGGAGTATTCCCTGGAGGACCTGGAGCGCATCAAGGCCATCAAAGTCCTGATAGAACAGGAACACCTCACTTCCCGGGGGGTGCGCCTGCGCCTGATCGAACTCTTTCCCCCCCGGCCGGAAGGGGAGCCGAGTCGCCAGGCCAAACCCGGCGCCGCCAGGGCCATCTCCTCTCCTTAACCGGTGGCCAGGACCTGGCGGTCCAGCCTCCGGGACAATTCCGCCGCGGTCGGGATGAGCCCGAAGACCTCCCGCCAGACCCGGGGACTCTCCATGCAGAGGTAGAGTGGCGCCCCTGGGGTGGCCTCGGACAAATACTGGCGCATGCGGCTGTAAAGCTCTACCCGTATGTCTTTAAAATAGCGCAGCTTGCCGTCCGGAGCCCGGACCATCTCCTGGGCCGCGATCCGGCTCCCGGAAAACCGCTGGTGGATCAAGGGTCGCAGCGACGGCATAAACCTCAGCCCCCCCAGGCTGATCCAGGCAATACTCCGGGCCGGCACCGCCTCCCCCAGGGAGTCTACGGTGGCGCGGTAGGCCGCCTCCCAGCCGGGGAAATAGATCAGTGGATCGAAGTGGAAGGCCACCCGGAAGCCCGCGGCCGCCGCGGCTTTGGCCGCCCGGAGCCGGGCCGCCAGCGGGGAGGCGAAGCCTTCTTCAGCCCGGATAATCTCTTCCGGATTGAGGGACCAGGCGAAGACCACCTGGTGATTGGGGCCCAGGGACAATAACCCGTCGATCTCGGTGCGCTTGCTCTTGATCTCCAGGACCGCCTGCCGGCGGCCTTTAAACCAGGGAATCAGGCGTTGGTTGAGTCCCATGAGGCCGTCCAGGGCCAGGCTGTCGCCGAACTCTCCGGTGCCCAGACGCCAGACCATCTCAGGGTCGGCCGCCGCCTCTTTTTCCAGGTCTCCCTCCACCTCCGCCAGCAAATCATCCACATTGACGAAAACGGTGATGGCCGGCACGTTAAGGTAGCCCTGGAGCACGCAGTAGGTGCAGTCCATGGGGCAGTTAAGCGCCACCTGCAGCACCTGATAGCCGCAGCAAATATAGTCCTTCGTGCCCGGACAGGGCCGCCGGAACGGCCCCTTCTGCACCGCCAGCAGCAGGGTTTCCTTGGCCTCCGGCAGCCAGCGGGCCCGTTCATGCTCCGGGGCTTCCAGAACCCGCCGATCCTCGATGACCTCGACCGGCACCTGCGGCAAGCGCGCCAAAATCCGCCGGGTCATGGGGTAATCCCTGGCGTCTTTCTCCAGCAAAATCCGGCGGAGGCGTTTAGCTAACATTGACATTCACAAGGAAAATAATTAGGATTATCGTTGACCTGATTATAATTTGAGGCAAAAATGAATCCTAAGAAAAAGTTATCCCCGGTTCATCCTGGGGAAATATTGTGGGAAGAATTCATGAAACCGTTGGGGCTCAGCCAGACCAGGCTTGGGCGTGATTTGGGCGTCTCCCCAAGGCGCATCAACGAAATCGTCCACGGCAAACGAAGCATTCCGGCGGACACCGCCCTCAGATTAAGTCGCTATCTCCGCACGTCGGCGGAATTCTGGCTGGGTCTTCAGGCCGATTAAGAATTCCAGAGATAAGCGCCTAATTTGGGGGGCGCGTTGCCCCCTGCGGTTGACTCACCTTGGCCCACAACCAGGCAAATAGAAAGGGGCGACCCAGCAGGTCGCCCCTATTTATACGGGTTGGGAGAGGGGCTTGGAGGGAGGGCAGGGATTTTCTTTGTAAATTATCCCTGGCCCTCCCCCCAAAAATTTTTACAGCGACTTGGACCTTACCGCCCCGCCCTTCTCGTCCTTGATGGCGGCGTGGGCCGCGGCCATGCGGGCGATGGGGATGCGCATGGGCGAGCACGACACGTAGTTCAGGCCGATGCGGTGGCAGAAGTCGATGGCCTGGGGTTGGCCGCCGTGCTCGCCGCAGATGCCGATCTTCAGGTCGGGCCGGGTCTTGCGCCCCTCGGTCACCGCGTGCTGCATGAGCCAGCCCACCCCCAATTCATCCAGGATTTCAAAGGGGTTGTGTCTCAGGATGCCCTCAGTGTTGTAGATGGGCAGGAACTTGTTCTCCGCGTCCTCCCGGGAGAAGGAGAAGGTCCCCTGGGTGAGGTCGTTGGTGCCGAAGGAGAAGAATTCGGCGGTTTCCGCCAGCCGGCCGGCCCGGACGCAGGCCCGGGCGATTTCCACCATGGTGCCGAATTTGTATTTAATTTTGACGTTGTAGCTCTTTTCCACCTCGGCATGGATTTTCTGCACCCGCGGTTGCACCCAGACCAACTCCTGCCGGGTGCAGACGTTGGGGATCATAATCTCCGGCCGAACGTCGACCTTGTCCCGGAGGGCGATGGCCGCGGCCTCAAAGATGGCCTGGATCTGCATATCATAGATTTCCGGGAACGAGATGCCGCAGCGCACCCCCCGGTTGCCCAGCATGGGGTTGTATTCTTGGAGCACCCGGACTCGGCGCAGGACCCGTTCTCTTTCCTTCAAGAGTTTCTGGTCCATGCCCTTGGCCTTGAACTCACTAAGCTCCCGGGTCACCGTCTCAATGGAAGGCACGTGCTGGTGAAGTTCCGGACCTATCAAGGTCACGGTGCCGGGCAGTTGCTCCAGGGCGTTGATGATCTGGCTAAACTCCCGCAGGCGGCTGGTTTCGTTGAGCAGCTCTTCGATGCTGGGCAGAAACTCATGCAGCGGCGGGTCCAACAGGCGGATGGTGACGGGCAACCCTGCCATGGCCCGGAATATCTGCACGAAATCATCGCGTTGCATGGGCATGAGCTTATCGGCCCATTTTTTGCGCTCTTCCGGGGTTTCCGCCAGGATCAGGGCGCGCATCTGGGGCAAGCGGTCCCCTTCGTTGAACATGCGCTCGGTACGGCAGAGGCCGATGCCTTTGGCCCCATGCTGCCGGGCTTTGGCGGCCATAACCGGGGTGTCGGCATTGGCCCAGACCTGGATTTTGGCCACCTTGTCGGCCCACTCCATCAGGACCGCCAGGTCCTTGGGGAGTTCCGGGTCCAGCATGGGCA
This sequence comes from uncultured delta proteobacterium, assembly GCA_963797235.1. GTDB lineage: Bacteria > Desulfobacterota > Desulfobaccia > Desulfobaccales > 0-14-0-80-60-11 > JAPLJC01. The sequence continues at coordinate 605,365 of CAWCOX010000004.1, forward strand.
CCGTGCCCAGGTAAACCGAACCGGTGGTGCCGTCGATGGTGACGATGTCCCCTTCCTTGATGACGACGCCGCCCAACCGGGCTTCCTTCAGGTCATAGTTAATATCCAGGCCCTCGGCGCCGGAGACACAGGGTTTGCCCATGCCGCGGGCCACTACGGCGGCGTGGGAGGTCTTGCCGCCCCGGCTGGTGAGGATACCCTGGGCCGCAAAGAAACCGTGAATATCTTCCGGCTTGGTTTCAATGCGGGTCAGGATGATTTTCTCTCCTTCATTTCCCAACCTCTCCGCCCGGTCCGCATCAAGCACCACCTTACCCACGGCGACCCCGGGGGAGGCGGAGATGCCCACGGCCAGCGGCTCTTGCTTGAAGTCCGGGTCGATGCGCCGGTGCAGGAACTGCTCCAGCATGTCGGGCTCGATGCGCAGCAGGGCCTCCTCCTCGGAGATCAGGCCTTCCTTGACCATATCCACCGAGGTCTTGACCAGGGCCCAGGCGTTCATCTTGCCGTTGCGGGTCTGGAGCATGTAGAGCTTGTTTTGCTCGATGGTGAACTCGAAGTCCTGCACTTCCCGGTAGTGTTTTTCCAGGATATTGTGCATCATTTCCAGTTCTTTAAAGACGGCGGGCATGTCGGTGCGCAGTTCTTTCAGGGGGCGGGGGGTGCGGACGCCGGCCACCACGTCTTCGCCCTGGGCGTTGATCAGATAATCGCCGTACAAAAGATTCTCGCCGGTTCCCGGGTCGCGGGTGAAGCCGACGCCGGTGGCGGAGTCGGTGCCCATGTTGCCGAACACCATGGTGCAGATGTTCACCGCGGTGCCGTAAGCCAGTTCCGGGGTGATGTTGAACTGGCGGCGGTAGTCCACCGCCCGTTTGCCCATCCAGGATTTAAAGACGCCCTCCATGGCCAGGACAAGCTGGGCCCAGGGGTCCTGGGGAAAGGGTTTGCCGGTGACGCTCTTGATCAAATCCTTAAATTTCTGCACTACCTCAGCCAGGGCCTCCGCGGAGAGTTCGGTGTCCACGTGGGCCTTATACTTTCCTTTGACCTCGTCAAAAATCTTATCAAATTTGTCTTCCTTGGTTACAGGGTCCGGCTCAATTCCCAGGCCGATTTTGCCGAAAAGCTGGAGGAAGCGGCGGTAGGCGTCCTGGACGAAGCGTTCGTTCTTGGTCAGAGCGATCATGCCCTTGGCGGTTTCGTCATTGAGGCCCAGGTTGAGGATGGTGTCCATCATCCCCGGCATGGACAGGGCGGAACCGGAGCGCACCGAGACTAATAAGGGTTTGGAGGGGTCGCCGAACCCCTTGCCGGTCTTCTTCTCCAGGGCCTCCATGTATTCGTGGACCTCGTCCATCAGCCCTTCCGGGAAATGGTTGCCCGCTTCTATAATAAGCCACGTTGGCCTCGGTGGTGATAGAAAATCCCGGAGGCACCGGCAGGCCGATCTGGGTCATGGTGCACAGGCCGGCGCCTTTGCCGCCCAAAAGTTTTTTATTGGTGCCGTCGCCTTCCTCAAAGGCATAGCAATAACGTTTGGTTTCAGCTTTTGCCGCTTGTTTGGCCATGTCGCCCTTCTCCTTATCTATTTCGGTTTTGCGAAAAATTCATGATTTTTCTATGAAGGTAATTTTACTACATACCATGTATATGTGAAAAAATTCAAAAGGAAAATGCATTTTTGTCATTTGAATTGCCAAAAGGCCGCCAGGCTCGCTCAAGAGCTGGCAAATCCTGGAAAATATCCAAATCTTTGCTATAATCCCAGAATGATCTGCTGGCGCAGTGCCAACTTTCGTAGTTAAGGATAACTGATGCTACCGGTAAAATTTGATTTTACGTCGCGGGAAGATCGTCGGGGGATTACTTTTGACGGCGTTGAAGCCGATCATCCGGACCCGGAAGGGGCCCTCCACCTCGAGGTGCGGGTGGCCCGGGACCACCTGGTGCTCAGCGTCTGGCCGATCAAGGGCGAGATGACCCAGGTCGCCGAGCAGCTGACTCAAATCCTCGGGCCGCCCCGGTCCGCCCCGGCAGTCTGCGGCTTCGGCGACTGCCAGGACGATGACAAGGACGCCCTCACCCAGACCACCATGTGGGAGTTCGACCCGGCCACGCGGCCGGAGGTGCTGGAAAAGGTAAAGGCCTTTTTGGGATTGGCTGAGGCGAAATAATCCATGACCTGCCGTAGGAGTGACCCGCTGGGTCACCCAATAAACGATGGGTTTTTGCGATGAAGGGCCGGTCGCCTAAACGTGCTCACTGGCTTACTAGCTCACTTCAAGAAATCCTTCTCCACCCCCAGGCCGCGTTCCTTGGCCTTGAGGTAAATGGCGTAGCCCAGGGCCAGGTCCTGGATGATCAGGCCGGTGGAGTCGAATACCGTGATCTCCTCCGGGCTCTGGCGGCCCGGCTTTTTGCCCGCCACAATCTCTCCCAGGGATCCATAGATCATCTCCGGGGTAATCTCCCCTCTGGATAGAGCCACGTTGATCTCCCCGGAGTGGGACGCCTGGGCCCAATCGTCCACCACCACCTTGGCGGCCTGCAAGATGGCCGGGTCCAGTTCCTGCTTGCCCGCAGCGTCGGCGCCGATGGCATTGATGTGGGTGCCCGGCGACACCCACTCCCGCCTGACCACCGGGCTGGTGCTGGGAGTGGTGGTGACCACGATGTCCATCCCCGTCACTGCCTCCGGGGCCGCGGGCACCGGCCGGGCCTTAACCCCGTAAGTGGCGGCGAGTTGTTCGGCAAAGCCCCGGGCGTGGTCCAGGTGCCGGTCGTACACCGCAATCTCCCTGATGGCCCTGACTTTGACGATGGCGGCCACCTGGGTGCGGGCCTGGGCCCCGGCTCCGATGAGCCCCAGACGGCCGGCGGCAGGATTGGCCAGGTACCTGGCCGCCAGGCCCCCGGCCGCGCCGGTGCGGAAATCGGTCTCGTGGGTGCCGTCCAGGTCGGCAAACTCCAGGCCGGTGTCGGGATCGTTGAGGAGCACCTTGGCCATCACCGTCAGCAGCCCCTTATGGGGGTTGCCAGGGTGGACGTTGACCCACTTAAGGCCGCAGATATGGCCCTGGGGCAGAAAGACCTCGCCGTACATGGCCCGAAAATCCCCCTGGGCCAGGGTTAGATAGGACTTGGGCGGCATGTTTACCCGGCCTTCGCCGTAGGCCTGGAAGGCATCTGCCGCCGCGGCCAGGGCCAGGTCCATGTCCAAAACCTGCATCACTTCGGAACCGGTCAGGACTAAGCTCATATGTCCTCCGTAAGCAGTGAGCAGTAGTCAGTAGTCAGAAAATGCCTGGATTTAAGTTAGTATGAAAGAGAAAAAAATCCATCGAATAGTTTGGAAAAAATTGCGAAATTCGTAACCTAGGCGTAATTGTTTTCTTTCACTGCTTACTGTTCACTCTCCCCACAGCGGCACCACCTGAAACCGCTCCACGTCCACCAGGCCCAGATCGGTGAGCTTCAACTCCGGGATCACCGGCAGGGCCAGGAAGGATAAAGCCATGAAGGGATCTAATAAGGTGCCTCCCAACTCCCGGTAGGCCACCTTCAGGCGGCCATAAGCCGCGGCCACCTCACTTAAAGGCCCGGGACTCATCAAACCGGCGATGGGCAGCGGCAAATCCGCCAGGACCCGGCCGCCGGCCACCACCGTCAGGCCGCCCCCCAGGGCGGTCAGGTGCCGCACCGCCAGCAGCATATCGGCTTCATCAGCCCCCACCACCACAATATTGTGGGAATCATGGGCCACGGAAGAAGCGCAGGCGCCGCGTTGCAGGCCGAAGCCCTGCACCAGGCCCAGCCCCAGGTTGCCGCTGCCGTGATGACGCTCCACCACCGCCAGCTTCAGCAAGTCTCGGGCGGGGTCCGCCGCCAGGCGTCCCGCCCGGACCGGAGTCGGCAAGACTCGCTTGGCCGTGAGCAATTGTCCGGGAATCAGCCCGATGACCTTGACCGACTCACCGGCTGCCGCCGGAGACAGGGCCTCCACCGGGAACTCCTGCACCCGGAAAGCGGTGGCCGGGACCGCGGCAGCCGGGTCGGGCAGTTCGGTCAGCAGCCGGCCAGCATCCACCAGCAGTCTGCCGGCCTTAAGAACCTTCCGGACCCTGAACTGGCGTGGATCCTCCAGCACCACCAGATCGGCCTTGAGTCCCGGGGCCACCGCGCCCCGGTCAGCCAAACGAAAATATTCCGCCGGGTTCAGCGTGGCCATGGTGACGGCCTGCAGCGGGTCCAGCCCCAGCGAGACCGCCTTTTGCAGCAGGGCGTTCAGGTGGCCGGACTCCAGCAAATCCTCCGGGTGGCAGTCATCGGTGACCAACATGGTGCGGCGCAGGCTGGCGGCAGTGACCGCGGGCAACAGGTCCGTCAAATTTTTGGCGAGGCTCCCTTCGCGCACCATCAGATAAAAACCCAGGTCCAGCTTTTCCTGGGCCTCGCTCAATTGGGAGCATTCGTGGTCCGAGCCGATCCCGGTCAGCCGGTAGGCATTGAGCCCGCGGCCGGAAAGCAGCGGGGCATGACCGTCGACCGGCCCCTGCGGGAACAGGGCGATCTTGTCCAGCAGGCTGGCGTCGCCGCCCACCACCCCCGGAAAATTCATGACCTCTGCCAGCCCCAGGATTCTTTCCCTGCCGCGGAATTTTTCCAGGTCCGCGGCCGTAAGTTCCGCGCCGGCGGTCTCCAGGGGCGAGGCCGGGACGCAGGACGGCAACATGAAGAAAAAATCCAGGGGCAGTCCGCGGCTCGCGGCCAGCACGTAGTCCAGGCCTTTGGTGCCCCAAACGTTGGCGATCTCATGGGGGTCCGCCACCACCGTGGTGGTCCCCAGGGGCAGCAGGGCCCGGGCCAGTTCCCGGGGCGTCAACATGCTGCTCTCCAGATGGAGGTGGCCATCGATGAGGCCGGGCACGATATAACCGCCCTGGACCTCCAGCCTGGGGCCGTCGTAATCTCCCAGTCCCACGATGATGCCATCAAAGAGGGCCACGTCAATTTTTTGCCACCGGCCGGTGTAGACGTTGGCCACCTGTCCACCCGCCAGCACCAGGTCCGCCGGGGCCTCCCCCCGGGCCACGCGCAGCCGCCGTTGCAGTCTGGCCTCAGACATGTTGCCGTCTCTTCCCGAATTGCAGATTTAGGTCCCGGGCCGCTAGCCGCGGCAGCCCAGCCCAGGAACCGGGGCCGGACTGCCAGCCGGTGCAGCCGGTTTAGTCTTAACACCGGCCCGGCGCAATGTCGAGTTGGATTTAACCGGACTTCAGGCCAGGGGGGATGAGTTGACGTTGCCCCTAAACCCCGAGGAATAGAAGTAGTGAGGTGCAGTAATCCTGTGGGAAAAAAGACCCGGCTTCCGGGCCCACCTGAAGGCATGCAAGCACGACTGAGCCAGGGTCACGTTAGCGTTCAGTAAACTCAGGAGGCGTGACTACACCTCGCAGTCCTCACGGGCTCCAGGTCAGGCGATTCTGCCGCCCGGATTTGGCGATTTTCCAACCAGTCTCCGGCCTCACCCCCCATTTGGTCCAAATAGGGATCCTCCATTTGGGCCATACTCAGGAAGCTAAAGATTACCACCAGCATAAACACTCCACCCAGAATCCCGACAATCATCACCAAAAAATATAGAGACAATGAAACCTCCGGATCAGTTCCATTACCGGCAAAGTTTAATCAACCGGCTGGTTGCGGCCCGCTGGTTTAGCCGCTGCTTCAATTCTCCATCTCCTGAGCAAATTCCCGCAGTTTGTGGCGCAGGCGGTACATCGCCTGGGTATGCAACTGCGAGATGCGGGATTCGGTGTAACCCATGATTTGGCCGATTTCCTTCATGGTGAGTTCTTCGTAATAGTAAAGGGAAATCAACAGCTTCTCCTTGTCGGGCAGGGCCTCTATGGCCCCCAGGACGACCTCCCGCAATTCGGTCAGGTGCACCGCCTGGAGGGAGTCACGCAGTTTCTCATCCTGCAGGATTTCCGTAAGATCCCGGTCGCCCCCCCGACTGCCGGCTCTTTTGCGGTCGCCATTTTCCAGGGGCACTATCGAGACGCACTTAGTCTCATCCAGGAGTTGAAAAAAATCCTCCAGTTCCATTCCCAGGAGTTCGGCTACTTCCTCGGCCTCTGCCGGCCGCCCCAAAACTTTCTGCAGCCGGGCGTAGGCATTCTCGATGAGGTGAGTCTTTTTCCGCACCGAGCGCGGAATCCAATCCATACTGCGTAGTTCGTCCAGCATGGCCCCTTTGACGCGAAACTCGGCATAGGTCTTGAAATCGATGTTCTTGCTACGGTCGTATTTCCGAATGGCATCAATGAGGCCGATGATGCCGGAGCTGATCAGGTCCTCCTGGGAGATGTGGGAAGGCAGACGCAGAGCCAGACGGCTGGCGATATAACGGATCAACGGCGCGTATTGCAGCACCATCTGTTCTTGCCAGGCAGGGTCCACCTTTCTGGGGCCGCGGTCAGAGTTCGAGAGCTCTTTGCACTGGCCCACCGCTGGTTCATTCATGGAGGACATTCTCTCTCGTGTCTTCAAGTGTAACCGCCCAATAATTGACGCCAAAAGAACTTGATGTTACCGTCAATGCCGCTTGGCACCGAAGATTCCTGCAGCCGGCGGGCGATTCGGGCGAAGGACTTACTGGCCGGCGCTTCAGGATACAGGCTGATTACCGGCTGCTGCCGCATTACTGCCTTGAGAACCGTTTCGTCAAAAGGAATAAAACCCAGGTATTCCAGGAAGACCTCCTGGTCCAGGAAGCGCTCAGCCACCCGAACCAGGGTGCGGTAAACCGCTTCCCCCTCCCAGGGCCGGGTGAGGCCATTGACCACCAGCTTGAAACGGGTCTGCTTATGCTGGGTCACCAGGACCTTCATCAGGGCGTAGGCATCGGCCAAGGAAGTAGGCTGGTTATTGGCCACCAGAATGCGCTCCTGGGCGGCCACGTTGAAAAACAGGACGTTGCGGGAGATCCCTGCTCCGGTATCGATGAGGACCACATCGATGGTTTCCGAAAAATGGTCCAGCTCGTTCAGGAGGAAGATCTTCTCATAGTCGCCCAGTTCGGTTAATTCCGGCAGCCCGGAGTAAGCCGGCAAGACCTTTAAGCCGCCCGGGCCCTGCATGATCACCTGAGCAAGAGTCTGCCGCAGGGAGAAGAAATCCTGGATGGTATGCTGCGGCGCCAGCCCGAGCAGGATATCCAGATTGGCCAGTCCCAAATCGGCATCAATGAGCAGCACTCGATACCCCAGCTGCGACAGGGCCACCCCCAGGTTGGCCACAATGTTGGATTTGCCTACCCCGCCTTTGCCGGAGGTCACGGCAATGACCCGGGGCGGCGCTGGCGTGCGCCAGCTTTTGGTGACCGGCGCCTTCCGGGAGACCTGCTGCGCCTCGTTAATTAGTAGGGTTGTCATTTCCGTCGCCTCCGGCTGAGGGAGGAAAGGCTACGCCGCCGGGCCCTCATCGGGGCGAATCCACCAGATAGTAGCGCTGAACCTTACGGCTGACCCTGGATTTATAAAGGGTATCCGGGTGTTTGGTTTTCTTCGCCTGACCTGGCTTCAGGCGGTCAGACACGGCTTCGGCCACCCCCTGCAACAAGGCGGCCAGCTCTTCCCGGGTTAGGACTTGGTTCACTTCCGGCCTCCAAACGTCCCGAACGGGTCGCGGTTGATGGTTTTTATCCGGACTGCTTGCGTTCCTGGGTTCACCTGGCTACACCTGATAGTCTGCCGCCTATCGGGAGGCCCTCTCGCCTGGCTCCATCAATGCTTTAAGTTGGCTCTGGTCAATGAACAGCAATGATTGTGCCAGTAGCCAGAAAACCCGGGGCCGGCGCTGAGAACCCTGGCCGGGCACACCCCTATCCCTCAGTCCATCAGAGGTTTATCGTTTTAAAAGCTTGTTGATAAGCCCTTAGAGGAAAACTCCTGCGAACTTAAAAAAACGTCAGAAAAGGCCTTTATCGTCAAATTATTGACATGAAATGGTTTTTCATTGCCAAAGGCAGGAGGCTGTGTTAAAAGAAACTGAGTTAATTTACTAAGATAGGCTTTAAGCCATGCCCCGCCCTGGAATCCCGGACCCCTTCCGGGCCCGCGCCCGCGCTGAAGGTTATGTGGCCCGGGCCATATACAAGTTAAAGGAAATTGATGAGAAATACCGCCTGTTCCGGGAAGGCCAGCGGGTCCTGGATCTGGGCTGCAGCCCCGGATCCTGGCTGCAATATATCGCTTCCCGGGTGGGCCCCCGGGGCCTGGTGCTGGGAGTGGACGCGGCTCCACTGGCTATCCCGGTGGCTCCACCCCTATACTTCATCCAGGGCGGGGTGGAAAGTATAGACTTAGAAACGCTTGCGGCCATCAGCCCGGAGTTCGACGTGGTGGTGAGCGACCTGGCCCCCAAGACCACGGGGGTGAGGGACGTGGACCATCAGCGGTCCCTGGAACTGACCCGGCTGTCCCTGGAACTGGCCCGCCGCTTCTTGAGGTCCGGGGGCCATTTCCTGACGAAGATCTTCACCGGTCCCGATCTCCCCGGCCTGGCCGCCACCATGCAGCAGGAATTTCGCACCTTCCGGCAAGTGAAACCGGCCGGCTCCCGGGCGGCCAGCCGGGAGCTTTATTTGCTGGGTCTCAACCGCCTCAAGGGACCCCAAGGGGGCAAAGGTTAAGTTGGCATGCCGCGGTCAGCAGTCAGCCATCGGCAAAGACCAACTATACTGGGGTTATCAGCTAAGCGATAATCGATTAATAGTTCCGATCATTGTTTGGATTTTTTAAGCTGACGGCTGCAAGGCTGAGAGCTGAAAGCTGGCAAGAGGAGTAATTCAGATGTCCGGCCATTCCAAGTGGAGTACCATCAAACGCAAGAAAGGGGCGATTGACGCCAAGAAGGGCAAGATCTTCGGCAAGCTGGGCAAGGAGATCAGCGTGGCGGCCCGCATCGGCGGCGGCGACCCCACCGGCAACCCCCGCCTCAAGGTCGCCATTGCCGCGGCCAAGGCGGAAAATATGCCCAACGACAATATCACCCGGGCCATTAAGAAGGGCAGTGGCGAAGCCGGCGGCGCCGCCCTGGAAGAACTCTTCCTGGAAGGCTACGGCCCGGCCGGCGTGGCCCTGATGGTGGAAACCCTCACCGACAACAAGAACCGCACCGTCTCCGACGTGCGCCACCTGATCACCAAGTACGGCGGCAGCCTGGGCGAGCCCGGCTGCGTCGCCTGGATGTTCGATAAGAAGGGGGTCATCGTCTTCGACCGGGAGGGGGTCAGCGAAGACGAACTCATGGAGGCCGCCCTGGAATGCGGCGCCGAAGACCTGCAAAGCGACGAGACCATGTTCGAGGTGCTCACCGACCCCGCCGGCTTCCTGGAGGTCAAGGAAGCCCTGGAAGCCAGAGGGTTCAAGCCGGATCTGGCCGAGGTGCAGATGCGCCCCAAGACCACGGTGAAGATCGAGGAAGAAAAACCGGCCCAGCAGGTCCTGAAGCTGGTGGAACTCCTGGAAGAGCACGACGACGTCAGCGACGTCTTCGCCAATTTCGACATCCCGGACCAGTTGCTCGAGGCCCTGATGTGAGCGCCGTCATTCTCGGCATAGACCCCGGCTCCCGGTACACCGGCTTCGGGGTTCTCCACGGAGAGGGGGACCATTTGCGCCATTTGGCCTCCGGCAGCATCAAGACCGGCTCCAAGCCGCCGCTGCCCGACCGCCTGCGTCAAATTTATGACGGTCTGGCGGCCTTGGTCCAGCTGCATCAGCCCCAGGCCCTGGCCCTGGAGGATATTTTCCTGGCCGCCAATGTCAGGAGCGCCTTCGTCCTGGGGCAGGTGCGAGGCGTAGTGCTGCTCCTGGCGGCCCAGAGTGCGCTGCCCATCTTCCATTACCCGCCCCTGGTGGTCAAAAAGGCGGTGGTGGGCTACGGCCAGGCCTCCAAGGCCCAGGTGCAACTCATGGTGGAGCAGCTTTTGCGCCAGAAGATGACCGACGAACACGCCGCCGACGCCCTGGCCGTGGGCCTGTGCCACTACTTCCACCAGCGCTGGCCGGGCGGGACCTCATGATCGGCTTGCTGGAAGGCGAACTGCTCGACCGGAGCCCCACCCAGATTATGCTCAAGGTGGCCGGCGTGGGCTACCTGGTGGCGATCCCGCTGTCCACCTTTTACGCCCTGCCCGAGCCCCCGGCCCGGGTCTCCCTGCTGATCCACACCCGCATTCAGGAAGACGCCCTCAACCTCTACGGCTTCGGCACCCAGGAGGAAAAGGACCTGTTCCTGCAACTGCTCAACATCCCGCGTATCGGGGCCCGCATGGCCCTGAATATTCTGAGCGGCATCAACCCCGGGGAGTTCGCCGAGGCCCTGGCCCAGCGGGATATCCGGCGCCTGTCCGGCATCCCCGGCATCGGCAAAAAGTCCGCCGAACGCATCGTCCTGGAACTCAAGGACAAAAAGATCGCCGCCGGCGCCCCCGCGCGGCCGGCTCCCCCGGCGAAGGTCATGTCCAGGACGCCCTGAGCGCCCTGCTCAACCTGGGCTATCAGAAGAATGTGGCGGAAAAGGCCCTGGACGCGGTCCGGAGCCAGGGCGCCGACACCCTGGAAGACCTGCTGCGCCAGAGCCTGAAATGGCTGTCCAAATGAGTTTTTAGTTTCGAATTTCGGAAGTGCACAGCCAGCCTTTTTAGCCAGCCTCTTAAAATTCTGATTTGGCCGTCGCCGCCTAAATATGCTTAAATGGCCGCGGGGAGGACGATGGGCGGGTAAGAAAATTTTCCCGCCGACTCGAAGTCAAGCCGACTTATGAATATCTTTAATTTTTAAAAACCCACCAACGCTCAAAATCTTGCTGCGGTTCACCTGCGGGAGGTAACTATGAAGAAAGACCTGACGCATCACGGCATTAGAAACGTCGCCGCGGTCCATTGGAATCTGCCCACTTCGGCCCTGTATGAAAAGATCGTCTCCCACCAGGAAGGGCTCATCGCCCACCTGGGGCCGGTGGTGGTGCGCACCGGCGCCTATACCGGCCGGTCCCCCAAGGATAAATTCATTGTGGAAGAACCCACCAGCTCCCACAATATCCATTGGGGCGGGGAGAACCAGCCCTTCACCTCGGAAAAATTCGACCAGCTCCATTACCGGCTGTTGGCCTACCTGCAGGGCAAAGAACTCTTCGTCCAGGACCGCCACGCCGGGGCGGACCGGAATAACCAGATGAATGTTCGGGTCATCACCGCCACCGCCTGGCAGAACCTGTTCGCCCGCAACATGTTCCTGCCCCCGGTGGGCCCCGGCCACCCCGTGCACGTCGGGCCGGATTTCACCATCATCGCGGCCCCGGGCTTCCACGCCGTGCCGGAGTTGGACGGCACCAATTCCGAAGCCTTTATCATGGTCAACTTCGGCAAAAAGCTGGTGCTCATCGGCGGCACCTCCTATGCCGGCGAGATCAAAAAATCGGTCTTCTCCATCCTGAATTACTACCTGCCCCAGCAGGAAGTGCTCTCCATGCATTGCTCCGCCAATGAGGGCAAGCACGGGGATACCGCCCTGTTCTTCGGGCTTTCCGGCACCGGCAAGACCACCCTGTCCGCCGATCCGGAGCGCAAGCTCATCGGCGACGACGAGCATGGCTGGGGCAGCGACGGCATCTTCAACTTCGAGAACGGCTGCTACGCCAAGATCATTCGCCTGAGCCCCAAGGCCGAGCCGGAGATCTACGAATGCACCCGGAAGTTCGGCACCATCCTGGAAAACGTCGGCATGGACCAGGCTACCCGCCGCCTGGACCTGGATGACGCCAGCCTGACGGAAAACACCCGGGCCGCCTACCCCATCACCCATCTGAACAACATCGTGCGCGCCGGGGTGGGTGGTCACCCGAACCACGTCTTCATGTTGGCCTGCGACGCCTTCGGGGTCCTGCCGCCCATCGCCCGCCTCACCCCGGAGCAGGCCGCCTATCACTTCCTTTCCGGCTACACCGCCAAGGTGGCGGGCACCGAGCGGGGTCTGGGCAAGGAACCCGAGGCGACCTTCAGCACCTGCTTCGGGGCCCCCTTCCTGCCCATGCAGCCCGCGGTTTACGCCCACCTGTTCCGCGACAAGGTGACGCAGCACAAACCCACCTGCTGGCTGGTGAACACCGGCTGGACCGGTGGACCCTTCGGGGTGGGGCACCGCATCGAGATCGCTTACTCCCGGGCCTGTCTCCGGGCGGCCATGAATGGTGACCTGGACCAGGTGAAGACTTACACCGAGCCGTTCTTTGGCCTGACGGTGCCCACCAAATGTCCGGGGGTGCCGGATGAGCTCCTGTACCCGCAAAAAACCTGGACCAACGGCGGCAACTACGAAGAAGTGGCCCGGGACCTGGCCGGCCGCTTCCGGAAGAACTTCAGCCAATACGAGGCCAATGTGGACAAGGCCATCCTGGCGGCGAGCCCGAAGTAGAGTGAGCAGGAAGCAGTGAGCAGAAAGGCTGGAACAACAGGTGTTTGTTCCAGCCTTTTCCTTTTGGCGTCTTAGCGCCTTGGCGCTTGGCGTGACGAGTCATTATTTTGCTTTGAAGCCGTTCGGCCATAAACGGCTTTAAATCCCGGTAGATAATCTCGGCCACCTCGGCGGCGCCCGCCTCGGTGTAGTGCAGGTAGTCGTAGTAATAGGCGGAATTCCGCGGCATCTCCCGGGCCAGGTCGATGACCAGGACGCCGTTTTCGGCCCCCACCCGGCGCAAGGTATCGTTGTACATCTCCATCACGGCATACATCAGGGCGCCGTTCAGGTTCTCGCCCAACTTGATCTTTTCCAGATCTACCCCGGTGACGGGATCGATCCCCGGGCCGTAAAGGGTCGGCTGGGTGATCAGGACCGGCTCGATGCCATTCGCCCGGGAAACCTGGACTAATTTTTCCAGCCGGGCCCGGTAATATCTCAGTGACTCAGCGCGGTATTTCCGCAGCGTCTCTTGTTGCACGGCCTCAGGCACGTCGAGGCTGCCCTGGGCCTTCAGGTCCACCTCCACGTGGTGCAATCCCCGGTTCCGGGCGATAAAGTAGCGGTAAATGTTGAGCCCCAGGGAGTAGACTTCACTCTGGTTGGTCATGGCTTTTAACCAGCCGCGAGAGCCCCCCTGGGGCTTATCGTGAATCTCCCCCACCCCCACGTCGTTGATGCCCACCAGGAACAGCACCAGCTTGGGTTTCAGCTTGACGACAAAGTCTTCCAGCAGGATGAGGTGGCGGTAAGTGGTGGCGCCATCCAGGCCGGCGTTGTTGAGCCACAGCCTGGGAAAGTCCCGGCTCAGCTTGACTCCCAGCAGGTCCGGCCAGGTCCGGCCGTCGGACAGGTAGAAGCACTCGGTGGTGCTGCCGCCGATGGTGACGATAGTCAGGTAATCGGCGAAATCGGCCGGCGGCGGGGCGCCCCGGAAGCCCAGGGAATTTTTGGTATGGACCGTGGTCCGGGGCAGTTTGGTGGGGAATTTCGCGGTATTGTCAAAGATATATCTTTTGTTGACCGGCAGCACGATGCGGTCCGGCTTGAACCGCATCTCAAAGGGCGGGAAGACCCGCAGGGCGATTTCCAGGATGATCAGGGAGAGAACCAGCCCGGCCAGGAGCAAAAGAAGGTTCTTAAGCATGCTGTTGATATTAAGCATCAAATGACATCGCGATTACAACCAAAATTACGGCGGCCACAGGCCGCCCTATAACCTCAGGCCGGGAATCTGGTCCCAGCCCCAAATATGCAGCACCATAAACGGGATCAGCAACGCCGCGCCCGCGGCCAGGGCCAGCCAGTCCCGGAGCTGCATCCGAATCTCCAGCAGAAAGCTCCGTTGCGGGCTCATTTGAAAGCCCCGGGCCTCCAGGGCCCAGGCCATGGTCTGACTCTTACGCAAAGTCAGGAGAAAGATGGGCGCCAACAGGGGCAGGTGGCGCCGGAGGCGCTCCAAGAGGCTGCCTTGCTCCCAGACCAGGCCCCGGGCTTCCTGGGCCTCTTTGACCCTGCCCACGGTGGCGAAGATCTCCGGCACCCAACGCAGGGCCAGGGCAAAGGCAAAGGCCCCGGCATAAGGCAAGCGCAGTTTCACCAGGCCCACGAAGAGTTCTTCCGCCGGCGTGGTGGCCAGCAGAATCAGGCCCGCGACCATCATGGTGGCCAGCTTGAGAAAATTGGCGGCCCCGAAGGCCAGCGACTCCCGGCTGACCCGCCAGAACAGGTGACTGGGCCCCTGGGCCATCCAGGACCAGACCCCCAGGCTGAAGACGGCCAGGACCACCAGCAGCCAGCGCACCGGTTTTAAGGCCGGCCAGGCCCGGGCCAGGGTCAGGTGCGCCAACACCGCGGCGCTGGCCAGGGCCACCAGCGCCGGCCTCTGGGGCAGCAGCACCGCCACGAAGCTCATCAAGAGCAGGGCCAGCTTGGTCCTGGGGTCCAGGCGCTGGATAATATGGCGCCCTGAGGCGTCGCCGTTGGCATGATTTGCTTGCATCGCCGTCTAACTTTTCAGAATATTTAATCTTAATATATCCCGAGATTTTCTTCCAAGGAAATGCGCCACCAACAAAAGGGGCGGTGCAGCCACCGCCCTTTTTTCTGCCTTGCCCGGTTATTTTTTCAGCCAACGCCGGCTCCCCCTGAACCAACCTCCTCCTCTCTTGAAGAACTGCAACCTGCAAACTGCCTCAATCGTTTTCCGGCGAGGCCCAGACGATATTCCTTTTATTGATAATCAACACCCGGTCGCTCTTCCCTTCGAAGGTAGCCTCATAGACCACCAGAAACGGATCGTCTATCTGGGTGAAGATCTCGCTCACCCGCTGGATCATATGTTCATCATGGTGCAGGTTGACCTTGCCCTTGATCAGGGAACCGTCCACCAGCTTGATGCTGACCTCCCTGGACTCCCTTTTCCGGCTGATGATCTTGACCGACATGGCTTCCATCCCGCAGTTTAAGTCTTCCCGGCGCCCAGTTCCCGGGCCAGTTCCCGGGCCTTGGCCAGGGTTTCCTCCAGGTCGAAGCTGAGGACCTGCCGGTCCTGGACCACCACCCGGCCATGCACCACCACGGTCTGGACGTCGCCCCCGCCGGCGGCATAGACCAGATGAGAATAAGGGTCATACAGCGGCGTCAGGTGCGGCTGGTCCAGGTCGAGGACCACCACATCCGCCTTTAACCCCGGACTGAGGGCCCCGACCTGGCCCTCCAGGCCCAATACCTTGGCGCTGCCCCGGGTGGCCAGGTCCAGGGTCGCCGTGGCCGGCAGCACCGTGGGGTCCAGGTAGCGCACCTTCTGGAGTTTGGCTGCCGTGTCCATCTCCTGGACCAGGTCCAGGTTATTGTTGGAGGCGCAGCCGTCGGTGCCCAATCCCACCGGCACCCCGCGTTTCAGGAGTTCGACCACCGGGGCGATCCCCGAGGCCAGCTTCATATTGCTTTCCGGGCAGTGGGCCACGCCTGCCGCGGAGGCCGCCAGCAGTTCCAGGTCCGCCTCGGACAAGACCACGGCGTGGTCCGCCAACAAGCGGTCCGTCAGCAGACCGAGGCGGTGCAGATGGGCCACCGGCGTGGCGCCGTAGCGCGCCTGGCAGTCCGCGACCTCCTGGTGCGTCTCAGACAGATGCATGATCAACCGCGTATGATACTTATCGGCCAGGGCGCCGCATTGCTGAAGCAAATTCGGCGAACAGGTGTAAACTGCGTGGGGCTGGATGGCCACGCTGACCCGGGGATGGCCCTGCCAGGTGCGGCAGAGCTCCTCGCTAAAGGCCAGGCCCGCAGCCGGCGGTCCATAGTTGGGCGACGGAAAGTCGTAGAGCACTTCCCCCACCACCGCCCGGATGCCGGTCTCCGCCGCGGCCCGGGCCACGGCGTCGGCAAAGAGGTACATGTCGGCAAAGGTGGTGGTGCCGGAGAGCAGCATCTCGGCGATGGCCAGCCTGGCGCCCCAATAGACGAAATTGCCGTCCAGCCTGGTCTCCGCCGGGAAGATGTAGGAGTTGAGCCAGGTCTCCAGGGGCAGGTCATCGGCCAGGCCCCGGAACAGCGACATGGCCGCGTGGGTATGGGCGTTGATCAATCCGGGCATGATCAGGCCCAGGGGGTAATCCAGCCGCCGTTCCGGGACCAGGCGGGCCGCCAGTTCCGCCGCCGGACCCACGGCCACGATTTCTGCCCCCCGAATCGCCACCGCGCCCGGATGAAAAACCTCCCGGGCGTCGTTCTGAGTCAACAGCCAATCGCCAGTTATTAGTAAGGAAACCTGTCTCTTTTACACCCTGACCCATTTTCTCCTCATTTGACCGGGGATTTGCCTGGAAGTCATTTCAAAACCAATTCCGGCTTTATCTCGAACTATCCAAAAAGCCTGAAATTTGGCAAAAATTACCCCCTTTGAAAAAGGGGGGCAGAGGGATTTTTATAAGCTCCTTAAATCCCCCTAAATCCCCCTTTTTCAAAGGGGGACTTTTAGAACCTCCACTCCCAACTCTTTCATTGCGGGGAAAAAAACCTAGCCTTGAGGACCGGATTTAAAATAGGTTCTAAACCATGCTCTCGTCCCCAGTGGCTATTTCTTCTTTTCCCCTTTGCCCTTCTTCACCTCTTCCGGCTTGCCTTCTTGCTTCTTCCGGTTTGGAGCCGTCATACTTCCAACTGCCCCCGCCGGTAGGCCTCCTCAAAGCGGCTCGCCGTGCCCTTGGGCAGCTTGACCCGGTAGGTCCCGGGCTTCAGGGCCGCGCCCTTTGATCCAGGGATTCAAGGTCTTGATGGCCTTGTAATAGCTGCCGCAGGCCTCGGCCAGCCGCCGCACCGGGGCGTCCTTCTGGAGGGTGATACTCACTTCGTCAAATTCCAGGGGCGGATAGAGTTGATCCTCGGGGATATCGTAGCCGTAGCGGGCCGGGTCCTCCATGACAATCTTGGCGCCCAGGGCGCGGTAGACATAGCGTTCCGTCTCTTCCGGCAGACTCAAATAGTAGTAGGAGTTCACCCCCTGGAGGGCCATCTCCTTCAGCACCCGCCCTTCGCCGCAATTGTAAGAGGCCAGGGCCAGGGGCCAGCTGTGCAACAGCTGATGAAGGTTCTGCAGATAGTTCAGGGCCGCGTCGGTGGCCGCGCCGAACTCCAGGCGTTCGTCCACGTTATCGTTGCATTTCAGTTGATAACGCTGGGCCGTGGGGGCCATGAATTGCCAGGGACCCTGCGCCCCGGCCGAAGATTTGGCCTTGAGGAGCAGGTCGCTTTCGATGATCACCACGTACTTCAAATCCAGGGGCAGCCGCCGGGCCCGGAGCTTGGCTTCGATCTCCGGGAAATACCGGTGGGCCCGCTTGAGCCACATGGTGGTCTGGGCCCGGTTCCAGGCGATAATGGTGAGTTCCCGATCCAGGCTTTCCCGCACCGCCGGGTCATTGAGCGGCACGGCTTCACCGCAGAAATACAAGTTCTCGGGGACGCCAAAATAAGGAAAGTGCACCGCTTCACCGGGCGGTGCCGGCGGCGGAACCGCCGGGACGCCGGCCCCCAGCCCCCCGGGCCACAGCCACAGCATCGCCAGCAGAGTAAAAACTATCAGCATCATGGGATGGATTCCTGCACCTTTTAGTTCCTAAGCAGTTATCCCAAACCCAAGCGTCTCTGTCAACGGGATAGCTTCCAGCAGTCAGCTTTCAGCCAAGGCCGGGAAAATTTTCTTGGGGCGGCTTCTGGGTCTTGACGCCTTGGGGTGAGATATTATTTTTTCTAAAAAAATGTTGATTCCAGCAGATCTCCCGCTTAATATTAATTGTGAGTTTTATAACAATCAGAAAGGAGGTGTCCTCGGTGAATCGGCCCAAGATGTTCTATCCGGTGAAATCCTGAAGCTCCGGCCTGCGTCGGGCCTTGGTAAGGCCCGCGACACCCATCCGGCTGGCTACGGCGGGACTGGGTTGGGACGGATCACCGGGAATTCACCGCTAATCCTTCTTAATCCTTTAGCCCTCCGCAAGCAGGATCTTTTCCTTCCTTATTCCAGCCTTTCTCCAGCCGCAACCTGGGTGAGCCGAGTTAGCTGATCCCTGGGTCAGTTCTGCCTTTCTGTCGGGTAATTCCACGATACCGCGGCAGAAATTAGCCTCATGCTGAACGTCCTCAAGAAAGCGGCTCTTGCCGCATTCCCAGCTTTTCAGGCGAACCTTTCGGGGGCTGACTATATCTGCGCCTGCCTCTACTACCTGCTGCGCCTGGCCTTGGGCTGCCTGTTCGTGTATGCGGGCCTGGTTAAACTTCTGGACCCCCGGGCCTTCGCCCACGCCATCGCCCAGTTCGACCTGGCGCCGGACCAACTCTTGCCGCTGCTGGCCGTGGGCCTGCCCGCCCTGGAACTGCTGGCCGGCGTCGGGCTGATCTGCGAGCGCCGCGGCAGCCTGACCGCCATCGCCGTCCTCTTGGGCCTTTTCCTCCTGGCCCTGAGTTATGCCGTCTGGATGGAGATGGACATCGATTGCGGCTGTTTCACGGTGGAGGAGGTCAACGCCCGGACGGGCGTCAAAACCGCTCTGGTGCGGGACCTGTTCCTGGCCGCGGGCCTCGGCTTCCTCTTCTGGTGGCGCCGCCGCGCCGGCCGCGCCCCAAATTTAGAACCTGAAAAATAATCACTGCTGCGAAAGGAGAAAAACATGAATTTCACCAAGAATTTACTCTGGCTGATGATCCTGGGGATTCTGGCCGGCCTCACCCTCAGCGGCTGCGGCCAATCCTGGTCCAACAAAGAACTGGAAACGGAGAAGACCGCGGTCAATCTGGTCCGGGAAACCGCCCGGGGCGGCTACCAGATCGTCACCACCCCGGAACTGAAGACCTGGATCGACCAGAAGAAAGCCATGCTCATCATCGATACCATGCCTTTTGAAGACAGCTACAAAAAGCAGCACCTCCCCGGGGCGGTGCACTACGAATTCCCCATCCCGGAAGTCAAGGAACTGGACGACGCCGCCAAGGCCAAGTTTGAAAAATTATTGGGGCCGGACAAAGACAAGGTTTTGGTGTTCTACTGCGGCTTCGTCAAATGCACCCGCAGCCATAACGGCGCCATGTGGGCCGAGAAGCTGGGCTATAAGAACGTTTACCGCTGCCCCGGCGGCATCAAGGCCTGGGTGGAGGCCGGCTACCCGGTGGAGAAATAACAGGGGTCAGGGGTTAGGGATTAGATTTAGAAATTATCTGATCCTGACCCCTGATCCCTATTCCATAATTCTTTTGGCCAAATCCATGAACAGAAGATACAGAGGCAAACTCGGAGGTTTTTTATGTCATCGGCTTACGACGCCATGTGGGAAGGTTTGAACCTGGACCTGGAGGCCCACGAGGGGCTTTTGTCGGTCTTGGGTAAATTTTACGGGGACATCTATCTGAGCCAGTCCGGCCGCCTCAAGGGCATGGAATACCTGGACTTCGTCCTCTCCGAAGTGCACGGCCTGCGCATCAAGGAATTGCAGGATGCCAAGGCCCAGGGCCGGAAGGTGGTGGGGACCTTCTGCGTCTTTGTGCCGGAGGAGCTGGTCCTGGCCGCCGACGCCATTCACGTCGGCCTCTGCGCCGGGGCCGAAATCGGCAAAGAGGCCGCCGAAAAGGTTTTGCCCCGCAACACCTGCGCCTTGATCAAATCCTTTGTGGGCTTTAAGCTGGCCCACCTCTGTCCGTACATCGAATCCTGCGACCTGGTGGTGGGTGAAACCACCTGCGACGGTAAGAAGAAGGCCTACGAAATCTTCAATGAGTACGCCCCGGTCTATGTCATGGAAATCCCACAGATGAAGCAGGCCTGCGACCGGGACCTCTGGAAGGCGGAAGTCCTGCGCTTCCGGGCGGAGATCGAACGGGTCACGGGCAAAGAGATCACCGCCGCCAAACTCAAGGGAGCCATCGCTCTGACCAATGCCCGGCGCCGGGTGCTGCAGCGCCTCAACCGCCTGCGGGCCTCCGTGCCCACCCCCATCTCCGGCCGGGACGCGCTCCTCATCAATCAGATCAGCTTCTATGACGACCCGGTGCGCTTCACCGGCAAAATCGGCCAGCTCTGTGACGAGTTGGAGGCCCGGGTGCAGGCGGGCCAAGGCGTGGCCCCCAAGGAGACTCCCCGCCTGCTGCTCTCCGGCTGCCCCATGGCCGTGCCCAACTGGAAGCTCCCTTATATCATCGAGTCCTCCGGCGCGGTCATCGTGGGCGAGGAATCTTGTATCGGCGCCCGCAGCACCCGGGATTTGGTGGATGAGACCGGCGAGACCGTGGAAGAGATGCTGGATAACCTCGTCGACCGCTATATGAAGATCGACTGCGCCTGTTTCACCCCCAACCCCGAACGCCTGGAAAACGTCGTGGCCATGGCCCGGGACCTGAAGGCCGACGGCGTCATCCACTATGGCCTCTCCTTCTGCCAGCCCTACGCCATGGAGGCCCTCAAGGTGGAAAAGGCCCTGACCGCCGCGGGCATCCCCATGCTCAGCCTCGAGACCGACTACAGCATGGAGGACGTGGAGCAGCTCAAGACCCGGGTGGAGGCGTTTGTGGAGATGATTCACTGAAAATGTAGCGCCGGCGCCCTCGCCGGCGCAGGAACCGCCGAGGGCGGCGGTTCTACATTTATTTCCAGTTCCCAAGCTCCAGCTTGGAACGTAAATTTACGCCAGGCTCCTGCCTGGCTCTGGAAAAATACCTCTTGAAAACCAAAAACCTCATCGCCGGTATCGACATCGGCTCCCGCTCCATCGAGATGGTCCTCCTGGAGGGGGGCCGGATGGCGGATTGGGCCAAATTACCCACTACCTTCGACCCCCTGGCCCAATGCCGCCGTTTGCTACAGTCAGTCAACGGCGTCCCCATCGTGGCCACCGGCTATGGCCGCAAACTCATCCAGGACAAATTCCCTGACCGGGAAGTCATTACCATCACCGAAATCCAGGCCTACGCCCTGGGGGCGCGCCACCTGTGCCCTGAGGCCCGCACCGTCCTGGACATCGGCGGCCAGGACACCAAGGCCATCGCCCTGACCCCGGACGGCCGGGTGGCGAAATTCGACATGAACGACCGCTGCGCCGCCGGCACCGGCAAGTTCCTGGAGTTCATGGCCACCGCCCTGCAAGTCGAACTGGAGGAGTTCGGCGCCTTTGCGCTGCAAGCCGACAAGCGCATCCAGATCAACAGCATGTGCACCGTTTTCGCCGAAAGCGAGGCCACCTCCCTGATGGCCCGGGGCGAGACCGCGGCCAACATCGCTATGGGCCTGCACCTGGCCATCGTCCAACGCACCGCGGCCATGCTGCGCCGGGTGGGGCTGACGCCGCCGCTCGCCTTCGCCGGCGGCGTGGCCCACAACCCCTGCGTCCTGAAGCTCCTTACAGAAACCCTCCAGGTGCCCATCCTCGTCCCGGAGCAGCCGGACCTGGTGGGCGCCCTGGGAGCGGCCCTCTACGGCAGTAAGCGGTAAACAGGCCAGACTCGCTGTTCTGGCGGGTCGCTATCGTCGACTCGTTCCCAAGCTCCTGCTTGGGAACGCGGTTTTTTGGCCAAGCTTTGCTTGCCCCCCGGAAATCTCCGATGGCAATCCCTGCCGCACCTACCTCGCCTGCTGCCCGGAAATTTGCTGGAAAATTCCCCGTAATTAAGATATATACTTAAAAAATAAAAGGTTTTGGTCTCCGCTCACTTATGTACAAAGACGACTTTCGCCTATACCTGCGCCTGCTCACCTATCTCAAGCCCCACAAGCTCCGCATGACCGCCGCCATCGTGGCCATGCTGGGGGTCTCGGCCCTCACGGCGGCCCTGGCCTACCTGGTGAAACCGGTCCTGGACGACGTCTTTTTCGGCCAGAAAGAGAACATGCTCTATCTGCTGCCGCCGCTCATCGTCTTCCTTTACGCCACCAAGGGCGTCATGTCCTACACCCACAACTACCAGATGAGCTACATCGGCAACGCCACCGTTACCACCCTGCGGGACCAGCTCTTTGCCTCCCTCCTGCGCCAGCCGCTCACCTTCTTCGACGCCGAGGCCACCGGCACCCTGATGAGCCGCCTCACCTACGACGTAAACCTGCTCCAGGACGCGGTCACCCGGGTGGTCACCAGCTTCTTCAAGGACTCCTTCACCGTCCTGGGCCTGGCGGCAGTGATCTTCTACCGGGAGTGGCGCCTGGCCCTGCTGGCCATGGCGGTCTTTCCCCTGGCGGTCTTCCTCATCCTCTGGCTGGGCAAGCGCACCCGCCGGGTCTCGCACCAGACCCAGGTGTCCAATGCCCACCTCTACACCGTGCTCCAGGAAAGCCTCATCGGCCAGCGCATCGTCAAGGCCTTCGCCCGGGAGGACTACGAGGAAGAGCGCTTTATGCGGGCCAACTGGGGCTATTTCCGCACCCGCATGCAGCTCAACTCGGTCCGGGAGCTCTCGCCCCCCATCATGGAGTTCCTGGGGTCGCTGGGCATGGCGGGCATCATCTTCTACGGCGGCTACGCGGTCATCAAAGGCCAGTCCACCCCGGGCACCTTCTTCTCCTTCCTGGCGGCGCTGCTCATGCTCTATCAACCCATCAAGAGCCTCTCCGCGGTGCAGAACATCGTCCAGGAGGGCCTGGCCGCCGCGGTCCGGGTCTTCGGCCTCATGGATCGGGACCCGGAGATCAAGGACCGTCTGGGGGCCGTGGACCTGCCGCCTATCCAGAAAGACATCGTCTATCACCAGGTCGCCTTTGCCTATGAGAATGGCCGCCACGTCTTGCAGGACATCGACCTCAACGTGGCCCGGGGCGAAATCGTCGCCCTGGTGGGGCCGAGCGGCGCCGGCAAATCCACACTGCTCAACCTCCTGCCCCGCTTCTACGACGTCACCACCGGCTCCATCACCATCGACGGCGCCGACGTCCGGGACGCCACGCCTCAACTCGCTCCGGGCCCAGATCGGCGTGGTCACCCAGCAGACCATCCTGTTCAACGACACGGTGCGCCACAACGTGGCCTACGGCCGTTTGGAGGCCAGCGAAACCGAGATCATCAATGCCCTGAAGGCCGCCCACGCCTATGATTTCGTCGCCGCCATGCCCCAGGGCCTGGACACCCTCATCGGCGAGCAGGGGGTGCGCCTCTCCGGCGGCGAACGCCAGCGCCTGGCCATCGCCCGGGCCCTGCTCAAGGACCCGCCCATCCTCATCCTGGACGAAGCCACCTCTTCAGCCTCGACTCCGAATCCGAGCGCGAGGTGCAGCAGGCCCTGGACTCCCTGATCGCCGGCCGCACCACCCTGGTGATCGCCCACCGCCTCTCCACGGTCAGAAACGCCCACCGCATCGTCGCCCTGGAAAACGGCCGCATCGTCGAAACCGGCACCCATACCAGCCTCCTGGCCGCCAACGGCCTCTACCGCCGCCTTTATGAAATGCAATTCGCGAAGGAAGAAGAAAGTGAGGAACCTGCCACCAGCCCCTTAGCGGTAAGCGGCTCGACGCAATGATAATCTGGATAAAAACCGTAGGGGCGACCCGCTGGGTCGCCCGACCCTGCCTCCGGCCGTAACATGCACCCCTACTTCCACCACCTCTTTGATTGCCTCCAGGGACGGGGCGAGGCCGCCGCGGCGCCGCGGTGTTCTTTGAGCGTGGTGGCCGGGGGGCTGGCCGGGGTTTATGGGCTGGGGCGCGGCTGCGGCGCAGTCTTTACTTCAACGAGATTCTGCTGCCCAAGCACCTGCCCGCCCGGGTGGTGAGCGTCGGCAACCTGGCGGTGGGTGGCACCGGCAAGACCCCGGTGACCGCCTACCTGACCCGCCTCTTCCAGGCCGAAGGCAAAAAGGTGGCCATCCTCAGCCGGGGTTACGGCGGCCAAAACTTGGAGGTCACCTGCATCTCCGACGGCCGGCAGATTTTTGCCGAACCGCCGCAGGTGGGCGAGGAGGCCTACTGGCTGGCCCGGACCCTGCCCGGCGCCGCGGTCTTCACCGGCCCCTCCCGTTATGCCGCGGGCCAGGCTGCCTGGGAGGTTTTCAAGCCGGACCTGTTCATCCTGGACGACGGCTTCCAGCACTTTCAACTCCACCGCGACCTGGACATCGTGCTGTTGGACGCGGCCGCGCCCTTCGGCAACGGCTATCTGCTGCCCCGGGGGAATCTGCGCGAACCCCAATCGGCCCTGGCCGCGGCCCAGGTGCTCATCCTGACCCGCTTTGAGGCCGAGCGCCACCGGCAAACCCTGGCGGCCCTGCAAACCGCCTATCCCGCCAAAACGGTGTTGACCGCCACCATCACCCCCGCGGCCGCCCGCCTCTTTCCCGCCGGCCGAGAGGAACCGCCGGCCGCCTTGCACGGCCAGAGCCTGCTGGCCTTCGCCGGCCTGGCCCGGCCGGAGGTTTTTCAGCGCACCCTGGCAGACCTGGGCGTTCGCCTGGCCGGTTTTCAGGCCTTTCCGGACCATCATCCCTTCGCCCCGGCGGAAGTGGCCGCCCTGGTCCGGCAAGCCCAGGCCGCCGGTGCCACGGCCCTGGTTACCACCGCCAAGGATTGGGCCCGCCTGGGGGAAAAGTGGGACGCCGCCCTGCCGCTCTGGGTTCTGGACGTGGAAGCCCAAATCGACCAGCCCGAACGCATTCTAGAGTTTCTCTAAATCGCCATCCATGCGATAATAATCAAAGTGTTTTGTTAGCACAGGCGTCTCGCTGGGGTATTCAGGGCGGGCGAGACGCCCGCCCCACCAGTCTCCTGGTGGCACAGGCGTCTGGCCTGTGCTTAATTTATGCAAAACAACTCTGAAACCGCGAGCAAATTGCCGCCACAGATATAATGGATCATTCTCCTCAGCCTAACGAACAACCCCTGCCCCCGGAAGTGCAGCAGCGTTTTCAGCGGCTGCAACCTGCCTGGAAATTTTCCCTCGAGGATTTTCCGGTGCAACGCCTCCTGGTGCGCTCCCCCAACTGGGTGGGCGACGCGGTCATGAGCCTGCCGGTGCTCTCGGGCCTGCAAAAACTCTTTCCCGAGGCGGAGATCACGGTGCTGGCGGCCAGACGGGTGGCCGCCCTGTTTCAGAGCCTCCCCGGGGTGACCGAGGTCGTCCCCTACCCTGCCGGCCGCGGCAAATGGCGGGTTCTCTGGGAGTTGCGGGGCCGTTTCGACCTGGCCCTGGCCCTGCCCAATTCCCTGGAATCCGCCCTGGGCCTGTGGCTGGTGGGAGTGCCGGTGCGAGTGGGCTATGCCGCCGACGCCCGCCGGCCCCTCCTCAACCTGCCGGTCTCCGGACGGCAGGCCCTGGCGGGCCTGCACCTGGTCTTTTATTATCTGGGCCTGCTCCGGGCCCTGGGCGAGATTGAGACCTTTACGCCCCCCACCCTCGGGCTGCGGGATCTGGAAATGGCGGTCGCCGCCCAACTGCTGGCCGACGCCGGCCCCGGCTCCGGCCCCTGGGTAGGCCTGAGCCCCGGGGCGGCTTACGGCCCGGCCAAGCGCTGGCCGCCGGAGCACTTCGCCGCCCTGGGACGGAAACTGATCAAGGAATTCGGGGCCCGTCTGGTGCTCCTGGGCGGGCGGGAAGAGGCCCCGGTGGCCGAACAGGTCAAGGAAAGCCTCGGCCAGCCGGTGCTGAACCTGGTGGGCAAGACCGACCTGCGCCAGGCCCTGGCGGTCTTAAGCCGCCTGAAGTTGCTCATCACCAACGACTCCGGCCTGATGCACGCCGCCGCGGCGCTCCGGGTGCCCCTGGTGGCCCTGTTCGGCTCCACCGACCCGACGGTCACCGGACCCTTCACAGATCAGGCCACGATACTGCGGCATCCTCTGCCCTGCAGCCCTTGCCTGCAACGCACCTGCGACCTGGGCTATGCCTGCCTCGCGGCCATCAAAGTGGAAGAAGCCCTGGCCGCGGCCCGGCCCTGGCTGGTGGAGAGTTCATGAGCAGCCCGGCGGTCTTTCTCGATCGGGACGGCACCATCAACGAAGAGCAGGAATATCCTGATCGTTTGGAGCAGATCTCGGTCTTTCCCCAGGCGGCCCCTGCCATCCGGCGGCTCAATGAGGCGGGCCTCAAGGTGGTGGTGGTCACCAACCAGTCCGGCGTGGCCCGGGGTTATTTTCCCCTGGCCTTCGTGCATGAGGTCCACCGGTATCTCAACCAACACCTGGCCGCGGCAGGCGCCCGGCTGGACGGGCTCTATGTCTGCCCTCACCACCCCGAGGAGAGCTGCCCCTGCCGCAAACCCAAGCCGGAGATGCTTCTCCGGGCCGCCCGGGATCTGGATCTGGACCTGACGCACTCTTATCTGGTGGGTGACCGTTTCCAGGACCTAGAGAGCGCGGCCAACGCCGGGGTCAAGGGCATCCTGGTCCTGACCGGCTATGGCCGGGGGGAGTATGAATCTCTGCGGGGTAAAGCGAACCCAGCGCCGGTCTACGTGGCCCAGGACCTGGCGGACGCCGCGGCCTGGATTTTGGCGGATTTAAAGAAAGGTTAGGGGGCATCGTAGGGGCGGCGAGCGCACCGCCCCTATAGACCGGCACAGGCTGGAAAGCCTGTGCTACCGGGTGAATAACACTTGTCAGACGAACATCCGCGTATTCTCATCGTCAAGCTCAGCTCCTTCGGGGACGTGCTCCACGCCCTGCCTACCCTGGAGGCGCTGCGGGCCGCCTTTCCCACGGGGCACCTCACCTGGCTGGTGGAGGCCGCCTATGCCCCCCTGCTGCAAAACCATCCGGCCCTGGATGAGGTCTGGCCGGCGCCGCGGCTGCGGCCGGGGTCGATCCTCCGGGGCGGCAACCCGGGCCTGCTGGCCGGGCTGGTCCGGCGCCTGCGCTCGAGCCCATTCGACCTGGTCATCGACCTGCAGGGGCTGCTAAAGAGCGCCGTTTGGGTGGCCCTGGCCCGGAGTGGCCGCAAGCTGGGCTATGACCGCACCCGGGAGGGCAGTTACCGCGTCCTTACCGAGCGGGTGGCCCCCTTCGACCGCGAGGCCCATGCGGTGCTGCGTTACCTGAACCTGGCCCACCACCTGGGCGCCCCGGTCCAGCCGCCGCGGTTCCGGCTGGGTCTGGGCGCCGAAGTTGAGGTTGACCACCTGCTGCCGGGCGAGGCCCGCGGCGGCCTGGTGGTGCTGCACCCCGGGGCCCGCTGGCCCAGCAAGCTCTGGCCCGCGGCCGCCTGGGCCCGATTGGGAGACTGGCTCGTGCGGGAGCACGGCCTCCGGGTGGCCCTCACCGGCAGCGCCGCGGATCAAGGACTCGCCGCCGACATTTTGGCGCAAATGCGGGAGCCGGCCCTGTCGCTGGCCGGCCGCACCACGCTCCCGGAACTGGCGGCGGTGCTGCGCCGCGCCCGCTTGATGGTGACTACCGACACCGGCGCCATGCACCTGGCCGCGGCCCTGGAGACGCCGGTGGCGGCGCTCTTCGGCCCCACCGCGCCCTGGCGCACCGGGCCTTTCGGGGCAGGGCACCAGATTGTGCGCCTGGGTCTGGAGTGCAGCCCCTGCTTCCGGCGCCGCTGCCCTGAGCCCCGCTGCCTGACCGACCTGACCCCGGAGTTGGCGCAGGCGGCCTGTAAGAAAATCTTGTTTCCGGTTGAAATTAGTGGTTAAAATGGTGGTAGCAATGCAGGGCAGACCTCCGTGGCTGCCCGAGGCCCAAGCAGGCGCGGCGGCCCGCCCCGCTAACCATAAAAGGGTCGGTAGCCCGGGCGTACCGCCTGTGGAGGATCACGATGCTCGACGACCTGACCGGTAAAATAGCCCTGGTCACCGGGGCCTCCCGGGGGATCGGCCGGGCCGTGGCCCTGGCCCTGGCCGAGGCCGGCGCCGACCTGGCCGTGAACTACCTTAGCCGCGAGGCCCAGGCCCTGGACACTGTCAAGACCATCGAACGGCTGGGCCGCCGGGCCATCCCGGTGCGCGCCGACGTCTCCCTGGCCGCCGGAAGTGGACGGCCTGGTGACGGTGATCGAAGCCGATTTGGGCCAGGTGGACATCCTGGTGAACAATGCCGGCATCGTCAGCCATCAGCCCCTGGCGGAGATCACCGAAGCGGATTGGGACCGGATGCTGGCGGTCAATCTCAAGTCCGCCTTCCTGCTGATCCAACGGGTCCTGCCCGGCATGCGGGCCCGGCGCTGGGGGCGCATCATCAACCTCTCCTCGGTGGCGGCCCAGACCGGCGGGGTCACCGGGCCGCACTACGCCGCCTCCAAGGCCGGGCTCCTGGGCCTGACGCACTCTTACGCCCGCCACCTGTTCCATGACGGCGTCACGGTGAACGCCATCGCCCCGGCCCTGATCGAGACCGAGATGGTGACCGCCAACCTCAAGGTCGGGCCGGAGATGATTCCCGTCGGCCGCTTCGGCGCCCCGGATGAAGTGGCGGCGGTGGCGGTGCTCCTGGCCCGGAACGGCTATATCACCGGGCAGACCATCAACGTCAACGGCGGCTGGTATATGAGTTGAATGAGCAGTAAGCAGTGAGCAGTTAAAATGCAGGGTGGGTAGCGCCCACCATTACTCTGGAGGCCCCATGCCCATCAACAAGGAACTCTTAGAAATCCTGGCCTGCCCCAAGTGCAAAGGCGACCTCAAGCTGACGGAAAAGGAAGACGGCCTCATCTGCGAGAAATGCCAGCTCTTGTATGAGATCAAGGACGACATTCCCATCATGCTCATCGAAGAGGCCAAACCGTTGGGAAAGTAGTCAGTAGCCAGTAGTCAGTTGCCAGTAAAGGCTAACCACTGACCACTGACCATTGGCCACTCACTATGCGCCTGTCCGTCATCATCATCGCCCTGAACCAGGAAGCCAACCTCGGCGCCTGCCTGGCGTCGGTGCGCTTTGCCGACGAGATCGTGGTGGTGGACACCGGCAGCACCGATCGCACCGTGGAGTTGGCCCGGACCGGCGGGGCTCGCGTGGTGGTCACGGCCTGGCAGGGCTTTGCCGGCACCAAGAACTTCGCCCTGGACCAGGCTCGGGGCGACTGGGTCTTCAGCCTGGACACGGATGAGCGGGTCTCCGCAACCCTGCAAACGGAGATCCTGGCTATAGTCCAGGTCGACGGTCCCTTGAACGGCTACCGGGTGCCCCGGAAGAATTACTTCGGCGGCCGCTGGATCAGACATTTGGGCTGGTACCCGGACTACACCCTGCGCCTCTGGCGCCGGGAGCGAGGCCGCTTCCGGGACCGGGAGGTTCACGAAGAGGTGGAGGTGGAAGGAAAGGTGGGACTGCTACAGACCCCGCTGGACCACTATTCCTACCGCAATCTGGAGGAATACGCCGCCCGCCAGGAGCGCTACGCCCGGCTGGCCGCCCGGGAGATGTTCAAACAGGGCCGCCGACCCCGGCGCGGAGAACTCTGGTGGCGGCCATTTTTCAGCTTTTTGCGGCTCTATTTCCTGAAAAAGGGTTTTTTGGAAGGCGCTCTCGGGTTGGCCCTGGCCAGACAGGGCAGCCGCTACAATTTTCTGAAATATCACTATCTGCAAGAACTTAACCGTGGAAAGGACATCGATGCCCATTGATCCCAGCGCCCAGATAGCCCCTGACGTTGAACTGGCCCCGGACGTGGCGGTGGGCCCGGGGGTGATCATCGACGGCCCCAGCCGCATCGCGGCAGGCACCCGCATCCTGGCTCATGCCTACATCGGCCCGTATACCACCATCGGCGAAAATAACCTCATCGGCTTCGGGGCCATCGTCGGCTACGACCCCCAGGACTACGCCTTCAGCGGCGAAGAGAGCTACACTATTATCGGCGACCACAACCTCATCCGGGAATACGTCACCATCCACCGGGGCACCAAACCGGGAAGCGCCACCCGCATGGGTAATCACAATTTTCTCATGGCCACAAGCCACATGGCCCATAACTCCTGCCTGGGGAATAACGTCGTGGTGGTCAACGGCGCCCTGGTGGGCGGCTATGTCGAGGTGGCCGACCGGGCCTTCATCTCGGCCAACTGTCTCCTGCATCAGTTCATCCGCGTGGGCACCCTGGTGATGATGCGGGGCGGAGCCCGGGCCTCCCGGGACCTGCCGCCCTACGCCAATATCGATGACACTCACGTCGTCAAAGGCGTCAACCTGGTGGGCCTGCGCCGGGCCGGACTCAGCACCGCCCAGATCGCCCCGCTGCGCCAGGCCTTCCGTCTGCTCTTCGGCCGGCGCACCAACCTGAAACAGGCCCTGGAGCAGGTGGCGGCCGAGGTCCCCCAGACCCCGGAGGTCAACCATCTGGTGGAATTTATCCGCGCCTCCAAACGGGGCGTGGCCATGGGTCCCCGGCAGGCCCGGCAGGACGATGACTTCTAAACGCCTCCTGGTCATCAAGCTGAAGCAGCCCGGGGACGTGCTGGTCTCCACCCCGGTGATCGCCGCGCTCAAGGAGGCCTGGCCGAACTGCCACCTCACCTACCTGGTCCCCAAGGGCACCGAGGACATGGTGGCCGGGCACCCGGGGCTGGACGACCTGATAGTGGTGGACCGGAGGGGCGAGACCTGGAGCCAGGCGCTGCGGTTCGCCCGGGACTTGCGCCGGCGGCGCTTCGACCTGGTGATCGAACTTTCCGGCGGCGACCGCGGCGCCATCTATTCCTGGCTCACCGGGGCCAAGGAGCGCCTGGGTTTCGCGCGGCCCGGGATGCCCTTCTGGCAACGCCGCGTCTTTACCCGCCTGCTGCCCCGGCCGCCGGTCAAGATGCACCTGGTGGACCAAAATCTTGCAGCCGTTCGGGCCCTGGGTATCGAGCCCCAAACCCCGCGGCTCCGGTTTTTTTGGGATCAG
Organism: uncultured delta proteobacterium; assembly: GCA_963797235.1. Taxonomy (GTDB): domain Bacteria; phylum Desulfobacterota; class Desulfobaccia; order Desulfobaccales; family 0-14-0-80-60-11; genus JAPLJC01. The sequence continues at coordinate 636,185 of CAWCOX010000004.1, forward strand.
GCCGTGGAAGAGCGTATCCAGGACCTGCTCACCGCTCATAAGCTGGCCCCCGGCGGCTTCGTGGTCATGCACCCCGGGGCCGGCTGGCGCTTCAAATGCTGGACCCCCCAGGGCTACGCCCGGGTTTTGGAAGCTCTGCAAAATGACTGGCGGCTGCCCGTAATCCTCACCGGCACCAAGGCCGCCCATGAACAAGAGCTGATAGCCGCCATTTTGCAGGAAAGCCGCGTCAAGCCCATCAATCTGGCCGGCCGCCTCAGCCTGAAGGAACTGGGGGCCCTGATCGCCCAGGCCCGGTTCTTCTTTGGCATGGACAGCGCCCCCATGCACCTGGCTGCGGCGGTGGAGACGCCGGCGGTGGCCCTCTTCGGTCCCAGCGGCGTCTTCAACTGGGGTCCCTGGGGCGAGGGCCACCTGGTAATTCAGCAGGATTGGGCCTGCGTCCCCTGCGGCCGGGACGGCTGTGAGGGCTCCAAGATCAGCCGCTGCCTCACGGAGATCGAACCGGAGGAGGTTTTGCAAGCCATGGCGCGGCATTTCGGCAAATGAGGTTTTTCGGTTTTACGTAGCCGCAGGCCTTAGCGTGAAAAATTCAAATCCCCCTAAATCCCCCTTTTTCAAAGGGGGACTTTGAACCCCCCTTTGAAAAAGGGGGGCAGGGGGGATTTGCCTTGCGCGGGGACAAGCCTGCAGGCTTCTTAGGTTGGTCCATTTGACGCAGGCTGAGGCCTGCGGCTACCAAGTCCGGAGGGAACACACCATGGCTCGAGTGTTAGGCGACCGTCTCATCGTCAATGTGGCCCGGAAGGCCGGGGAAGAACAGCTCATCGACCTGATGCAGCTTTTTAACCAGAACCCCAACCGCATCATCGCCGTGGCCGGCACGCGTGGGAGCCGACGGCGCGCCCAACACCTGCCCCATCACGCTGATTTACGCCAAGGATGAGCAGACCCTGCTGATCGCCACCCTGCGGCACAGCGCCACCGCCGCCAACCTGCGCCGGGACGGCCGGGTCTCCCTGGAAATCATGGGAGCGGGCGATCTGGTCATGGGCATCCAGGGCACCATGCGGATCATCAAGGAACCCATGGCCATGAGCGACGCCATGGCCCTGTGGGAGATGCGGGTGGAGCGGGTCAAACAGGATTCTTCCTCGGCCCAGAAGGTCATCCAGGGTCCGGCGGCCACGCCCCGCTCGGACAAGGCGGTGGAGTTCGAGCAGGCCGCCTGGGCCGAACTCCTGGCCGCGGCCAAGGGGGAGTGATAATAAATTGGGGGAGGGGGCTAAGGGCCGCGGGGTCTTACCCCATCCCCCACACCCCCTCCCCCAATCCCTGATAATTGAAATTTGTAGGCGCAGGCCCTTACAAAAAACCTGCGCCCGCACAGGCGAGACGCCTATGCCACTGTATTTGGGTTTACTGCTCACTGCTAACTGCTCACTGTTCACTCCATGAAAATCGCCCTCTTGCGACAGCGGGTCGGCGGCCCGGGCGGGGCCGAGACTACCGTGCAGCACCTGGCCCGGGGCCTGGCCGCGGCCGGGCACGATGTGACGGTGTACGGCAGCCAATCCAAAGACGAAGCCAGGGCCGTCTTAGGCCCGCAAATCGCCTATGTGCCGGTGCCCGTCTGGGGCGGCAAGGCCGGCCGGGTGCTCACCTATGCCCTGAATACGCGGCGCCTCCTGCGCCGGGCCGGCCCCCAGATGGTCTGCAGCCTGGAGCGCACCCTGGGCCAGCAGGTTTACCGCGCCGGCGACGGCTGTCATCGGGAATGGCTCAGGCGGCGGGCTCCCTTCCTGGCTCCGGCGGCCCGCACCTTCCAGCGTCTCAGCCCGTTTCACCGGGTGCTGCTGGCCCTGGAGCGCCGCCTCTTTGCCGACCCCGGTCTAAAGCGGATCATCGCCAATTCCCCTATGGTCAAGGCAGAGATCATCCAGCATTATCAAGTGGAGCCGGAGCGCCTCGCCGTGATTTACAACGGCCTGGACCACCAGGGCTTCCGGCCCCTGGCAGAAGCGGAGCGCTCCGCCTGGCGGTCCAGGCTGGGCGCCCCGGCCAACGCGGCCATTATGCTTTTCGCCGGCTCCGGCTTTGGCCGGAAGGGTCTGGCTTTTTTGGTCGAGGCCCTGGCTAATCTAAAAAATCAGTCTGGCGTGCTTTGGGTGGCAGGCAAAGGCAACCCGGCTCCCTATGAGCGCCAGGCCCGGCGGCTGGGAGTGGCGGAGCGCCTCAAGTTTTGGGGACCCCAGACCGACCTGACCCCCTTTTACCAGGCGGCCACGGTCCTGGCCCTGCCCACCATCTACGACCCGTGCAGCAACGTGGTCCTGGAGGCCCTGGCCTGCGGCGTCCCGGTGATCACCACCAAGGCCAATGGGGCCGCGGCCTTCCTTACCCCCGGAGCAAACGGCGAGATCCTGACGCGACCGGATGACCTGACCGGCCTGACTCTTGCCCTGGAGGATTATCTAATCCGAGGCGATGACCCTGAGGTCCGCCGGGCCGCAGCCGCCGCGGTGGCCCACCTGAACTGGGAAACCACCGTAGCCCAGACCCTGGCGGTGCTGGAAGAAGCCGGGGCAGCAAGTTAAGATGTAGAACCCCCGCCCCCGGCGGTTCGTGAGCCGGCGAGGACGCCGGCTCTACACTATCACCCGGAGCACAAAATGCTTGCCCTGCACCTCGACGGCAACCTTGAACTGAAGGAACTCCCTCAACCCGAACCCGCTCCCGGCGAGGTCCTCATCCGCGTGTCCCTGGCCGGCATCTGCGGCACCGACTTGCAGATCCTCAAAGGCTACCACAATTTTCGCGGCATCCCGGGCCACGAGTTCGTGGGGGTGGTGGCCGGACCGGAAGAGTCTCCCTGGCTGGGCCAGCGGGTGGTGGGGGAGATCAATATCGGCTGCCGCACCTGTGATCTCTGTCGAAACGGCCTCTCGCACCACTGCCGCGGCCCGCCGGGTTTTGGGAATCCGGGAACCATAACGGGGCCTTCGCCCCATATTTGACGCTGCCCGCCGCCAACCTCCATCCGGTGCCGCCCGAGATCCCGGATGAGGCCGCGGTCTTCACCGAACCTCTGGCCGCCGCTCTGCGGGTGGCGGAAACCGCTCCGATTTCCCCGGAAGACCGTATCCTGGTGGTGGGGGACGGCTCTTTGGGCCTCCAGACTTCCTGGGTGCTGGCCTTGAACGGGGCCCAGGTCACCCTGACCGGCCACCACCCGGAGCACCTGGCCCTGGCTGCCCCTTATGGCGTCTCGGCCTGCCTGGAAGCGGACCTGCCCCCCGGCGATTACCACGTGGTGGTGGAGGCCAGCGGCTCCCCCGGCGGCCTGCAGCTGGCCCTGAGCCGGGTCCGGCCCCTGGGCGCCGTGATTCTGAAAAGCACTTATCTCGACCGGTTTCCCCTGGATCCCGCCGACGTGGTGGTGCCGGAGGTGCGGCTGCTGGGCTCCCGCTGCGGGCCCTTCCCCCCGGCCCTGCGCCTCCTGCGCCGGGGCTGGGTGGACCCCCGGCCCCTCATCGCCAAGACCTTCCCCTTATCCGAGGGGCTGGCGGCCCTGGAATGGGCCCAGCGCCCGGGGGTGCTGAAGGTCCTGCTGGACTGCCGCGAACCCGGCACGAGGTAGGGACGGACCGCGAGCCGCCCCTAAATGGCCCCCTCCCCCACTGGAAGGTGCGAACTTTCCCTCTCCGCTTTCCCTTCCTGGACTCAAGGGAAAAATGATATATTTAATGAACGGAGAACTTCCGCCGTCTAATCTAGAAATTTGCATGGAACCCCTGGTTTCATCATTTGCTGGTCTTATTTTCAGTAAAACCGCAAGGCATATTTTGGAGGCCAAGATGCGTAAGCGTTTTCCCTTGATATTTCTCTCTCTGGCGCTGCTTCTGGCGGTCAGCGCCGGAAGCTGGCAGCCGGGATTCACGCCGGCCTATGGCTCCTCCGCGACGGGATTGCAGGCCGACTTCATCCGGGTGGCCCAGACGGTGATGCCCTCGGTGGTCAGTCTGAAGGCCGTCAAGGTGGTCACCCTGCAGCCGCCGCGAGGGTCCGAGGATTTCTTCCGGGGCACCCCCTTTGAAGGCACTTTTCGGGAGGGCGCCCAGCCCATCCGCCGCCGCCAGGTGGGCCAGGGCTCCGGGGTGATCATCGACCCCCGGGGCTACATCCTGACCAACAACCACGTGGTGGCCGGCTCCCAAGAGATCCTGGTGCACCTCTATGACGGCCGGGAGGTGAGAGGCCGGGTCGTCGGCACCGACCCCAACTTTGATGTGGCCCTGGTCTACATCCAGGCGCAGGGCCTGAAAGCCGCGTCCATGGGTGATTCCAGCCGGCTGCAGGTGGGGCAGGTGGCCATCGCCATCGGCAGCCCCTACGGGCTGGAGCAGACCATGACCTCGGGGATCATCAGCGCCACCGGCCGTAAGGGCCTGGGCAAAGGCTCCTATGGCGACTTCATCCAAACGGATGCCTCCATCAACCCCGGCAACAGCGGCGGCCCTTTGCTGGACATCGACGGCCGGGTGATCGGCATCAATTCCATGATTGCCGCCCAGGCCCATGGCATCGGCTTCGCCATCCCCATCAACACGGCCCGGCAGATCATCGGCAGATGGATGAGATAGGCCACGACTCCCCGGAGCACCTGGCGCAACTCCGGAGCAATTTTGCCCGGGTAAGCAAGATCATCCGGGCGGAAGACATGTGGGAGCGGGTGCCGGAGTGGGCCCGGGAATTTTCCCCGGACAACCTGGAGGGTCTGGTGAAGTTCGCCTATTTCGGCGGCTTCATCGATACGGCCGGGGTGCGCCGGCTCCTGCTGGTAAATGACAAAGAGGCGATGTCCCGACTCCGGACCAAGTGGTACGAAGAGGTCCGGGAACAGGGTTGCTGGCTCTGTTAATTACGGTTTTCGGTGGTTGTTTTCGGTAATTTCGCTTAGAGGCCGGGCAATCTCAATCTGCCCTTAAATTTTCCCCCACTCCCCAAAACCTGCAGCATCTTACCAAAACTCATCCTTATTTTTTTACCGAAAACCGAAAACCGTCATTTTTCGCACCATGGTACTTATCAAAATAATTTATCCGGGCATATAATAAATTGTTCCCCCAGCAATCAGAATAAAGGAGAGTCCGATGCGCCAATATGTCATCCACCCCATGGTGGTCGGGATCAACGAAACGGACCAGGGCGTCATGACTTATCTGAAGGGCTACGGCAAAAGGATTTATCTGCCCATCTACGTCTTCTACCTGGAAGGCGGCCCGGAGAAGATCCTGGTGGACACCGGTCTCGAGCAGTTCATGGTGCCGGAGGGGGTCGAAGAACAGTGCGGCTTCAAGGTCCAGGAGTTTGAGGACGCCCTGGACGGTTTCGGCCTCAAACCCGAGGACATCGACATCATCATCCACACTCATCTGCACAACGACCACTGCGAAAACGACTACAAGTGCACCAACGCCAAAGTCTACGTGCAGAAGCGGGAATACGAGTTCTTCCAGAATCCCCACCCCGTTGACCACCGCTACTTCCCGGACTTATTGGATGAGGTGGAAGTCGTCCAGGTGGACGGCGACACCGAGATCGTCGAGGGGATTCAGGTGCTCCTCACCCCGGGCCACACCGTGGGCGGACAGAGCATCGTGGTCAACACCCGCCAGGGCAAGGCGGTGATCACCGGCTTTTGCTGCAACGAACAGAACTTTCCCGCCAAGGGCCCGATTGTGCCCTCCGGGGTGCACATCAACGTCATTGACGCCTACGAGAGCGCCCGCCGGGTGAAGGAACTGGCGGATATCATCATCCCCCTGCACGACCTGTCGGTGGGGCGTCAGCGCAGCATTCCGGCCTGAAGGGCGCCCACCTCGCCCCAGGTATTTTAGGCCCGAAGATCGTGGGACCTTTCCTCTTGCGCAAGAGGTATTATTATTATTAAGCTGGCGCCTGGTACCGGAGCAAACACTTGCCGGGGCCGTGGCACCCCATGCGCCGGCCGCACCCGGCGCTTTACCGGGTGAATCGCTCCTTTCTTTAAGACTCCGCCACCCTGGTGATCACCCTGGCGTGCTCTCCCAGGACCGGCGAGACGGGGTGAGGGTCCCGGCCCGCACCTCGTTGGCAATCTGCGCTCAGGAGGGTATGCCGATGCCTGTACTCCTTAAGCTCTGGACCGCGGCGGTCCTGGGCCTGGCCCTGGCCGCGGCCCCGGTTGCCGCCCAGGACATCCACATCGAACCGATACCGCCCCAGGTCAAGCCCCAATGGACCCCGGTGCCCAATGTCCCCGGGACCTTTTATGCCCCCAATATTCCCACCGACGTCTTCCGCCACGGCAGCAGATACTATTTTTACTGGGAAGGCTATCTCTACCGCGGCAGCAAGGCCAGGGGGCCCTGGAAATCCGTGAAGCAGGCGCCCGACTGGTTCTCAGCCATCGATCCCGCCCTCTTCAAGACGGTGAAAAAGGAGGGGGCTCAAGCCCCGGCGGCCCCAGGGGCACCGGCGCTCCCAGCGGCACCCGCGGCCCCGCCGGCCGGGGGCATCATCCCCATCCCGTCGGTCCCGGGCTCACCGGAGGCGGCCCCGCCGCCGCCGGCGCCGGCCCCCGAAAAAGAAGGGGCGCCCGCCGCGCCCGGCCAGGCCCCCAAAGTGATGTAAGGGCAGTAGCCAGTTACCAGTTGCCAGTAGTCAGTAAAGACAAGGGTCATTGCAAGCTTAACTTGACTACTGGCTACTGGCTACTGCTCGGCGAGAATGAAAATCCCCCCTGCCCCCCTTTTTCAAAGGGGGGTTTTAAAGTCCCCCTTTAGCAAAGGGGATTTAGGGGGATTTTGCTTTTCGCGCTAAAGCCTGCGGCTACCAAACTCTCCCGTGACTCCTAACCTATCCCTGACCCCTGACCGCTAAATTTCCAGCCTGGCCGCGATGGGGATCCTCCGCCCCATGCCAAACGCCTTGGACGTCACCTTCAGGCCCGGGGCGGCCTGTCGCCGTTTGTATTCGTTACGATCGATGGTCCGGATCACCCAGCGCACCGTCTCGGGGTCGAAGCCCCGGGCGACGATATCCTGGTATGAGCAGCGGTCTTCCAGATACAGATTCATGATCCGGTCCAGGATTTCATAAGGCGGCAGGGTGTCCTGGTCCTTCTGGTCCGGCCGCAGCTCCGCCGACGGCGCCCGGCGGATGATCTCCGGCGGGATCAACTCCCGGTCCCGGTTGAGATGCCGGGCCAATTCGTAAACCATGGTCTTGGGAACGTCGGCCAGGACGCTCAGGCCGCCGCTCATATCGCCGTAAAGCGTGCAGTAGCCCACCGCCAGTTCGCTCTTGTTGCCGGTGGACAGCACCATGTGCCCGAACTTATTGGAGATGGCCATGAGGATATTGCCCCGGATGCGGGCCTGGATATTCTCCAGAGTTATTTCAATCTCGCCCAGTTGCAGCGGCTCTTGCAGGAACTCGCGGTAGCACTGGTACATGGGGGTGATGGCGATCAGTTTGGTTTCCACCCCCAGGTTGGCCGCCAGCTTCTCCGAGTCCACGATGCTGTGCCGGGAGGTGTAGGGTGAGGGCATCAGGACCCCCAGAACGTTGGCCGGCCCCAGGGCCTCGGCCGCCAGGGCGCAGGTGACCGCGGAATCCACCCCGCCGGAGAGCCCCACCACCACCTTGGTGAAGCCGCACTTCCGGATATAGTCGCGCAGCCCCAGCACCAGGGCCTGGTGCACCGCGGCGCTGGGCTCCTGCGGTTTGTAGAGGCCCGGCGTCCCCGGGTGCTGCAAGTCCACCGTGACCACCGCCTCCTGAAAACTGGGGAGCAGGGCGATGGCCTCCCCTGCCGCGTCCAGGGCCATGCTGCCGCCGTCGAAGATGAGCTCGTCGTTGCCCCCCACCTGGTTAACGTAGACAAAGGGCAGCCGATAGCGCCGGGCGTGGTTCTGCACCAGCCGGTGCCGCACGCACTGTTTGCCCACCTGGAAGGGCGACCCCGAGATGTTGATCAGCACCGTGGCGCCCTGGTCCGCCAGAACCTTGATGGGGTCCAGGGGATAGAGCCGGCGGAACCAGAGCTCCGGCTCGTACCAGGCGTCTTCGCAGACGGAGAGGCCCAGGGATTCCTTTCCTAAAGCCGCGACCCGCACCGCCGCGGCCGGCTCGAAATGCCGGGTTTCGTCAAAGACGTCGTAGGCCGGCAGCAGCGATTTGTTCTGCTGAAACAACACCTTCCCCTGGCCGATCAACACCGCGGCGTCGCTCAACGGCTTGCCGGTGTCCCGGCCCGTGGGCAGGGGCGCGCCCACCAGCACCGCGGTGCCGGGATAACGCCCGGTGACCTCCGCCAGCCGGGCCAGGGCCTGCTGCGCCTGGTCGATCAGGGAGGGCTTCTCCACCAGGTCCCGAGGCGGGTAGCCCACCAGGAACAGCTCCGAGAAGACGATGAGGTCCGTGGCGCCGCCAAGGCGCTCCAGGGTAGCGATGACCTTCTGCAGATTGCCGCTGACATCTCCCACCGTGGGGTTGAGCTGGGCCAGGGTGACTTTCATGACGCGTGCCGCCGCCTTTCCGTGATGATTGGGATGATCATAGGAATATAGGCCCGGCCGGCCCCGCGGTCAATCGGATTCTAAAGGCGGGAGGCGCGGCGCTTTTCCGCCCGGCGGGCCGGGGCTGGCAGCGAAAAAGGCAATGCCAAGTAGAACTTAGGGATGAGAAAAACTGTCCATCATCTAAGTAGCTGAATATTCATAGGTTATCCGGGTGAGTCGCCCAGGTTTGCAGGGACTTCAGGCCGAAAAAAGAGGGTGATCGGGGCCAAATTGTGCCGGCAGCTGAAAAAATTCCGCAATTTGGTGCGCATAAGTACCTTATTATACTGTCTTTAGTCCGCTGCGGTGGCGCTGACTTAGCGGTCCGGCACCGCCTAAGCACCGCTGCTGTACCGCATTGGTGCCGCTTGGAGGCCGGGTGCTGTGGGGGTGGAGCGGTTAGGTTGCACATGTTGGTAAGATAAGGCCAGGTGAGAGAAATTGCCAGAACAGGAGAGACAGTTGACCCGGTTGAGAAGTTCAAGGCTCAAAGTTATAGCGATCGCCAAATGAGCCTCTGGCAAAATTGACTTGGAATTAATGCAGCCGCAGGCTTTAGTGTGAAAGTCAAATCCCCCTTTTTCAAAGGGGGACTTCAAAACCCCACTTTGAAAATTTGAAAAAGGGGGGAGAGGGGGGATTTCGGCTCAAAATATCAGCCTAAAGGCGGGAGGCGCGGCGCTTTCCCGCCCTACAGGCTCGAAATAATATTGGTGCGCAGTGCGCACCTTACACTAACTACGGGCGGAAGAGGTTGGCGGGCGGGACGCCCGCCCCACGAGAGAAGCAAATTGGCGCAGGTTTTAGAGGAGTTCCCGACATTCTGGGGCGGACACACAGGTCCGCCCCTACGGTTATCCACGCACAGGCGAGACGCCGGTGCCACCAGATTACTGCATTTACTGACCACTGGCAAAAGACCTGGTGCGCAGTACGCACCCTACATCACTTCCGGCTCGTGGGGAGGCTGAAGAAAATCCTGGTGCCGACGCCGATCTGGCTTTCGAGCTTGAAGGTGCCGCCCAGGGCCCGGACCCGCTCGGAGATGGCGGCCAGGCCGATGCCTTTCCGTCCCGCCTCTACGTCCTCCAGCCGGCCCACTTCGAAGCCCTGGCCGTTGTCCTCCACCAGGAAATCCACCCGGTCATCCGTTTTCTTGGCGGACAGGGTCACCTGGGACGCCTGGGCATAACGGCTGACGTTGTCCACGGCCTGCTGGAAGATGCGATAGATGCTGACCTGATCCTCCAGGCTGAAGACCTGGTTCAGGTCATCCAGGCCCAGGGTGCAGGCGATCTTGTAACCATCACACATGCTTTCCAACCCCGCCGCCAGACCCAGGTCTGCCAGCATCTGCGGGCTCAAATCCGCGGCCCGGCGTCGCAGGTTTTCCACCATAGCATCGATCTTTCCCAGTACCTGGTGGTAGTCTTGCCGCAGTTTCCCATGATCTTCGGGCAGCTTCGGCTCAAAGGTCCGTAACTCCAACTTCAGGGCGGTGATATCCTGGGCCAACTCCTCATGCAATTCCCTGGAGAGTTCCTGGCGCTCCTTATCCTGCAGGGCCAACAGTTGTTGAGTCAGGGTTCGGAGTCTGGTCTCCGACTCTTTCAGCGCCTGCTCCGCCTGCTTGCGCTCGGTGACGTCTTCGATGGCCAGCAGGATAAGGTTGTGGTCAGGGCCGCCCATGGGCAGGAGGCGGCCGTTCAGGAGCATAGTCCGGCGGCCGACCCCCGGAAAATTCTGGACCATCTCGAAATCCTGGAAGACCTGATTGGCAGGCAGGACGTTGCCTAAAAGCTTGCGCAAACCGTGGAGGTTCCACTGGCCTTGGCCCAGATCATAAAAGAAAGTGCCTTCCGTCTCTTTGGGGGTGGTCTGGAAGATCCGGTAATAGGACTCGTTGGCCGAGACCACCCGCAGCCTGCCGTCCAGGACGATGAGGGGCTCCCGCATGGTGGCGATGATGGCCTGGGCATAGTCCCGGGCCCGCTGCACCTCCTCCAGGCTGCGTTTTCAAGAGGTCGACATCCACCAGGGCCAGGACGACGCCGTCGATCTTATTGTCTGAAGTGCGATAAGGCCGCAGGCGCAGGGAGTACCAGCGCCCTTCCCGGTCCTGGACTTCCAACTCCTTGATATTGAGGGTGTCTATGACCTCCTTGATCACCCGCTCCAGGTCCGGCACCTCCACTTTGAGCCGGATGTCGCCGAGGGGCCTTCCCAAGTCCGCCGGGATCAGGTTCAGCATCTCCTCGGCCTTGGGGTTGAAACGCCGGATACTAAGGTCCGGCCCCAGCATGACGATGGCGATCTGCACCGCAGTGAGCAGGTTGTTAAGGTCGTTGTTGGCTTGAAACAGTTCCTGGTTGCGGTTGTCCAGTTCCTCGTTGAGGGTGGCCAGTTCCTCGTTGGTCGACTGGAGTTCCTCCTTGGAGGTCTCCATCTCTTCGTTGATGCTCTGGAGCTCTTCGTTGGCGCTCATGAGCTCTTCGTTGCTGCTCTTCAACTCCTCAACCGCGGTCTCCTGCTCTTCGATGACCGCCTGGAGGTATTCCTTGGTGGCGGCCAGTTCGCTCTTCAGTTCGGCAATCTGCCGGTCCTTGGGCGACGCCTTCCCCTGGGGCTCCTTGGGAACTTCCTTTACCGGCGGCGGCGTCGGGGTGACATCTTCAAAGATCACCAGGAAATAACGTTCCAGGGCGGCCGCCGGCCGCAGGGGAAAGACCTCCAGGTTGACGACGCTGATCCTGCCGTTGAGGCGCAGTCTCAGTCCCTCTTTGCGCACCTGGCTGTTGTTCTTCAGAGCGGCGTACACCGCGGCCCGCAGTTCGACTTGCAGCCCTTCCCGGGCCATCTTGATGAGATTGAGGCTGGCCTCACCCGGCGCCGGTTCCAGAAAGCGGCCGGTATGCCCCCGGAAGTGGAGGATGCGCAGGTCGGAGTCGATGACTACCCCGGCCGGGGCGAATCTGGCCAGGATCATGCGGTCCGCTTCCGCCTGCAGGTCCGCCGGAGCAACCACTGCCTCGGCGCCCCGGACCACCTTGCCGGGCGCCCCGGGAAACGAGCTAAATTCTGCGGTGAGCGGAGATAGACCCAGGTGCGGCGAGACCGCCGCTTTCTTCAAAAAGATCTTGAGTTTCTTGTCCACCAGAGTAAAAAGCTCGGGGTAGGCACTCAGGGCCTCGGATTTGCCCAGCAGCAGGAAGCCCGTGGGCTTCAGGGCGAAATGGAAGACGGGGATCACCTTCTTTTGCAGCACCGGCCCGAAGTAGATGAGCACGTTGCGGCAACTGATCAGGTCCATCCGGGAGAAGGGCGGGTCCTTGATCAGGTTCTGCCGGGCGAAGACGCACATGGCCCGGATGGTCTTGCTCACCTGGTAGCCGCCGGGGACCTTGACAAAAAAGCGCCGCAGCCGCTCGGGGGAGACGTCCGCGCTGATGGCTTCCGGATAGAGGCCCTGGCGGGCCTTATCGATCACCCCGTCTTCGATATCGGTGGCGAAGATCTGAATCTGGACGTCGGAGGCCTGGTCACCCAGGAATTCCAGGAGACTGATGGCCAAAGAGTAGGCTTCCTCGCCGCTGGCGCAACCCGGCACCCAGATGCGGATGGCCTCGTCCTCGGCCCGGTTCCGCAGGATTTCCGGGAAGACCACCTGCTGCAAGGCCTCGAAGGCCTCCGGCTCCCGGAAGAAGCTGGTGACGTTGATCAGGATGTCTTCGTAAAGGTTCTTGACCTCCTCGGCATTCTCCCGCAGCAGGCGGACATAGTCCTCCAGCTTCTCCATCTGATGCAGCATCATACGCCGGTTGATGCGCCGTTTGATGGTGCTGTGCTTGTAATGGGTGAAATCCAGGCCGGTAGCCCGCCTTGAGCAGCAGCAGAATCTGGTTGAAGACGCCCTCTTCCTCGGGCAGCTCCGCCTCCCGGGCGGGGGGCGACGCCGTGACGAAGGGATGGTGGGCCAGGCGGGCCAACTGGCGGGCGATCTTATCGGGCGAGAGGACGAAATCGACGTGGCCTGCGGCAATGGCGCTTTCCGGCATGCCGGCGTACTTGGCGGTGGCGACCTCCTGGGCGAAGGTGATGCCGCCTTCGGCCTTGATGGCCTGGAGGCCCAGGACCCCGTCGGAGGCGGTGCCCGACAGGATCACTCCGATGGCCCGGCTGCCCTGGTCCTGGGCCAGCGAGCGCAGGAAGTCGTCAATGGGCCGCTGCACCCCCCGGGGCTCGACCCGACTGGTCAGGCGCAGCACGCCTTGCTCCAGACTCATGGTGATGCCCGGGGGCGTAACGTAGATGCAGTTCGGCTCCACCCGCATGCCGTCTTGCACCTCGGCGACCGGCATCCGGGTGATCTTGGCCAGGATTTCCGGCAGCATGCTGTGGGTCCGGGGGGCCAGGTGCTGCACCAGGACGAAACCCATGCCGGTGTCCAGGGGCAGATTCTCCAGAAGCTGGGTAAAAGGCCTCCAGGCCGCCGGCCGAGGCGCCGACCCCGACGATGGGGAAGTGGCCCGGCGAGGCGGTTGCCGGCTCGGCGGCTTGTGGCCCCGGCCCCGGGCTGGCCGGCGCCGGCAACGTCCGCCTTTTTCAGCCCTGGCCTGCCGGCCTTTTTAGGGGCGGCACTTTCTGCGGGTTTCTTTACTCCACCTTCCTTGCTCTTGGGCATGACGGTTCCCGTCTACAAGCGACTATTATTTTATATAAAAGTAGCTTAATCACCTTTCCAGGAATAGCCATAGCACATTTGTGCAAAAAGAGACAATTTAAAATCCGGCAGGTCTATTATTCTCCGGTTCCCAAGCTGGGTTGGGAACGTTATTCCGGAGAACAGAGGCGCTCGGCAGTTTTTGGCCGGCGAGGGCGGCTGGTCTCCATTTTTCTTGACTTTGCTTTTTAAGAAATTATGATATTTATAATTTACCATTTTTATAAATTATCAGGAGTCCGATATGGAACTGGTCAAAGTGAAAAGAAATTATCAAATCACCATTCCCCAAAATCTCCGCAAGCTGATCCGGTTGGCCGAGGGGGATTACGTGGCAATGGAGATCAAAGACGGCGACCTGGTGCTCAAACCGGTCAAAGTGATCCACCCGGACCAGGAATATTTTTTCACTAAAGAATGGCAGGAAAAGGAGGCGGCCGCGGATCAGGACCTGGCTCAGAGCAGGGTTGTGGGGCCGTTTGAAAAGGTCAAAGATGCCTTAAAAGCCCTGAAGACCACCAAGGTATGAAGTTATTCTTCACCCACAGTTTCATCCGGGATTACCAGGCGCTTCCGAACCGCCTGCAACAGACGGTGGATAAAAAGCTGCAACTTTTCCAGGAAAACCCGCGCCAGCCATCCCTCCGGATCAAGAAGATGCAGGACCCGCGGAACATTTGGGAAGGCAGAATCAGCCGGGGATACCGCTTCACCTTCCAGATAGAAGAAGAAGACTGCCTGCTCCGCCGACTCGGCACGCATGATATCTTAAAGACACCTTGAAAATGTAGGACAGCCGCCCCCGGCTGTCCCCGGACAGGCGAGGGCGCCTGTCCTACACAAAAAAAGGGGCGGTTCGAGAACCGCCCCTACGTGTTTCTGTTTGCTGATAGCTGACCGCTTGATTAATCCAGCTCGTACTCCTGGCGCCAGTCCTGCTTTTCCTCCCACTGGGGCTGTTCTTGCTTGTCGAACAGAAAATCCCCCAGCACCAGGTAGTCCATCTCGGTGCGCATGAAGCACTGGTAGGCGTCCTCCGGGGTGCAGACGATGGGCTCGCCCCGGACGTTGAAGCTGGTGTTGACGATGAGGCCGCAGCCGGTCAACTCCTGAAAGGCCTTGATCAGCCGCCAGTATCTGTCGTTCGTCTCTTTATGCACCGTCTGGATGCGGGCCGAATAGTCCACGTGGGTGATGGCCGGCACCTCCGAGCGCAGGTGGTAGAGCCGGTCGAACATCTCCAGGTTTTCATAATCCGCCGGCAGGGGGTGGCGCTTTTCCTCCCGCACCGGGGCCACCAGGAGCATATAAGGCGAAGGCGTGTCCAACTCAAAGTAGGTGTTGCACTCCTCCATCAGCACCGACGGGGCGAAGGGCCGGAAGCCTTCCCGGTATTTGATCTTCAGATTGAGGCGCTTCTGCATCTCCGGGTGCCGGGGGTCGCCCAGGATGGAGCGGTTCCCCAGGGCCCGGGGCCCGAACTCCATGCGGCCCTGGAACCAGCCCACCACCTGGCCCTGGGCCAGCAGGGCCGCCACGTCTTTGGCCAGTTCGTCATAATCCTGGTAACGCTTATGGGGCGCCTGATGCCGCCGGGCCAGCCGCACCATCTCGTCGGCCGCCGAACTCCGGTCCCAGGTAGGCGCCCTGCATATTATCCAGGGCCGGGTTGGGGAGCTGGCGCTCCTGGCCCCGGACGATGTGCCAGGCGGCCAGGGCCGCGCCCAGGGCGCCGCCGGCGTCGCCGGCCGCGGGCTGGATCCAGATGTTCTTGAAGGTGCCTCGGCGCAGCAGTTTGCCGTTGGCCACGCAGTTCAGGGCCACGCCGCCGGCCATCACCAGGTTAGCGGAGCCGGTGAGCTTTTGGGCGGTCTCCGCCAGGCGCAGGACGATCTCCTCGGTGACCTGCTGGATGGCCAGGGCCAGATCCATATGCCGCTGGTCCAGGTTGCTCTCCCGGGGCCGGGGCGGCACCCCGAAGAGCGAGGTCCACTTGTCGTCGCACGCACATCTTCAGCCCGGTGGCGATAGTCGAAATAGTCCATGTTGAGCAGGAGCGAGCCGTCTTCCCGCAAGTCTACCAGCTCCTCCAGAATCAACTCCTGCCAGCGTTTGACCCGGTCCGCCTCGGGGTTGCCGTAGGGGGCCAGGCCCATGAGCTTGTATTCGCCGCTGTTGACCTTGAAGCCGCAGTAATAGGTGAAGGCCGAATAGAGCAGGCCCAGGGAGTGCGGGAATTGCAACTCCCGCAGGATGGAGATCTCCTTGCCCCGGCCGTGACCGATGGTGGAGGTGGCCCATTCGCCCACGCCGTCCAGGGTGAGGATGGCCGCCTCCTCGAAGGGCGACGGATAGAAGGCGCTGGCCGCATGGGACAGGTGGTGCTCCGGGAACAGCATCGGGGGGTCGCCGTCGCCCACCTTGGCCAGTTCCTCCCGCGAGCAGCGAGCGCATCATGAGCTTTTCCTTGATCCAGACCGGCATGGCCATGAGGAAGCTCTTCAGGCCCCGGGGCGCGAAGCCGTGGTAGGTCTCCAGCAGGCGCTCGAACTTGAGATACGGCTTGTCGTAGAAGGCCACGGCGCTCAAGTCGCTGAGCTTGAGCCCCGACTCCGCCATGACGTAGGCCAGGGCCTTAGCCGGAAAGTCGGGGTCGTGCTTCTTGCGGGTGAAGCGCTCTTCCTGGGCCGCGGCGACGATCTGGCCGTCCACCAGGATGGCCGCGGCGCTGTCGTGATAAAAGGCGGAAAGCCCGAGAATGGCGTCAGGCAAAGCTCAGGCTCCCCTTAAAAGATGGTGTAGATGAAGGGGGCGATGGCCGAACCGCCGGCAAAGATCATCAGCGCCCCAAAGAACAGCAGGGTCAGAATAATGGGCAGCAGCCAGTATTTTTTCCGTACCTTCAAAAAGCCCCACAAATCTTTCAAAAAATCCATAAAATTCTCCTTAAATTCAACTCCGGTAGCGCCGGCTTCCAGCCTGTGCCGGCGCAGGCTGGAAGCCGGCGCTACCATAAATCATCAATACGGATTCAGCAAATCCTTGTCCGGGATCGCCCCCTGGCGCACCACAAACACTGAGGCGCTCCCTTGTTTCCATTTCTTCAGTTGCAGCGCATCGGCCCCGGTCCAACGCCGGATCAAGCCGATGGGGGTGACCACCACAAAAAAGATCAGGGTGAGTACGATCTTCGAGACCACCTGGCCCATGACATGGGACAGTCCGAACCAGAGGACCGCCAGGGGCTTAAAGGCCTTGGGCCAGGTCATGGTGATCAGCAGCAAGACGATGCTGAGGCCCAAAAATTTGGGAAACTTCCCGAAGTAGCCCAACAGCAGGCAGATCAACACCATGGCCATGCCCGTGTCTTTGGCCTGCTCCAGGGTTGAACTCAGCAAACGGGAGATTATCTTAGAGCCAGCCGGCTTGTTTGGCGCCATGAAATCCTCGATAAAATGGTTATGAACAAACAGTGTTTCACTGCGGGCGATGAAAAATCCCCCCTCCCCCCCTTTTTCAAAGGGGGGTTTGCAAGTCCCCCTTTGGAAAAGGGGGATTTAGGGGGATTTAATATTTTCACGGTAAAGCAAAAATGTGTAAAAGAGATCCTCGCTGTTCTTCAATGCTGATTTATGGTGCGGCCAGTGACTCATAGGGGAAATCGGAAATGGTTACCGCCTGATGTTTGCGGGCCTCATTTCGACTTTAGATTTATGGCATTATCTTACACGAAATAAAATTTATTTCCAGGGTTTCTCGTCCCGAGCCCTGATCGACGGGAGGTAACATGAGCGCTATGCAGCCCGATATGGAAAACTACTTCCGGAACTTCGTCCCCCGGCGCGACTCCCTGCTCCTGGAACTGGAACGCCAGGCCCAGGCCGAAGGCATCCCCATCGTCGGCCCGGTGGTGGGCGAGCTGCTCTTTATCCTGGCCCGGGTTACCGGGGCGGCCAATCTCCTGGAGCTGGGCACCGCCACCGGCTACTCCGCCATCTACCTGGCCAAGGGGTGCGAACCCGCCGGCGGCCGCGTCCTCACCCTGGAATGGGATGAGGCCATGGCGGCCCGGGCCCGGGGGAACCTGGCAGCAGCCGGAGTCTCCCAGAGGGTGGAAGTGCGCCCGGGCGACGCCTTGCAGCTCATGGCCGCCCTGGAAGGCCCCTGCGACTTGATCTTCATGGACCTCGACAAGGAGTCTTATCTCCCGGCCCTGCCCCACTGCCGCCGCCTCCTGAAGCCCGGCGGTTTGCTGATCACCGACAACG
This sequence comes from uncultured delta proteobacterium, assembly GCA_963797235.1. GTDB lineage: Bacteria > Desulfobacterota > Desulfobaccia > Desulfobaccales > 0-14-0-80-60-11 > JAPLJC01. The sequence goes on from CAWCOX010000004.1 coordinate 653,779, forward strand.
TCGGTTTTACCGGGGCCGCGCCGTTCAACCAGGAGATCTTCGCTTCCAGGGACTGGCGCACCGTCCACCTCCTCAGCTTCCTGCCCAGCCACTCCCCGGAGCACGACGGCCTCTCTTTGGCGGTGCGGGTGAAGTGAGCAGTGAGCGGTGAGCAGGGAGCAGGGAAAGCCCAGTCTGAGCCGGCGCAGGCTGAAGCCTGCGGCTACAGGTAATGAGGGCAGGCGAGACGCCTGCCCTACCAATCTAGGTGTTCGCCCTGGGCGAATACAGGATTCGCCCCTACTGGATCAGCGGCTTTAACCGTGCCGCGATGATCTTGGCCGCGTAAATCGACCCGGCGTCGTTAAAATGCACCATGTCATAGAAGTGCTCCTGGTCCGGCGGCACTCCCTTGGCCAGGTCGATGACCAGGACCCCGTTTTTCTGCCCCACCTGCCGAATGGTGTCGTTGAACCGATCGTACACCGCCTTAAAATCCTGATAAGCAACCCCGGTGTCCCGGCTATACTGGCCGATGTACGTCGCCACCACCGGATCGGGCTTAGCCGTGATGCGGTTGCCCTGGGTCATCAGCACCGGCGTGATGGACCGATCCCGGCAGATATCCACGAACATCTGCAGGTTCATGGCGAATTCCCGGGCCAGGCCGTCCCGATCCAGGGTCAGCTTCTGTTTATGGGCCTGGGCAAACTCGTCTTCCTCTTGCGGCCACAGGGTCCTGGTAAAATTCCGCCAGGCCTCATTGAGATTGGGAATCAGAACCTCTTTCAACATCTTGCCGATCAGCTTGCCCTTGACCAGGGTCTCGATGGGCGCCCTGACGTTATTTTTGTTCCAGTAAGTCTTCTCGTACAGCAGGGTGCTCAGGTCGTTGATGTTCTCCATGAACACCACCACCCGGGGTTGCAGGGGGATCACCTTGTTGACCAGGAGGTCGATGGCGTGCAGGCTGTTGTTGCCCGACAGGCCGCCGTTATAGGCATTGATCCGCTTGCCGGTCTCCCGCTCCAGAAGCACACCCACCACATAAGGAAAGCGATTCCCCTCCTCCATAAACATGCATTCCGTGGTGGAGCCTCCCAGGAAGACGAGGCTCAGGTCCGGGTCGGCGTAGCGTTTGGAGGGCTTGATGAAGCCGTTCTCATCAATGTCCACCTTATAGGTCTGGGTGAAGACGTTGTCGGTGTAGGGCAGGTGGTTTTTCGGGAATTGCAGCCGCATCTGCCGCCGGGGCCGCTGCTCCCTGAGCTTGATGTAGCGCCGTTCGGTCTCGGCCTCCAGCACGATGCCGCGCCGGTGGTTGATAAACCCCAAAAGCCGTTCCGCCCCGAATACCATGACCAAAAGAAAAACCAGCACCACCGTGACCAGGGTCTTCCCGGGATTCTGCTGGAACCAACTGTCTGCCTGAGGCTGGCTTTTTCCCATGATTTTTGCGCCTTGCCGCCTTCGCCGGAGAGATTATTCTTCTTACCAGGTTGGGCTATTATCTGGTATAAATGGGGGTGCACCGGCTTGGCCGGATTCCCGTCATGATATTATACCACTCCGATCCCGGTTCCGAACCTGATGCCCGCCGCCAGTCCTGACCAGCCCGGCCACTACCGTATTCTCCAGAAATTCGCCTATCTCCTCAGCGCCCGCGGGGTCCGGGGCCTCATGGAGACCGTCTTTCTCCTCTACCTGGCCCGGCACAGCACCACCACCTTTGGCGAATTCACCCTGGCCCTGGGGCTGGGCAGCATCCTGCTGACGGTATCGGAGTTCGGGCTCAACGTGCCGCTGGTGACTCTCCTGTCCCGGCAGGATCGGCAGCCGGGCGAGGCCCTGGGCCAGGTCACCTTCCTGAAGGGGCTGCTGCTGGCCCTGGCTGCCCTGGGAGCCGTGGTCTTCGTGGAATTGCAGGGCTACCCTGCGCCCCTGCGCCGCCTCATGCTGCTGCTGGCGTGCGCGGTGGCCCTGGACGCCCTGTCCAAAACCTTTTTCGTGGCCCTCCAGGTGCAGGGCCGCCAGGATCTCCAGGGCAAGCTCTCAGCCCTGGCGGCGGCCCTGGGATTCGGCTACGGCCTCACCGCCCTGGTGCTCGGGGCCCCACCCCTGGCCGTGGCCGCCTTTAAACTCATCGAGACCCTGGTCAACCTGGCCGGCGGGATCTGGCTGGCCCTGGCCCAGCGGCAATTCCGCCCCACCTGGCCGCCCGTCAGGCGCTTGTGGCGCACCCTGCGCCTGGGCGCAGTCTTTGGCCTCATCGAGGTGACCGCCACCACTTACAACAAGGCCAACATCTTTTTCCTGCAGCACTACGCCGGGTCCGGCGCCGTGGCCCAATACGGCGCCGCCTGGGGCCTGGTGGACGGCGTCTCCACCCAGGTCTCCAGCCTGCTGCTCCAGGCCATCCTCTATCCCCTGTTCGTCAAGCTCTGGGAGACGGACCGGGACCGGGTGCCCCGCCTGGCCCAGAATACCGCCCGCTGGCTCATGGCTGCGGCCCTGGTGGCGATGACGGGCCTGTTCCTGGAGAGCGACCGGCTCATCCCGCTGCTGGTCGGACCCCGCTACCCGGAGGCCATCTGGCTCCAGAAGGTGATGGTGGTCACGGTGGCCTTCGGCTTCCTCCAGAACCTGGGGGCCTTCCTGATGATCAGTATGGGTTTGCCCCGGCTGCTCCTGACCTTTTACTTGATCGGGCTGGTGATCAATCTCCTCTGGTGTTCACTGGCCATGCCCCTGAGCCCGCTGCTGGGCTCGGCCCTGGCCGTGGTGGTCACCAAGGGCGCCGTGGCCGCCCTGGTCGTGGGCTTCTGCCAGTGGCGCCTGGGCCTGCTGCCGAAAAAACCCTTTCTGCACCTGGCTGCGACAACCCTGACCGGCATGGTTCTGTACCTGCTGGCGATGGCCCGCCTGCCCCGGGAAGTGGCCGAAGCCCTGGCCCTGGCCCCCACCCTGGCCCTGGCCTTCCACTGGTGGCGCTCAGAGGAATGAGTTCCCAGTTCCCAGTTTTTAGTTTTTAGTTTTTGTAGTTTTGATTTTGATTTTTCTGATCACTGATCACTGATCACTGGCTACTGCCTTTACTGCTCACTCCTCACTATCTCCACCACCTTGCCTCGCCAGCCCACATGGTAAATAATCCCCCGCCAACGCATCTCCATGGTTAACAGGGTCTTCAGGTGGCACCAACTGGCCAGGAACAGGGCCGCAAAGAAAGCCGGCAGCCATTTTGCCAGGGGGCCGGGGTGCGGGTGATAGGAGCGCAAGGCGAGGCCTAATCCCGTGAGTCCCGCCAGAAACAGGGCGCCAGCCAGGGCCGGACCCGCGGCCGCCACCCCCAGGGGCAGCAAGAATAGACGCACCCCGGCCAGGAGCACCAGGGCCAGAAATACATGCACCACCAAGCCCCCGGCCAGCCAGGTGGCGGGCATGCAAAACTTCAGGTAGAGCCATTGGCGGAGCAGCCAGTCCTGCCAGCCCGCCAGGCTCTCGCGGTCGAGTGGAGTGCGGAGGCTGGCCCCAGGGGAGAGCACTACCGGGATGCCGGCCCGCACCAGCCGGGCCGCCAGGGAGACGTCGTCCACGATATTTTCGGCCCAGAGCCGGGCCACGTTCAGACTTTCAAACAGGCTGCGACGGATGGCGGTGGCGCCGCCCCAGGGCTGGTTCAGGCGGCGAAAATCCTTGGTCAAGTACAGGGTCAGGACCGAAATGGCCCGGCCCAAAGCGGCTATCCCGGGCTCGGCGGCGATGACATGATGAAATCCGCAGGAAACCTGGGCCTCTCTCCGGACAATGGGCGCCACCAGTTCCTTGAGCCAGCCGGCCTCGGCCTCCTGATTGCTGTCGCAAAAGACCAGGATCTCGGGAGTCCGGCCCACCAGTTGCACCGCGGCCAGCAGGTTCTGATTCTTCTGGCCGCAGGCCCGGGCCGGACCGGCGACCACGTGCCGGGCCCCGGAAAATTTTGGCAAGAGCGACCGAATGACGGCCGTGGCCGGGTCCGCCGCGTCCCGGGTGGCAAACACCACCTGGTAATCGGGGTAATCCTGGCTGAGCAGCCGCGCCAGACGCGTCGCCAAGCCCGCCGCCGCGCCGGTCACCGGCACCAGCACCGAGACCTGCGGCCAGGGTCCGGTAATTTGGCCCACCTCCAGCCGGGCTCCCGGCCGTAAAGGCCGCCCGCCGACGAAGATCAAGACCGCCAGGGCGAGAAGCACCAAAGCCATGGCAGCCACCTGGAAAACCTCCATCGAATCCTCACTTAGGCAGAAAGGCGGTGGTTCGAGGAAAGCCGGGGGCAAACCGTGCCGGCGGCCCTGAGGCCGCCAATCAAGGGATTTAGGCCGGTTAAAGGTCCACCCTGAGGCAGCATCTCCGAAAATTAACCCTCATTCGACCACTCATTCAATCCGATGACGCCTTGTTGAACCTCCAGATAATGGATTTTTTCAGAGGTCCAGGCCCCGGCATTGGCAAAAATCTTGTCGCCCTCCAGAATATGCAGGCCAGGCCGATGCGTATGGCCGAGAATGACGATATCGAAGCCCCGGGTAAAAAGCTTCAGGGCCGCACCCAGGTTGCCGGGGGCATCTAACAGAGCGTTTTTACACCCCTTGACTTTTTTATTGATTAATTCTTGCAGATACCATTCTATTTTGAAATAAAGATGAAAAAACTTGGGAGAAAGCTTCAGCAATTTGCCCAGAACCCAGGCCAGGTGCAGGTATAGTCTGGGAAAATACAAAAAGCGTTGGTCATAAATATGGCCATGTTCAATATGGATCCGCCGATTGCCGGAGATTACCTCCAAACAAGGGATGACCGAGAAAATGCCCAACTCCGCCAGATAGGCTTCCAAGTGAATGTCATGGTTGCCCCGCACAAAATAGATTTTTTTCCCGCCCTGAGAAAGAAAATCTTTTAAGCTTTGGATAGCTGCTTGCAGATCCCGGACTAATTTTGGCGCCGAAGATTGCAATAAATCGATGAAGTCGCCATTGATGCACAGGCTGACGCTCTTTCTGGAAAGATATTTCGTGAATGATTTGAGATAGTCGCTTCTCATAAAGGCAGGGTTGCCTAAATGCAGGTCGGAGATTACACAGAGATGATCTTCGTTAACTAGAATACCGGCTCCTGGCAGCGGTCCAAATAAAAAAACTTCTGGGCATGATAATTCATGGTGGCCGTCTAATCAAGAGGTTTCTATGGCGGCCAGGTCAACCGTGAAACGGCAAAAATTTAGGGCCGGCGATTATGGCCCTGGGGCTAGCCGCGCCCATTAAGTTTATCGGCTCGTTGCCTCACCGCCATAATTATTTGGGGCATAATGTCTGAGGTGCCTCGATCCACCCTGATCACCTGCCGGGGGATTGACCTATCGCCCCGGCTGGTTTACATTCCCTGACCATATGGCCAAGATTCTCTACGGCGTGCACGGCACCGGCCACGGCCACGCGGTCCGCGCCCTCACCCTCGCCCGGCACTTCGCCAAGGCGGGCCACGAGTTCCTCTTCGTCAGCCACGGCGCCGGCGCCGACCTCCTGCGCCGGGAATTCCCGGTGGAGGACGTCCCCAACCCCGCCACCCCCATCCGGGGCCACAAGGTGGCCCTGGCCGCCACCATCTACTCCAACCTGTCGGTGCGCCGCCGCTCCCGGACCTACCTCGAGCAAATCTCCAGGATCATGGAGCGTTTCCAGCCGGACGTGACCATGAGCGACTACGAGTATTTCGTGCCCCGGGCCGCCCGCTGGGCCGGCCTGCCCTGCCTGTCGGTGGACCACCAGCACGTCATCACCGCCTGCCGCCATCCGGTCCCCTGGGCTCAAACCTTGGCCTATCTCTCCACCGCCTGGGCGGTGCAGAAGTTTTTCAGCCGGGCCAGCGACCACCTGGTGATCTCCTTTTTCCGGCCGCAGGTGACGCCTGGGGTCAGGGCCAGGGTCCTGCCGCCCCTGCTGCGGGAGACGGTGCTGGGGCGTCGCCCCTCAGCGGGCGACCACGTCGTGGCCTACCAGGGGTATGCCACCTTCAAACGCTTCTTACCATTCCTCCGGGCCATCCCCTCCAGGGTCATGGTCTATGGCTTCGATACCACCGGCGCCGACGGCAACCTGCGCTTCCAGAAAAATTCCGAAACCGGCTTTCTGGACGATCTCGCCTCCTGCCGCTACGTGGTCTGCGGCGGCAGCCACACCCTCCTCTCCGAGGCCCTCTACTACGGCAAGCCGGTGATCTCCTTCCCCATCCAGGGCGCGTTCGAGCAGTTCCTCAACGCCTTTTACCTGGAACGCCTGGGCTACGGCCGCTATTTCACCGGATTGAACCCCGACCCCCAGATCATCCCCGCCTTTGAGGCTAGACTTGCGGATTATCAAAGGAACCTCGGCCAGGAGACCTTCTGCGGCAACCAGGAAATCTTCGCCCTGGTGGAACAGTTCATTCGGGAGAAAAGGCTGAAATATTAACCGCAGATGAACGCCGATGGACACAGATGAAAAAATCTGATCCAGCGGCGTGCATCTGCGGTTAAATCCCAGGTTCTTTTATTTACACAAGCCCTCAAATAACGCCTTTAAGCGACTATAATTCCTCACGGAGTCGAATTCCCGAGCCACCAGCTCTCGCCCCGCCGAGGCCCGGCGCCGGGCCTCGGCCTGGTCGGAGCAGGCCTCCCGCACCGCCCGGGCCAGCGCTTCCGGGTCCGAAGGCTTCGCCAGCCAACCGGTTTCCGGGGGCCGGATGACCTCCGGCAGGCCCGAAACATCGGTAGCCACCACCGGCACCTCCTGGCTCAGGGCCTCCAGGACCACGTTGGGGATACCGTCCCGATCGCCGGAAGGGGTGATGAGGCTGGGCATGAGGAACAGGTCGGCGCATTTAAGCAGCCGGGGCACCTCCCGATGGGGCACGAAACCGGTTAGGGTGACCTTGGCCTGCAAGCGGTATTGGGCGATTAATTGTTGCAGCTTGTGGCGCTCGGGGCCGTCGCCCGCCAGGGTGAGGTGAAAGGCGAAGCCCTCCTGGTCCAGCCGGCGGCAGGCCGCCAAAAGCAGGTCGTACCCCTTCTTGGGCACCAGGCGGCCCAGGGCCAGGAGCCGAAAAGGGGGCTGCCAGGCTCGCTCCGGGGCGGGCTGCGGCGCCAGGGAGACGCCATTGTAAATATTGACGATCTTGGTTGCGTCAAAGGAAGCCAATTCCTTCAAATAGCCTTCATTGGCGCGGGTATTGGTACGCACCAGGCTGGCCGCAGCCAGCTTCGTAAGCAAGGCCCCGTCCGGGGGGTGCAGGTCCCGGGCCCGGGCGCTGAAGCTGAAGGGGATGCCGGAAAGGTGCGAGGCCACCCAGGCCGCGGTGGCCGGGCCGTCGGCCCAGGGGGCATGGATATGCCGGATGCCTTCGGCTTGAAACCGCCCGGCTAAATGGACGCCCGCCAGCGCGGCCCAAAAGGCCTCCCCCGCGGTCTCCAGGCTGCGCCAGCGGCGGCAGAGCACCTGCCGCAGCCAGCGCCCGGCGTCGGGACCCCAGTCCCGGTTCAGATGCATCAAGTCTTTGATCAGCCTGCCCGCGGCCGGCAGACCGAGATGGCTGACCGGGGCCAAACCCGGCGCCATCCCGGCGATCCGGGCGGGCGGCCGCGGCCCGTAAAGGGTGTAGACCCGCACCTCCAGGCCCAGCCGCACCAGGGTGTTGACCTCTTCCAGGACAAAGGTCTGGGAGGGCTCCGGGAACCAGAGCAGGATGTAGGCCACCCGCGGGTTGGACATCTTGGTAGCTTCAGTCTTTATGGCATGGCCCTGCTACGAAAATTTTTGTAGGGTGCGTCCTACGCCAAGTTGAAAAATTAGCTCTTCCCATACACCTTGTCTCCTAATATAGGGCGGCGTCCCTGTCCCTCACCGATGACGCCACCCCCTCCCCAGCCCTCCCCCCTCAAGGGGGAGGGAGTTAAACCACTACAGTTTGACGAGCTGCTATTTCAACGAGCGAAATAGGGCGGCCAGTGGCCGACGTAATTTGTTCTTAGCCTAGGCTTCCCGCCTGTGTCATAGCTGCGGCGGGCGGGGACGCCCGCCCCACGACGCCCCGCCCCACGAGGCCGCCCCACCAGCCTCTTTGTTCTATAAAACGGCCCGCAAGACCGCTTCGTAACGGCTCACCATGGCGCCCAGAGAAAAATCCCGGACGACCCGCCGGCGGCCCTCCCGGCCGAAATCCCGGCACTGCTCCGGGTTGGCCAAGAGCCGCCGCAACGCCGCGGCCAGGGCCGGCGGGTCCCCAGGCTGCGCCAGCCAGCCCGTCCGGGCCGGGGTCACCAGCTCCGGCACGCCCCCCACCGCGGTGGCCGCCACCGGCAGGCCCGCGGCCATGGCCTCCAGGACCACGTTGGGCAGCGCCTCGGTGCGGGAACTCAGGGCCAGCAGGCCGGACTTATGGAACAGGGGCCGCAGGTCCGCCTGGGGCGGGAGGAAGCGGCAGGCGCCCGCCGGCAGTAATTCCCCCGCCAATCGCTGCAAATTTCCCAGCAAAGGCCCCTCCCCTACCAGCCACAATTGGGCCTGGGGAAATTCCGGCGCCACCGCGGCAAAGGCCCGGATCAGGGTGTCGAGGTCTTTGTCCGGCACCATCCGGGCCACCGAGAGCGCCACGGCGGGGTAAGGTCCCGGCCTCCGGGGCCGGCTGAAAATAATCCACGTCCACCCCGTTGGGGATGACGCTGAGCCTGGCTGCGGGCACGCCGCAGCTTTGGGTGAGCACCCGCTTTAAAGCGGCGCTGTTGCAGACGAGATGCTGCGCCAGGGGCCACAGCCAGCGCTCGTGCTGCCGCTTTGGGGCGCCGCCGCCCCGGCAGTTGCCCACAATGGCCGGCACCCGGGCCAGGCGGCCCAGGATGCGGCCCCAGATATTGGGCACCACGGTAAAAGGCAACAGCAAATCGAGGCCGCCGCGCCGCAGGCGACGCCAGAGATTCAGGAGGCCTCCGGGGCCCACCTGCACCTGCCGGGACAGCCAGCTGAGCGGCAAGCCCCATTGGCGGGCCAGGGGAACTAAATCGTCGCCCGCGGCCAGCAGCCAGATCTCCGGCCGAAAGCGCACCGGGTCCAACCTGTCGGGCCAGTTCCAGGGCCTGGCGCTGAGTGCCGCCAAACTTCAAGTCTTGGAGGAGAAAGACGATCCGGGCCGGGCTGACCAGCCGGGCCGAGTTTGGGCTGAGGGCGGTATTGATCTCGCGGTCCAATGGAAGAGAGTTTTGAGTTCCCAGTTCCCAGTTCCCAGTTTTTGCTTTTTGCTTCTTCTGACCACTGACTACTGGCTACTGACTACTGCCATCAATACCCCATTAATCCGCAGCAGCGCGAGCAGACGGGCATCAGCCCCTCGGTGGCCAGGCTGTGGCGGAACTTCCGGTAGGCCGGCGAGTTCCACAGCTCCGTGATGCTGGCCTCCTTGAGGTTGCCCACCACGTAGTCGTGGTAGTCCCGGCAGGGCGAGAGGTCGCCGTTGCTGTTGACCTCCACCGCCTGGTAGATCGAGATGCACTGGTTGTAGCCGAACCGGGCCTGGTGGTCGGTATAGTAGGTGCGCAGGTTGGCCTCGCCGGTGACGTTGGGAATGATGGTGACCGGCGGGTTCTTGGCTCCCCTGGACCTGGCCAGGACGCCCTGCAACTGCCGGTCCATTTCGGCATAGTCATCGGGCCGCCAGCCGCCCACCCAGCCCGCCGGCCGCTCGGGCTTAAAACCGAAGCGCCGGGAAAAATCCGCTTCATGGGCCTGGACGTTTTCGGCGTCGATCCACCAGGAAAGGTAAAAGACGAACAGGTCGACCTTGTCCCGGAAGGCGTCGTAGATGTCGGTCAGATGGCGGAAATTGTTCCGGGAAATGGTGGTGAGCGAGGCGATCAGCGGCAGGCCGCGGCCCTGGGTCCGGCGGGCCTGGTGCACCGCGGCCAGGCCGGCCTGGATGTCGGCAAAGTTGTCGGCCCCGCCCAGCCCCGGGCGGGTGGCGTTGTGCAGGGCTGCGTCCGGGCCGTCGATGGAGATCTGCAGGAGGAACATGGGCGCCCGGACCAGGCGCTCGGCCATGGCGGCGATCCGGGTGCCGTTGGTGGCAATCGAGCAAGGCAACCCCAGGCTGGTGGCGTGTTCGATGAGGTCCACCGAGCCCTCGTAGAGCATGGGCTCACCGCCCCAGAGGTAGAGGAAGGGCCGGTGGCCGTGGGCCACCAGGTCGTCCAGGACCACCCGGTAGCGCTCCGGGGAGACTTCATTCTGTTTCAGTTCCCGCAGGTTTTTGCCGTGCAGGAACCCCTGGTCGCCCCACTGGCCGCAGGTATGGCAGCGCAGGTTGCACAGGTCGGTGATGCGTAAGCTGAGCTGGCGAATCTTCCGGGCCCGGCCGGAATCCATCCCGGCGCGGAGCAGGTTGAAGAGCAGCTTCTCCCCTTGCAGAGTGGCCAATTTGCCGGCGATCCAGGGATGCGCGGCTACCCGGCGAAAATTCTTCAGCACCGCGCCCAAGGCAATCTTACTGCGTGCACCCATGCAGATACCATTCCCTCTAAATTTGTTATAATCAGTTTCGACCAGTGATGCGGTTTGAACCTTAATGCGGCATTATACTCCAATTGGCCGCAATCCCCAAGTCCGTGGATAAAATTGGCTTGACATGGCCATCGCATCCCGGGACAGAGTCTATTATAGCTGTCAGCTCGCCGCAAGCCCCAAGCTTTCGGCCAAAATACGGCTGCAGGCCATCACTTCCCGGGACAGCAATGAAAATTCCCGAACACGGAAAACAGCAAACCGGAAGCAGCAAACCGGTTTCCATGCAAGCCCTGGTGTACTATCGCTCCGTCCTGCGCTACCTGCTGGCCGCCGGGCTGAACCGCCTCTGGCCCCGGCACTTTTTTTCCGGGGTGGCCCCGCTTAAACTGGCTCAGGTGAACCTGACGCCGCCCGGCCCGGACTGGCTGGTCTTGAAGAGCCGCCTGTGCGGCATCTGCGGCTCCGATTTGAATCTGCTGAAAGGGAGCGAATCGCTTTTACTGGAGCCTTACGCCTCGTTCCCGGCGGTGCTGGGGCACGAAGTGGTGGCCGAGGTGGTGGAGGCCCCGGCCGGCTCCGACTGGCGGCCCGGGGACCGGGTGGCGGTGGAGCCGGTCCTGCCCTGCGAAGTCCGCGGCATCACGCCTCCCTGCGCTTTCTGCGCCCGGGGGCAATATAACCTGTGCGAAAACTTCACCCAAGGGAGCCTCTCTCCCGGCACCATCCTGGGTTTCCATAAAGAGGCCGGGGGCGGGATGGCGGAATTCCTGGCCGCCCATCCCAGCCGCCTGTTCCGCCTGCCGGACTCCCTGCCGGATGAAGCGGCGGTGCTCACCGATTCCCTGGCCTCGGCCCTGCAACCGGTCCTGGACCATTTTCCCCAGGATGACGATACCGTGATCATTTACGGCGCCGGGATCATCGGCCAGCATCTGGTAAGATTGCTGCGGGCCCTGGGCTCCAAAGCCCGGGTAATCATGGTGGCCCGCTACACTTTCCAGGAAAATCTGGCCCAAGCCGGGGGCGCCGACCTGGTCCTGATGTCCCCGGACCGGGCCGAACTGGGCCAGGCCGTGGGCGCCCGGCTGCTGCCCACCACCCTGGGCGGCGGCAACCTGGAAGGCGGGGCGGACCTCTGCTTCGACTGTGTCGGCAACCGCCGTTCCCTGCAGGAAGGCTTACTGGCCTTACGGGGCAGGGGCGCCTATGTGCTGGTGGGCACCGCCGGCGAGGTGGGCCCGGTGGACCTCTCCAGCCTCTGGTTCCGGGAAATCCGCATGAGCGGCTCCGCCATGTACGCCTACGGCGCCTGGCAGGGACAGCGGCTGCGCACCTACCAGCTGGCGGTGGACCTCCTGGCCCGGGGAGATTACCCGGCCCAGGGTCTGGTCTCCCACCTCTTTCCCCTGAGCGCTTACCGGGAGGCCTTTCAGGCTGGCCTTCGACAAGCGGCGCCACCAGAGCCTCAAGGTGGTCTTCGATCTGAGATGAACCCCAATGCCTAAAAATCCCCCTAAATCCCCCTTTTCCAAAGGGGGACTTTGGCACCCCCCCTTTGAAAACGGGGGGCAGGGGGGATTTCAATCGGTCGTGAGAACATGAAACTGGTCATCAGCCTGGACGTTGAGGAAGAGGGGCTTTTTTCCGGCCGCTACCCCCGGGAATCCGGGGTGACCAACGTGGCCGAACTGCGCCGCCTGGAATTCATTCCCCGGGAATTCGGCTTGCCCGCTGACCCTGCTGGTGAGTTATCAGGTAGCCCGGGACCCGGCGGCCTGCCAGGTCCTGGCCCGCTGGCGGGACCTCTACCGGGCTGAGATCGGGGTGCATCTCCATCCCTGGAGCACCCCGCCCTTTGCCGACCTAACCTGGCCGGAGCCGGTGCCGGCCGAGCAGATGCCCCTGCCGCTGCTGCGCGACAAATTTGCCCACCTGGTGCAGGCCGTGCAAGATTCCCTGGGGGGCACGCCGGCGTCTTTCCGCATGGGCCGCTTCGATTTCGGCCCCCAGGTGCTGGGCCTGCTGCCGGAGTTCGGGCTCCAGGTCGACAGCAGCATCGTGCCTCTCACCCTGAAGGGCGCGGGCGCTTATTTTCTGGCCCCGGCCGAGCCGTTCCCGCTGCTCCCCGACTTATGGGAAGTCCCCCTGACCCTGGTGCCGGTGGTGGCGAGTCTGCCCCGGGTCCTGGCCCGGTTGGCCCCGCTCTTTCCTCTGGCCTCGGGCCGCCGCCTGCTGAGCCGGTTCAGATACTGGGGCGCCGCCGGTATTCAGCCGGCCTGGTTTCCTTTGGCCTCCATGCGCCTGGCCGCCGGCCTGCACCGCCGCCGGGGCGGCCGGGTGCTCACCATGTTCTTTCATTCTTCCGAGCTTAAACCCGGGGCGTCCCGGCTGTTCCCCACGGAGCCGGCGGTGGCGGCCTTCGTCGCCAAGATTCGAGCCTTCCTGACCTGGCTGGTCAAGACCGGCCCGGTGGAGGGGGTGACGCTTTCAGGGCTACTGCAGGAGCGCGTGAACAAAAGAAAGGGCGGACACATAGGTCCGCCCCTACCAATCACCCAGACATAGGCTCAGGTGGTCTCCGGGGCGTCCGCCGGGTGCTCGACGTAATAGGCGCCCTGGCGCAAACCCAGGCCCTGGGGCGCAAAGATGCGGAACTGGGCCCAGCCCCGCTTCTGCAGAAAAAATTTCACCGCGGTGGCCACGACTCCCAGGCCATATTTGACGCTGCGGCTGAAATTGATGGAGGAGGCCTCCTCGAAATAGCGGGTCGGACAGGAAACCTCGCCGATGGGGAAGCCGAAATAGACTGCCTGGGCCAGCATTTCATTGTCAAAGACGAAGTCGTCGGAGTTCTCCCACAGGGGCAGGCTCTCCAGCACCTGACGGGAGAAGGCCCGGAAGCCGGTGTGGTATTCCGAGAGCTTGGCCCCCAGCAAGAGGTTTTCGAACAGGGTAAGGAAGCGGTTGGCCAGGTATTTGTAGGCCGGCATGCCGCCCTGCTTGGCCCTGCCCCCCAGGATGCGGGAGCCGAGGGCCACCTCGTATTCGCCGCTGGCCACCAGTCCCGCCAGGGCCGGAATGATCTTGGGGGAGTACTGGTAGTCCGGGTGCACCATGACCACGATGTCGGCCCCGGTTTGCAGGGCCTCGGTATAACAGGTCTTCTGGTTGCGGCCGTAGCCCAGGTTGCGTTCGTGCAGAAAACAACGGATCCCCAGCCGCCGGGCCACCTCGAGGGTCTCATCATGGGAGGCGTCGTCCACCAGCAAGACTTCGTCCACCACGTCGAAGGGGATGTCCTGGAAGGTGCGCTCCAGGGTCCGGGCGGCATTATAGGCTGGCATGACCACCAGTACTTTTTTTCCGGCCAGCATTCCTTTTCTTCTCCTGGTTATCTGCTATAATTCACGACTTAGAATCAGGCGGGCGAGCCTGGGGCCCGCCACCCTTGAAATATTTTCAGCGTCTGAACCGGTCACGGTCGGCGCCGACTGATGACCGCCCCTGCCAATGGCTATTTCATATTATTTCATATAAGGATTTGGCGGAAAAAGCAAACGGCTGCACCGACCCAGAGGCTGGGCGCGGTGGCGCACCCAGGAGAACAGGTTTGACCCGGACTGAAAAAATTACCTGGCTCTTTTTTGGCGCCACCTCCCTCCAATTGGCCTTCCTCCAACCCTATATCATCCTGGTGCCGGGGGAGCACAGCAACCTGTTTTCCGCGCTCCTCTGTTTCCTGAGCCTGATAGCGGCCCTGATCTTGATGGGGCGAGGCGCCATCAGATTTGGGTCCCCGGAGTTTTTGGTTTCGGTGGCCCTGGTGGCCCTGGGAGTGGCCAACGCCCTCAACAGTCTGCCTCTCCGCTCCCCGTCTTTCCGGCTGGCCGTCCTGTTGGCCTCGGGACTGGGAGGCTTCTGGTGTGCCAGATGCTTATTGCGTACCCCGGAAAATCAACGCCGCTTCCAATGGCTCTGCCTGGCGCTCCTGGGCGGCATCCTGGTCCTGAGCCTGACCGGATACCTGCTGAGGGGAGAAATCCAACCCCTGTTCTTTAAAGGTTCGAATCATCCCCTCACCAATTTGATCTTCCTGCTCTCTTTTGCCCCGCTGACCCTGTTGAGAGAGAAGTCCCGGCCTCTGGTGCTGTTGGGGGTGACCCTGCTGACCCTGAGCTATGTGGTGCTCTGCCTCAGCCAGCGCCTCTCGGTAGTCTTGATCCCGGTGGGTTTGGGAGTTGCGGGGCTGTTGTTCGGGACCGTGCGCTGGAAGCATGTGGTCGCGGGACTGCTGGTTCTCGGCCTGATTATCGGCCTGTTTTCGCAGCAAATCCTCTGGTTCAAACTGAACAAGGCGTACCCCTCCTACCGCATCGAAAATTACTACTTCTCCTGGGGCATCGCCCGGCAGCACCCGATCCTGGGTATTGGCCTGAGCTCTCCCCGGGAGCAATTTTTGCAAGACTACCAAATTAGATATCCTTACGAGACCAAAGAAAAATTCGCCGGCGAACTGGCCGATATCCACACGCCCGACAATCAGCTCCTCACCTTTTTGTCCGGCCTGGGCTTTCCCTTCACGATCATTTATTTCCTGGCGGTCCTCGCCCTGCTGGTGAAACTCGTCGGTACGGCCTTCCGGCCGCCTCCGGGGCTCTATTTCCCGCCGCTGGCGCTCCTGTTTCCCTTGACCGCGGCCTTAATCCACTTCCAATTTTATGACGGGTTGCTGTTTCCTCAATCTTGCTGGTTTTTTCATATCCTGCTCGGTTTAATTCCACTGGCAAATGAAAAACGCCAACCATAAAATAGCCGGCCGGCGCGGCAGCCTCACTTCCCCGCTAATGGCGGCCCTCCTCTTGCTGGCGCTCCCGGTCATCATCTTTTGGCGATCGGGCCTTTTTTACATCATCGATGACTGGACCACCCTCATCCACATGGTGCAGTACCCTTTCGGGACCTACCTGGTGACGCCGGACGGCGAACAATGGTTCCCCTTTTTCAGCCTGGTTTATTATGGCCTGGTGCGGCTGGCCGGGGAGCATTACTCTTTTCTGGTCCTGGTCAATTGTCTGGGCACCGGCGCCAGCGCCTTTCTGGTTTACCTCTTCTACCGGCGCCACTTAGCCGCCGGCCCGGCTCTGACCCTGGCGGCCGTCTATGCCACGGCCGCGGTGCATCATGCCATCGCCTGGAACGCCTTCTACGTCGGCTACCTCCTCAGTCTGACCTTCTTTTTAGGGGCGCTGCTGCTCACGGATGCTTATCTCCGGGCCGGAGGCCGCGGCCTTTTGGGCGGCGTCGGCCTCTGCGCCTTGCTCTCGGTGCTGTCCCACAACTATCCGCTGCTGGGTCTCCTGGCCTTGCCTCTCTACGCCCTCCTGGTGCGGGGTGACTCCGGCCGGAAGTTTTGGGCCCTGGCCGGGACCGTGGCCGCGGTCTATCTCGTATTTGCGGCGGGCTACCTTACCTTTGCCGGGCTCCACGCCGCGGCCAGCCACAATGCCCGGGTCTTTGGCGGCCTGCCGGGGCCGGGCTACCTGTTACACCTGGTATATGCGGCCTGGCTGGCGCCCTTTTTCTATCTCTTTTGGGGCCATTACCACTTTCCGGTCTGGGCTTACGCGGCCGGTGTCGCCCTGCTCACCGCCACTCTGACCGGCATCTGGGGTTGGGGCGGGGCCCCCGGCGCGCCGCCTGGCCCTTTGGACCCTGCTGGCCAATGCCCTGCCCTTTCTCTTGGTTTCCTTGACCCGCTATCAAATTTCGGTAAATCAGGCCTTTGTGGCCCGCTACGCCATCTTTACCCTCGTCGGGGCGCTTCTCCTGGTGGGACTGGCCTGGCGCGGGCTTGCGGAACGACTGCCCCCCAGGGATTGGCGGCGCCGGTTGCCCCTGGGCCTCCTGGCCCTCATGGTGGCTGGACAATTGCTGGCCCTCCCCCGCTGGACCGAGAAATACCGGGAGATGACCCGGGCGGCCCGAGCCTGTTACTATGTCCTGAGCCAGGAGACCGCCTCGGCCCGGCTGCCCCAGGAGGATTACCGGAAGTTCTGTCCCGGCGCCTACCCGGTCATCACCCCGAGCCAGGCACTGGCCGTTCGGCGCTTCCTGAACGGCCAGGGCAGGACCCCTGATTTTTAAGGGTGCGGTCCCGGCGGCTTCTCGGTTTTTAGGGGTACATTTTGGAGGTTGCTTAACTTTAAAGCCGCCGACCGGTCTAAAATATTATGGTGGCCCGCCAGAAAAATGGCC
Organism: uncultured delta proteobacterium; assembly: GCA_963797235.1. Lineage (GTDB taxonomy): Bacteria > Desulfobacterota > Desulfobaccia > Desulfobaccales > 0-14-0-80-60-11 > JAPLJC01. Next base: position 670,578 of record CAWCOX010000004.1, read on the forward strand.
TGATCATTAATTTATTTTCGTTTTTCTGCCGAAGAGTGACGAACTAGGCATTTTCAGGTGTTATTTAATAATGCGCTTAATTTCACTCTTTCTGAACATTTTCGTAAAGAAAATCGGGATATTTGCTTTTTAATGCTGGGTAAACCGAAAAAAATCTGCTATACTTGGAGCGGTAAATTTGAGGAGAGGAGGCGTAATCACGGATTCGTAGCCGCAGAGACGATTTATACCTTATACCCGAGATTTAGCGCGAAAAACTCAAGTTAATTTTCTAAGTACAATGAATACCGTTGACTTTTTATCAAGATAGAAATAAAAAGGTGTAAATCTACCGGAGGGGGAGGGTAGAATCCTTATTATGTCACTTAAAAACCGCTGCCAACCTTTTGCTCATATGGTCCGAGACGCCAGGGAACAGGGGATTTACCCTTACTTCCGGCCCATTGACCGATCTTGGGGCACAGAAGTGGAGGTGTCGGGCCGGCGTCTGATAATGATTGGCTCCAATGATTATCTGGGGTTCACCCATGATCCCCGGATAATCGAAGCGACAGCCAAGGCGGCGCTGCGCTGGGGGAGTGGACCGGGGGGGTCTCGCTTCCTGTGCGGCAACCTGACCTTGCATGAGAAGCTGGAGGAGCGCCTGGCCGCCTTTGTGGGCAAGAAAAAGGCGGTCGTCCACGCCACCGGCTTCACCACCAATCTGGGCGCCATCGCCTGCATGCTGACGCCGCAGGATGTCATCGTCTGCGACCGGGAGAATCATGCCAGCATTTTCGAAGGCTGCCAGGCCTCCCGGGCCCGGTTGATTCCCTTTGGCCACAATGATGCCGCGGCCGCGGAACGGAAATTGGCGTCCGCCCGCCAGAAGAATGCCACCGGTTGCCTGTTCCTGATTACCGAAGGCGTCTTCAGCATGTCCGGGGATATGTCTCCCCTGGATGAATTGGTCAAATTGAAGGAGACTTACCCGGATCTCCTCATTTATCTGGATGATGCTCACGGTCTGGGAGTGATGGGTGAAGGCGGCCGCGGGACCGCCCATCATTTCGGTCTCACCTCCCAGGTGGATTTCATCATGGGCACCTTCAGCAAGGCCCTGGCTTCCATCGGCGGCTTCATCGCCGCTGACGACGAAGACGTCCTGGAATACCTGCGGCACCATTCCAAACCCCTGATCTTTTCGGCGGCCTTGCCCGCCAGCAATGCCGCTACGGTCCTGGCCTGTCTGGATGTCTTGGATGCCGATCCCGGTCGGGTGACCCGGCTTTGGGATATTACTCGCCGGGTGCACCAGGGATACCAGGAAATCGGGGTGATCACCAAGCATTCCAAAACCCCCATCATTCCCATTTACGTCGGCGCCGAAGACAAGGCCTTCGTGTTCGCCAAGGACATGTTCGACCATGGCGTCTTCGCCCTGCCGGCTATCTATCCGGCAGTGCCCCGGGGTCAGGCGGTGATCCGCACCGCGTTCATGAGTACTCATAAAAAGAGCCAGATTGACTACGTTCTGGAAGTCATCGAAAAGCTGGCCAAGAAACATCGTATCCGGGCCTGCGATCTTGGCCAACCGGAAGCTTTTCTGGAGGGGGAAGGAATCTCCACCCCGGTAGCCGATATTTTGGACCAGACGATGGGCCTCGGCCGCGAGTAAAGGGTGCGCTGACCTCAGGATAGAGAGGCCCGGCAGATAGATGGGCCACCGTGCAGAGTTGAGACCTTGCCCGGATTAGGGGGGATGGCCCGGGTAAGTGTCTCAGCGTCGGCCGGATGAATTAAAGATTTTTTTCGGCTAAACATTGCCGGGTGGTTTCCCATGGGTGATGCCGAGCAGCTCTTTGAGGCGCGATGACTGCTCAGACACTATCCTTGGGGGGTTCTGCTGCCACCGGCGATTACCCAAGGGACAGGCCTTCCTCCGGATACATCTTTTCCATTCCAGCGGGACTTGCCACTCAATCTAGAGAATGGACGATGGATTTGAGGTTCAAGGCTTTGGCTGTTTTTTGAGGCGGCATGATTGCCGGTAGTTTTGCCAGGAATATGAAGGCCTTTGGGCCGAAGCGGGTGGCGGGCGCCAGTACTGCAAGCCTGCCCAGGGGTGAGGACGAGTTCCTTGAGATTTAATGACCTCATGACGGTTAGTGTACGCCAGGTGATACGGCACCGCCGCCGCTACATGGGGGTAGTTTTGGCTATAGCCTTAGGCGTGGCCGGTTTCATCAACATCATCACCATGAGCCGGGAAGTCAAGAAGAACTTCAACGAAAATCTGGACCTGATTGGCGGGGTCACGGTTATCCGGCTATATTTCGACAATAGCCGTTCCTACCGGCCCCAGTGGTTCCGGGACGACACCCTGGCAGCCTTGAGCCGCATCAAAGGCTTCAAGGAATTGAGCCTCACCGGTGAGAAGCCGGGCAATACCAACTGGCACGGGCAGCGCTACGGCTTCCACCTGATCGCGGTGGACGAGGCCTTCTGGGAGGTGCGGAATTTTTGGGCTCAAACCGGCAATCTCTTCGGGGCTGAGGCCGTCACGCAGCGCCGGCGGGAGTGTGTCCTGGGAGCTGAACTGGCCCGGAGGGTTTTCGGTACTAATGACGTCCGCGGCAGGACCATGGAGATCAATAACGAACTTTTTTGGATCTCGGGTGTCCTGGGGGGGGTTACCGACAGCAGCATAGCGAACTCAGCCTTCCTGCCCCTGACCACCGCGGCGGACCGCCTGTCTGGCCGGTTGCTCACTGACCACGTCTTTCTCCGCGTCCAGACTTGGGATGATGTCGCCCGCGTCGCCGCGGCCATACCCGAGGCCATCAAATCCAGCCAATCTTCCGAAGAACTGCACGTGGAGGTTGCCTGGGAGGGACTCAAACGGGTCCAGCAACTGGCCTGGTGGATTCAGTTTATGATCTATCTGGCCATCAGCGCCACTTTCCTGTTGGGGGGCGTGGGCATCTGGAACGTCATGATGGCCGCCGTGGTCACCCGCACCCGGGAAATCGGCTTGAAGAAGGCCATGGGGGCGGAGGACAAAGATATCCTGGCCCAGTTTCTGTCCGAGGCCCTCTGTCTCAGTCTGGGAGCCGCGTTGGTGGGCGGCTTGGTGGGGCGGATCGGGACGGAGATCCTGGGCCACGTGATTGGCAGCCGTCCGGCGGAAAATCTTTTCTTCATGGGTCTGTCCCTGGGATTTCTGTTTGCCGTGATTTTAGGGGTGGGCGCCGGCCTTTATCCCTCTATCCGGGCCAGCCGCATGGAAGTGGTATCTGCTATACGCTATGAGTAACTCGATTTCTGTCAGCCCCGCCGCCAATGGGGCCCTGGTCCAGGTCTCCAATCTCACCAAGACGTACCAAACCGAGGCGGGGACCATCCAGGTTCTTAAAGATATCAACCTGAAGGTCTATGCCGGCGAGATCGTGGCGGTGATGGGGCCTTCCGGTTCCGGCAAGTCTACTTTTCTCTTCATTCTGGGGATCTTCATCAGTCCTACCATGGGAACCTACATTCTGGCGGGCCAGGACGTGCTGCGTCTGGATCGCAACGCCCAGGCCGAATTCCGGCGCAACCGGGTGGGCTTCGTCTTTCAAAGCTGCGATCTATTGGAACATTCCACGGTCTATGAAAACCTGGAATTTCCCCTGATCTACGCCGGGGTCGAGCGTCGGGAGCGCCCGGATCGTATTGCCGCAGCCCTCGATTTAGTGAATCTGGGGCACCGCATTCATCATTCCTCTAATCGTCTGTCCGGCGGTGAACGCCAGCGGGTAGCGGTAGCGCGGGCCCTGGTTAACCAGCCGCAGGTCATCCTGGCGGACGAACCCACCGGTCAGTTGGACCGGAGCCATGGCCACCAGGTTATGGACCACTTTGCCGAGATCGTCAGCAAGAGCAATACGTCCGTAATCGTGGTAACCCACGACCCCGAAATGGGGGCCAGGTGCACCCGGGTTTGCTCAATGCGGGACGGGGTCCTTTATGAGCAATAACCTCTGGATTTACCAGGACGCCTCTTAACCCGATGGTCATGGCAGAGGCCTTCGCGCACCCACGGGACCTCCGGGGTCAGCAGTCTGCCGGCGGGCGAGCTTGTGTGCCAGAGTAGCCGCGGGCTGCCGGCCATCCTGGCCATAGCCTTTTTGGCTCTGCTCCTGGGACTGCTGCCGGCGGCCGCTCAGCCCGCCTGGGCTGCCGAAGCCGGCCCCACCGACGCCAAGGCTGCCGTCCCGGGCCTCCTTGACTTTGACGGCTGCGTCAGGTTGGCCATCCAGCAGTCGCCCTATTTGACCAAAAGCGCCGTGGAGATCGATATCCGGCGGATGAATGAGAGTGACAGCCGTTACTCCATGATTCCGCCACCCATGACCTTCCGCACCTTTTACTATGTGGACCGGCCTCAACAGCCCGGCCTCAATCCCAAGCCCTATAGTCTCAGTTTTTCCATGGACCCCTGGAACCCCGTGGGGTCCTATTTTAGCCTGCAGGCTGAAAAGGTGGCCACCCAGATGGCGATCTTGGCCCATCTCCAAGCGATTAACGCCGGTTTGGAGCGCCTCGGCAAGATGTTTCTGCACCTGGCCTCCATGAACCGCCTGGTGGTCTTTCAGAGAGACCTGATCAACCTGTGCCGGGAGAAACTGACCTACGCTGAAAACCGCCGGACCATCGGCACCGGCACCTCCCTGGAGGTCCAGATGGCTGCCCAGGAGTTGGAGTTGGCCAAGAACGAGCAAGGGCAGCTGGAACTCACCCGGAAGCGCACCCTCAGCAACTTGAAAACCTTTTTGGGTCTGAAACCCGAGCAACAGGTGGAATTCGATTTGCGGGACGCCCACCGCCAGGTATTGGGCAGCTTCGATCCAACCGCCGCTACCCTGGAGCAGGCGAAAGCGAGATCTTTTGAACTCAAGAGTCTGGAGATGAAGAAGGAGCTGCAGGGATATAACGTTACCTTAGCCAAGACCAAAATTCTTCCCGATCTCCTGTTTAATACCCAGACTCCCGACCCCTTAAGCGTCACCAGCGCCAGAGGCCTTTACGTGGGTCTGGGTCTGCAGGTGCCGGTCTGGGATGGCTTAAAGCGGTTTCGTAATATCTCGCGACAAAAGGCCGTCTTAAAGCAGGTCGGCAATGAAAAAGACATGAAAGAGATCGATCTGGCCGACAAATGGAGCGAACTCCAGGAAAATATTGGTAACAGCGCGGCCGGCCTGAAGATCACCAAGTCCCAGGAAGAACTGACGCGCCTGAAGGAGCGCCAGGCCGAAATCTTCTACAATTCCGGAACTGACCAACTTCCCGCCTGGTTGGATGCCCGGAAGGCCAGCCTGGAGGCGCAAAAAAATTCCTTCACCAAGGCGTTGGAATATGACGATCTTATCCTGAATTTGCGTCAATTTTCTGGAGATCTGGGTACTAGCTATGTGGATCAGAAATCCTGGCAAAAGTAGAGCCGCCGCGGTCCTGGGAACATTCCTGGTCCTGGCGATTTTGACCGCCGTCCCGGCCCTGGGCAATCCCAAGGGCGAAGGCAGCCCGGCGGCGCCGCCCGGCCGCCCCGGCCGCCCCGGCCGCCCCGGCCTCAGAACCCGAGATCAGCTTTAACGGCAAGGTCTTTTGTTCCTTGAAACGCCGGGTGGACCTGCCTTTCAAAGGCATCATCACCTCGATCCTGGTCCGTTCCGGAGAGCGGGTGGAGGCCGGCCAGGTCCTGGCCAGATATCGCCTGACCCCGGAAGCCCAAATCGTGATTCGCCAGCGCCTGTCGCCGCCGGCCCTTTCCGATGGCGAAATTAAATTGGCGGAAACTGAACGGAGTATGGTGCCGCTGCAAAACCGGCAGCGGGAATTGACCCAACTGGCGCAAAAGAAGTTGGCCCCGCCCCAGAGCCTCGAGCAGGTCAACCAGGATCTCCGCCTGCTTACCCAAGAGCGCAGCGCCCTGCAAAACCGGCTGCGTCAGGACCGCCAGTCACTCCAGGATGACCGGATAATTTTGAAGCAGCAACTGGGAAAGGGCATCAGCTCCGGACAGATTCCCCAAGAAGCGGCTTTGATCGCCCCCATCGCCGGATACATTATCTGGATCAGTCCGGACCTGCAGAATGGGGCCGAGTTGCCCCCCACTCCCGGCGTCTTCCAGGTGGGAGCGATGGATCCCATGGTGGTGCGGGCCCAGGCCTTTGAAATCGAGGCCTTGCAGATTAAGCCCGGGGAAACCGCCGAGGTCACTCTGGAATCCCTCCCCGGTCGGAAATTCCAGGGACAGGTGAGCCGGATCTCCTGGTCCTCCCTCACCCCCGGTCTGGAACAACCGGCCTACTACGATGTGGAATTAAAGGTGTCCAACCCTGATCTGTTGCTAAAAGACGGGTTAAAGGCCCAAATCGTCTTTCGTGATCATCAATAAAGAGGTAAGAAATTAATGGCAGCAAACGGGGAGATCCTCGTATCTCCCGTTCAAGATGAGGCCGGCCTCCAGGAATTTATGCGCTTCCCCTGGCGCCTCTATAGTCAGGACCCTTACTGGGTGCCGCCTTTATTGCCCGAACAGCGGAAGTTCCTGGACCCCCGCCGGGGTCCTTTCTTTGAAATCGGCGAGGCCCAATATTTCCTGGCCTACCGCCAGGGCGAGCCCGTGGGGCGGATCTCGGCCCACCTCAACCGGCGCCATGATGAATTTCATGGAGCGGAAACCGGCTTTTGGGGCTTTTTTGAAGCCATCCAGGACCAGGAGGTCGCCAACGCCCTGTTCGAGGCGGCAGCCGCCTGGCTGCGCCAACGCGGCCGCAGCCGCCTGGTGGGCCCGCTCAATTTTTCCATCTACGACGAAATGGGCCTGCTGATCGAGGGCTTCGACTCCATGCCGGCCATGTTCCAGACCCACAATCCCCCCTACTATGCGGATCTGGTCGCCTCCTGGGGCTTTCGCAAGGCCATGGACTGGGTGGCCCTCAAGATAACCGACCGCAAGGTCGACGTCCCGGCCATGGAGCGGCGTCTGGATGAGATCCTGACCAAGCAAAAGGTGACGCTGGCCCCTTACAATCCTCGGGAGTTGGCGCGGCGGGCCGAGGAGGTCTTCCACCTGTTCAACGAGGCCTGGAGTGTCAACTGGGGCCATGTCCCCCTGAGCCGCCAGCAGTTCGATCATCTGTTGCACGAAGTCAAACCGTTGCTGCGGCCCGAGTTGGTCCATATGCTGCTGGACGGCGATAAGCTGGTGGGCTTCGGCATCGTCTTGCCGGACCTGAACCCGGTGGTCCAGCAACTCAACGGCAGCTTAGGCCTTTGGAGCAAACTGCGCCTGCTCTACGCCGCCAAATTCGCCCCCATCCGCAAGGTGAGGGCCATGGTCATCGGCATCGCCCAGCCCTACCAGCTAAAAAGGCTGAACTATGCCATATTCTTGAGGACTTACATTTACTTGATTAAACACACGCCTTGCGATTTTGCCGATTTTTCCCTGATCCCTGAAAATCTCCGCCACTGGATCAAGGTGATCCAGGCCTTCGGCGGCCAAACCTATAAGACCTTCCGGGTATTTGAAAGAGAAATCTGATTTTTTGCCTCCAGGGCTTGAAACCGCTTTGCTCCCCGATGCCGCCACATATGACTTTGCCTATTATGCCGCATGAGCTCGAATCCCCGCAGCGTGAGAGATGGCCGGGGTATGCCGCGGTATTCGATCTGCTGATAGTCCTGATCCTCTCGGACATCATCTTTCTCCTGGCCCATCTCTCGGCCCTGTCCAGCCCCTACGTCGTCAACGACGACGTCCGCCAGCAGCTCTTCTGGATGCAGCAATGGCTGGACCCGGCACTGTTTCAGGGCGATTTGCTGGCTGAATACGCCCGCCATTACGTCCCCTGGGGCGTCAAGGGCCTTTACTGGTTGGCTTCCTGGATCTCGGACCCCATCGCCTTTTCTAAGTTCATGACCGGTATCCTGTTCGTTTTCCTGTCTCTCTGCCTCTATCTGATCGGCTTGAGACTGGGGGGCCGCCGCCTGGCCTGGACCACCCTGGCAGTCTACTGGCTCATGCCCTTTTTCCTGGACAATATGTCGGGGGGCCTGGCCCGGGCCTTCGCCGCCCCGCTCCTGGCCTGGTTCTGGCTCTCCTGGCAGGAGGACTGGCCCCGGGGTATGGCCGCCGCGCTCATCCTCCAGGCCCTGTTCATTCCCTACGTCTTCATGGTCACCGCCCTGGCCGTCGGACTCGCCTGGCTGGCAGGCCGCACCGGCAGGCTGGCGCCGCCGCCGTTTCCGGCGCGGCCGGTTCATTTTCTCCTGCTGGCCGGCGGCGCCGTCCTGGTGGGGCTGATGAACTTCAGTTACGCCCACGACGGCTTCGGCCCCCTGGTGAGCTACGCCGACATGGTGAACCGGCCGGAGTTTTACGCCCGGGGACGCTTTCCCATCCTGCCGGTGCCCACCATCTTCTGGCAACTTCTCGCCCCCTGGGAATATATTGCCCCCTTCCGGGATTTGGGACCGGTGGCCGCCTACACGGTCTGCGCCATCCTCCCCCTGGCGGCCGTCTGGGGCCTTTCCCGCACCGACTGGCGCAGCCTGGCGGCCCGGCTCCGACCCCTCTGGTATCTGCTCCTGGCCGGCGCGGTCCTCTATCTCCTGGCCTGGGTCTTTTTGCTTAAGCTCTTCATTCCGGACCGCTACCTCATCTACACCATTAATCTGGCCTATTGTCTCATCCTGGCCCTGGGCCTGCACGCCGCCCTGAAGGTGGAAGGGTGGCCCAGGAACCTGGCCGTCCTGGTCCTGGTGGCCGCCGCCGGCCTGGGTTATCTGCGCCTGAAAGACGTGGGTCTGAAGGACTATGGGGTCTACCGGCCGCTTTACGCCGCCCTGGCCGATACCCCCAAGGATGCGGTCATTGCCGGGCATCCCAACCTGATGGACAATGTCCCCACCTTTGCCCGGCGTCGGGCCCTGGTCACCTACAAGCTGGCCCATCCCTGGAGCCAAGGCTACTGGCAACAGATCGAACCCCGGCTGGAGGACCTGTTCGCGGCCTATTACGCGGCCGACCCCCAGGAAGTGGTCGCTTTTTGCCGCAAGTACCAGGTCTCGTTCCTGGTGGTGGACGACCGCCATTTCACCCCGGAGTTTCTGGCCGGCGGCCGCTTTTTCGTCCCCCTGGACCGCAAGGTTCCCAGGTTCTGGCGCAAGACCCTGGCCGATCGGGTGGACTGCCCCTTTTTCGCCCCTTTTGACCGGCTGATCGCCCGGCTGACCCAGGGCCGACATCAATTCGCCCTGCTGGCCTCGCCGCTCTTTGCCGCCGTCAGACTGGACGAGCACCTGCGGCTGCTGGATATGCGCCCCTGGTTGACCAAAGCCCCGGCGCCTCAACCCGGCTAATTAGATATTGGAGGACCCATGGCCCATAAACATCGGTTTATCTTCGAAGGCTCGGGCCGCTCCCTGGCCAAGGAAGCCTGGCGCTTCCTGGGCCGGGGCGACCTTCTCGGCCAACTCCACGGAGAGCTGGTGGATCGGTACCTCACCCTGCTCCAGCGGCCGCAATCGCGGCTCCAGGCCCGCCTGCGCCTGATTAATATCGAGCCCACCAACTATTGCAATCAACGTTGCCGGTTCTGCGCCACCGGGCTCAATACCAATAAACGGCCCAAGGGCAAGATGGACCTGGCCACCTTCCGGAAGATCGTGGCCCACGTGCCCAGGGGCTGCACCATCATGTTGGCGGGGTTCGGGGAGCCCTTTGTGAATGAAAATATGGAGGCCTTCCTGGAGGAGATCGCCGGCCGGGGACTCGCCGACCGGTTGGAACTCTATTCCAATTTCGGCGTCATGACCGAGTCCCGGGTCCGCGCTCTACTGGATCATCCCTTCCGGCGCATCATTGTTTCCCTGGATTCCATGAGCCGGCAGACGTTTATCGAGCAGAAAGGAGTGGATGAGTTCGACCGGGTGTGGGACAACCTCAAAGTTCTGGCGGATGAAGTGAAACAGCGGGGCAGTGTCCCGCAAAAGCTCATCGTCCAGATGATCGTCACCAGGAAGACCGCCCACGAACGCCAGCGTTTTCTGGACACCATCGGCAGCCTCAACCTGACCCCGAGGCTCAAACTGGTGAACGTCCATAGCCCGCGCTTCAATGAGGCCCAGATCAAAGAATTTGAGGTCGAGGGCATGTCGCGCTATCGCCGCTCCGGTTATTCCCGGCGCTGCGAATGGGTTTGGGGGGGAATGATGGTCTACTGGAACGGCGATGTCACCCTGTGCTGCCAGGACCCCACCGGGCTGAGCACCTATGGCAGCGTCCACCAAGACGACGTGCCGTCCCTGCTGAACACCGTCCCGGGCCGCTGCGAATTCCGCCGGCGCTACTTCGAGGACCCGTCCCAGATCGACATCTGCCGGAACTGCGACATTGCCTGAATCTTTGGGTGGGCCAGCCGATTTTTCCCATCCCGATCATTAGCCGATAAAGAGAAACCTTATGAAAGTCTTGTTGCTGAACCCTGAAATGCCCGGCGCCTTCTGGTCTTTCAAGGAAACCTGTAAGATCGCGGGAACCAAGGCGCTCCTGCCCCCTTTAGGGTTGCTTACCGTGGCGGCGCTTTTCCCTCAGGAATGGGAATACCGTTTAGCGGACCTGAACACCGGGAAAAAACTCACCACGGCAGACTGGCAATGGGCTGATCTGGTGATGATCTCCGGGATGATTATCCAGAAGCTGGGGGTTCTGGCCCTGATTCGAGAAGCCAAGTCCCGGGGCAAGACCGTGCTCGTGGGCGGACCCTACGCCACCTCCCTGCCCGAGGCAGTGCTGGCGGCTGGGGTTGATTTTCTGGTACGCGGCGAAGGGGAAAATACCATTCCCCTGCTGCTGGCAGCCATGTCGGCAGGCGAGAAGACGGGGGTCTTCCAGGCCGCGGACAAACCGGATATGGCCCTGTCGCCGGTGCCCCGTTTCGACCTGCTGAACCTGGAGGATTATAATATCTTGGGCATCCAAACCTCCCGGGGCTGCCCCTTCGATTGTGAATTCTGTGATGTGGTCAATCTCTTCGGCCGGGTGCCTCGCTACAAATCACCGCAGCAGGTCCTGGCGGAGTTGGAGGCATTGTACCGCCTGGGATGGCGGGGCGGGGTCTTTATCTGCGACGACAATTTCATCGGCAACAAGGACCATACCCGCGCCATCCTGGGGCAATTAACCCCCTGGATGAAGGAACACGATGATCCCTTCGGCTATTGGACCCAGGCCTCGGTCAATCTGGGCCAGAATACGGAAATAATCGATCTGTTGACCGCCGCCAATTTCGGCACCATCTTTCTGGGCGTCGAGACTCCGGATGAGGAATTGCTGAAACTGAACCGGAAATACCAGAACCTCAGCACTCCCGCAGCCCAATCCCTCACCACCATCACTGCCAATGGCCTGACCCCGATGGCCAGTTTTGTCATCGGCTTCGACCACGAAAAGCCTGGAGCCGGCGAGCGGATCTGTCAATTCGTCGAAGAAAACCACATCCCCCTGGTGATGCTTAATACCCTGTATATCCTCCCCAACACCAGTCTGTGGCAGCGGCTCCAGGCAGAGGGCCGTCTCCGGGAAGTCTCGACCTCAGGGGACGTGTACCAACTGGGAGGATTGAATTATCTGCCGGATCGCCCCGAAGCGGAGATCCTGAGGGAATACGTGCAAACCGTAGACCGTCTCTATGAACCTTCAAGGTTCCTGGCCCGGGCCTACCAGCAAATCCTGACCATGCGGCCGACCCGGCGGCAGATGAAAATCCAGGCCGGCCAGAAAAGCCCAGCCCGCAAAAAAGCCCAATTGCCCTGGCGCAAACAGGTCAAAGATTTGCTGGCGCTGGTAAAGCTCGTCTGGCGCCAGGGGATTTGGGCCGGCTGCCGCGGGCAGTTCTGGCGGCAATTATGGGGGGTATATCGGAAAAACCCAAGCCGGCTGAGACGTTACATCGTAATTTGCGCCTTGGGCGAATCAGTTTTCGGACTCAGGAGGGAGGTGCTGCGCCAAGCGGCCGGCAAGGGGATAACCTATTGATTTGAATTGATCTTAAGCCCGGCCACGGTGTAAAGGCTGACCGGCTCCTGAATGCCCTTGAGGCGGGTCCGGAATTCCCGCTGGACCGCCAGAAAGGGCCCGGCGTGGCCCCGGACCGCGTCTGAGACTACTACTTCGCCGCCCTGGGCCTGCCCCTGAATACGATGGGTCAGGTTGACCGCGGACCCTACGATCCCATACTTGGCCCGGCTCTCGGAGCCGATGTTGCCCACCACCACCTCTCCGGCGTGCAGACCGATGCCCATTTGCAAGGGAGGATACTCGGTGCCCGCGGCGTTGGCCGCGGCCTGGGCCGCCTGCATCTCCAAAGCGCAGGCCACGGCCTGGCGCGCCGCTTCCTCCAGGGAGTGGTCCAGGGGATCGAAGAAAGCCAGGACTGCGTCCCCCAAAAAATCGACGATAATGCCGTGATGGGCCCGGATGACCTCGATCATCTGGGAAAAATGGCGGTTGATCAGGCGGATGGTGGCCTCCGGACTCAGACTCTCCGCCAGTGGGGTAAAGCCCCGGATGTCGGAGAACATGATGACCACTTCCCGTTTCTCGCCCCCCAGGCGGCGCGCCGCCTCCGGCCGGCGCAGCAGCTTTCGGGCCACCTCTTCATCGACGTAGCGCCCGAAGGTGTTGCGAATAAAATCCCGTTCCTTCAGCCCCGCCACCATGTCGTTGAAGCTGCCGGTCAGCTGGCCGATTTCATCCCGGCTCGTCACCGGCAAGGGCTCGCCGTACTCCCCGGCAGCCACCTGGGAGGCCCGGTTGGAGATGCGGCGGATGGCCTTGACCATGGGGGTCGTTCCCAGGCGGATGAGCACCAGGATCACGCTCAGACAAAGAAAGCCGCCCCCGAGATAATAGAAGTGGAAGCGGCGGATGGGGGCCATAATCTGCCTGCCCTCGGCATGGAGCATGATGGCCCAGGGGGCGTCGTGGAGCCGATAGAAGCCGATAACCTTGCCGTGCCCCATGATGGTTCCGGAGGTCTTCTCCTTCATCTCCGCCAGCATGGCTATCTCCAAAGGATCGCGGTTCTCCCCCAGGCAATGGCGGCCGGCCATGGCGGGGTCGCTGTGGGCCAGGTATAGGCCTTCCCGGTTCACCAGGCAAGCCATGTTGCTCTGCAGCCAGCCCGAAGGCAGGACGCCTGCCATGAGATAGTCGAATTTAACGAAGACGGTAAGCTGGCCCAGGGGCCGGCCGGCCGCGTCCAGAAGTTGGGACTTGAGGCCCACCACCCCCTGCCCCGGCGGATAAAGATATTCGGGCGGAGACACCCGGGCGATCTCGGCAGCCGCAATCCGGCCAGGGGCCGCCTGCCTGGGTGAGCCCGTTTCCCGGTCCGCTCCCCCAAGTCAGGTCTACCTGGCTGACCCCCGGCAGTTGCCGCAGATGTTTTAAAATCCACTTATGGTTGTCCTCACCCTGTGGACCGCGGCCCGGTTTGGCAAAATTCTGCATCCACTGAATGGGCTCGCTGAGGCGCATGTCCATGGAATGGGCCGCCCGTTCCAACCGCAGCGTGGCGGCTTCTTGCCATTCCCTGAAGAGGCTGTTCCGGATATATATATAGCCGACCGCACCCAGGGCGCTAAGAAAGATCACCACCGGCAGCACCAGGAAGATGATCAGCCGTTGCTGTAAGGATTTGATCTGCAACTGCATAAATAAGTTTATTAATTTTTTTGAGAAAAGGAAAGGGAGCGCAGGCTAAAGCCTGCGGCTACGGGAAGGGGAACAGCAGGGGCGGTTCTCGAACCGTCCCGGCTGTTTTGGCTGAGCAATTGTCTGGGATGTGGATCAGCGGGCGCGCTATGCACCTCTCCCACCTGGCGGGCCCAGCGGCTGCGGCAAAACCAGTGGTAGGTCTGGCGCAGTCCCTCTTCCAGGGGAATCCGGGCCTGCCAGCCCAGGGCCGTGAGGCGGCTGACGTCCAGGAGTTTCCGGGGGGTGCCGTCCGGCTTACTGGGATCGAAGCTGATCCGACCCTGGAAGCCGGTCACCCTCGCCAGCATTTCGGCCAGTTCCCGGATGGTCAGATCCTGCCCCACTCCCACGTTGACGATATCGCTCTCCCGGTAATGCTGCATCAGAAAGAGGCAGGCGTCGGCCAGGTCGTCCACGTGGAGAAACTCCCGCCGGGGGGCGCCGGTGCCCCAGACCGCCACCTCCGGGGCCCCGGCCACCCGGGCCAGGTGGAACCGCCGCATCAGGGCCGGGATCACGTGGGAGTCCAGCAGATCGAAATTGTCGCCCGGGCCGTAGAGATTGGTGGGCATGGCGGAAATAAAACAGGTGCCGTACTCCCGGTTGTAGGCCTGGCACAGGGTGATGCCGGCGATCTTGGCCACCGCGTACGGCTCGTTGGTGGGCTCCAGTTTGCCGTCCAGCAGATATTCTTCTTTGATCGGCTGGGGGGCGAACTTGGGATAGATGCAGGAGCTGCCCAGGAACAGGAGCTTCTTGACGCCGTGCAGATAGGCCTGATGAATGAGGTTGCCCTCGATCATCAGGTTGTCATAGATAAATTGGGCCGGATAGGTGGAGTTGGCCCGGATGCCGCCCACCCGGGCCGCGGCCAGAAAGACGTAGGCCGGCTGCTCCCGGCCAAAGAAGCGGGCCACCGCCGCCTGGTCCCGCAGGTCCAGTTGCCGGCTGCTGCGGCACGAGGAGGTTGGTGAACCCCGCCTGCCTGCAGGCGCCGCAAAATGGCGCCGCCCACCAGGCCCCGATGCCCGGCCACGAAGATTTTGGCGTCAGGTTCCATGCCTTAATTGCTCTTCGCCGCTGCCTGGTCTGGTTCAGCCCCGGCGCCCTGACTCCCTTGTCCTGGCTCAACTGCCGGATGACGTCCTGGCACTGGCGCACTTCCAGCAGCGCCTGGAGGTCCGCCTCCACCATGATGCGCACCAGTTCCCCGAAGCTCACCCGGGGCTCCCAGCCCAGGAGCCGCTTGGCCTTGGAGGGGTCGCCCAGGAGCACGTCCACCTCGGTGGGCCGGAAGTAGCGGGGGTCGATCTCCACGTATTGCCGCCAATCCAGGTCCACCTGGGCAAAGGCCGCTTCCAGAAATTCCCGCACCGAATGGGTCTCGCCGGTGGCCAGGACGTAGTCGTCGGGGGTCTCCTGCTGCAGCATGCAGCCACATGGCCTCCACAAAGTCCGGGGCATAGCCCCAGTCCCGGCGGGCCTCCAGATTACCCAGATAGAGTTTCTCCTGGAGCCCCAGCTTGATGCGGGCCACGGCCCGGGTGATCTTCCGGGTGACGAAGGTTTCGCCCCGCCGGGGCGACTCGTGGTTGAACAGGATGCCGTTCACCGCGAACAGGCCGTAGGCCTCCCGGTAGTTGCGCACCATCCAGTAGGCGTAGAGCTTGGCCGCGGCATAAGGGCTCCGGGGCCGCATGTAGGTCTCCTCATTCTGGGGCGGCGGCGGCCGAGCCGAAGAGTTCGCTGGAGGAGGCCTGGTAAAACCGGGTCTGGATGCCGCTGCGGCGGATGGCTTCCAACAGCCGGGTCACCCCCAGGCCGGTGACGTCCCCGGTGAACTCCGGCATGTCGAAGCTCACCCGGACGTGGCTCTGGGCCGCCAGGTGATAGACCTCTTCCGGCTGAATATTGTAGATCATGTGGCTGAGCTGGCCGGAGTCGCTCAAATCGCCGTAGTGCAGAAAAAACCGGGCCCCGCTTTCGTGCGGGTCCACGTAGAGATGGTCGATGCGCCGGGTGTTGAAGGTGCTGGAACGGCGCACCAGACCGTGCACCTCGTAGCCCTTGGCCAACAGAAACTCCGCCAGATAACTGCCGTCCTGCCCGGTGATCCCGGTAATCAGGGCCTTCTTCACTATTCCCATGATTAATTTCCTTAATTCCGTGAATTTTCTTTTAAGCCGAAAGCCGTCTCAGTAGGCCTGGCTATCCGTCAGGCTGCGCCAGACGGTGAGCCAGATGATCTTCAAGTCGAACCCCAGAGACCAGCGGCGTAGATAGTCCAGATCGAATTCCACTCGCTTTTCCATCTTTTCCAGGGTCTCGGTCTCGCCTCGCCAGCCGTTGACCTGGGCCCAGCCGGTCAGGCCCGGGCGCACCTTATGGCGCAGCATGTAGCCCGGGATGAGGCGACGGTAATACTCGTTGTGGGCCACCGCGTGGGGCCGGGGTCCGACAATGGACATAGTCCCCTGAAGCACATTGAAAAACTGGGGCAGTTCGTCCAGGCTGGTACGCCGCAGAAACCGGCCCAAAGCCGTCACCCGCCGGTCGTTCTGGGTGGCCTGCGGCACCTGCGCCCCATCCTCGCAGACCTTCATGGTGCGGAATTTATAGACCACGATTTCATGGCCGTCCAGGCCGTAACGCCGCTGTTTAAAGATGATGGGGCCCGGGGAGGACAATTTCACCCCCAGGGCGATCAAGAGCATGATGGGGGAGACGGATAACAGGATGAGGCTGGCCAGGACCAGGTCCTCCAGCCGTTTGACCCAGCCGCTGATGCCGAAGAAGGGGGTTTCCCAGAGGGAGATGAGAGGGATGCCCCGGAGATCGGTGAACCCGGCGGTCAGGAGGGAAAAGGTGAAGACGTCCGGAACGAAATAGACCGAGGCGGTGGTGTCCTGGAGGGTCTCCACCACCTGCCGCAGGCGCTCCTCGGCCCGCAGCGGCAGGGCCAGATATACCATGTGCATCTGGTGGTCCTGGACGAAGGGGACCATTTCGTCCAGATTGCCCAGGATAGGATAAGTTCTGGTCGGTTTGCCCTCGGCTTCCAGTTTCACCTCACCCGTCATCCCGTCGTCGAAGAAGCCGTGGAGACGCATCCCCAGCCAGGGGGTGTCCACGATGTTCCAGGCCAGCCGCCGCCCCAAATCTCCGGCCCCGGCGATCACGACGCTGCGGGTGTTGCGGCCCTGCCGCCGGAGCCAGCGCAAGCCCAGGTACACTTCCAGGCGCAGGGCTACCAGGGCTGCCGGCGCCAGCACCATCCAGGTAAGGACCACCCTCCGGGAGAAGAATATCGAGGTCTTGGTCACATAACCGAGCACGGAGAGGATGGCGATTACCAGGATCCAGCTCAGAAAGACCCGGCGCACCAGGCCCGTCAGGTTGGCGCCCCGCCAGGGCTGGTGCAGATTGGCGGTCTGGAAGACCAGCACGGTCAGCAGCAGGGTCGCCAGCCCCAGCATTTGATAGATGAGCCTGAAAGGTTCACCGTAGCATACACAGATGATGAACAGCAGCAAGACCACCACGACGCCATCCAGAATCCACTGAACTCGGGAAATGAGCCAGCGGTACTGATCAAAGATGCCTTGTTGGCGGTTACTGAACACCTGGTTCTCCGGATACTTTAGAAATTCTGCGCCGGCGCGACCCTCTGGTTCGCCGGTTATTTCAGCCCCGGGCCGCTAAACTCAGGAGCAACTCTTCCCATTGCCCCAAAAGCCGTTCCCGGCCCCAATGGGCCTCGGCATATTGCCGGCCCTGGACGGACAATCGCTCCCTGAGGCCGGCATCGGCCGCCAGCCGCCGGATCGCCCGGGCCAGGGAAGCGGCAGCTTCCGGCTGCACCAGCAGCCCCGCCTGGGAGTCATTGGTGACCCGGCCCAGTTCCGTTCCAGCCGCGGCGGTGGCGATAAAGGCCCGGCCCGCGGCCATGATATTGGGCAGCTTGGACGGCATCACCAGGTCCGCGGCCTGCCGCCGTTGCACTACCAGGTGGATATCGGCGGCGGCCAGCAGCGCCGGGAACCGGCTGCTAGATTGTAATGGCAAAAAGAGTAAATTATCAAGTCCCAGATCTTTGGCCTGCCGCTTTAGCCGCTCCCGGGCCCCCCCCTCCCCTGCCATGAGGTAGCGGATGGACCGGTCTTCCCGGGTCAGGGCCGCGGTCTGGAGCACCACCTCCAGACCCTGCTTCTCCCCCAGGCTGCCGGCGTAGAGCACCACGATCTCGGAGGTTAGCCCCAGTTCACGGCGAATGGCGTTGTGGCGCGGTCCGGGCCGGAGGTTATCCAGGTCCGCCCAGTTGGGCAGCAGATGCAGGCGCGTCGCCGGTACCCCTTTGGTTTCGAGGCGATCCATCATGGGCCGGGAGATGGCGGTCACCGCCTGCGCCTTGCGAAATAGCCGGCGCTCCACTCCCGCCAGCCCGTGCAGCAGCAATGGCTGGCTCAAAATCCCCAATTCCCTGGCCATGTCCAACTGCAGATCCTGGACGTGGATCACCAGGGGGATACCCCGGCGCTGGCAGAAGAGGCCGGGGACCAACCCGGAGGTCATGGGGGGGCAGACGGCCACCACCACGTCCCAGGGTTGGCGCAGCAAACCGGTCAACCACCAATAGAAGCAGCTAATGGTAAAGCTGATCTCCTGGAGCAGACGCCCCTTCCCGGTGACCCGGGCCGGCACGTACTGGGGGGCCCGGAGCACCTCCACCCCGTCCAGCCATTCCCGCCGCCAGCGCTGGGGCCGGTAATCTTCCCGCACCCGCCACTGCGGATAATAGGGCGCCGCCGCCAGCACCGTGACCCGATGGCCCCGGGAGGCCAGATAGGCCCCCAGTTCCCCGGTATACCTGCCGATGCCCACCAGCTCGGGGGCATAGTTCATGCCGTGGATCAGCAGGCGCACGGCGTTTGCTCCGGCCGGGCCGCGGCCACCAGGCAATCGCCCCGCAGCCGCCGGTTGGCCCCGGAAAAGAACGGCAACACCAGGAGCCGCGCCGTCAGCATCAGGCCGGCCACCACCGGGGCCGAGCGCAGCAGCCGGCTGCCCCGCCCGCTGCCCGAGCTCCGGCTGATACAGAACGATTGGGCCAGCCACAGGGCCGGGGTGAAGGTCTGTAGTGACGTCAGCCGGAAACCGGCCCGGGCCAGGACTCCTTCCAGGGTCCGGGGCGCAAAGTGCCAGAGATGATAGGGCACATGCCAGTTGACCCAACCCCGCCCGAAGACCCGGCGCCAGAGGCTCTCGGCATTGGGACAGGAGATCCAGACCTCGCCCCCGGGCTGCAACAGGCGGCGCACCTGGGCCAACATGGCCACCGGGTCCGTAGAGTGCTCCAGAACATTGCTCAGGACCACCACCGCATAAGGCGCCACCGGCTGAAAATCTTCCAGAGTCCCGGTGTAGACCGTAAAGCCCCGCTGCCGGGCCAGGGCCGCGGCCGCCTCATTGATCTCCAAACCTTCCGCCACAAAGCCGTTGGCGGCATACCGGCTCAATCCCCGACCCTCGTTGCAGCCCAGATCGAGCAACCGGCCCCGGCCCCGGGGCAGGTGAAAAGAGATATCCCCGTCCCATTGCAGCCAGAGGCGATACACCCCCGAGGCCAGAAACCGCTCCCGCCAGGACTGGTAAGTCCCACCCGGCTCCACCCCGGCGTTATAAAATCTCTCGTACAGCGCCTTCAGTTCAGGTGCGGCGGGCCGGGGCCAGGTCTGCTCCAGGCCGCAGCCGGGGCATTGCAGGATGTCATAAGTCCCGGGCGCCCCGAAGCGGTCGTCAGTCAGACTCGCCAGCACGACCCGGCAGGCCTGCCCGCAGAACCAACATTGCCGGGAAGCCGCCGCCTTCTCCATCACAGCAGGTCCCGGTATTTCTGGGAGATGGGCGAGTCGGGGTCCTGCAACTCATTCAGCTTGAGGCTCACCTGATACTCATAAAAGGTGTGCAGCAGGCAGAAACGGAAGCCCAGGCGCCCATCCAGAAACCCCAGTCTGATGAAGTACATCCAGACGAATTTAAACAGGGAGCGGGCCGGCAGATGGCGGTAGGCCAGGTTTTTCAAAAAGCGGCGGCGCTCCGGCCCCCTGGCGCCCAGCAGGCCCGGCAGACCCTGGGCCTGGCCCGGCGTCATCTGGGTGCGCCGGGCTTCCACCGCCTCCAGGCTGGAATAGAGGTTATGGCGGTCGAAGTAGCGCTCGATGCCCTTGTAATCATGATGGATCAGGGGATTTTTCAGGTGGCCGGCCGGCCCTTGCAGCAGCACGTGCTCGTGGACCAGGCGGGCTTCATAGCGGCCTTGCCCCCTTTTGAGCAGGCGCAGATTATAATCCGGATACCAGCCGCCGTGGCGGATCCAGGTGCCGCCAAAGTAGTTCTGCCGGGCCAGATAATAGCCGCAAATCTCCCCGGGCCGGGCCACGGCCCCGGCAATCTCCCGGGCCAGGGCCGGGCTCACCCGTTCGTCGGCGTCGACAATCAGCACCCACTCGTGGGCGAAATCGACGTGATCCAGGGCCCAGTTTTTGTGGGCCGAAAAATTATCGAACTGCCGCTGCACTACCCGGGCCCCCATTTGTCCGGCGAGCTTCACGGTGCCGTCGTCGCTAAACGAATCGAAGACCACCACATCATCGGCCCAGGCCACGCTCTCGAGGCAGCCCGGCAGGTTCAGCGCCTCATTTTTGGTGCAGATGAGCACCGAGACGGATGGTTTAGGCAAATCTGGCATAAGTATTCTTTTGCAGCAGGTGGGTTAACATCTCCCACCAACTGAGGTGGAGTGTCAGCCGACGAAGCCACCCCTCACCCCAACCCTCTCCCCTCGCAGGGGAGAGGGGGTTTTGCTGCCCCCAGCTTCAACCTGCGCCGAAAGTTCTGCGCCTCCAAAATCCCCCTAAATCCCCCTTTTTCAAAGGGGGACTTAAAAGCCCCTTTTTGAAAGAGAGGGCAGGGGATTGAAAGAGGAAAATGGTTTCACGGTAAAACCTGCAACGACAAAATATTGAAAATCTAACCAACATTAATTTTTATCCTTTTTTAGGCCTATTAGCAATGAGCCGGGCGTACAAATCCTGCAAGGCCAGGGCCACGCCGTCCCACTGAAAGCGCCCGGCCACCAGTGCTTTTCCCCTCCGGCCCATCTCGGCCCCCCGCTCGGGGTCGGCCAGCAGCGCCTCCAGGTTCTCGGCCAGCCGGGTCGCCTCGCACGGCCCCACCAGGCCGGCGCCGGCTGCCGCCACCTCCCGCCAGATGTTCACCTGATCGGAGATGACCACCGGCAGGCCGCAGGCCATGGCCTCGACCACCGCCAGGCCGAAATTCTCGGAATACGACGGCAACACGAACATCTGGGCGTCCCGCAGCGCCGCCAGTTTCTCCTCGCCCAGCAGCATCCCGGTGAAAGTGGCGTAATCCGCCAGGCCGGCTGCCTGCAACCAGTCCCGAACCCGCCCTCCCCAGCCGTCATTGTCCGGCCCGGCCACCACCAGGTGCACGTCCCGCCGGTGCCGCACCACCTGGGCCAGCGCCTGGACCAGCAGGTCCAGGCCCTTCTTAAAGTTGATCCGGCCCAAAAAGAGGATGATCTGCCTGGGCCCGATCTCAGGAAACCTCTCCCGGAAGCGCCCCGGTTCGGGCAGGTGCTGAAATTCCCGCAGATCCACGCCCAGAGGGACCACCACCCCCGGGGTCTCGCCAATATAGGGCCCGGCCAGCCGCATCTCCTCCTCGCTGGTAAAATGGACGGCCGCGGCCTCGGCGGATATTCCGCTGCTCGAACCAGGCCTCCATGATGGTCTTCCGCCAGCGGTGCCGCTGATACAGATAAGGGTCCAGGGTGCCGTGGGGCCGCATCAGGTAGGGAACCCCGTATTTCCGGCAGTAATGCCCGGCCACCAGGTCGTGGAACAGGTAGAGGGAGTGGATATGGCAGAGATCATAATCCCCGATGCCGCGGGCCAGGGACCGGGCCAGGGGCCAGGAGGTCCCCCAAAACCGGGGCGGCTGGATGGGAAAATAGCGGATTTCCACGCCCTCTTGCCGAACCGGCCGGTCCAGCGGCACCGCCAGTTCCCCGGGGCCGTCCTGGTTGGTGGTGTAGATGCTGACCTGATGGCCCAGACGGGCCACGGCCTGGGCCATGGCCACGCAGGCCTTGGCCGGACCGCCGTAGCGGGGCGCCAGGTTGGCGATGACGTGGAGGATTTTCATATTTATTCAGGGAACCGGAGAGCAGGCGCCCTCCCCTGCCGGGCACAGCCGAGGGCGGCTATTCTCCATGAAGCTCCAATTTATAGCCGACGGCTACCCCCAAACGCCGCCAGTCTCTGCCAGGAAAGGCCCGATCCCGCCAGGCAGCCGGTCCACCACCAGATGAGCCCGGCGATAACCACCGGGGCGCTCCAGGGCAGGCTGATCAAGACCGCCAGACTGAGGGCCATCGGCCCAATCTCCCGGGCAAAGAACCACCCGGAAAAACGCGGCTGATACCGGCTGAGGAGGTACGGCACAAACCAGCAGGGCAGCAGCAGGTCCCCGGCGATCATCCCCAGGATCACCCCGGGCAGCCCCAGGCGTCGCCCCCCCCAATAGGCCAGCCCCAGACCCAGTAAGGAAGAGACCACCAGCATCTTGGCCAGGGCCCGGTGCCGGTTGGTGGCCATCAAGGGATGGCTGCAGGTGAGCCAGATCAGGAACTGTCCCAGGTAGAGGAGGAAAAGGTCCATCACCGTCTGCTGGTAAGCCACCGCTTTTCTAAGCCAAAAATGATAGAGGGCCTCACCCCAAAAATGAAAGATCGCCATGAACATGACGGCGGCCACCAGGGTGGAACGAAAGATGGCCCGAAATAGCCGAAAGAACTTTTCCTCGTCGCTCTGGGTATCCAGGCGGGTCAGCTCCGGCCAGGCGGCGTGGGAGATCTGCTCGAAGAATGACCGGACCAGATTAATGATCGTGCGCATGGTGGCAAAGAGCACCACCTGGACCGAACCCAGGACCAGGCCCACCACCAGGATGGTCCCCTGAATGGTGAAGGCCTGGGCCATTTGGATGCCGAAAAAATGGAGGCTGGGCTTGATGAAACTCAGGCCGAAGGCGGGGTCGGCCTCCCGCAGCGAGAATAATTGGAACTGCGGGAAGCGCCGGTTCAGGTCCCGGCCGGCCACCAGGGCGCCTCCCAGGAGAGGCAGCAGTTGCAAAGCGGCGATGGCCACCAGGCCGACCCGCAGCCAGAGCCCCAGGGCCAGCAAAACTACGGTAACCAACTGCATGGTGTTGGTGAGCATCACCCCCCGGGGCAACAGCCCCACGGCCCGATAAACCCCCAGTAAGATGCCCTGGGGCAGGGAAAAGACGAACTGGAAGGACAGGATAATCAGGACCAGAAAGACTACCCGCGGGCTGGTGACGGTGATTTGCAGCAGCGCGCCGGGAGGAAACAGGAGAATAGATCCGACAAATATGACAAAGACCAGCACGGGGATGGTCAGGAACAGGGCGAGTCCGGTGTGCAAAATCTTGCGGAACAAAGGGATATCAGCCTGGGCATAGGCCTGGGTGAGGCGGTTGACGATATAAAGCTGGCCCCCCAGGTCCGTGAGCGACAGGTAGGCGACGACGGAGGAGAGGATAAGCCATTCTCCGTAAACCTGGGCGTCCCAGGCGGCCAGGAACAGCGGCACCAACAGCACCCGGGAGGCCACGTTGATCACCTGGCCCAGAAAGTTGACACCTATCCCCTGAATCAAGCGCTTCAGCATGGTCAGCGGGGACCTTCCGGTTTCTGTAAAATCAGTAAATGGGCCTTGATCAAGCAATCATCCCTGGTTAGGCGGCCGGGATATTTCCCCAAGATCTCTTGAAACTCCTTGGGAAACTGCTGCTCATAGGCCAGGGCCTGGTCGGAGACCTCCAGGATCAACTCTTTGACGACCAGACCGGCCTCCCGGTAAATCTCCAGATACTCCCCGGTGGTCAGGCGAGAGAACAGACCCAGATCCAGATAGCGCACCCCGTCCTGGAAATCCTCCAGGGCGGCCCGCTGGGCCTCCAGATATTGCCGGTAGGCCTCGGGCTCCAGTCGCAGGTGGTTGTAAGAGTGCTCCAATCCCCCCCGGCCGGAAAAATGGTCCCCCCCGGCGCAGAAATAGAGGGGACCGTAGGAGGCATACAGCGAGCCACCGGGCCGCAAGAGGCGCTGGGACTCCCGCATCACCCGGGGGAGATCCCGGCAATGTTCGTAGACCGCATCCGAGCCGATGAGGTCGATGCTGCCGGAGTCCAGAAAGCTATGATCCTCCAGGGCCGCAGTGCGAAACTCCACCGGCACCCGGTAGTGTTGATGACAATACCCGGCAATCTCCTGCCAGGAGTCCTCGAAAGAAAACAGGTCGGTGGCGATAATGCGCCGGGGACGGAGCCGCGCCCAACTAATGACGTCCCAGCCGGTGCCGGTGCCCTGCACCAGCAGGGTGGCCTCCCGCAGGTTCCGGAGATATTTGGCCCCCCAGCGGCGCCGGCTCTCCAGGGGCAAGCCCCGGGGGCCCAGCACCCACCTGGGCCGCACCCTGGCAATGGTTTCGGGAGTCAGGCAGCGGGAGTAGCGGCGGGAAAGCCACGGGCGTAGAAGAAAGTAGAGGCCGCGCTTCAGCCAGCCTCGACTCTGCTGGCGGTGTTGGTTCAGCCAATCCTGCTTGGCGAATTTCACCATCGGCCCCTACGCCCCGTAGCCCAGGCTAAAGCCTGCGGCTCCATTTTTCATAATGCACCACTGCCGGGACCGCCCAGGACCCGCCGGTAGCCGGCGATGATCTTGGCGCCATAATCCGCCCAGGTGAACCCGGCCTGCACCCGCTCCCGGGCCGCCTCCCCCATGCTGCGGCCCGCTTCCGGATTTTCGTAAAAATAGAGGAGTCTTGCTTTCAGCGCCGCCACGTCCCGGATGGGGATGATGAAGCCGTCCCGGCCCTCCCGGACCGCGTCGGCCGCACCGGTGTTGGTGGTGGTGATCACCGGCAGGCCGCAGGCCATGGCCTGCACCAGAACCATCCCAAAGCCGTCCTCAATGGAATTGAGGCAGAAGACCGACCCCTGGGAATAGTATTTATGCAGCTCCGGCTCCGGGAAGGGCCCCAGATGCCGGATGTTGGCTGAGGCGAACCGCTGCAGCAAGGGGCGGAACTCTTCGGTGAGGCTGCCGATGAGCCATAATTCCGCCCCCGGCAGCTGCAGTTCCGTAAAGGCCTGCAGCAGATAATGGACCCCCTTGCGCAAGCTGATCTGGCCGCAATGGATGACCCGGAAGGTTTTGTCCGGTTTGCCCACCGGATAAAAATTGGACAGGTTCACCCCGTATGGCGCCAGTACCAGCTTGGCCGCCGGCACTCCCCGGCTGACGAAGGTTTCCCGGGAGAATTGGGACGGGAGGACGATGGCCTCGGCCTCCCGGTACTCCTGGAGTTCCTTGTCGATGATTTTCGGGTGGGTGAACTCCCGGCCCCGCCAGCCCAGCCGGGAGTATTCCTCCCGCAGAATTTCGTCCTGGGCCACAATGTGACAGGAGCCGTGATCCAGCACGGTCCTGGCCCCCAATTCCCGCGCCCGGCGCAGGGTGTGGAGGGAGTAGGCGCTCCAACCCACCACCAGCTCCGGCTGGGGGGGAAGATGACGGGCGGCCCGGCGATCGAAGAGCTCGTGCAACAGATATTGGGCATTATAATGGGCC
This sequence comes from uncultured delta proteobacterium, assembly GCA_963797235.1. Classification (GTDB taxonomy): domain Bacteria; phylum Desulfobacterota; class Desulfobaccia; order Desulfobaccales; family 0-14-0-80-60-11; genus JAPLJC01. The sequence continues at coordinate 696,110 of CAWCOX010000004.1, forward strand.
TTCAGCCAATCCGGCGCCCGGCGCCAACCGCGATTCAAAATCTCATTTAACAGGAGCGAACAGATGTGCTCCCGGCTGATCCCGTATTTCACCGTCTCGAAGCGCGGATAGCTGGTAATGAGCCGCTCCAGATATCCCTGGCGCTCCAGCTCATGGGCCAGATTAAAGGCGTGGAAGCGACCCATCAGGGAGATGGTTACTCTCATCTTAGCGGCGTGCCCGCTCCCTTTTCAGGATGGCGAAGCTGGCCTGCCATTCGCCCAGTTGGGCCGCCACCTGCTCCACGGCATAGGCATAAAAAAACGGCAGCAGGTCCGCCATCCCTCTTTCGGAATAACGCACCGCCTCCAGGCAGGCGCCCAGGGCCGGGACCAGCGTCCCGATCCGGAGCAAGGTCCTGATCGTCTTCAAGCTATTCCACAGGAGGATCCGCCACCAGGGCCAGTGGTCCAGAAAGCGGTGCACCTGGGCCGAACCCGCGCCCCGGCCCTGGCGATTGCGCCAAAATTCCCGGAAGGAGGCCGGGACGACGTGTTCCACCTGGAGGCTCAGATCGATCCGCTTTTTGGCCTCCAGGGCGCGCAGCCCCTGGCCGAAGAACCCGTCTTCCCCGGCGCAGATGGCCACCGGGAAGCCGGTGGGAAACAGCCCGGCCTTCAGGGCCGCGTCCCGGCGGCAGGAGAACCCTTCGGTCCACTCCATGTTGTCATAGTTGCACCTGGCCGCCTGGGCATAGAAGACGTCGCTGACGCCATCCACGTAGCGGCCGAACAGGTCCTGCCGGTTGGCAACCCGGGCGGCCACCAGGACGTAATCCGCGCCCTGCTGATAATGGTAGGCCAACCTTTGGAGGAAATCGGCCGGCAGGCGGACGTCGGCGTTGAGCAGGACCACGACCTCGCCGGCGGCCTCCCGGATGCCGATATTGCGGGCCTCACAACGGCCGCCGCCTCCCGGATGGATCAGGCGCACCCCCCGATCGGCATAGCGCCGGACGATCTCCGGGGTCTGATCGGTGGAATCGTCGACGACAATGATCTCCTTATCGTCATAATCGAGGCCCAAGAGGGCTTCCAGGGTGGCGACGATATCACCGGCCTCATTGTACGTCGGGATGATAATGCTGAATTTCATCTTTCCCCTATCACCGTGCGACTATGCCTAATAATGGCTCGAAAGTTATTTATGGCTGGTGCTGTTCCATTCTTTCAGAAGCTGCTTATGAAGGCTTTAATAGAAGGTTAACATCCTCTTTTTTGGAGAAATCGAACTTCACCAGACTAGGGGATAGCGAAGAAAATAAATATGTTTGATTCAGTCTGTTGCGTAATTTAAATTCTTGGATGGTGTAACCTTCAGGTAATAAGTCACTTAACTCTTGGGGACTCGCGAAAGACTCCCGGGTAGAATCACCAAATTCCATAAAAATCAAAGGGCGGTAACTTGATATTATCCCTTTGAGCCCGGTTAAGGCAAATTTTTCGAACCCTTCTACGTCGATTTTAATCAAATCGATCCGGTCCAGATTCAAATCGGCCAGAAAATCGTCTCCTTTGACCAATCTTAACTTGCCCAGAAGTCGGTTACTGTTGCTGGCATGCCCGGCCAGAAAAGACCCGGTCCCGGTATTTACTCCGGTGGGAGCATAATAATCCAGATACTCATCCCTTTCCCCCAAGCCCACGTCGTGTACGATGATATTATCAATATGATTGAGGGCAATTTTTTCTAATAATTGATTTCTGACTTTTTCATAAGGTTCAAAGGCATGGACCTGGTGGCAGAATTTCGACATAAATAAGGAATGCTGGCCAACATTGGCTCCTACATCCAAAAAAACCGGATCTACTTTGTCGCGCAGCAAGTCCCGCAAAAAAAATAACACCTCTTTTTCATACGCCCCATAAAAGTAAACAAACCAATCCAAAAAGGTATTCAGGTTGCCTTTATATCTGAATCCAAAGAAATCCGTCTCATATTCCCAGGAGTTAATCGTGTCGGGGTTGACAAAATATCTGATTATCCGGTCCCGGATGCCAAATCTGAGCCAATTTTGGTGACCTAAGCATCTCATAACCTTGAAGCGGGTTTGATTAACCATAACACTCTCTACTCCCTGATCATCCCAGCACCGCGGCTAAGGCTTTTTTCAAACCCTGCAGGTCCTCTGCGTAGCTCCATTGCTTGATGATTTCAAGGCTTTTTTGCCCCATCCGGCGGCAGTTGGCTCGATCTTGCAGAACCAGGCGCAAGGCCTGGCAAAGACCGGAGATATCCCCCGCCGCAAAGATCCGGCCGTTTTCCCCGTTTCTCACCAAGTCCGGACCGCAGCCCACCTGATCGCTGATGATCACGGCCCGGCCGGCGTTCATCACTTCGTTGACCGCCAGGCCCCAGGGCTCAAACACCGAGGGCAGGACAAAGACCTCGCACAGATCATAATAAGCGGGCAGTTCAGATTGATTTTTGAAACCCAGAAATCTCACCGCCTCGAGCTGCATTGCCCCGGCGACCTCTTCCAGGGGGCCTCGCTGGTCGCCGTCGCCCACGAAGAGCAGATAGGGAGGCCCGGCCACGGCCCCGCTGCGGATCAATTTGATATAGGCCGCCAGCAGGTCGTTGGGGCGCTTCCGGGGTTCGATCTTGCCGGCGAACAGGATGACCGGTCTGCCGGGCTCCAGCCTCAATTCCCGGCGCAACTCCTCCCGGCGGACCGCGGCCCGCTCGGCTCCGGCCTGAAAAAAGGCGTTATCCACCGCGTAGGGGACCGAAAAAATTCTCTGCGCGGCGATGCCATACCGGCGATAGTAGGCCCTGTTCAAGCTGCCAATGGCCAGGAAGCCGTCGACCAGGCGCCTGAGCCCCGCAAAAAAAACCTGCTTCAACAGCCGCTTGCCGAAATTCCGCGGGGCGCTGATCAGGGTGGCCTCATCCCGGATCAAGACCTTGAGGCCCAGCCGCTTGGCGGACCACATGGCCAGCCAATGGAACCAGCGGTTATAGCCGTGGATCCACAAGACCTGAAATCCGCCCTCCCGGAGCCGTTGGGCCAGGCCGTAGTTAAAAGGGCGAAAAAAAGAGAGCCGGCCCCGGCCTCCCAGCGCCGGCAAGACTTCGTAACGGTAGCCCTCCAGCAGGGGCACGTCCCACTCGATGACCCGGCCGAAAGTGGGGTCCAGGAATTTTCTGGCGCTGAAATCACTGCAAAAAAACACCGTCAGGTTTACACCCGGCTCCCGGGCCAACCGACGGAGTAACGGCGCCTGGTACTGAATGGGGTGGGTCACCAGGTAAGCCAGGCGGAGCTCAGCCATGGCTCTTGAGCCGCTCCAGTTCATCCTGGCACATCAGCCGGACGACATCAGGCATCTTGTGGCGGGCGCCCCAGCCCAGAACCCTGGCGGATTTTCCGGGGTTCCCCCGGCTGACGGCAATCTCGGTGGGCCGGAAAAAGTCCGGGTCAATGACCACGTGGTTCCGCCAGTCCAGCCCGACCTGGGCGAAGGCCGCGGCCACGAACTCCTCCAGGCTGTGGCTCTCCCCGGTGGCGATGACGTAATCGTCGGGCTGGTCCTGCTGCAGCATCAGCCGCATGGCCTCAACATACTCCGGGGCCCAGCCCCAGTCCCGCTGGATGCTGATATTGCCCAGGCGCAGTTTATCCCGGCTGCCCTGGGCGATCTGGCAGGCCGCGGCGACGATCTTCTGGGTGACGAACCTCGTGGGCCGCAGGGGAGATTCGTGATTGAAGAGGATGCCGGAACAGGCAAATATCTGGTAGGCCTCCCGATAATTGGCCACTTCCCAGAAGGCCGCGGCCTTGGCCACCGCGTAAGGGCTCCGGGGTCGGAAGGGGGTGGTTTCATCCGCGGCGTCGCGAATATCCCCGAAACATTCACTGGAGCAGGCGTTATACAACTTGATCGGTTTTCCCAAAAACCGGATGGCCTCCAGGAGGTTCAGGGTGCCGATGCCGATGCTCTCCATGGCCTCCACCGGCTGTTGGAAGGACAGGGCCACCGAGCTTTGGCCCGCCAGGTTGTAAACCTCGTCCGGGACCACCTTGATGAGGGCCTGGATGACGCTGCGGAAATCCGTCAGGGCCACCGATTCCACCTCCACCCGGTGGCGCAGGTTCAGCCGGTGCAGGTTGGCGAAGGGCGAAATCTGGGCGTCCCGGGAACTGCCCACTACCCGATAGCCCCGGTCCAACAGGTTTTGTGCCAGGTAAGCACCGTCCTGTCCGGAGATGCCGCAGATCAACGCCGTTTGCATGGGCCGGCTCACTCCTTCTTTTTAAGTATCTGTCTGAACAGATCGTGGCAGCGGCGGGTAAAGTTCTCCAGGGAAAAGTGATTCAACCCCGGCGGCATAATTCCCCGGGGCCTTTGCAGGACCTCCAGGATGCCCCGCCGGAGATCTTCCCGGTCCCGGGGATCCACCAGGACACCCAGGGCGCCGTCCCGCAAGGCCTCACGGCTGCCATCCAGCCTGCTGCCCAAAACCGGCAGGCCGCAGGCCATGGCCTCCAGAAAGACGAAGCCAAAGCCTTCGCCCTGGCTCGGCATGACGTAGGCGTCCGCCAGGCGGTAATGCTCCGCCTTCTCGGATTCGGGAATAAAGCCGGCAAACACCACCCGCTCGCCTACCCCCAGGCGCCTGGCCTTCTCTCTCAGACGGTCCTGGTCATCACCATCGCCCACGATGAGATAAGCGATTTCGGGATACTGCTCCGCCAAGGCCGGCAAAAGTTCCAGAACCTCGTCGACCCCCTTGTACCGCTCCGTGGCCGCGAGGCGGCCCAAAGTCAGCAATACGGTTTTGCCGGTCAAACCGTAGCGCCGCAGCAAATAGGGGTTTTTGCTCCCAACTCCGTAATACCGCGTCTCCACGGCATTAGGCAAAATAAACACCTTCTCTCTTTGAACGCCGGCCCAACCCAGGAAACGGTTCGCGGTCACCTCACTGATGGAAACCACGGCGTCAACCCGGGCCGGGAGTCTCGCCGCCAGGCCGCTGCCCGGCGGTTTCCAGGCATCGATGCCATAAATAAAGAGGGCCAGGGGCGCCCCGGTCTTCCATCTGGCCAGGAAAGCCAACGGCAGCAAGCGAAGATGCGTACAACAAATTATATCATAGTTCCCGGGGCTTACCAAGCAGCGCCATACCGTCAGGAAATATCTGAATTTGCTGTTCAGCCCGGCCGTAGCATAAGTCAGCTTCGGAGGCAGGGGCTCCGGAGGCAGGGGCGCCCGACGGGGCACGGCCACCACCTCCGTGACTCCGGGATAGGCGCACAGGGCGCCAAGAAGGTCCCGGTTGTACTTGGCGATGCCGCCTTGGCCGCCAAAGGCGTCGGTGGCCAGCACTAAGATGCGCATGGGGCTCCGGTATGATGCCGGTAGACTAGCTGGGCCCAGCCCCGCAATCCGCGGTTCAGGGACGAAGCTTGATGATCCCTGACCTCGCCCAACCATTGCGGCACCGGGACGTAAAATCCGGACTTACTCCGGTTGAGGACCTCCGGCGGCAAGGGCCGCTCCGGGGTCAGACCCAGGTCGATTTTGGTGGGCGGCTCCTTTAAGGCCAGCATAGGCGCCACCTGGCGCAGCAGCTCCAGGTCCACCAGCGGGACCCGGATCTCCAGAGAATGGGCCATCCCGGCCCAATCCGCATCTCGGAGCAGCTGGTGGCGCATATACCAGGTCATCTCCAGGGCCGAAACCCTAAAATGAGCCCCCTTAAACCCGCGCACGGTCTCCTCCAGGCGAGCCGGGAGCTGTAATTGCCGCCAGCCTTCCCGGACCAGATCCGGGTCCAGGACCTCCGGCAGTTCCCAAGGCATGAACAGCCCCCGCCGCAGCAGGTAGGCCCCGGGGTAGGTGCCGCCGTATTCCAGCAGCCCGGCATATTTAGGGGAGGTCAAGTATTTCAGCACCGGCGCCGAAATGACCCGGAAGGCCCGTCCCAATTTGGGGAGGCCGGCCGCCCAGGTCAGGGCTCCGGCCAGGCGGGGCACATCCCGGAAGCTCGGATAACCGCCGAAAAGTTCATCTCCCCCCAACCCCGACAGGGCCGCCTTCAACCCGGCGGCGGCCGCGGCCTGGGCCACAAAATAGGTGTTCACCCCATCCGTGGAGGGCTGATCCATGGCCTGCAAAATCCGGGGTAAATCCCGCTGAAAATCCTCCCGAGTGATCCAGTGACATTGCTGCTCGGCGCCATAGCGCCGGGCCACCTGACCGGCCAACCGGGTCTCGTCCCAGGGGCCGCCTTTGAGTTCCTGAAAGCCGATCGTAATGGCCTGCAGCCGGCCTCCCCCCTGGCAGGCCAGGGCCGTGACCGTGGCGGAATCCAACCCTGAAGAGAGAAAGACTCCCACCGGCACGTCGGCGATCAGGTGGTGGCTGACGCTGTCCGTGACGGCCTGCCGGAGGCGGGCCCGCATCGCCTCAAGGCTTGCAGTTCAGCGTCTCGCCGGCGGCTTCGGCCTGTCGCAGTTCCTCGACCAGGTGGCAAAACCGGCTGACCTTGAGCTGCCCCCCGGCCTCCACCACCAGGAGGGCGCCAGGCTCCAGGGCCCGCAACCCCCGGTACAGGGTGTAGGGCTCGGGCACCCAGCCCCAAAGGAAGAAGCCCACATGTCCGGCCGGCTCCGCCCCGGGGTCGGGACCACCAGCCGCCAGCAGCGCCTTGACCTGGGAGGCAAAGCGCAAGGTGCCGCCCGCGTCCCCGTAGTAGAGGGGCTTGACGCCGAAAGGGTCCCGGGCCAGCAGGCAGCGTTTGGCCGCCTCGTCCCACAGGGCGAAGGCGTACATGCCCCGGAGCCGGTCCACCAGGTTCGGGCCATGCTGCCGGTATAAGTGGAGCAGGACCTCGGTGTCGCTATTGGACTGGAACCGATGGCCCTGGCCTTCCAGCTCCCGGCGCAGTTCCCGGTAATTATAGATTTCGCCGTTAAACACCACCCGCAGAGACCCATCGGCCGTGGCCATGGGTTGGGCCCCCGCCTCGCTCAGATCGATGATGGACAGGCGCCGGTGGGCCAGGGCCACCCGCTCGCCGGGCGCCACCCAGAGGCCGGCCCCGTCCGGACCCCGGGCTTGCATGGCGTCGCGCATTCCCAGGATTGCTGCGGAGTCCACCGGTGGAGCGTTATCACTATAGGCAAAAATTCCGGCAATACCACACATTTATTTAACCGCAACGCCAGGCAGATTCTGGCTGCCAGATCAGGTCCGCCTCGATCCGACCAGTCTCCCCGGCAAGATAAACTCTCAATATCCCCGAATAATTTTCCACCTCAGCGCGCGCGCCGCTCAATTGAGGTAGCCCTGCTGCCGAAACCAGGCGATCGTGGTGGCGATTCCCCGTTCAAAAGACACCCGCGGCACATAGCCCAATTCCCGTTCGGCCTTTTGGGAATTTAGGTGCGGCCGATGACTGAGGAGGGCGTCCAGGCGATGCTGCGTCAACAAGGGCTCCCGCTGCAAAATCCCAAAAATAACCTCCGAAAGGAAGGCGGCCAGCCGCGCCGCCGGTACGGGGACGCAGAGCCGGCTCGGTTCAACCCCAAGATTACGGGCCATCAACTCCACGGCTTCTCCCAACGTGGGGCGGTCCGGTCCGATTATTTCGCAGGTAGCGGCTTTCCCGCTCATGGGGGCGGTCCCCGCCAGGATCAAGGCCTCTACCAAATCGTCCACATACACCAGCGGGATAACATTCTTCCCGGAGCCGATGCGGAAAAATTTTCCCCTTTGCACTAACTGGCACAGCTTGAAGACCATCCCCTCCAGGCCACCCGGGCCATAAACCACCACCGGCCGGAGGGTAATGGTTTCCATGCCGGCGAGTCCCGCGGCCTCCAGCAACTGTTCAGCCTGCCATTTACTCCGGCCGTAAGGATCTCTGTGGAAACCATTAGGGCTAACGGCATTGATGCTGCTGCAAAAAATAAACCGCCCGATCTTTCCCTGGCAAACCTCCAGGAGATTGGCCGTCCCCAGCACATTAATCCGATAATATTCCGACTCGTCCGCGCCCCATTTCTGCCCGGAAATGGCGGCGAGATGATATACCAGATCTATACTGCTCATTAAAAATCTGCCGATACGAATCAACCTGTTGAATTTCTCCCTCGACCAGAACAACATTATCGTGATTATTTAGGAAGTTTGCCTGCTTTTTATCTCTGACCAGGAGATACAGCATCCGGCCGGCGCCGGCCAGGGCCTTGACCAAATGTCGGCCAATAAACCCGGTGCCTCCGGTGATAAATATCTTCATTTGGCTGATTCCACGCGGCCGCTACCTCCCTTTGCCGGATAACACCGAGCGCACCGTCTTCAGGAGAATGGCCAAATCCAGCAGAAACCCGAGGTTCTTAATATAATAGAGATCGTACTTCAGTTTCTCCGGGATGGTCTCCATCCCCAGGCCTTCGGGGTACATCACCTGGGCCCAACCGGTAACTCCCGGTTTCACCAGGAGGCGGTAATGATAATAACGGATATTGGACGTAAACTCGTCTTGAGGCAAGGGGCGGGGCCCGATAAAACTCATCTCCCCCTTCAGGATATTCACCAACTGCGGCACCTCATCCACGTGCAGCATGCGGATAATCCGGCCCACCCGGGTAATGCGGGGGTCGTTATCTATGGGAAAGGACGGGCCGCATTGGGCGGCATTCTGCACCATGGTGCGGAATTTCAAAACCTTGAAGCTCAGGCCCTTTTGGCCCAGGCGGGTCTGGCGGTAAAAGACCGGGCCTGGACTGTCGATTTTGATGATCAAGGCGGTCAAGGCCAGGAACGGACTGCTGATCACCAAACAAAGGACCGCCAGGACGACGTCCATGATCCTTTTGAACCGGCGGTAATAAATCTTGGTGGTGTTGATATTCCACTCAAAGATCCAGTTGTCGGAGATGTGTTCGGTGGGCAGCTTGCCGGTCAAAAACTCGTAGACGGAGGGCATGTCCATCAGGGTGCAATCGTTCCAGGACGCGGTAATCAGATTGTCGATGAGCCGGGGCGATTTCTCCCGGGTCACGGCGGCCACTGCCATGGAGATTTGCTTCTCCTTGATCAGGGTCGGCAGTTGGAAAGAGGTCCCCAGGACAGGCAAGCCGTCTACCACGGTGCCGAGCCTGGCCTCATCGTCATCCACAAAACCCACCACCTCCAAGCCGCACCCGGGCCGGTTGCGGATGGACCTCACCAGGTGCCGTCCGGCCTTGCCGGCGCCGATGATCAGGAGACGCTTTTGCAGACGCTGGGCCAGAGAGATCGCGGAAAAGCCGAGGCGCCAGGCGGCCACCAGGATCGAAAAAGTCACCGCCTGGATGATCATCATGCTGCGGCCCACGTAGGCGCCTTTAATGGGGAAGTAGAAGACCAGCACCACCACCAGGCTGCCGATCCAGCAGGCGACCAGGCAAGAGACGATATTGGTGATCCGGCGAAAATCTTTCAGGTAATCGTAGGAATCGGCAATAAACAGGATAATAAAGTAGGTTAGACCAATCAGGATAAAAGTGATCTTATAGGCTGCCAGAAACTCCCAGGCCCGGCCGGCAGCCGGCGGATACAGCAGCAGAGCGGCCGCCACCGACAATAGGTAACAGCCCAAGTCCCCAGCAATCAGCAGCACCTTCCATTGGGAGATATATAGACTGAAGATCTTGAACATTTCTCAGCTCTTGTGCCAGACCGTCTGATTGCCCTCGGCCACCTGTCTCAGGATAATCCGCGGCACCTTTTTGGAGACCTTGTCGGCATCATACCCTTAATTGAGGGCGAATTGCCACCTTCAATGGCTCCCATCACAAGACAGCCTCGACCTCGTGCAGCGAATATTCCGGCAGAATCTCCTTGAGCTTATACTTGATGGCCCGGGCATCGAACTGAGCGCCGATCTGGTAGAGCTCGCCAAGTTCCCGATTTAACCAGACTTTAAACTCGTCCTGGCTAGGAAAGCCGTTCCAGTAGTTATCGGATTGTAACCACATAATTTTATCGTGCTTAGTGGCCACAATATTTTCACCCTCGGTTAGCAGTTCTTCGTAGAGTTTTTCTCCTGCTCTAAGGCCAGTGAAGATAACCTCGATATCCCTCCCGGGCTCCTTTCCGGAAAGCTGGATCAAATCTCTGGCCATATCAACGATCTTGACCGGCGTGCCCATTTTTAACTCAAAGATGCCGCCGTTGTTTCCCAGGCAGGCCGATTGCAGGATCAGCTGAGAGGCCTCGGGGATGGTCATGAAATATCGGGTAACGTCGGGGTGGGTTACCGTGACCGGCCCGCCTTTCTCAATCTGGCGCCGGAACAAGGGGATGACCGAACCTGAAGAGCCCACGACATTGCCGAAGCGCACTGCGACGAATTGAGTACCGCTTCCCTGCAAGGACTGGATCAACAGCTCGCTGACCCGTTTACTGGCGCCCATGACATTGGTGGGCCGCACTGCCTTGTCCGTGGACACCAGAACAAAGTGGGCGGCTCCATATGCTATAGCCATTTCCATGACCACTTGACTGCCTAAAATATTGTTGTCCACCGCTTTCCACGGTTGTTTTTCCAACATCGGCACGTGTTTGTAGGCGGCAGCATGAAGTATCACTTCCGGGCGGTATTTCCGGAAAACTTTCTCCATGAGTTGCCGATCCTGCACCTGGCCTAAAATGGTTTGATAATCTTGAAAATGGAGCTCGTGATGGAGGCGCATCTGAATATCGAAGAGATTAGTTTCGGCGGCGTCCAGCAAAATTAGGGAGCGCGGTTTAAAACTCACTATCTGCTTGCATAATTCGGAGCCGATGGACCCGCCTCCGCCGGTCACCAAGACGACACGATCGATTAAAAAGTTGCGAATATCGGCGTTATCCAACCGGACTGGCTGACGTCCCAATAAATCCTCATAATTGACATCACGTAAGGTCTTGATGCTCACCCGACCGTCGATGATCTCCATGATCCCCGGAATGGTCTTGAAGTGCACGTCGCATCTTTTACAGATTTGCACAATGCGCCGCATCCCGGCGCCGCTGGCTGAGGGGATGGCTACGAGAACTTCAGTAATATTGCGCTCTTCCACCACCTGCGGGAGATCATCTATCGGACCAACTACCGGCACCCCGTGCATCGAGCGCCCTTGCTTCTTGGGATCATCGTCCAGAAAGCCAACGACCTCATAATGGAGTTGAGGGTTTTCTAAGACCTCCCGGAGGAGTTTTTCCCCGGCATCTCCCGCCCCGATGATGAGGGCGCGCCGATTCACGGTGGAGTTGGCCTTCTTCCAGGGCGTGTACCAGGGCGGGTCTTTCTCGTGGCCGTTGGAGGAATAGAAATAGCGAATCGTGGCCCGAAATGCTCCGGCCAGCAGAAAAGCAAAGGCGCCGTCAACGAGGAACACTGCTCGGGAAAAACTTTCACTCCGTAAAACATAAAAGACGATGGCTATCGTTCCCAACGTGGCTACCAGCGAACCCTGGGCCAGGCGGAGAATATCGCCTATACTGGTGTAACGCCACATGCCCCGATAGAGCCCAAAGAGATAAAAAACCAACAGCTTAAAGGCTATCATGTAGGGCAAAAGCATTTTGATCTGCCCTATCTCCACCGCACTGAGCTTAAACTCGAACCGGACAAGATAAGCCGCGAATAACGCCAGCACAAATACCAGGGCATCACCGACAACCATTAAATAAAAATTAGGATTTCTCAGATGACGCCACATAATGTACCTGTTTTGATCATGGTTTTATAATTAGCTTGGTCTTTCAATAAGTTGATAAAATTTAACTAAATACTTTGAAAATACTTTGAAAATATTGGTCTGAATACCGTTCTCCCGGCAGGCCCTGATGATTTCCATATTCAAAATCCAATTGCTTTTGAAACTTGACGTACTGATCCCGCCGCTTCTCATCTTGATAATAACTTTGGGCAGGTAACTGTAGGATAGCTTATTTTTACCCAGAAGTCTTACCACCAGTTCATAATCAGCAGCTATTTGATAATCCGTCTTAAATAAACCATACTTTTCGTAATATTTCCGCTTTAAAAAAAAAGTTGGATGGGCGGGCATCCATCCATAGGCAAATTTATCCGGAGTAAAGTTGGCAGATTTATAATAGCGCACTATCTTATCGGTATTGTTCCTATCAACATAAACCAAATCCGCAAAAACGGCATCGACTCCTTTTTCAGTAAACTCACGCACGACTTCAGTTAGGACGTCATTACTCTTATAAATATCATCTGAATTCAATATCCCAACAATATCACCTGTTGCCAGTTTGATTCCCTTATTCATCGCATCATAAATCCCGCCATCCGGCTCGCTGACAAATATTGAAATGTGGTCACAATATTTTTTTATGATATCGATAGTTCCATCTGTTGATCCGCCATCGATAATAATATATTCGTAATTGGGATATTGCTGTTCGATTACACTTTTAATGCAATCTTCTATATAATTTTTATCATTTTTGGTGACTGTTATAATGGATAACTTAAACATAGTGCTGATCACATCTTCCTTTCAATGTACCAGTCTCCCATAGATGGAACTCCAATTATCTTCTCAAATAATTTGCTCAATCGCTATTAACCCGGATTTTGTTGTTTGGCGGCCGGCCCCATTGATGCAGATCCGGCCAATTAGTCACTGCCCCTGGGTCTTATGGGGCGACAGGGGTAACCATAACACACCATCCCTGCCGGCATATCATGAAATACACTGGACCGAGCCCCGATGACCGAATTGTCGCCGATGGTGACTCCAGGGGCCACATAAACATCCGCAGCAATCCAGACACCATTTCCCACGGTTATGGGCTGCTGCGTGGTCTTAAAGCGCGGATTGTCATAATCATGCCCCGAAGTGCAGAGAAAGCTCTTCTGGGAGACGATTGTATGCTCGCCGATTCTTATCGGGGCGATGGAATATAGCCAGGCATCGTCGCCGATGGCCGAATAGTCGCCAATTTCGATGCGCCAGGGGTAATGCAGCCGCGCCCGGGGACGCACTATAACCTTCTTGCCTATTTTACATCCAAAAACTTTTAACAGCCACCGGCGAAAACCATAGCAGGGAACAGGAGAAAAACGAAACAAAGTCTCCTGGCAAAGGAACCATAGGAAAGTGTAAAATTTGGGACGGCCATAGTCGAACCCGGAATGGTCCCACTCATCAAGACGGAAAAAAGGCATTTATCCCCCTGCCCTCCTGATAAAAACACCTGCGGCCATATTTTGCCGGCCGCTTTTCAGCAAGTGCCTTAACCAATCTTGTAGCCCATGGCGGATACCCCGGATATTGCCTTGGATATCGGCGATCAGGATATCCTTACATGATCTGGGTAGCCAGTTCCAGTTCATGAACGGTGCGAGCTGTGGTTTGCTCCCAAGTAAAATCACCGGCCCGCTTTCTGGCCTGCATCCGGAGGGATGCAGCTCTCTCAGGGGGATATGCCAAAGCTGCGGAGATGGCGTGGGCCAGCGCCTCCCCAGACCTCGGACGGTAATAGATCGCGGCGCCCTGGAAAAATTCCGGTAACGGCGGATTATCTGCGGCCAGACAAAAAGCCCCGTGGCTCATAGCCTCCAAGGCGATGTTCGGACAGGCTTCCACCCGGCTGGTCATGAGAAATAGCTGGCAATGGTGGTAACACCAGGCCATTTCTGCGGCGTTAAGCTGCCCCACCCAGGCAATCTGGGCTTGAACCCCTAATTTTTCGGCCAGGTTTTGCATCCTCTTGAGGTACGGCAACTGGCTGTGGTCAGCTCCTCCGGCAACGACCAACGGCGGCCGCACCCCTTGAGAGGCAATGATGGCCATAGCCTTGATGACGTTGTCCAGCCCTCGGTAAGGATGCATTGATCCCGCCGTGAATAGAAACCTGCCTGTCCACTCGCCGGGGATGCCGTTGGGCATTATCTGGGCCTCGGCGGCCAGCGGAGGATTAACGCCATGATAGATCACCCCTATCCGTTCCGGCGCAATATGCCAGGTATCTATCAGGAATTTTTGCACATAATTAGAGACGGCGATCACCCGGTTGGCGCGCTTACCGGCCCTCCAGGTATAAAGAAGCCGCACGAGGTTTTTCGCGATATCCCGCCAGCCATTTCCGCCGAAGGGCATCACCATGGGCAACATACTCTGAACCATGGATACGGAGGGTATCCGACCGAGATCCAGCCAGCGATTACTGGGAAAAAACACCACATCAGGGGAAACCCGGCGGATCTCCTGACGCAACTGCCCGCGCCCAGCCAGGCTGTCTTCACATTTTAGCAGGTATTCCGCCGGCAAGATATCTCTAAAGTAAGGCGAACATCCTGGCGGGACAAAGACATGAAGCTGTGTTATTTGCCGGTGGCGGAGCATCCGGGGCAATACCTCGGATAGGTAATTGATATAGCCATAGCTCAGGCCGCCGCCGGTCAAATTGATTATCGCGACTTTCATTCCAAGGCTCGATCCAATATCTGCAGATTTATTTGGGTTTTGCTGATCATATTTCTCTTTCACAACAATGCAATTGTCCTCGTCAAAAGTCATATCTATATTTATTAAATAATGTCTGACCAATTTTGGTTTGCCTGCTTAAATATAAATATATTTTTTCTAAGTTGTTATTCATTTCCATCGCCGCCCTAATAGCATAAAAGATTCTTTGCTTTAGAGATCGTTTTCCTTTGTAAATTTTAAACCTAAATAAGATATATTCCCAAATAATTCTTTTCCTAGAAAAGTTTGGCAGATTCAGATAAGGGCGCCGCCTTTCCAAAATATTACTGATATTCTTCTCTGAAAAAAGCCTTTCCTCCTTAGCCTTAAAGTATAGATCGGTCCCAGGATAAGGATAAAAGATAGACAGCCATATATTGTATGGTTCACATTGTCGCACCACTTGATAGGTCTCCCGAAAATCTGCAAGAGATTCTCCCGGTAAGCCGATCATGACGAACATGGTAACCCGAATATCATACTTTTTGGCATAAGTGCAGAAAGATATAATGTCTTCATTACTGTAGCGCGGGCGGCGCAAAACCTCGTTTCTAATTCTTTCAGAGCCTGACTCTAAACCAATGTTAATTCCTACAATATTGGCCTGCTTAAATGTGGTAAAAAGACTATTCATCAACTCGATATCCTGAACTAGTTTGTGGGTAACTGCCAGATTAATTTTAAATTTAATGGGGATATTCCTTTTCTCATTAAATTGAGACAGGGCCTGACAAAGCTGCAAAGCAAACTCAATCTTAACGCCGATAGTTTCCACTTCCAGATAGACGTTACTGATGTGCGGGTCTTGGGTAATCTGTTCAATTTCCTTAATAATATTGCCAGGGGACCGAAAACGGACATAAGGGCCCTCGGCCAGTTTCCCGAGAATATGATTGGAACAGTAGGTGCAGCGAAACGGACAGCCGCGCCCCACTAACACCGCAGGATCCCTTTCAGGTTCCTGAATCCAGGGCCGCCATAGCTCCCGATCGATAAACGGCAAGCCATCCAGGTTGGACAAAAATGGGGTGGCCGCGTTTTTCTCGATGACCCTGGTTCCCGGCTGCTTGATCCAAAGATTGGGGATTTGGGCGGGCTGCCGGCCGGCCAGGAGCTGCGCCGCCAATTCTACGCTGGCGTTATCCCCTTCGCCCACGCAAATGGCATCAATGTAAGGGGAGGCGATCGCCTCCTCAGGCCTCAAGGAGGCATGAGCCCCTCCCAGCGCCACGTAAATAGTTGCATCCAGCTTTTTGATTACTTCAGCCACGTCGCGTATCAAGGGGAATTGAGTTGAAACCGCAGTCAGGCAGAAAAGCCGCGGGCGGGCACGCTGGATGAAGGCCCTCAAAGTTTCGAGAATGGGCGTATCGGGAGTAAAAACCAACAGGTCGACATCATGCCCGGCGTTCTTCAGCACCGAGGCGATAGTCGCTATTCCAAAAGGAATACTAGCCCCATCCCTAATGGGCTTTTCCAATGAAACATAACTTTCAACTGAATAGACGCAAGCTATAGATAGTGGCATTGATATTGCCCATCCAGGCGAGAAATAAATTTGTCAATGAAGCCCCAGAGGTTAGCGCTCGATATGCACGACCTATCAATTCTGTGAATTTGTGCGGATCGAGTCAATATGGATTTGTTATTGAATCTTCGGCATAGTTGTTAAGGTAAAGGCTTATATGCCATCCCACTACGACTTATAGTCAATAAATCAGATTGTGATACGATCTCATAGTTTTCTTTATAAATTGGCTCATCTCCAGTTAGTTCGCCATAGCTAATGTGTGGCAATATGTGTCCCCGATAACGTTCGGAGGGAGTAACAATTCGAATATTTGCATGCTTCGCGGCGTCAAGTAAAAATACTTTATTATTAGGCTCTTCAGTAAATGCATCTGGAAAGCCTCCAAAATCAAAAAAATGTCTCTGTGGCTGCGGGAAAAACGTAAAGTCACAACCGACGAGCGTGATATCTTCGAAACCCATAAATAAAGCAAAACCGATCATCCCACCCAGTGAAGAGACCATAGGAGGAAACTTACCGTCCATTCGACAATCAGAGTAACTTTTAAATGGCTCCGAAAAATGGTGCACGTAATATATATTATCGCCACGAATGCCAAAATAATCAACAATATTAACAAAATAACTCACTTTATTATAGCAAGATATCTTCTTTCTGGAAAGCATCCCTAAGATATTCCTTTTAATTTTTTTGCTGTACGGATTTATCCAATATCGATAATAATAAAAAGGATGTCCATCCAGATAATATTTAACATTTATTTTTTCAAAATCACGATGCACGAAAAATAGCGCGCAACCTATAGATATTTTATCATTAAATTTTGTTAAATCATAATACTTTAGCGATGCCCCACTACCGAATATATAGCAGCTCTCCCCCTTATGAAGATCTTCAAACTTTCTATTTCGTTGAAGCACCCTTTTAGTCAAATCTGATCTCAGCCAAAAGAGGAAGAATTTTGTTTTTAAAGCTCATATGTTTTCCTTTTTTTTACATCAGCGATTGCGAATAAATGTAATAATTTGGTCTCGGCAGTTAAATAATAGATGTTGCTTATCATAACCAGCGTGTCCATAGAAGCGTCAAAAAAATGCCATTCTGAAGGCCTGTCGGGGTTAGTAGGAGATAATTGATACGAAACAATATTTGTCAACCGGTGCTACGCTATGTTTGCCTAAAACCACGGAAGGATGCATCTTTTTGAAAGTATAACATCTCGGCAGATTTTATATATTTTTCCGCATGAAATGCAAAATAGTTTTCAATTAATTTCTTATTAGCTTCAAACAAAAGCCTATGAACCTCTTCATCTGTCATACTTGTAAAATTAACCGACAACAAATCAGAATTGATATGTTTATTTTCATAAAAATCTTCACAATCTATCAGCAGGCCTTTCTCAATAGCAAAATAATATAAAGGAGAACCGGGGTACGGGGTAACCGGCCTGATTGTCCTCAATTGTGCATGGTCATCGTATTTTAATAGAAAGTCAACTCCAAGTTTTAATGATTCTTCAGTTTCGCCGATATTGCCAAAGATTATGTTAAAACCCGGACTTATGTCAGCGGACAACGTATTTTCAATACCATTATTAATTTGTTTAACAGTAAGACCTTTATTCATAACACGAAGCGCTTTTTCATCTAACGATTCTATCCCATAATTAATAAAAACACACCCAGCCTCTTTCATTAATCTGAGAATATCCGGCTTGGCATAGTTCAATCTACCATTGCAAAACCAATTAATTTTTATTTTGGCTTTGATAAAGCTCTCGCATAGTGCAATCGTTCTTCGGGTTGAACTCATAAAAAGTTCATCCTGGAAATCAATATAAGAAATTGCATAATCCTTTTGTAATATATTAATTTCCTCAATAATACTTTCTACAGATCGCTCTCTGCGACCCTCATCCATCCTATAGCAAAAATTACATTTAAAAGTACAACCCCGCCCAGTTATCACAATCATGCAACGTTCACTATTCTTAATGTTCGCTTCTCTTAGCAAAGCATAGTGGTCCATTGGAAATAGATCCCAGGCAGGAAAAGGGATATCGTCAAGGTTCGCTATCACCTCGCACCTGGCTGTCTGAATGCACTTACCTTCTCTTAAAAAAGCCACACCCGCTACGGTTGATAACTCACGACCTTTTTCGACCGCGTCCAACAAATCTATGATAATTTTTTCACCTTCGCCTATAACTACAACATCTGCTCCCGTTTTCTTTAAAAAGTATGCCGGTTCTGGTGACGGACCGTGGCCCCCGATAATGTAGAAAGGCCGATGCTTGGCTTTATTGACAGCTTCAGATATTTTCAATAATTTACGGTATTGATAATAACCTCCGATAACTCCGACACCAATCACATCAAAATATTCTTTATTCAATAAATCAATTAAATGTGATTCAGGCCAATGATAAATGTCTTGGTTATAAATTATAACTTCATGTCCAGCTTTTCTGCATGTAGAAGCAATATATGCCAAACCCAGCGGGAATACGGATATAAATGAATCATTATCATACGCCATCAACAAAATGCGCATTTAAACCACCCCTTATATTATTTTACCAATCCTGAGCAGCTCTTGTATAATTCTAATACTTTCCTTAGACATCTTTCAGTACTAGCTTTGTTTTTCTTTGTTGGTTTGCAGCCCAATCTTGATGACGAAATGCGTTTATTTTAATAATTTCTGCGTTATTTATTAGATATGGCACAATCGTCCTCAGGGATACATCATTATCAACGCAATCAAAGTGAGTAAATATCGCGTCAAAAAAAGCAAGGTCTTCCGCGTAATCGAGCGTCATGCGGATATTGGGTTCATAAAATACGGCATCTGCAACCTCCAATGTCGAAACATTAAACAAGCCAGTATCCGTAAAGTACACCCACATCATTTCAGTATCATCGGTCCCTTTGATACGGCAGACTTTTTCCAATGCTGACGTCTTTATTCCATATGTAAAAGATCCACAAATAAGCCCAGGGGGGGCTTCAATAAAATCTGCATTACTGGACTTAAGTTGTTCTATACCCATTTCCATTAATTCGGGATCACAGAAGAGATCATCTCCATCCATCGTAACAAAACAATCTATTTCCCATTTCTTAGTGGCTCCCAACCAACGATCAAGTTTGTCTTCAAGGCTACCTCGATAATAAAGAACTCCAGACTCTTGGGCCAGGTTTACTATGGCATCATCAATCGGCCGCTGGGTTGTACAGACAACGACTACGTCTACATTTTTAACCAGTTTTGCGCGTCGCATCACCATTAAAATAGTGGGGGTACCAAGTATGGGGAGTAGCGCCTTGTTAGGCAATCGACTGGAACCATTCCTGACTGTTATAAAAATCGCAGATTTCATAATTCTCTAATATCCTCTCAGTTTTTTCCTAACCTGCAGTTCATTTTCAGTCAATTTCTTGACGCCGTCTCCTAAAATATCGACCATATTTTTTATCCTCTTACGCAGCATATCCATCGCATGTACTTCGAGACTCGCAAAATGGTCGGAACCCCACATATTATGATCCAATGTCACATGGCGCTCTATAAGGCTTGCACCTAGTGATACGGCTATGACGCTGGGCTCGAGATCAAACTCGTGACCACTGTAACCGATGATGCAGTGGTATCTTTCTTTGAGAAAATTAATAACCCTGAGGTTGAGTTCTTCAGGCGGAGCCGGATAACTGGAATTAGTGTGCATTAACACATAGTTGCCCTTGGCATGTCTCTCCAAAATCTCCACAGCATTATCAATCTCTTCAGTGGTGCTCATGCCGGTAGAGAGGATAACCGGTTTACCCGATTTGGCCGATTCCTCCAAAAATTCATGTTCAGTCAGTTTGGCTGAAGGTATCTTAATAAAAGGAACATCATATTGGAGAAGAAATTCGAGGCTCTTCAAGTCCCAGATCGAGGCGCTCCAGGCAATCGGTTTTTCCCGGCAATACCGGTCAATATAATCATACTGCTCTTTCTCAAACTCGACCCGGTAACGATATTCCAAATAGGTCATGCGCCCCCACGGCGTGTCGCGCATAACGTTTTTCTGAGGTTCAGGGACACAAATCTCGGGAGTGCGCTTCTGGAACTTGACACAATCCCAGTCAGTAGCAAAGGCCGCATCGGTGAGCTTTTTGGCGATCTGCAGATCGCCATTGTGGTTCAGCCCGATCTCCGCAATCATATACACCGGCTGCTGATCGCCAACCATTCGTCCATCAATATTAATTAGAGGCATACAGGGCTCCCTTAAACAGGCTTTCACCAACTAGATAAAATGCCCCACAATTTTCATGTCGCAACGTTCGGTGCATTTGATACCTTTTTGACCCATAATATGGTGGAGCCTAAATTGTTGATATTTTTCCCCATTCCAAATATCATACAACGATTCTTTCCTGGCGTCGCCCAAGATGATCTCATTATTGAAATCCTCCATGCACATCGCTGCTTCCCCATTTGACTTTATGGTCATTGACATCCAGGGATGCTTACAGAACTCGGACCAGTGAATGGAGCCGGTTCCATGAAAATCCTTACGATACCATTGCTGGTCTTCACTCTTAAGGTAGATATAGACATCAAGCCCCTCAAATGCTTTTCTTAACTTCGCAAACTCCTCCCTCTGGTTTGTTTGGTTGAGATCAAGCATCGTAATAATAATTTGCGTCTTATAATTATTTGCTTTTTCTATTTCGAGAAGCTTAACTATTTTTCTATAGCTTTCCGTAAAATTTGAGGCCTCGCCGCGTATCTGTCGGTGATGTTCATCATCAACACTTTCTACAGAGTACTTAATATAGTCAAGACCATTTTTAAACATCTCAACGGTCCTATCGACATTGATATTGGCGGGATTGCAACTGAAATATGATAAAAAACCTTTAGACGTCAGCAGGGCCACGCGCTCAGCCATATGCCGGTCGAGTAATGGATCTCCATAGCCGTGCAGTTGGATGACGCGAGGAATAATATAGAGAAAAAAGTGGTTTTCACTCATGGAATTTTTGGCAATTCTGTATTCACGTTCAACAAAGTGCTCCCATTGTTGCCAAAGTTCGGGCGCGTGAGGCTCAATCTGGTCAACGATCCGCTCAAACAGCGTAATATTCATTGTTTCGATCGACCTGGTCATCATAGTTGTTCGAGGACACATTTTGCATTTCATATTACAGGCATTGGTAGTCTCTATATTATAAACAACGCATTTTTTATTACGGAATTTCTCAAGCCGCCCTAAAACTAATTGTTTATCTTTTATTTCGTTCCGCGCAAGCTGTTTCTTGAACTCATCTATCTTCATATAAAAATCTACATCAAACATTTCTATTACCTCCGCTCTGATTCATTATTTAAATTATACTCAGGAGAAGGATTTAATGACTTTTCTTAAAATATTTGCTTTCATTTCCGCCAGTTCTAGAGAACGGTAGTTAGTCTTAAACTGCATTAATTTCGGTTGGAGCTGTTCTGCCCTGGGACACAGGCCGGGGTTGTAATAGATATTTTCATAGACACAGGGGCAACGCGGCACATATTGTCTATTCGCAACCATGGGCTCCAGGTACGGCACACTCCAAGCCCCATAGATGCCATCTCCGCCGGCCTCTACATAGGCTTTTCGAAATGCCTCCCACGTCACTCCAATGGCCTCCTGTCCTTCATAAACCACCCCCAGGGTATAGTAGGAGTTATGGTAGCCATCCGGCACTTGCTGCGGAATCAGGTAATCGCAGGTTTGCATGGCTTCGATGAAAATTGCGGCCGATTTTACTCGCAATTGTACCAACTCGTCGACTCGCTCTAACTGAGCCAAAGCCACTGCGGCATTAAATTCGGAAAGACGATAGTTCCAACCTAAAACATCATGGCGTTTATAATGCGGATTCTGAAAAATATCATGATTCAGCCTGATTCTTCCTTCGTCTGCCTTTAAGTTCTTAAAGCCATGACCGCCGATTTTGCGCGCCGTCTCGGCATACTGCTCATTGTTGGTAATGATCATGCCGCCTTCTCCGCAGGAGATATGCTTGGTATTCTCAAAGCTAAAGCTGGCAATATCCCCGATGGTTCCCAGCAGGCGTCCTTTATAATAACTTAAAACTGCTTGCGCGTTGTCTTCTATAACCGGTATTCCCTGTTTTTTCGCCAACTCCATGATTGGGTCCATGTCTGGAGAAAGACCATAAAGCGATACGGTGATTATTGCTTTGGTTTTTCCGGTTATCTTTCTGGCCACATCCTCCGGATCCAGGTTGAAGGTCTGCGGGTTGACATCAGCATATACCGGCACGGCATTGGCGTGAAGGGTGGCCGTGGTGTCCATGATCACGGTCAATGCCGGCGAAATCACCTCGTCTCCCGCTCCAACCCCCACCGCTTCAAGCGCCGCATGCAACGTCGAGGTGCCTGAATTAAAAGCCACCGCGTGCTTCATGCCGAACTTCTTAGCAAAAGCGCGTTCAAGGGCAATAGTCCAATTACCCAAGGTGGCTGACCAGGATTCACCCTGCAATACCCTCTTGAGATATTCGAGTTCATTACCCAAGTATTTGTTCAGGTTCATTATCTCCGCCATCTTACCACCCTTCTAAATCGAAAAAATTAAGCAGTTCCCGAACGACGCCGTTGCCGCCCTCGACTGGAATTACCAATTCCGCTAGATCCCTGACTGCCTGGCATGCATCAATCGGAGCAATGGGGTGACCTACTGCCTGCATAACGCATAAATCATTCAAATCATTACCGACATATATGACATTTTTCAAATCAATATTTATTTTATTGCAGTAGCCCTCAATTGCAACCTTTTTGTCATCTACACTCTGCAATACCGGGATTCCTAATTTTTTTGCCCGTACTGAGACTATCTTATTGCGTTCCTTCGACATAATCATCTGAGGTAAATTGTGTTTTTTAAATATTTCTACCGCAAGACCATCTGATCGGTTTACCACTACGCTCTCAAGCCCATCTTCACTTAAAATTACTTTATTATTGGTCATCACTCCATCGAAATCATAGACAATTAAGCTTATATCTTTAGCTAAAAACATTTTTGGAGATGTCTGCTTCACGTCGTTTCCTTTTCCAAATGAGCGATCAGCGTATCACACTTGCCAACCGTTGCCAGCGACGCGGCATAAGATTCGGACAGCGCTGGGGTATCGAGAAATGACCAGTGTTTATGCCCGCCGGGCTGGTTGCGGCTCAACCAATAGAGGTGGTTGGAAAGCGGATAGCGCTGAAATTGCTGAATCGATAAAACCCGCAAACCCGCCTGCGTCGAAAGTCGGCGCAAGGTCTCGGCATTGAACAGGTAAAGGTGTTGACTCCAGTAGGTGAAGCGCTGAAAGGCATCGTTAGCATAGAGCGTCAACAGGGCATCTTCGGAACTGGGAACTTCAATCACCAGGCGCCCACCATTTTTGAGACGCTCCGCCAATTCCCGCAGCATCGCCCTGGGGTCGGGCAGATGTTCGACCACATGGAAGGCAGTAATCAAGTCGTACCCCTCTCCGGCCTCTGCCAGGCTGCCGTAAAGCGCCAGGTCAGCGCCCCAATGCTCCCGGACACGGCGTTCGGGTTCAACACCCGCAACTGCCGCCGCCAGAGACCGGGCCCGGTGCAGAAAGCCTCCCGCCCCGCAACCAAAATCCAGCACCCGGCGATTGGCCAGGGCGGTCTTGAGCATCTCAAAGCGGCGCTGGTCGTCCGGTTCGGTTTCCCGCAACCAGGACTCCATGGTCGGCAACTCCTCGCCATGCATGCCAGATTCTTCATAGTGGCCGGCGGAGATGTGCTGGAGGGAACTGAGTGCGACCAAACCGCAATTGGCGCATTCGAGAATCTGCAGGGACGGAGCATCTCGTACGGCCCCTTTGCGGACCCGAAAGTCGGAGTGATCACAAAGATAACAGGTCATCATCGCATCATCCATCGCGAACTCCAGTCAGCGCCCCTGCGTCTCCCCAACGTTCTGAAAGCCGGAACCGCGGTTTATGAAATACTCATAAGAGCCTTGCGCCACCAATTGTCCGCGCTCCAGTTGCACGATCGTGTCGCAATGCTGCAAGGTAGTGAGCCGGTGAGCAATAATCAGGATAGTGAGATCGCGGTTGAGGTTTTCGATGGCGTTCATCACCGCTTTTTCGGTGGCGCTATCCAGCGCACTGGTGGCTTCGTCGAAAATTAGCACCTTTGCCTGCTTGTAAAGCGATCTGGCAATGCCAATACGCTGACGCTGACCACCGCTCAAACGGACACCGCGTTCGCCTACTAAGGTGTCATAACCCTCGCGGCGGCTTTCGATAAATTCGGCAATCTGAGCTTGTGCGGCGGCCTGCCGGATGCGCTCCAGATCGATTTGCTCCGGAGGCACCCCAAAGGCGATATTCTCGGCAATGGTGCTGTCGGCCAGAAAGATGCTTTGCGGCACATGGGCGATGGTGCGCTGCCAGGCTCGCCGAAGTTCGTGGCTGATAGTCCGACCATCTACCAAAATCTTGCCCTGCGTAGGAGCTAACAAGGCCATCAGGAGATCCAGGGCGGTGGTTTTGCCACTGCCGGTACGGCCTATAAATCCGATTCGGGACCCGTGGGGTAGGGTCAGGCTAATCCCGTCCAGCACCCAGGGGCCGTCACTTCCATAACGGAAACGCACGGCTTCGAAGCGGATGGCCTCCCGGAACGCCAGGGGCGGCGGCGCTGGTTGGCGGGCCTCTTCCGGCAGGGGCTGATCAAGCAAATCAAGCACATCAAGCAGTGCCGCCTGGCTTCCGGCTACCACCGACCAGTTACCGTATAACTGCTGCAACAGGGGCAGCAAGCGTTGCGCCCCCAGCGCCAGCGCCCCTAACACCGGCAAAGCCAGCCTGACACCGCCTGGCCGCTGGCTCAAGACATAGGCCAAAACCGCAATCAACACCATGCCCAGACCTTCCGTGGCATAGCGGGGAGAGGTAGATATATAGAGGTTCTCGCCACTCGCCCGTTGCAACTGCTGGATAGCGTTGCGGTAAACCCCGCAATAAACGGTTTGAGTGCCGTCCAGGAGCACATCGCGGATGGCGCCGAGACCCTCCTGCAGCGCCTTGATTACCTGGGTCTGTTCTTGGGCGATACACTCGCTGTTGCAGACCAATCGGTGATGCGTTTTCCAGGCGATAATTCCATAACAAACCCCAAAACTGATCACTGCCACGGTTGCCACCATCGGATCAATAACCAGTAAGGTCAAAAGGATGGCCAGGAATAGCGTCGCTGAGGTAGTTACGGTCACTATTGATATTAACACGCTCGTGGCGGTTCCAACCTTTTGAGTAATACCGCTGATAATCTCACTGCTGCTGCGGGTCACGTGCACGCTATAAGGCTGATAAAGCGTTCGCCGATAAACTTCAATGCTGAGATCTGCGCCGGTGGCATTGGCCAGGCGAATACTAACCCATAACAACACTAGCCGTAAGCCGGCGGCAGCCACAGCCGCCACTGCAAACGCCACGGTAAGGGGCAACACCAAACCCGCGGGCGCACCAATACCCAGTGTCCTCACCACGGCCCCCATCACCGGGGAGTTAAACACCTTTTCCGGCTCTGTGAGAATACCGATAAAAGGCAAGACGGCGCCTAAACTAACGACCTCCGCCACGGAACTGGCCAGCGTCAAGCCGAGCAGCAATATGAACTGAAACCGCCGGCGACGGCTGATGTGCCGAAAAAGGTAAACCAGCAGGGCTGGTAGTCTGATAGAGGTAGTATTTGCTTCCATCAGGATGGTTGTTTATCGGTTGGTAAGAGAAAATATTCCCTTCCAACGCCATGCTGCTTTGGCAGGTCCGGCTCGATTGACGATTCGGAGCGCCTCTGCTGCGGGCCTGACTTCGTGGTTAACCAACAATTATTCACCGGTTATCGTGTGCTCCGCCCGGTTTCAAATTAAGGAAGTTGCCGGAAAGTGCCTTTCTCCCAAAATGGCCGTAAAAAAAACCATAAGGACCGCGGTAAATATGTTGCACAATATAGAAAAAAATGGTTGGGACTAAATAATTTATTTCTGGTCAAATGTTCACGGGCTTCTTTAAAATCACCGTGAGCCATTTTAGTTTTCGCTTTCATATACTCCAATTGTATCTGTTGATCTTTAAAAGCTTTGGCATATTTTTGGGGGTTATCCTTGTCTAATTGTTTTAATTTTTCAGAAACATAGACAATTTCAACTGGATAGTTTTCTATAAAGCGAAGGCTTGCCATATTGGGATGGATACGATAAACGGCCAGGGGTTCCGCCATATAGTAAGCTTTAGCATCATGAAGAATGCGCATGAATACATCATATTCTTCCGCCAATTTTAATTTGTCGTCAAAAACTCCTTTTAACTTGCTGAAAGCTTTTTTCCTAATTAACACCGTTAAGACTCCGACGGTATAGCGATATAAAAACTGCTCAAAAACAAAACCGCTTGGTTGCAGGGTTTTTAAAGGCCAAATATTGTTTATTTTTTCCTTCATCCAGCATAAAGAAATTGCTATATAAAAAGTCAACTTCCGGATTTTGGTCTAGAAATGCAACTTGCCTGTTTAATTTACCTGCCACCCAGATATCATCATGATCAATGAAGGCAATGTATTCTCCCTGAGATCGGCTCAGGGCCTCGTTTCGTGAATACCCAAGCCCCTTGTTTTCCTGGTAATGATAAGTTATCGGGAATCCTTGATTGACATATTCATAGATGATGGATTCTGTAGAGTCTGACGAACCGTCGTTAATTATTATAAGTTCCCAGTCTTTATAGGTCTGTTTGACTATACTCTCAAGCGTTTCTCGGAGATTCTTCTCGGAATTATAGCAACATAGATTAATACTTACTTTTGGCAGTTTCATCGTTAATTCCAAACAAATTAATGTTGAAAAAAGGCAGTCACCGATTGAATCACTAAATCGACATCGCGCTCAGTCATGTCGTAATACAAAGGGAGCGTTAATATTTCTTTCCAGATTGTTTCAGTTACGGGCAGCGGGTGAGCGTATTGAGCAAAGTATGGTTGGATGTGGTTTGGAATATAATGGATCCCGGTTCCTACCCCCTTCTCGTTCAAAAAATCAATGATAGTCTCACGTTTGTCGTCAAGAACTCTTATTATATATGTAAAAGGAGTAGTTTCATTTAGATTCCAGTTAAGGATTTTAATTCCCTGCTAAATTAGCAAAGGCTTCATTGTAAGATTGGACAATCTTTTTTCTCTTTTCAATAAATTTATCAATTTTTCTTAATTGAGCAAGCCCGATTGCAGCATTTACATTGCTCATGTGATAACGGTATCCTTGTGTGGTAACTTCATAAAACCAGCTTCTTTCATTTTTATAGCGGTGCCAGGTATCCTTATCTATTCCCAAAATCCTTTTTCGACGAATTTCTTCTGCAATAGTATCATCAGAGAGCACCACCGCTCCACCTTCACCGCAGGTAATATTTTTGATGGGGTCAAAGCTAAAGCAGGTGACATCCCCAAAACTTCCTATCTTCTTGCCCTGGTGAAATGAACTAAAAGCATGCGCAGCATCTTCAATAATTGGGATTTGGTATTCTCTACCGATATCCAAAAGACTATCCATATCACAGGCATTCCCACAATAATGTACGGGCATGATACCTTTTGTTCTGGGACTAATTTTTTTCCTTACATCTTTAACGTCAATATTCAATGTGTCAGGCTCAACTTCACAGAATACTGGAATGGCCCGCAGAGCAGTTATGGCCTGAATAGAAGCACAGAAGGTCAGCGATGGAACAATGACCTCATCGGATTCGGCAATACCAAAGGCATCCAGCGCGATATGAATGGCCGTGGTTCCGGTATTTACGGCAATAACATTTTTTGCAGGTAAATACTCTTTCAAAACAGTTTCGAATTCATAAACAGTCGACCCCAAGCCAAGCCAACCAGTTTCAAAAACTTTCTTTACTTCCTCAAGTTCTTCACTGCCTATTGATGGT